>CAVZGE010000011.1:177500-797437 GCA_963774745.1 uncultured Actinomycetes bacterium | reverse complement strand
CGACCAGCGGACGCCGGATGGCCCCGGGGCGCCCGGGCCCGTGACCCAGTACATTGGCAACGTGGACGGGGCAACTCGAGGCGCGATCCTTTCGCGATCGCGCTGACCGGGGCTGGATTCGCGCGGCAGGCGCCTGCCCCCCCAGATCGATGTGGCCCCGGCGGACGTCACGACGAACGAGAATCGAGCGGTGGCGTTTTCCGTCACGGTCAGCGGTTCCCAGCCGTTCGCGTATCAATGGGAGGCATCGACCGACGGCGGCACCGCCTTCAACCCCGTCGCGGGAGCCACCAACTCCACCTACACCATCGCGTCGGTCCACCCGTCTTCGGATAACCAGAAGAAGCTCCGCGTCGTGGTGACGAACCCCATCAACAGCGCGACGAGCGCGGTGGCGACGCTGACCCGGCATTCCGGATACCGCCTCGCCGTCCGCGGCGAATGCCCGCACTTTGGGACATCCTTCCGCGATCCTGTCGTCGACGAGGCGGTGGACGCGACGACCGCGACGGCGGCTGAGAATTACAGTCTCGCGGGCGTCACATTCACGAACCTGACGATGGTCGCTCCCAACCTCGCGCCGCTCCGGGCGAGTTCGCCGGCGGCAGGCTCTTTAACGCTCCGTAGCATCGTGGACCAAGCGGATGCCCGGAACGTTCTGGCTCCTGACCCCACCACCCTGGCCATCGACCCCGACGGTGCATGGGGTTGTCGCGAAGTACGATGGCATTCCCGGCACCACCATCGCCGATCTGATGTGGGCCCCGACATTCCCAGCCTCGCCCGATTCGGTCGAGAACCTCGCGGCCACCGAGACGCCGTCCAACCTCGACGATAACTACGGTGCCGTGCTGGCCGGTTATGCGGCGCCGCCCGCCACGGGCGACTACACGTTCTACATCTGCTCGGACGACAATGGCGAACTGCTCCTGAGCTCGGATGAGAATCCGGGCAATGCCATCACCATCGCCACCGAACCCGGCTATGACACGCCCCGCAACTGGCTCGGCCGGCCCGAACTCGATGTCGCGCCCCAACCGCTCGTCGGGGGCAGGAGATACTACCTTGAAGCGAGGGTGAAAGAGGGGGGAGGACGACAACCTCGCGGTCACCTGGGTCCAGCCGGGGGAGACGCTCCAGCCCAACCAACCGCCGATCGACACGGAGTACTTGATCCCCTACGGCGCGGTGGTCGGAGGAACCCGCCGTCACGGTCCAACCGCTCGACCAGACCGCAACGGCGGGTGCCAACGTCCGCCTGCGGGCGTCGGTGGTCGGCGCGCCTCCGTTGGCCTACCAATGGTACAAGGACAACGCCCCCATCGCCGGGGCCATCCAACCGGTCTATAGCCTGACCGCGCTCCGCACGTCGGGCGGCACCTACCGTTTGGGCGTCTCGAATGTCTTCGGTTCGACCTCGAGCAGCAACGCGGTGCTGAACGTCGAGACCGTGCCCGGCGTGTGGCTCGAGGAAGGGGACGCCGGCGACACGTTGCCCACCGCCCAAGTCACGGTGGGCTCCGGGTCTCTCACGACCATTCAAGGGACGATCCCGGACGGCTGGGACAATGAGGTGTACCAGATTCGCGTCACGGATTACGCGCAGTTCTCGGCCACCGTCACCGCACCCGAAGGCGGGAACAGCAAACTGGCGCTGTTCGATGCGAACGGCATGGGCGTCCTCTACAATGACGACCAGGACGACACGACCTTTCTCTCCGCCATCGATTACGCTACGGGCCAGCGGCCCGTCAGCAACGGGGTCTTTTACCTGGGCCTGGGCAGTCGCGAAAAGTACTTTGGCAGCACCGTGGGTGTGGATGCGGTTTCGATCTGGAGCCCCGACACTCCGACCGTGCAACAACTGCCTGACGGACCCGGCAAGGATAGCCCCTTCGCGGGATTCGGCGGCTATGGCGGGTCGTTGGTCAACTACAGCATCGCCTTGACGGGCGTCGGTTTCGCGGACTCGGGCATCCCCCAAGCCGTCAGCCTGAGAGTGCAGGCCGATGGCGCTAACGTCATCATCAGTTGGCCCGCCGGGGCGCAAAGTGAGGGGTTCATCCTCCAACAGACCGAGCAGCTATCAACGGCGGCTTGGTCGCCAGCGCCTGAGACACCGGTGGTCGTAGGCAGCGAGAAGCGGGTGTCGGTGGCGTCTCCTGGCAAGGCCGGGTTCTACCGATTGTTCCATCCTTAGGGGGCGGAGTGCTGCCTGCGCTCGCCTGCGAGTGGCGGCGCCGTGCCGAGACGCCGAGACGCCGAAGGGTGGGGTTGGCGCCCGCGGTGTCCGGACCCCGGAGGTTCATGCGACGCCACCAGCCGCGAAAAATGCATGTCTGTTGACAAAGTGGACAGGGGGATGATGGGGCCTGGCTGGGCTTGAGGGTACCTCCACGATCGGGCTTGTGGAGGGCTCGCGACGGCTTGGCGGTTAAGGTCTGAGCGCCTCCCCCCGGCCCCGCACGGCCCTGGGAAGGCAGATGTTGCTGACCCGTAGTGCGGACCACGGCCAGGCGTTGCCTCCCAGTCTTGGGATGGGTGGCTCCCCCTGGACGGGCCGGAGGTCGCGCATTCCTGCCCGACAGAGGTAAGCGGGCTTCCGAGCCCGCTGGTCCGGTGCGGATGGCGCTCCGGAGCGGCTTTCACTTGCCAACGGATCGTCGGAGTAGGCGTTCCCCTCCCGCTTGTCCACGATCCGAGTTCGAACGTTCCGCCCTGCCATCGCCCCCGAGCACCAGCCTGCAAGCGAACGTTCCACCATTCCACCACCTCCAACGCGCTGGTTCTGAGCACGTTCAGGTCGCAACCACGTTTCAACGGCGAACGTTCCGTCCTTGGTAAATGACACGGAATCTCCCGACACCGAATGGAACCCTGCCGCCGACCTGGGTCGGCCAGTCTGCGTTCCGCGCCACGTCGGCTCGTCCGCCAGCAACGGCTTGCTGCCAGCCGGTTCAAGCCGCCCGCACGAGTCGAAGCGTAACGGTCCGGCCTTAGCGCTGATCTAGCTGGACCGAGGTGCCGTCCAAGCGCAGCAGGATATAGGTAAACAGTTCGATGTGATTGAACAGATCGTCCAGCTTGACCCTCTCACGTCTATGGTTGTTTTGATAAGGGCTTCGGACGTGAAGATCTGCGTGGGCTTGGGGGGGAAAGTGGGCAAAATCGCCCTGCCCAAGACCATAGCGCGTCTTGGCAAAGGTGGCCTTTTTCAACCCACAAAGGTCCCGCACGTACTCGACGATCTTCCTGTACGGCAGCGCGTTGCTTGTCTGCTCATCCACGACGACAACAAAGGAATTGTCGGGATACAAGGAAGGAGTGTCGTTGATGGGACCATCGCAGGTCAAAGCGATTCCTCGACCTTCTCAAACAGCTCCGGGTACCGCTCGGCAAGATACGTTGCGCCGATGCACCCCCCCTCCTCATGAGCCGTAAAGATCACCAGGACCCTTCTGTGCCCGACCCCCTTGTCCCAATAGTCCGACTCACCTTCCGCAGAAGCGGAAACGATGACTGCGACCCCCGCCTTATCATCCGCCCCGAAAGAGCCCTCCTTCCTGTGGAAGAATTCCCGGGTCTGGACTTCAAAATCCATTTGTTCTGGGGCATATCCTCTTTGGGCAGAGATCGTGTCGATATGAGCATTCAGGATGACGGCCGGCTGATCCCTGAAATCCCTCGTCGCGGGGAATTCCATGACCAAGTTCAAGGGAGCATTGGTCCCGCGGGCGTGCAGTTGAGCTCCTCGGCGTTCAGCGAGCCGAGCATCCGACGCAATTCTTCACTGGAGAGCCCCTTCTCGCTCCTCGGGCTTTTGATGCCCACGATCTTCACAAAAGCTTCCACCGACTCGACCCTCTGGCGTTGCGACAAGAAGAGGGACGGGATGTTCTTGGCCGATTCTATGACGGACGCAAGGACCTTGGCGACGTCGACAACCTCGGTCGTGTGCGTTTGTTCCGTAGCAGGAACAGCCACGGAACTTCCGGGGGCGCTGGTCCGTTGCCGGAGGCGGCTGGGCGAGGCGTGACTTCGCAAGAAGAAGGGAAGCCTCGGTCATCTTGAATTTGCGGGTATCCCAGGCGGGAGTGACCAGGCCACCGGAGCTGTCGATGGCGTGGAAGCGAAGCTTCAAGCCCTCGCTGGCGCTTCCAGTGAAGATAATGCCTAGCTTCGAGGAACCCTGCGTAGCGCTTTCACTCTCCACGCGAAGCACAAGTTCGCCGCCTTCCATCCTCCAGGAGCCTTTATCCACCGAGCCGCGGCTATCGAAGCCGTAATACTTCGGCATCTCTGATTTGGGCTCGATTACGGTGTAGCCCTTGAATTCCCAAGTCGGGGCCTTTCCACTGGAGAACGGCGACGTGCTTCTCCAGGTCCCAGGAGAGACTCAGGGTGATGTACTCTCCCATTTCCCATGTGCCTTGCCACTGACCAAACATCCAGTCCGCCCCCGCCTCGGAGACCAGACTCTCCAGCGAGCGCTGAGCGAGCGCTGAGAACGACACCCAACAGGCGAACAGGCCAATAGCCACATTACGAGCGATCATGGATTCCTTGTGCTTCAAATCAGTGACTGACACTCTTTAGGGGAAAAAGAGGTAACAGGTTGTCGATTGACGGAGACCTCGATCAGGCTCTGGCGTTGGAGCCAGGTTTCCACGGTCCGGCGCCGAGCGCGGTGCGGGTCGCGGTGACCGGGTTGATCCATGGCGCGCACGGAACGCTTCTCGCGCGGGCCCGGTTCCAGAGAAAACCTTAAGATACTATCGCCCGATTACTTAAGCCCCGCGACCCGCATCCAACTCCACTGACCGTCGCCCGGTAAAGGGGCTGACAGAAAGGGGCCGTGAAGTGGGGGCAATGTACTGGACCAGTGAGGGTGGTTGGAAGGAGGTCACTCTGCGAACATGACTTGATGCGACACCCGGACGCGCGGCAGGATCCTCGGCGTGGCAGGGAAGATCGGAGTCCAGTACGCGGGG
Source organism: uncultured Actinomycetes bacterium (assembly GCA_963774745.1). Lineage (GTDB taxonomy): Bacteria > Actinomycetota > Actinomycetes > S36-B12 > CAIYMF01 > Prado023. The sequence goes on along the minus strand of CAVZGE010000011.1, from coordinate 792,446 downwards.
GTCGTTTATCACGTGATTGAGCCGTGGGGATCAGGGCCAGGCGATCTTCCGGGGGACGACGACCGGGCGGGACTGGAGGCAGGAGGTCGGGGGGATGCGGGGAGGTGTTGCGGGGCCTCTGGACGCCGGCGACGAGGGATGCGGCCAGCGGGGAGACCGAGCTAATCAGCCTTCAGGGACCATCCCTTCCACGTTTCGCCGGTTCGCCGGGGCGTTCAGCCCCCCGACCACAGAGGAGAGGGGCCCGCGAAAAGACGCGGACACTCGCCAAGTGGGGAGAAGAACTCCGCTTCTTTCGCGGCCCTTGGCGCCTTTGGCGGGCAACTTCAAACCTTGGTTGGTCAACAGTTCCAGCGACCTGACCCGCCGGCTTGTCGCTAGTCACTACCCCGCGCTACGGCGGTGCTCCTCCGAGACGCCGAGATGCCGGGAGGCGGAGTTGGCGCCCGCGGTGTCAGGACCCCGGAGGTTCTTGCCGACGCCACCCGCGGCGCGGAGAAATGTGCGCTCGGCGCTTTACAGCTTTTCCCGCGTTGGTAACGCTGCCGGCATGAGCAAACGACTCGCGCTGGCAAGCCTGAGCCTCGCCCTGTTCCTCAGTGCCGGCTGCACCACGCAGCGTATCACCAACATGACCCCGCGTCAGGCCATTCGCCCCGCTGACGGGCTGCATCTGTTCGAGGTGCGGTGGGACAGCAGCCAGCGCGCGATCTGGCCGACAGCTTCACCCCGTACGTGGTGGTGGGCACCGAGTTCCACCCGATGCAGCGAACCGCCCTGACGTCGAACCGCTGGGAGGTGCTGGTGCCGGTGCCGACCGGCAGAAGTTCGTCAACTACCACTTCAAGTTCGACTACCAGTACAACGGCTTCGGCAAGCGGTGGCCGGACAGTCGTCAGCCTCGGCACGCTACCAACTCGAGATGCTCGATCCGTGACGGCGCCGATCCGGCCCCGACTCGGCACCGATGGCCCGTGCCGCCCAGCCATTGCCGCTCGCAGCGGACCCTCCGCCCGTTTGGCCCGCGCCTGGGTGCTCGGCCTGGGACTCGTCCTGTTCGGCGTGCGCCTGGCAGGCCCGCCCGACCTGACCGACAACGACCAGGAACGCCCGTCGGCCTACGTGCTCGACGTGGTACAGAACGGCAACTGGTGCGTCCAGCGCGACGCGTACGGCGAGATCGCATCGAAACCCCCGCTCACCTGGCTGGCGGGGCTGTCGACCCTGGCCCCGGCGGGCCGGCTCGCCGGTTGACCCTCGACCTGCCGTCCGCGATGGTGGTCATCGGCACCGCCCTGATGGTGGTGCGGGTGGGCGGCCGGCAGTTCGGTGTCGTGGCCGGTTTCCTGGCGGCCTGCTCGCTCTACTTCTGCCAGTTCGGGATCAAGCACGTCACCCTGGCGCGTACCGATGCGGGTCTTCCTGGCCACCGTTACGCTGGGCGCTCTGGCGGCGCATCGTGCCTGGGTGACGGGCCGGGGTTGGACTGGGTTCTGGGTCGCAGCGGCCGCGGCTTCCCTGACGAAAGGCCCTCTGGGCCTCGTGTTGGCGGGCGGCGGATTGCTCGCGGTGACGTGGGAGCGGCGAGGCGGCGACGCCCGGCCGGTACGCGGGCGCTGGTGGCCCGGCGCCTCGCTCTACGTGCGCTGTGGGCGGCCGGTTCGCGCTGGCGTACCCGCACGCCGGCGCGGAGCTCAGCGAGAAGCAAGTGGGCCGTGAACTCGTCGGCCACCTGACCGGTGCCTCGGCCGGCGGGCAATGGCCGGGGTCGAACCCTTTCCACCCGATGCTCTACTTCCTCGCCCGCTACGCGCCCTGGAGCCTGCCCGCGAGCGCGGGATTCTGGCGCGTGTGGCGACACCCGGCAGCGGACGCGGCGGAGCGAGCGCTTCGAGCGGTTCCTGTTCTGCTGGTTCGGCGTGGGTCTCGTGGTGTTCACCATCGCGCCGCACAAGCCGCCGACTTGCTCCTCCCGTTCATCCCCGCCGCGGCGATGCGCGGCAGGACGGGAGCTGGCGCGACTCTTGGCCGGGGTGCGCCCGGTTCGTGTCTGGCAGGGGGCGGTCGCGGTTGGGCTGGTCCTGCTGGCCGGGATTCCGATGCTCTCGCGGCTGAAAGTGGAGGCCGCGGAAGTGACCGCGCAAACGCTCGCCATGAAGGACCTCGCCGCCTGGCTGCGAACGAACGCCCCGCCGGGGCTGCCACTCACGTTCGCGGGCAATGCCATGACCCTCGAGTTCTACTTGAACCGCCATCAATTCCACACGTCGCCGGAGGCCGCGGCGAGTCCTCGGTAACCGGAGGCCGCCTGTTTTGTCGCCGTGGCGGACAGCGAGGCGCTGCGCCGGTTCCTGCCGGCCGAGGGCGGCTGGCATGAGCTGGCGCGGCGACCCGTCGGAGACAGAGCCTTCATCCACCTGCTCAGCAACCGCCCCACTCTGGCCGCCGAGAAGGCGATGGCGATCGGCGTCGGTCCGCTGTCGGTTCGGCTGACCGATGCCCGACTCTGGCGAGGGCCTGCTGGCTCGACCTCACGTTCCGCGCGCACGGGACCGACGCCGAGGTGACGCTCGTCAACACGTCGTCCCGCCCGGTGACCGCGGGCGCGCGGTGGAAGGCGAAGCAACGTCGGTTGCACGGAAGCGCACGTTGGCGCCGGGAGAAAGCTGGAATGTCCCGCACGGACGCGGGGACCGGGAAGGCGATTGACGGGGCTGCAACGCGAGGCTTGGAGCCGACGCGACCGCGCCGTACCCTGGGCGCGTGAAATTTGGCAAGGTCGTGAGGCGATCTGTTTGGTCTGGGCGCGGTGGCCCTCATCAGCGCGCTCTCTTCGGCGGAGGTTTGTGGTGGTAACTTCAACCCGAAGTTCACCCAGACCCCAGGGATCGCGTACGGCCAGCGTCACGGGAAAGACCTCGTCTTCGAGGTCCTTCGGCCACGGCGCCCGAACGGCGCGGGGGTCGATGGTGAGCGGGAGCTGGAGGTCTAGCCGCGAGGGCGTGCATCCCGCGATGGTCGCGCCTTTCCTGCGGCGAGGGTACACCATCTTCTCCGTCCATCACGGGTCGCTCGGCCAGTGCCCGCCCGGATCCGGCCATGGCCGTCAGGAGGTCCAACCGGCCACCGGAGATGGCCAGGTCGAGCAGGGCGTCCTGCGCCGGCTGCCCCAGCCGGTCGAGGGTCCGGGCCCAGCCCGTGACCAGTGCCGGCGGCACGGGCATCGGCGTGGGCAGGGCCGCTCGACCGGACAGCTGGTCCGGCGACAGCAGGTCGTGGGCGGCGACCAGGGCCTGCGGGTTGCCGTGCAGGGCATCGATGACCTGGTCCGGCACTGCGACGACGTTCCCGGGGCCGAGGCTCGCGCGCAGCACGGTTCGCGCCGCCTCCCGGTCCAGTGGATCGAGACGGAGACGGGGCCAGCGTGGCAGGTGCTGAGCCAGAACCCCGTCCGCGGGGCCGGCGACCACCGCGGCGAGGCGTGCCGGCCCCACCCGCTCGATCGCCGTTCGCAGGGTTGTCAGCGACAGCGCGTCGGCGGCGTGGGCGTCGTCGACCAGGAGCAGGACGGGCCCGGGTCCGACCAGGGCATCCAGCAGCGCCAGGGCTTCATCGACCTGGGGCCACCCGAGGTCCGTGCGACGGTCCGAGCCGTCCGCCGTCGACGCCTGGAGGTCGGCCAGCAACGAGCCCGGACAGGTGCTCCGGCCCGCGGTCGCGCGCAGCACCCGCAGGCCGCGCCGCCGGGCGCGCCGGTGCAGCGCGTCGAGCATCGCGCTCTTGCCGATTCCCGGGTCGCCGACGAGGACCAGGCAGCCACCGGCACCCATCTGGGTGGACACGACCAGTGCATCCAGCCGTGCCAACTCCCCTGATCGTCCGACCAGCACCCCTCGAGCATGCTCCCGCCGGAGGTCCTGAGGGAACTCAGGAGGCCCTCGGGGGTGCGACGGGTGCCCGTAACCCGGTGGTTCCACGGATACGCCGGCGGCGGTCCGGGGAGCACCGTGGAGTCGGGAGCACACCCGCAGAGAAGGAGCAAGGCCATGACCACCCCCGTGATCCAGCATGTGGCGCTCAGCGTCCACGACATCGACAAGAGCGCCGACTGGTACGCCCGCCTGTTCGACATGACCCTCGTGGCGGAGTTCGACGAGCCCGCGCCGATGAAGGTCTTCATGACCCCCTCCGGTCAGGCGATCGACCTGCGCCAGGATCCCGACGTCGTCGACGAGGCCTTCACCCAGACCCGGGTCGGGCTCGACCATGTCGGCTTCGTGTGCGCGAGCCGCGGCGAGCTCGACGGGTGGCTCGATCGCCTGCGCGCCCACGGTGTCACCCAGTCCGGAATCGAGGAGTCGCCGTTCGGGTGGCACCTGAACTTCCGGGATCCCGATGAGATCCCGCTCGAGTTCTTCCTGCCGCGCACGTCGGCGGGTTCCTGAGAGCGGAACAGAGAGGAAGGCAAGGACATGAGGAACCTGAGGCGCGTGCTGCTGGGCCTGGCGGTTGCCGGGTTGGTGGTGGGTCAGGGGCCGGGAGCGACGGCTTCACCGGCCGCTGCCGATCCAGGGGGGTTCGACACCTATCACGTCGTCACCCAGTTCGATCCGGGAGAGGGTGGGGCCTTCGCGGAGAGCATGGCCCCGGACGGGCGCGGGGGGATGATCGTCAGCGTCACCCAGTGGGGTGTGCCGATCGACCCTGATCAGCCGATGGGCCCCTGGACGCCGAACTCGGGCCAGCTCTGGCGTGTCCTGCCCGGGGGCTCGCGGGTCGCCTTCGGCCCGGAGATCCCGCTGGGCGAGTTCGCGATGCTCACGGGCGTCGACGTCGACGACCACGGCCGGGTGTTCGTGGGGGTCTTCAACTTCGCTGTGGAGAACGCGCTGCCCAGCCCGGAGGAGCCCGCTTCCGGGATCCTGCGGGTGACCGACGCGTCAGCCGACCACGTCATGACGCTTCCGGAGATCGCGATGCCCAACGAGGTGGTCGAGCACGCGGGGGCGCTGTACGTGACCGACAGCCAGAACGGCTGCATCTGGAGCGGATCGGCAACCCGGGCGACCACCCCGGCTGATCCGTGGTTCGCCTCGGACGTGCTCACCCCGGTGTCGGTGCCGGGCATGGGAGCCAACGGGATCACCTTCGGGAAGGGCGCGCTCTACGTGTCCTCGTACGACCGCGGGCTCATCATGCGCATCCCAGTGGGACAGGGGAAGTCGTCCGGTTCTGCCAGGGTCGTCGCGGAGGACCCGCTCCTGATGGGCGCCGACGGGATCAGGTTCGACGCGCGCGGCCGGTTGTGGGTGGCTGTCAGTGGCACCTACGACGATACGAAGTGGCCGCCCGAGACGCTCACGCCTGCGGCGGTGGTGGTGATGCACGCCAATGGTCGGGTCGCGGCGGTCGACACCCCCGACGGGTCGTTGGACTACCCCACGGCCGTCGCATTCGGTGACCCGGGGACCGTGTTCGTGCTGAACGGGTCGTACTTCGCCTTCCAGCCCAGCCTGGTGGCGCTCACCCGGTGACCTCCACCGGACCGTGTGCCCGGGGCCGGCGGCGGGGCGGCCCCGGGCACACGGCCGTCTCGCTGCCGTCGGTCGGCCCCATCGGTGGGCGACACCGTGGCGGCTGGGGTGCCACACTGGACGCGTGGCCGGTGACGGTCGGCTCAGCGCGCTGGAGGCCGGGTTCCTCTGGATGGAGACCGATGCCCAGCCGCTGCACGTCGGGTCGCTGCTCATCTTCGAGGGCCCCGCACCTGACCATCAGGTTCTCCGCGAGCTGATCGAGGCGCGGGTGGCCGCGCAGCCCTGGCACCGCCGACGGGTGCAGCGGATGCCGCTCGACCTGGGGCGGCCGATCTGGGTGGACAGCGAGCAGTTCGCGCTCGCCGAGCACGTGCACCACACCGTCCTGGATCCGCCGGGCGGGGATGCCCAGCTGCGCGCCACGGTCCTGTGGATCATGGCCGAGCGGCTCGATGTGGGCAGGCCGCTGTGGGAGCTGTGGCAGGTCGATGGCCTGGCCGCTGGGCGCTGGGCGATCGTCGCCAAGGCACATCACGCGATGGTCGACGGGCGGTCCGGGACCGATGTGGTCCAGTCCATCCTCGACGGGCAGACCGACGGGGCGGAACCCGGGCGCCCTGTGCCGCAGCCTGCTGCGGCCCGACCGGCACCGTCCCGAGGCGCCCTCGCCGCCGCGGGTGGGACCTGGGTGCTGGCCCTGCCGTTCCGCCTGCTTCGGCTGGTGCTGCGTGCTGTGCTGTCCCCGGGCGAGGCGCGCCGGGCGGTGCGGCGGGTGCGGGCCGGGCTCGCGGCCGTGGTGCGTCCGGACCTTCCGCCCAGCATCCTCAACGGGAGCCTGGGTGGTGAGCGGCTCTGGGGCTGGGCGGGGATCGACCGCGCGGACCTGACCGATCTGCGGCTGGCCACCGGATGCACGGTCAACGACATCTTCCTGACCGCCCTGACGGGTGGGCTGCGCCGGTACCTCGTGGAGCGGGGTGAGCCCATCGACGCGATCGTCCTGCGAACGCTGGTGCCGGTGGCGCGCCCGCGCAGGCCGGGGTCGATGGCAACGAATGAGACGTCGGCGATGTTCGTCAACCTGCCCGTGCAGCTGGCAAACCCTGCTGAGCAGTTGGCCGCCGTCATGCAGCGCACCGCCGAACAGAAGTCGCACGGGGTGTCGACCGGCACCGATGCGGTGGTGCGGCTGGCCGACCACATCCCTGCGCCGCTGCTCGCCCGAGCGGCCCGCAGGTACGTCCGCGCGGGTCAGGGCAGGGTCAATGTCGCGGCCTCCAACGTGCCGGGACCAGCCACGACGCGCTACCTCGACGGGCGGGCGCTGCTGGAGTTCGTCGCCCACATCCCCGTGGCGCTGGACGTGCGCTGCACGTTCGCCCTGGTCTCCTACGCCGAGCGGCTGACGATCGGGATCACGGCGGATGCCGCCGCCGTGCCCGACCTGGACGTGCTGCTGGACTCCGTCAGGGGGGCGCTGCGCGACCTGGCCGAGGTGTCCCGCTCGGACAACCCCGTTGCGTCTGCGACAATCTGACCTGCGTCAGGGCCGCCGTCGGTCCCGGCGCGGGGCGCCCCCGTAGCTCAGGGGATAGAGCGATGGTTTCCTAAACCACAGGCCGCAGGTTCGAATCCTGCCGGGGGCACCGAGTAACAGAGCAGGTCAGAGGCTAGGTTTCCAAGCGCGCACATCCCCTTGACGGCCCCCAGTTCGGGGCACGTCGACAGGTGATGCCCGCAGGCATGTGATCGACCAGCCACGCCTGCGAGGGCCCCAGGCCGGCCGTAGGGGGCCTTGACGTCGAGTCGCGGATCGTGGCGTCGAGTTGCCTGGTAGACAGGCGTCGAGTTGCCTGGTAGACAGGCGTCCATCTGCTAGGTTGGGGGCATGGCCTACCGACGCCGGATCGTCGATGGCGTGCTCGACGAGTTGTTCCCCCACTTGGCGGCGATCGCCTTGGAGGGGGCCAAGGGCGTGGGCAAGACGGCGTCCGCGAGCCAGCGCGTCGCCACGATCCTGTCGCTCGACCTGCCGAGCCAGCGCGAGACGCTCGGGGCGGATCTGGATTATGTCACTACGGTCCCGGGGCCGGTTCTGATCGATGAGTGGCAGCTGGAGCCCTCGGTGTGGGACCGCGTGCGCAGGGCTGTGGATGCCGACAGCACGGGCGGCCAGTTCCTGCTGGCCGGCTCCGCTGGAGTTGCCCCGGGGGTGCGCATCCACTCTGGGGCAGGTCGCATCGTCAGCATCACGATGAGGCCGATGTCAATCGCCGAGCGCGGCCTGGCCGCCCCGACCGTGTCGCTGCGCGAGCTGTTGTCGGGCAGCGAGCCGAAGATCGGCGGGCAATCGCCTGTGGGTCTGTCCACCTACACCGACGAGATCCTGGGATCTGGGTTCCCTGGGATCAGAGGACTGCCGACAAGGGCGCGACGGGCCCAGCTCGACAGCTACATCACCCGTATGGTCGAGAGTGAGTTGCCGGACAGCGGCGTGACTGTTCGGCGTCCGGACGCCCTGCGGGCCTGGCTCACGGCGTACGGCGCGGCCACTGCGACCGATGCGGCGTACTCGAAGATCCTCGATGCTGCGACAGCTGGTGAGCAGGGCAAGCCCTCTCGGGCAACGGTCGACAGCTACCGGGCACACCTGACTCGCATCTTCGTGCTCGATCCGATCCCCGCATGGATCCCGATGGTCAACCCGCTCAAGCGGCTCACCCACTCGCCCAAGCACCACCTGGTCGACCCCGCACTCGCTGCGCGCCTCGTGGGTGTTGCCAAGGCCGGTCTGCTCAAGGGCGAGGGCGATCGGGCGGCGGCCTCGACCGGCACGTGGTTGGGCGCGCTCTTCGAGTCGCTCGCGGCGCAGAGCGTGCGGATCTATGCCGATGCCGCCTCCGCGCGCGTTGGGCACCTGCGCACCAAGGAGACCGACCGCGAGATCGACCTCATCGTCGAGGGCGAGGATCGCAGGGTGGTGGCCATCGAGGTCAAGCTCAGCGAGTCGGTCAGCGACAAGGACGTCCGCCACCTCAACTGGCTCCACGACCAGATCGGGGCTCGACTCGCCGACCGACTGCTGATCACGACCGGTGACTACGCCTATCGCCGAACGGACGGCGTCGCGGTCGTCCCCCTGGCCCTACTCGGGCCATAGGTTCGAATCCTGCCGGGGGCACCGCCTCATCATCGCAGGTCAGGTCAGCAGCCCGAGGTGACCTGCCTGCCGCCGGCCCACGAACGACTTCCCAGCTGGGTCGGAGCCGAACGAGTGCGATCGCTGGCAGCGTCGTACAGCCTCGTCGGTGAGCTTCAGGTAGTTGCCCGTCGTCGGCAGGTCCAGACCGGGGAAGTGCGCATTGAGCGCACCCTGCAGCTCCCGCACGTCGGCGTTGCCGCGCACGCCGAACCTGAGATTGGCCAGGGCGACCCGGCGGCGCACAGCCGTGGTGATCGTCATCGTCGGTGCGCTGGCTGAGATGTCGACGATCTCCAGCCCCGAGGGGGTGCCGTCCCACCAGCGGCTGCTGGGAACGGTGTCCGCGCCGAATGCCCGGCCACTCGGAGCGGCGAACAGGTCCCCGGCGTCTCCGTTGTTGCCCATCCGCTCGAGGTCGAGGTGACCGTCGGCCTGCTCCAGTGAGCACTCGTAGTGCTCGTCGGGGGTCATGGCCTCGCTGTTGTTGCTGCCTGTCTCATCGGCGTGCCAGATCGCGATCCCGGCGTCGGGCAGGGCGGCATCGCGGCCGACGCGCTGGCGGTTCTCGATGATGAAGTACTCGGTCCGGCTGCGGCGGTGGATCAGGAAGTCGTTGGTGCCCGCCGCCAGGCTGACCACGGTCCCCGGGATCACCTCGGAGATCCCCGACGTCCATCCTGCCTGGTGCTTCAGGTACGCACTGACCTGCACGGGGTTGGTGTCCGAGCCGCCGCCGCACATCAGGCAGAAGTCCCCGACCCCGTTGGACTCGTAGCCGTAGTCGTACAGGTCGGGGAAGTCGGCGACCATGTGGCCGTTCTCGTGGCAGAACGTGCGCAGCGTGAGCTCCGAGCCGATGTTCGTGATCTGGTAGTCGGAGAAGGTGCGTGTGCTGGACGCGGCGAAGGGCTCGTCAAGGGCCCACGAGTGCGGCCACAGCCCCTCGCTCCAGTCGTTGACGCACGGTCCGGCGTAGAAGACATTGAGCGCTCGGACGTACCCGTCGGCGTCGGCGGTCAGCCCGCTGAAGTCGAACCCCTGGGTCTTGAGGCGCTTGAGTCCCTCGCGGATCAGCTGTCGGGTGCGGGTCCCGAACTCCACCGAGGGGTCGGTGTAGTGCTCGCGGGGGTGCTTGGCGGTGACGTACTCGGTTACGAGGCTCGTGTAGTCGAGGCGGCCGTCGGACACCGTGTGGAAGTAGTCGCGCACGGACCCGTTGTTGCCGAAGCCCGAGTAGCCGGATGCGTTGCAGTACTGCGCGACCTCGGCGCTGGGGATGGAGGCGGCGACGTCGGGGAACCGGATCAGGAGGCACAGCCCCACGTACGAGCCCACCACCTGCCCCTCCGGCGTGGTCAGGGCGGTCCCGGCTGCTGGCCCGCCGTCACCGCGCTCGTCGCTGTCCAGCGGCGGTGCCGGCGTCCGTGGCTTGCGGGCGCGGCGCCGCTGCGCCCAGCGGGGGGTCACGCCGGTCCGGCGGATCGCGGACCGGGCATCCGCCCGCGCGGCCCCCGGAGCCGGGCGCGCGTGCTTGGGGACGTCGAGTGCGGCCGTCTCGACGGCCCCGACCCTGGGGCCGGTCGGCTCCAGCCGTGTCCCGTCCGGGGAGACGTGCGCGTAGTGGTAGAAGCCGGTCTGCGGGTCCTTGGCCACGGTGTACCCGTCGAGGGTCTCGAAGACGGCCGCGAACTGGTTGCCGTATCCGCGTACCCGGACCTCTGTCCCGTCCGGGTTGGTGAACGTGAACTCGCGTCCTGCGTAGGGGGTTGGCATCCGGGCACCTCCACACCTGGTGGTCGGCGGGTGAGTGGTGGGCACACTACTCGCGCGAACCGCCGGGGAACAGGGTCATGTCACGCCCGGTCGGTCAGCGTGGGGAGTCCAGGACCGCGCGCGCCCGCGCCACGTCCTCGGCCCACACCATGACCCGGGGGCCCTCGGTCGTGGTGACCTCGCGGCAGCTGACGCCGGCAGCGGTCAGCCGACCGGCCACCTCGTGGGAGGCGCTGGCGCTGGTCGGACTGGCCACGGGGATCATCAGGCCGTACTCCTCAGCGCTGCCCGGCCGTGCGGGTTCCTCGATCAATGACGTGCCACCCTGGCTGGCCCATCGGGCCACCAGGGCCAGTCCGCCGAGTGCCGCGAGGGCGAGCAACGGCCCGAAGAGGAACGAGTACGAACCCCAGTTGCCCATGCCCCGATTGTGCGCCGGGTCGGTCGGCAGCGCACCCGATCGTGAGCCGCCGATCGGCCCCGGGCATGGGCAGGGGCGCCCGCCGCGTGGACGGGCGCCCCTGGGGGACGGACGGGAGGCGGTCAGCCGGTGATCGAGTCCAGCAGGGTGGTCACCGGGTCGATCGCGAAGTACACGACGAACGCGGCCGAGACGATCCACAGCAGGCCCGGGATCTGGCGGGTCCTCCCCGTCGCGACCTGCAGCAGCGTGTAGGTGACGATGCCCGCGCCGATGCCGTTGGCGATCGAGTAGGTGAACGGCATCAGGATGATCGTCAGGAAGGCCGGGATCCCGATCGTGTAGTCGTCGAACGGGATGTGCTTGATCTGGGTCATCATCAGGAAGCCGACGATCACCAGTGCCGGCGTTGCCGCCTCGTAGGGGATCACCGACACGAGCGGCGTGACGAACACCGCGAGCAGGAACAGCACCCCGGCCACGATGGCTGCGATGCCGGTGCGGGCGCCCTCGCCGATGCCGGCAGCGCTCTCGATGTAGCTGGTGTTGCTCGACACCGACGCGGCCCCGCCGACAGCGGCAGCGGCCGAGTCCACCAGCAGGATCGCCTCGAGGTGCGGGATGCTGTCGTCCTCGCCGGTCAGCTCAGCCTCGTGGGACAGCCCGGTGACAGTCCCGATCGTGTCGAAGAAGTCCGAGAGCAGCAGCGAGAACACGAACAGTGACGCCGTCACGATGCCCACCGCGCTGAAGGCCCCGACGAGCGAGAACTGCCCGAGGATGCTCAGGTCCGGCGTGCTGAACCACGTGTCCGGGAAGCGGGGGACGTTCAGGGCCCAGCCGGTCGGGTTGTTCGGGGTGTCCGGGTTGCCGTCGTTGAACGGGCCGATCTCGAGGATGGCTTCGATGGCGATCGCCAGGGCCGCAGTGGCGAGGATGCCGATCAGGATCCCGCCCTTCACCCGCTTGGTGACCAGCACGATCATCAGCAGCAGGCCGAAGACGAACACGACGCTCGGCCAGCCGCGCAGCGCCCCGTTGACGCCGAAGGAGATCAGCGGGACGCCTGGGCGCACGATCCCGGCGTCCACGAGGCCGATCAGGGCGATGAACAGGCCGATCCCGACGCCGATCGCGTACTTCAGCGCCTCCGGGATGATGCTGAACACCTTGACCCGCAGGCCGGTGAGCACCAACGCGAAGATGATCAGGCCCTCGAGGACCACCAGGCCCATGGCCTGCGGCCAGGTCATCAGCGGCGCGATGGTGAATGCCAGGAAGCTGTTGAGTCCCAGGCCGGCGGCGATCGCCAGCGGGAAGCGGCCGACGGCGCCCATGGCGATCGTGAGGATGCCGGCGATGAGCGCGGTGGCACCGGCCACGAGGCCGATGGAGACGACGGGGTTGTCCCCGCCGCCGATGTAGGTCCCGTTGATGTCCTGGGCGGTGCCGATGATCAGCGGGTTCAGCACGACGATGTAGGCCATCGTGAAGAACGTGACCAGCCCGCCGCGGAACTCGGTGCCGAGCGTGGACCCGCGACGGGTCAGCTCGAACCAGCGGTCCCAGGAGGGGAGGTCGGTGCGGGTGGGGGTGTCCTGTGCCAGGTCGGGGACTTCTGCCTGGTCTGTGGGGTTGGGGTTCACGGGCGCCAAGTGTAGGTGTGGTCGGTGGGCTGGCCGTTTCAGGCGTGTTCCAGTCGTGTGTCGGTGGCCGCGGGCCAGCCGGTCAGCGGACCGGACGGTCACGGCCCGGACGGTCACCGGACCCGGACGGTCACCGGACCCGCGTACGGGCCGTACCCCTTCGCATTGCGGGCCTGGACCTTGACCACGTAGGTCCTGCCCTTGAGCAGCTTCTTCGTCGTGCACTTCCACGTCCGGGACTTGGCGGTGCACGACGCGCGGTACTTCAGCGACTTGCCGGAGCTCAGGTAGACCTTGGCGCGGTACTTGGTGACCTTCTTGGTGCCGTTCGGCGCCGGCGCCGACCAGCGGACCGTCACGCGCTTGGACTTCGAGCTGGCTCGCACGGCCGTGGGGACTCCCGGCCGGGTGGTCGGTACGGCGACGACCGGCGCGGGCGCGGGGGCAGCGGCTGGCGCGGCTGCCGTGACTGGCGTCGTGAGCGGGCCGCTGACCGGCATCCCCGTGCAGCTGAAGCCTCCCCATGCCCGGCAGTCGACCGGGGCGTGGTTGAGGTTGACCAGCGTGAGGTGGTCGCCGGTGTTGGTCAGCAGGCTCGCGGAGCGACCGAGGAAGAGGGTGTCGGCCGTGTCGGTGCCCACCCCCATCGACAGGCGCAGGGTGCCCCCGGCCGGGATCGTCGTGCTCGGCGGGAACGGGTACTGGGAGCCCTGGCGGCCGAACGCGTACCCGCCGAGGCCGACTGGTGCCCCCGTCGTGTTGCGGAACTCGACGAACTCGCCCGCGGCGGTGTCAACCCCCGCCGGGTCGTACTGAACCGCGCCGATCACGACCCGGCCGACCAGCGGGTCGCCGCATGCGTCCGGGATGCACGGGTAGTGGAACCAGGCGCGCAGGTTGCCATAGGCGTACGTGGACCCCGGAATGGCGTCGTAGACGTAGGCGCCGTCGCCGTAGAAGTAGCCGGCAGCCGGATCCCAGTTGGCGAACATCTGGGTCGGCCCGCCGAAGTGGAAGTCCCGCGCGGTGGGAGTCCCGGGTGCGCCGGAGCCGGTGAAGATGCGGATGTGGTCGCGAGGGGCCAGGACGGTCCCGACCGGCAGGGTGTAGGTGGTCAGCGACGAGTCGCGCACCGTCCAGCCGCCGATGTCCAGCGCCGCGTCGGAGTCGTTGAGGACCACGACGTACTCGTTGTTGGCGTCGTCGCCGATCGGGTCCGAGACGATCCACGTGCGCACCGCGGCCGGTGCCGACGTCCCGCAGTAGCCGGCCGACCAGAGGCCCACGCCGCGTGCTGCAGCATCATCGACCAGGCGCCGGTACTCGAGGTTCTGGGCGTACTCCGGCTTCTCCAGGTCGCCGACGCTGTGCGGGAACCACATCGCGTGACCCCCGGCCAGGACCGCGCGCCCGGCATCGACCCAGGTCCCCGGACTTGCCTCGTAGTACACCGAGCGGGCAAGCCTGCCAAGGGAGTAGTCGGACTCGACCGAGCGCACGTTGATCGAACGCAGCTGGACCGGGGTCCCCGGGGGGAGGGCGGCCTTGAGCGCATCGGTGGCGGCGCTGGCGTTGCACTGCTCCAGGGCCGAGCCGCCGCTGGCACCGGCCTTCTCCGGGGCCTGGATGCCGCTCAGGCGGACGCGGCAGGCATCGAGGTCGTTGTCATCGAGGGGCATCGTGCCGTCCGCATTGATGCGTTCAGCGCAGTACGTGCGCAGGGCCGGATCCGCTGGCGCGATGAACCCGGGATCGGTGGCGGTCTGGATGTCCACGAACACGGTGTCGCCATCGGCGACGCTGCGGATGACGCCGGTCTCCCACGTCTGCTCGGCCTGGGGCGTGATGGCACTGGACGGCGCGGCGAGCGGTGCCAGGCCTCCGAGCAGCAGTGCGCAGGCCGCCCCCACGACGGTGCCCCGCCGGCGCCCTGACGGCGCGACGCGGTCGGCTGCCCACCCATCCCTGCGTTCCATCTGTCCCCCCGGACGTCGACGCCTCGGTGAGCCGAACGTAGCAGCACCCTGCCGCTGGCCGGGGATATCAGCGGGGAAGGGTGGGGATATCGGCACGTGAAGGGTCGGCCCCGGCTCCCGGCCAGGGGCCGTCGGGGGTTGTCGGCATGCGCGTGTCAGGGGGCTGGGGTTGGATCGTGGGCATGGCTGCAATCACCGCTGAGGGGCTGGTCAAGGTGTTCCCGAGCAGGTCGGGGGAGGTGCGCGCCCTCGACGGCGTCGATCTCGAGGTCCCGGTCGGGTCGGTGCTCGGGCTGCTCGGTCCCAACGGCGCCGGCAAGACCACCGCCGTGCGCATCCTGACCACCCTGCTCACGCCGGACTCCGGGCGGGCATCGGTCAACGGGATCGACGTGGCGGCCGACCCCCAGGGGGTGCGCCGCTCGATCGGGCTGTCCGGCCAGTACGCGGCCGTCGACGAGTACCTGACCGGCCGGGAGAACCTGGTGATGGTGGGGCGCCTGTACCACTTCACGACGGCTGACTCGCGAGCTGCGTGCCACCGAGCTCCTCGAGCAGTTCGACCTCGTGGAGGCCGGGGACCGACCGGCGAAGACGTACTCGGGAGGCATGCGCCGCAGGCTGGACCTCGCCGGTGCCCTGGTCGCCCGGCCACCGATCATCTTCCTCGACGAGCCCACGACCGGCCTGGACCCGCGCAGCCGGATCGGCCTGTGGGAGGTCATCGAGGGGCTGGTCGCCCAGGGAACGACCGTGCTGCTGACCACGCAGTACCTCGATGAGGCCGACAAGCTGGCCGACTCCATCGCCGTCGTCGACCGCGGCCGGGTGATCGCCCGCGGGACCTCCGACGAGCTCAAGGCGCAGGTGGGCGGGGAGCGCCTGGCCGTGACGGTCGCCGCCGGCCAGGTGGCCGATGCCCGTGACGTCCTGGCCGGGCTGGCCAACGGTGCCATCGACGTCGACGAGCACTCCCGGCAGCTCGTCGCCCCGGTGGCCGGCGGGGCGAGCGCCCTGCTCGACGCCGTGCGCGCCTTCGACGAGCGGGGCGTGCAGATCCTGGACATCGCCGTGCGCCGGCCGACCCTCGACGACGTGTTCCTGGAGCTCACCGGCCACCACGCGCGCGACGGTGACGTGCCTGAGCCCGACGGCGCGCATCGGGGTGCCGCACCGGCCACCGGCCAGGGACGACCACAGCCCGACACCGCGGAGGGAACCCAGCCATGAGCGACCTTGCCCAGTCCCTGTCCGACACCGGGACCATCACCTGGCGCAACGTCACGCGCCTGCGCCGCCAGCCGGACTCGATCGTCTTCGGGATCATCCAGTCGATCATGTTCGTGCTGCTGTTCGCGTTCGTCTTCGGCGGGGCGATCGAGGTGCCCGGCGGTGGGGACTACACCGACTTCCTGATGGGCGGGATCTTCGTGCAGACGGTGGCCTTCACCTGCGCCACCACCTGCATCGCGATGGCCGACGACCTGTCCCGCGGGCTGTTCGACCGGTTCCGGTCGCTGCCGATGGCGCGATCGGCCGTGCTGGCCGGGCGCACGTTCGCCGACCTCGCGTTCGCTGGGGTCACGACCGCCGCCATGGCCCTGACCGGCCTGCTGGTCGGGTGGCGCACGGACGCTCCGCTGCTCAGCGTGCTGGGGGGCTTCGCCCTGCTCGCGCTGTTCGCGTACTCGTTCCTGTGGATCGGCGCCGTGATCGGACTGTCCGTGCGCAGCGTCGAGGTCGCCCAGACCGCCGGCCTCATCTGGCTGTTCCCGCTCACGTTCCTGTCCAACGCCTTCGTCCCGCTGGAGACCATGCCCTCGTGGCTGCAGCCGGTGGCTGCCTGGAACCCGATCAGTGCCGTGGCCGCGGCCGTCCGCGAGCTCTTCGGCAACGTCCCGCCCGGCTATGTGGCCCCCGACTACTGGCCCCTGCAGAACCCGGTCCTCGCATCGGTCCTGTGGTGCCTACTCCTGCTCGTGATCTTCGTGCCGCTGGGGGTCGCCCGATACCGCCGGGCCGCCTCCCGCTGACGCGTCCGGGGCGGTGGCGAGGATGTCGGGGTCCTCGGGCACGGTGGTGACCGTGTCGCGGCGGACTCGGAAGCGCCAGACGAGGAACATCAGCGCGCCGACGGGCATCGGCAGCAGCCAGGTCACGACCCGGTAGAGCAGGATCGCTGCGGTCATGGCCGACTGGTCGGCATCGCTGGTCAGGCTCATGATGGTGAACAGGGTCGGTGCCGCCAGGGCGCTCTTGCCGGGGATGGGCAGGATGTTGACCACCATCAGGAAACCTGAGGCCAGCAGGGCGGTGGCCAGCGGGACCGCGGAGGAGTCCAGGCCGCTGAACCGCATGGCCATGAGCAGGACCGCGGCGTTGCCCAGGGCCCAAGCCAGGTTGGACAGCAGCAGGCCGGGGCCCTGGCTGCTCACCGTGGCTCGGGTGCGCTGGCCGAAGCTGACCACGCTGCGCTCGACGTCGCCGGCCGGATGGCGGTGGAACCGGCCCATCACCCGGACCACGGCAGAGTGCAGCCTGCGCCCGACCGCGTGCGCCACGGCATCGCTGCGGATGACTCGCAGCATCAGCCAGCACACGATCACGAACGCGGGGGTCAGGGCGGCGAACCACCAGACCTGCGCGGAGGTGGCTGTGCCGGCAGCGATGACCGCCAGCAGGCCGAGGATCGGCATGAAGAAGATCGCCACGTAGCGCAGCACCATCGAGATCAGGACCGACGTGCCCGACTGCTCGTCGGAGAACCCGTACGTCCGGTACATCGCGAACCGGATCACGTAGTCCCCGGGCGGGGGGACCACGAAGGCGGTCATCTGGCTGGTGGCCGAGGACTCGAAGCCCTGGTACATGCTCAACCCGGGCAGGGACGCCTTGGCCGCCCAGCCCAGGAGGACCATCAGCCCCAGGCCGGCCAGGAGCAGGGCCGCGATCTCCGGTGCGGTCAGTGCCTGCAGCGCAGCCTGGACCTCCGCCCAGCTGATCTCGCTGGGAAGCACGACGAAGAACGCGTAGTACACCAGCGCCAGGGTGATGAGCACCCCGACGAGCTTCACGAAGCGCTTGTTGCGCACCAGTCGCGAGACCGGGCCGCGTGCGGGCGGGTTGCTGCTGTCGGGGGATCCGGCTTCCACGCCCTCCGCATTGCCCTCGACGGACGCAGGGTCGGTACCTGCTCCGGACTCCGGGACCATCGCCCCTCCTGTCGGTCGCGTCACCCGCGCGCCGGCTCCCGCCCACCCGGCGCTGCCGCTCGACAGTAGCAGCGACCGGCAGGCCCGACCCCGTCTCGACGTCCGCCGCGCCCCGGCGACATCCCGGCGTCGTCCGGCGTCGGGAATCCCAGCGGCAGTACTCTCGTTGAACCTGACGGTCAGCCGGTCGTAAGAGGCGCCGGCTCGAGGTGAGGGAGTGGTCGTGACAGCGGGGTCCTACCGACTCGAGCCCGATCGTCCGGAGCTGGGCGCCCCGGTCCTGGTCCATGGGCTGACCGGGTTCATGGACGCGGGCGGCGCCAGCAGGCTGGCGATCGAGCACCTCCTGGAGTCCTGCGAGCACACCCGTGTGGCCACCTTCGACATCGACTCGCTGTTCGACTACCGCGGCCGGCGGCCCCGAACCGTGTTCAACTCGGACCACTACGAGTCGGTGGCCATGCCCGAGCTGGTGGTGGACGCCGCGGTCGACGAGCACGGCGAGCGGTTCCTGATCCTGCACGGCTCCGAGCCGGACACCGCCTGGGGGGCGGTCAGCAACGGGATCGTCCGGCTCGTCGAGGCACTGGGAGTGCGCCTCGTCGTGGGGATGCACGCGATCCCGTGGCCGGCGCCGCACACCAGGCCCATCAATGTCACGGTGCACGCCAACGACCCGACCCTGACCGTGGGCACCCAGCCCTGGGTGGGCTCGCTCGAGGTGCCCGGCAGCCTTGCGGCCCTCGTCGAGCTCCGGCTCGGCGAGCAGGACCGGCCCGCCATGGGCTTCGCCGCGCACGTGCCGCACTACCTCGTGCAGGCGGAGTTCCCGCGCGGGGCGCTGGCCCTGCTGCAGGCGTTGTCCGCCGCGACGGGCATGGCAGTGCCCCTGGACCAGCTGGCAGAGGCGGCTGAGGAGTCCGACGCGGACATCTCCATCCAGATCGCGTCCAACCCCGAGAACATGGACGCGGTGACCACCCTCGAGGCGCAGTACGACGCGATGATGGCGGGCCGGGCGAGCCAGTCGGCCGGGTCCGACGGGCTGCCCACGGACACCGACATCGCGGCACAGGTCGAAGCCTTCCTCGCCCAGCTGGACCAGGGCGATCCGCAATGAGCGCCGGGACGACCGATCCCGAGGGCTCCGAGTCGTCGATCGATGGGGTGCGTACGGGGAGAAGCGGGCGCGCCCCGACGGCTGTCGCTGGGCGATCCCCTGGACGGTCGCGCCGCTGAGGACCGGCCCGAGTCCTGGGGCGAGCGTGGCGAGTCCGAGAACGACAGGCTGGCCCGCTACCGCACGGAGACCCCACCGCACCACGGCAGCTGAGCGCCGCCGGCAGGGCCGCCGATGGGCCTGCCGGCAGGAGGGCTGTCGGTCCGGTCACGGGCGGGGCATGCCCGGGGGCGTGTGCGGGGCACCGGCGCCTCCACTACTCTGTGGGCGCTGAGCATGCCGCCCCGGCCTCGCGGCGCATGCCGACCCCCCTGACCCAACAAGGAGCACCCATGGCCGAGGAGAAGACCGGCATCCTGCACGGCTTCAAGGAATTCGTGATGCGCGGCAACGTCATCGACCTGGCTGTGGCCGTGGTCGTCGGCGCCGCCTTCACCGCGGTGGTCAAGTCGTTCACCGAGGAGATCATCAATCCGGTGCTCGCGGCGATCGGTGCCGGCGACACGGGCGGATGGGGGTTCTGCGTGGACGGCGCGGATCCGTGCACCGCGGACACCGGGACCTTCGTCGACATCGGGGCGGTGATCGGCGTGCTCATCTCCTTCGTGATCACGATGGCGGTGGTGTACTTCCTCTTCGTCGTCCCGATGAACAAGGCACGCGAGCTGTCCCGGATCACCCCCAAGGCTGACGAGACCCCGGACGACGTCCTGCTCCTCACCGAGATCCGCGACCTGCTCGCGCAGGGGAGCCCGGGGAGCCCGGGATCCGCCGAGCGCGACCGCGACCAGGGCTGAGCGGCGCCACCTCCGGCACGGGGAACCAGGCCCCGCGCACCACACGGCGACCCCGGTCGGCAGCCCACATCGGTGCTGTCAGCCGGGGTCCACGTGCATCAGGTAGCCCAGGCTCGAACGGGCCTGCGCCCCGGCGATGGCCAGCGCCGCAGGGCGGTCGGCGGCGAGCAGCACCAACGGGGAGCCCTCCTCCGACGTGGTCGAGCCGCCCAGGAGACCTCCGGCCCCGGGCTCCCCGGTGATGACCGCCAGCACCAGGATGTCCTGGGCGACGAGCTCGGCGGAGGCGAACGCAGCTGCGCCGTCGAGCCCGGGCCCGGACGCGGCCACGACGTCGATGCGCTGACCGGCGCCCAGCAGGGCCGCTGCGCCGGCGTCGGCGAACCGAACGGGCAGCGGCATCGTCCCCGACGGGACCGACCACGCCGGCGGGCCCAGGACCCGATGGCCGCCCAGCGCCTCGCCGCGGGCCATCGGCGCGGCCAGCACCCGGCCCAGGAAGGCGCTGACCTCACCGGTGCTCCCCGCCGGGAGGACGCCGGCCGGGACCTCGGCGACCGTGAGGTCACCTGCGGCCAGCGAACGGCCGGCAGGAAGGTCCGCGGCTGCCACGACGACGGCACGCGTTGCCGGTGCCGGTGGCTGCAGCGCCATCCCGAGGGCGCCGATGGACGCGGCAGCCGCCACGCCGGCCAGGGCCCTGCGGTGCCGCCGGACCAGGCGGGTGCCGCCGGCTCGGGACGCTCCCCGGGGTGCGCTGCCCATGTGACCCCCTCTGGATGGCTCGCCCCGGCCCTGGTGGCCGGGAGGAATCGACCGGTGGGCGCACGCTATGCGTGGGTGCCGGGATCGACCACCCGTTGTCCACAGGCCGCAGCGCGGGCGCGGGTCGCCAAGGCTGCGATCGCCCAGGCTGCGTCGCCCTCCCCGGTTCGGGCCACGATTAGCACTCAGCGCCCGTGAGTGCCAGAATGGGGGCCTGTCGGAGCCAGCAAGGCGCGCTGAAGAGGGTGAGTATGCCGACCTACGAGTACCTGTGCACCAGCTGCCACACCCCGCTGGAGGTCGTCCAGTCGATCCACGAGCCGTCGCTGACCGACTGCCCGTCGTGTGCCGACGGTCGCCTGCGCAAGGTCTTCGGCAACGTCGGCGTCGTGTTCAAGGGCAGCGGCTTCTACCGCACCGACAGCCGCGGCAAGACCTCGGCGACCTCCCCGGCCACGCCCAAGCCCGAGCCCGCGAAGGCCTCCGGGGGCAGCAGCGCCGGGTCGGCATCGAGCGGGTCCGCGGCGGGCAGCGGATCGTCGCCGGCGAGCTCAGGTGCGAGCACCTCGAAGTCGAGCGCTCCCGCAGCCCCCTGACCCGCCAGCCCGGCGCCTGCGGACCGCGTCAGGGCCCCAGCCGGACGAACCTGGTGGGCGTCAGCGCTGCCGTCATCAGTTGATCGTGCGGCTCGCGGGGCAGGTATCCGCCGGGGAGGAGCTCCTCGTCCCGCACGACCGCGACGAGATCCGGGATCGCCCCCGACGCCTCCACGGTTCGGTCCCGGTCGGCGGGCCCTGCTCCGACCGTGCTCGCCAGGTCGGCCAGCAGCCGGTCGTAGTAGCCCCCGCCCTGTCCCAGTCGGGTCCCCGTCGCATCGACTGCCAGCGCGGGGACCAGGACCGTGCGCACCCCGTGCGCCAGCAGCACCGCGGCACCCGAGCCGATGACCAGCCCGGCCGGAACCTCGATCGGGTAGCGCCCCTCGGGCCGGTAGGCACCGTCGTCGCGGGCCCAGTCGAGCGTCCGGCCGGCCCCCGGGATCGGCAGCAGGACGACCCCACCCGCGTGGCGGACGGCGGCCCGCAGGCCGCCCACCTCCGGCTCGCCGGGTGCCGCGATGTAGGCGGCGATCACGACGGCTCCCCGAGCGCCCGGGATCCCCTGCGGATCAAGCAGGCCCGCAGCCGTGGCGGTCGCGAGCAGGGCGGCCGATTCGTCGGCTGATCCGGCTGATCCCACTGCCCTCGACCGGGCGGCGCGGATCCGTGCGCGCAGGTCGGACTTGGTGCCAGCCACGCACGCGATCATGCACCACTGCCGGGGGTGGGGGAACCCGGCGGTTATCGTGCGGTGCATGACCATGCTCCAGGACAGCTCCGCGCAGTCAGCCCGCGGGCCGCGCGGTCGCGTCGGGCTGACGGGCGGCTAGCCGCGTGCGCACCGTCGACGAGCACCTGGCCGAGGTCCTGGCCCACGCCCACGCCCTGGAGTCACTGGACGTCTCGCTGCTGGAGTCCCGGGGATGCCTGCTCGCCGAGCCGGTGACGGCGCCGTGGGCGCTGCCCCCGTTCGACGCGGCGGGCATCGACGGCTACGCGGTGATCGCCGCCGATGTCGCCTCGGCGACCCCCGGCACGCCGACCACGATGCCCGTGACCGACGACGTCCCCGCCGGGTACCGGGCCAGCCATCCGATCGTGGCGGGCACCGCGATCCGCATCGGGTCGGGCGCGCCCCTTCCCACGGGGGCGACGGCGGTCGTGCCGTTCGAGTTCACCGATGGCGGGATGCCCACCGTGTCGGTGAATCGGGCCGTGCTCCCCGGGCACGGCGTCCAGCGTGCCGGCGAGGACCTCACCCCGGGCCAGGCGGTCCTGCCCGCCGGAGCACTCGTGGGTGCCCGTGAGGTGGCCCTGCTGGCGGCCGTGGGGCACGCCCGGGTGACGGTGCGCCCCCGGCCGCGGGTCGTCGTGATGAGCACCGGGACCGAGCTCGTCGAGCCCGGTGCACCCATGACCCCCGGGCTGATCCCCGACTCGAACGGGTACATGCTCACCGCAGCCGCGCAGGACGCCGGCGCCATGGCGTATCGCGCCGGCCCCGTCCGCGACGAGCAGCGCGCCCTGATGGACACCCTCGAGGACCAGCTGGTCCGCGCCGACCTCATCGTCACCACCGGTGGGGTCACGGCCGGCACCTACGACACCATGAAGAACGTCCTCGCGCGCCTGGGCTCCGTGGAGTTCACCCGGGTGGCGATGAGCCCCGGGATGGCCCAGGGGCACGGCTACCTCGGGCCGGACAACGTCCCGATCTTCACGCTCCCC
The DNA here is from genome assembly GCA_963774745.1 of uncultured Actinomycetes bacterium. Taxonomy (GTDB): domain Bacteria; phylum Actinomycetota; class Actinomycetes; order S36-B12; family CAIYMF01; genus Prado023. The sequence goes on along the minus strand of CAVZGE010000011.1, from coordinate 769,610 downwards.
GGGAACCCGTCGAGCGCGTTCGTCGCCTTCGAGATCTTCGTGCGCCCGGTGATCCGGCGGATGCTGGGCCACCAGCAGGTGTTCCGCCCGCTGATCCCGGCCCGGCTCACGCACCCGGTCCGCGGTGAGCCGGGCGTGCGGACGTACCTGCGCGGGCACCTGCACGGCGCAGCCGACGAGCGGCTGATCAGCCCGATCGCCGAGCCGGGACTGGTCGGCCTGCGCCTGGCCGACAGCCTCATCGTCCTGCCGGAGACCGCGGGAGAGGTCGCGGCCGGTTCGGTCGTGTCGGTGATGCCGCTCGGCAGGTCCTGATGGCGGCCCTGCCCGTGCTGACCCGCCGAACCGGCGCCGGCGTCCTCGAGCTGCGCGAGCTGCGGCGCCGGGATGTCCGGGCGTGGCGGGAGGTGCGCGCGCGCAACGTGGACTGGTTGTCGCCGTGGGAGGCCACGGTCCCGCCGAACTCCGGCGAGGCGGTGCCCAGCTACGGCCAGATGGTCGCCCGATTCCGAGATGAGGCCCGGGCGGGTCGCACGCTGGCATGGGCGATGACGCTGGACGGCCGGCTGGTCGGGCAGGTCACCGTCGCCGGGATCACCATGGGATCCCTGCGCGGCGCGTCGATCGGGTACTGGATCGACGCGCGGGTCGCCGGACTCGGGTTGACCCCGATGGCCGTGGCGATGGCCTGTGACTACTGCTTCGGCGTGCTCCGGCTGCACCGGATCGAGATCGTGATCCGCCCGGAGAACGCCGCCAGCAGGCGGGTCGTGCAGAAGCTGGGCTTCCGCCACGAGGGATCGCGACCGGGCTTCCTGCACATCGACGGCGCGTGGCGCGACCATGAGGTCTTCGCGCTCAATGCCGAGGAGGTCCCGCGATCGATGGCCGACGCCCTGGCGGCGCGACACGAATCTTCGCGGACCCGATTTCCCGGGTCTGACAACCCGACCTGAAGTAGATTCCTGCCCGTGACGGGTCTGATCTACGTGGCAATCATCGCCGTCTGGGCCGTGGTCCTGGTCCCGGCGTGGTTGCGGCGCCACGATCACATGGACTCCGCGCGGTCCGTCGACCGGTTCAGTCGAAGCCTCCAGGCGCTGTCGCAGCGGGACTCCGTGTTCGGGATCCCGTTGCCCACCGCCCAGGATGCCGAGGGCGGGACCGAGCGCTCGGGGTCCCGCGGCAGTGACGTCGCCCCCGAGGTGTTCACCGTTCGCCGCCAGGATCTCGCGGGCGTCAGTGGCAAGGTCTCCGGCCTCGTGTCCGGTGCGAGCTCGAGGGCCGCGTCGGCCTCGGCAGCGGCTCGCCGTCGTGTCGTCCTGGGGATCCTCGGGGCCGGGTTGCTCGTCGTCGCCGGACTTGTCGTCGGGGGAGTCCTGCTGCCCGTCGCGCTCGTCGTTCCCGTCGGCCTCACCGGCGCCTTCGTCGTCGCCGCGCGCCACCAGGTCCGCAGCGCCCAGCGTCGGCGCGAGGTCCAGGGCCAGCGCGTGCCGGCCAAGCAGCCGGCGAGCGCCCCCGTGCAGCGCCGGGTGGTGCCCGGGCAGGCGGGTGCCACATGGGAGGCCCGCCCTGCCACCCTGCCCACCTACGTCACGGCGCCGCCCGCAGCCGAGTTCCCCCGCGTCATCGACACGGCCACGCCGGGTGCGTGGACCGCGGCCGCGATGCTGGAGCGGGCACAGCAGCAGAAGGCCCACGCCGAGCGCATGGCGGCCGCGAAGGCAGAGGCGATCGCCCGGGCCAAGGCCGAGCAGGCCGCCGCAGAGGCGCGCTCGCGCGACGAGGAGTTCCTCGCCCAGCAGTCGGCCGCGTGGCAGGCCCAGGGCATCTCCGCCCCCGTCTACCGACCGCGCGCCGTCAACGAGTAGCCGCTCCCACGGGGGCCGCGAAGGCCCGCAGGTGCACCCAGCCGCACTCCGGCGACGGGTTTGGTCCTCGAGCCCGGGACTGGGTACCCTAGGACTGCTCAAGGGGCTGTAGCGCAGCTGGTAGCGCACCTCGTTCGCATCGAGGGGGTCAGGGGTTCGAGTCCCCTCAGCTCCACACATGGCAGGGTCCGGGGTTGTCCCCCGGGCCCTGCCCTTCGTGCGGGTCTGGCGGCGACTCAGTCGCCCAGGCCGGTTCCGACCTTGCGGGCGGCGACGACCCAGTCATGGTCCGGGGGGACGAGCTTGACCTTGCCGGCGACCTCGGTCAGCGGGACGGCCTCGGTGCCCTCGCCGCGTGCGGCGACCATGTAGCCGAACCCGCCCTCGGCGACCAGGTCGGCCGCTGCGGCTCCGAGTCTGGTGGCCAGCAGCCGGTCGGCGGCGCAGGGCGCCCCACCGCGCTGCACGTAGCCGAGGATGGTGACGCGCGTCTCGAGCCCGGTCGCCGCCTCCAGCTCGCGCGCCAGGCGGAAGGTGTGCTCACGCTGGGAGTCCTCGACATGCGCCAGGTGGGCCCTGGCCGCCCGCGAGGCCTCGGGGGTCTTGGCCGCCTTCACCAGCAGGCGGGCGGCCTCGTAGTCCGCGGTGTCGTCGGCGTCCCGTGCGCCCTCGGCCACCGCAACCACGCTGAACGAGCTGCCCCGGGCGGTCCGCGCCCGGATCGTCTCGGCGATCCGCTCGACCGAGTACGGGATCTCGGGGATCAGGATGACGTCCGCCCCGCCCGCGAGCCCCGCTGCCAGGGTGAGCCACCCGGCCCGGTGGCCCATGACCTCCGTGAGGATGATCCGGTGGTGGCTGTGCGCCGTGCTGTGCACCCGGTCGATCGCCTCGGTGGCGATCTCGGTCGCGGTCGCGAAGCCGAAGCTGGTATCCGTGCCGACGATGTCGTTGTCGATCGTCTTGGGCAGGGTCAGGACGTTGAGCCCCGCGGCCTGCAGGCGCAGGGCGTTCTTGGCGGTACCCCCGCCGCCGATCACGATCAGCCCGTCGAGCCCCTCCCTGGCGTAGTTCTCGACAACGGCCGGCACCATGTCGCGGACCTGGCCGTCGACCTCCATGCGGTGCACCTTGTCGCGGCTGGTCCCCAGGATGGTGCCGCCGCGGGTCAGGATGCCGGAGAGGGCGGCGCTGTCCAGCGGCGTGTGCCGGTTCTGGGCCAGCCCGGTGATGCCGTCCCGGAACCCGATCAGCTCCATGCCGTAGTGACCGATCGCCGTCTTGCCGACGCCGCGGATCGCCGCGTTCAGGCCCGGGCTGTCGCCACCGGCGGTCAGGATGCCTATCCGCTTGATCCTCTTGCGTGACATCAGTTCCTCATCTCGGTCGGCAGCGACCTGCGCCATTGTGTCGGCACCCAGCCTGCGGGACAACGCCAGCCCGGTTGCGGCCGTGGTCACAGCGGTCCCGTGGGCCTGCCCATGTAGAGCGCATCAGGCACCGCGGCGACATCGGCGAACCCGAGATGCCGGTAGAAGTCCTGCGCCCGCAGGTTCTCGGTCGCAACGCCCAGGTGCACGGCGGGCGATCCCCGATCGGCCAGCCGCGCGAGCATCTCCTGGACCAGGCGACGGCCCCATCCCTGCCCCTGGAGCCGGGGCAGGAGGTCGATGTGCAGGTGGGCGGGGTGCTCGGCGACCACCTCCTGCGGGGCGATCTCGGGGGCGTGCAGCAGCTCGACGAGGTCGGCGTCCCTCGGGCTGGTCGAGCCGCGGGGGTACTGCTCGCGCAGCACGGGCAGCCAGTGTGCCTCCCGCCAGGCCTCGAACTCCCGCGTGTCGTCGGTGGCCAACAGGTAGCCGCCGACGCCGAGCTGGTCGACGACGACGAGGCACAGGCTCATGTCCGCTGCCAGGTAGGGGCCGACATAGTTGTGGCCGAGCAGGTCCGGGTTCTCGCGGATGCCGGAGGCGTCCTGGCCGGCATCGCCGGTCTGCAGGCACACCGTGTACGCGCCCGGGAGGTCCGCCGGGCAGGCCTGGCGCATCGTGCTCACGGCCGGATGATACGACCCCTGGGATGGCGGACCTCGGAGTCAGTGACTCGGCCTGCTGCTCGACAGTGAAGTGGGCCCGGGTCGCGCCCGCGCGTCGCGCGCCGCCGGCGACTAGCCTCGCCGGAGAGGTCGGCGACGATGAGGAGTGCGGGATGTCAGACGACAGGCTTGATCGGATGGGTGCGTTCGACGCCGTCATGTGGGGCGTGGAGCAGGACCCGATCCTGCGCTCGGTCGTCGTCGCGATGACGGTGCTCGACACCGAGCCCGAGGTTGCGGTGCTGGTCGATCGGATCACCCGGATGACGCTGGCGGTCCCGAAGCTCCGCCAGCGGGTCGTCGGCAACCCGGTCTCGCCGATCCCGCCCCGCTGGGAGGTCGATCCCAACTTCGACATGACCTTCCACCTCAAGCGCTTCCACGTCCCTGCGGACGGGACCGACCGGCCGCTCATGCGCATCGCCGAGCAGATGGCCGAGCAGGACTTCGACCGGGATCGCCCGCTCTGGGAGATGGCGCTGGTCCAGGGCTGGGACGGCCAGCGGTCCGCGGTGATCATCAAGCTGCACCACGCCATCACCGATGGGGTCGGCGGCATGGCCATGGCCGCGAGCCTGTTCGACCTCACGCGCACTCCCCGCACCGACCTGGGTCCGATGCCCAGCACCCCGACCGGTGATGTCCTGGGGGTGCCGGGGCGGTTGGTCAATGGAGCGAGGTTCGCAGCGAGCGCGGCGTACCGCCAGGGCCGGTCCCTCACGGGCGGTGCGATCGGCCTGGTCGAACGGGTCGTCGCCGACCCGGGGGAGTCGGCCGTGTCCGGTGCCGCGTTCGCGCAATCGGCCGCACGCCTGCTGGCCCCGGCCAACGAGCCCCTGAGCCCCCTCATGCACGGCCGCTCGCTGTCCGTGCAGCTGGCGGTGATCCAGGTCCCGTTCACGCCCTTCAAGGCCGCGGCCAGGAAGGTGGGCGGCACGCTCAACGACACGTACATGGCGGCCGTGGGCGGCGGCGTGGCTGCCTACCACGAGGCACACAACGCCCCGTGCGAGTACGTGCGCGTGAACATGCCCGTGAACATGCGCACCTCGAGTGACGACACGTCCGGCAACCGGTGGGTCCCGGCCCGGTTCCCCATGCCCATCGACAGCGGTGATGCCGAGACCCGGATCAAGCGGGTGGCGCCGTTGCTCATGCAGGCGCGCACGGAGCCCGCGCTGGTGGTCAGCGACACGATCTACCGGCTGCTCACCGCCCTGCCCCAGAGTGCGGCGACCTCAGTGGCCGCGGGCATGATGAAGGGCTGCGACCTGGCCATCACCAACGTGCCGGGCCCGCCGATCGCGCTCTACGCCTCCGGCGCCGAGGTCCAGGCCATCGTGCCGTTCGCGCCCAAGGCCGGGGCGGCGGCCAACGTGGGCCTGATGACCTACAACGGCGTGGCGTACATCGGCATCAACATGGACACCCGCGCGATCCCCGACCCCGAGGTGTTCGTCGAGCACATCCGGGTCGCGTTCGACGAGGTGCTGGCGATCGTCGACCCGCAGGCGCGCGCCACCCTGGGCGTGCACTCAGGGACGCCCGTGACCGAACCCGCTGCGGCAGCCGCCCCGACGAAGGCGCCGACGCGCACCCGGGCGCCCGCGAAGAAGGCCGCCGCCACGAGGGCGCCGGCGAAGAAGTCCGCCGCCACGAGGGCGCCGGCGAAGAAGTCCGCTGCCACGAAGGGGGCGTCCGGCCCGGTGGGCTGACCCGTCCTAGCATTGCGGCGTGTCCGTCACCGATGCGCCACCGGCCGCGGCAGCGGCGATCCCCCGGATCCGGCTGATGCATCGCCCGATGCCCTCCCGGGGGCTGCGCGGGTGGATCGGTCCGCTGCTGGTGACCCTCATTGCCGGGCTGCTCCGGTTCGTCAACCTCGGTCGGCCCGACGCGATCATCTTCGACGAGACCTACTACGTGAAGGACGCGCTGGCGCTGCTCCGCTTCGGGTACGAGCGCCAGGCGGTCGACGGGGCCGACGACAGGATCCTCGCCCAGGACGCCGCATGGAACCAGCTCGACATCTTCAGGGGCGACCCGTCCTTCGTGGTCCATCCACCGCTGGGCAAGTGGGTCATCGCCACCGGTGAGTGGGCGTTCGGCGTGAATCCGTTCGGCTGGCGGTTCGGGGTTGCCGTCCTCGGGACGCTGAGCGTGCTGATGACGGCGCGGATCATCCGCCGGCTCACCCGATCCGACCTGGTCGGGACCGTCGCCGGCCTGCTGGTCGCCCTGGACGGACTGCACATCGTCATGAGCCGGGCGGCACTGCTGGACATGACTCTCATGTTCCTGGTCCTGGCCGCCTTCGGCCTCCTGCTGCTGGATCGCGACGCCGTCCGGCGGCGGGCGGACGCCTGGCGCACCCTGTGGGAGGGCAACCCGGTCATCCTCGGGCCGGGGTTCGGCCTGCGCCCCTGGCGGATCGCAGCCGGGCTCGCACTCGGGCTGGCCTGCGGGGTCAAGTGGAGCGGCCTGTGGTACGTGGCGTTCCTCGGCCTGCTCACGGTGTACTGGGACCTCCAGCTGCGCCGCGAGCTCGGGGCCGGGCACCCGCTCCAGGGGGTGCTGCTGCGCGACGCGCTGCCGGCGTTCGTGAGCATCGTGGTGGTCGGGTTCCTCGCCTACCTGCTCACCTGGACCGGCTGGCTGGTCACCGACGGCGGCTACGACCGCAACTGGGCGGCCGCGCATCCGGGCTGGCCGTTGGTCCCCGACGCGCTGCGCTCGCTGGCCGAGTACCACCGCGCCGCGTGGGGGTTCCACGTCGGGCTGGACTCGCCGCACTCGTACAAGTCCAGCGCCTGGTCCTGGCCGGTGATGTCGCGACCCACGTCGTTCCACTACGAGTCGCCCGAGGGTGCCTGCGGGGCGGATCGCTGCGCCGAGGAGGTGCTGGCGCTCGGCAACCCGATCATCTGGTGGGCCGGCCTGCTGGCCCTGTTCCACAACGTGTGGCGGGCCGTGGCGGGGCGCGACTGGCGCAGTGGCGCACTGCTCGTGGCCTACCTGGCGGGGTGGGTGCCGTGGCTGGTGTTCCACGGCCGGACGATCTTCACGTTCTACGCCGTGCTGGTCGTGCCCTTCCTCGCCGGGATGCTGGCCATCTCGCTGGCCAGCCTGGCGGGAGGGCCGGACGCCACGCCGGTGCGCCGGCAGTGGGGGATCGTGGCCGCGGGTGCGGTCCTGCTCCTCATCGTCGCGTCAGCCTGGTTCTTCCTGCCGATCTGGACCGGGCAGGTGCTGGCCTACGATCGCTGGGACTGGCGCATGTGGTTGCCCACCTGGGTCTGAGGCGCGCGCTGCCCCGTCGCCCCGCTCACCGCTCGCGGGACTTGTGGGCCACCACCGCATCGAAGACCGACCGCTTGGGGGCTCCCGTGCTGCCGGCCACCAGGGCGATGGCCTCCTTGCGCGCGATGCCCTGCGCCTCGAGGGCAGCGACCCGCGCCGCCAGGCCGGCAGCGTCGGTGCCACCGTCGGCGCCGGCCGGGGCACCCTGGACCACCAGCGTGATCTCGCCGCGAACGCCCGTCTGCGCCCACTCGGCGAGCGTGCCGAGGCCGCCGCGCAGGACCTCCTCGTAGGTCTTGGACAGCTCGCGGCAGACCGCCGCCGGGCGCTCGGGGCCGAACGCCGCCGCCATGTCGGCCAGGGTCACCCCCAGCCGTCTCGGGGACTCGAAGTACACCTGGGTCCGCGGCTCGTCTGCGAGCTCAGCCATCCGGGCGCGGCGCTCGGCCGACCTCCGCGGGATGAAGCCCTCGAAGCAGAACCGGTCGCAGGGCAGGCCGGACAGGGCCAGCGCCGTCGTCACGGCCGAGGGCCCGGGCAGTGCCGTGACGAGGTGCCCGGCGTCGAGGGCCGCCCGCGTCGCCCGGTAGCCGGGGTCGCTCACCGACGGCATGCCGGCGTCGGTGACCAGTGCGACCGTGCCACCGGCGGCCAGGGCATCGAGCAGTCGGGGCAGCCGCTCGCGCTCGACGTCCTCGTAGTAGGACACCACCGGGCCCGTGCGCACCACGTCCAGGTCGGCCAGCAACCGACGCAGCCGGCGGGTGTCCTCCGCGGCCACCAGGTCAGCCGACACCAGCAGGCGCGCCAACCTCGGGGACGCGTCGGCCGGGTTCCCCAGCGGCGTCCCGGCCAGGACCAGGGTGCCCGGCCCGGGCTGGTCGTCCGCGGGCGCGCCGCTCGCCGGGACGTGGGGGTCGGGTTCGTGGTCGGCGTCGGGCATGGGCCCATCGTGCCGCACCCGCTCGGGCGAGGCTGCGCGTGCCGCCGAACTAGAATCTGCTCCCATGAGCCCGACCGGCAAGGCGTTCTACGTCACCACGCCCATCTACTACGTCAACGATGCCCCGCACATCGGGCACGCCTACACGACCGTGGCCGCCGACACCGTCTGCCGCTGGCACCGCCAGCGCGGCGAGAACGTCTGGCTGCTCACGGGCACCGACGAGCACGGTGAGAAGGTCCTGCGCACGGCCGAGGCTGCCGGCGTGACTCCCCAGCAGTGGGCCGACCGCCTGGTCGCCGAGCACTGGAAGCCCGTCCTGGCGACCCTGGACGTGGCCAACGACGACTTCATCCGGACCACCGAGCGCCGGCACGAGACGCGCGTCGGGCACTTCCTGACCCGGCTCAAGGACTCCGGGCACATCTACTCCGGGGACTACGAGGGCCCGTACTGCGTGGGCTGCGAGGAGTTCAAGCTCGCCGGCGACCTGGTGCCGGGCACCGGTGACCTCGCGGGCCAGATGCTCTGCCCGGTGCACAGCCGGCCCGTGGAGATGCTCTCGGAGACCAACTGGTTCTTCCGGCTGTCGGCCTTCGGGGACGCCCTGCTCAAGCACTACGAGGAGCACCCGAACGCGGTCGCCCCGCAGAGCGCGCACAACGAGGTCACCTCCTTCATCCGCGGTGGGCTGCAGGACCTGTCCATCTCCCGGTCGACCTTCGACTGGGGCATCCCCGTGCCGTGGGACCCCTCGCAGGTCGTCTACGTCTGGTTCGACGCGCTGCTCAACTACGCCACCGCCGTGGGCCTCGGCGACGAGCCGCCGTCGTCGGGCGCGGGGAAGTTCGCAGCCACGTGGCCCGCGGACATCCACCTGGTGGGCAAGGACATCCTGCGGTTCCATGCCGTGATCTGGCCGGCGATGCTGATGGCCGCCGGGTTGCCGCTGCCCGGTCAGGTCTTCGCCCACGGCTGGTTGCTGGTGGGCGGGGAGAAGATGAGCAAGAGCAAGCTCACCGGCATCGCCCCCGAGCAGGTCATCGACCACTTCGGCGTGGACGCGTTCCGGTACTACTTCCTGCGGGCGATCCAGTTCGGCAACGACGGGTCGTTCTCCTGGGAGGACATGTCCGCGCGGTACACCTCCGAGCTGGCCAACGGGCTGGGCAACCTGGGGTCCCGGGCCACGGCCATGGTCGGCAAGTACTTCGATGGCCTGCTGCCCGCCCCGGGGGCCTTCGCCAACGCCGACCTGGCCCTGGCCGATGCCCTGCTGACGGCCGTGCAGGACGCAGACGGCGCCTACTCGACGCTGGACTTCACCGCGGGGATCGGCGCCGTCAAGGGGTTCGTCGACGCGGTCAACCTCTACGTCACCGAGCAGGAGCCGTGGGCGCTGGCCAAGCGTGCCGACGACCCGGTGGCCCGCGAGCGGCTCGCGACGGTGCTCTACACGACCTGCGAGGCGCTGCGCGCCGTCGCGGTGCTGCACAACGCCGTGATGCCGCGGGCCATGGGGACGCTCTGGGAGTCGATCGGCGCGGCCGAGGGCCTGGGTGCGATCGGTGACCAGCGCATCGAGGAGGTCAGCCGTTGGGGCCAGCTTCCCGCCGGCGTGCGGGTCACCAAGGGTGCTGCCCTCTTCCCGCGGCTGCCCGAGGAGGCGCCCGCCGGTGCCTGATGCCCGCTCGGGCCACCCGCGCCCGCCGCTGCCCGAGCCGCTGCCGCGGCCGGTCATCGACTCGCACTGCCACATCGACATGCGCGGCGGGGACGAGGATGAGCTGACCCCCGCGGACGCCGTGGCCGCGGCCGGGTCGGTGAACGTCACGGGCATCGTCCAGGTGGGGTGCTCGATCCGCGACGTCCACGCGGCGGTGGCGATGGCACACGAGCATCCAGCGATCCTGGCCGCGATCGGGATCCACCCCAACGAGGCGCCCCGGCTGGCGGCGAAGGGGGAGCTGGCGGCGGCGGTGGCCACCGTGGAGCAGCTGGCCGTGGGCTCGCCCCGGGTCCGGGGGATCGGGGAGACCGGGCTGGACTTCTTCCGCACCCGGGAGCCGGAGGCGTGGGTCATCCAGGAGCAGTCGTTCCGGGCGCACATCGACATGGCCCGCAGGCTGCGCCGCGCGCTGGTGATCCACGACCGGGACGCCCATGACGACGTCATCCGGGTACTGCTCGACGAGCTGGCCGGCGCCGGGCTGCCGGAGGTCGTGGTGTTCCACTGCTTCTCCGGCGACGAGCCGATGGCCCGGGTCGCCGCCGAGCACGGCTGGTACGTGTCGTTCGCCGGGACGGTCACGTTCACCAATGCCCGCGACCTGCACGCAGCAGCTCCGGTGGTGCCCCGCGACCGCATCCTGGTGGAGACCGACGCCCCGTTCCTGACGCCCACCCCGCACCGTGGCCGGATCAACGCCAGCTACCTGGTGCCGTGGACGGTGCGCCGGCTGGCCGAGCTCCGCGGCGAGGACCTCGCCGACCTGTGCGACGACCTGCACGCCAACACGCGTCGGGCCTTCGGGGACTTCGCGTGACCCTGCCGGGCGGTCCAGCCGACGCGGACCTCCTCGGCCCGGCGGAGATCCGCGCGCTGGCCGCGCGGCTCGGCCTGCGCCCGACCAAGACCCTCGGGCAGAACTTCGTCATCGATGCCAACACCGTGCGCCGGATCGTGCGCGTGTCAGGCGTGGGCGCCGACGACATCGTGCTCGAGGTGGGGCCCGGGTTGGGCTCGCTCACCCTCGCGCTCCTCGGGACCGTGCGCCATGTGGTGGCCGTCGAGGTCGACCCGGTGCTGGCCGAGGCGCTCCCGGCGACCGTGGCGCAGCGGGCCCCGGCACTCGGTGACAACCTCACGGTCGTGCCCGCCGACGCCCTGCGGATCACCGACCTGCCGATCGCCCCGACGGCGCTCGTGGCCAACCTGCCCTACAACATCAGCGTGCCGGTGCTGCTGCACCTGATGGCCACCTTCCCGACCATCGACCGGGCGCTGGTGATGGTCCAGCTCGAGGTGGCCGAACGGCTCGCCGCACCGCCGGGCTCACGCGTGTACGGCGTGCCGTCGGTGAAGGCCCGCTGGTTCGCCGACGTCCGCCAGGCCGGGCTGGTCGGGCGCACCGTGTTCTGGCCGGTGCCCAACGTGGACTCCGGCCTCGTCGAGCTCATCCGCACCGCCCCACCCCGTGACGATGTCGACCGCGCGGAGGTGTTCGCTGTGGTCGACGCCGCGTTCGCCCAGCGCCGCAAGATGCTGCGCTCGGCGCTGTCGGGCTGGGCCGGCGGGTCCGAACGCGCGATCGCCCTGCTCGAGGCGGCCGGCGTGGACCCGACGGCGCGCGGCGAGTCCCTCGACGTGGCCCAGTTCGCAGCGATCGCTGCCGCCGCGCGCGACGGCGAAGGATAGCCGGTGCCCGCGCGACGCCGGACCCAGCCTTATCCGTTCCTTGGCGTGAACCGCGGTGCGCAGTTGGTACCGTCACCCGCGTGGAAGGCCTGGCCGCTGGTCCCCGGCTGATCGGACTGCCCATTGTCGCGGCTGTCGTCGCGGCACTGGCCTGGGCCGGCGTGCCCGGGGTGAGCGCCGCGTCCCCGGCCTCCGCCGTGGCCACCAGCACCGCCCGGCCCGCGGCAGTGGTCGCGGCCGCCAACCCGTCCGCGCCCGCACGCGTCCTGCTGACACCCACGGCGGATCCGGCCACCTCGCAGCGGATCTCGTGGACCATGCGGACCCGGACCAACGGGCAGAAGGTCCAGTACCGCGTTCCCGGCGGACCTTCGCAGGCAGTCCGTGCCACCCGCGGCCCCGCCACCTCCGTGAAGGACTCCGGGTCCGCCCAGCCCCGCTACTCGGCGACGCTGGTCGGCCTCACGCCGGGCACTGCGTACGAGTACCGGATCGTGACCTCCCGGGGATCCTCCCGGTGGCGCACCTTCACGACGGCGAACCCGGCAGCCCCGGAGCTGACCATCATCGGCCTCGGCGACACCCAGGTCGACAACCGTGGGGTCCCGCGCACCGCGCTGCGCCGGGCGCTGGCCGACGCACCCGGTGCGCAGCTGGTCCTGCAGGCCGGCGATGTCGTCGACCGGCCCTACAAGGGGTCCCAGTGGGCCGACCTGTTCGCCGCGATGGGCAGCGCGGCCAGCACCCGCAACTGGGTGGTCTCGATCGGCAACCACGAGCAGTGCGTGCTGGTCCTGAAGTGCCGCTCGAACGCGGCCGAGGCCTTCCGGTCCTACTTCGACTGGCCCGACAACGGGTTCCCCGCGCAGGGCGAGACCTGGTTCCACGTCGACTACCAGGGCGTGCGGATCGTCGTCCTCGACTCGTTCGGGGGCCGGATGGCCGAGCAGGCGGCATTCCTCGACAAGGCGCTGGCGGAGAACCCGAACAGGTGGTCGATCGTGCTCATGCACGCCCCGCCGTTCGCGACCAGGCCGGGCCGCCCCAACACCGAGGTGCGCGACCTGTGGCTGCCGATCATCGAGCAGCGCGACGTGGACCTCGTGCTCTCGGGACACGATCACTCCTACGCCCGGGGATCGCGCACCCCGAACGGTCCGGTCTTCGCCGTGAGCGTCTCCGGCCCCAAGTACTACGAGGTCACCGATGTGGACTGGGTGCTCAACCGGGCCAGGCGGACGGTGTGGGCCGCAGCGACCTCGACCTACCAGGTGATCACGATCTCCGGCGACACGCTGGCGTACCGGGCCGTCGTGAGCCATCGGGGCAAGGGCTCCACCTCACCGTTCGGGCCCGGTGGGGTCCTCGACCAGTTCACGATCGTGAAGTCGGGCACGGACAAGGTCGTGCGCTGACCGGGGCCACTACGCTGCACGGCGTGAGCCCCTCCGTGACCGCCCGCGCCCCGGGCAAGGTGAACATCCAGCTCTGCGTGGGCGCGGTCCGCGAGGACGGGTTCCACCCGCTGGCCAGCGTGTTCCATGCCGTCGCCATGGTTGAGGAGGTGACGGTCGCCGCCGGCGAGCCCGGGACCGGCATCGTGATCGACACGGTGACCGGGCTGCAGGTCGACCAGGTGCCGCGTGACTCCACCAACCTCGTGTGGCGGGCAGCGGACCGGCTGGCCAGCGCGCTCGACCGGCCCGCCCCGGACCTGCGGATCGCCATCGCCAAGGGGGTGCCCGTCGCCGGCGGCATGGCCGGTGGCTCGGCGGACTGCGCGGCCGCCCTGGTCGCGCTCAACGACCTCTGGGGCGCCCCACTGGGGCGCGACGACCTGGCGCGCGTGGCCCTCGACCTGGGTTCGGACGTCCCGTTCAGCCTGATGGGGGGGACCGCGCTGGGCCTCGGCCGCGGCGAGCAGCTCAGCCCGCTCATGGTGCGCGGCACGTTCCACTGGGTGTTCGCCACGGCCACGCAGGGCCTGTCGACCCCCGCGGTGTACGCCGCCTTCGACCGGATCGTCGAGGGGCGTGTCGTGCCCGAGCCGACGGTGGATGCGGCAGTCGTGGCCGCGTTGATCGCCGGTGATGCCCGGGCTCTCGGGCGCGTCCTGTACAACGACCTCCAGGAGGCTGCCCTCACCCTGCGCCCGACCCTGCGCGACGTCCTGGACACGGGGGTGGCATCAGGTGCCCTGGGCGGCATCGTGTCGGGCTCCGGACCGACCGTTGCCTTCCTCGTGGCCGACTCCGCGAGCGGGCTGCGGGTGGCCACGGCACTGGCCGGCATGGCCGACGTGCGCTCCACGCACATCACGACGGGGCATGTCCCGGGGGCACGGGTGATCCGCCGCGAGGCCTGACCCGGTCCGGGCACCGCCCGGGCACCCGCGTGCGCCCGCCGGGATGCCCGCCGGGATGCTCGGGGCAGGCAGATCCCCTCGCGGTGCGAGCCCAGCGGGGGTGCCGGGTGACGTTGGCTACGCCAGCTCCCGGCCCGGATGGGTGGCGACGACGATCAGGTCGCCGGCGACCTCGACCTGGCCCGTCCCGCGGGGGACGATGAGGCTGGTCCCGAGCCCGAGCTCCACGGACCCCTGGCTGGTCCGTGCCCGGCCGCTGCCCCCGATGACAGTCAGCACGAGGTAGTCGGGCGCGTCGAGCACGAAGCTGCCGCGCTGGGTCTCCCACCGCTCCACCCGGAACTGCGGGCAGTCGACGAGGGTCCGCCACCGGGAGTTGGCACCCGTCGCCTGCCATGGTCCGGCGGTGCGCGACGCGGCGGGATCGTGCGGGGCGGTGACCACCGAGAACCCCTTGTCGACGTGCAGCTCCCGTGTCCGGCCGTCCGGGCCGACGCGGTCGAAGTCGTAGAGGCGGTAGGTGATGTCGCTGCTCTCCTGCACCTCGTACACCAACATGCCCGGTCCGACCGAGTGGACCTCGCCGGCATTGACCATGAAGAAGTCGTCCTGCGCCACAGGCACCCTGACCAGGCGCTCCATCAGGGTGCCGTCGAGCAACGCCTGACGCAGGTCGTCGGCGGTGTCCGCGGTGTGCCCGAGGATCAGCGCGGCGTCGTCCTGGCAGGAGACCACCAGCCAGCACTCCGCCTTGCCGCGGGGCTGACCCTCCAGCGCCTGGGCCTGGGGATCGTCGGGGTGCACCTGCACCGAGAGCCAGTCCTGGGGGTCGAGGAACTTGCACAGGAGGGGGAAGTCCCCGGACTCCTCCCGACCGGTCACCAGCCCCGCGGACCACGCCTGTCGAAGGGTGAACCCCTCGGGCGCCCCGGATCCGATGAACCCGCTCATCCCGGGCATCCCCGAGACCGCCCAGCACTCCCCGATGATCCCGTCGGGGACGGCGTTGCCGAACCACGCCCGCAGTGTCGTCCCGCCCCACAGCCGCTCGGCGAACACCGGCTCGACGACGAGCAACTCGGGCACAGGGCGCTCCTCAGCGGGCGGGACCAGCCATCGGGCTGGCACGGGCGGGCGGGTATCCGTGCGTCCGACCCTACCGGCCGGGGCAGCTAGCCTTGGGCCCCATGCCGCCCGTCGTCGCCCTCGAGGCAATCCACGTCGTGTTCGCGACGCGTGCGGTCCTCGCCGGGGTGACCCTGGGCATCGACCGCGGCCAGCGAGTCGGGGTCGTGGGGCGCAATGGTGACGGCAAGTCGACGCTGTTCCGCGTGCTGGCCGGGTTGGCCGAGCCCGACTCGGGTCGGGTCATCCGCACGGCAGGTGCCCGCGTGGTCATGGTCGGCCAGTCCGATGCCCTGCCCCCCGGGGCGCGCACCGTCCGCGACGTCACGGTCGGAGCCCGGCCCGACCATGAGTGGGCGGCCGATCCGCGGATCCGCGCAGTGCTGTCCGGGCTGCTCGGAGGTGTCGACGCGCAGGGCTACGCCCAGGGCCTCGACACCGGGCTCGACGGCCTGTCCGGGGGCGAGCGCCGGCGACTGGCCCTGGCCAGGGCGCTGATCGACCCGGGTGACGTGCTGCTCCTCGACGAGCCGACCAACCACCTGGACATCGAGGCGGTCACGTGGCTGGCCGGATTCCTCACCGGGCCCACCGGACCGCCCACGATGGCCGTGGTGACCCACGACCGCTGGTTCCTCGACGAGGTGGCCACCACCACCTGGGAGGTGGCTGACGGCACGGTGTACCGCTTCGAGGGTGGTTACGCGGCGTGGGTGCTGGCCCGTGCCGAGCGGGAGCGGCGCGAGGCCGTGGCCGAGTCCCGGCGGCGCAACCTGGTCAGCAAGGAGCTCGCGTGGTTGCGCCGCGGCCCGCCTGCCCGGACCTCGAAGCCGCAGTTCCGGATCGAGGCCGCCAACGCCCTGATCGCAGACGTCCCCGAGTTGCGCGACAAGCTCGCCCTGCGTCGGGTCGCCTCCGCCCGGCTCGGGCGGCAGGTGGTCGACCTGGAGTCGGTGGCGCTGCGGGTGCCGGGCGTGGGTGGCGCCGGGGCGGCCGAGCGCACGCTCATCGAGGACCTGACGTGGCAGCTGGGGCCCGGCGACCGTGTGGGCCTGCTCGGCCCGAACGGCGCGGGCAAGACGACCCTGGTGCGCCTGCTCACCGGTCAGCGGGAGCCCGACGAGGGCACGATCGCCATCGGGACCACCGTCGTGGCCGCCACCCTGCCCCAGACGATCGTCCCGGGGAACCCCGAGGATCGCGTCCTGCCCAGCGTGGAGCGCCTGCGCCGCGAGATCGAGATCGGTGGGCGCACGCTCACGGCTGGGACGCTGCTGGAGGACTTCGGGTTCAAGGGTGAGAAGGCCATGACCCGGATCGGGGACCTGTCCGGCGGGGAGCTGCGCCGCCTCGAGCTGCTCAAGCTGCTGATCGGGGGGCCGAACCTGCTCGTCCTCGACGAGCCGACCAACGACCTGGACGTGGAGACCCTGGCCGTCATCGAGGACGTCCTGGACTCGTGGCCCGGGTCACTGGTCGTCGTGAGCCACGACCGGTTCTTCCTGGAGCGGACCTGCGACGACCTGTACGCGCTGCTCGGCGACGGACAGCTGCGCCACCTGCCGCGGGGGGTCGAGCAGTACCTCGAGCTGCGATCCTCGGCTACGGGTGCCCTGCAGTCGACGGGTGCCGCGGCGGCCAGCGTGGGGGCCGGTCCGGCGGGCGGTCCCCGGGTCGGGGCCGCGACCTCGTCGGGCCCTGCGGGTGCAACCACCTCGGGGCCAGTCCCCGCCGCGATGGCGGGATCCGGCTCCGCCGTCCCGGGCCCGGCCGGCCCGACCCAGGGCGGGCTCACCGGAGCAGCAGCCCATGCCGCCCGCAAGGACCTGTCCCGGGTCGAGGCCCGGATGGCCCGGATCGAGGCCCTGCGAGCGGACCTGCACGCCCAGATGGCCGATGCGCACACCGACCACGAGCGCCTGCTGGTCCTCGCGTCCGAGGACGCGGTCCTCGCAGCTGAGCACGCCGAGCTCGAGGACCGGTGGCTGGAGCTCGGCGAAGCCCTCGAGCGCTGAGCCGCGCCAACCTCGCGCCCGTTCCCGTCGAACGGCATCGTGTCCCGCCACGTCACCAGCGCATCAGGCCAACCTCGCGGCCCTTCGCGTTGAAAGGGCCCCCCGCCGGTCGGGCCTTTCAACGCGAACGGGCGCGAGGTTCGCGGGGGACCCGCCTGCCGCCGGGCTTCTCAACTTGAACGGGCGCAAGGTTCGGACCTGGGCTCAACCCGTCGGCGACTCGAACTGCAGGAGCAGGCGGCGCAGGCTGGTGGCCAGGTCTGCCTGGTCGGCCGGGAGCAGTACGGCCAGCAGGTCGCGCTCCTCGGCGAGCAGGTCGATGAAGGCGTCGTCGACGCGGCTGCGGCCCTCGTCGGTCAGCGCCACCCAGGTGCCGCGGCGGTCATCTGGCACGGGCTCGCGGACGACCAGCCCACGTGCCTGCAGCCGGTCGATCCGGTTGGTCATCGTCCCGCTGGTCACCAGGGTCTCGGCGAGCAGCTGCCCCGGCGTGAGCCGATACGGCGGGCCGCACCGACGCAGCGCGACCAGCACGTCGAACTCCCAGACGGCCAGCTCGTGGCGGGCGAAGGCCACGTCGCGGGCACGGTCCAGGCGGCGGGCCAGCCGGCTGACCCGCGACAGGACGGCCAGCGGGGCGAGGTCGAGGTCGGGGCGCTCCCGGCTCCACGCCGCGATCACCTGGTCGACGTCGTCGGCGGGGGCCGGTCCCGCGCTCACGCGCGCTCCCGGGTGACCAGGCCCGGATCCCGCTCCAGGCCGGAGACGCCGTTCCATGCCATGTTCACCACCTGGGTGATGACCTGCTCCTTGCTGGGCCTGCGGACCTCGGCCCACCACTCGCCGGTCAGGGCGACCATCCCGACGAGCATGTGGGCGTACATGGGGGCCAGCGCGACGGGGTAGTTGTAGTTGCGGCACACGACGACCAGCCGGTCGGTCAGGTGGTCGGCGACCTCGCGCATGACCGTCCCGAAGGTGCCGCCCCGCTGGTCACCACGAGGGTGCGGGCGCAGCAGGACGCGGAAGCCGTCGGTGTGGGCGTCGATGTAGTCGAACAGTGCCGTCGCCGCCTGCTCGAGCAGGACCCGCGGCCGGTCGGAGGTCAGCGACTCGGTCATCATCGACATCAGCAGGGTCATCTCCCGGTCGACGACGATCGCGTACAGGCTCTCCTTGTCGCCGAAGTGCTCGTACACGACGGGCTTGGAGATCTTGGCCGCGGCGGCGATCTCCTCGATGCTGGCCGCGTCGAAGCCACGTTCGGCGAAGATCCCCCGGCTGACCTCGATCAGCTGGGCGCGCCGCTCGAGCGCGCTCATCCGGACCCGACCTCGGGACTGCTGGGTGCTGGCGGCCATGCTCCATTGTGACCCCCGGGCCGGGGCGTATCCTTCCACCACCGCCGATCCCGGTTCGTTCAACGGCAGGACAGGTGCCTTTGGAGCACTCAATGGGGGTTCGAGTCCCTCACCGGGAGCACCCCGGGTCGGGCTGTCCGAGCCGGCCGCGACTCCTCGAAGGATGACCTGTGACCGACTCCGCAGCCCACGTCAGCGCTGTCATCGTCCTTGCCGCCGGCGAGGGCAAGCGGATGCGCTCAGCCACCCCGAAGGTGCTCCACGAGATCGGCGGGCGCAGCCTCGTCGGTCATGCGGTGGCCGCCGCCGACGTCCTGGCCGCCGATCGGCTCGTGGTGGTCATCGGCCATGGTCGTGAGGCCGTGGCCGGGCACCTGGCCGCCGCCGCCCCGCATGTGCGCACCGCGGTGCAGGACGAGCAGCTGGGCACCGGGCACGCCGTGCAGTGCGCCCTGGGATCTGCCGGCGACGTCACCGGGGGGACGGTCGTCGTCACCTACGGCGACGTCCCACTGCTGACCGGGATGACCCTGGCCGAGCTGGTCGCCCAGCACGAGGGCGCCGGCAACGCCGTCACCGTCCTGACGGCCCGGGTCGCCGACCCCACCGGGTACGGCCGCATCGTGCGCGCCGAGGACGGCTCCGTGGCCGGCATCGTCGAGCACCGCGACGCCACCGCCGACCAGCTGGCGATCGACGAGATCAACTCCGGCATCTACGCCTTCGACGGCCGCGTTCTGGTCGAGGCCCTGGCCCAGCTGCGCCCCGACAACGACCAGGGCGAGCTCTACCTGACCGACGTGCTGGCCCTGGCTCGCGCTGCTGGCGGGCGCGTCGCGGCGCTCGTGACCGACGACGTCTGGCAGACCGAGGGGGTCAACGACCGCGTGCAGCTGGCCGCCATGCGCCGCGAGCTCAACCGCCGGGTCGTGGAGGGCTGGATGCGCGCCGGGGTCACGGTGGTGGATCCGGCCACGACCTGGGTGGACGTCACCGTCGAGCTGGGCCAGGATGCGACCCTCGAGCCGGGGACGCTGCTGCGCGGGGCGACCACCGTGGGCCAGGACGCCGTCGTCGGCCCGGACACGCTGCTGGTCGACTGCGAGGTGGGGGACGGTGCCCACGTGGTCCGCACGCATGCCACGTCGGCGCGGATCGGCGCGGGCGCCCAGGTGGGGCCGTTCACGTTCCTGCGTCCCGGGACCGTGCTTGGTCCCAAGGCCAAGGCCGGGGCGTACGTGGAGATCAAGAACTCGGTGGTGGGCGCGGGGTCGAAGGTTCCGCACCTGTCCTACGTGGGCGATGCCACGATCGGCGAGGGCTCCAACATCGGTGCGGCGACCGTGTTCGTGAACTACGACGGGGTGGCCAAGCACGCCACCGTCGTCGGCGACCAGGTCCGGATCGGCTCGGACACGATGCTCGTCGCGCCGGTGACGATCGGCGACGGGGCCTACACCGCGGCCGGGTCGGTCATCACCGAGGACGTCCCACCCGGGGCCCTGGGCCTGGGCCGGGCCCGCCAGCGCACGATCGCGGGGTGGGTGGCATGGCCCGCCGGGAGGGCACCGCCTCCGCCCGGGCGGCTGCGGCCGCGGTGGGGCCGGACGCAGCCACGACCGGGCAGGAGTGAGGCGTGCTCGCGTTCCACTTCGGCGTGATGGGGTCGGGCAAGTCGGCCTTCGCCCTGATGACCGCCCACGAGAAGAACCGCCCCGACGCCGCCTCGCACCCGAACCGCGCCGTGCTGGCCACCACCATGGACCGCTCCACCGACACGGTGACCTCGCGCACCGGGATGACCGCCCAGGCGATCCAGCTGCTCCCGGGCACCGTCCGTCCCGAGCTGTTCAACGGCGCGAACACGGTGGTCATCGACGAGGCCCAGTTCCTGACGACCGGCGACGTCGATGTCCTGGCGGCCATGAGCGCGGCCGGCACCGAGGTCATCTGCTTCGGCCTGCGCACGGACTTCTCCTCCGCCCTGTTCGAGGGTGCCCGCCGACTGCTCGAGCTGGCCGACAAGGTCGCGCCGATGGCCATCGAGCCCCGGTGCGCCGCGTGTGAGCGCCCGGCGGTGATCAACGCCCGCTTCGTCGACGGCCGGCTGACCGCGACCGGCGACACCGTCGTCATCGGCGACGTCGCCCGCGCCGGGGGCACCCAGAAGGTCACCTACGACCCCATGTGCTACCGGTGCTGGCGGGTCCGCCTCGGTGATGCGGCCGCCAACAACGGGGGCGGTGTCGCGCACGCCCCGGCCATCGGCAACGATGTGCCCCGTTGACCGCCCCCCTCCAGGAGGACGCACATGGCCCGGATGACCCACAAGCCCAAGAAGCACCTCATGCTCTTCAGCGGGCGCAGTCATCCAGCGCTGGCCGAGGCGGTTGCGGCCGAGCTGGATGTGACCCTGACCCCGACCTCGGCCTACGACTTCGCCAACGGCGAGATCTTCGTGCGCTTCGAGGACTCGGTGCGCGGGGCCGACGCGTTCGTGCTGCAGGCCCACACGGCGCCGATCAACAAGTGGATCATGGAGCAGCTGATCATGGTCGACGCGCTCAAGCGCGCCTCGGCCAAGCGGATCACGGTCGTGCTGCCCTTCTACGGGTACGCGCGCCAGGACAAGAAGCACCGCGGGCGCGAGCCGATCAGCGCCCGACTGATCGCCGACCTGTTCAAGACCGCCGGTGCTGACCGCCTGATCTCCGTCGACCTGCACACCGCCCAGATCCAGGGCTTCTTCGACGGACCCGTCGACCACCTGTTCGCCCTGCCCCTGCTCGCCGACCACATCCAGGCCCGCCTCGCCGGCGAGCGGATCACGGTGGTGTCCCCGGACGCCGGGCGAGTGCGCGTTGCCGAGCGCTGGACGGACGTGCTGGGAGCGCCGCTGGCGATCATCCACAAGCGCCGGGACCCGGACGTCCCCAACCAGGTCAAGGTGCTCGAGGTGGTCGGCGACGTCAAGGGCCGTGTCTGCGTCGTCGTGGACGACATGATCGACACCGGCGGCACGATCGTGAAGGCGGCCGAGACGCTGCTGGAGCAGGGAGCCAAGGAGGTCGTGGTCGCGGCGACGCACGGGATCCTGTCCGACCCCGCGGTCCAGCGGCTGGCCGACTCGCCGATCTCCGAGGTCGTCGTCACCGACACCCTGCCGATCACCGCCGACCTGGACAAGCTCACGGTCCTGTCGATCGCCCCCCTGCTGGCCACGGCCATCAAGGAGGTCTTCACCGACGGCTCGGTGACGCGGATGTTCGACCCGACGCCGAACGGCGACACCGCGCACTGAGGATCGGCGGGACCGGCCCGGACGGGGGACTCCCGCGTTTGGTTCGGGGGTCCCGCCGACGGTAGACTCCTGTGCATTCCTCGGCGAGGGTGCCCCGCTGCGTGCGACGTTGCGGCAGCCGTGATCGACGTGGTGGCGGGTCCTCCCTCCAGCCGAAGGACCATCACCCCACGTTTGAGGAGTTCGTGTCGTGTCTGACACCCAGGTTCACATGTCCGCCGTCCCGCGCAGCGACTTCGGCAAGGGCGCTGCCCGCCGGCTGCGCCGCACCGGGATGGTGCCCGCCGTCATCTACGGCCACGGCTCGGATCCGGTCCACGTCGCCCTTGACGGCCATGACCTGTCCAAGGCGCTGCGCCAGCCCCGGGTCGTGCTCGCCCTCGAGGTCGACGGAGCCGACTACGTCTGCGCCCCGCGCGACATCCAGCGCGATGTCGTCCGCCAGGTCCTCGAGCACGTCGACCTGGTCGTGATCGGCAAGGCTGAGGCGAAGGCCCGTGCGGCCGCCGCCGAGGCGATCGCCCACGCGGAGGCCGCTGCGGAGGAGGCCGGCGTCGATGTCGCCGCCGCCGTCGAGGCGATCGAGGCCGCCATCGCCGCAGGCGAGGACCCGGAGGCTGCGGCCAGCGCCGCGCTCGAGCAGGCGGTCGAGGACCAGCATGCGCTCGAGGACGCCCAGGCCGCCGTGATCGAGGCGCGCGAGGCCGGCGAGGAGGCTGCTGATGCGGCTGCCGCGGCTGCTGAGCACCGCTGACGAGAAGGACTGACCCCGGCTTGTCCGACGCGCCGTGGTTGGTGGTCGGGCTGGGCAACCCCGGCCCGCAGTACGCCGGCACGCGGCACAACATCGGCGCGATGGCGGTCGAGGCGCTCGCGGGTTCCCTGGGAGGGGGCCTGTCGACGCACCGACGCTGTCGCGCCGAGGTGTTCGAGGGCCGGCTCGGCCCGCTGGGCCACGGCGCCACCCGGGTGGTCCTGGCCCGCTCGCGCGGCTTCATGAACGAGTCCGGGGGACCGGTGTCCTGCCTGATGGAGTTCTACAAGGTTCCCCTCGAGCACCTGGTCGTCCTGCACGACGAGCTCGACCTGCCCCTCGGGGGCCTGCGGATCAAGCTGGGCGGCGGGGACAACGGTCACAACGGGCTGCGCTCGCTGCGGCGGTCGCTGGGCAGTGGTGACTTCCTGCGGGTCCGCCTGGGGATCGGCCGACCGCCCGGTCGCCAGGATCCGGCCGACTTCGTCCTGAGGCCGTTCGCCAGCTCGGAGCGGACCGAGGTGGACCTCCTCGCTGGGGGAGGCCGTGGACGCCGCCGAGGTGCTGGTGCGCCAGGGCCTGGAGCCGGCGCAGAACCAGTTCAACCGCTGACCTGCATGCGGCCGCGACTGCGGTGCGGTGGGTGGGTGCGTAGGATCCGGCGCGTGCCCACAGATGCTCAGCTCGCCGCCGGGATCGCCCGCGAGGCGGGCCTCGCGCTGCTCGACCTGCGCGCCCGCTTCGGTCCGGTCGAGGACGAGGTGCGCCGGCGGGAGCT
Organism: uncultured Actinomycetes bacterium; assembly: GCA_963774745.1. GTDB lineage: Bacteria > Actinomycetota > Actinomycetes > S36-B12 > CAIYMF01 > Prado023. The sequence goes on along the minus strand of CAVZGE010000011.1, from coordinate 746,284 downwards.
GATGGACGCCGGTGACCGCCTGGCCCAGCAGATCCTCTCCGACCGGCTGACGGCCGAACGACCCGGGGATGCCGTGCTCTCCGAGGAGGCGACCGACTCCGAGGCCCGGCTGGCCGCCGACCGGGTCTGGATCATCGACCCGCTGGACGGCACCGATGAGTACGGCCAGGGCCGGACCGACTTCGCCGTGCACGTGGCGCTCTGGCAGCGCAGCGCGGGGGCGGTGGGGGCCCTCACCGATGCCGTCGTGGACGTGCCCGCGCTCGGTGAGCTGTGGCGAACCGACCAGCCGCCTCCCGTGCGGGCGTTGCCGACCGATCGGGCGCTGCGGATCGTGGTCTCGCGATCCCGGCCGCCGGCGGGCCTGAGCCGGCTCCTCGAGGACGTCTCGGCCGACCTGGCTGCAGCGGGGGTCACCGCACATGGGATCGAGGCGGCCAACGTCGGGTCCGTGGGGGCGAAGCTCGGCGAGGTGATGGCCGGGCGGGCCGAGGCCTACCTGCATCCCGGGGGACTCAACGAGTGGGACCTCGCAGCACCGCACGCCTGTGCCCTGGCTGCCGGGCTGGTCGCGCTGGGCCCCGAGCAGCCGTTCAACCGGATGCCCCCGAAGGCCGGCCCGGTCCTGATCTGCCACCCCGCGCTGGCCGCGGCGTTCACCACCAGCTGGCGCTGACCCCGGCCCGACCCCGCGGCCATCCCACCCGCCCCCACCCGCGATTCCCCGGCCAACTCTCCACTTCACGTCGCACTCTCCAATCCCGAACGGGAGGAGTCCGCGTCCAAGTGGAGAGTTCGCGTGGTGGGGGCTGGGGCGTGGGGCGTGGGGCGTGGGGCGCGGGCTGCGGATGGGAGAATGGGGGCTCTCATGGATCTCTCTGGACTTCTTGGTGGGCTTCTGCTCGACCCCACCTTCGCGTTCGCTGCCCGGGCCGATGGCCCGCACGGGTCGGTGGTCACCCCGGATGCGGCCGTGCCCTTCCTCGCGGCTGGGATGACCCGGCACCGCCTGGTCCTGGCCGTGACGGCCACCACCCGGCAGGCCGAGGACCTCGCGGCGGCAGCCAGCAGCCTGACCGGCGCGGCTCGGGTCGCCGTGCTGCCCGCGTGGGAGACGCTGCCGCACGAGCGCCTGAGCCCGAGCTCGGACACCGTCGGGCGGCGCCTGGCGGTCCTGCGCCGGCTGGCGCACCCCGACGCCGACGATGAGACGATCGGCGCCCTCGACCTGGTCGTGGCCCCGATCCGCGCGCTGCTGCAGCCGATCGTCACCGGCCTGGGCGACCTGCAGCCCGTGGTGGTGCGCCCCGGCGACGAGATCGCCCACGAGGAGCTCGCCGAGGCCCTGGTCACGATCGGGTACGCCCCGACCGACCTGGTCGAGAAGCGTGGGCAGTTCGCGATCCGCGGCGGGATCCTCGACGTGTTCCCGCCCACCGAGGAGCATCCCCTGCGGGTGGAGTTCTGGGGCGACGACGTCGAGGAGATCCGCTACTTCCGGGTGGCCGACCAGCGCTCGCTGGAGGTCGCCCGGCATGGGCTCTGGGCGCCACCCTGCCGTGAGCTGCTGCTGACCCCGGCGGTGCGCGAGCGTGCGGCGGCACTGGCCGCGAAGCACCCGCAACTGACCGAGATGTGCGCCAAGCTCGCCGAGGGGATCGCCGTCGAGGGGATGGAGGCGCTCGCCCCGGTCCTGGCCGACGGCATGGAGAGCCTGGTCGAGGTCGTGGCCCGCGCCGGCTCGCCGGACAGCACCCCGCTCGTCCTGCTCTGCGACCCCGAGCTGGTCCGCACCAAGGCCCACGACCTCGTGGCCACGAGCAACGAGTTCCTCGCCGCCTCGTGGCACAACGCCGCGGTGGGCAACGAGACCCCCATCGACCTGGGGGCCGCGACCTACCGGACCATCGAGGAGGTCCGCGAGGCTGCCGACCACCTGGGGGTCGCCTGGTGGACCGCCGGCCCGTTCGGCATGGCCGTCGCCGGGGAGGAACCCGCCGAGGGGATCGACCAGGACGCGCTCGCCCTGACGATCAGCGCCACTCCGGCCTACCGCGGCGACGGCAAGGCGCTGGTCAGTGACCTGCGGGCGGCGCTCACGGCCGGTCGTCGGGTTGTCGCGGTCACCGCGGGCGTCGGCTCGGCGCAGCGCCTGGCCGAGCAGCTCGGGGCGGCCGACGTGCCGGCCCGCGTCGTCCCGGGGATCACCCGGTGGCCACCGGGCTCCGGGGTCGTCACCGTCACGACCGGCCGACTCGACCACGGGCTGGACGCGCCCGACGCCGGGCTGCTGGTCGTCACCGAGACCGACATCCGCGGCCAGAAGGGCTCCACCCGGGACATGGCCCGGATGCCCTCGCGCCGGCGGAACACCGTCGATCCGCTGCAGCTGGCCGCCGGGGACTTCGTCGTCCACGAGCAGCACGGGGTCGGCCGCTACGTCGAGATGACCCAGCGCACGGTCGGCGGCGCGACCCGCGAGTACCTCGTCCTGGAGTACGCCCCGAGCAAGCGCGGGCAGCCACCGGACCGGCTCTACGTCCCCACCGACCAGCTCGACCAGGTCACGCGCTACGTCGGCGGTGAGGCGCCCAGCGTCCACCGGCTCGGCGGCGCGGACTGGCAGCAGACCAAGACCCGCGCGCGCAAGGCGGTGCGCCAGATCGCCGGTGAGCTGGTCAAGCTCTACGCCGCACGCCAGCAGGCCGTCGGGCACTCGTTCGGACCCGACACCCCGTGGCAGCGGGAGCTCGAGGACGCCTTCGCCTACACCGAGACCCCTGACCAGGACTCGACCATCAACGAGGTCAAGGCCGACATGGAGCGGTCCATCCCGATGGACCGCCTGGTCTGCGGTGACGTCGGCTACGGGAAGACCGAGATCGCCGTGCGGGCGGCGTTCAAGGCGGTCCAGGACGGCAAGCAGGTGGCCGTCCTGGTGCCGACCACGCTGCTGGTCCAGCAGCACTTCCAGACGTTCTCCGACCGGTACTCCGGCTTCCCCGTCAAGGTCGCCGCGCTGTCCCGGTTCCAGACCGACGCGGAGGCCCGTGCGGTCCTGGACGGCATCTCCGACGGCACGATCGACGTGGTGATCGGCACGCACCGGCTGTTCAGCGCCAAGACCCGCTTCAAGGACCTCGGCCTGCTGATCGTCGACGAGGAGCAGCGCTTCGGCGTCGAGCACAAGGAGCACATCAAGGCCCTGCGGACCAACGTCGACGTGCTGACGATGTCGGCCACGCCGATCCCGCGCACGCTGGAGATGGCGGTCACCGGGATCCGGGAGATGTCCACGATCCTGACCCCGCCGGAGGAGCGGCTGCCGATCCTGACCTACGTCGGGGCCTACGACCCGAAGCAGATCTCGGCGGCGATCCGCCGCGAGCTGCTGCGCGACGGCCAGGTGTTCTTCGTGCACAACCGGGTGGAGTCCATCGACCGGGTGGCCGCCAAGCTGCGCGACCTGGTGCCCGAGGCACGGATCGCCACCGCCCACGGCCAGATGAACGAGCACACCCTCGAGCAGATCATCGTCGACTTCTGGGAGAAGCGCTCCGACGTGCTGGTCTCCACCACCATCGTCGAGTCCGGACTGGACATCCCCAACGCGAACACCCTGATCGTCGACCGCGCCGACATGTTCGGCCTGAGCCAGCTGCACCAGCTGCGCGGTCGGGTCGGCCGTGGCCGCGAGCGCGCGTACGCCTACTTCCTGTACCCGCCCGAGAAGCCGCTCACCCAGACCGCCCACGACCGGCTGGCCACGATCGCCGCGCACACCGACCTCGGCGCGGGCATGGCCGTCGCGATGAAGGACCTCGAGATCCGCGGGGCGGGGAACATGCTCGGCGGCGAGCAGTCCGGCCACATCGCCGATGTTGGCTTCGACCTGTACATCCGGCTGGTCGGCGAGGCCCTCGCGGAGTACCGCGGCGACACGGGCGCGGACCTGGCCGACGTGAAGGTCGAGCTGCCGGTGGACGCCCACATCCCGCACGACTACGTCAGCGGCGAGCGGCTGCGCCTGGAGGCCTACCGCCGGATCGCGGCGGCCAGCGACGACGCCGCGATCGATGAGGTGGTCGCCGAGCTGCGCGACCGGTACGGCCCGCTGCCGGAGCCGGTCGAGCGGCTCATGGACGTCGCCCGGCTGCGCGGGCTGGCGCGCTCGGCCCGGGTCGCCGAGATCGTGCTGGCCGGCAACTACGTCCGCTTCGGCGGCGTCGACCTGCCCGAGTCGCGCACCCTGCGCCTGCAGCGGCTCTACCCGGGGACCCAGATCAAGCCGGTGACGCGCACCGTCCTCGTGCCACGGCCCAAGCCGGCCACCGTGGGCGCTGCACCGGTGATCGACGCAGCACTCGTAGCATGGACCCGTGAGGTGATCGGCTCGGTCATCCTCCAACCGATCGGAGGCACGTGATGCGTTGGACTGCCATCGCCCTGGGGTGTGGCGCCCTGGTGCTCGCCGGCTGCGGCACGGACGGGTCCGGCCAGTCCGTGCTGGTCGAGTCCGGCCAGGCAGCGGTGTCCCAGGACTTCCGGGTCTCCCAGGCGGAGGTCGCTGATGACGTCGCCCTCGTGCTGTCCGGGCAGGGGCTGGCCCCCGGTGAGCCGCCGGCCGGGCTGGCCGCCGCCACGGCCGAGCGGGTCGTGCTCAACCGGCTCATCAGCAGCTACGCCGCGGCCAACAGCATCGACCTCACCAGGACCCAGGTCGAGCAGGGCCTCGAGCAGCTGGCCAGCGAGAACGGGGGCCAGGAGGCCCTCAACGGTCTCGCGCTGCAGTCCGGAATCCCGCCGCAGTCCCTCGAGGACACCGTGCGGACGAACCTGCTGGTCACCGCGATCGGCCTGAAGCTGAACGCCGCGGGCGATGCTGCCGCGCAGCTGGAGTCGGCACGGGTCGCACTCTCGGAGTACTCCGAGGCCATCGACGTCGCGGTCGCCCCGCGCTACGGCACCTGGGACGACGCACAGCTGCAGATCGTCCCCGGCTCGTCGGTGACGGAGCAGTCCACCCAGGAGCAGGCCACCCCGTAGATGGGCCAGCCCACCGGGGATCCCGGCTCCCGCGCGGTCCCCGCCCCGAGCGGCGAGCCGCTCATGGAGCTCATCGCGGTCATGGACCGGCTGCGCTCCCCGGGCGGCTGCCCGTGGGACGCGGAGCAGACCCACGAGTCGTTGGTGTCCTACCTGACCGAGGAGGCCCACGAGGCGGTCGAGGCGATCGAGACCGGAGACCGCGCGGCCATGCGCGAGGAGCTCGGCGACGTCCTGCTGCAGGTCATGTTCCATTCGCGGATCGCCCAGGAGGACGACGCGGACCCGTGGTCGATCGACGACGTCGCAGCCGGGATCGCGGCCAAGCTCGTGGCCCGCCACCCGCACGTGTTCGGCGACGAGACGGTCGACTCAGCGGCCCACGTCGAGTCCGTGTGGCTGGCCCGCAAGACCGCGGAGAAGTCCCGCGACTCGGTCCTCGACGGGATCCCCACCGGGCTCCCGGCACTGCTGCTCGCGGCCAAGATGCACTACCGGGTGACGCACGGCGGGGTGCAGCTTCCCCCGGCGGACGAGGGCACCCGGGAGCTGGCATCTCGGGCCCTCGACGAGGTCGGCACCGACGGGGTGGGGGACCTGCTGCTCGCGATCGCCACCGAGGCACTGGATCGGGGCGTCGATCCGGAGTCCGCGCTCCGCGGCGCCCTGCGCGGGTTCGCCGTCCGCGTGCGGGCTGCGGAGTCGCAGGTGAACGCACGGTGAGCGTTGTGCGATCACGGGCACTCAACAGGAGCCGGCGGACTCCAGTCGGTAGGGTGACGCTCAGTGCGGGCGACTGCCGAGGTGCGCCCGCCGCCGCGGCAAACCATCTGATAGGAGCTACCTGTGGCAAGCATTGATGTCGTCATCGCGCGCGAGATCCTGGACTCACGTGGCAACCCGACCCTTGAGGTCGAGGTCGCCCTGGAGGACGGGGCAACGGGTCGTGCGGCAGTGCCGTCGGGCGCGTCCACCGGCGCCTTCGAGGCCTACGAGCTGCGCGATGGCGACGCCTCGCGCTACCTGGGCAAGGGCGTGACCAAGGCCGTGGCCAACGTCGAGGACGAGATCGCCCCGGCGATCCTGGGCTTCGACGCCTCCGAGCAGCGCCTGATCGACCAGACGATGGTCGACCTCGACGGAACGCCGAACAAGGAGCGCCTGGGTGCCAACGCGATCCTCGGCGTCTCGCTGGCCGTGGCCAAGGCGGCCGCGGAGTCTGCGGGCCTGCCGCTGTTCCGCTACCTGGGCGGGCCGAACGCCTACCTGCTGCCCGTCCCGATGATGAACATCATCAACGGCGGCTCGCACGCCGACTCGTCAGTCGACATGCAGGAGTTCATGATCGCCCCGATCGGCGCCGAGACCTTCGCCGAGGCGCTGCGCAAGGGCGCTGAGGTCTACCACGCGCTCAAGGGCGTGCTGAAGTCTGCCGGCTACGCGACCGGCCTGGGCGACGAGGGCGGCTTCGCCCCGAACCTGCCCAGCAACCGTGCTGCCCTCGAGCTCATCGTCCAGGCCATCGAGAAGGCCGGCTTCACGCCGGGCACCGACATCGCCCTGGCGATGGACGTGGCGGCCTCGGAGTTCCACGGCCGTGCGCTGAAGGGCTCCGGCGAGGTCAAGCCCGAGGAGTACTTCGTCGAGGGTGTCGCCAAGAGCACCGACCAGATGATCGAGTACTACGCGGGCCTCGTCCGCGACTTCCCGATCGTGTCGATCGAGGATCCCCTCGGCGAGGACGAGTGGGCCGACTGGACCGCCATCACCGCCGAGCTGGGCGCCAAGGTGCAGATCGTCGGCGACGACCACTACGTCACCAACACCACCCGGATCAACCGGGGCATCGCGGAGAAGTCCGCGAACGCCCTGCTGGTCAAGGTCAACCAGATCGGCTCGCTGACCGAGACGGCCGAGGCCGTGGAGGCCGCGCACCGTGCCGGGTTCAAGACGATGATGAGCCACCGCTCGGGCGAGACCGAGGACTCGACCATCGCCGACCTGGCTGTCGCGTTCAACTGCGGCCAGATCAAGTCCGGGGCTCCGGCCCGCTCGGACCGCGTGGCGAAGTACAACCAGCTGCTGCGCATCGAGGACGAGCTCGACGATGCGGCACGCTACGCAGGCGCCTCGGCGTTCCCGAGGTTCACTGCCTGACCGTGGGAGGATGGGCGGCATGTCAGCCGGCCGCCCATCCCCTGCACCACGGGTCCGGCGACCCGACGTCCGACGCCCAGTGCTCTCCGCTCGCGCGGGGGCTGCGCTGGGCGTCGTCGTCGTCCTGATCACGATCCTGGCGATCCCGTTCCGGGAGTGGATCACGCAGGGCGCGCGGATCGCCGAGCTGGAGTCGCAGGTCGCCTGGCACACCCAGCGGGTGGCCGACCTCGAGGCCGCCCACGAGCGCTGGAAGGACCCCGCCTACATCGAGGCCCAGGCCCGCGCGCGGCTGCACTTCGTCCGCCCCGGCGAGGTCGGGTACGTCGTCCTGACCGAGGAGGAGGTGGCGGCCCCGGAGACGACCCAGACCCGGCCGATGGCCGCGGCCCCCAAGGGCGGCCCGTGGTGGAGCGCGGTCTGGACCACCGTCGAGCAGGCCGCCGATCCGGCGAAGAAGAGCCCCCCGCCGGCACCCGCCCCCGCCGAGCCGGCGGAGAGCTACGGCCGGTGACGGCAGCGGACGTGGGCGCGGACGGCCTGCCCGTCAGCCAGGAGGATCTCGACGCGGTCGCCGAGCAGCTCGGTCGCCCGGTCCGGGCCGTGCGTGCCGTGGCGCACCGTTGCGGGTGCGGGCGGCCCGACGTCCTGATGACCGAGCCGCAGCTGCCCGACGGCACCCCCTTCCCGACCCTCTACTACCTGACCTGCCCGCGGGCCACCAGCGCGATCGGCACGCTCGAGGCCGACGGCGTGATGCGCGAGATGGCCGACCGGCTGGCCACTGATCACGACCTGGCGAGCGCGTACCGTGCGGCGCACGAGAGCTACCTGGCGCAGCGCGAGGAGCTCGGGCACGTCGAGCACATCGCCGGCATCAGCGCGGGCGGCATGCCCGACCGGGTCAAGTGCCTGCACGTGCTGGTCGCCCACGCGCTGGCGGCCGGTCCCGGCGTGAACCCCCTGGGCGACGAGGCCCTGGCCCTCATGGCGCAGCACGGCATCACCCCGGCGGCCGCCTGGGGCGGCACCGCCGGTGGGTGTGTGCCGAGGACCCCATGAGCACCCGCCGCGCCGCCGCCATCGACTGCGGCACCAACTCGATCCGGCTGCTGATCGCCGACGTCGACCTGGCGGCGGGTGTCGCCACGGACGTCGTGCGCGAGATGGTCGTGGTGCGCCTCGGCGAGGGCGTGGACGCCACGGGGACGTTCGCCCCGGCCGCGCTTGAGCGCACCTTCGCCGCCTGCGTGACCTACGCCGACCTGATGCGTGCGGCGGGCAGCCCGCCGCTGCGGTTCGTGGCCACCTCGGCCTCCCGGGACGTGTCCAACCGGGCGGAGTTCGAGGCCGGGGTGCGCGACATCCTGGGCGTCGAGCCGGAGGTGATCAGCGGGGCGGAGGAGGGCGCCCTGAGCTTCGCCGGCGCCACCACAGGCATCCCGGCCGATGCCCGTGGGCCCTTCCTGGTGGTCGACATCGGCGGCGGGTCCACCGAGTTCGTCCTCGGGTCCGGGCATCCGACCCACCGGACGAGCGTCGACATCGGTTGCGTGCGGATGACCGAGCGGCACATGGCCGCCGACCCGCCGACGCCCGCGCAGGTCGCTGCCGCGACCGCGGACATCGACGCAGCGATCGCCCGGGCCGGCCACGTTGTGCCGTTCGAGGCCGCGGCCACCCTGGTCGGGCTGGCCGGATCGGTGACCACGGTCGCGGCCCTCGCCCTGGGCCTTCCGGCCTACGACGCGGCCGTGATCCACCACAGCCGCATCGCCGCCGCCGATGTCCGGCGGGTCAGCGACGAGCTGCTGGTGATGACCCGGGCCGAGCGGGCGGCGCTGTCGGTCATGCACCCGGGTCGGGTCGACGTGATCGGCGCCGGCGCCCTGGTGCTCCGGCGGATCATGGACGCGACCGGAGCGCCGGAGGTCCTGGTCAGCGAGCACGACATCCTCGATGGCGTGGCCCGGTCAGTCGCGGCCGAACAGCCTGCCGATCCGATGCCGCAGGACGATCCAGTCCCCGCTCCCGACCCAGTCGCCGAGCACTGAGGCCAGCGGCCCGGGCAGCACGAGCGCCAGCGCCCACGCCAACGGCAGGCCCACCAGGACGAGCACCCCGGTCGCGACCAGCATGGCGGTGGCGGCCAGCGCCCGGCTCGCCCTCTTGCGGGACTGGAAGAGCAGCTGGTCGCGGCCCGCTGAGAGCACGTTGAGGATGAAGGTCGGGGCGAAGATGCAGGCGAAGACGATCAGTGGGTCCATCGGCGCCCTCCTGTGCAGCCGTAGGCTGTGCGCATGCCAAGCCTCGCCGTCACCGTCATCGGCCGGGATCGCCCGGGGATCATCGCCGAGGTTACCGGCGTCCTGGCCGAGTTGGGAGGCAACCTCGAGGACTCCTCGATGACCCTGCTCCGTGGGCACTTCACCTGGACCCTGATCGTGGACATCGCGACCACGGCCGAGGGTCTCGCTGCGCGGCTGGCCCACCTGGGCGCCGACGGGCTGGTCGTCTCGGTGCTACCGGTCGGGCCCGAGGAGCCGGCCACCGGTGAGGCGGGGTATGTGCTCAGCGTCCACGGCGCCGATCGCCCCGGCATCGTCGCCGGCGTGACCGCGACCCTGGCCAAGCACGGGGGCAACATCACCGACCTGTCCACCCGGCTGGGCCACGGGGGGCTGTACCTGTTGGTCGCCGAGGTCAGCCTGCCCGCGGGCATCGACGTCGTCGCCCTGGGTGCCCAGCTGGCCGAGGCCGGCCGGAACCTCGGCGTCGGGGTCTCGCTGCGCCCTGCCGACTCCGACGTCCTGTAGCCCGCCATGGAACCCGTGCCCGCCCTGAGGCTGCCCATGCCCGAGCTGCCCGATGGGCGCGTCCTGCCGGTGGTGGTCGCCCCCGAGGTGGTGCTCGGCACGCCGTGCGCCGAGGTGGACCCGACCGACCCGGACGTGGTCCAGCTCGCTGCCGACCTGATCGCCACGATGCGCGTGTCGCCCGGCTGCGTGGGCCTGGCGGCCAACCAGGTCGGCGTCGGGTGGCGGATGTTCAGCCTGGACGTCTCCCGGCACCCCAAGGCGCGCACCACTCATGGGGAGTTCGTGCTGGTCAATCCCGTGGTCCTCGCAGCCTCGCGCAACGAGAAGGGGCGTGAGGGGTGCATGTCGGTGCCGGACTTCACCGGCGACGTGCGCCGCGCCACCCGGATGACGGTCTCGGGGCTCCTGCCCGGTTCGGGGGAGCAGGTCACCCTGACGACCGACGCCTTCGAGGCCCGCGCCCTGCAGCACGAGATCGACCACCTCGACGGGCTGCTCTTCCTCGACCGCGTCGCCGGCGCGCACGCCATCCATCCCCGCACGACGTACCTTTGAGCCGATCGGGCCCGCGGGCCCGGCCCCCGTGGCCCAACTGGCAGAGGCAGGCGGCTTAAAACCGCCCGGTTGTGGGTTCGAGTCCCACCGGGGGCACTGACGCCTCGCGGCGCAGGTGTGGACCGGGCACTTCCGGGGAAGGAACGTGCCGAATCGCATGTTTTGTGGTTCAGTGGATGCATCGCCCAGCACGGGCGGTGCTGACTTGTCGACGTGGAGGTCGAACACACACGATGAACAACAAGAACCCCATCTTCAGCCGGCTCGACGCGCAGTCGTCGGGCCAGAGCGGCTTCGCGTACGCGGAAGGGGTGCAGGCCTACGGCCAGGCGGGTCAGCAGGCCGGTCAGCCCCACCCGCAGGCGCCCTACGGCCAGGTGCCCGGGCAGGTCCCGCCGCCGGTCCCGATGGGCCCGCCCACGGGCTCGGTGTACGAGCCCGTGACCAACAGGATGTCGATGGACGACGTCATCGTCCGCACCGGCATCTCCATCGCGGTCCTGATCCCGTTCGCGCTCATCGGGTGGAACCTCGCCCCGACGATGCCGTTCCTGTACATCGGATCGATGATCCTGGGCCTGGTCCTGGGCCTGGTCAACGCGTTCAAGAAGGTCGTCAGCCCGCCGCTGATCCTGGCCTACGCCGCGGTCCAGGGTGTCTTCCTGGGCGGCATCAGCTACGTCTACGACCAGTGGGCGCAGGGCACCGGGTACGAGGGCCTGGTCTCCCAGGCCATCATCGGCACGCTCGTGGCGTTCGTGGTGATGCTCGCGCTGTACCGCAGCCGGCTGGTCAAGGTCGACGGCCGGTTCAAGAAGATCATGATGGTCGCCTTCGTGTCCTACTTCGCGATCGCCCTGATCTCGTTCGTCTCGTCGTTCTTCGGTGTGGGTGGCGGCTGGGGCTTCTACGGAGTGGGCGGGCTCGGCCTGATCCTCTGCGCCTTCGGCGTCCTGCTGGCCGCCTTCAGCCTGATGCTGGACTTCGACTCGATCGAGCGTGGCGTCAAGATGGGCCTGCCCGAGCGTGAGTCGTGGCGGATGGCCTTCGGCCTCCTGGTCACGCTGATCTGGCTGTACCTGGAGATCCTGCGACTGCTGGCGATCATCGCCTCCGGTCGCGACTGACCGCTCGCGACGGGCCCCGCAGCATCCCCGCTGCGGGGCCCGTCGCATGTCCGGGGCTCGGCCGGGGTCGGTGCGATCAGCCGATCGTGCGCTCGAGGAACGCCAGCACGTCGGCATGCACCAGGTCCCGGTTGGTCTCGTTGACCAGCTCGTGGCGGGCACCGGGGTACAGCGTCAGCGTCACGTCCCGCAGTCCGGCGCCCGCCAGCTGCTGTGCCAGGAGGCGCACACCCCTGCCCGCACGACCCACGGGGTCCTTGTCGCCCGCGATCAGCAGGATCGGCAGGTCCTTGGGCTCGACGGCAGCGAATCCCTGGTGGGCCACACCCAGGCGACCGCCGATGAAGTCCACCCAGGCCTGATTGGTCAGGGGGAAGCCGGTGCGCGGGTCGGCGAGGAACAGCGTCCACCTCAGCGGTATCACGCGAGAGCCAGTCGGAGTCGGTCCGGGTGGGCCGGAAGGCGGCGTTGTAGGGCCTGAAGGCGAGGGCGTCCAGGACGTCGCTGCGGCCCCGGGGCCCCTGACGCCGGCGCTCGACCCGGGCCACCTGCAGGAACGCCTGATAGGGCAGGCCGCCCGGGGCGTCGGACCCGGCCAGGACGACCGCATCCCAGGGTGCGGGCGGGTGCAGCGCCAGGGCGGCCTGGGAGATGAACGTGCCCATGCTGTGCGCGAACAGCGCCACCGGGCGGCCGGCACCGGGCTGGCCCTCGCGCCCCAGCTCGTCACGGACGGCCAGCAGGTCGGCGACCACGCGATCGAAGCCGCCCTCGTCCGCGAAGTGCCCGAGGTCGTCGTCGCTTCGCGCGGTGTCGCCATGGCCCCGGTGGTCATGGGCCCAGACGGCGAAACCGGCCGCCACCAGGATCCCGGCCAGCCGTTCGTAGCGCCGGGCGTGCTCGGCCATCCCGTGGGTGACCTGGACCACGGCCCGGGGCTCGTCGGCCGGGAGCCAGCGGTGGACGTGGACCGCCACACCGTCGTCGGTGACCAGGTCGAACTCGTCGCTGCGCATGGCGGCGACGATAGACCAGGCGCGGGACCCCCGGCGATCCGGCCCGGAACGCGACCATGCCCCGCAGCACCGGGCTGCAGGGCATGGGGTGGCAGCGCGCTGGCGCGTGCCCACGTGGGTACGGGCCGGTCCCTACTGGACGCGGCGTGCGGCCTTGACCTTGTCCATCTCGTGGATGATCGCGGTCGCATAGCCATGCGAGAGCTCGTGCTCGTCGCGCAACCAGTTGACCCGGTCGTCGAACCGGGCGAACGACGGACCGTCCTCGACCACGGCGAACCACTCCTTCATCGGCTTGCCGGTCACCTCAGGGACGCGATCGACAAGCAGCTGGTGGGTCTCCTCGGAGTGGTGCAGGGTCATGGGCATCTCCTCTAGGCCGGCGTTCTGGTCCTACCGTAACCCTCCCGGAGGGTGCGGTGCCAGCGCACCCCCGCACCGGGTAGCGTGCCGGGGTGAGCCTGCTCGATCCGACCCCCGCGCCGGAGGATCCTGACCGCCTGATCCTGGAGGCAGGGCGCACCTGTGACCGGCTCCGGTCGCTGTCGCTGGTGCGGCTGGGGGCGTCCCTGCCCGACCAGCGAACGCGTGCCCGGGCCGCGTTCGACCTCGCCCAGGGGCTGGCTGATGAGGCTGCCGTGCTCGCCGGGCGGCCCCGCCGGATGCTGCCGGACCTGGCCGACCTCGCGGCCGGGGACGTCCTCGCGGTCTGTGCCCAGGACCTGGCCGAGGAGGTCGCCGCCCTGCCCACGGATGCCTCCGCCCAGGCCTGCCGCCGCGCGGTCGAGGGCCTGGTGGCCCTACGCCAGTCCCTCTGAGGAGGGTGCGGCGGTGATCTCCCGGAGCCTGCGGGTCGGCTCGAGGTGCAGCGCCCCCAGCACCGCGGGCAGGAGCGTGGCGCCGATCCGGCGGTAGCCCATGCTGGAGGGGTGGAAGCGGTCCGGGCCGAAGAACGCCTCGGCGTTGGCCTCGAACTCCGGGCCCAGAAGGTCGTAGAGGTTCACCGGGGTGGCCCCGGCGCGATGGGCGGCCCGGCGCTGGGCAAAGGCAAGGGACCGCGACATCTCCCGCGCGACCCACTTCAGCGGCGGGCCGACGGGGCGTACCGTCCCCAGGTCCGGGCACGTCCCGATCACCACGGCCGTGCCGGCATCCGACAGTCGGACGATGGCCGCCTCGAGCCGGCGCACCGCCAGCGACTGCGGGACCAGGTGCGTCACGTCGTTGGCGCCGATGATGATCACGGCGACGTGTGGGCGCGCACTCAGGCAGCGGGTGACCTGGCGCTCGAGATCGGCCGAACGGGCGCCGACGACGGCATGGTTGATCATCGTGACCGGCCGCCGGCTGGCATCGGACACGCCGCGCACGAGCACGCCCGCAACCGTGTCGGCAGCGCTGTCGGCACCGAGGCCAGCCGCGACGGAGTCCCCCAGGACCGCCAGGCGCAGCGACATCCCCGTGGGTGGCCCGAAGCGCCCGTCCTGGTAGGGCGGAACCCCGCGCTGGGGTCCGATGTCCCGCTTGACTGCGCGGGCCTGGGCGGCGAGCACGCCGATGGTCGCCGCGACCGCCCCCGCCATCCCCCCGCTGCCCCAGGCTGCTGAACGACGGGAGACCCCGCGGGTCATCCGATGTCCGGCAACAGGATGCCGGTGTGGGCGTGGCAGTCGTAGCCGTGCGGGTTCCGGTAGCGATAGATAGGTGCTACCGTAGGCACATGACCACCGCAGCGATCTACACCCGCATCTAGCCTCGACGAGCACGACGGCGCCGGCGTCGCCCGCCAGGAGGCCGACTGCCTCGAGCTGGCCCAGCGGGAAGGGCTCACCGTGTCGAGCGTCTACTGCGACAACTCCATCAGCGCCTACAGCGGCGCCCGGCGGCCAGAGTTCGAGCGCATGCTCGAGGACGTCAGAGCGGGTCACGTGGCCACGGTACTCGTGTACGCAACAGACCGCCTCTACCGGCGAATGGGCGACCTCGAGCGACTCACCGAGAGCCTGCGCGATGTGCCCGTGCTGGCCGTCAAGTCGGGACGGGTCGACCTGTCCACCGCCGACGGTCGAGTCACCGCCCGTATGCTCGGCGCCGTGGCCGCGCACTCGAGCGAGAAGACCGCCGAGCGCGTCGCGGCCGCCGCCCGGCACCGTTCCCTCGCCGGCCGGTCGACCACCGGCTCGCGCCCGTTCGGATGGGAGCGAGCCGAGGCCGGCACCCTCACCCCGCACCCCGTCGAGGGTCCTGCCGTCGCCGAGGCGTACCGCCTGCTGCTCGAGGGGTCGAACCTGTCAGCCATCGCCCGCGAGCTCACCGCGCAGGGATTCACCGGGTCGAAGGGTGGCCCGATCACGCAGGCCCGCGTCTCGGCCATCCTGCGCCACCCCCGGCACGCCGGCCTGGTGCAGTACCGCGGCGAGATCGTCGTCGACGTCGAGAACGCCGAGGGCGCGATCGTCGACGTCGACACCTGGCGCCAGGCACAGCGCATCCTCACCGACCCGACGCGCAGCCCCAAGCGCAAGGGCGGGGGTCGCCCGGCCGAGGCCCTGCTCGCCGGATTCCTGACCTGCTACAAGTGCGGCGGGCCCGTGCGCGCGTCGTCGAACCAGTCCCGCGCCGGCGTCCGATACAAGACCTATGCCTGCGCCTCTAATCACGTCTCGTGGCGCCGCGAGGACCTCGAGGCCGTCGTCGTGGCCAAGGTCGAGCGCTGGCTCGTCAAGAACATTGCCACCCTGCGCCAGGCCGCCGCCGAGGTCCCGCCCGCCGACGCCGCGCGCCTCGAGCGGGAGGCCGGGCGCCTGCGCGACGAGCTCGCCGAGGCCGACGCGCTGCGCAAGGAAGGCGTCTTGACCCTGCGCGCCTACGCGGCCGAGAGCGCCCGCCTAGAGGCCGCCCTCACCGAGGCCGACGGTGTCCGCGCGCACCTTGCTATCCCAGTTAAAGGTCCGCGACGCGCATGAGTCCGGCTACGAGCGCAACCAGTTCGGCGCATGGCGCGACGCCGACGGGGATGGCTGTGACACCCGTAGGGAAGTCCTGATCGCCGAGGCCAAGAACAAGCCCCGCGTTCGCAGTGGCTGTGACCTCGCTGGCGGCTCCTGGGTATCTCCCTACGATGGCAAGGCGCACAAGAGCATCAACAACCTCCAGATCGACCACATGGTGCCGCTGTCCGAGGCATGGCAGTCGGGGGCCTACCGATGGACCGGCGGCACCCGGGACCGGTTCGCCAATGACCTCGGCTACGGCAGCTCGCTGATCGCCGTCACATCCCGCGAGAACATGTCCAAGGGCGACCGTGAACCGTGGCAGTGGCTCCCCCCGAAGAGGTCCTACCAGTGCAAGTACGTAGCGGACTGGATCGCCGTGAAGTGGCGCTGGGGGCTGTCGGTTGACTCGTGGGAGAAGTCCACGCTGGGTGGCCTGCTGAACTATTGCGGGGATCGGGCCACGACCAAGAAGCCGCGGAAGGCCACCGTCCGACTGCGCTAGTCGCCCGCGGACCTCTCCGCCTGGAGTTGGTCAACCTTGGCGCTGAGCGCTCTGATCTCGGCGAGCAAGTCGGACTCAACCTCCTCGGAGCGCCCGACGAACCAGGCCGCGATGCTGGCCGTGACGACACCGATCATCGAGATGCCGACGAGCATCAGGCAGAACGCAACCCAACGGCCGACCCAGGTCACCGGGAACATGTCGCCGTAGCCGACGGTGGTGACCGTCGTTCCCGACCACCACACCGCATCGCCGAACGTCTTGATCACCCTGCTGGCCTCGGGCGCGCCCCGTTCTGCGTCCAGCATCGCTACTGCTGCGATGAACATGAGCAGGAGGGTCGCGCCAGCCGCGCCCGCGAGGGTCCGTCCGATCGACACCCGCCCGCCCTGGCGGATCAGTACCTGCATCGCGGTGAATTTGTGCAGGTACTGCTGGTGGTGGGCCTCGGCATAGTAGAACGGGAGCAGCACCTCGCCGTCCTGCAGGGCCGGTGCCAGCTCGGTGGTGATCGGGTCGAACCCCTCGACGCGCAGCACCTCGTCGTAGGCAGCGGCGCTGCTCTCGACCAGTGCCTGCTGCTCGTGCGTGCTCCAGTAGACCGCGCTGCGGTACTGGCTGCCCACGTCGTTGCCCTGGCGCATGCCCTGGGTCGGGTCGTGGTTCTCCCAGAACACCCGCAGCACGTCGATCGTGGCGACCACGGTCGGGTCATAGGCCACCATCACCATCTCGGCGTGGCCGGTGATGCCGGTGCAGACCTCGCTGTACGTCGGGTGCGGCGTGGACCCCCCCTGGTAGCCGGCGGCCGTCGTGTGGACGCCGGGCAGCTGCCACAGGCGCTTCTCCGCGCCCCAGAAGCAGCCCATGCCCAGGTACAGGGTGACCACACCCGTGGGGAACGGCCCGAGCATGGACGTGCCCAGCACGTCGTGCACGTGGGCCAGGGGGTAGTCGTAGTCGGGTCGGCCCGGGAGGGCCCGCTCAGGGGGAACCGGGACATCGCGTCGACGGGACTGCAGCCACATGGGCCAAGAGTCCCGCCAGCCCGGGTCCGGCGCAAGTCGCCCCCGGTCGGTGCTGGTCCGCCGGGAGTTCGCCCGGGATGCCCCGGTTGCCCGGGCCTCCCCGGGAGCCGTGTTACCGGATCGTTATCGAACGTGCGCATCCGTGATTGTTCTGTGGCCGATTCCGGCGCTGCGGGGTTCTGCGATCGGCTTGAATCCTCCGTGACGCCCCGACGTACTGGCCGGGCCGCGTAGGAAATCCACACCACCTGACGACACCCGAAGGGGATCCAATGAAGTTCCGCACTGGGATCGTGGCGCTGGCCGCCGCGGGCCTGACCCTCACCGCCTGCTCGAGCGGCTCCGACACCGCCGCCGAGGTCCCCTCGGCCCCCGCCTCTGACGCCAGCGGCACCCTGAAGGTCTGGCTCATGGACGGCAGCCAGCCGCAGACGGTCGTCGACACCGTCAACGCCGAGTTCAAGAAGGCCTACCCGAACGTCGACGTCCAGGTCGAGCTCCAGCAGTGGGGCGGCATCCAGGACAAGCTGACCACCTCGCTGGGCACGGATTCCACCCCGGACGTCGTCGAGATCGGCAACAGCCTCACCGCCAAGTACTCCGACGCCGGCCTGCTGGCCGAGCTCGACCCGGCCACGTTCGGTGTGGAGGGGATGCTCCCCGGCCTGCAGCCCTCCGGCCAGCTCGACGGCATCCGCTACGGCATCCCCTACTACGGTGGCGTGCGCATCGTCGTCTACAAGAAGAGCGACTTCGAGAAGGCCGGCGTCGAGGTCCCCAAGACCCTCGACGAGCTGAACACCGTCGCCGCGAAGCTGCAGGAGGCCAACGCCGACAACAAGAAGTACTCGGCGTTCTACTTCCCGGGCAAGTACTGGTACGGCGCCGTCCCGTTCGTCTGGGACGCCGGCGGCGACATCGCCCTGCAGGACGGCGAGGAGTGGGCGGGCAAGCTCGACACCGCGGAGTCCCGCGCCGGGCTGACCACCCTCAACGAGCTGGTGCAGAACTACTCGAAGGCACCCAAGGACGGCGACGAGACCAAGAACCTCGACGCGTTCAACACCGGCAACGTCGGCATGATGATCGACTCCTGGTGGGCCCCGGGCGTCCTTGACGCCCCGGACGCGAAGTTCGCCGGCGACATCGGCGTCTTCGCCCTGCCGGGCAGCACCACCGAGTCCACCGCCCCGGTGTTCTTCGGCGGGTCCGACCTGGCCGTCTCGGCCAAGAGTGCGCAGCAGGGCCTGGGCGCCGAGTGGATCAAGATCCTGACCAACCTGGAGACCCAGACGCAGCTGGCCAAGGAGGGTGGCGTCATCCCCAACCAGGATGGTGCGTTCGTCGGGCACGAGGGCAACGAGTTCCTGATGGTCGCCGACGAGGCCGCCAAGGTCTCGAAGTTCACCCCCGTGTCCCCGTGCTGGGGCAACGTCGAGAGCTCGGGCGTGCTGCAGGACATGCTGGTGAAGGTGTTCACCGGGTCGGCCACGGTCGATGAGGCCACCACTGAGGCCTCGGCCACGATCACCGAGACGCTCAACGGCTGCTGACCCAGCAGGCGAGCAGATGTGAGCAGGCCGATGGCCCGGGACGCTTCCAGGTCCCGGGCCATCGGCCCCTTCGCAGGGGTGCGTGGGCGCCCCGCACCGAACGACACTGACCCATGCGCGCTGCGCCATCGCGCCGCGCGCCAACCGGAAGGGGCGAAAGCGGTCATGAGTACGACAGCTCCACCTGCACTGAAGGGGACTGCGGCGCCCCAGGGCACCCAGGATCTCGAGCCGAGGCGCAACCGGCTGGCGTTCTGGTTGCTCCTGCCGGCCAGCGTCCTGCTGGCCGTGGTCCTCGGGTACCCGATCGTCAACATGGTCATCCTGTCCCTGCAGGAGGCCAAGCTGCGCAACATCACCCGGGGCACGCAGTCCTGGAACAACTTCGCGAACTACACCAAGATCCTCGGCGACCCGTACTTCTGGGAGGTCGTCGTCCGTACCCTGGCCTTCACCGCGGTCTGCGTCGTCGGGACGATGGTGCTGGGCACCCTGGTCGCACTGCTGCTGAACAGGCTCGGGAGCAAGATGCGGCTGTTCGTCCTGGTGGGCCTGCTGCTCGCGTGGGCGACGCCCGCCGTGACGGCGACCCAGACCTGGCAGTTCCTGTTCGACACCCAGTTCGGGGTCGTGAACTGGGCCCTGACCGAGCTCGGGTTCGACCAGTTCGAGGGCTACTCGTGGCTGGCCAACCCGGTGAGCCTCCTGGCCCTGGCAGCGATCATCGTCGTGTGGGGGGCGATCCCGTTCGTCGCGCTGACCCTGTTCGCGGGCATGTCCCAGATCCCCAACGAGATCTACGAGGCCGCCGCCCTGGACGGGGCCTCGCGGTGGACCCAGTTCTGGAGGCTGACGGTGCCCCAGCTGGCCCCGATCTTCCTCATCCTCGTGGCCCTGTCGACCATCTGGGACTTCCGGGTGTTCACGCAGGTCTACATCCTGCAGAAGTCCGGTGGCATCGCCAAGGACACCGACCTGTTGGGCATCTACTCCTACCGCGTCGGGTTCTCCGGCAACGACTTCGGCGTGGGGTCGGCCATCGGCGTGATGATGGTGCTGATGCTCCTGGTGGTGTCCGTGTTCTACATCAGAGAGATGGTCAAGCAGTTGGACGCGGCATCATGATCAACAAGAAGGGCGGCCTGGTCGCCAACATGCTGGCGGTCATCCTGTTCGTGGGGATGGTCTTCCCGGTCTACTGGATGGTCATCTCCTCGTTGAAGCCCCGCGAGGACTTCTTCCTCGAGACCCCGAAGTTCCTGCCGATCCCGGCCACCCTGGACAACTACCAGCGGGTGATCGCCGACAAGGACTTCTTCGCGTTCGCCAAGAACTCGCTGATCGTCACCCTCGTGGTCGTGGTCCTGTCGATGCTCGTGGCGTTCCTCGCCGCGACGGCGGTCGGCCGGTTCAACTTCCGGGGCCGCAAGTCCTACATCGTCATGCTGCTGGCCGTCCAGATGGTGCCGTTCGAGGCCCTGCTGATCTCCATGTACCTGCTGCTCGACAGCGTCAACCAGGTCAACAAGCTGACCGGCGTGATGATCTCGTACCTGGCCTTCGTCCTGCCGTTCACGATCTGGACCCTGCGCGGCTTCATCGCCAACGTGCCCAAGGACCTGGAGGAGGCCGCGATGATCGACGGCTGCTCCCAGGGCCAGGCGTTCCGCAAGATCCTCTTCCCGCTGATCGCCCCGGGCCTGGTGAGCACCTCGGTGTTCGCGTTCATCATGGCGTGGAACGAGTTCATCCTGGCCAACGTGATCCTGCTCGACCAGAACAAGCAGACGCTGCCGGTCTGGCTGACCTCCTTCCAGGGGGGCATGAAGGAGACCGACTGGGGTGGCCTGATGGCCGGGTCGGTGCTGTTCGCACTGCCGGTGATCGTCTTCTTCGTGATCGTCCAGGGCCGGATCCAGAGCGGCGCCCTCGAGGGTGGCGTCAAGGGATAGGTTCTGCGGCATGCAGGCTGACGCGACGCCGCCGGCGGGTTCGCCCCCCGGCGGCGTCGTCGTGTGCGTGGACGTCGGCTCGACGTTCACGAAGGCCGCGGCGATCGGTCCTGACGGGGCCGTGCTGGCCACGGCCCAGCACCCCACCACCTCGGACCGGGACGTCCTCGTCGGCCTGGACGCCGCTGTCGCCGGGCTCGATGCGGGACACGTGCCCGACGCCGGGATCCTCGTGTGCTCCTCGGCGGGCGGCGGGCTGCGGTTGGCCGTCGTCGGCCACGAGCGGGTCATCTCCGCCGAGGCGGGTCGGCGCGTGGCGCTGTCCGCCGGGGCCCGCGTCGTGGCCGTGTCGGCGGGGCGCCTCGACGATGCCGGGATCGACGGGCTGGCCGAGGCGCGTCCCGACGTCCTGCTCGTGGTGGGTGGGACCGATGGGGGCGACACCGAGGTGCTGCTGCACAACGCCCGTGCCCTGGGCCGGTCGGGGGTGCGCGTTCCCGTGGTCCTCGCGGGGAACGTCGACGCCTGCGCTGAGGCGGCCGCCCTGCTGCGCACCCGGCGTCGGGTGGTGCTGTCGACCGACAACGTCATCCCCCGGATCGGGGCGCTGCATCCGGGGCCGGCGCGGCGAGCGATCCGTGAGGTGTTCATCGCCCACGTGATCGGTGGCAAGGGCCTGTCACCGGGCCGCCGGTTCGCCCGGCTCGTGACCTGTGCCACCCCGGATGCGGTGCTCGCCGGGATCGAGGTCGTCGCCGAGGTCCTCGCCGCTGCGCCCGGAGCTGTCGGGGACGTGCTGGCGCTGGACATCGGCGGGGCCACGACCGACGTCTACAGCGTGCTCACGCCCGAGGAGCAGGCGCCCGACGAGGTGGTCGAGACCCTCTGGCACGGGCGGACGGTCGAGGGTGACCTGGGGATGCGCTGGAGTGCCCGGGACGTCGTCGCGGGGGCGCTGGCCGAACGGCTGCTGGTGCCGGGCGCCGGCGCCGGGGTCGGCCCGGCCGAGGTGCTGTCCGTCGCTGCGGCGCTGCGCCGGGCGGACGTCGGCTTCCTGCCGCGAACCCCGACCGAGGTGGCCGACGAACTCGAGCTGGCGCGGCTCGCGGCCGTCATCGCGGTCCGTCGCCATGCGCGGCCCGGCGCCGAGGGCTCGCGCGACCTGAGCCGCGTCGGGCTGCTGATCGGCTCCGGCGGCGTCCTGCGGCACGCCGATCCGTCGGCCGCCCTGGGCCTGCTCGCCGGGGTCCTGGGCGACTTCGCCGGCGGGTGGCGGCTGCCCGAGCGGGCGCGGGTGCTCCTCGACCGGAACTACCTGCTCGCCCCGATCGGCCTGCTCGAGATGGCTGGCCGCCCGGTGGTGGCGCGCGCCCTCGCCCAACAGCTCGTCACGACCGACTGAGGCGTCCGCCGGCCCGCCGAGCCGCTGGCTCGCCCGCCGTGCGCCCGAGCTTCACGGCAGGCACCACTGGATCGGGGTTGCTCCCTGCGCCTCCAGCGCGGCGTTGGCCCGGCTGAAGGGACGGGAGCCGAAGAAGCCGCGGTCGGCGGACATGGGGCTGGGGTGGGCGGAGGCGATCCGGGGGACGTCGCCGAGCATGGGTGCCAGGCCCTGGGCGTCGCGCCCCCAGAGGATCGCGACCAGCGGGCCGCCGCGTGCCACGAGGGCCCGGATGGCGGCCTCCGTGATCTCCTCCCAGCCCTTCCCGCGGTGCGACCCCGAGCTGCCCGGGGTGACGGTGAGCACCCGGTTGAGCAGCAGGACGCCCTGGTCGACCCACGGGGTGAGGTCACCGGAGGCGGGTGCCCGGCAACCGAGGTCGTCGTGCAGCTCGCGGTAGATGTTGGCCAGGCTGCGGGGAACGGGTCGAACGTGCGGGGCCACGCAGAAGGACAGCCCGACCGCGTGGCCGGGGGTGGGGTAGGGGTCCTGTCCGACGATCAGCACGCGGACCCCCGCCATGGGCTGGGCGAACGCCCGGAGCACGTTCGGGCCCGCGGGCAGGTACCCCCGACCGGCCGCCAGCTCGGCGCGCAGGAAGTCGCCCATCGCGGCGATGCGCTCGGCCTGCGGGGCCAGGGCCGCCGCCCAGTCGGCAGCGACCAGCTCGGACAGCGGCCTGCGGTCTCCGGGCTCGGTGGTCGGTTGCTCGGTCACGCCCCAAAGGGTAGCGACGCCCGGCCCCCCGTCCCGGCCCCCCGCACCGGCCCCCGCACCGCCCCGCCGCCCGCACTTCCCGCCGCCCCACTTCCCGCCGCCCCGCGCCCAGGGGCCCCGCGCGGACTGGCAGGATCCGGACCCGGGGCTGCGCCAGACGGACACATTCGTCCGGATCCTGCCAGTCGACGCGCGGTTCGGGGGTCACGCTGCCCGGTCGGCCAGAATCCCGCGAATCCGACGCACGACGTCCGCGGGGCGCTCGACGATGTCCTCCCAGGTGAAGCGCAGGACCGTCCACCCCGCAGCGACCAGGTCGTTCTGCCGCGTGCGGTCGCCCTGGAAGGTGCCGGCGTCCGTGTGGAACGCCCGACCGTCGACCTCCACCGTGATGCGCTCGCGTTCGAACGCGAGATCCAGCGCGTAGGTACGGGAGCCGGCGCGCACGCGCAGGTTCGCCACCCACCCGGGGATCCCCGCCTGCCGCATGAGGGCGGCGAGGCGTCGCTCGGCCTCCGATCGGGTGCCCTCGGCCAGGAGCCGAACGGTTCGCCGGAGCTGGGCGGCACCGCGCAACCCCGACAGCCGGGCGTGCTCCTCGACCAACCAGGGCAGGTCCACCGTCCTTCGGTGCAGGGCCTGCTGGGCGACCTCGAGGGCGTCCTGCGCCGGCAGGAACCGGATCAGGTCGACAACGGCGTCGGCCGGATGGGCCACCAGCAGCCCGCTGGCGCGAACCGGACGGGCGCCCGGATGGCTCACGAACCGTGCCGCCAGCCCCCGGCACCGGATCCCGATCAGCCACGGCTCCTGGCCCAGGTCGATCCCCTGCCACGGTCCCGCGCCCATGAGCACGGCGGCCGACGGCCCGGTGGGAAGCACTTCGGGGTGGGCCAGGGCGGCGGCGACAGTGCGCGACCGCAGGTCGATCGGCACGCCCGGCAACGCCACCACCTGGGCGTTGACCGGAACAAGCAGCCCCGAGGCGATCCGACGCCGCAGCATCCGGTCGCCGACACCGACCTCGATCAGGCTCCGGCGAGTGGCGATGCCGTCCCCACGAGTCATCAGCCGCACCGCCTGCTCCCACGCCCGCGCCGTCACGCCGGAGATCCTCGTGGTCGCCTCGCCCCACGTCGAGCAGCCATCCACAGGCGACGCATCGCCCCGCCGCGAGCACATGGTGGCGAATTGCAGGATTCGGACAGCGCCCCGCACGTGGCGGACACAGGTGTCCGGATCCGCCCGATGGATCAGGGGCGACCTGCCCTGGGCCGTGGGACGGTCGATCAGGGGCGGCGCAGGGTCTCGGGCATGACCACGACGAAGGCCATGGTGATCAGCCCGACGACCACGCCGGCTGCGAAGGCCCACTGGAACCCGGCCGCGTCGGCCAGGGCCCCGGCGATCAGCGGTCCGAGGATCCCGCCGAGGTCGCCGACCATCTGGTAGGCCGAGACCACGCGCCCGCCCGACAGCCCGCGAGTGAGGTCGCCGACGACCGCCGACGAGGCGGGGGCCAGGTAGGCCGAGGCCAGGCCGGACGCCGCCATCGCCAGCAGGAACCCGACGGCGCCGGTCTCCAGCGCGAGCAGGAGCATCGCGACGGTGAGGGCGGCGGTACCCACCAGCATCGATCCGCGTCGGCCCGACGCGTCGGTCCACCGGCCGGCCGGGATCAGCAGGACCGCCTGCGTCGCTGCCGCGCACAGGAAGCCGATGCCGACCAGCCCGACGCCCTGCTTCAGGCCCTCGGTGACGAACAGCGGGACCAGGGAGATCCGCAGGCCGAACACGATGAAGCCGCTGGAGAGGTTGGCCATCAGGGCAGCCCGGTAGGCCGCGTTGCTTAGTGCAGCGGCCAGTGAGGCCGGTGGGGTCCTGGCCGCGACCGGCCCAGCAACGTCCGGCTGTGTCGGGTCGACCGTGGCCCCGCTCGCGGCAGGAGCCACGACGGGCGCCCGTGACAGGTACTTCGCGGCCAGCAGGCCTGCGACGACCAGCGTCACGCCGTACACCACGAACGGTGCCCGGATCGAGATGCTGGTCACGGCACCACCGATCGCCGGTCCCGTGACCCCGCCGAACAGGAAGCCGGCCTGGAACGCCCCGGATGCCCGTCCGCGCTGCTCCGGGCCGGCCGTCCGCAGCAGCAGGGCCATGGCCGAGACGGTGAACATCGCCGACCCGATCCCACCCACGCCGCGCAGGACCAGGAGCTGGCCGAAGTCCTGCGCCAGGGCGGTCATCAGCGACGAACCGGCAACGACCCAGATCCCGATCGACATGATCCGCCGCTCGCCGAACCGGTCGACCAGGAGACCTGACGGCCCGGCGCTGAGCAGTCGCATGAGCGCGAAGCCGGAGATGACGGTGGAGGCCACGAACGCCGAGACGCCGAACGTGCGGGCGTACACGGGCAGGGCCGGGGCCGCGATGCCGTAGCCGAGGGCGACGGCGAACGCGACGAACGACAGGACCGCGACGTCGCGCGGGAGGTCGGCCAGGTAGGGGGTCCGCCGGGCCCACGCGAACACCCGGCGACCCAGCACAAGGGGTCATCCTGCCAGTGCGTGGGCCACCATGGGTCCATGCCCGTGACTGTGCAGGCCATCCGAGAGGCGCGCGACCTGCTGGTCGGGGTCGCCCGAGTGACCCCGGTCGCCCCCGCGACCTACCTCGCCGACCGCGTCGGCGGACCGGTATGGCTCAAGTGCGAGAACCTGCAGGTGGCCGGATCGTTCAAGGTCCGCGGCGCGCACGTGCGGCTGTCGCGGCTCACCCCGCAGCAGCGCGCCCTGGGCGTCGTCGCGGCCAGCGCGGGCAACCACGCTCAGGGCGTGGCCAAGGCCGCCCGCGGCCTGGGGATCCGCACCACCGTCTTCATGCCGGTCGGGGCGCCCCTGCCCAAGCTGGCGGCGACGAGGGCCTACGGTGCCGAGATCGTCACGGTCGGGTCGACCATCGATGACGCCCTGGTCGCGGCCACCGAGTTCTCCGAGCGGACCGGTGCGGTGCTGATCCACCCGTTCGACCACGAGGACATCGTCGTGGGTCAGGCGACGATCGGCCTGGAGATACTCGACCAGGTCCCCGACGTCCGCACGGTCCTGGTCTGCACGGGAGGCGGGGGACTCGTCGCCGGGATCGCGACGGTGATGGGCGAGCTGGCCCCGCACGTGCGCGTCATCGGGGTGCAGGCCGCCCAGGCGGCCGCCTACCCGGCGTCCCTGGCCGCGGGCCACCCTGTGGCGCTCGAGCGGATGAGCACGATGGCCGACGGCATCGCGGTCGGCCGCCCGGGGGTGGTGCCCCTGGCGATCATCGCCGAGCGGCACGTCGAGATCCGCACGGTGTCCGAGGACTCGCTGTCACGGGGGCTGCTGCTGGTCCTGGAGCGCTCGAAGCTGCTGGTCGAGCCGGCTGGGGCGGCCGGGGTGGCCGCGGTCCTGGAGGACGCGACCGGCCTCGAGGCACCTGTGGTCGTCGTTCTGTCCGGGGGGAACATCGACCCGCTGCTGCTGGCCCGGGTGCTGGAGCACGGACTGGTCGCCGCGGGGCGCTACCTGCAGCTGCGGGTGCGGATCTCCGACCGCCCCGGGGGCCTGGCGGCCCTGCTCGCGGAGGTGGCCGCGCTCGCCGCGAGCGTCATCTCGGTGCAGCACCTGCGCACGTCCGCCGGCCTCTCGGTCGGTGAGGTCGACGTGTCGCTGCACCTGGAGACCCGCGGCCCGGAGCACTGCGAGCAGGTGACCGCCGCCCTGCGGGCCAGTGGCTTCCGGGTGCGCCCCGAGACCTGATCGCCCCGGGACCTGATCAGCCCGAGTAGGGCGCCACGTGGGTGATCCGGGCGGTCAGCTCCTTGCCGGCCGGGGTCGTGTAGGTGACCTCGTCGCCGACCTTCGCGCCGTCGACCGCGGCCCCCATAGGTGACGAGGGGGAGATGACATCGACGCTGGCGTGCGCAGCCTCCTCGCGCGAGCCGAGCAGGAAGGTCATCGAGCGTCCGCTGGCGACCAGCTCCACGCTCACGACCATCCCGTGGGCTGCCTGGCCCTCCTCGGAGGGTGGCGAGCCGATCTGCGCGTGGTCGAGCATCTGGCGCAGCTGGCGGATCCGCGCCTCGTTCTTGCCCTGCTCGTCCTTGGCCGCGTGATAGCCGCCGTTCTCCTTGAGGTCGCCCTCCTCGCGCGCGGCAGCGATCCGCTTGGTGATCTCGGTGCGGCGGGTGGTCTGGCGCTCCTCGAGCTCGCCGGCCAGCCGGTCGTGGGCCTCCTGGGTCAACCAGGTGGTCTGGGGGCTCTCGGACACGGGATCTCCTGGGCTGGATGAGTTGGTCATCGAGGGTAGCACCGGGCTGGGCGGGTCAGGGCTCGCTCGGGGTCCACGGCTGGACCGGCGCGACGACGCCGGGGCGGAACTGCGCGCCGGGGATCCCCGGTGGTGGGCCGGTGAGCCCGCAGCCGAGCAGCTCGCCCACCAGCGCCCGGTACGCCGTGCGCATCTCGACCGTGTGGTACGTGCGCCCCTGCGCGGCGGGCAGGTCGACCACGGCGTAGCCGACGTCGAACCCGTCCTTGGCCCGGGCCCGCAGCACGCACGTGGCGGGAGCCGGGTCACGCCGCTGCACCTCGTACCCGATCGTCATCCGGTCGTCGGCCAGCGTCACGTAGGACACGACACCGGCGTCGATGGCCGGGTTGGACAGCCGCAGCCCGAGGAACGTCACGAACGCGAAGAAGGCCACGCCGAGCGCGACCAGGGCGATGGGCGCCCAGCGCGGCCGGTCGGTGATGCCGTAGCGCTCACGGATGTGCGGGGGCCACTGCGTGGGGTGACCGGCTGTTCGTGCGGGCGACATGATGCTGCGACACTAGTACCCGCAGCACATTCGCAGGCTCGGAGGTTGGCATGCACGGTGTTCTGGCGGCCCTGGTCGCCGCCGAGGAGATCGATCCGGCGACGGTCCGGCCCAGTCCGCTGGCCTCCGTCGTGTTCCTCTTCCTGCTGGTGTCCCTCGTCCTGCTGCTCTGGTCCTTCGTCCGGCACACCCGTCGGGCGCAGACGAACCTCGGGTCGGCCCGGACCGCACCCACCGGATCCGGTGATCCCGGCAGGGCCGGGACGGTCGAGGGCGACTCGCGCTGATGCCCTCAGGTGGATCCTGGGCCGATCCACGCCGGCTCGGCTTCCACGTCCTGACCATCCTGGCCGTGGTGGTGTGCGTCGTGGCCGCCCGCTGGCAGTGGGACCGGGCCAATCGTTCCGAGGCCGACGCCGTCCCCGAGATCCCCGTTGTCGCGTTGGCCGACCTCGATCCGGCGACGGCCTTCAGCGGCATGCGGGTGGGCATCTCGGGGGTGTTCGACGTGCAGCACGAGGTGCTGGTCACGCCACGACCCCGTGATGGTCAGGACGGTGCCTGGGTGCTGACCCCGATGCAGCCCACCACCGCAGACGGCCGCAGGGTCCCCCGACGGCGCCGCGGCCGGGGACGCGGCGACCACTGCCGTCGCCGTCGTGCGCGGGTGGGTCCCGGCCGGCCAGCGCCCCACGCCGCCGCCCCCGGGGATCGTCGAGGTCGTGGGTGTCCTCGTGGCCGACTCCCGGCAGGCCCAGCCCCTGGTCACCGCCGGTGACCCACCGACCCTGGTCGCGGTGGACACCGGCGCGCTGTCAGCCCACGCCGGCTACCCCGTGCGGTCGGGATGGTTCGCCCTGACGGACCTGGCCCCCGCGGGCGCGGGGCAGCCACTGCCGCTGCAGGTGACAGAATTGCCCGGAGCCGAGGTGGGCCTGAACTGGCGCAACGCGGCCTACGCGGTCCAGTGGGTCGCGTTCGCCGGGTTCGCGATCTTCTTCTGGAACCGCTTCCGGCGCGACCACATGGACCGACCCGCCGAGCAGGAGACCCCCAGATGAGCACGCACACCGCCCCCGCACCCGCGACCATCCTGAGGTCCGGCGCGTACAAGCGGTTCCAGGTCATGGCCTGGGTCACCGGGGTGCTGCTCGCGTTCATGACCGTGGTCGGCCTGCCGTGGAAGTACCTGCTGGGCAACGAGGACTCGCTCTGGTACGCCCTCGGGTGGCAGCTGCACGGGTTCCTCTACATGGTGTACCTCGTGACCGTCCTCGACGTGGCGATCCGCGCGCGGTGGACTCCCGGGCGCACGGTGCTCGTGGCGCTGGCCGGCACCATCCCGTTCATGTCCTTCGTGTTCGAGCGCCGCATCACCCACCAGCTGCAGGCGGGGGTCGCGGCGCCGTGAGCCTGTCCGAGATCCCACCCAGCACCCCGGACGGCCCGCTCGGGGCGGCCGGACGGGTCCTGGTCTCCGACGCCGATCGGGCCCGGATGGCCGACGTCATCGGCGATGCCTACGCCGAGGGCCGGCTGACCCGCGAGGAGTACGAGGAGCGCCTGACCGCGACCATGGGTGCGCGCACGGCGGCCGACCTCGTCCCTGTCCTCGATGGGCTCCCGCCGGCGACCGTCGCCGCTGCCCTGGCGCCGCTGACCGGGATGGCCCTGGCCGTCCCCCCGCAGGCTGTCCCGGCGCCGGCGTCGGGCTGGCATCCGCCTGCGGGGGTGGACTCGTCCTCGTCGTCGGTCGTGGCGATCTTCGGCGGGGCCACGCGCAAGGGTGAGTGGGTCGTTCCGGCCCAGCTCACGGCGTTCGCGATGTTCGGCGGCATCGAGCTGGACCTCACGCGCTGCACGTTCGCCCAGGCCGAGTGCGAGATCATCGCGGTCGCCGTGATGGGTGGGATCGAGATCACGGTGCCCGACGGCCTGGCTGTCCACGTCGACGGCATGGGCATCTTCGGTGGCTTCGACCAGCAGGCCGAGGGTCCCGGCCAGGCGGGCGCCCCCGTGCTGCGGGTCAAGGGTGCGGCCCTGTTCGGCGGCGTCGAGGTCAAGCGCAAGCCCCGGAAGAAGTCGGTGGGTGGAACCGACCGCCCGCAGCTGCCCCCGGCCTGAGCCAGGGCAACGACCCCGCCTGCCTGCCGGCAGGGCTCAGCGGGATTCCGCTGAGCGGGCAGGGTCCAGGTCGGGGCTGCCGTCGGGCTGCGCCGGGTCGGGGTCGTCCTCGGGGGAGCCCGACGACTCCCCCCGACCGTCCTGTCCCGGCGTCAGGTGGTGGCGCAGCCGCAGCGCGATGAATGCGGCGACGGCGCAGCCCAGGGCCAGCGTCAGCGTCCACAGGGACCCGTGCCCAGACGCCAGGAAGGTGCCGGTGAGCAGCGGGCCCAGCGCCCCCGAGACTCCCCAGAGCACGGACTGGAAGGCGTTGTAGCGCCCCCGCAGGTGCTCCGGAGCGAGGTCGTTGAGCAGCGCAGGTGCGGTCGGGGACCACATCGTCTCGCCGATGGCGAAGACGCTCATCGCCAGGATCAGCGCGCCCACGGCCACCCAGCCCCCGACCGTGAGGGCGGAGCCGAACAGCAGCCAGCTGACTGCCCACATCATGCCCACACCGGCCAGGACCCGAGCCCGGGAGCGGCCCTTCACGATCGAGAGCACGAACAGCTGGCTCAGCACGATCACGGCCGTGTTCGCGGCGAACACGATGCCGATGAACCGTTCGTCGAGCCCGACGAAGTCCGTGATGAACACCGACGCGCCAGCGTCGATGCTGCCGTAGCCGAAGGTGAGCATCAGCAGCCCCGCCGCCGCGAAGCGCAGGAGGGTCCGATCGCGCAGGACGTCGGGCCAGCCACCCGTCGCCGGTTGCTGGGCCGCGGGGGTCGCGCCGTCGGCGTCCAGGGGCTCACCGGCGGGGGCCGGCCCCCGACCGGGCCCATCGACAGCACGGCGACGAAGAGCGCCAGGTAGGCCATGGAGGTCAGGGTGTACAGGAGCGTGAACGTGCCCGGGTCCGTGAGGTCCACGATCGTCGAGCTGATGAGGCCACCGAGCCCCAGGCCCAGGTTGAGCAGCATGAAGCCGAAACCGAACGCGGTGCCCCGGTCGGCCGGGGCCACGAGGCGTGCCGTGAGCGCCGAGGAGGGCCCCCAGATCCCGGCGCCGGCGACGGCGACCACGGTCATCGCGGCGAACGCCTCGCCGACGGACTCGACATGGCCGTAGGCGAAGATTCCCACAGCCGTCACGAGCACCGAGCCCATCAGGATGGGGCGCGGACCGAACCGGTCGACCAGCGTGCCGGAGATCGGGGACATCAGCAGCGCCAGGACCGCCTGCCAGGCCAGCAGGGCGGTGGCCACCCCGAGCGGGATGTCGCGGACCTTGGACAGGTAGACGATGAGCAGGGCCAGGGTCAGGCCGTTGCCCAGGGCGTTGAGGAACTGCCCGATGAACAGCTTGCGCATGGGTCCGTGAGCGATCCGGCGGATGTCACCGACGGCCAGGGACACGGACATGGGGGGATCCTGCCATTCGGCCGTGGCCACATCGGCATTGCCCCGGCGTTTCGCCGACGGTTTCCCTGCGTGACTGCAACGCAGAGTGATCGCAGGGTCACATGCTGCTCGCCCTCCCGATCGCTGGCGGGTTGGTCCCGGACCGGGCCCGGTGGGTGCCAGAATCACGGGCGTGCGCATCGCCACCTGGAACGTGAACTCCCTGCCCGCGCGGCTGCCGCGCCTGCTCTCCTGGCTGGAGGCGACCGGGCCCGACGTGGTCGTCCTGCAGGAGACCAAGATCGCCCAGGAGGCCTTCCCCACCGCGGAGGTCGCGGCTGCCGGGTACGAGTCCGTGCACCGCGGGCAGGGCCGGTGGAACGGTGTGGCACTGCTGTCGCGGGTCGGCATCGCCGAGCTCGAGACCGACCTGCCCGGGGCCCCGTGCTTCCCGGATCCGGGCGACGCCCCCGAGGCGCGCTACATCGCCGCGACCTGCGGCGGGGTCCGGGTCGCGGGCGTGTACGTGCCGAACGGGCGCACCCCCCAGGACCCCCACTACGACTACAAGCTGGCGTGGTTGCACGCACTGGCCGGGCACCTGGCCCCGGTGGCGGCAGCCGACGCGCCGTTCGCCGTCCTCGGCGACTTCAACGTCGCCCCGAACGACGACGACGTCTGGGACATCGGGGCGTTCGCCCTGAGCACCCACGTCACCGCCCCCGAGCGCGCGGCGCTGGCCGAGCTGCGGGCACTGGGCCTCGTCGGATGTCGTGCCCACGATCAGCAAGGGCCCGCACCCCTACACCTTCTGGGACTACCGGGCCGGGTCGTTCCACAAGGCGATGGGCATGCGGATCGACCTGGTCTACGCCAATGCCGCCGTTCGCTGGTGCCGTGCGTGCGGCGGTCGTCGACCGGGAGGCGCGCAAGCCCGGGGTCAAGGGGACGCCTGCCCCCAGCGATCACGCCCCGGTGATCGTGGACCTGGACTGAGCCCGCGCCCCTTGCCGTTCGGTGGCTGCCCTGCTCTACTTCGTCCATGAACCCCGCTGATTCCCTGCGGGAGCACTACCTGTCCGTGAAGCCCGTCCTGCGCGGGTGGCTGCACATGGTGGCTGCCCCGATCGCCGGGTCGGCTGCTGTCCTGCTGGCCGTCCTGGCCCCGTCGGAGCTGCGGATCCCGGCGGTCCTGTTCGCGCTCACCACGATCCTGCTGTTCTCCGTGTCGGCCGTGTACCACCGGGGCCGGTTCTCGCCGCGGGTCACCGGGATCCTGCAGCGCTGGGACCACGCCAACATCTTCCTGGTCATCGCCGGCAGCGCCACCCCGTTCGCCGTCGCCCTGCTCGGCCCCGGCCCCGCACGGTCGCTCCTGGCCGTCCTCTGGCTCGGCGCCGTCGGCGGTGCAGCGGTCCGGATCGCGTGGATCCGGGCCCCGCGATGGCTGTTCGTGCCCATGTACCTGGCGCTGGGCTGGGCCTCGGCGATGTTCCTGCCCGGCTTCCTGCGCTCGGAGATCCTGTCCGACACCCGGCACGCGTGGGTGCTCGGGCTGATCCTGCTGGGCGGGCTGCTGTACACGATCGGCGCCGGCGTGTTCGCGATCAGGTGGCCCAACCCGTCACCGAAGTGGTTCGGCTTCCACGAGGTGTTCCACTCGTTCACCCTCGGCGGCTGGGCGGCGCACTTCGCTGCGGCCACACTGGTCGTGACGGCGGTGCGATAGCCTCCACGACGGGTACGAGGTCGCTTCGGGAGGAACCCATGGGTCTGGACGATCTCGTCTACGGTCTCTATGAGCGCCGGCTGGCCCACGACCTCAGCCAGGGCGACATCCCCCGCCACGTCGGGGTCATCCTCGACGGGAATCGTCGCTGGGCCACCGAGCAGGGGTCGAGCAGCGCCGCCGGGCACCGGGCCGGCGCCGCGCGGATCGCGGAGTTCCTCGAATGGTGCGACGAGGTCGGTGTCGAGGTGGTCACGCTGTGGCTGCTGTCCACCGACAACCTGACCCGCCCGAGCGAGGAGCTCGACCCACTCCTGCGGATCATCGAGGGCTCCGTCGCGCAGCTGGCCGCCTCCCGCAAGTGGGTCATCCGGCACGTCGGGGCCAAGGACCC
This sequence comes from uncultured Actinomycetes bacterium, assembly GCA_963774745.1. Classification (GTDB taxonomy): domain Bacteria; phylum Actinomycetota; class Actinomycetes; order S36-B12; family CAIYMF01; genus Prado023. The sequence goes on along the minus strand of CAVZGE010000011.1, from coordinate 712,885 downwards.
GCTGCCGGCACGCACCCGCCAGGTCCTCGAGGACGCCGAGCTGACGACCTCGGGCATCGACGGGATGACCGTCAACGTCGCCGTCGGGTACGGGGGTCGCCAGGAGCTGGTCGATGCCGTGCGCGCGCTGCTGGCGGAGGAGGCGGCTGCGGGCACCTCCCTGGCCGACCTGGCCGCGACCCTGGACGTGGAGCACATCGCGGCGCACCTCTACACGAAGGGCCAGCCGGACCCCGACCTGGTCATCCGCACCTCCGGTGAGCAGCGCCTCTCGGGGTTCCTGCTGTGGCAGAGCGCCCACTCCGAGTTCTACTTCTGCGAGGCCTACTGGCCGGACTTCCGGCGCGTGGACTTCCTGCGGGCCCTGCGCGACTACGCGGCCCGGGAGCGGCGCTACGGCTCCTGAGCGTCCGTCCCCCGTCGGGAAGGTGGCCGGGGCGTGACGGGACGCCGGACGCTCGGCGCCGAGCACCCCGCGCGCGGCGTGTCGGGGGGGCCCTCGCGCCACAAGCGGCCTAGATTCGTGGGCGTCGGGCGCACCCCGAGCCGCCCGACCCGACTGTGGAGGCGCGTGTGCCGACTGCGACGAAGCCCCGATCCAGCCGAGCTCGAACGGAGGCGCGTCGCTGCTACGTGCTCGACACCTCCGTCCTGCTGTCCGACCCGCGGGCGGTCTTCCGCTTCGACGAGCACGAGGTCGTCATCCCGCTGGTCGTGATCATCGAGCTGGAGGCCAAGCGCACCCACCCCGAGCTGGGCTACTTCGCCCGCCAGGCCCTGCGGATGCTCGACGACTTCCGGGTGGACTTCGGTCGCCTCGACGAGCGGATCCCGCTCAACGACGAGGGCGGCTCGCTGCGCGTCGAGCTCAACCACTCCGACCTGTCCCGCCTTCCCACCGGGATGCAGCTCGGTGACAACGACACCCGGATCCTGGCCGTTGCACGCAATCTCGCCGCCGAGGGCCGAGACGTCGTCGTGGTCAGCAAGGACCTGCCGTTGCGGGTGAAGGCCTCCACGCTGGGACTGCAGGCCGAGGAGTACCGCGCCGAGCTCGTCGTCTCCACGGGTTGGACCGGCATCGAGGAGATCGAGGTCGGCTCCTCGGTCGTCAACGAGCTCTACGACACCGAGCGGATCGATCTCGACCTCGCCCGTGACCTCCCGTGCAACACCGGCGTGGTGCTGATCTCGGAGCGGGGCTCCGCCCTGGCCCGGGTCACCCCCGACAAGCGGCTGCGCCTGGTGCGCGGCGATCGGGAGGCGTTCGGGCTGCACGGTCGGTCCGCCGAGCAGCGGATCGCCCTGGACATGCTGCTGGACCCCGACATCGGGATCGTCAGCCTCGGTGGCCGGGCGGGCACCGGCAAGAGCGCCCTGGCCCTGTGCGCCGGGCTGGAGGCGGTGCTCGAGCGCCAGCAGCACCGCAAGGTCGTCGTGTTCCGGCCCCTGTTCGCGGTCGGTGGCCAGGAGCTCGGCTACCTGCCGGGCAGCGAGCACGAGAAGATGTCGCCCTGGGGCCAGGCCGTGTTCGACACACTCGGGGCGATCACCACCTCCGAGGTCGTCGACGAGATCCTCGACCGGGGCATGCTCGAGGTGCTGCCGCTGACCCACATCCGCGGCCGCTCGCTGCACGACGCGTTCGTCATCGTCGACGAGGCGCAGTCCCTGGAGCGCAACGTCCTGCTCACCGTGCTGTCGCGGATCGGCAAGGACTCCCGGGTCGTGCTGACCCACGACGTGGCCCAGCGCGACAACCTGCGCGTGGGTCGCCACGACGGCGTGGTCGCGGTGGTCGAGAAGCTCAAGGGGCACCCGCTGTTCGCCCACGTCACCCTGACCCGCAGCGAGCGCTCGCCGATCGCCGCGCTGGTCACCGAGATGCTGGAGGACCTGCCGAACTGAGACGTACGTTTGGTCCGAGGTCGCCCGGTTCATGACCTAGGTCCCACGTGTGGCATACCTCACATCGGTGGGCGTAACCCGTGTGACGCAGATCCCCGAATGACCGAATCATCCCGGCACAAACGTGATGCAGATCACTCCAGAGAGCGATCTCGCCATGAAATCCGGCTGGATTCGACCGCCGTTCGACTGGCACTCTCCGGTGTTCATGACCCCTTCACTGCCCGTTCGTGACGCCCTCGGGGGGCCGTTGTCGATGACCCTGCACCGCCTCCTGGCGGTCCTCGTCAGCGTCCTGCTTCTCGTCGGGCTGCCGGCGTTGGGGGCTGGCGCGGCGCACGCCGACGAGACCCCGGCACCGGTGGCCGGTGACCCGGCCGCCGGTGCGGTGGTCGACCCGAATGCCCCGCCGGTCGATCCCGCGGCGGCAGCCCCCGCAGTCATTGCGGTCGTCCCCGCACTCGGCGACCGTGTCCTGCGCCTCGGCGACACGGGCGCGGACGTGGCGGCCCTCCAGTCGCTGCTGAAGGTCGAGCAGACCGCCACGTTCGACGCGGCGACCCGCAAGGCCGTCAGGAAGGTCCAGCGCTCGGCCGGGATCAAGGCGAACGGCGTGGTGACGGCCAAGGCCCTGACGCGGATCAAGAAGGAGCTGAAGAAGCAGTCCGCCGCGGCGCGCGCGGCCAAGAAGGTGTCGCGTGGGGCGCTGCCCCGAGCAGGCGCGCCGGCGGCAAGCAAGCGCTACGCGGCGGCCTACATCTCGCGCACCTATGGCTGGGGTTCCGGGCAGATGTCCTGCCTGTCCACGTTGTGGACCCGCGAGAGCGGCTGGCGGTACTGGGTGAGCAACCCCAATGGCATCTACCGCGGGATCCCGCAGACCTCCTCCCGGGTGTGGGGCGCGATGGGCTACTCGACCTCGCAGTACATGAACAGCCCCGCCATCCAGATCAAGGTCGGCGCCAAGTACATCAAGAGCCGCTACGGCTCCCCGTGCAACGCCTGGTCGTTCTGGCGCTCGCACCACTGGTACTAGTCAGGCCGGCGGGCCCACCGGGATCGAGGTGATCGTCGGCTTCGAGGTCTCGGCGAAGAAGTCGTTGCCCTTGTCGTCAACGACGACGAAGGCCGGGAAGTCCTCGACCTCGATGCGCCAGACCGCCTCCATCCCGAGCTCGGGGAAGTCCAGCACCTCGACCGAGCGGATGTTGTCCTTCGCCAGTCGGGCGGCCGGTCCGCCGATCGAGCCCAGGTAGAACCCGCCGTTGTCGCGGCACGCGTTCGTGACGGCCGCTGAGCGGTTGCCCTTGGCCAGCATGACCATCGAGCCGCCGGCCTTCTGGAACTGGTCGACGTAGGCGTCCATGCGCCCGGCGGTCGTCGGCCCGAACGAGCCCGATGCGTAGCCCTCGGGCGTCTTGGCCGGTCCGGCGTAGTAGACCGGGTGGTCGCGCAGGTACTGCGGCATCGCCTCGCCCCGGTCGAGCATCTCCTTGACCTTCGCGTGGGCGATGTCCCGGGCCACGACCAGGGTGCCGCTCAGGGACACGCGGGTCTTGACCGGGCAGCTTCGTCAGCTGGGCGCGGATGGCATCCATCGGCTGGTCGAGGTCGATCCGGACCACGGTGTCATCGAGGTGCTCGTCGGTGACCTCCGGCAGGTAGTGCGCGGGGTCGCGCTCCAGCTGCTCGAGGAAGACCCCCTCGGGGGTGATCTTGGCCAGGACCTGCCGGTCGGCCGAGCAGGAGACCGCGATCGCGACCGGACAGCTCGCGCCGTGCCGGGGCAGGCGCACGACGCGGACGTCGTGGCAGAAGTACTTGCCGCCGAACTGGGCGCCGATGCCGAACTGCTGGGTGAGGGTGAGAACCTCGGCCTCCATCGCCAGGTCGCGGAACGCGTGGCCGCCGGCGCTACCCGCTGTGGGCAGCCCGTCGAGGTACTTGGCCGAGGCGTACTTCGCGGTCTTCAGCGCGAACTCCGCACTCGTGCCCCCGATCACGACGGCCAGGTGGTAGGGCGGGCAGGCCGCGGTGCCCAGGCTGCGCAGCTTCTCGTCGAGGAAGCTCGTCATCGACGCGGGGTTGAGCAGGGCCTTGGTCTCCTGGAACAGGTACGACTTGTTGGCGCTGCCCCCGCCCTTGGCCATGACGAGGAACTTGTAGGTCAGCTCGTGGCCCGGCTCGGTGTCGGCGTAGAGCTCGATCTGCGCGGGCAGGTTCGTGCCGGTGTTGCGCTCCTCCCACATGGTCAGCGGGGCCAGCTGCGAGTACCGCAGGTTCAGGTTCTGGTAGGCGTCGAAGACCCCGCGGGACAGTGCGGCCTCGTCGGGGCCCTCGGTGAGAACCTGCTGGCCGCGCTTGCCCATGACGATCGCGGTGCCGGTGTCCTGGCACATCGGCAGCACCCCGCCGGCGGCGATGTTGGCGTTCTTGAGCAGGTCGAGCGCGACGAAGCGGTCGTTCGGGCTGGCGTCGGGGTCGTCGAGGATGCGGCGCAGCTGGGCCAGGTGGGCCGGGCGCAGCAGGTGCTGGATGTCGTGGATCGCCTCGTAGGCCAGCAGCCGCAGCGCCTCGGGGGAGACCTGCAGGAAGGTGCGCCCGGCAGCCTCCACGGTGCTCACGCCCTCGGTCGTCAGCAGGCGGTAGGGCGTCTCGTCGGCGCCGATCGGCAGCATCTCGGTGTAGGTGAACTCGGCCATGCGGCGAGCCTAGTCCGAGGCGCCCGGGCCCGGCGGTGGGGGCGGATTGTGCGGACCGGGCCCGCATGGTCCACCATCGTGGCCATGGGAGAGCAGATCGTCGGCCGGGCGCCGTCGCGCGGACGGCAGCTCGGCACGGACATGCTCCGTTCGCTGGGCCTCGTGGCGATCGTCCTGCTGATCTGGATGTACTTCTCGCACCCGCGCAGCTCGGATGCGATCCGCGAGGTCGAGTGGGTGCCGGTCGCCCAGGCGGCAGCCACGGCAGCGTCCTACGACGTCCTCGCCCCACCTGTGGCCTTCCCATGGCCCGCGACCAGCGCCCGGGTCGAGCCGCAGGCGGATGGAACGCTGGGCTGGCGAGCCGGCTTCTACACACCCGACGAGGAGTACGCGGCCGTCCTGCAGCGTGGCGCGTTCCCCGAGCAGGCGGCTGCGGCCCAGCAGGAGTGGATCGAGACCGAGACTCGCAACGGCGTCGCTGGCGGCGCGGTCACGATCAGCGGGCGGGAGTGGACGCGCATGGAGGGTGACCCGACCCCCGATGACCGCAGGTCGCTGGTCCTCGTCGAGGACGGGACGGTCACCGTGGTGACCGGCTCGGCATCGTGGGCCGAGCTGGAGACGCTGGCTGCGACCCTGGCGCGCGTCAGTCCGTGATCTCGGCCGTCAAGCCCGGCCGCGCGGCCTCGATGCGCTCACGGGCCCCGTCGAGATGGGCCTGGCAGATGTCGGCCAGGGCGGTGCCGCGCTCCCAGAGCGCCAGGGACGTCTCGAGGTTGACGGTGCTCGACTCGAGTGCCGCCACGACCTGGTCGAGGGCCGCCCGGGCCTGCTCGTAGCTGAGGCCGGCGAGGTCCTCGGGGTTCCCGCCGGGCAGGGGCGCGGTGGGGGTGCTCGACTCGGTCATGACGATGATGCTACGTCGGTGACGTCGGCCCGGAAGTGACCCGTGGCGACACGCACCCGCACGCCGTCGCCGGGATGCAGCTGGTCGGCGGCGCGGATGAGATCGCCGGCGGGCCCGACCACCACCGCGTAGCCGCGGTCCAGGGTCGCCAGCGGGGAGAGTGCTCGCGCCCGGGCGCGCAGGTGGGCGAGGTCGCGCTCCTGGGTGCTGATCCGCTGCTCGACGGCACGGAAGGCGCGCTGCCGGGCGGTGCTGACCTCGGTCGACAGCCGGGGCAGGAACCCGGCAGGGTCCGCCATCGCGGGGCGGCTACGGGTCTGCTCCAGCCAGGTGGCGGCCTGCTCGATCCGGGCCAGCATCGTCCGGTCCAGGCTGGCCCGCCTGTCCCTGATGCGGCGGGACTCCTCGGCCCAGTCGGGGACGATCCGCTTGCCGGCGTCGGTGGGGGTCGAGGCCCGCAGGTCGGCGACGAGGTCGAGCAGGGGGGCGTCCTGCTCATGGCCGATCGCGCTGACCACGGGCGTGCGAGCAGCGGCCACCGCGCGGATCAGGGACTCGTCGCTGAACGGCAGCAGGTCCTCGAGGCTGCCCCCGCCGCGGGCGAACACGATGACGTCGACGGTCTCGTCGGCGTCGAGCTCGACGAGGCTGCGGATCATGGTGCTGACGGCCGAGGCACCCTGCACCGCTCCCTCGCGGACCTCGAACTGCGCCGCCGGCCAGCGGTGGCGTGCGTTCGTGATCACGTCGTGCATCGCCTGGGCGTTGACGCCGGTGATCAGGCCGATCCGGCGGGGGAGCAGCGGCAGGCGTCGCTTCAGCTCGGGGGCGAACAAACCCTCGGCCGCCAGTTGCTGCTTGCGGCGCTCGAGGGTGGCCAGCAGCTCCCCGATGCCCACCGGACGGATCTCGCTGGCGCGCAGCATGAGGCGGCCGTTGCGGACCCAGTACTCGCACTGGACGTGCATCAGGACGCGCTGCCCCGCCGCCAGGGGCGGGTTCATCGCGCGGTCGAGGCCGCCCGGGATCACGACGGACACCGAGGCGTCGACGTCCACATCGCGGACCGACAGGTACACCTGGGAGCCGCTGCGCCGACTGACCTCGACGACCTGGCCCTCGATCCACACGCGGTTCAGCCGGGCGATGTAGTCACGCAGCTTCACCGAGATCTCACGCACGGGCCACGCGCGCTCGGGTGCCGAGCCGTCCGCAGGGGTGCCGTCCTGCCGGGCGGCAAGGGGAGCTGTGACCATGGTGGCGAGGGTACGACAGGGGGCGGACATCGCCGGGCCGCCCTACCATGGGGGCATGTCTGAATCGGGTCGCAAGGTCCTGCTCGCAGCACCGCGCGGCTACTGCGCCGGTGTGGACCGGGCCGTGGTCGCGGTCGAGAAGGCCCTCGAGCTGTACGGCGCGCCGGTCTACGTCCGCAAGGAGATCGTCCACAACCGCTACGTGGTCGACTCCCTGGCGGCGCGCGGGGCCGTGTTCGTCAGCGAGACCGACGAGGTTCCCGAGGGCGCCACGGTGGTCTTCAGCGCCCACGGGGTCGCTCCGGCCGTCCACGAGGAGGCCGCGGCGCGGAACCTGCGCACCATCGACGCGACCTGTCCGCTGGTCACGAAGGTGCACAACGAGGCCCGACGGTTCGCCGAGGACGGCTATCGGATCCTGCTCATCGGCCATGAGGGCCACGAGGAGGTCGAGGGCACCATGGGTGAGGCTCCGGAGGCGATGACCCTGGTGGACGGTCCGGACTCGGTGGCCGATCTCGCCCTCGCCCCGGACGACAAGGTGGTGTGGCTGTCGCAGACCACGCTGTCGGTGGACGAGACCATGGAGACCGTCGGCGCGCTGCGTGATCGCGTGCCGGGACTGGTCAGCCCGCCGAGCGACGACATCTGCTACGCGACCCAGAACCGGCAGACCGCGGTCAAGAAGGTGGCCCCCCGCAGCGACGTGCTGATCGTGGTCGGGTCGGCCAACTCGTCGAACTCGGTGCGCCTGCTCGAGGTCGGCCTGCAGCACGGTGCGGGGTCGGGCCACCGCGTCGACCTGGCCACCGAGCTGGAGCCGAGCTGGTTCGAGGGGGCCGCGACTGTGGGGGTGACCAGCGGGGCGTCGGTGCCCGAGATCCTGGTGCGCGACGTGCTGGCACGCCTTGCCGAGCTCGGTTTCGACGACGTGGAGGACGTCGACGCCGTCGAGGAGCACATGGTCTTCGCCCTGCCCCAGGAGTTGCGCCGGGACCTGAAGGCGGCCGGGAAGCAGTAGCGCGACCTGGGTCGGCGCTCAGCGGTCCGTGAAGTGCCGGATGGCGGCGATGGACGTCGACAGGATGGTCGCGGCCACCACCCACACGGCGTTCGGGCCGAGGGTCTGCACGATCATGACGGCCTCACGGGTGCGCAGTGACCCGCCAGCCTCGGGCACGAGCAGCTGGCCGGCGATCAGGACCGCAGCCAGGAACGCCAGCGGCGGCATCATGGCCGGCAGCGACCGGTCGCCGGCGCGCGTCACGAGTGGGGCGATGACGGCCACCGCGATGAGGGTCACCCCGGTCCAGGGCCCGATGCGGTCGCGCACGGCTGCTTCGACGATCGCCACAGTGACGACCATGAGTGTCGACACGGCCACGACCCGACCCCCGCGGAAGCCTCGTGGTGACGGGGGGTCAGCGACAGCGGCTTCATCGGCGGCGCCATCCCCCTCCGCGGGCGACTCGGTGGCGTGTCCGAGCGGCGCGGCGGAACGTCCCCACCCGGAGTCGCCGGGTCCAGGGGAGGGCAGGGTCACGCAGTGATGGTAGTCCGCGGACCCGAGCGGACTAGGCGACGGCCGGTGAGGTCGTGTCCCCGGGTGGCTCGCTCGCCTCGAGTGCCTGACGTTCGAGGGCGTCGAGCATGCCGAGTTCCGGATCGTCTGGTGCTCGGGAGGCCAGGCTGCGTGGCTGCTGATCCACCTGTCGTGGTGGGTCCAGTGGGATCGGCAGGCCCTGCATCTCGGTGAACCGGCGCCCCGTCACCAGGACCCGGGACTCCAGCGAGGCGATCGCGCGGTTGTAGGCGGTCACACCCGCGCCCAGCGACGCACCCAGCCTGTCGAGGTGCCCGAGCATGGTCGCGAGCCGCTCGGCCATCTCCCGACCCAGTGCCTGGACCTCCTGGGCGTTGGCTGCGAGTGCGTCCTGGCGCCAGATGTGGCCGACCGTGCGGGTCAGGGCCATCAGGGTCGTCGGCGTTGCCAGGACCACGTTGCGGTCGAAGGCATGCTCGAGAAGTGCCGGGTCGCAGGCAAGCGCCTCCGAGAGCAGCGACTCCGCGGGCAGGAACATGACGACGAACTCAGGTGCTGTGTCGAACTGCCGGGCGTACTCCTTGCTGGCCAGCCGATCGACGTGGCTACGCACCTCCCGGGCGTGCTGTGCGCGCGCCGAAGCCACCTCGTCCTGTGGGTCACCGGCCTCGATACCCAGGATCGCGCGCAGTGAGACCTTGGCGTCGACCACGACCGTCTTGTCCTCACCGAGATGGAGGACCACGTCTGGGCGCAGGGTCCCCCCATCGGTGGAGACGCTGTGCTGCTCGGTGAAGTGGACGTCGCGGACCAGGCCCGAGGACTCCAGCAGCCGGCGCAGCTGGAACTCCCCCCACCGTCCACGGACCTCGCTGTGGCCGAGCGCCCCCACGAGCCGGGCGGTCTCGCGCCGAAGGCCGTCGGTCGACACGCTCGTGGCTTGGGCCACTGCGCGCATCTGCTCGGACAGCTGCGCTGTCGACATCGCCCGGCCACCCTCGGCGCGGGCCACCGCGTCCTCGAGCCGCCCCAGGGCGGTCTGGACCGGCGCCATTGCCGCGGCCACCTGCTCCGGCGCCTGCGCCTGGGTCTGCGCGGCCGCCCGGGCAGCGTCCAGCTCAGCCTCCAGCCGTGCCGTCCGCTCGTGGGCCACAGCACGCTCGGCGGCCTGTCGCGGACGATCCACCAGGCCGCGCAGGAGCCAGCCCAGGACAAGGGCGGTCACCACGAACGCAGCGCCCCACAGCATCGTTGTACTCATGGCCCCTTCCTACACGGGGGGACTGACATTGCTGGTGACATCGGCGATGCGTCTGCCCTCCACAGCCCGCCCAACCCACTGCTCAGGCAACATGGGCCTGGGTGTCGTCGGGGCGGGAGATTGCGGTTGCGCCCTGGGGGCTCGTCCAGCGCAGGCCCGACCCTGGCACGGGCTCGACCTTCCAGCCGCCTTCGTGCTTGAGGCCGTGGTGGCGTCGGCAGAGCGCATGGAGATTCTCCGCGGACGTGGAACCGACTGGGAACGGAACCAGGTGGTCGAGATCGCATTCCCGGGCGGGCACCGCGCAGCCGGGGAACCGGCAGGTGCCGTCGCGCATCCGCACATGTCGGTCGAGGGCGGCCGGTGGCCGGTAGGAGAGGGTGCCGACGTCGAGGATGGCCCCGGTGGTGCGGCTGGTCAGGACGTGGCGCCACCGCGAATCCCCGGCCGCGAGCCGACGGGCGTCGGCCGCGGGGATGACTCCGAACCCGTTGATGACCCCGGGGGAGTCCGTGAGACCGGCCAAGGAGTCGATGGGGATCGTCACCGTCACGACGGTGTCCACCCGGGGGCGTCGGTGCGTCCTGTGACTCGACGCATCGTCGGTTGTGCCGGTGGTTGCCCACCCCTGAGCGCCGGACTCGAGGAGTAGGTCCACCAGTGCGGAGGCGAGCCAGAGGTCCAGCGGCTCGCGGGCGTTTGTGGGGGTCGGGTCGCCGTTGCGATCGGCGAGGGCGCACGAGCGGATCACGGAGTAGACCCGTTCGGCATCCTCACTGGCCAGCCTCGCGACCAGGTCGGCGGTGCCGTCCCCGTGGTGGCTGACCCACACTCCGCGCTCTGCCAGCGCCTTGGCTCGGCGACGGGGCCGCTCCGCGCACCCCAGGGACAGCAGCCGCCGACGCAGGAAGAGGGCCAGGCGCCGAGCCGTGTGCAGTTTCGCGTAGGCCAGGCCGTCGGCCAGCAGCGCGGCACACTCCTGCGCATGTGCCTCGCGCACGACCCCGTCCAGATCGGTCTCGGGTACGTCGAACAGGGCATCGGCCAGGATCCGGGCCCGGGTCAGGTCGACCTCTCCTCGGCAGAGGGCTGCCCACACCTCGGGCTGGTTGCGCAGGGTCTCGGAGGTCGCGCGTGTGTGCTGCGCAGATCGACGTGAGACGACCAAGGCGCACGACACCTCGTCGAGCACCTGATCGGATGCCGACCCACCAGGCGTCTCATCGGCGACTGCCGCCACACACGCCGCCCGCAGCGCGGCGACCTGCCGGGAGAGGCGCTCCACCACGTCCAACGACAGCATCGCCGGCCCGAACACAGCCAGATCCCGATCCCGGTCAGTGAGCCCATCGGGTCCGAGGCTCGGCGGACGAGCCCGGATCAGCGCCACCAGGTCCTCGACACCCAGACCGGCGAGGTCGACCGGCCTTCCCTGCTCATCGCGCACACGCAACGCAACGTCAAGCACGAACGCCACCCCCTTGGTCGAACACCTGTGCGAATCACTGCAAGAACCGTATCCCACCGCACTGACATCGAGTCTCGTCAGGCGGGGACCTGTGGACGGTCGCCGCTCGCACCTGACGCCTGCCCCGCACTGCCCGCCGTGGGTTCGACGACAAGGCCCGCACCCCCCGGCCCGGGCGCGATCTGAGTGCGCCGAGGGCTGCCCCGATCGCCGGTAGAATCGTGCGTTGTGGCCCTCACCATCGGCATCGTCGGACTGCCCAACGTCGGCAAGTCCACGCTGTTCAACGCCCTGACCCGCAACAACGTCCTGGCGGCGAACTACCCGTTCGCGACCATCGAGCCGAACACCGGCGTCGTCGGCGTCCCCGACCCGCGCCTGGACGTGCTGGCCGGCATCTTCGGATCGGCGCGGACCCTGCCCGCCACCGTCACGTTCGTCGACATCGCGGGGATCGTCAAGGGGGCCAGCGAGGGTGCGGGGTTGGGCAACAAGTTCCTGTCGCACATCCGCGAGTCCGATGCCATCTGCCAGGTGATCCGAGTCTTCACCGACCCGGACGTGGTCCACGTCGACGGCCGCGTCTCGCCCAAGGACGACATCGAGGTGATCAACCTCGAGCTGATCCTCGCCGACCTGCAGACGCTGGACAAGGCGATCCCCCGGCTGCAGAAGGAGGCCCGGATGAACAAGGACCGGGCCCCGATCCTCGCCGCGGCCGAGGAGGCCAAGGCCGTCCTCGAGGGCGGGCCGGACCGTGTTCGCTGCCGGTCTCGACCGCGAGCCGCTCCGCGAGCTGTTCCTGCTCACCGCCAAGCCGTTCCTGTACGTCTTCAACGTCGACGCCGACGAGCTCTCCGATGACGCGATGCGCACCGAGCTCGCCGCCCTGATCGCGCCCGCGGAGGCCGTGTTCCTCGACGCCAAGACCGAGGCGGACCTGATCGAGCTCGACGAGGCCGAGGCCCTCGAGCTGCTGCAGTCGATCGGCCAGGAGGAGAGCGGGCTGACGCAGCTGGCACGGGTCGGCTTCGACACCCTGGGACTGCAGGCCTACCTCACTGCCGGGCCCAAGGAGTCGCGCGCCTGGACCATCCCCAAGGGTGCGACAGCGCCGGAGGCGGCGGGCGTGATCCACACTGACTTCCAGAAGGGCTTCATCAAGGCCGAGGTCGTGTCGTTCGACGACCTGGTCGACGCCGGCTCGATGGCCGAGGCCAAGGCGCGCGGCAAGGTCCGGATCGAGGGCAAGGAGTACGTGATGCACGACGGCGACGTGGTCGAGTTCCGCTTCAACGTGTAGCTCCGCAGCGGCCCGCGCTCCCCGCACAGGCCGCCAGACTCGCCGTCCACCACGTCCATCAGGTGGGAGCGCTCGCGGCCCCACTGGCGATCGCCGTGCTGGGACCCAGCCGTGCGTCTCCGCACCGACGCGGGCTGACGCTGCCCCCTGCCGGGGTGCACCGCGGCGCGGAGCGCACCGACCCGGGATAATGCCTGCATGGCCGACCTGCTGGAGCTGTGCACCGACCTCCCCGTCCTGTCCGTCGCTGAGGGCGAGGTCCTCATCGCCGAGGGCGCCGAACCCTCCCGGATGCTGGTCCTGATCTCCGGCTCGGTGACGGTGGAGAAGGATGGCATCCCGTTCGCGCGCATCGACCACCCCGGCGCGGTGTTCGGCGAGATGTCGTGGGTCCTGGACAAGCCGGCGACGGCGACGGTGCGGGCCGCAACCCCCATCGAGGTCCACGTGATGGACGACCCCGACACCTTCCTCGCAGGGAACCCGGGCGCCGCCGTGGCCGTCCTGCGGATGACCGCGACGCGCCTCGACGGGCTGACCCAGTACCTCGTGGACGTGAAGCAGCAGTTCGCCGGGCTCACCGGCCACCTGGGGATGGTCGACCAGATCCTCGACAGCCTGGTCCACCACCAGAGCGGGCCGACGCGGACCGGCTCCGTGCGCGACCCGGAGTGCTGAGACTCACGCGCCTCAGTCGAGGCTGATCGTCTCCGACTCGAACACGCCGTACCAGTGGGCGGTGCGCTCGTCCGTGTCAAGCGTGATGTTCGGCGGGATCGGGCCCACCTGCTTCCCCGGGTTGAACACCCAGGTCCGCCCGAGCTGGGCGTACCAGGAGCCGTCGGGCACCCAGGGCGCCTGGTGGATGTGCCCGCACAGGACGACATCCGGCTGGTACTGCGCGATCCATGCGGCGAGCTCGTGGTCGGGGAACTCCCGGCGGCCGTCCTTGCACAGCGGGGTCCCCGCCGGCGGCGCGTGGTACAGCCAGATCCACGTCGCGGGACGGTCCACGGCAGCGGCAGCCAGTTGGGCATCGACCTCGTCGCGCGTGACCGGACCGTCCCACCAGGGGCAGAGCGTGAACCGCACCCCATCCACGTCGACGCTCGCGCCGTCGGTGTGGACCCGCTCGTCGGTGACCCGCCGCAACCAGCCGGCGACCTGCTCGCCGTGGGCTCCGGGGCCGTCGAGGTCGTGGTTGCCCGACGTCGCCAGGACGAGGGCCTCGCTCGACAGCGCGGTCAGGTACTTGCCCAGGACCACGGACTGGACATCGATGGGGACCGGGTTGACCACGTCCGCGAGGTCCCCGCACAGTGCCACGACGTCGGCCCCGGACGAGGCGCGCACGAGCCAGTCGTAGTGGGGGAGCCGGTAGTGCAGGTCCGACACGGCCAGGATGCGCACGGGTGTGAGTCTCCCCTACAAGCACCCCCTCGGCACCCTCGGGTGCTCAGTGTCGCGAACCGCGTGCGCCCTCACCCGATTGGTCTGATCCGGACACCTGTGTCCGCTGCGTGCCAGTCCTCGTCCGGATCGAGCCAGAGCCGAGCACGTCGGGGGGTGACAGCGGCTCGTCGGGCGACGTCGGCCCAGCGCGCGGATCAGGGCAGGTCGAGGACCAGGCCCTCGCGGGCGACGCTGGCGAAGCCGTCGCTGCAGAACTCGTCGCGGATCTTGTCCAGGGCGCTGTCCACGCGGTGCGGGCCGTGGTGGAACAGGACGAGCGCCTTGGCGTTCACCCTCTCGGCCAGGGTGAGGGCCTCGTCGATGGTGGCGTGCCCGTAGTCGACGGCGCGGGGGCGCTCCTGGGCGAGGAACTGCGCGTCCTCGATGAGGACGTCCACACCGTCCATGGCCGCCAGTGCCTCGTCGCTGACGCCTGCTGCCGGGGCGTGGTCGGGCACGTAGGCGACCGACGAGCCGCCGGCCTCGATCCGGTAGCCGAAGCTGCGACCGCCCTTGTGCGCGACGTCGAAGGCCGTCACGGCGAAGCCCTCGACGGTCAGGGGACCGGAGTCCAGCGCCGTGAACGACCAGGAGCCCTTGAGCCCCTCGGGAGTGATCGGGAACGCCGGCGGCGACATCATCTGGGCGAGCAGGTCCCGGCCAGTCCGGCCGGACTCCCCGGGCAGGTACACGTCCACCCGCGAGTCGTCGCGGTCCGCGGCGGCGAAGAAGGGGATCCCCTGGACGTGGTCCCAGTGCAGGTGGCTCAGCAGGATCGACCCATCGAACGCCGCCCCGTCGAGCAGGGCGGTCAGCGACCGGATCCCGGTCCCGGCGTCCAGGGCGATCACCGGCGCGGACATCGCGTCCGCAGCAACCGCGACGCACGAGGTGTGGCCCCCGTAGCGGACGAAGTCCGGGCCAGGTGCCGGAGTGGAGCCGCGCACCCCGAGGAAGGTCAGCCGCACGTTGTCTCCTCAGCCCGGCGCGATCGCGCCCTCGGTCGATGCTGGACCTGTGCCATTCTAGGGGCCACCGCCCTGCCCCGAGTCAGGCCGACACATAGGACCACATGACCGACCTGCGCCGGCACGTCCCCCCGATCGCCCTGGCGTGGGACGACGAGACGCCCGGGGAGCTCTGGCGGGTCGTCGACGGCACGCTCGTCTTCGCCGACGTCTCGGGCTTCACGGCCCTGACCGAGAAGCTGTCGCGACGCGGGCGGATCGGCGCCGAGGAGATCGTCGAGACGCTCAACCGCGTGTTCGGCCCGATGCTGCGGATCGCCGGGACCCGGGGTGGTGAGCTGCTGAAGTTCGGCGGTGATGCCCTGCTGTTCCTCTTCACCGGCCCGGACCACACCGAGCAGGCCTGCGACGCGGCCGTGGAGATGCGCACGGCGCTGCGCCAGGCGGCTGCCGTGCCCACGTCGGTCGGGCGGCTGTCGCTGAGGATGTCGGTCGGGATCCACTCCGGCGACATCCACCTGTTCCTCGTCGGCTCCCCGACGCGGGAGCTGCTGATCCTCGGCCCCGGCGCGACCAGGACGGCTCTGGCGGAGAAGGCCGCGGAGGCCGGCGAGATCGTGGTCAGTGCCGACACCGCTGCGCGGCTGGCGCCGGATGCTGTCCGGCCGCGCGAGGACGGCGAGCTGCGGCTCCGACGGCGCACGGCGCACTCGGCGCCCGGCGACGCGTTCGTGCTGCCCGAGGTCGACCACGAACGGATCCGGGGGCTGTTCCCGCACGAGCTCGGGGAGTACCTCGACCCCGGAGCCCCGGATCCCGAGCATCGGATCGCGAGCATCGCCTTCATCAAGTTCTCCGGCACCGACGCCCTGCTGGGCGGCCCCGGCCCCGATGCCCTGGCCGAGGCGCTGCACCGGACCGTCAGCCTGGTCGAGGAGGCGCTGGCCCCCGAGTCCATCAGCCTGCTGGCGACCGACCTCGACAGCGATGGCGGCAAGTTCTTCCTCGGCTCCGGGATCCCGACGTCCTTCGAGGACAACGAGGGCCGGATGCTGCGCGCCCTGCGCCGGATCGCCGACTCGGACTCCCCGCTGCCGCTGCAGCTCGGCGTGAACCGCGGGCACGTGTTCGCCGCCGAGGTCGGGATCCCCGAGCGCGGGGCGTACACCGGCATGGGCGACACCACGAACACCGCCGCCCGGATCATGTCCAAGGCCCCGGCAGGCGTGCTCTACGCGCACCCCGCCGTCCTGGAGCACTCGCGGACGCGGTTCGCCGTCCAACCGGCGGGGCCGTTCCCGATGAAGGGCAAGGCCGTCCCGCTCCTGGTGTACGAGGTCGGTGAGGAGCTCGGGACGGCGGAGGAGACGACCGCTGAGTCGCGGCTGCCCTTCCTGGGGCGCGACCAGGAGATCGCGACGGTCCGCTCCGCGCTCCACGAGGCCCTGGCAGGCGCTGGTGGGGTCATCACCATCACCGGTGCGACCGGCATGGGCAAGTCCCGCTTGGCGTACGAGGCGCTCGCGGGGGCCTCAGGAGAGCCTCAGGTCGTCGTGGTTCGAGCGGAGCCCTACGGCGCTGCCAGTGCCTACCGCGTCTTCCGTGACCCGGTCCGGCGCCTGCTCGGCCTCGAGCGCGACGCGCCCGAGGCGATGGGCCGAGCGTTGCTGGCCACCCTGAGCCAGGTGGCGCCCGACCTGCTGCCGATGGCCCCCCTGCTGGCCGATGTGGTGCAGGTCGACGTGCCCAGCACGCCCGAGGTCGAGGCCCTCGATCCCCAGTACCGACCCGACCGGTTGGCCGATGCCGTCGTCCGGTTGGTGGACGAGACGATGCCGGGGCCGCTGGTCCTCGTGGCTGAGGAGGCGCACTGGGCGGACGGCGCCTCGGCGCGCCTGCTCGATCGCCTGGGCGCGGCCAGCGCGGGCCGGCCGTGGGCCGTGATCGCCGTGCGTCGTGGCCAGGAGGGTGGGTTCGCCCCCGCGGCGGGGACGCGCGTGACGCTGGATCCGCTGCCGGCCGACGTCATGGAGCGCCTCGTCATCGCCGCGACCGAGGCCACGCCGCTGCGTCCCCACGAGATCGCCGCCGTGGTGGACCGCGCCCAGGGCAATCCGCTGTTCGTCGAGGAGGTCACGCGCGTCGCCCTCGACACCGGATCCCTCGACACGCTCCCTGAGTCGGTCCAGGCGGCCATGAGTGCCCAGATCGACCTGCTGCACCCCGATGCCCGCAGGGTCCTGCGCTACTGCGCGGTGCTGGGTCGCAGCTTCCGGGTGGAGGTGCTCCGCCGGACCCTGGCCACCGACGGGCTGGTCGCCGACGCCTCGACGCTGGGCAGCCTCCGCGCGTTCCTGCAGCCCGACGGACCCGACCGCTGGCGGTTCCGCAACAGCCTCGTCCGGGACGCCGCATATGAGGGCCTGGCCTATCGGATCAGGACCCGCCTGCACCGCGCCGCCGGCGAGACGCTCGAGACGATGAGCACCGACCTGGACGCAGACTCCCCGACCCTCGCCCTGCACTTCTGGCGGGCCGGCGACCCCGAGCGGACATGGCGCTACGCCCAGCAGGCCGGTGCGCTGGCCCGTGCGTCCTACGCGAACGTGGATGCCGCCGCCCAGTACGAGCGGGCGCTGGAGGTCAGCAGACGGGTTCCGGGGATCGTGGATGACCAGCGCGCGGAGCTCTGGGCGCTGCTCGGGGACCTGCGTGAGCTCACCGGGGTCCTCGACGGGTCGCTGGAGGCCTATCGCCGAGCCGCAACGCTCACCACCGACCCGGTGGCCAGGGCCGACTACATGGCCCGCCGGGCGCGCGTGCAGAGCCGGGCAGGTGCCCCGGGCCCGGCGCTGCGTACCGTCGCAGCCGCTCGCAGGCTCCTCGACCAGGCCCCCGGTGACCCGGCGCGGCGGGTCGGCGTCCGGCTGGACTACCTGACGGCGGTGGCCAAGCTCGGCCAGGAGAAGCCGCGGGAGGGCC
Source organism: uncultured Actinomycetes bacterium (assembly GCA_963774745.1). GTDB lineage: Bacteria > Actinomycetota > Actinomycetes > S36-B12 > CAIYMF01 > Prado023. The sequence continues at coordinate 695,132 of CAVZGE010000011.1, read as the reverse complement.
GTGAGTGGGCCGATCGCGCGGTGGCCTCAGCACGGGAGATCGGCGACTGGCACACGCTGATCAGGGCCCTGAACGCACTGGACTTCGCTGATCAGCAGCTCGGTCGCAGCGGGGTCGGGGCGCACACCCGCGAGGCCCTGGAGATCAGCATGGCGCACGGCGATGCGCCGCAGGAGTCCGTGGCCCGGGCGAACCTTGGGGTGCTGGCGTTCTACGCGGGTCGGTGGGCGGAGGCCGTCGAGTGGTTGACGACCAGCAGCAGGGTTGCCATCGAGGCCGGCAACGACTTCGGCGCCGCGGAGACCGACCTCACCTTCGCGGACATCCTGATCCACCAGGGACACCTGGACCAGGCCGAGGAGGTGCTGCGCAAGGCCTCCAGGGTCCTGCGGGCGTCCGGGATCGAGGGCTACGCCGCGCACGGGCAGATGCTCCAGGCCCGGATCCATCTCGCTCGCGGCGAGCTGGCCACGGCCGAGGAGCAGGCCGTGGGCGCTGTCGCCGAGTTCACCGCCATGGGCAGCGCCGTGGACGCGCTCGAGGCCAGCCTGGTCCGCGCCGAGGTCGCCATCGGGGCCGGCCGACCGCACGACGCCCTGGCCATCGTCGACCAGGCGCACCGGGCGGCACCCGATGACGCCGCCGCACTCGAGGCCCGCAGCCAGCTGGTCCGCAGCCGGGCGCTGCTGCTCCTCGGCCTGCTCGACGAGGCGGGAACCGCGATCACGGCGGGGTTGGCGGCAGCCCTCGAGCAGGAGCTGCCCTTCGAGGAGGCGCTGCTGCTGCGGGCCCGCAGCCAGTGGCGGGCCCGGCTCGATGGTCAGGGTTCGACGCAGGAGTCACGGGCTGATGAGGCCGACGCGGCCCGGCTGCTGGCTGCACTGGGCGCGAGGGTCTGAGCGGGGGCCGGCCGATGTCTCAGCCGCATCCACGCCGGTCACATCCAACTCCCGGGAGGCAGACGCCCCCGGGAGCCTTGCTCTCCTCGGGGGCGTCTGACCTTCTACTCCAGATGTGTGCCTAGAGGCGCATCTTCGCATCACCGATCAGGTAGATCTTGTCCGTGATGGTCACGGCGTCGGCGGCGACATCGACGGATCGAGGATCATCGAGGCAGGCGTACTGCTTGCCGTCGAGGTCGAGTCGCCAGTCGGGCAGGGACGTGAAGTCCGCGGCGTCCTGGACTCCGACCAGGGCGCCCCCGTCATAGAGGTAGCTGGGGCAGAAGGGCAGGTCGTTGTCGAATGGCGTGACCGATTCGGGCCAGTTCTCGAAGTCGATCTTGACGGTCGGCACGGTGGCCTCCGGACTTCCGGACTCCCGCGTCCACGTCACGTCGAAGATGAACTGTGCATCCGGGTCCAAGGCCAGGGGCTTGAGGAACGTGACGTCCTCCTCGCCCGAGGAGAGCGTCACGCCGAACTCCCCGCACTCGCTGCCGTCGGCGTTGCCGATGTACTCCACGGTCGCGTTGCCCTGGGCCGAGGTGTAGGGCACGTCACAGTCGAGGACCTGGTCGACCAGGCTGACCAGCTCGAAGGTGCTGGGACCCGCGGAGTCAGTGCCACCCTCGAGGGAGAAGGCGCCGGCCTTGGCCGTCAGGGTGAGCCGGTTGAAGTACTTCCCGGGGGTCGCCACGTTCAGCCGGCAGTTGGACCCCTCCGCCACCAGGCACTCCCCCACGCCCTGGGTCACGGTCCATTGGCCAATTGGGGTGGGGTTCCCGGCCTCGTAGGCCAGTGCTTCGACAACCGCCCTCTGCTTCGAGAACAGCTTCGTGATCGAGGCGACCTCGATGTCAAGCGATGCGCTGCTGATTCCGAGCACAGGGCTGCCGGGAACGACCTCCAGCCCGGGTGTCAGGACGAGTTCCAGGGTCTCGACCTTGCCGGTGGTCGACAGCGCATCCACCCGGTTGCAGACGGAGGAGATCTTCTCGTTGACGCCCAGTGATGCGTTCTTGAACCCGACGTCCGTCACAGTGGCGCCCAGGTACCCCGTGAACGACAGGAGGCTGGGGTCGGCCTCCTGGACGAGGCTGCAGGCGTTCCTGCTCGTGGGGTTGGTCGTCAACGCCTGGCTGAGTGTGGTGCCCTTGAGCGTCACCTGCGGATTGGCTCGCGTGTCAAGGGTCAGAGTGCTGCTGAAAGGGACGGGTTCCGGTTCCCCGATGGCCATCACGCTCGGAATGGCAGCGACTGTCAATCCCAGCGTTGCAGCTACGCCGATGGCAATGATTCTGGTGGCGCCCGTCATGATGATCCTCCATTGGAGTTCTGTGCGTGGGATTCCCGATGACTTGGTGCCACTTCGGTGAGCCTCACCTTTGGTGGAGTATGCGCCATCGGAGTGTGATTGGCTAGCGAGAATCCGCCTATGGCTGAACACGAATGGGTTAACGGCGGGAAATGGCGGTGACGTCCGGTAGTCACGTCTCCTCCAGGGCCGCGACCTCGGAGGTCGACGCGCGCAGCCGCTGGGAGAGGCTCCGGGCGATCGCGAGCGTCAGCTGGGCGCAGGCGTCGGGTGCCTCGGCCCGCAGGTCCGCGAACCCCTCGGGCGACAGCACGAAGCAGATGGTCGACTCCAGGGCGGCGATCCGGGTGGACCGCGGACGCCCGTCGACCAGCGCGAGCTCCCCGAACGATGCCCCCGCGGCCATGCTGTTCAGTCGTCGCCTGCCACGCTGGCCGCGCACCCGCACGTCCGCGCTCACCTGCCCGGCACCGATGAAGTACAGGCCGTCGGACTCGTCACCCTCGTTGAAGACGACCGTCCCGGAGGTGAACACCCGCGTCGTGGTCCGCCTCTCGATCTCGGCGACCACCTCCGCGGGCAGGCCGCTGAGCAGGTCCTGGTCGGCGAGCGACACGAGGCCCTCGTCGAGGGACTCGTCGATCCCGTGGTCTCGCAGCAGCTGGGTCTCGCACCACTCCAGCGCGCTGTCGCTGTCGGCGAACCGGGTCAGGTCCGTGCCCAGCGTGACAGCGATCTCGCGAGGTGATCGCGCTCGCGGCTCGACCAGCCCGACGACCACGGCAGCGGACTGCAGCTGCTCGACCAGGCCCGTGAGCAGGGATCGTGCGGCGACGTCGATCCGCGTGACGCGTCCCATGTCCAGCACCCGCCACCTCGCGGGGTCGGGGTCGGACAGCACCGTCCGCACCAGCGACTCGATGCCCGCGAACCCCTGGTCGCCGACGAGCTCGTGGACGACGATCGCCGCGCCCTGGGACTCGAGCAGCGCCCGGTGCGCAGCGGGACGGGTGCGCTTGGATCGGACCACATCGGCTCGATAGGTGCGTCGGACATTGGGCCGCGACCGCTCGGTCGGCAGCAGCAGGTGCAGCCCGAGCCGCGCCGAGAGCTGCTCGCAGGCGGCCACCCCGCGGACGCTGTTGCCCCGCGGATCCAGCCGAGGGCTGTGCGCCGCCAGCCCCATCTGCCCGGGCAGGACTGCCGAGATGGCGCCGCTCACGCCGCTCTTGGCGGGCATCCCGACCCGGTACAGCCACTCACCGGCGTAGTCGTACATCCCGCACGTGCTCATCACTGTCAGGACCGGCGCCACAACATGCCGCGGGATCACCTGCTCGCCGGTCGTCGGGTTCACCCCGGCGTTGGCCAGGGTCGCCGCCATGACCGCCAGATCGCGCGCGGTGACCACGATCGAGCACTGGCGGAAGTACATCTCGACCTGCGCGTCGACATCGTGGTCGAGCAGCCCGGCCGAGCGCATCAGGTAGGCGATGGCGCGGTTGCGGTCGCCGGTGTCGCGCTCCGAGGCATAGACGTCCTCGTCGACGTCCAGCGGCCGGCCGGCGAACGCCGACAGCCCGTCGAGGATCCGGTCGAACTGCTCGGCGCGGGTCCTCCCGGCCACCAGCGTCGCGGTGACGATGGCCCCGGCGTTGACCATGGGGTTGAACGCGCGGCCGCTGACGTCGTCGAGGCTGATCGTGTTGAACGGGTCGCCGGTGGGCTCGGCGCCGATCTTGGACAGCACCGCCTCGGCCCCGCTGTCGGCCAGGGCCAGGGCGTACACGAACGGCTTGGACACCGACTGGATCGTGAAGGGCACGAGGTCCCCAGCGGTGTAGACGGCCCCGTCGAGGGTCGCCAGGCTCAGCCCGCACGTGGCGGGATCGGCCTTGGCCAGCTCAGGGATGTAGTCGGCGACCTGACCGGAGTCGATCGTGCGGACGGACTGCCACACCTCGTGGAGCAGCCCGCCGACGGGACCGTGGTCGCCCTCGAGCATGGACAGGGCCCTCCTCCCTACAGGGGGCACACCATGGCAAACCAGTGTTTCGCCGATGTTGCGGGCGCGTACCGGTTGGGTGATCGGGGCGTCTGGGCCGGAGACTCCGCTGCACGCGCGGCGTAGTGTGACGCGATCATCGGAAGGGGCGCTGATGGCCACGCTGGGTGTCGCTGCGCTCTTCACCCTGCCCGATGATCGGCGGGTGCGGCGCGTCCTGGTCGCCTACGGGTTCAGCCGCTTCACCGAGTTCGCCGGGTGGCTGGCGATCCTGCTGGTCGCCTACGCGCAGGGGGGTGCGCTGCTCGTCGGGATCGCAGCCTTCGCCATGCAGCTGCCGGCCATCGTGCTGGTCCCGCTCCTCGCCGGCTACCTCGACCGACTGCCCAGGGGACGCGCACTGACCCTGACGCATGCGTGCGTCGCTGCGTGCGCGGGACTCACCGCGCTTGTGCTGCTCGTGGGCGCCCCGTTGTGGGTCGTGCTCATCGGTGGGACCGCCACCACGGTCGCGGTGTTCTCGGTCCGGCCGTCGCACTTCTCGACCCTGCCCCTGCTCGCCCGGGGCCCCGGTGACCTCGTCTCGGCCAATGGGTGGTCCTCGTTCATGGACGGTGCAGCCATCTTCGTCGGGTTCGTCGTCGCGGGGATCCTCACCCACGAGTTCGGGGCCTGGGTCGTGCTGGCCCTCAGCGCCGGGCTCGGGATCCTCGCCACGCTCCTGACCTCAGGGCTGCGCACACCGGTCGTCAGGACGGCGCACGGGGACGCACCGGGGGAGATCAGGGCCGCACTCGACGGCGTGGTGACCCTGCGCCGCAATCCCGGTGCCCTGGCGCTCCTGCTGCTCATGGCCTGCGTGGCGATCCTGCAGGGATCCAACGAGCCCCTGACCGTCACGTTCAACGACGAGGTCCTGGGGCTCTCGGAGTCGACCGCCGGGCTGCTGGCCGGGGCCTACGGGATCGGTATCGCCCTCGGTGGCATCACCCTGGCCGGGCTGGCCCAGCGGGGATCGCTGGCGCCGGTCGTGCTGGCCGGCGCACTGGTCCTCGGGCTGGCGCAGTCGTCGGTGGCGCTCCTTGGCGCGCTGGCCCCGGCGGTGGTCATGCTGATCCTCGTCGGCGTCGGGATGGCCATGATCGTCGTGTCCGCCCGGACCCTGCTCCAGCGGACCACGGACGACGCCGTGCTCGCGCGCGTCCTGGCCGTCCAGGAGGGCGTGCACCTCACAGGGCTGACGATCGGTGCGCTCGTCGGGCCACTGGCGATCGCCCTGTTCGGGCCCAGCGGCGCCTTCGTCCCGGTGGGCATGCTCATCCTCGCCATCGCGCTGCTGGCGGGCCGGTCGATCCGCTCGCTCGACGCGGGGGCCGTGGACCGCTCGCGTGAGGTCTCGCTCCTGTCGGGCCTGCCCTTCCTCGCCGCGCTGCCGCCCTACGAGCTCGAACGGCTGGCGCAGGCAGCCGATTGGGTGCAGGTGCCCGCCGGCACCGAGGTCGTGACCCAGGGCGACGAGGCCGAGAGCTACTACCTGGTCGCCTCCGGGGAGCTGTCGGTCAGGATCGACGGGAGACCGCGCGAGCGGCGCATGGTGGCCGGGGACGGCTTCGGGGAGATCGCCCTGCTCAACCGGGTGGCCCGCACGGCCACCGTCACGGCACTGGCGGACTGCGAGCTCCTGGTGGTGAGCAGCGGGGACTTCCTCGGGGCGGTCACCGCGACGCCCGACGGTGCGGGACTGGCCGAGGAGATCTCCCGGGCGCGCCTCGAGCTCGACCGCCGGGGCGGCTGACACGGGCTGCACCCGCCGGACCGGCGGGCGCAGCCGTCAGGCCGCTGCACCGGCCAGGTGGTCGGCCATCCCGGACGTGGTGCGGATCGTCCCCGACGTGGTGACGGCGAGGGCCTCGTAGCCGGGGTCGGGCAGCCATTCCCAGGCCGACTCGATCGACCGGTCCCGCGCGAGTGCCCAGATCGCGGTGGCGAAGGCGTCGACGCGACCGAGGTCCGGTCCGACGACGGTGATGCTGGCCAGCGACTCCCGGCGAGAGCCCCCGGGACGCCCACCGAGCCCGGCCCAGATGTGGTCGCCGCGCTGGGCCGCACCCGACGTCGCGACAGCGAAGGGCCGGCCGTCCCTGGCTGCCTCGACGACCGCGACGATCCGGCGCTCGTCGGCCGGGTCCGTGACCGCCACCCGCCAGGGTCGGCCGCGCTCGGTGGTGCCGACCGTCTGCACGTCCCCGCCGACGCCGAAGCAGGCATCCGTGACCCCCGCCTCGACCAGGATCCCGACCGCCCTCTCGACCGCCCAGCCCTTGACGTATCCCGTGGGGTCGAACCGGCCCTGCCGGTCGTACGGGTGGAAGCCCCCGGCGGTGAGCTCCTCCAGGGATCCCACCGCCTCGATGACCTCGGCGAGCAGGGGGGAGCACGCCGGCAGCGGCGCGGCGCCGGTGCGCCAGCGGCACAGGTCGCTGTCCGCCCGATAGGGCGAGAGGGCGGACTCGACCGTGTCCAGCCACGCCCGCACCCCGGCTGCTGCGGCGTCCAGGTCGTCGTCGGCATCCGGATCCCCGCCCGCCCCGGCATCGCCCGCCCCGGCATTGCCCGCCCCGGCCACGGCCAGGGACGCGAACGAGCCCATCGTGGGCCAGGACCATCGCCTCATCGCTGGTCCAGGATCGACTGCATCGACTGCCGGTAGGCCTCGGAGGTGTAGGTGGCCCCGGAGACGGAGTCGAACTCGACCCCGACCTCGATGGCCTGGGAGTCCAGGTAGGGGATGGCGGTGCTGTTGATCTGCGCGGAGCGATGGTCGGAATCCGGGTAGGCGATCGCCTGGACGCCGCACACGGTGCCGTCCGCGGCGAAGTCCATCCGGACCTGCACCGGTCCCCACCGGGTCATCACGGCATCTCCGGTCACGGACGTGACCTCGGCGCAGTCCCCGGATGCCGCAGCAGGTTCCTCGGTCGCGGGAGCGGGCTCCTCCACGGCCGCGTCCCCGGAGTCGGTGGTGTCACTGGAGTCGCTGGTGTCCGCGGGGTCGGTGGTGTCCGCGGACGCCCCGGCGTCGGCGGTCGCGTCATCGTCCGTGGCGCTGGCCGCGGCAGTCGGGGTCACCTCGGGATGCACGGCAGGGTCGAACAGCCAGACGGTGGCCAGGGCCGCGCCGGCCAGGGCGAGGCCGGGGGTCGCTCGTCGCATCAGCTCGCTCATGTTGGGGCTCCTACCAGGCGAATCGTTCGGAGTGGATCTGGTTGCGGGGGACGCCCGCGCGCTCGAGCTCACGGCACACGCGCTCCTGCAGCGACCTCGGCCCGCAGACGAACACCGCCCGCTCGTGCAGGTCGCCGATGTTCGCCGCGAGCGCCTCAGCCGTGAACGGGTTGCCGCCCGGGAACGTCGTGCGCGGGCCGGTCACGGGGATCATCGCCCCGCCGCGCTCCTCGGCCAGCTGGTCGAACTCCCGGGCCAGGGGCAGGTCCGCGGCACTGTGTGCCCGGGCCAGGACCAGGGGGGCGTGGGCGGGGGTGGTGTCCTCCAGCAGGGCGCGCATGGGCGCAAGGCCGACCCCGACCCCGATCAGCAGCACCCGTCGGCCCTCGGCGGCATCCATCGTCATGACGCCGTAGGGCCCCTCGAGCAGCACGCGCGTGCCGGGCGCGAGCGCCAGGGTCCGCGTGGACGCGTCACCGAGGGCCTTGACCGTCAGGCGCATGGCCCCGGGCTGGGGTGCGGCCGACAGGGAGTAGGGGTGCGCCTGCCACCACAGGTCGCGGGTCAGCACCCGCAGGCCCACGAACTGCCCGGGCCGGGCACCGAGCCGGTCGACGCCCGGTCCGGTGATGACCAGGGAACCGACGCCGGGGGCCTCCGGGATGATCCGGGCGATCGATGTGCGCGGGCGCAGGGCGGGACGGACCAACCCGCCCACACGGCTGTACAGGATGATGGCCGTCGTGGCGGCGTACAGCCCGACCCACCACCAGCCCGCGAGGGTGCTGCCGTTCAGTGTCGAGCCGCTGAACAGCGCGTGCGGGAACGCCAGGGCCACCGCGAGGTACCCGGCCAGGTGGACCATGTGCCAGGTCTCGTAGCTCATGCGGCTGCGCAGCCGCCGCCAGGACGTCAGGCTCACGATGCCGAACAGCAGCGCGGCCATGAGCGCGGCGACGAACCAGTCCGTGGCCAGCAGGTCGAGCAGGCCCGTCCACATCCGGCCCACGCCGCCACCGGCCGCGTACAGGGAGGCCGCCACGTGCACGGCCATCCCGAATGCCGCGGTGATCCCGGTGATCCGGTGCCAGGAGATCATCCGGTCCAGGCCGGCACCCCGCTCCAGCCAGGCCGGGCGCGCGGTGAGCACCAGCCCACCGAGCGCCGCGAGCGCGGCCACGAGCCCGGAGAGCCGGCTGATCGCCAGTGCGGTGTCGATCCCACCGCCGAGCAGGGAGGTGAGCCCGCCGGTCAGGACCCACAGGCCCACGGTGACCGTGGCGATGCCGGCCGCCCAGGGGGCCGGATCGAGCCGTGATCCGACGCGTCGGTGGGCCGCCGCAGTGGCGGACGGGTGTCGGGTCGGCGTGCGGTCCGGTCCGGGCCCGTGCGACCTGCGGGCCTGGGTTCGGGCGGCCTCCCGCGCAGCAGCAGCGGGATCCGGGTCGGGGGTCTCGGCACGCCCCGCAGGGGTGCTCATCGGCGGCTCCAGCATCGTCGTCATGCCTCGATGCTTGCACCCGGGCGAGGTGCCTGCGAAGGCCAGAGTGCGCTGCGAGGACTCCCCTTACCTTGCCCGAACAGGCGCGTGAACTGTCCCAGTTGTCCTTACCCCACGACTATCGAGCTCTCGTCGAACGACAAACGTCAGCTGTGGCCCGCTGGGGCCGCAGCCTCGGTCCTGCGCCGGCGGCGCCGGCCCCTGGTGGCCAGCCGGTAGACCCCCCAGATGATGAGGATCAGGACCAGCAGCAGGCCCCCGATGATGATCAGCAGCCACCCCAGAAGATCGATCCGGAACGACGAGTGGTCCTCCGGGGCCGCCTGGGTGACCGTCCCGTTCGGGCCCGCGGACACGTCGACCACGGCCAGCAGCCCGGCATGGTCGGTCGGCAGGCACACGCCCCGACCGGTGATCGGCTCGGCGAGTCCCTCCTCGGCCAGGATCGCCGAGGAGGCCTCCGTCGTGGCGACCTGGCTCGGGTCGTCGCACGCCCACACCTGGTCGGAATCCGGCCAGGTGTTGCCGAACACCTCAGCACGTACCGGCGTGGCGCCGTTGCGGGTGAAGACGTAGTCGAGCCGATCGGTGAACCCGGCGTCGTTCCCCTGGTCGAGGGACACGACGAGGCGCTCGGGGTTGGGCCCGGCGAGGTCCCCCTCGGAGCCCCACGTGCGATTCGCGGGATCCAGCGCATCAGGGCCGGCGTCGGTGAATCCCGCGTCGATCATCGTCCAGTAGGCGCTGCACGCGGGGTCGGCGTTGGCGGCCGTCACGGGATCGGGCTGGGCCTGGCACGTGGCGCCTGCCTCGGGCTGTCCACCCGGGTTCGAGCCGCCTGGCGCACGCGGGTCCCGTGGATCGGAGTTGAAGTCGCCCAGGACGATGGTCGGCACAGTGGTGGTGGCGAGGTCGGCGACCAGTTGTCCCGCCTGTACGGCGGAGGGCACCATGTCCACCCCCTTCCACGCTGACTCGAGGTGGGTGGTGACCACGCGTACCGTCGTGCCGGCGATGGCGATGTCGGCCCAGGCGTATCCCCGGTCGAGCTCGAAGACCACCGGGCACGACGGGGTAGCGCACCTCGTACTCAGCGGTGCCGACCGCCAGCACGTCCTTCGCGATGTCCTCCCGCACGAGCAGCGCGTCGCCGGTGACCAACCCGCAGTCAGCTGTGTCCGACCCGAACAGGGGCTGGAAGGTTTCCGGGTCGGACACCTTCGTGAGGAACGGGATCGGCGGGATCCCATACCCCGGGTTCTGCGCAGTGATCCCACCGTGCTCCGCCACCCTGTACGGCACTCCGGCTTCGGCGGTGGCCTCGAGGAACTGCTCGGTGAAGTCGAACACGGGCACGGGTGCGCTCCACGGCTTGGGCCGGCACGACCAGATCGTGGCTTCCTGGAGGCCGATCACGTCGGGCTTGGCGGTGGCCGCCTCGGCTGCCAGCAGGCCGACGCGCTCGTCGAAGTCCGTGGCTGCCACCTGGTCCCACATGAACTGGGCGGCAGCCGGCATGTCCGGGAAGCAGCTCGAGGGCAACATCCGTGTCCGCGCCGAGGTAGAGGTTGCGACCCATGACCGTCACGGTCCCCGCGGGATCCTCGGCCGTGTCCGGGCCGCGTGCGGGCGGCGGGGCGCCCAGCGCCGCCGGTGCTGCCACCAGCACGGCCACCAGCCCTGCAGTCGCGGTGATCCCCAAGTGGCGCAACCACGTGTGTCCCATGCCCCGGACCGTATCCGAACCGTTTGCGGGGTCGCGCTGCGGCGCAGCGGCCCGGCACGCGCGAGCGGGGGTTCCAACCGCCCTGTCCGGGCAGTACGGTGTCGGCACCCCACCACAGGAGGTCGGCATGCGCGCACGTCGGATCTGGGCAGCACTCGGATCGTTGACCCTGGTAGCCGGGGGTGCGGCTCCCGCCGGGGCGGCGCCGTCGCCCGTCACGCTCCCGGTGCCGACCTCGATGGCGGCCCTCGGCGATTCGATCACCATCGCCTATGACATCAAGTCGCTGCTCAGGGCGGACCCCAGCTACTCGTGGAGCACGGGAACGCAGGCGGCGGTGAACTCGGTGTACTCCCGCCTCGAGGCACGCGACACCACCACGCCCCTGATCGCCCGGGCCAACCACGCGGTGTCGGGGGCGAAGATCGGTGACCTGGCGGGCCAGGCAGGGAAGGTGGCCACCGGCACCGACCTGGTCACGGTGCTCATGGGTGCCAACGACGCCTGCACCTCGACCGAGTCGGGGATGACCACCGTCGCGGCCTTCGGCGCCCGGGCGGATGCGGCGCTGGCAGCCGTGGCCGCACGGGGCGTCGACCAGATCGTCGTGGCCTCCATCCCCGACGTCCACAAGCTCTGGGAGGTCGGGTCCAAGTCCTCGTCGGCGCGCTTCGTGTGGGGGCTCTACAAGATCTGCCAGTCCATGCTCAAGAATCCCAGCTCCACCCAGCCGGCCGACGTCACCCGACGCGCCAACGTCCGCGACCGCGTGGTCGCGTTCAACGGCGAGCTCGCCCGCGCGTGCGCGTGGATCACGACCTCGTCGCCCACCACCGCGTGCAGGTTCGACGGCAATGCGGTCTTCAACACGTCGTTCGCGCTGGCCGACATCTCGAAGGTGGACTACTTCCATCCTTCGGCTTCGGGGCAGGCCCTGCTGGCTGCGGCGACCTACTCGGCCTTCGGCTTCCCCGCGGGGTGAGCCCATCCACGCTTCTCAGCGGAGCTCTCGCTCGGACCCCCGGAGGATGACGCGGGTGGCCAGGACCGCCTGCTCTGCGACCCCGAGCGGATCGGAGATCCGGCGCAGGGTGATCTCCGCGGCCAGCTCGCCCATCCGCTCGGGCTGATGGGCGACCACGCTGACGCCGAGGAATCCGGCGAGCTCGAAGTCGTCGAACCCGAGCAGGCCGACCTCCGCACCGCGCTGGCGGATGCCCTGCAGCGCGCCGATCGTGGCCCGGTTGTTGCCGGCGAACACCGCTGACGGCGGATGCTCGGCATCCAGCAGCGCGGACGTGGCGGCAGCGGCTGAGGCGATGTCCGGGCCGTCGGTGCGGATGAGTGCGGGGTCGACCGCATGCCCACGCGCCTCGAGCGCGTCGCGGTAGCCGAGGAGTCGCTGGTGGTGCGTGTAGAGCGAGTCGCTGCTCCCCACGAACGCCACCCGGGTGTGCCCCGCGTCCAGCAGGGCGAGGACCCCGGCCCGCGCCCCGGCGCGGTTGTCCAGGACCACGCTGTCGCTGGTCGCGTTGGACAGCGGCCGGTCGACGGCCACGATCGGTGTCCCGAAGTGGCGCTCCCCGTCCAGGTAGCTGTGGTCCTCAGCGATCGGGACCAGGAGCAGGCCGCGGATGCGCCGCTCGAGCATCGCCGAGACGACCGTGGGCTCCAGGCGGGACTCGTCGTCGGTGGCCGCGATGACCAGGGTCAGTCCCTGCCGGGCCAGGACCCGTTCGACGCCCGCGGCGACGAGGGCGTAGAACGGGTTGGTCAGGTCCCCGATCACGAAGCCCACGGTGTTGCTCACGCCCCCGGTGCGCAGTTCGCGGGCGAGGGCGTTGGGACGGAACCGCAGGGTCGCTGCCGCGTGCTCGACCCGGGCGCGCGTCTCCGGGTCGACGTTGGCCCCGCCGGACAGTGCCCGGGACACCGTCTTCGTACTCACCTCGGCCAGGCGTGCCACATCGGCAAGCGTCGCCCGACCTGATGGGGGCGTGCCCCGCCCCGCCGCCCCCGTGTCCATCGATGTCATGATGGGACTGTAGCGCGTCCGACGGGGCGGAGAGCGATTGCTCAACGGGAAGTCGCTCGGGCTCGAGTTTGTTATCAACTCGTTACCTTCGATGCTTGACAACGTAGGACACGACAGATTGGCTTCGGAGTTGTGACAATCCTGAGACATGTGCGGCGCGGCGAGTTGATCCATGCGCTGGCGATCGTGACGATCTGTGATCATGGTGGTGCATGCAGTGAGTGAGTCGCCCCTCCTGGAGATGCGCAGCATCACCAAGGAGTTCCCCGGTGTGAAGGCCCTGTCCGAGGTCTCGCTGACCGTCGGCCGCCCGGAGATCCACTCGATCTGTGGCGAGAACGGGGCGGGCAAGTCCACGCTCATGAAGGTGCTCTCCGGGGTCTACCCGTACGGCTCCTACGAGGGTGACATCCACTACAAGGGCGAGCTCTGCAAGTTCCGCAACATCGGTGAGTCCGAGGCCGTCGGCATCGTGATCATCCACCAGGAGCTCGCGCTGATCCCCGAGCTGTCGATCATGGAGAACATGTTCCTGGGCAACGAGCCCCGCAGGCTCGGCGGCACCGCGATCGACTGGACGACCGCCCGCCGGCGCTGCATCGAGCTGATGGAGCGGGTCGGCCTCGACGAGCGCCCGGACACCCAGATCAAGAACATCGGCGTCGGCAAGCAGCAGCTCGTCGAGATCGCCAAGGCCCTGAGCAAGGACGTCGAGCTGCTCATCCTCGACGAGCCCACCGCTGCGCTCAACGACAAGGACTCCCAGCACCTCCTGGGGCTGATGCAGGGCCTGAAGGACTCCGGCGTGAGCTGCATCATGATCTCGCACAAGCTCAACGAGATCGAGCAGATCTCGGACAAGATCACGATCATCCGGGACGGCAGGACGATCGAGACCCTCGACGCCGAGAACGCCAATGAGGACCGGATCATCAAGGGCATGGTCGGCCGCGAGATGGACAGCCGCTATCCGAGTCGCGAGAAGCACATCGGCGAGGTGTTCTTCGAGGTCCGCGACGTCTGGGTCAAGCACCCGATCGCCGATGACCGCTACGTCTGCAAGGGATCGAGCATCAAGGTCCGCCACGGCGAGGTCGTCGGGATCGCCGGACTCATGGGCGCCGGGCGCACCGAGCTGGCGATGAGCATCTTCGGCCGCAGCTACGGCATCTGGGAGTCGGGCACGATCATCAAGGATGGTCAGGAGATCGAGCTGCGCCACGTGGGTGACGCCATCAAGCACGGCGTGGCCTACGTCAGCGAGGACCGCAAGACCCTGGGCCTGAACCTCCTGGACGACATCAAGACCGCCACCGTGCAGGCCAAGTGGAGCAAGGTGAGCACCCGTGGCGTGATCGACAAGCACAAGGTGTTCGTGGCTGCTGAGGACTACCGCAAGCGGCTGCGCACCAAGACCCCGTCGGTCAACGAGGGCGTGGACAAGCTCTCGGGCGGCAACCAGCAGAAGGTCGTGCTGAGCAAGTGGATGTTCACCGACTCCGACCTGCTGATCCTCGACGAGCCCACCCGCGGCATCGACGTGGGCGCCAAGTACGAGATCTATGAGGTCATCTTCGAGCTGGCCCGGCAGGGCAAGGGGGTCATCGTGATCTCCTCCGAGCTGCCCGAGGTCATCGGCATCTCCGACCGCATCTACACGGTCTTCGAGGGCCAGGTCACCGCCGACGTCCCGGTCGAGGACGCCACCCAGGAGTCCCTGATGAAGTCCATGACATCCGCACGAGTGAGGACCACGGCATGAGCAAGGTGAAGGAGTTCCGTCAGGGTGTGTTCGGCAATGCCGACGTGCGCCAGTACGGCATGGTCTTCAGCCTGATCGCGATCATCACGCTGTTCTACTTCACCACCGACGGCGTCGTGCTCAGCTCGGTGAACCTGATCAACATCATCTCCCAGTACTCCTACATCCTGATCCTGGCGATCGGGATGGTGATGGTGATCATCGCCGGGCACATCGACCTCTCCGTCGGCTCGGTCGCAGCCTTCACCGGGATCGTCGTCGCGAAGGTCATGGCCGACTGGGGGGTCGCCTGGCCGGTCGGCATCCTGGTGGGCCTCGTCGTGGGCATCCTGGTCGGCGCGTGGCAGGGGTTCTGGGTCTCCCGGGTGATGGTCCCGGCATTCATCGTCACGCTGGCCGGCATGCTGATATTCCGCGGGTTGAACCAGGTGATCGGCCAGTCGAACACGGTCCCCGTCCCCGAGGGCTTCAAGGTGATCGGCCGCGGCTACATCCCGCAGGTGGGTCCGAACCTGATCCTCGCCGACGGCACGCGGATCGTGAACACCCCGACCCTGATCCTGGGCGTCGTGGCGGTCCTGGCGATCGTGTGGTTCGAGTTCCGCAAGCGCGCCAAGGCGAAGTCCGTGGGTGACGAGGTGCCGCCCCTGTGGGCAGCGGCGATCAAGCTGGTCCTGCTGGGCCTGGTGATCATGTTCTTCGCGTTCAAGTTCGCGACGGGCAACGACGGCACCGGCTTCCCGGTCTCCGGCCTGATCCTGCTGGTGCTGGTCTTCATCTACTCGTTCATCATGGGCAACACCACGTTCGGCCGGCACATCTACGCAGTCGGCGGCAACAAGCGCGCGGCCGCCCTGTCCGGGGTCAACGTCCCCCGGGTCAACTTCCTCGTGATCGCGAACATGTCGATGCTGTCCGCACTGGCCGGCATGATGTACATCGCCCGTGCCGGCGCCTCCGGACCACAGGACGGCGTCGGCTGGGAGCTCGACGCGATCGCGGCCGTGTTCATCGGTGGCGCGGCGGTCACCGGCGGCGTCGGGACGGTCATCGGGTCCATGATCGGTGGCCTGGTGATGGCGTTCCTGAACAACGGCCTGTCGCTGATGGGTGTCGAGCAGTCCTGGGTGTCGGTCATCAAGGGATTGGTCCTGCTGGCCGCAGTCGCCTTCGACCTGCTGAGCAAGCAGCAGGACCGCCCACCGCTGTTCCCGTCCCTGAGCCGCAAGAAGCGCGTCAAGTCCGCGGAGGAGCAGACCTCCGTTGCCGAGCCTGCGCCGTCAGCGCCTGTGGCCTGACGCTGCCCGGCACGGTCGGGCCCACAGATCTCCACCCCAACCAGAAGGAGAAACAAGGAATCATGAGGAAGTCACTGGTCGCCATTGCGGCGGCATGCAGTTCGCTGCTCATCCTGAGCGGCTGCTCGACTGAGTCCGAGACGGCGACGGAGAGCGCTGCTCCTGCCGCCAGCGAGTCGGCGGCGGCCGGTGGTGGCCAGACCACCACGACCTGCGCCCCCGGCGACCGCATCGGCGTCTCGCTGCCCGCCCAGACCTCCGAGAACTGGACGCTGGCCAAGGAGCTGTTCGACGAGGGCCTGACCGCGGCCGGGTTCACCCCCGACGTGCAGTTCTCGGATGCTGCGTCGGCTGCCGCATCGCAGCAGACCAAGATCGACAACATGCTCACCCAGCAGGCCAAGGTCATCGTGATCGGCGCCGAGGACGGCAAGCAGCTGACCGGCCAGGTGGAGGCAGCCGAGGCGGCGAGCGTTCCCGTCGTCGCCTACGACCGTCCGATCGATGCTCCGGGCACCGACTACTACATCGCCTTCGACAACTTCAAGGTCGGCCAGCTCCAGGGCACCGCCCTCCTCGAGGGCCTGGCCAAGCTCAAGGGTGACGGCCCGTACAACATCGAGCTGTTCGCCGGTGCTGCCACCGATGCCAACGCCCCCGTGTTCTTCAACGGTGCGATGGACGTCCTGCAGCCGAAGATCGACGACGGCACGCTGGTCGTCACCTCCGGGCAGGTCACCTTCGACCAGGTCTCGACCGAGGGCTGGAAGAAGGAGAAGGCCCAGGAGCGCATGGAGAACCTGATCACCAGCAACTACAGCGATGGCACCGACCTGTCGGGCGTCCTCTCGCCGAACGACCAGCTGGCTGAGGGCATCCTCAACGCTGCGACCGCCGCGAAGCTGACCCCGGTCGTGACCGGGCAGGACTCCGAGGTCGTCGCCGTGACCCGCGTCGCCGCGGGCGAGCAGTACTCGACCATCTACAAGGACACCCGCAAGCTGGTGGCCGAGAGCGTTGCCATGGTCGAGAAGATCTGCACCGGCGAGGTCTTCCCGACCACCGCCACCTTCACCTGGCCCGACAGCGGCCTCGAGATCCCGACGTACTACCTCGAGCCGCTGATCGTCACCTCCGAGAACGGCGAAGAGGTCTACGCCGACAACGCCGAGCTCCTCGAGGCGTTCAAGGCTGGCATGTGATCCGGGTTCGTCCGTGACAGGGCACCGGGTCCTCGTGGCCTGAGGTCCTGAACCGCACCACCCACTGGGGTGGGGTCCTCCGCAGGGAGGGCTCCACCCCAGTAGCATTCCCCACCACCGCCCCGCCCGAGAGGACCATCCATGACCTCCGAACCCGCCCCCGGCGACGCGACCCGATCGGCGGAGCTGGTCGACCGGATCGCTGCCTACCGCGCGGCGACCCACGAGTTCCTCGCCGTGGCTGCTCCTCTCGCCGGTGCCGACCTCGACCGCCCGCCCGCCGAGCCTGACGGGTGGACCCCGCGGATGGTGATCCACCACGTGGCCGACTCCGAGACCAACTCCCACGTGCGACTGCGTCGGCTGCTCGCCGAGCCGGCGGGCAGCACGATCCAGGGCTACGACGAGGCGCGGTGGGCCCGGGCCCTGCACTACGACCGGCCGGTCGCCGGGTCCCTTGCGGTGTTCCGGGCGGTGCGCGAGTCCAGCGCCGAGCTTCTGGACCTCCTCAGGCCCGACGACCTCGCCCGGACGGGCGTGCACACGGAGTCCGGGCGCTACACCCTGGCCGACTGGCTCGACACGTACGTCGCGCACGCCCACGACCACGCCGAGCAGATCCGCGCGGCGCTGGGCTGAGGGAGCCCCGGCACCCCGTCGGGACGGCTGCGGACCTACGAGCCCGCAGCCGCGATCCGACCGGCCAGCTCGGTCGAGGCTGAGGCCCGCCGCGCGTCGCCGAGGGTGTGGATCCCGCGCCCCTTGAGCAGCGGGATCATCCGGACGAGCACCTCAGCTGTGGCCAGCGCATCGCCGAGGGCGGTGTGCCGGCCGATGACCTCCACGCCGAACCGGGCGCACACCCCGTCGAGCCCGTGGCGGGCGTCGGGGTCCGGGTCCAGGACCGCGGAGAGCATCATGGTGTCCAGGCTCAGCGGCTCGAGGGTGATCCCCGCCTCGGCGGCCGGCGCAGCGAGGAAGCCCAGGTCGAAGGCCAGGTGATGGCCGACCAGCACCGACTCGGCGGCGTACTGGGCGAAGTCGGCCAGCACCACGCCGCCCGTGGGGGCATCGGCGACCAGCTCGTCGCTGATGCCGTGGAACCGCGTCGACGATTCGGGGATGTGCCGCCCCGGGTTCACCAGGGCATCGAACGTGTCGTCGGCGCGTACGTCCGCTCCGTCCACGCGCACGGCTCCCAGCGCGATCAGGCGATCGCCGGCCTCGGAGTGCAGCCCGGTCGTCTCGCAGTCCAGGACCGTGAAGACGATCTGGTCCAGCGGCGTGGCCAGCCACTCCTCGCGGGAGATCGCCGGGCGGCTCGGCCGGGCGAGGTCGACCGAGAGGCCGACCACCGGACCGGCTGGATCCTCCCCGGGCTCGCCGATGATCAGCACCATCCCGGGCTCGTCCGGCCCGGTGATGCGGGCCAGCCGGATCGCCGTGCCGGCCACCACGGCGGAGGGGCGTTCGCCTGCCAGGGCCCGGGTCAGCAGGGGGGTCAGGTCCTCGGCGTCGAAGACCCCGAAGATGCTGCGACCGGCCGCGATCCGGGAGCGCGACACCAGCATCCTGCGGGCAGCTGGGTTCACCAGCAGGATCCGGCCGCTGTCGTCGACCACCCCGACCGGGACGTCCAGGCTGGCGAGGACCGCGAACAGCACGTCGCGCTCGCGCGTGAGCTCGGCGTGTGCGCTGTCCAGCTGCTCGGTGAGGCGCTCCTCCGCGGTGGAGTGCCGCTCGGCCAGCAGGTTCACGGCCCGTTCCACGGCGGTCGCCCCGGCCAGGCGGTGGGCCGGGTTGACCGTGGCGATGATCTCGATGTCCGCGGCCTGCCGGGCGTCGTGGCGCTGCTCGGAGCGCCATGTGCTCCACGCCACCCAGCCGATCCCCGCGACGAGCACGACCAGGCCCAGGGCGAGCATGAGCCACTGCGTGCCCAGGGCATCGAGCAGGGAGCGACGGGCTCCGCTGGGCATGTCCGCGAGGACCACGGCCACGGTCAGGGCCGGCACGAGCGTCGCGATGGCGATGAGCGCCAGAACCCGCCATCTGGTCACGAGGCTCCTCCGATGTGCTGCGGGGACGGGTTCACAGGTCGGTCCGGAAGGTCACGGCCGTGACCGACTGCGTGGCCCGTACGGCGCGCAGGGCCTCGCGCAGGGCATGGCGGTCGTCGTCGGGGAGGTCGTCGACCACGACGACGTCCGACAGTGGCAGCCCCGCCCTGACCTGGGCGACCTGGGCCGCGATCCGCAACCGGGCAAGCGTCCCGAAGCCGTCGGTGAGCCGACCGACGAGCTCGTCGGACAGCAGCCCGGCGCCTGCAGCGGCAGCCAGCCGGTCCCGGGTGCTGACCGCGCCTGATCGTGCGGTGAGCCCGTAGAGCCGCGCGAGCAGGACCAGGGGTGCCAGGCCTGTGCGCTTCAGGTCGACCGGCCCGTGCGGGAGCCGGCCGAATGGGCCCAGGGCGGTGGCGAACGACTGGGCGGCGACCGCCAGCCCGTGCAGCAGTCGCTGCGACCCGGCGCCGGCCAGGAGGATGTCGCAGGCGGGGGTGATGTCGAGGCCGCCGGCGACCCGGCGCAGGTCGAGGAAGACGTCGGTGTCCAGCACCGCCTCGGGGGTGGGCGCCTCGATCCGGTGCCGCGCCCGGGTCACCCAGTCGGCCAGGCTCACAGACCATCGATCGGCCATGTAGCCACCGTCACAGGGCCGCATCCCGAACTCGGCGAGCCCGTCGATCACCTCGACGGCCAGGTCCCGGGCGTAGCGGCCGGCCGCCGCGTGGTCGCTGTCCCAGATCAGGGCGTGGTCCTGGTCACTGGCACAGTGCAGCTCGCCGCGAGCATGGGACCCGAGGGCGACCCACGCGAATCGTCCCGGCGGCGGGCCCGCCTGGTGCACGAAGCCGTCGACCAGGTCGCGGGTGCGCAGGTCCGCCTCGTGGGCCAGGGTGGCCCCGGGATCGGAGCCCCGCGAGTCCGCACCGGTGGCAGAGGCCGCCAGGGCGGCCGCCATCAGGTCGGTCGTCCGGTCGGGCCACGGCGGATCGGCGGGATGCAGGGGCGTGCTCCGGTCGGTCATCGGCGGCCCTTCGCGGTCCACGCCGGGTGCAGCCGGGCGGTCTCGGGGGTG
Organism: uncultured Actinomycetes bacterium; assembly: GCA_963774745.1. Lineage (GTDB taxonomy): Bacteria > Actinomycetota > Actinomycetes > S36-B12 > CAIYMF01 > Prado023. Next base: position 674,984 of record CAVZGE010000011.1, on the reverse strand, counting down.
TGCAGGCGGATCATCATCCGACCCACGCCCGGGTGCAGGCGATGCCGCGTCGCCCGCGACACGCCGAGCATGGTCGCCAGGGCCAGGGGCATCGCCCAGGCGGCGGGTTGGGCCAGCAGCGCGTCGGGCCATCCGGTGAGGTCCGGCATCGCGGTCGAGACCGTGATCGCACCCACGGCGAGGCTGCCCCCGACGACGAGCCCGGCCGCAGCCCCGACATCGGTCAGCCGGGGCCACCAGATGCCCAGCAGCAGCAACGGGCAGAAGGTGGCGGCCGCCACGGTGAAGGCGAGGGCCACGGCCTGGGCCAGCGGCAGGGAGCTGGCCACGAGGCTCAGTGCGAGCGGGGCGAGGACGGCCGCTGCCGCTGCGATCCGGAACGACCGGATCGGGTCGCGCACCCAGCGGCTCACGACGTCCTGGGACAGCACCCCGGCGACGGTGACCGTCAGGCCGGTGGCCGTTGCCAGGAAGGCAGCAGCTGCCCCGGCGCAGACCAGGGCGGTGAGCGCCTGCCCCAGGGATCCGCCGACCAGGGCCGCCGGCAGCAGCAGGACCACCGCGTCGGTCTGCCCGGTCATCAGCAGCTCGGGCGAGTAGAGCCGACCGAGCATCCCGAACACCGATGGCGACAGGTAGAACAGCCCGACCAGGCCGATGACGATCAGGGCGGTCCGCCGGGCCTGGCGCCCGTCGGGGTTCGTGTAGAACCGGACCAGCACGTGCGGAAGGCCCATCGTGCCGAGGAACAGCGCGATCATCAGCGCGTACGTGCGGTACATCGGGTGCGACTGGCCGCCCTGCAGTGGCTGCCCCCACGCCGTCCCGGTGGTGGCCGGCGTGGTTGCCAGGTGCGGGACGGCCGCGCCTGCCGGGAAGGAGAGGGTCGCCCCCGCATCGATGCGGTGCCTCCCGGCGGCCAGCTGCACCGCGCCTGTCGTCGGGATGCCATCGATGGTCGCGTCGGCCTCGACGGCCACCGGCTCGCTGACGACGACCACGATGTCCGCGCCCACCGACACCGTCGTGGTGGCTGGGAACGTCGGCACCCGGTCGACCAGCGCCGAGGGGCCACCCTCGAGCCGCCATGCGGCCAGGAGGAACAGCGCCGGCACCAGGATCGCGACCAGCTTGAGCCAGTACTGGAAGCCCTGGACCATCGTGACACTGCGCATGCCCCCGCCCACGATCACGATCAGGACCGTCAGGGCGACAAGCACCCCGCCGAGCCACAGCGGCGTGCCCAGGATGACCTGCAGCGCCCGCCCGGCACCCTGCAGCTGGGGCACGACGTAGAGCCATCCGATGACGACCACCAGCACGCTGGCCGCCAGCCGGACGCCCGCCGAGCGCAGCCGGGCCTCGCAGAAGTCGGGCAGGGTGTAGGCGCCGGATCGGCGCAGGGGTGCGGCCACCAGGGCCAGCAGCAGGACGTAGCCCACCGCGTAGCCGACCGGGAACCAGACCGAGTCCGCACCGCCGACCATGATGAGCCCGGCCACCCCCAGGAACGATGCGGCCGACAGGTACTCCCCGGAGATGGCTGAGGCGTTCCACCAGGCCGGGACCGAGCGGGCAGCGACGTAGAAGTCGCCGGTCGTGCGGGCCAATCGCGAGCTGAACGCAGCCAGGGCGATGGTCGCCACGACCGTCGCGCCCATCCCCGCGATCACCGCTGCGCTGCTCATCGGCCCTCCACGAGGTCGGTGAACTGCTCCTCGTTGCGCTCGGCATGGCGGATGTACCACCAGCCGACCCCGAGGATCGCGGGGTAGACGAGGAAGCCCAGGAGCAGCCACCACAGTGGGAGTGGGCCGACCTGGAGGGCGCGGACCCCCGGCACCAGCCCGAAGAGCAGCGGCAGTGCGCCGAGGGGAACGACCACCAGGGCCACGGTGGACAGCCCGAGGAGCAGCTGGGTCCGGATCAGCGCACGGACGTAGATCACGCCCACGCGGGTCTGCTGGTCGATGTCCTCGACCGCGGAGCGGCGACCGCGGCGGCGCACGTCTCGGCGGGGTCCGGTGATGACCTCGCGCCGGGGCCGCTGGCCGTCGGTCATCCCGGGCCGCCCTCGCGCGGCTCGACGGGCTCCCGGTCGAGCCGGTGGCGCTCGACCAGCGCCGTGCGCACCTCGGGGGTGAACCGCCGGCTCACGGGGACCGACTGCCCGGCGCCGAGGTCCACCGACACGCGGCCAGCCACTGAGCGCAGCGCCTCGACGAAGGCGGAGTTGACCAGGAACCGGCGGTGCACGCGCAGGAACCCGGCAGGCTCCCAGCGCTCCTCGAGGCTGGCCAGCGGGACCCGGACGAGGTGCCCACCGGTCCGGGTGCACAGGCGGACGTAGTCACGCTGCGCCTCGACGTACACGATGTCCGAGCGCCGCAGGTAGCGGGTGACGCCGCCGAGCTCGACGGCGATGGTCTCGTCCACCGCCGTGGGTGCGGGTGTGGGAGCCGCATCGGCTGCCGGGGCCACGGGGGCGTCGGATGCGGGCGGTGTTCCCGCGGGAGCACCTGCGGATCCCGCGCCCTCGTGCTCCGGTGAGCTGCCCCTCCTGGACTCCAGCGCCGCCCGCACGCGGGTCAGGGCCAGGGCCAGCCGCTCGCGCCGGATCGGCTTGAGCAGGTAGTCCACGGCCGCCACCTCGAAGGCATCCACCGCGTGGTTGTCGTACGCCGTGACGAACACCACCGGCGGGGGGGTGGCGAACCGCGTCAGGATCCCGGCCAGTGCCAGTCCGTCGATCCCGGGCATCCGGATGTCCAGGAACACCGCGTCGAAGTCCGTCGACTGCAGGGCGGCCAGCGCGTCGGCCGCGCTCCCCGTGGATGTCACCTGCGCGACCCCCTCGGACTGCTCCAGCAGGTACGTCAGCTCGCCCAGCGCCGGGGGCTCGTCGTCGACGGCCAGCACGCGCAGGCCCGCGGGTGCGCTGTGATCACTCATCAGCAGCCACCGCCTGGGCGTACTTCGGGATCCGCATGGTGATCCGCGTCCCTGCTCCCGGGGCGGTCTCCACGACCAGGCCGCGGTCGTCGCCGAAGGTGCTGCGCAGCCGCTCGTCGACGTTGGCCAGGCCGACGTGGTCGCCGGGCTCACCCGAGAGGCTGCGGCGGACCACGGCCGGATCGATGCCTGCGCCGTCGTCCTCGACGCTGATCAGGGCGTCCGCGCCCCGGTCGCGGGCGGTGATCGTGATCGTCCCCGGTCGGTCGGTGGTCTCGAAGCCGTGGCGCACCGCGTTCTCCACGAGGGGCTGGATGCACAGGAACGGGATCCGCACGCCGACGACCTCGGGGTCCACGCGCAGGACGACCCGCAGCCGGTCGCCGAAGCGCGCCTGCTCGAGCAGCAGGTACTGCTCGATGGAGTGCAGCTCCTCAGCCAGGGTCGTGAACCGGCCGTGCGAGCGGAAGCTGTACCTGGTGAAGTCGGCGAAGTCGAGCAGCAGGTCGCGGGCGCGGTCCGGATCGGTGCGCACGAAGGAGGCGATGGCGGTCAGGGAGTTGTAGACGAAGTGCGGGGAGATCTGGGCACGCAGCACCCGCACCTCGGCCTCGGCCGAGCGTGCGCGGGTCCGGTCCAGCTCGGCGAGGTCCAGCTGCCCGGAGGCGAACACCGCCACCTCCTGCACCGCGCGGACCATCGCGGGGCCAGCGGGCTGCGCGGAGTAGGCCACGAGGGCGCCGATCACGAGGTCGTCGGAGGCCAGCGGGGCAGCGACCCCGCTGCGCATCAGCTCGGAGACCTCCCTGGCCTGGTCGGCAGTCAGCACCACGACCGCACCTGACTCCAGCGCCAGGGTCGCGTGCGCCTGTGCGGCCTGGGCGTTGCGCTCGCCCACGCCGTCCCAGGCCATGATCTCGACGCGGTCGGCGATCGCCAGCGCCTCGACCCCGAGCAGCGTGCGCAGGTGCTTGGCCGCGCGCTGGGCCGACGCCGGCGTGAGCCCGCCGCGCAGCGGGGGCGCGGCCAGGCTCGCCAGGTGCAGGGTCCGGTAGGTGGCCATGTCGCCCTCGGAGCCCAGGCGCGCACGCCCGCGGACCGCCCGGGCGACGAGCACCCCCAGCACGATCGCCCCGGCGATCGCTGCGACCGCGAGCACCCAGTCACCCACGGCCGCACGCTATCGGCCACCCGCCGCTGTGTCATGGATCCGGTGCACGAAGCGAACCGGATCCATGACACGACGAGGTGGGGGCGCGGGAGGGGCGGCGGCTCAGGCCGGTGCCGTGGCGGGGGAGGGGGCAGCGAGACCGGCTTGGATCTGCGCCATGATCGTCGGATCGGCCAGCGTCGTGACGTCGCCGAGGTCGCGGTGCTCGGCCAGGTCGCGCAGCAGCCGGCGCATGATCTTCCCCGAGCGGGTCTTGGGCAGCTCGGAGACCACCAGGATCTGGCGCGGCTTGGCGATCGGGCCGATCTCGTGGGCCACGTGCGCCCGCAGCGCCCCGACCAGCTCGGGGGCGTTCTCGATGCCCGAGCGCAGGATCACGAACGCGACGATGCCCTGACCGGTGGTGGCATCGGCCGCCCCGACGACGGCGGCCTCGGCCACCGCGTCGTGGGAGACCAGTGCGGACTCGACCTCCGTGGTGGAGATCCGGTGGCCGGACACGTTCATCACGTCATCGACCCGGCCGAGCAGCCAGATCGCGCCGTCCTCGTCGAGCTTCGCGCCGTCGCCGGCGAAGTAGAAGCCGTCCCAGCGCGACCAGTAGGTGTCGACGTAGCGCTCGTTGTCCCCCCAGATGCCGCGCAGCATCGCCGGCCACGGCTCGGTGAGCACCAGGTACCCGCCGCCTCCAGGAGGCACGGGGTGGCCCTCGTCGTCGACGACCGCGGCGGAGATGCCCGGCAGCGGGCGCATGGCTGAGCCGGGCTTGCACTCGGTGACCCCGGGCAGCGGGCTGATCATCATGGCGCCGGTCTCGGTCTGCCACCAGGTGTCCACGATCGGGCAGCGGCCCCCGCCGATCACCTCGCGGTACCACATCCAGGCCTCAGGGTTGATCGGCTCGCCGACCGATCCGAGCAGTCGCAGGCTCGACAGGTCGTAGCCGGCCGGGAGGTCATCGCCCCACTTCATGAACGTGCGGATCGCGGTGGGGGCGGTGTAGAGGATCGACACCCTGTGCTTCTCGATGATCTCCCAGAACCGGCCGCGGTGCGGGGTGTCCGGGGTGCCCTCGTAGATCAGCTGGGTGGCGCCGTTGGCCAGCGGCCCGTAGACGATGTAGGAGTGCCCGGTCACCCAGCCGATGTCGGCGGTGCACCAGTAGACGTCGGACTCGGGCTTGAGGTCGAAGACGTTGTTGTACGTGGACGCGGCCTGGGTGAGGTATCCGCCCGTGGTGTGCAGGATGCCCTTGGGCTTCCCGGTCGTGCCCGAGGTGTAGAGGATGAACAGCGGGTGCTCGGAGTCGAACGCCTCGGGGGTGTGCTCGGTCGGGTGCACGGGCATCCACTCGTGCCACCACACGTCGCGGCCCTCATGCCAGTCGACGTCCTGGCCGGTGTGCCGCACGACCAGCACGTGCTCGACGCTCGGGCAGTGCTCGACGGCCTCGTCGACGGCGGGCTTCAGGGCCATGGCCGTGCCCCGGCGGTACTGGCCGTCGGCGGTGATGACGAGCTTGGCCTGGGCGTCATCGATCCGCGAGCGCAGCGCCTCGGCGGCGAACCCGCCGAACACCACCGAGTGGACGGCGCCGATCCGCGCGCAGGCCAGCATCGCCACGATCGCCTCGGGCGTCATCGACATGTAGATCGCGACCCGGTCGCCGGCGGTCACGCCCAGGGCGGAGATGGCGTTGGCGGCCTGGGAGACGCGGGCGAGCAGCTCGGTGTAGGAGATGTGCTCGCTGCGCCCGTCCTCGGCCTCGAAGATGATCGCGGTGCGCTCGCCGCGGCCCTCGGCGACGTGCCGGTCCACGCAGTTGACCGACACGTTCAGCCGGCCGCCGACGAACCACTTCGCGAAGGGCGCGTCCGACCAGTCCAGGACCTGGTCCCAGCGGCGGTCCCAGGTCAGCCGGTCGGCCTGCTCGGCCCAGAAGCCGAGCCGGTCGGTCGCTGCCCGGTCGTAGAGCGACGCCTGGGCGTTGGCCTGCGCGGCGAACATCGGGTCGGGGGCGAAGGTCCGGTTCTCGGTGGCGAGGTTCGCGAGGGTGTCGGTCGACATGCGGGCTCCTGCTCTGGTGGGTGCGGGGAGGGGTCGGTGATCGTGCGGGGGAGCGTGCGGGGGATGGTGCGGGACGTGCGGGTGGGAACCGTCCGGACGCCGGGGCAGCTGGCTCGCCGGCGCCCGGACGGCAGTGGGTGGGTCAGTGCACCGAGACGGACTTCTCCGATCCGGCCCCGGTCAGGGAGCGGACCTCCATCTCGGCGTACTTGGCCGCGTTGGGCTTCTCCTTGTCGGTCACCGAGCCCAGCCAGCCCAGGAAGAAGGCCAGCGGGATCGAGATGAGCCCGGGGTTGTCCAGCGGGAACCAGGCGAAGTCCACGCCCTGCAGCATCGACGGGCTCTTGCCCGTGGCCTCCACGATCGGCTTGCCGGACACGACCGGCGAGAAGATGATCAGGCCGATCGAGGCGATGAGTCCGCCGTAGATGCTCCACAGCGCGCCGCGGGTGGTGAAGTTCCGCCAGAACAGCGAGTACACGATCGTCGGGAGGTTGGCGGATGCGGCCACCGCGAAGGCCAGTGCGACCAGGAACGCGATGTTCTGGTCCTTGGCCAGGATGCCGCCCACGATCGCGAACAGGCCGATGACCACGGCCGAGATCCGGGCGACCCGGACCTCCTTGTCCGCCGACACGTCCCCGCGCTTGATGACGCTGGCGTACACGTCGTGGGCGAAGGAGGCGCTGGCGGTGATCGTCAGGCCGGCCACCACCGCCAGGATCGTGGCGAAGGCCACCGCGGAGATGAAGCCCAGCAGCAGGGTGCCGCCGAGCTCGTAGGCCAGCAGCGGGGCCGCGGAGTTCGGGCCACCGGGGGCGGAGGCGATCGTCTCCGGACCGACGAGCGCCGCAGCGCCGAACCCGAGCACCAGGCTGAACAGGTAGAACATCCCGATCAGGCTGATCGCCCAGACCACGGACTTGCGCGCGTCCTTCGAGGTGGGGACCGTGTAGAAGCGCATGAGCACGTGCGGCAGGCCGGCCGTGCCCAGGACCAGCGCCATCGACAGCGAGATGAAGTCGATCTTGGTCAGCGTGGTCTTGCCGTACTTCGCGCCCGGCTCGAGCAGCTTGTCGCCCAGCGGGCTGTTGTCGGCGGCCGCACCCATCACGTTGGAGAGGGAGAAGCCGTACTTGCTCAGGACCCAGAAGGTCATCAGCGCGGCACCGGCGATCAGGAGCACGGCCTTGATGATCTGCACCCAGGTCGTGCCCTTCATGCCGCCGACCAGCACGTAGACGATCATCAGCAGGCCCACCACCGCGATCGTGATCGACTGCCCGAGGCCACCGGTGATGCCCATCAGGAGGCTGACCAGCCCGCCGGCGCCGGCCATCTGGGCCAGGAGGTAGAAGAACGAGACGGCCAGGGTGGAGATCGCCGCGGCCGTGCGCACGGGGCGCTGGCGCATCCGGAAGGCCAGCACGTCGGCCATCGTGAACTTGCCGGTGTTGCGCAGCAGCTCGGCGACCAGCAGCAGGGCGACCAGCCAGGCGACGAGGAACCCGACGGAGTACAGGAAGCCGTCGAACCCGGTGAGCGCGATGGCTCCGGTGATGCCCAGGAAGCTCGCGGCGGACAGGTAGTCGCCGGCGATCGCGGTGCCGTTCTGGCCACCGGTGAACGACCGGCCGCCGGTGTAGTAGTCGGTCGCGCTCTTGTTGGTCCTCGATGCGCGGATGACGATGACCATGGTGCCGGCGACGAACGCCAGGAAGATCGCCATGTTGACCAGCGGGCTGCCGGCCGTCGTGGTGGTGGCGGTGGGGACCAGGGTGGTGATCATGCGGCGTTGCCCTCCATCTCGTCACGGATCTCGGTCGCCAGCGGGTCGAGGCGGTTGTTGGCGTGGCGGACGTAGAGGAAGGTGATCAGCGCGGTCGTGACGAACTGCAGCAGGCCGAACACGATGCCGATGTTGATGTTCCCCCAGACCGGGGTGGCCATCCACTGCGGGGCGAACACAGAGGCGAGGACGAACATGAAGTACCAGACGAGGAACGCCACGGTCATCGGGAAGGCGAAGCCGCGGTAGCGGCGGCGCAGCTCCACGAACTGCGGGCTCGTCTGGGCGCGGGAGTAGGCCTCGGGATCCGGGACCCCGCCCGTCCCGAGTGTGGGTGGCCCCTGGCGCGGGGGCCCCTGCAGGTCACTGGTCATCGTGCTGCCTCCTCGTGTGGCTCGCCCGGACCAGGTGGCCCGGGCGGTCGTGCTCACCCGTGTGGGTTGGCGTGACCGTAGGACCGCTGCGCAGGTGGTGGGAACAGCTGCGGACCCCCCTGCGGTGAGCGGGCGGTGGGACTCGACCAGAGGTCGGCCCGGGCGCGACGAACGGTCGGTGCGATCCGACCAGCGGTGGTGGCCCCCGGTGTCAGCGCGGTCGGCGCGGATCCTCGCGGCGACGTGTCAGCCGTGGTCCGCGGCCGCGTCCCGTCCCTCGGGCATCATCAGGATCGAGGCGACGAGGAAGCACATCGCACCCAGGAGCGTCCCGCCGTTGGCCCACCGCGCGCTGACCATCTGCCCGTCGGGATCGACGAAGGCCCCGACCGCCGAGATGCCGAAGAGCACCGACCCCCACATGTTCAGGGCGGTGATGTGCCAGTCGCGCTTGCCCGGGCGCCAGGAGAACCATCTGTGTCCGGCCTCGGCGAAGGCGATCGCCGAGGCGACCAGGAAGCAGGCCGACCCGAATGCGTCTGGTCGCCACACGTACTGCTCGGCCTCCGGGCGGGTCAGGCTGACCAGGGCCGCGAGGGTCGTCACGTTGAAGAACACGGTGCCGACCAGCTGGATCAGGGTGGCCCAGAAGCCCATCAGCTGGGGCGTCCAGCCGAACCAGCGCCGCCCACCAGCGCGCACGACCTGCATGTAGCTCAGGTACGAGGCCGTGGTGAAGAAGATGGAGCCGACGAAGAAGGTGGCGTCGGTGGCCGTCATCCCGACGGCGTGCTCGTAGGCCGGGATGGGGCCGACGACGAAGCATGTGGAGCCGATGGCGAACAGCAGCCCGATCCACCAGGTGAGCCCCCGTGTCGCCTCGCCGGACTTGCGGTGCCCCCTGGCGGACCAGTCGACCACGGTGCCGTCGCCCGCCCGGTAGTGGACCCGGGTCACGAACGGCCGGGGGCCACTGACCTGCACATCGGTCGCGTCCGGTGGGACCTCGATGGGCAGCGAGATGTGGCGGGCCCTGCTCAATGCCGGAACGACTCCGTGTGGCTGGGATCGGCCGGCAGCCGGCCGGGCAGGCTCTCGAGGAACTCGGTGGCCCGGCGCAGGTCGTCGAGGAACAGGTCGGCCAGGTCGCGGCCGAATCCGTTGCGCACGACCACCCGCAGCCCCGACAGGTCGGTCAGCGGCTCGGGCAGCGAGTAGGCCGGCACCTGCCAACCGCGCTCGCGGAGCTTGGCGGACACGTCGTAGACGGTGTAGTTGGTGACCTCGGGCTTGAGGCGGAAGAAGAACACCGGGAGCTCCGAGCCGTCGGAGAGCAACTGGTAGGGGCCCATCGTCGCGATCGCGGCCGAGGTGTACAGGGCCGTGTCGCGGCATGCCTGCTGGATCTCCCGGTAGCCCTCGAAGCCCAGGCGGATGAAGTTGTAGTACTGGGCGACGACCTGGCCGCCGGGGCGGGAGAAGTTCAGCGCGAAGGTCGGCATGTCCCCGCCGAGGTAGTTGACGTGGAAGATCAGGTCCTCGGGCAGGTCCTCCGGGGTGCGCCAGATGACCCAGCCCACGCCCGGGTACACAAGGCCGTACTTGTGGCCCGAGGAGTTGATGGAGCGCACGCGCGGCACCCGGAAGTCCCACTCGAGGTCGGGGTCGACGAACGGCGCCACGAACCCACCGGACGCGGCGTCCACATGCACGGGGACGTCCGGACCGCCCGCGGCCGCCAGGGCGTCGAGTGCGTCGGCGATCTCCTTGACCGGCTCGTAGGACCCGTCGAACGTCGAGCCGAGGATCGCCACGACGCCGATCGTGTTCTCGTCGACGAGCTTGAGCGCCTCCTCGGCATTGAGCTGCAGCCGACCCTCCTCGATGGGGGCATAGCGCGGCTCGACGTCCCAGTAGCGGCAGAACTTCTCCCAGACCACCTGGACGTTGATCCCCATCACGAGGTTCGGCTTGTCGGCGGGCAGCCCAGCCGCCTCGCGGCGCTGGCGCCAGCGCCACTTCAGGGCCAGCCCGCCGAGCATGACCGCCTCGCTGGAGCCGGTCGTCGACGTGCCGGTGGCCTGCTCGTGGCTCGGGGAGTTCCACAGGGTCGAGATGATCTTCACGCAGCGGCCCTCGATGGCGGCTGTCTGCGGGTACTCGTCCTTGTCGATCATGTTCTTGTCCAGCGTCTCGGCCATGAGCCGGTCGGCCTCCTCGTCCATGAACGTCGTCACGAACGTGGCGAGGTTCTGCCGGGAGTTGCCGTCGAGCATCAGCTCGTCGTGGAGCAGCCGGTAGGCCACCCGGGGGTCCATGCCTTCGGCGGGCAGGGCGTCCTTCGGGATCCCCGCCAGCTCGTTCGGGCGGGCGTACACCGGGGCGATCGCGAGACGTTCGAGCTCGAGGAACTCCGTGGAGTGGATGGCCATGGGCACACGCTAGCCTGCGCCGGCAGCCCAGGGAAGACGGCGGTGCGACCATCAGGTTGCGCGGTCGTCGTCAGCCCGCAGCCCCAGGATCGGCAGCGGGCGGGGGCTCACAGGTGCTTCGTTGCCTCGCGGATCGACAGCGCGGACATCCGGGTGCGGTGCGACTCGACGAACGCGCGGACCTCGTCGGGGTGGATCCGCGCCGCATCGCGCAGGCCCCAGCCGATCGCCTTGCGCATGAAGAAGTCGCGGTCGCCGAGGTTCGCGGCGCACGCGGCGAACAGGAGCTCGAGGTCGACCTCCTCGCGACGGCCGACCTGGAACACCAGCGCGATCCGGCGCACCCAGAGTCGCTCGTCTGTCGCCCAGCCGAGGATCTCGCGATCCCACGACCGGTGGCCCAGCCCAGCCCGGCCCAGGAGGGTGGCCCACGCGTCGACCGTGTCCCACCACGGTCGCTGGAGGGCCAGGTCGCGCAGGGCAGGCAGGCTCGACTCCGGCAGGCTGCGCGCGTGGCGGGAGACCAGGTCGATGGCGACGTAGGCGAACTCCCGCTCCTGCTCGGTGACGAGGTCCTGGGCTGCGCCCAGGAGGTCGGTGGCCAGCGGGCCGGGGTCGAACCCGCGGATCCAGCCCCGCGTGGCGGCGCGGCGGGCGGGCGTGGGCACGCCGAGGTAGGGCGCGATGCCCTTCATGTAGGCGGCCATCGCCGGGGCCCTTCCCGGGTCGGCGATGCGCTCGAGCATCGGACGCACCTGGTCGGCTGCCCCACTCACGACGGTCCTCCTGTCATCGCCCCGATGCTGCCACCGACCACGGCCGGAGGCCTGCCCGCGCAGGGCACCGGCGTGCGGCCGTCGTGCCCGTGTCGGATGGCAGTGGCAGACTCACCCCCCTGACCGCGGTGCACCTCATCCGGGCACCTGAACCGCACCAGCACAGGAGCCGACATGCCCTCCGGCATCGACATGCAGCACATCGACGCGTCCATCCGCCCGCAGGACGACCTGTTCGGGCACATGAACGGCCGATGGCTGGCCGAGCACGAGATCCCGGCCGACCGGCCCTCCGACGGGGCGTTCCACGCCCTTCGCGATGCGGCCGAGGCCGACGTCCGGACGATCATCGAGTCAGCGGCAGCCGACTCCGCGGCGGGGACACTCGGGGCGAAGGTCGGGGACCTGTACGCCTCGTTCATGGACGAGGCGGCCGTCGAGGCCCGGGGGCGCGAGCCGCTCGAGGCGGACCTGGCCGACATCGGCGCCGTCACCGACATCGCCGACCTCCTGGCGCAGATGACCCGGCTGCAGCTGCAGGGCGCGGTGGGCGGGTTCCTGGCGCCGTACGTCAACACCGACGCCCAGGACTCGAGCCAGTACATCGTCTACCTCACGCAAGCCGGCCTGGGCCTGCCCGACGAGTCGTACTACCACCAGGAGTCGTTCGCGGCCATCCGGGAGGCCTACGTGGCCCACATCGCGCGGATGCTGCTCCTGGGCGGGTGGTCCTCCGACGAGCCGGCAGCCCAGGCGGCCGCGCAGCGGATCATGGCGCTGGAGACCGCCATCGCCGACCGGCACTGGAGCAACGTCGACACCCGCGACGCCCTGAAGTCCTACAACCGTCGCGCGCTCGGCGACCTCCCGGGCCTCGTCGACGGGTACGGGGTCCGTGAGTGGCTGGCGGCGCTCGGCGCCCCGATGGAGCACATCGGCGAGGTCGTCGTCCGCCAGCCGAGCTACCTCGAGTCGATCGGCGGCCTGCTGGCCGAGCAGCCGCTGGCGGCCTGGCGCGACTGGCTGGCGTGGTCGGTCGTGCGCAACGGCGCGTCCCTGCTGGACGCCGAGATCGTCGGCGCCAACTTCGACTTCTACGGGACCACGCTCAGTGGCGCCCCCCAGCTGCGGGAGCGCTGGAAGCGCGGGGTCGGCCTCGTCGAGGGCTCCCTCGGGGAGGCCGTGGGTGAGCTGTACGTGGGGCAGCACTTCCCGCCGGAGGCCAAGGCCCGGATGGTCGAGCTCGTGGCGAACCTCGTGGCCGCCTACCGCGAGCGGCTCGAGGTCCTGGAGTGGATGAGCCCCGACACCCGGGCGCGGGCGCTGGAGAAGCTCGCGGCATTCACCCCGAAGATCGGCTACCCGGACAAGTGGCGCGACTACTCGGCCCTCGAGGTCTCCGCGAGCGACCTCATCGGCAACGTCCGCCGGGCGTCGCTGTTCGAGGCCCGGCACGAGTGGGCCAAGCTCGGCGGGCCGGTCGACCGCCTGGAGTGGTTCATGACGCCGCAGACCGTCAACGCGTACTACAACCCCGGCATGAACGAGATCGTGTTCCCGGCCGCGATCCTGCAGCCGCCCTTCTTCGACATGGCGGCCGATGACGCCGCCAACTACGGCGCGATCGGTGCGGTCATCGGCCACGAGATCGGCCACGGCTTCGACGACCAGGGCTCACGCTACGACGGCTCGGGGAACCTCCTCGACTGGTGGACCGAGGAGGACCGCGCGCACTTCGACGAGCTCGCCGGGCGTCTGATCGAGCAGTTCGACGGGCTGGTCCCCCGCAGCCTGGCTGCGGGCAACGGCGTCAACGGGGCGCTGACGGTCGGGGAGAACATCGGCGACCTCGGCGGCGTGGCGGTGGCCTTCGAGGCCTACCGGCTCAGCCTGGGCGGCCAGCCCGCCCCGGTGATCGACGGCCTGACCGGGGAGCAGCGGTTCTTCCTCGGCTGGGCGCAGGCGTGGCGGACCAAGCATCGTGAGGCCCGGGCGATCCAGCTGCTCGCGATCGACCCGCACTCACCGGACGAGTTCCGCTGCAACATCGTGAGCAACCTCGCCGAGTTCCACGATGCCTTCGACGTCAAGCCCGGCGACGGGATGTGGCGCGACGAGTCCGACCGCGTGCTGATCTGGTAGCACCTGCGCACGGGCCGGCCCGCTGCGCAGCGATGCCCGGCGCCGCGAGAATCGGATGGCGTGTGACCCTTGCTCGGCACCGGATGTTATCGGTAACATCCGGTGCCGAGGCCGGTGGACGGCCATATCTGGACGATGGTGTGAACGATAACAACCATCGCCGGAGTCGCTGGGTGAGGAGTGCACATGAGCCAGAGCATCGTGCCAGTCCTGTCCGCCTTCGAGGTGTGGTTCCTCACCGGTAGCCAGACCCTCTACGGCGAGGCGGTGCTGGCGCAGGTCGCCGAACAGTCCCAAGGCGTCGTCGAGCTCCTGGCGGGCAGCGAGCTTGTCCCTGCCCAGGTGGTCTGGAAGCCGGTCCTGACCTCCCGCGACGCCATCGAGCGCGTCATGCGCGAGGCCAACGCCGCGGACAACGTCATCGGCGTGATCACGTGGATGCACACCTTCAGCCCCGCCAAGATGTGGATCGCCGGACTGCAGGCATTGTCGAAGCCCCTCCTGCACCTGCACACCCAGGCGAACGTCGAACTGCCCTGGGCCACCATCGACTTCGACTTCATGAACCTCAACCAGGCAGCCCACGGCGACCGCGAGTACGCCTACATCGAGTCACGGCTCGGCATCCCCCGGACCACGGTCGTCGGCCATGCGTCGCACCGCCGGGTCCAGGCGGAGGTCGGCGAATGGGCCCGCGCAGCCGCCGGGGTGCTGGCGTCGAAGAGCATGCGGGTCGCACGCTTCGGGGACAACATGCGCTATGTCGCCGTCACCGAGGGGGACAAGACCGAGGCCGAGGCGGTCTTCGGGGCCCAGATCAACACGTGGGGGGTCATGGACCTCGCGGCGCGCGTGGATGCCGCGACCGACTCGCTGGTCGATGACCTGATCGAGGAGTACGCGGACTGCTACGACGTCGCCCCCGAGCTGCTGCCAGGGGGCGTGCGGTACCAGTCGCTGCGTGACGGTGCGGCCATCGAGGCCGGCCTGCGCTCCTTCCTCGAGGAGGGCGGGTTCCACGCGTTCACCACGACATTCGAGGATCTCGGCACATTGCGACAGCTGCCGGGGCTGGCGGTCCAGCGCCTCATGGCCGACGGCTACGGGTTCGGCGCCGAAGGTGACTGGAAGACCGCGATGCTCGTGCGGATCGCCGCGGTCATGGGTGCGGGGCGGCCGGGTGGTGCGAGCCTCATGGAGGACTACACCTACCACCTGGCCGAGGGCGCGGAGCTGTCCCTCGGGGCGCACATGCTCGAGGTGAGTCCCTCGCTGACGTCGCAGCGACCACGCCTCGAGGTGCACCCCCTGAGCATCGGCGGCCGGGAGGACCCGGTGCGCCTCGTGTTCACAGCTGACCCGGGAGACGCTGTCGTCGTCGCCCTGTCGGACATGCGCGACCGGTTCCGGCTGGTCGCCGCTGAGGTGGAGAGGGTGCCGCTCCCGGCGCCGATGCCGCACCTCCCGGTCGGCCACGCGATCTGGCGATCGAAGCCGGACTTCGCCACTGCGGCCACCTGTTGGATGGAAGCGGGAGCGGCGCACCACACCGTGATGTCGACGCAGACCAGCCTTGCCACCTGGGACGCCTTCGCGCGCTCGATCGGCGTGGAGCTCGCCCGGATCGACGCCGACACCACCGTGCCGGCCTTCGTCCGTGACCTGCGCGCCGTCGCGGCCCAGCACCGCCTCACCCACGCGCTGTGATGGCTCGCCCGCGGACCCCCGTCGGGACGTCACCGGCGGTCCTCGACCTGTGAGGGAGGGGCAATGGCCCTGAAGGCTCGACACATCCTTCCCGGTGGCTGGATCGACGTCCCAGGCCGGGGGACGGGCCGCATCCGCGACCTGACCGCCACCCCGGGATGTGCCAGGTACGTGGTGACGCTGGACTCCGGGTGGACGTTCGTGCTCGGGTGGAACGAGTCGGTCCTCTTCTGGCCACGCTGAGCGACTGCCCACGGCGCGACCCGGGCGTGTCCTCCCGACGGGTGCGAACCGAAGGCCGGGGACTCGGCGCGCACCCGTCGGGGATCCGCCTGACTGGCGCCTCGATGTGAACCCTAACGAGCGGAGGTTGTTCACGATCCGCCTGGGAGGCATCCGGGCCGTTGAGCACGGATCGACGGAGTGATCGTTATCAGATCGTGATAATTGACTCCTTGTCAGGACCCTAGATGTGAGGGTTAACATTCGAGGGACGGCCCACTCGGGCCGGGAGAAGGATCGCCGTTTCCGGCAACGCGCCGGATCAGGTTCAAGGAGGATCGGACATGAGCAAGCGCATGCTGGCAGGCGTAGTCCTGATGGGAGCAATGTCGCTCACCATCGCAGGCTGCTCCTCGGACTCCACCACGGACGCGGGCGGGAGCGCGGCTCCCACGGGTGCAGCGTCCGAGGTGGTGAAGGTCGGGTTCGCCCAGACGGGCTCCGAGAGCGGGTGGCGCTCTGCGAACACCGAGTCGATGAAGACCGCCTTCTCGACGGAGAACGGGTTCGATCTGACCTTCAACGCCGCCGACAACGATCCCGCGGCACAGATCGCCGCGGTCCGATCCTTCATCAACCAGAAGGTCGACGCCATCGTCATCGCCCCGATCGTCACCGACGGCTGGGACGACGTCCTCAAGGAGGCCGGCGACGCGGGCATCCCCGTCATCCTCGAGGACCGCACGGTCTCGGCGCCTGACACCCTCTTCGCCAGCTGGGTGGGCCTGGACTTCAAGAAGGAGGGCGTGACTGCCGGCACCTGGGCCAAGGAGCAGTACGGCGACACCGCCACGAAGATGGTCGTGCTCGAGGGCACGACCGGCTCCGCCCCGGCGAACGACCGCGCCGAGGGGTTCGACGAGGCCATCGCGGGGTCCAAGATCGAGAAGATCGACTCGCAGACGGGCGACTTCACCCGTGACGGCGGCAAGACCGTCATGGAGGGCTTCCTGCAGAAGTACGGCGCCGACGGCATCGACCTGGTCTACGCGCACAACGACGACATGGCCCTCGGCGCGATCGAAGCCATCGAGGCAGCAGGCGCCAAGCCCGGCGAGGACATCAAGATCATCTCGATCGACGCGGTCAAGGACGGCATGCAGGCCCTCATCGACGGCAAGATCAACTACATCGTCGAGTGCAACCCACTGCTGGGCGACCTGGCCGCAGGCTTGGTCAAGGACGTTCTCGCAGGCAACACCGTCGAGAAGGCGATCTACGTCGAGGACGCCTCCTTCACCCAGGAAGAGGCTGCTGCGGTCATCGACTCCCGGCTGTACTGACCTGTTTCGCACTACCCTGCACAGCGGGTGAACGATCCCTCTGGGGGGCTGGTCCGTCCGGCCCCCCAGACGGGGTTCCCGCCCCGAGGCGCAAGAAGGTGGAGGACGTGAGCACCCACGAAGGCAATGGGCTGGGATCCACGATCGTCGAGATGCGTGGGATCACGATCAGCTTCCCGGGCGTGCTGGCCCTCGACGGCGTGGACTTCTGCCTGCGTGCCGGCGAGATCCACTCGCTCATGGGTGAGAACGGGGCCGGCAAGTCCACGGTGATCAAGGCGCTGACGGGCGTCTACCCCATCGATGCCGGATCCATCACCGTGGCCGGGCACCCCGTCGTCTTCCGCACCACCGCCGACGCCCAGGCCGCGGGCATCTCCACCGTCTACCAGGAGGTGAACCTCTGCCCGAACCTGTCCGTCGGGGAGAACGTGATGCTGGGCCACGAGCCGCACCGCGGTGGCCGGATCGACTGGAAGGGCGTGCACGAGCAGGCCGCGGGTCACCTGGCGAGCCTCGGCCTCGAGGTTGACACCCGCACGATCCTGGCCAGCCACTCGATCGCCGTCCAGCAGCTGGTGGCGATCAGCCGTGCGATGGTCCTCGATTCCCGCGTGCTGATCCTCGACGAGCCCACGTCCAGCCTGGACCGGGGCGAGGTCGAGCAGCTGTTCTCCGTCATCAGGGAGCTGCGCGCCACCGGTGTGGCGATCCTGTTCGTCAGCCACTTCCTGGACCAGGTGTACGAGATCTCCGACCGCGTGACCGTCCTGCGCAACGGCCGGCTGGTGGGCGAGTACGTGATCGAGGACCTGCCGCGCGAGGACCTGGTGACCAGGATGATCGGGCGCGAGCTCGACGACCTCGAGGCGATCTCCACAGCCTCGGCCCGCGAGATCGACCGCACCGGGGTGCCCGTCCTCGAGGCTCGGGGCGTGGGCCGCCGCGGGATCCTGGAACCGGCGGACCTCGCGGTGTTCGACGGCGAGGTCGTCGGACTGGCCGGGCTGCTGGGGTCGGGGCGCACCGAGCTCGTCCGACTGCTCTACGGTGCCGATCGCGCCGACTCCGGATCCGTGTCCGTGAACGGCGAAGCCGCGAGGATCGGCACGCCGCACCACGCCATCGAGCGTCGGATCGCGTTCTCCTCTGAGGACCGCCGCGGCGAGGGCATCGTCGCCGACCTCACCGTCGCCGAGAACATCGTGCTGGGCATCCAGGCCCGTCGTGGCTGGATGCGCAAGATGCGCAGGTCCGAGCAGGACGCCGTGGTCGCCGAGTACATCGAGGCGCTGGGAGTCAAGCCGGCCAACCCCGACGCTGTTGCCGCCACCCTCTCCGGGGGCAACCAGCAGAAGGTGGTCCTCGCCCGATGGCTGGCGACCGCGCCCGAGCTGATCATCCTCGACGAGCCGACGCGCGGCATCGACGTCGGCGCGAAGGCAGACATCCAGCGCAAGGTCGCCGAGCTGTCGGCTGCCGGGTTGTCCGTCATCTTCATCTCCTCGGAGCTCGAGGAGGTGCTGCGACTGGCGCAGCGGGTGCTGGTGATGCGCGATCGCCGGGCGATCGGCGAGCTCAACGCCAGCGAGGTCGGCCTGGACGACCTGATCGACTACATCGCCAACAAGGGTGAGGGGAGCGCGGCATGATGCGGATCCTGAGGCATCGGCTCTTCTGGCCGGTCGCCGCCCTGCTCACCCTGATCGTGGTCAACACCATCGCGCGGCCGCAGTTCATCAAGGTGACCGTGCGCGACGGGCAGCTCTACGGTGCCCTGATCGACATCCTGCGCAACAGCGCCCCCCTCATGCTCGTCGCCCTGGGCATGACCATCGTGATCGCCACCCGCGGCATCGACCTGTCCGTCGGTGCGGTGATGGCGGTATCGGGGGCCGTCGCCCTGACCATCATCGACGGATCCGGCGACCCCGACAACCTCGGTACCGTGGCCGTGGCGGTCATCGCCGCGATCCTGGTCGCCCTGGTGCTGGGGTCGTGGAACGGCCTGCTGGTCGCCGTCCTGGGGATCCAGCCCATCATCGCCACGCTCGTGCTCATGCTGGCCGGTCGCGGCGTCGCGCTGCTGATCACCGGGGGCTTCATCACGACGGTCAACAGCGACCCGTTCGAGTACCTCGCCACCGGCTACCTCGTCGGGCTGCCGTTCGCGTTCATCATCGCCCTCGCCGCCATCGTCCTGCTCGGCACCTTCGAGCGCCGCACGGCCCTGGGGATGCTCACCGAGGCGGTGGGCATCAACCCGGAGGCCAGTCGGCTGGCCGGCGTCCGGGCGCGCGGGATCATCTTCAGCGCCTACATGCTCAGCGGGCTGCTGGCAGGCATCGCCGGAATCATCTACAGCTCGAACATCAGGGCCGCCGATGCCAACGCCGCAGGCCTGTTCATCGAGCTGTACGCCATCCTGGCCGTCGTCCTGGGCGGGACGTCGCTGCAGGGCGGCAAGTTCAGCATCGCCGGCACAGTCATCGGGGTGCTGATCATCCAGACCCTGGACTCCACCATCCTGTTCCTCGGTGTTCCCTCGGCGCAGAGTCCGGTCTTCTTCGCGTTGGTGGTCGTGCTCGTGGTGATCGTCCAGTCGCCGAGGCTGCGCCGGCTCGGACGGAGATCGCGAGCTACGACGGGATCGCATGCCGCGGTCGACACCCCTGAGTCCGTGGAGGTGGGCGCATGACGACCCTGGACAAGGCCGCGGCCACGGGCACCAGCATCAAGGATGCCAACGATCGGTTCGTGAACCGGCACGCCTCGCTGATGCCGACCTTCGCGGCGCTCGGCGTCCTCGTGCTGCTCCTGCTGGCCGCACAGCTGTACTTCGGCAACTTCATCACGGCCGGCAACATGTCCGCGCTGCTGCTCGACAACGCCTACCTGATGGTGATCGCGGTGGGAATGACGTTCGTCATCCTCACCGCCGGGATCGACCTCTCGGTGGGCTCGGTGATGGCATTCACCGGGATCCTGCTGGCCAGTCTCCTCGCCGACGGGATGCCGGCGGCGGTTGCGATTCCGGTCATCCTCGTGGCGGGTGCGGTGATCGGCCTGCTGATCGGCATCCTCGTCCAGTACTTCGATGTCCAACCGTTCATCGCGTCGCTGGCGGGGCTCTTCCTCGCACGCGGTCTGGCCTTCGTCGTGAGCCTGAAGTCGATCCGTGTCGATGACTCCTCCGTCCTGTGGCTGCAGACGACGCGCTTCCGGATCGGTGACTGGTACATCACGCCCACCGGCATCATCGCGCTGCTGTCGGTCGCGATCGGTGCGTTCGTCCTGCAGTACACCCGGTTCGGCCGCACCATCTACGCGATCGGCGGCAACGAGCAGTCCGCGCGGCTGATGGGCCTGAAGGTGGGCCGCACCAAGGTGCTGGTCTACCTGATCTCGGGGACCCTCGCGGGCCTCGCGGGCCTGATCCTCACGGCGTACTCGGGGGCCGGCTACCCGCGCAATGGCATCGGCACCGAGCTCGATGCCATCGCGGCCGTGGTCATCGGCGGCACGCTGCTCTCGGGCGGGCGCGGCTACGTGATCGGCTCGATGATCGGGGTCTTCGTGTACGGCACGATCAAGACGATGATCTCGTTCCTGGGGGCCGAGCAGGCGTGGATGCAGATCATCGTCGGCGGGCTGCTCCTGCTGTTCATCCTGATCCAGCGAGTCATCGTGGCGCGCGCAGAGCGTCGGGAGTAGACACGCCCGCGGGCCGCGCGTTGCCCCCATCGGCTGCCGCCCACGACAATGGCCGCGTGGAACAGGGGAAGCCGCTGCTCGAGGTCACCGGGGCAACGGTGCGCTTCGGGGCAGAGACGGCGCTGGATGGCGTCGACTTCCGGATGTTCCCCGGCGAGGTGCACTCGCTCATGGGCGAGAACGGCGCCGGGAAGTCCACCCTCGTCAAGGCGATCACCGGCGCCCTGGCCCTGGACGCCGGCAGGGTGCGCCTCGAGGGCCACGAAGTCACCTTCCCTGCCCCGCACGCCGCGCAGCGTGCGGGGATCAGCGCCGTCTACCAGGAGATCGACCTGCTGCCGAACGTGTCCGTGGCCGAGAACATCGCCCTCGGCCGTGAGGCGAGCCGGTTCGGCGTCATCGATTGGCGGTCCATGCGGCGCAACGGCGCCGCGGTGCTCCACGAGCTGGGCCTGGACATCGACCCCGCGTCGATCCTGGGCACCCATCCGGTGGCGGTGCAGCAGCTGGTCGCGATCGCCCGGGCCATCTCCACGGACGTCAAGGTGCTCGTCCTCGACGAGCCCACCTCGAGCCTGGACCTCAACGAGGTGGCCGAGCTCTTCCGGGTGATCCGCGAGCTCAAGGAGCGCGGGGTCGCCATCCTGTTCGTCTCGCACTTCCTCGACCAGGTCTACGCGATCTGCGACCGGATCACGGTCCTGCGCGACGGGCGACGCGTCGGCGAGTACCGGACGGCGGAGCTGCTTCGCGTGGACCTGGTGCAGAAGATGCTGGGCCACGAGGCCTCCAGCTACCGCGTCCGCCCGCCGAGCCCTCCTGCCCCCGAGGGGGATGCGCCGGCCTTCTTCAGCGCGCGGAGCATCACCGCCTCGCCGGGGCATCGCCGATGCCGACGTGGACATCGCCGAGGGTGAGGTGCTGGGGCTCGCGGGCCTCCTCGGCTCGGGCAGGACCCCGCTCGGGCGGGCGATCACCGGGGTGGACCGGCTCGAGGCCGGCATCATCCGGATCGAGCAGCGGGTCGAGCACCTGTCGAGCCCACGGCGGGCGATGAACCTGGGCGTGGTGTACTCCCCGGAGAACCGACGCACCGATGGGATCGTCGGCGATCTCAGCGTCCTGGAGAACATCACGTTGTCCGTGCAGTCGCAGCGCGGGATCCTGCGCCGGATCAGCACCGCGCGTCAGCGCGAGCTCGCCTCCAGCTGGGTCGATGCCCTGGACATCCGCCCACCCGACCTGGACCGGCCCGCCGGGCACCTGTCGGGCGGCAACCAGCAGAAGCTGCTCCTCGCCCGCCTGCTGGCAGTCTCCCCGCGCGTCCTGGTCCTCGACGAGCCGACCCGTGGCATCGACGTCGGTGCCAAGGTGGAGATCCAGAACCTCGTGTCCGAGCTCGCGGGCAACGGCCTGTCCGTGGTGTTCGTCTCCGCGGAGCTCGAGGAGGTCCTGCGAGTCGGCGACCGCGTGGCGGTCCTGCGCGACGGCCGGATCGTCGAGACGGTCAGATCTGCAGACATGTCGGTGGACCAGCTCCTGGCCCTGGTGGCGCGTCCCGCCGTCCCGGAACCCGAGGACGGTCGTGACTGACAACCGACCGGAGCGGGCCCCCAACATCTTCGATGTCGCGCGGCTGGCTGGGGTGTCCCACCAGACCGTCTCGCGCGTGGTGAACGGTTCGCCGAACGTGCGCCCGGCCACCCGTGAGCGGGTGGAGCGCGCCATCGTCCAGCTGCGCTACAGCCCCTCGCCCCAGGCTCGGGCGCTGGTCACCCGACGCACGCGGACGATCGGCCTGATCGCGCCCAGTGTCGCCGACCACGGTCCGAACGTGATCGCCATGCACTTCAACATCGCAGCACGGGCTGCCCGCTACCGCGTGGACACCGTCAGCGTGGACGGCGACGACCCGGTGAGCGTGCGCTCGACGATCGAGGCATTGCTGCGCCAGCGGGTCGACGGGATCGTCCTGATCGTGATCGACACCGGGGTGCTGGAGATGGTCCGGGGACTCGAGCTCGGGATCCCTGTGGTCGCGTCGGCCGCGACGCAGCGGCGCAGCCCGATCCTCGTGTCGATCGATCAGTACCGGGGTGCGCGGTCGGCGGTCCGGCATCTCGCTGAACTGGGGTATGAGCGCATCGTGCACCTGACGGGCCCACCGAGGGCGACCGATTCCATCGAGCGGGTTCCGCGGGTGGCGCGACGAGCTCGCCGAGTGGCGGTTGAGCATCCCGGAGCCGATGGTCGGGGACTGGACGCCCGAGTCGGGCCATCGGCTCGGCAGGGAGATCGAGGTCGAGCCGGGCCTGGCGGTGTTCGCCTCGAACGACCTCATGGCTGCCGGACTCATGGCGGCGCTCCGCGAGCGGGGGCTCTCGGTGCCGGGCGACGTCAGCGTGGTGGGATTCGACGACGTGCCGGAGGCGGCCTACCTCTACCCGCCCCTGACGACCGTCCGCCAGGACTTCGCCGCGCTCGGCGAGCTCATGATGCAGAAGGTCCTCGTCGCCCTCGAGGAGCACGAGCCCACCTCGCCGGACACCCCCCTGCCGACGCGGCTCGTGGTGCGTGAGTCGACCCGCCCGCGGTAGGGCTCTGGGCCTGCCAGGGGTGACCCGACCGGCGTCCAGGCGTCGACCTCGACGCCGCGGTCCGTGCGGACCGCAGACGTTCAGAGCAGGCGCAACCCCCAACGCACGGTGTGCTCCCGGCCGCTGCCCAGCCGGATCAGGTCATCGCCGGTCCGGAAGGCATCGGCCACGCACGTCATCGGCTCGGCTGCCAGGCCTCGGCGCCTCTGGTCCGGCGGATCGATGCCGTCGCCGGTGCACAGCTGCCAGCTGGTCATGCTGGTGTGCATCCACACCGCGGCCGTCCGCCCGTCCGAGCCCGTCAGCCGCAGCCAGGACAGCCCGTCGTGATACGTGGCATCGACGAATGCGTCGTCGAGCACCTGGTCCCGAGCCGTCGCCCGACCCGGAAGTCCATCTCGGCCGGCACCGGCACGCGTCCGGCGAGCAGCAGGCGGTCGTCCGTCGGACCCACGAGTCCGCTCCAGGCTGAGATCACGGCGTCCAGCACGCCTTCACCGGGTAGAGCCACCGTGAAGCCGACGCCGTACGGCGCGTCGTGCGTGCCCAGGTTGCGCGTCGTCAGCGCACGGCAGGCCCCGTCGGTCAGACCGTCGAAGATTCGTGCACAGTCGAAAGGGGTCGCCAGTAGTCGGCACCAGGTCCAGCTGCAGGTCGACCCGATCCAGCGGTGCTCCACCGCGGACCACGCTCCCAGACGGCCGGCCCGTCCAGGGCCGTCTGCGTGCAGCTTCGCTCAGGGAACCTGGTGGCCCGTCCCGTCGAAGCTATACTCGCCGTCACGCAAGCGGGTCGGCCAGGGCACCAGCACCGCGCCATCGAAGCCCCGGCGATCTCGTCGGCGCCGAACGGCACGATCACCTCACGTCCCCCGACGCGGTAGAGCCGCAGGCGGCACCACCTCGGTGATGACGGCCTCCTGGTTGCCGTGACGAAGCTCTACTGCGTCCCGGACGGACCGGGCCGCCAGCGGCGCCCAGGCCCGGATCGGGCGCAACGGACGCCGGACCGGGCTGCAAGGCTTCTGGCACAGCGACTCCTTCGGCCTCTTCCTTGCTGCTCACCAGAGGTCGTGGATCGAGCGCGCGTCCGGCGGTCGTACAGGTCGCGACGGCCGCGCTGTTCCCGGCCCAGCGGTGGCACCGATGCGGCGGCGGCGTTCCTCGCGGGCCTGCTCAGCAGTTCGGCGCACCCGGGATCGCCGTCGTGGCCCCGTCGAGCTCGGCGCCCACCCAGCGCCAGGCCGCGCGGCCGGGGACGGCCCCTCGGTGCGCGAGGGCGGCGACCGTCGCGGCGGCGCGCACCCCATTGTCGTAGTCGACTCCGGAGAAGGTCTCACCCCGGTCGAACGACTCGCCGTGCCGGTTGTAGGTGCGGTGGTCATCGGCCGGGAACGTGGTGGACTCGCTGTACCGACCCGACAGCAGCCCGCTGGCCAGGGGGACGCGGGCGATGATGCCGACCCCGGCCTCGATCGCCGCGGGCAGGACGCGTTCCAGGGGCTTGAGCCGGAACGCGTTGAGGATGATCTGGATCGAGGCCACCGACGGCCGGGCGATGGCGGCCAGGGCCTGGTCGACGGTCTCGACGCTGACGCCGTAGGCGGCAAGGACGCCCTCGTCGACCAGCGTGTCGAGGTTGTCGTACACCTCGTCGCTGGTGATCACGTCGGTCGGCGGGCAGTGCAGCTGGACAAGATCCAGGGTGTCGGTGCGCAGGTTGGCCCGGGATCGGTCGGTCCAGGCGCGGAAGTTCGCCATCGAGTAGTTGTCGCGCCGCTGCTCGGCGCGCCTGCCCATCTTCGTGGCCACGAGGACGTCGAGGTCAGGGCGGCCCGCGAGGAACTCGGCGATCAGCTGCTCGCTGCGGCCGTCGCCGTACACGTCGGCGGTGTCGAACATCGTGACGCCGGCATCGACTGCCGCCTCGAGGACGGCCAGCGCGTCCTCGGGCTGCACCTGGCCCCAGTCGGCACCGAGCTGCCAGGTGCCCAGGGAGATGACCGACACCGGTCGTCCCGTGCGGCCCAGGACTCGCGTGGGCATCGGCCCGGGGGGACCGGGGAGCAGGTCGGGACGGGGGTCAGCGTTCATCGGTTCCTCGCATCGGAGTAGTCAGCGGCGGGCGTCCCGACAGGGGAGCCGGCATCGATCCGGCGGGCCCCGCCGGCGGGGGTGACGAGCCGGAACGTCGGTGCGGCCAACCCGTCGCGGGTCGTGCCGCACGCACCGAGGCCTGAACCTGTCCGATCGCGTCGGCCGGCACAGGGCCACCACGTTGCCGCCGAAGCCGCCACCGGTCATCCGACCGCCGCCGCCCCACCGACGACCGCCGCCGACACGACGGTGTCGAGCTCGGGACAGCTGACCTCGTAGTCGCGGGACAGGGACTGGTGGGAGCCGGCGAATGCCTGGCCCAGGGCGGCGACATCAGCGTCGGCGAACGCCTGGACGGCGGCGGTGACCCGCGCCTGCTCGGTGATCACGTGCCGGGCCCGGCGGGCCTCGGGCTCGGGCAGGGCCTCGATCCGGCCGATCTGGTCCAGGGGGATCTCGGCGAGGTGTGTGATGCCCAGGGTGGCCGCGGCACGTTCGCAGGCCGCCCGTCGGTCGGCGTAGGCGCCGTCGGCGAGGTCGTGGCGGACGTTGGTGTCGATGAGCAGCACCTGCAGCCCGAGACGGTCCAGGTGCAACGGGACGGCGTGGGAGGCCAGGGTGGCGGAGTCCAGGAGCAGGGCGCTGCCGGGTTGGGCGAGCATCGAGGCGGCCTGGTCCATGATCCCGCACGGGACATGGGCGAACTCGTGCTCCACCTGCTGGGCGGCCAGGGCGATGTCCATCGGGCTGGCCGCGGCCCCGCCCAGCTCGATCACCGCGCTGAGGACGGCGCACTCCAGCGATGCTGACGACGACAGCCCGGCGCCCAGGGGAAGGTCGGCATCGATCGACAGGTCGACCCCGCCGGTGAACCAGCCGCGCGCGCGGGCGATCGCCAGGGCGCCCACCGCGTACCCCAGCCAACCGTTGGCCCCCGCGGGGTCGAAGGTCGCGAGGTCGACAGCCGCGATCGGCCCGTTGACCTGCCGGGAGTGCAGCGCGAACCGGTCATCGCAGCGACGGGACACCGCGCACGTGGTGCCCAGGTCGATCGCCATCGGGAGCACGCTGCCGCCGTTGTAGTCGGTGTGCTCACCGATCAGGTTCACCCGCCCGGGGGCGAACGCGATCACCTCCGGGTCGGTGCCGAAGAGCACCCGGTGCCGGGCCCGCGCTTGCTCCGCTCGGCGCACATCCTCGATCATCGCCCAACTCCTCCTGTGGTGCCACGCTGGGCCAGGGCGTCCGCCACCGGCTGGGGCCAGGGCGCCCCGGGCCGCACGTGGCGCTGACGGGATGTTACCGCTCTCAGATGAGCGTCGTCCTGTTGGTAGGGATCTCGGGCGAGGGTGGCACCCGTCCTGTTCTGGAGCCGTTTCGCGGCACTACGTCCGGTTTCGCGGGCGTTCTGACGATCGATCAGGCGTGATGTCGCCGCTCCCTGGCAGATCTCCTCTGAATGAACTGCTCGTTACCAAATCGTTATGAACATCCGGCGGGTCGGGGCCGCATTGCACTTGACTCTCCAGATTGTGCGCGCTAACAATTGCGCTCAGGCAACGAGAAGAGGTGTGCAGTGGGCGAGCAGCGCGAGTCCTACGTGATCGGGGTCGACTTCGGTTCCCTGTCCGGGCGGGCCGTCGTCGTCCGCGTCAGCGATGGCACCGAGCTCGCGGATGCCTCGCTGGACTACCCGCATGCCGTCCTCGACCGCGTCCTGCCCGACGGCACGACCCCACTGGGGCCGACTGGGCGCTGCAGGTGCCCAGCGACTACGTCGACGTGCTGCGCACGGCTGTTCCCGAGGCCGTGCTCGCCGCCGGCATCGACCCGGGCGATGTCATCGGCATCGGCACCGACTTCACGGCGTGCACGATGGTCCCGACCACCGCCGACGGGACCCCGCTCAGCGAGCTCCCGGAGTTCGTCGGCACCCCGCATGCCTACGTCAAGCTCTGGAAGCATCACGCCGCCCAGCCGCAGGCCGATCGGATCAACGCCCTGGCCGCCGAGCGCGGCGAGTCGTGGCTGCCGCGCTACGGCGGGCTGATCTCCTCGGAGTGGGAGTTCGCCAAGGGCCTGCAGGTGCTCGAGGAGGCGCCCGAGGTCTACGCCGCCATGGATCGCTGGGTCGAGGCCGCGGACTGGATCATCTGGCAGCTGTGCGGCACCTACGTGCGCAACGCCTGCACCGCGGGCTACAAGGGGATCCTGCAGGACGGCGCCTACCCGTCGCCGGAGTTCCTCGCGGCGCTGAACCCGGACTTCGCGGACTTCGTGGCCACCAAGCTGGAGCACCCGATCGGCCGGCTCGGCGCCCGCGCGGGTGGCCTTAGCGCACCGGCGGCCGCCTGGACCGGCTTTCCCGAGGGCATCGCCGTCGCGGTCGGCAACGTCGATGCGCACGTCACGGCACCCGCCGCCAGGCGGTGGACCCGGGCCAGATGGTCGCGATCATCAGCACCTCCACCTGCCATGTGATGAACGGCGAGTCCCTGCGCGAGGTGCCCGGCATGTGCGGCGTCGTGGACGGCGGGATCACCGCTGGGCTCTCGGGCTACGAGGCCGGCAGAGCGGCGTCGGCGACATCTTCGGCTGGTTCGTCGACACCAGCGTGCCGCCGCTACGCGAGGCCGCCGCTGAGGCCGGCGTCTCGCTGCATGATCGCCTGACTGCCCTGGCCGCCCAGCAGCGCATCGGGGAGCACGGGCTGATCGCCCTGGACTGGCACAGCGGCAACCGCTCAGTGCTGGTCGACCATGAGCTGTCCAGCGTGATCGTCGGCCACCCCGGCCACCCGCCCCGAACCAGTACCACGCCCTGATCGAGTCCACGGCCTTCGGCGCGCGGCGCATCATCGACTCGTCCGCGGTGTCCGGCATCCCCGTGACCGAGCTGGTCGTGCCGGTCGGCTGCTGAAGAACGCGTTCCTCATGCAGATGCACGCCGACGTGATCAACCTGCCCCTGAGCACGATCGACTCCGCCCAGGGCCCGGCCCTCGGCTCGGCCGTCCGCGCAGCCGTCGCCGCCGGTGCCTACCCGACGTCCTGGCCGCCTCGCGCGCCATCGGTCGCTCCATCCGTGGCGTCTACAGCCCGACCCGAACAGGGCCGCCGCCTACGACGCGCTCTACGCCGAGTCCCTGCTGCTCCACGACTACTTCGGCCGCGGCGCCAACGACGTCATCACCGCGCTCAAGGCCCGCCGTCGCGCGGTCCACGCCGAGGTCGCGGGAGGTGCCTGAGATGACGATCCCCGCCGAGGCCAGGCCCGCCCTGGAGGTCCTGCGCGCCCAGGTGGCGGCCCTGCACGCCGAGCTGACCCGCTATGAGCTGGTGATCTGGACCGCGGGCAACGTCTCCGCCCGCGTGCCCGGCCACGACCTCATGGTGATCAAGCCGTCCGGGGTCTCCTACGACGAGCTGTCACGCCCGAGCGGATGGTCGTCTGCGACCTGGACGGCACCCTGGTCGAGGGTGGACTCGCCCCCTCGTCGGACACCGCCGCGCACGCCTACGTCTACCGGCACATGCCCGAGGTCGGCGGCGTGGTGCACACCCACTCCACGTACGCCACCGCCTGGGCGGCGCGGCGGCGAGCCGATCCCGTGCGTGCTGACGATGATCGCCGACGAGTTCGGCGGTGAGATCCCGGTCGGGCCGTTCGCCGCATCGGCGACGACTCGATCGGGCGCGGGCATCGTCGAGACGCCTGCGCGGCAGCCGCTCCCGCGCCGTGCTGATGGCCAACCACGGCCCCTTCACCGTCGGGCGCCGACGCCCGCGCGGCGGTCAAGGCCGCGGTGATGCTCGAGGACGTCGCCCGCACCGTGCACATCGCCCGCCAGCTCGGCGATCCGGTCCCCCTGGCCACGCGAGGACATCGACGGCCTGTACGACCGCTACCAGAACGTCTACGGACAGCACGGAGGAGTGCAATGACCAGCATCAGGCAGGTCACCGCAGAGGTCTGGTTCCTCACCGGCAGCCAGACGCCTGTACGGCCACGAGATCCTCGCACCAGGTCGCCGAGCAGTCCGCGAGATCGTCGCCGACCGCTGGACGCCTCCGACGCGATCCCGGCTTCGAGTGGTGTGGAAGCCGGTCCTCACCGACGGCCGACGCGATCCGCCGGACGCTGCTCGAGGCCGAGCGCCGACGATGCGTGCGTCGGGCGTGATCGCCTGGATGCACACGTTCTCCCCGGCGAAGATGTGGATCAGCCGGCCTGGACGCCCTGCGCAAGCCGCTGCTGCACCTGCACACGCAGGCCGACGTCGACGCTGCCGTGGGCGACCATCGACATGGACTTCATGAACCTCAACCAGGCCGCCCACGGCGACCGCGAGTTCGGCTACATCCAGACCCGGCTGGGGGTCGCCCGCAAGACCGTCGTCGGGCACGCTCAGCGACCCGGTCGTCGCCGAGCGCATCGGCCGTGGGCGCGGGCTGCCGCCGGGCCGCCGCGATGCGCTGCCATGCGCCTGGCCCGGTTCGGCGACAACATGCGCAACGTCGCGGTGACCGAGGGCGACAAGGTCGAGGCCGAGATCCGCTTCGGCGTCTCGGTGAACACCTACGGCGTGAACGACCTGGTCGCGGTCGTCGACGCGGTCGCCGAGTCCGAGGTCGACGCGCTGGTCGCCGAGTACGCCGACCTGTACGACATCGCCCCCGAGCTCCAGCCCGGTGCCGCCCGTCACGATGCGCTGCGGTACGGCGCACGCATCGAGGCGGGCCTGCGCCGGTTCCTCACCGACGGCGGGTTCACCGCGTTCACGTCGAACTTCGAGGATCTCGGCGGCCTTCGCCAGCTGCCCGGACTGGCCGTCCAGCGGCTGATGGCCGACGGCTACGGCTTCGGCGGGGAGGGCGACTGGAAGACCGCGGTGATGGTCCGCACGCTCAAGGTGATGGCCCAGGGCCTTCCGGGCGGGACCTCCTTCATGGAGGACTACACCTACCACCTGGCCCCCGGTGCGGAGAAGATCCTCGGTGCCCACATGCTCGAGGTCTGCCCGTCGATCACCGACGAGCGCCCCCGACTCGAGATCCACCCGTTGGCCATCGGCGGCCGCGAGGATCCGGTCCGCCTGGTCTTCACCGCCACGCCGGCGCAGGGGATCGTCCTGGGCCTGTGCGACATGGGCGATAGGTTCCGCTTCGTGGCGAACGAGGTCGAGCTCGTGGCCCCGGACGAGGCGCTGCCGAAGCTGCCCGTCGCCCGCGCCGTGTGGCGCCCGGCACCGGACCTGCGCACGTCGGCCGAGGCGTGGATCACCGCCGGCGGCCCCCACCACACGGTGCTCTCCACGGCCCTGTCCGCCGAGCACCTGTGGGACCTGTCGGAGATCGTCGGCACCGAGCTGGCGCTCATCGACAGCACGACAGACATCCGCCACTTCATCCAGGAGCGGCGGTGGAGCCAGGCGTACTACCGCCTGGCCCTGGGCTTCTAGCCCGCAGCCAGGCGCACGACCCATGGGGCGAGCCCCGCCTCATGACCCATCAGGAAGGAACGCTCAATGAGGAAGTACGTATCCGCATTCGCGGCAGCGGGGCTCATCTTCAGCCTCGCCGCGTGCAGCAGCGGCAGTGAGGAGACCGCGGAGCCCGCGGCCTCAGGCGAGGCTTCAGCCCCCGCCGGCGACTGCACCCCGGGCGAGAAGGGCACCATCGGTGTGGCCATGCCCACCAAGTCCTCCACGCGCTGGATCGCCGACGGCGACAGCATGAAGGAGCAGCTCGAGGCTGCCGGCTACCAGGTGGACCTCCAGTACGCCGAGGACGACATCCCGACCCAGGTCTCCCAGGTCGAGAACATGGTCACCAAGGGCAGTCAGATGCTGGTCATCGCCGCCATCGACGGCACCGCACTCGGCGACATCCTGAACACCGCCGAGGAGTCCAACATCCCCGTCCTCGCCTACGACCGCCTCATCCGTGAGTCCGGCGCCGTGGACTACTACTCCACGTTCGACAACTTCGGCGTGGGCGTGCTCCAGGCCGAGGCACTGGTCGAGGGCCTCAAGGCCACCGGCGAGGGCCCGTACAACGTCGAGCTGTTCGCCGGTTCGCCCGACGACAACAACGCCACGTTCTTCTGGAACGGCGCCATGTCGATCCTGCAGCCGCTGATCGACTCCGGCGAGATGGTGGTCGTCTCCGGCCAGACCGACTTCGAGCAGGCCGCGATCCTTCGTTGGGATCCCGCCACCGCCCAGAAGCGCATGGAGGACCTGCTGACCAAGAGCTACACGACCGAGACCGTTGACGGCGTCCTCTCGCCCTACGACGGCCTGTCGCTGGGCATCATCGCGGCGCTGAAGGCCAACGGCTACGGCAGTGGCGACAAGCCCCTGTCGGTTGTCACCGGCCAGGACGCCGAGATCCAGTCCGTCCAGTCCATCCTCAAGGACGAGCAGAACTCGACCGTCTTCAAGGACACCCGCGAGCTGGCGAAGGTCACGGTCGGAATGATCGAGGCGATCGGCAACTGCGAGGAGCCCGAGGTCAACGACACCGAGACGTACGACAACGGCGTCAAGGTTGTCCCGTCCTACCTGCTCAAGCCGATCACGGTGACCAAGGACAACGTCACTGAGGCTCTGGTCGACACGGGCTACTACACGCAGGAAGAGATCGACGGCTGATCCTCACCACGTTGCCCTCGGGCATGCAGTGAGAAGCGGGTGGTGGTCGCAGGCCACGGTCACGGCCACCACCCGCACCACCTGAACCCCTCGCAGCCGTCCACCGCTGCGAACCACGACGGAGCCACACGGAGGCTGTGAGCAATGAGCGGACCCATCCTCGAGATGCGCTCCATCACCAAGGAGTTCCCCGGGGTCAAGGCGCTGTCGGATGTGAACCTGACGGTCCACGCCGGCGAGATCCACGCGATCTGCGGGGAGAACGGTGCCGGCAAGTCGACCTTGATGAAGGTCCTGAGCGGGGTCTACCCGCACGGCAGCTACGACGGCGAGATCATCTACGAGGGCCAGCCGGTGGAGTTCCGCGACATCCGGGCCAGCGAGCGCGCCGGGATCGTCATCATCCACCAGGAGCTCGCGCTGATCCCCGAGCTGTCCATCGCCGAGAACATCTTCCTCGGCAACGAGAACGTCACCCGCGGGGTCATCTCCTGGGACCGGACGAACAGCGAGGCCCACGACCTGCTCACCCGCGTCGGGCTGTCGGAGAACCCCCTGACCCCGATCAAGCAGCTGGGCATCGGCAAGCAGCAGCTGGTCGAGATCGCCAAGGCGCTGTCCCGCAGCGTCAGGCTGCTCATCCTCGATGAGCCGACAGCCGCCCTCAACGACGACGACTCCGCGCACCTGCTCAACCTGCTGCGCGAGCTGAAGGCCAAGGGCATCACCAGCATCATGATCTCCCACAAGCTCAACGAGATCGCCGCCATCGCCGACAGCATCACGATCCTGCGCGACGGCCGGACGATCGAGACCCTCGAGGTCGCCGGCGGCGGGGTGGACGAGGACCGGATCATCCAGGGGATGGTCGGCCGGGACCTCGAGCACCGCTTCCCGCCCTACACCCCCGACGTTGGCGAGGTGCTCTTCGAGGTCAAGGACTGGAACGTGTTCAGCCCGGTCGACCACTCGCGCGCGGTCGTCATCGACGCGAACCTCGTCGCCCGCCGGGGCGAGATCGTGGGCATCGCGGGGCTGATGGGTGCCGGACGCACCGAACTGGCCCGCTCCATCTTCGGCAAGTCCTACGGTGCGCGCATCAGCGGCACTCTGGTCCTCGACGGTGAGGAGCTCGAGCTCAACTCGGTCGCGGATGCAATCACCTCGGGGTTGGCCTACGTGACCGAGGACCGCAAGTCCCTCGGGCTGAACCTGCTCGACGACATCAAGACCTCGATCGTGTCTGCGGGCATCCACAAGCTGGCGCACGGCCTGACCGTCGATGTGAACGAGGAGGTCACGGTCGCCGAGGGCTTCCGCACGCGGATGAACATCAAGGCTCCGACGGTCGAGGCCAAGGTTGCCCAGTTGTCCGGGGGCAACCAGCAGAAGGTCGTGCTGAGCAAGTGGATCTACACCGACGCGAAGGTGATGATCCTCGACGAGCCGACCCGCGGGATCGACGTGGGCGCCAAGTACGAGATCTACGGGTTCGTCCAGGAGATGGCCAAGGGCGGCAACGCCGTGATCGTCATCTCCTCCGAGCTGCCCGAGCTCCTCGGGCTCTGCGATCGGATCTACACCCTGGCCGAGGGCCACATCACGGGTGAGTTCGTGGCCGGCGAGGCCACACAGGAACTTCTCATGCGCCACATGACGACCAGCAGAAGGTGACACCGATGACCAGCCTGAAGACCTTGATGAGCGGCAACATCCGCCAGTACGGGATGATCGGCGCCTTGATCGCCATCATCATCCTGTTCCAGATCACCACTGACGGGATCCTGCTCAAGCCGCTGAACCTCACGAACCTGCTGACCCAGAACAGCTACATCCTGATCCTGGCGATCGGCATGGTGATGGTGATCATCGCCCGGCACATCGACCTGTCCGTCGGATCGGTTGCCGCCTTCACCGGCGCCCTGGCCGTCATGATGATGGTCAAGTGGGACGTCCCATGGCCGCTCGCGGTCGTCATCACGTTGATCGTCGGTGCCGCGATCGGCGCGTGGCATGGCGTGTGGGTCGCCTACATGGGCATCCCCGCGTTCATCGTGACGCTGTCGAGCATGCTCGTGTTCCGTGGCCTGACGTTGACCGTCCTCCAGGGCGAGACCGTGGGCAACCTGCCCCCGGGATTCGAGAAGCTCGGTAACGGGTTCCTCCCGGTGATCGGTCCGGACACCGGCCTGCACAACCTCACGCTGCTTCTGGCCGTGCTGCTGTGCGTCTTCCTTGTTGCCATGGACTTCCGCAAGCGGGCCTCCAAGCAGCGCTACAACTTCGCGGTGTCGTCCATGGGGATGTTCCTGCTCAAGCAGGTGGCCGTTGTGGCCGTGATCATGTGGTTCGCCTACCTGCTGGCGCAGTACAAGGGCCTGCCGATCGTCGGGCTCGTGCTGTTCGCGCTGATCGGGATCTACAGCTTCATCATGAATCGCACGGTGTTCGGCCGGCACATCTATGCCGTCGGCGGCAACTACCCGGCGGCCTCGATGTCCGGGGTTCGGACCAAGCGCGTCGACATGCTCGTGATGGCCAACATGGGCATGCTCGCGGCCCTGGCCGGCATGGTGTTCGCCGCCCGACTCACGGCTGCCAACCCGAAGGCCGGCGTCAACTTCGAGCTCGACGCCATTGCTGCCGCGTTCATCGGTGGCGCTGCGGTCACTGGTGGCGTGGGGACGGTCATCGGGGCCATCGTCGGTGGCTTCTTCATGGGCGTGCTGAACAACGGCATGTCGCTCATGGGCGTGTCGGTCGACTGGCAACAGACGATCAAGGGCCTGGTGCTGCTGTTCGCGGTGGCCTTCGACGTGTGGAACAAGCGCCGCTCGTCGGTCGGGGCAGCGGTCACCACCGTGCCGGTGGACGACGGAGCCTCGCAGGGCATGCCCGATCAGGACCAGGTCGACGAGCTGATACCGGCCGAGGAGTAGGTGTGTGCAGCGCCAGTTGGGGGGCGCTGCACACACCCGGCACAGGCGCTGGTTTCATCGCTGCGAGGACCGATCGATTCCACCGAGCGGGGGAGAGGAGCATCCCATGGCCATCGGGCCGAGCCGGCCGCCGGCGATGACCGATGTGGCCCGGCTCGCTGGGGTCTCGCACCAGACGGTGTCCCGGGTGCTCAACGACCATCCGAACGTCAAGCAGCAGACCAGGCTGCGCGTCCTGGCGGCGATGCAGGAGCTGGGGTACCGGCCCAACCGGGCTGCCCGCGCCCTGGCCAGCGGGCGCAGCGACCAGATCGGTGTCGTGGCCCAGCCCTCGACCCTCTTCGGTCCCGCCTCCCTGCTCTACGCGCTGGAGGCCGCGGCGGTGCAGGAGGGCTACGGGGTGAGCGTGGCGAGCCTCGCGGCCCTCGACCGGGCCTCGATGGCGGAGGCGGTCAACCGGCACCTCGACCAGCAGGTCGGCGGGATCATCGTGATCGTGCCGGTGGTCTCGGCAGCCGAGGCGATCCGCGAGGTCCCGGCGGACAAGCCGCTGGTCACCATCGGCGGTGACCGCAACGAGGCCATCCCCAGCGTCGGCATCGACCAGGTCCGGGGTGCCATCGAGGCCACCCAGGTGCTGCTGGACGCGGGGCACCGGACCGTGTGGCACGTGTCGGGGCCCTCGGACGTGTTCGACAGCATGGACCGTATCGAGGGATGGCGGGCCGCGCTGGAACGGGCCGGGGCCGAGGTCCCGCCCGTGATCACCGGCGACTGGTCGGCCGCTGGGGGCTACGAGGCGGGCAAGATGCTGGCCCGGATCCCGGACGTGACCGCCATCTTCGCCGCGAACGACCAGACCGCCCTGGGGATCCTGCGGGCGCTGCACGAGCACGGCCTGCGGGTGCCCGACGACGTGAGCCTCATCGGCTTCGACGACCTGCCCGAGTCCGGCTTCTTCATCCCGCCGCTGACGACCGTCCGCCAGGGGTTCGAGGAGGTGGGCCGCCGGGCGCTGCAGATGCTCGTCACCCAGATGGCCGGCGAGGGCGAGATCCTCCACGAGCTGGTCCCGCCGGTGTTCGTGGCCCGCGAGAGCGTGGCGCCGCCCCGTGACCGGCGCACGACCGGGGTCTCCGCATGACCCCGCTGCAGACCCTGCGGGCCGGCCCCGCACGGGTCGCCGTGGACGCGGCCGATGGCGGGCGGATCACCTCGCTGCAGATCGAGGGCGTCGAGCTGCTCGGCGCGGTGGGCACCGACGTGATCGAGCACGGGTCCTTCGTGATGGCGCCGTGGGCCGGGCGCATCCGCGACGGTGCGCTGCGCGTGGCGGGTGTCGAGCACATGCTGCCGACCGACCGGACCCACCCGCACGCCGGTCACGGCCTGGTGATGGATCGCCCCTGGC
Organism: uncultured Actinomycetes bacterium; assembly: GCA_963774745.1. GTDB lineage: Bacteria > Actinomycetota > Actinomycetes > S36-B12 > CAIYMF01 > Prado023. The sequence continues at coordinate 638,598 of CAVZGE010000011.1, read as the reverse complement.
AGGTCGAGGAGACCACCGATGCCGGCCTGCGGATCCGGTGCGACCTGGACTCGCGCTGGCCGTTCCCCGGCCACGTCGTCCAGGAGTTCCGGCTGACCGCCGAGCACCTGGCCCAGCGGGTCGAGGTGCATGCCCAGGCAGCGGCGTTCCCGGCGACCGTGGGGTGGCACCCCTGGTTCCGGCGGGTCCTGGAGTCCGGGGAGATCGCTGAGCTGCACTTCGAGGCGTCGGGGATGCTGCTGCGAGACGCCGCCGGGATCCCCGGTGGCGAGGTCGTGGCGGTGCCGCCGGGTCCCTGGGACGACTGCTTCACCGGGGTCCGGTGGCCCATGACCATCACCTGGCCGGGCGCTGCAGTCCTGCGGATCAGCTCCGACGTCGAGTTCGCGGTCGTCTACGACGAGCTCGCGGAGGCGTTCTGCGTGGAGCCCCAGTCGGGGCCCCCCGACGGGCCGAACACGCACCCCCACATGGTCGTCCCCGGCGCCCCCCTGGTCGTGTCGACGCGGTGGACCTGGGGCTGATCGGTGCGGTGCGCGTGTCGCTGACCGGGGGTTGGTCCGGGGGTCGCCACACTGGGCAAATGGCTGAGCGACTTGCCCCTGAGCAGACCCCGCCGCGGGTCACCTCCCGACCGGAGCGGGCCCGTGGGCGGACCCGACGCTGGGGCCGCCGGCTGGTGGCCCTGGTCCTGGCCGTGGCCCTGGTCGCCGCGGGCACGGTGGCGACCCTGCACTTCCTGGCCATCCATCGCTCGGCCCAGGAGATCCGGGCCACCGCGCTCGTCCCGCCGGAGATGGCCGCCAACGTGCTGGTCGTGCTGGCCCGGCCCGGGCAGGAGCTCCCGCTGGCGGGCACCCTTGCCGCCCTCGACGCCGCCGGCGCGACCGTCTCAGTCCTGTCCCTGACCGATGGGGCGACCCAGCCCCCGGAGCTGTCGTTCGCCGAGGAGAGCATCGGCCAGGTGCGCTCCGACGAGCTGGCGAGCTCGGCAGACCTCCTGGGCGTCGACCGGGTGACGACCGCCGCGTTCGCCGACGGGGAGCTGCTCGCAGCCGATCCCGATGACGTCGTCGCGGCGATCACCGCCGAGATCACGGCGTCCGCCCCCTCGGTGATCCTCACGGTCGGCGACACCACCGGCCAGGACACGGACTCCCAGGCCGTCGCCGCCTACGTGCTGACCGCGGCCCAGTCCGAGGGCTCCGGGGTGGGTCGTGTCTGGACGGTGACCCGTGGTGACCGTGAGGTGTCCTGGAACGCCCTGGCCAGGGCGCCGATCGGCGACCGTGTTCCCGAGCCGCAGGTCAGTGTCCGCATCGACGGCGACACCGGGGCCAAGGGTGCGGTGCTCCTCGCCCACGGCACCCAGAGCCCGGACCTGGTCCAGGCCACCTACCCGTACGCCGACCGGGTGCCGGCCTGGGCCTACTTCCGGTTCTGGGACCGCGAGTACTTCGCCCTGGCCTGGGGCCAACCCCTGCAGTAGGCAGCCCGCCCCGGTCGCCCGCGCGGCCCCTGCCCCGGCGAAGTCTCCACTTCACCGTCAACTCTCCACCCCCGACGGGAGAGTTGACCGTGAAGTGGAGAGTCTGGCGGCGGGGGATCCGTGGGATGATTGGTGTCCGGGTTCTGCTCCCGGCACCTTCCCGAGGGCGTGCCTCGGGACCTGACGAGGAGACTTCCACCCGTGGCCATCCGCCAGCGCACCGACCTGCGCAACATCGCCATCATCGCCCACGTCGACCACGGCAAGACCACGCTGGTCGACTCCATGCTCTGGCAGTCCGGGGCGTTCACCACGCACCAGGCCGACGAGGGCTCCGTCAAGGAGCGGGTCATGGACTCCATGGACCTCGAGCGGGAGAAGGGCATCACGATCCTGGCCAAGAACACCGCGGTGAACTACCACGGGGTCGGGGCGCCCGAGGGCGGGGTCACGATCAACATCATCGACACCCCCGGCCACGCGGACTTCGGTGGCGAGGTCGAGCGCGGCCTGGAGATGGTGCACGCGGTGCTGCTGCTGGTCGACGCCTCCGAGGGCCCGCTGCCGCAGACCCGGTTCGTGCTGCGCAAGGCGCTGCAGAAGCACCTGCCCGTCATCCTGGTGATCAACAAGGTGGACCGGCCCGACGCCCGGATCGCCGAGGTGGTCGACGAGACCTACGAGCTGTTCTTCGACCTCGACGCCACCGCCGAGCAGATCGACTTCCCGATCATCTACGCCTCGGCACGGGCCGGCCGGGCCAGCCTGAACCGTCCCGAGGACGGCGGCATGCCCGACTCGGAGAACCTCGTCCCGCTGTTCCAGGCGATCCTGGGCACGGTCCCGGCGCCGGAGTACGACGACCAGATGCCGCTGCAGGCGCACGTGACCAACCTCGACTCCTCGCCCTACCTGGGCCGGCTGGCGATCTGCCGGGTGCACAACGGCACGATCCGCAAGGGCCAGTCGCTGATGCTGTGCCGCGCCGACGGGTCGCAGGAGCGGGTGCGCATCGCCGAGCTGCTGATGACCGATGCGCTCGAGCGCAAGCCCGCCGACTCGGCCGGGCCGGGCGACATCATCGCCGTCGCGGGGATCGCCGACATCACGTTGGGGGAGACGCTCACCGATCCCGAGGATCCGCGGCCGCTGCCGGTGATCACCGTGGACGAGCCGAGCATCAGCATGACGATCGGCATCAACACCGCACCCCTGTCCGGCCAGTCCGGCACCAAGCTGACCGCCCGGCTGCTGAAGAACCGCCTCGACGCGGAGCTGATCGGCAACGTGTCGATCCGCGTGCTGGAGACCGAGCGCCCGGACACCTGGGAGGTCCAGGGACGTGGCGAGCTGCAGCTGGCGGTGCTCGTCGAGCTGATGAAGCGCGAGGGCTTCGAGATCACCGTCGGCAAGCCCCAGGTCGTGACCCGCACGGTCGACGGCAGGCTCCACGAGCCGATGGAGCGCCTGACCATCGACGCCCCCGAGGACTACCTGGGGGTGCTGACCCAGCTGATGGCCCTGCGCAAGGGCCGCATGGAGCAGATGGTCAACCACGGCACCGGCTGGATCCGCCTGGAGTACATCGTGCCGGCGCGCGGCCTCATCGGCTTCCGCACGGAGTTCCTCACCGAGACCCGGGGCACCGGCCTGCTGCACCACGTGTTCGAGCGGTACGAGCCCTGGCACGGCGAGCTGCGCACCCGCCCGACCGGCTCCCTGGTGGCCGACCGCCGCGGGGTGGTCACCGCCTTCGCCCTGTTCAACCTGCAGGAGCGCGGCACGATGTTCGTCGGTCCGGGCACCGAGGTGTACGAGGGCATGATCGTGGGGGAGAACTCGCGCTCCGAGGACATGGACGTCAACCCCACCAAGGAGAAGAAGCTCACCAACATGCGCCAGTCCAGCAGCGACGAGCTCGTGCGGCTCATCCCGCACCGGCTGCTCTCCCTGGAGCAGGCGCTGGAGTTCTGCCGTGAGGACGAGTGCGTGGAGGTCACCCCGGCCACCGTGCGCCTGCGCAAGGTGACGCTCGTGGCCACCGACCGGGCCAAGTCGCGCAACCGCCGGGTGTGAGCCGCCGGGACGGTCGCCGGGTTGTGTTGCGTTTTGGTAACTCTTTCACCCCCCGACGGCCGTTCCGACGACTTCGTCGCGCAGCACCGCCTACATTGCGGGATACCGCCTGCGTTCGCGTACTCTTGCGCCGTAATCGGGCGGTGTGGCGGTATTCCGTGGCGAGCAGAGAGGTGGGCCCATGAGCTCAGTCCCGCTTGTGAGCGCCTCCGACGAGATCGGTGCGGGTACCGAGGTCGAGTTGGTCGAGGGCAAGTCCCTGACCCAGATCGCCTGGGGCCGGCTGCGGCGGGACAAGGTCGCGATGATCTCGCTGACCGTGATCATCCTGATCTTCCTCGGTGCGCTGTTCGCGCCCCTGATCACCAAGGTGCTGGGCATCGACCCGTACGAGCCCAACACCGACCTCGTCAGCCAGGACGGTGGCCTGCCCCTGGGCCCCCTCGGCGGCATCTCCTGGGCCCACCCGCTCGGCGTCGAGCCGCTCATCGGCCGCGACATCCTCGCGCGCCTGCTCTACGGCGCGCGGATCTCGCTGACGATCGCCGCTGCCAGCACGTTCCTGGTCGTCGTCTTCGGGGTCCTGATGGGCACCGTCGCCGGCTACTCCAAGGGTCGCGTCGACACCGCCATCAGCCGGCTGATGGACCTGACCCTGAGCTTCCCGGTCCTGCTCCTGGTCATCGCGATGGCCCAGCCGCTGCAGAGCCGCATCGAGACGGTGATCCCGAACGCCAACGCCGCGCGCGTCGTGGCCCTGATCATCCTGCTGAGCTTCTTCAGCTGGCCGTACCTGGCTCGCGTCGTGCGTGGCCAGGTGCTCAGCCTGCGCGAGCGGGAGTTCGTCGAGGCGGCCGTGTCCACCGGCGCATCCTCCCGACGCATCCTGTTCAAGGAGCTCATCCCCAACCTGTGGGCGCCGATCCTGGTGTACGCCTCGCTGGCCTTCCCGGGGTTCATCTCCGCTGAGGCAGCCCTGGCCTTCCTCGGGGTCGGCGTGCTGCCGCCGACGCCCACCTGGGGCGCGATGCTCAACGACTCGGTGCGCACCTTCACCGTCCTGCCCAGCTACCTGTTCATCCCGGGCATGGCGCTGTTCATCACCGTGCTGGTGTTCAACCTCTTCGGCGACGCCGTGCGCGACGCGCTCGACCCGAGGGCAGGCCGAGGATAGACACAGACTCCCGTCTCCCATGGACGGGCCCGCCCCGGCGGGAACATGGGTCCGGCACATCCGCCGCGACCCGAACAAGGAGGAAAGAATGAGCAAGGCAACCACGAGCGCGAAGGTGGCGGCGCTGACCGCTGCATCCGCACTCCTGCTGGCCGCCTGTGGGGGCTCGGACGGTGGGGATGCCGCGGCTAGCGGCGGATCAGGTGAGGCCACCAAGGGTGGCACCCTGACCTTCCTGACCGTGGACGAGCAGTTCAACCACCTGGACCCGCAGCGCAACTACACCGGTGAGGACCTCGCGTTCACCACCGGCTACCTGAACCGGACCCTGGTCCAGTACACGCTGTCGCCTGACGACAACGTCGCCGGCACCCTGACGCCGGACCTGGCCACTGACACGGGCACCGCGTCCGAGGGCGGGAAGGTCTGGACCTTCACCCTCAAGGACGGCGCGAAGTTCGAGGACGGCACACCGATCACCTGTGCCGAGGTCGCCTACGGCGTCTCGCGGACCTTCGCCACCGACGTCATCACCGACGGCCCGCAGTACGCGCGCGCGCTGCTGGACATCCCCAAGGACGACGACGGCAGCTCGGCCTACAAGGGCCCGTACGACGGCACCGGCCAGGAGCTCTTCGACAAGGCCGTGGCCTGCTCGGAGGACGGCAAGACCATCACCTTCACCCTGGCCACGCCGGCGGCGGACTTCAACTACACCACGACGCTGACTGCGTTCTCCCCGGTCCCCAAGGCCGCGGACACCGGTGAGAAGTACGACGACAAGCCCCTCTCCTCCGGTCCGTACAAGATCCAGGAGTACAACAAGGGCACCGACCTGACGCTGGTCCGCAACGACCAGTGGGATCCGGCCACGGACGACTACCGCAAGGCCTACCCCGACCAGATCGTGGTGAAGTTCGCGGTGCCGACCTCGGTCTCGACCCAGCGCCTCATGGCGGACTCCGGTGACGACCAGTCCATGACCACGAAGGGCGCCATCATCGACCCGGCGTCGCTCGCGGCCGTGTTCAACGACCCGAAGTTCGAGGACCGGCGCTTCGACGGGTACGACCCGTACGTGCGCTACTGGGCCATCAACGCCAAGCTCGTCCCCGAGCTGGCCCACCGCCAGGCGCTCGCCGCGGCGTTCCCGCGCGAGGACCTGCGCACCATCGCCGGCGGCAACTTCGCCGGTGACCTGGCCGATGGCGTCATCAAGCCGAACCTGGCGATCGACTACCAGCCCTCGGGCATGTGGACCGACCTGCTCGGCCAGGCCATCCCGGACAACGGCGACCCCGAGTACGCGAAGAAGCTGGTCGCGGACTCCGGCAAGCCCATGCCGAAGCTGACCCTGGACTACCCCAAGACCGAGGTCAACGACAAGGCTGCGGGTGCCATCGTCTCGGCTCTGAAGAAGGCCGACATCGAGATCACCCCGAACCCGATCGATCCGGGTGGCTACTACTCGATCGTCCAGGACGAGGCCAAGGCCGGCTCGCTGATCAGCGGGGGCTGGGGTCCGGACTGGCTGAACGCCTCCACGGTCATCCCGGAGCTGTTCACCCCCAACGGTGGCTTCAACATCTCCTACGTCGACGACGCGGAGTTCACCAAGAAGTCCGACGAGGCCAAGCTGATCGCCGACCGCGACCAGCAGGGTGCCGCCTGGGCCGACCTGAACAAGACGGCGATGGCCAACGTGTGGGCCATCCCGACGCGCTTCGGCAAGCAGCAGGGCCTGATCGGGTCCAAGGTGGGCGACGCCTACCTCTGGGCACCGTATGGCTCCTGGCCGTACGCGAACATGTTCGTCCAGCAGTGACCCAGCAGTAACCGCACCACCCGGTGGGGTGGCCCCTCGGGGCCACCCCACCGGAGCACCAGACCCGTTGACCGTCCGGAAGGGGAGACCTCGAGCCCATGGGTGCCTATCTCGTCAGACGAGTGCTCCTGATGTTCCTCATGCTCCTGCTGGTGACGATCGCGGTCTTCCTCCTCTTCGCCGTCATCCCGGCGGACCCGGCACGCCTCACCTGCGGCAAGGCGTGCACCCCGGAGATCATCGAGGCCAACCGGGTGCGCCTGGGCCTGGACCAGTCGCTGGTCATGCAGTACTGGCAGTGGTTCAAGGGCCTGTTCGTGGGGCGCACCTACGCCGAGGGCACGCCCGTGGAGTTCAGCTGCCCGGCCCCTGCGCTGGGCTACTCGTTCCGCAAGGGTGAGTGCGTGACCCAGCTGCTCATCGAGCGGCTTCCCGTCAGCGTGCAGCTCGCGGTCGGGGCCTTCATCATCTGGATGGTGACCGGGATCCTGTCCGGCATCTACGCGGCGCTCCGCCGGGGCAAGTGGCAGGACCGCACCCTCGTCGGGCTGGCGCTCGTGGGCTACTCGTTCCCGACGTTCTTCATCGGCCTGGTCCTGCTGTTCTTCGTCGTCATCAAGTGGAACCTGCTGCCCTACCCGAACTACGTGCCCATGCTCGAGGATCCAGTCCAGTGGTTCCAGACCATGCTGCTCCCCTGGATCACGGTGGCACTGGTCTACGCCGCCTTCTACACGCGGCTCACACGTTCGCAGATGCTCGAGACGCTGGGCGAGGACTACATCCGCACAGCGCGCGCCAAGGGCCTGCCGGAGCGGGTCGTGATCCGCAAGCACGCCTTCCGGGCCGGCCTCACGCCCCTGGTGACGGTTGCCGGACTCGACCTTGCCGGGCTCCTGGGTGGCGCGGTGATCACCGAGTTCATCTTCCAGCTCCCCGGGATCGGGCGCCTGGCCATCGAGTCGGTCACCGACTACGACCTGCCGATCATCGTCGGCACCGTCGTGCTCGCTGCGTTCTTCGTGATCGTCGCCAACGTCATCGTCGACCTGCTGTACGCCGCCATCGACCCCCGAGTGAGGCTGGCATGAGCGCCCCGTCGGCTGCTGAGCCGTTCCTGAAGGTCCGCGACCTCGAGGTCGAGTTCACCACCGAGGACGGCAAGCTCAAGGCCGTCGACAAGGTCTCCTACGACGTGTTCCGGGGCAAGACCCTGGCCATCGTGGGCGAGTCCGGTTCCGGCAAGAGCGTGTCGAGCATGGCCGTGATGGGCCTGCTCAACCGCAAGACGACGGCGATCGGCGGCGAGGTCTGGCTCGACGGCGAGGAGCTCATCGCCGCCACCGATGATCGGGTGCGCCAGCTGCGCGGCGAGAAGATGGCGATGATCTTCCAGGATCCGCTGAGCTCGCTGCACCCCTTCTACAAGATCGGCAAGCAGCTCGTCGAGGCGGTCCAGGTCCACCAGCCGCTGGACAAGAAGGGTGCCCGGGCCCGGGCCAAGGAGATGCTCGACCGGGTCGGCATCCCCGATCCGGACAAGCGCCTCGACTCCTACCCCCATGAGCTGTCCGGTGGCATGCGCCAGCGCGTGATGATCGCCATGGCGCTGGTCAACGACCCGCAGATGATCATCGCCGACGAGCCCACCACCGCCCTCGACGTGACCGTCCAGGCCCAGATCATCGACCTCCTGCGCGACCTGCAGGACGACTTCGGCACCGCGATCGTGCTGATCACCCACGACCTCGGCGTCGTGGCCGACATGGCCGACGAGGTCCTGGTCATGTACGGCGGGCGCTGCGTCGAGCAGGCTGAGCATCGCGAGCTGTTCTACCGACCGCAGATGCCCTACACCTGGGGGCTGCTGTCCTCGGTGCCGCGCACCGACATCAACCTCGAGCGGCTCGAACCGATCCCGGGCAACCCGCCATCGCTGCTCAAGCTGCCCAAGGGGTGCGTGTTCCGGCCGCGGTGCACCTACCACGACCAGGTGCCCGACGGCTTGTGCGACACCGTCCGGCCCGAACTCGTCGAGTCCGAGCCGGGGCACCTGGCGCGCTGCCACCTGACCGTGGAGCAGCGGCTGCAGATCATGACCGACAAGTTCGGCGATCGGAGGATCTCATGAGCTCCATCGACCGGTCCGGGGATCCGCTGCTGAAGGTCACGGGCCTCAAGAAGCACTTCCCGATCACCAAGGGGGTCGTCTTCCGCCGGCAGATCGGGGCGGTCAAGGCCGTGGACGGCCTGGACCTGTCCGTCTGGCCGAGCGAGACGATCGGCCTCGTGGGGGAGTCCGGCTGCGGGAAGTCCACCGCGGGCCGGGCGATGACCAAGCTGCTGGAGCCGACCGCGGGCCAGATCACCTTCGACGGCCGCGACATCACCAGTCTCAGCAAGAAGCAGCTCGTGCCCCTGCGCAAAGAGATGCAGATGATCTTCCAGGACCCCTACTCGTCGCTGAACCCCCGGCACACCGTCGGCACCATCGTCAGCGCGCCCTTCCAGGTGCAGAAGGTCACCCCGCCCGGCGGCGTCAAGGCGGCCGTGCAGGACATCATGGCGCGCGTCGGGCTGAACCCTGAGCACTACAACCGCTACCCCAACGAGTTCTCCGGCGGGCAGCGCCAGCGCATCGGCATCGCCCGTGCGGTTGCGCTGCAACCCAAGCTCATCGTCTGCGACGAGCCGGTGTCCGCCCTCGACGTCTCCGTCCAGGCCCAGGTCATCAACCTGCTCGAGGACATCCAGGACGAGTTCGGGATCGCCTACGTGTTCGTGGCCCACGACCTGTCCGTGGTGCGCCACATCTCCGACCGGGTCATCGTGATGTACCTGGGCAGGATCATGGAGATCGCCTCCCGGGATGACCTGTACTCCCGGCCGCTGCACCCCTACACGCACGCCCTGCTCTCCGCCGTCCCGATCCCCGACCCGGACCTCGAGGACGCGCGCGAGCGGATCATCCTCCAGGGCGACCTGCCCAGCCCCAGCAACCCGCCCAGCGGATGCGTGTTCCGCACGCGGTGCTTCAAGGCCCAGGACATCTGCGCGGCGGAGGTCCCGGTGCTGACGACCCGTCCGGACGGGCACGCGGTCGCCTGCCACTTCCCCGAGGTGCGGACGCTCGGTCACGAGCCGGCCCCGGTGCCCGACGTCCCCACCGGCGCGGAGTTCGCCCAGGGCTGAGGGCCATCGGGATCTGCCGGTGGGCGGATTCGCGACTAGCCTGTGGTCCCATGGAGACCGCCGATCACCGCCTGCTGCTGGTGCACGCCCATCCCGACGACGAGACCATCGGGTCGGGCACCACGATGGCGCGCTACGCAGCCTCCCCAGGGACGTCGGTGACCCTGATGACCTGCACCCTCGGTGAGGAGGGTGAGGTCCTGCTGCCGGAGGTGTCGCACCTGGCTGCGGACAAGGATGACCGCCTCGGCGAGCACCGGATGGTCGAGCTTGCCGACGCGATGGCGGCACTGGGCGTCACCGACTGGCGGTTGCTCGGCGGGCCGGGCACCTATCGCGACTCCGGCATGGTGGGCACCCCGCCCAACGAGCGCCCCGACTGCTTCTGGCGCGCCGACCTCCTGGCGGCGACCACCCACCTGGTGGCGGTCATCCGGGAGGTGCGCCCCCAGGTGCTGGTGACCTACGACGACTTCGGCGGCTACGGCCACCCGGACCACATCCAGGCCCATCGCGTGGCCATGTACGGGGTCGCGCTCGCGGAGGCCCCCTCGTTCCGCCCCGACCTGGGCCAGCCCCACAGCATCGCCAAGGTCTACTGGACCGCGTTCCCCAAGGGAGTGCTGCGCGCGGGCATCGAGGAGCTGCGCGCCGCAGGGGAGACGACCGGGTTCGCGGCGATGGACCCCGATGACCTGCAGTTCGGGATCGACGACGCGCTGGTGACCACCGCCATCGACGGCAGCGGCTTCTACGAGCACAAGCTCAATGCGATGCGTGCGCACGCCACCCAGATCTCGCTGGACAGCGGGTTCTTCGCCCTGAGCAACAACATCGGCTCGCCAACCTGGTCGACCGAGTACTTCCGGCTGGTGCGTGGGGTGGCGGCCGGGCCGTTCGACGCAGAGGGCCGCGAGACCGACCTGTTCGCCGGGGTGTGACCGCGCGGGTCGTCTGCGGCCTTCTTGGCGGCCCGCATTCTCATCCGTGGGTGACCATTCGGTCGCGCCCCGGTAGGCTTCGGGCGTCCGCACGTCCAGGAGGCCCGGCTGATCTCGCCATCGGCCTCCGAGCACCGAGGAGTCCCCATGATCACCCTCCGCAAGCCCGTCGGCATTGCCGCCGCCATCGGCCTGGCCCTGTCCCTGTCGGCCTGCTCTTCGAGCTCTGACACCACCACTGAGGTGGCCAGCGCCGTGGCCAGTGCTGCCGCCAGTGCGGCTGCCACGGCATCCAGCCCTGCGGGCGCTGCCGGCGAGGCGTTCTGCACAAGCGCGGCGGCACTGAAGACCGAGCTGGCCGACCTCAAGGGCCTGGTGACCGGCGGCTCGCTCACCGTTGACGCCCTTCAGGCGCAGCGCCAGGAGCTGGCCTCAGCCGGTGACCAGGTCAAGACCGACGCCCAGAGCCTGGAGACGGCTGTCCAGGCCCAGGTGGCCGCCGCGCAGACCGCGTTCCAGGCGGCCGTCGACGCCATCCCCGCCGACGCGACCGGCGTCAAGGAGGCAGCGGCCTACGTCGCCGCCGCCGCGGTGTTCGTCAAGGCGCTGGACACGATCGACGTCCAGGCCGGCTGCAACTGACCGTCCGAGGGCGGGCCCTCCTCGCTGGGATGGGCCCGCCCTCGTCAGGTCAGGCGTCAGGCCGGTCAGGCCGGGTGTCAGGTCTCCGGGTCAGCGACGATCTCGGCCTCCACCGGCTCCTCTGATGATCCGATCGCGGCAGCGGGCGCGCCCCCGCCCTTGAGTGCGGCCAGCCGAGCCTCGATCTCGAGCATGTCGGCGTCGGCCTCCAGTGAGTCGAACTGCGAGTCCAGGGTTGACGCGGCCAGCTCGGCGTTGCCCAGCGCCCGGGCCTCCTCGCGCCGGACCTTGTCCTCGAAGCGCGCCAGGTCGCTGGTGGGATCGGCGATGTTGATCTCGGCCACCGCATCCTGGACCCGGTTCTGGGCCTCGGCCATCTTGGCCCGGGCGACGAGCTCGTTGCGCTTGTTCTTGAGCTCCTCGAGCTTGCCGTTCATGCCCTCCAGGCCGGACTTGAGCTTCTCGACCGTCTGCTGCTGGGCAGCGATCGCCGGGCGCAGGCCCGAAGCCTGGGACTCCTCGCTCATCTGTCGCTGCAGTGCCGCCTTGGCGAGGTTGTCGAACTTGTCGGCCTCGGCGGCCTGGCCGGACGCTCGCAGCTGGTCGGCCTTGCGGGAGGCGACCAGAGCCTTGTTGCCCCACTCCCCGGATGTCTGCTCCGCCTCAGCCAGGTCCTGCTCGGCAAGACGCAGCTGGCCGATCGTCGCGGCGACCGCCTGCTTCGCCTCGGCGATGTTGTTGGTGTAGTCCCGGATCAGCTGGTCGAGCATCTTCTCGGGATCCTCAGCCCGGTCCAGCATCGCGTTGATGTTGGCCTTGGCCATCGTGCTGATCCGACCGAAGATCGATTCCTGAGCCATTGCTGCGCACCTTTCGTTGAGGTTGTCGATGATCCCGGCGGGCCCAGGTGCAGCGCGCCGGCTGTGCTAGAACCGCCCGCCGCCGCTGCGCCGGCCCCGCGTGGCCCCGCCGCCGAAGCTGCCGGGTCCGGCCCCGCGACCCGGCAGCTTGACGCCGCCGCCCCGGCCGGCGCCACCCAGTCCGCTGGCGCCCTGGGTCATCGCGTTGATCAGGATGCCGCCCAGGATCACGTTGCTCAATCCGCCTGACGAGGATCCGCCGCTCATCTGCTGGGAGTTGCGGTAGTTGGCCTCGTCCTGCTGGGCCAGCGAGTTGGCCTGGTCGGAGAGGTGATCCGCAGCCTGCATGTGCTCCAGGGCGACGACCGGATCCTCGGCCGACTGCCCGGCGGCGAATCGACGCTGCGCCTCGGCCAGGCGGGTGCGGGCATCGGCACCCACCGCGCCGCGCCTGGTGGTGATGAAGTCGTCCGCGGCCTGGATCGAGGCTCGGGCAGCATCCGTCGCGGTGGCCAGCAGCGCTTCGGCGCGGCGGCGGGTCTCCGCTGCCGCGCGCGCCGGGGCCAGCGCGTTCTCCAGGGCGGTGTCGGACTCCTCAAGAGCCCGACGGACGGCGATCGGGTCGTAGTTGCCCGACGCGACGGCTGTGCGCGCCCACGAGAGGGTGTCCGCGGCGAACCGGTGCGGCGAGGCGACCTCGACGGGCAGCCCCAGGCTCTCGGCCTCGGTGATGTCCTTCTGGGTCTCGGCCTCGAGGGCGGCGATCGCGCGCTGTGCGAGGTCCAGGGTCTCGGGCGCCCGGTCCACGTTGTCGAGCAGGGTGGTCGCCTGCGCGATCGACTCCTCCGCAGCGCGCGCATGGGCCACGGCGCCCACCCGGTCCGCGCCGGCCAGCAGGGCGGTGCCCGACGCGACGGACTCCTCGGCGAACTTCACGCGATCGACCGCCTGGTCCAGGTTGCGCACCAGGTTCCCCAGGGCTGCCGGCGGCCAGGTCGCCTTCAGCTGCTCGGTCGTGGCCACCGAGGCGACGAGCCGGGACTGCAGGCGCGTCACCCGGTCGCCGAGGCCGGGCAGGACGGTGTCGATGGTCCGCTCGAGGTCGCGCAGCGCGTCGAAGGCCTCGACCTGCTCGTCGAGCCGACCGTCAGCCGAACGGCACAGGCTGATGATCTGCTCCAGCGATGCGCGCTCGGCAGCCTCGTCGGTGGCGGCCTGGGCCGCCCGCTGCAGCCCGAACGCCGAGGCGAGCTCCTGCGTGGACTGCGCCAGGGCAGCGGTGAAGGGTGCGGCCGACTGGTCGCCGAACTGGGCGATCGCGAACCCGAGCTCCTGCTCGGAGGTCCGGATCGAGTCGTCGGCCTCGATCAGGCTGGCGGCAGCGTGCTTGCGCAGGTCCTCGATCGGTGCCGGGGCGGGTGCCTCGGCAGGATGGCCGGCGGACCCATCAGCACCCGGGCTGCCGGGCCGGCTCCCGGGACCACCGGATCCCGAACCCCTGCGGCCGCGCCGGACGAGGGACGCCACGAGGAGCCCCGCGCCGGCCAGGACGACGGCCCCGAGGATCCACGGCCACACGCTGCTCCCGCTGGACCCGTCGGAACCGGCATCCGCATCCGTGTCCGCAAGGCCGGCGGCCAGCGCGAGGGTGGCCCCGGCCCAGTCGCCGTCGCTGAGCTCCGGCTCGACCTCGCGAGCCATGATCTCCTCGATCTCAGCATCGCTGACCGGGATCTCGCCGGCGACGTCCCACCCGTAGGAGCGCTCCTCGGTCGCGACCGCGAAGAGCATGTCGTTGCCGCCGAGTCCGGACAGTGACGAGGTCTGGGCAGCCCAGTCCTGACCCGACAAGCCGTCGAACCCCTCGACGTAGGCCACCCACAGCTGGATCCCCTGCGCGGACTGGAGGTCCGCCAGCGCAGCGGCGACCTGGGGCTCCTGGCCGGCCAGGGCCGCGGCCTCGTCGGTGATCTGCTGGTCGAGCCGAGCCGGGGGCTCGGCGGTGACGGGTCCGGCCGTGGCCAGGAGACCGCCGGTCGCGAGGACCGCGGCGGCCACGATGCGTGCCCCGTGGCCGCGGATCACCCGGTCGCGTCCCATCGCTCGTCCTTCCCGGCAGCCCGGCACCGGGGCGCCTCCACGGGCAGGCTGCTCACGATGATCCCCGGCCGGCGCGCTCAGCCCTGCTCGGCTGCCATCGCCGCACCCGCGATGCCGGCCTGGTTCTCCAGCTGCGCGGCCACGATGTCAGCGCGGATGTCGATCATGGGCAGGAACTTGTCGGCCTTGCGGCTGATGCCCCCGCCCACCACGATCAGGTCCGGCGAGAACAGGAAGTCCAGGTGCGAGTAGAACCGCTGCAGGCGCGGTGCCCACTCCTTGTAGCTCAGGCCCTCACGCTCCTTGGCCGCCGACGAGGCGCGCGACTCGGCGTGCTCCCCGTCGATCTCGAGGTGGCCGAGCTCGGTGTTCGGGACCAGCTTGCCGTCCAGGAAGAGGGCGCTGCCGATCCCGGTGCCCAGGGTGGTCACGATGACGACCCCGTCCCGGCCCTTGGCGACACCGAAGTCCACCTCGGCCAGGCCCGCGGCGTCCGCGTCGTTCAGGACGGTGACCGGGCGCCCGGAGCGCTCGGTCAGCAGGCCCGCCAGGTCGACGCCCAGCCAGTGCTGCCCGAGGTTGGCCGCCGAGTACAGCACGCCACGCTTGACGATCCCCGGGAAGGTGCACCCGAAGGGCCCGTCCCAGCCCGCCTTGTCCACGACGTCGAGCACGGTCTGCACGACGTCATCGATGGCGTACCCCTTGGGGGTCGGGAACTTGATCCGGTCGCTTGCCAGCTCCCCTGTCTCCAGGTTCACCCGAGCGCCCTTGGTGCCGCTGCCGCCGATGTCCACGCCGAATCCGATGAGCTCCATGGGCCGATCGTAGGGTCACCGGCTGCCCTGTCGCAGCCCGTGCGTCGCTGCCTGTAGATCATCCTCACACAGCGTGGCCGGACTGCTCGCCCGTTCGGGTGAACCAGCGCCGGATGCCACCACGCTCGGCGCTCTCCTGGCGCACCATGGAGCCACAAGGAGGTGCGAGATGTCGATGCTCGACGAGGTGGGCACGGGACGACTGGCCACGGCCACCAGCGATGTGGGTGTTGCCCGCGAACGGGCGCGTGGGCACCGGCTGGCCCGGATCGGGTTCGTCCTGGCCGTCCCGATGGTGTGGATGTGGTGGCGGATCATCGATGGACGGCCGGTGGATCTCCTGTCGCTGTCGCTGCCGACCATCGACCCGTTCCTGCTGATCGTCGGGGTCTTCTTCGGCGTCATGATCGTCACGACCCTCGGGGTGACGCTGGTCGCCGGGCGCTCGCCGCACGTCACCTACCGCCCGGAGCAGATCGACGTCTCGCTGGCCGACGTCAAGGGCATCGACCTGGTGAAGTCCGACGTCGTCCGGTCCCTGAACCTCTTCCTGGCCAACCGGGCCTTCCGCGCCGAGATGGGTGGCACCCCACGTCGCGGGCTGCTCTTCGAGGGGCCCCCCGGCACCGGCAAGACCTACCTGGCCAAGGCCATGGCCGCCGAGGCCGGCGTGCCGTTCCTGTTCGTGTCGGCCACGAGCTTCCAGTCCATGTACTACGGCGCGACCGCCCGCAAGATCCGCTCCTACTTCAAGGCCCTGCGCAAGGCCGCCCGACAGGAGGGTGGGGCGATCGGCTTCATCGAGGAGATCGACGCGATCGCCATGGCGCGCTCGGGCGTCGGATCCTCGGCAACCCCGATCGCCGCGGCCAACCTGACCGCACCGATGTGCTGCGGCGGGCTCTCGGGCCTGCCGGCCACGTCACTGTCGGCCGCGACCGGCGGTGGGTCGACCACCATCGTGACCCCGATGATCTCCGAGGGGACCGGCGGGGTGGTCAATGAGCTGCTCGTCCAGATGCAGTCGTTCGACTCCCCGGACGGATGGCAGAAGATCCAGGCCTGGTTCGTCGATCGCATCAACCTGCTGCTCCCGGTGAACCGCCAGCTGCGCCGCCCGGTCCCGGCCGCGGCGACGATCCTGCTGATCGCAGCGACGAACCGTGCCGACAACCTCGACCCGGCGCTGCTGCGCCCCGGTCGCTTCGACCGTCGGCTCAGCTTCGACCCACCGACGCGGGTCGGGCGCCGTGAGCTCATCGACCACTTCCTCGACCGCAAGACCCATGCCGAGGACCTCGACGACCCCGATGTCCGCGCGGGGATCGCCGCGGTGACCCAGGGCTACACCCCGGTCATGATCGAGCACCTCTTCGACGAGGCCCTCGTCAACGCCCTGCGTCGCGGGGACAGCGCCATGAACCGCGCCGACGTCGAGTCCGCGCGGTTGACCGAGGAGGTCGGCATGGGCCAGCCGGTGGCCTACACCGCGCACGAGACCCGGCTGATCGCCACCCACGAGTCCGGGCACGCCACGATGGCCCATCTCGTCGCACCGCACCGGCGGCTGGAGGTCCTGAGCATCATCAAGCGCCGCGACGCCCTGGGGATGCTCGCCCACGGGGACAGCGAGGACGTGTTCACCCGGTCGCGCAGCGAGATGCTGGCCCTGATCCAGATCGCCATGGGCGGCCAGGTCGCCGAGGAGCTGTTCTTCGGCGACATCTCGACCGGCCCCGGTGGGGACCTGTCCTACGCCACGACCGTCGCCGCCCAGATGGTCGGCGCCGTGGGCATGGGCGGCTCCCTGGTGAGCCTGGCGGCGGTCCAGCAGGGCGCCCTGGCCGACTCCAACCTGGTCGGTCGGGTGCTGTCCGACCCCGCCGGGCGGGCGGCCGTCGAGGCGATCCTGTCCGACCAGAAGCAGGTGGCGCGCGAGCTGCTGAACGTCAACCGGCACATCGTCGAAGCCCTGCGCGACGCCCTCATCGAGCGCCATGAGCTGGTCGGCCGCCAGATCCGCGAGGTCATCGACTCCGCGGCACCGCAGGTGGACCTCCGGGTTCCGGCGCCGATCGGCTGACTCCCCGGGCCGGGCGCCGCGCGGGGGCGCCCGGCCCGGGGTTCAGTGCCGGGGCAGCGGCAGCGCGCGCGGGAGCTCGCGCTCGGTCGGGCCGGTGTAGACCTGCCGGGGTCGGCCGATGCGCGTGGCCGGGTCCTCGATCATCTCCCGCCACTGGGCGATCCAGCCGGGCAGGCGACCGAGGGCGAACAGGACCGTGAACATCCGCGGCGGGAAGCCGATCGCCTTGTAGATCAGGCCCGTGTAGAAGTCCACGTTGGGGTACAGCTTGCGCGAGGCGAAGTAGTCGTCAGCCAGGGCGATCTGCTCGAGCTCGATCGCGATCTCGAGCAGCGGGTCGTCGACCCCGAGCTGCTGCAGGACGTCGTAGGTGGCGGCCTTGACGATGGCGGCCCGCGGGTCGTAGTTCTTGTAGACCCGGTGGCCGAAGCCCATCAGCCGGTGCCCCGGCTCGCGGTCCTTGACCTTGGACACGAACTGGCCGGCGGTCATGCCGTCGTTGTGGATCCGGTTGAGCATCTCCAGGACCGCCTGGTTGGCCCCGCCGTGCAGCGGGCCGAACAGGGCGTTGATCCCCGCGGAGATCGAGGCGAACAGGTTGGCGTGCGAGGAGCCCACGAGGCGCACGGTGGAGGTCGAGCAGTTCTGCTCGTGGTCGGCGTGCAGGATGAACAGCATGTCCAGGGTCTTCACGACCAGGGGGTCCGCCTCGTAGTGAGCGGTCGGGACGCCGAACGTCAGTCGCAGGAAGTTCTCGGTCAGGCTCCGGGAGTTGTCCGGGTAGAGGAACGGCTGGCCGATGGACTTCTTGTGCGCGTACGCGGCGATCGTGGGCAGCTTTGCCAGCAGCCGCACGGTGGAGATGTGCACCTGCTGGGCGTCGAAGGGGTCCAGGGAGTCCTGGTAGAACGTCGACAGGGCCGAGACCGCCGAGCTCAGCACCGGCATCGGGTGGGCGTCGCGCGGGAACCCGTCGAAGAACCGGCGCAGGTCCTCGTGGAGCATCGTGTGCGACTGGATCTCGGACTCGAAGGTCTTGAGCTCGTCGGGCGTGGGCAGCTCGCCGTAGATGAGCAGGTAGCTGACCTCGGTGAAGGTCGAGTGCGCGGCCAGCTGCTCGATCGGGTAGCCGCGGTAGCGCAGGATCCCGGCGTCGCCGTCGATGTAGGTGATGGCCGAGCGGCAGGACGCGGTGTTGACGAACCCCGGGTCGTAGGCCACGTGCCCGGTGTCCTTGAGCAGCATGCCGGTGTCCCAGCCGGATTCGCCGTCGGAGGCCGCGAGCTCGGCCAGTTCGAACTCTCCGGTCTCGTGCACGAGCTTCGCGTTCGCCATGTGGTCCTCCCCTGCCGAGGGTGGTGCGGTGCGCCCACCCTATCCACGCGGCGGCACCTGCGTCGTGCGGGATCGCCCCTGGGGCCCGGGTTCCGGGCTCCCCGGCCGGTACCCCGCTGGGTATGTCTCTCCCACCTGTGGGGGTCCCATGTCAAGGGGCTGATGTCCCGGATTCGGGGGGCCCTGCCAGAGGGTGGAACGGGTGGGTGTTCGATGGGGTCATGCGACTCGATCATGTCTCGTACGCCGCCCCGGTCGATCACCTCGCCGACACCGTCCAGCGGATCGGATCCGCCCTCGGTGCGACCTTCACCGACGGCGGCCTGCACCCGCGGTTCGGCACCCGGAACTTCATCCTCCCGCTGGCCGGTGGGACCTACCTCGAGGTCGTTGCCGCGCTCGACCACCCGGCTGCCTACAGCGCGCCCTTCGGCCGAGCGGTGCGTGCGCGGGCAGATGAGGGCGGCGGCTGGATGGGATGGGTCGTGTCCGTGACCGACATGGCCGACGTCGAGGCCCGCCTGGGCCGGCAGGCTGTCGAGGGCCACCGCGTGCGGCCGGACGGGTACGACCTGCGCTGGCAGCAGATCGGCGTCCTGGACACCATGACCGATGCCCAGCTGCCGTTCTTCGTGCACTGGGAGGCCGACGGTGATCACCATCCCTCCGCCGGCGGGCGGGACGTGAGCATCGCACAGCTCGACATCGCCGGATCGCCCGACCGCGTGGCCGCGTGGTTGGGCGAGCCCGCGCACCATCCCCTCGACGAGGTGGAGGTTGCCTGGCTCGACGAGGACGACCCCGCCGGCCCGGGCCTGGTCGCCGTCACCCTCCTGACCCCGCGCGGCGTGGTCCGCATCGACTGAGGAGACCGCGCGCCGCCGCTGACCCCGCGCGGCGTGGTCCGCAGCGACCAGGAGCCTCGCGGCCTCTTCTGTCGATCCCGCCAACGCCAGGTCGCCGAGATTCGCCGTGGCCGCGACCTCGCGCCCGCTTCCGTCGATCCCCGGGACGTGTGACCGGGTCTTTCGACGTGACCGGGCGCGAGGTTCCCTTATGGTCGATGGACCTGGTGGCCTAGCGACGTGAGTGGGCGCGTGGTCCGACCCGGGGACTCCGCGGGGGGTGCGACCCCGGCCGCCTGTGTCCACAGGATCCCGAGTGGGGGATTCCCAGGGCGGCGGCCTGCCGCCAAGGTGGACCGGTGCCGCGAACCATCAGGTGGGACCCTCCCCACACCCCCTTCACGCTGGACCACGTGACCCCGTTGGGCGTGACCCCCGCTGCCCTGCGGACAGCCGTGCGGACCGGACGGGTGGTCCCGCTGGCCCGTGGCGTCCTCATCAACGCCGCGGCCCTGCCTGCCGATGATGCCGGACTGCACCTCGTCCATGCCCTGGCCCACCAGGTGCTGCGCCCCCATGCCATCGCCAGCCACCACACGGCGGCCCTCGCCTGGGACCTGCCCCTCAACGATCCTTCGGCCGCAGTGCACATGCCCGCAGCGTTCATCATGCCGACACGGCCCGGGGTCAGGTCGGAGGCCGGACGGGGATTCGCAGTGGCGGTGCGGGATCTGCCGGCCGAGCATCGCGTGGCGCACCCGACCGGCCTCCTGGTGACGTCGCAGGCACGCACCGCGGTGGATGTGGCCGCCCAGCATGGGCTGCCGGAGGCGCTGATCACCCTCGATGCCGCCGCGCGCAGGGTCCTCGTCGCTGCGGCCGGCGAGCATCGAGTGCGCGACCACTACGTGCGTCCGCAGAGCCTCGCGTCCTCCTGCCGGCCGTTGGTCGAGGCGGCGGTCCCTGCTGCCACGCAGTTCACGCGCGCTCGACTGGCCGAGCACCTGGCGCATGTGGATCCGCGTCGAGAGTCCCCCTTGGAGTCCTTCAGCTTCGGCCAGATGGTGGTCTTCGGACTCCCCCTGCCGCAGCTCCAGGTACGGATCCGCACTCCCGAGGGTGACATGTACCCGGACTTCCTGTGGGAGGACGCGATGGTCATCGGGGAGGCCGATGGCATGGGGAAGTACCGGACCCCGGAGGACCTGCGTGCCGAGAAGTGGCGCCAGGAGCTCCTCGAGCAGATGGGTTACCGGGTGATCCGCTGGGGTGACCGCGACATCCGTCGGCGGCCCGCCGACGTGATGGCCAGGCTCCAGGCGTCGATCGACGCCCGCAACCGGGGCTGAAGGCGCCTGCCGTTTCCGCCCACGGCCTGCCGGGTCGCCCCGGCCCGGGAGCCGGGAACCCCGCGCCCAATCACGTCGATAGGGCGGCTGTTCCCACCGGGCCCAGGGGGGTTCGCACAGCCTCGCGCCCGCTCACGTCGTTCCCGCAGCGACGGGGACGTGCCTTTCGACGCCCACTGCCGCGAGGCTCGGTGCCGTTGGGGGGCGGGGGTCGCCGATCGACGGGAACGGGCGCACGGATCGGTGCGGGCGGGCTCACCCGGGTGCCTGGGATCGGCGCAGCGGCGCAGCGGCGCGGTGGCGCGGTGGTCGGCCAGGGTGGCTGCTACTGGCCGGACCGGACCGGACCGGGATTGCCGGGGACAGGTCTGGGCGCGGGTCAGGTCGGGGCCGCTGGCCGGGCCGCTGGCCGGGGCCGCTCGGGCGGGGGTCGCCGGGGCGTGAGGAGTGCGGGTCAGAGGTTCAGGCGGTCGGCGGCGGCGGCGACGCGTTCGTCGGTGGCCGTGAGCGCGACCCGGACGTGCTGGGCGCCAGCGGCGCCGTAGAACTCGCCGGGGGCGACGAGGATCCCACGCTCGGCCAGCCAGGCCACGGTCTGCCAGCACGGCTCGCCACGGGTGGCCCACAGGTAGAGCCCGGCGGCGGACTCGTCGATCCGGAAGCCGGACTCCGTCAGGGCGGCGCTCAGGACTTCACGCCGCGACCGGTAGACGGCTCGCTGTGCCACCACGTGCGCATCATCGCCCAGGGCGGCGACTGCGGCGGCCTGCACGGGACCGGGCACCATCATCCCGGCGTGCTTGCGCACCTCCAGCAGGTCAGCGATGACCGTCGGATCCCCGGCCGCGAACCCGAACCGGTAGCCGGCGAGATTCGATCGCTTCGACAGCGAGTGCAGGGCGATCACGCCGGTCGGATCGCCACCGCAGACGTCGGGGTGCAGCACGGAGACGGGTTGCTCGGTCCACGGCAGCTCGAAGTAGCACTCGTCGGAGACCACCAGCACGCCGCGCTCCCGGGCCCACGCGACCACCTTGGCCATGTGCTCGACGGGAAGCACCTTGCCGGTCGGGTTGCTGGGGGAGTTCAGCCACAGCAGTGCCACCCGCGCCGGGCCGATCGCCGTGAGGGAGTCCGAGACGACGACCTGCGCGCCGGCCAGGCGCGCCCCCACGTCATAGGTGGGGTAGGCCAGCTCGGGGATCACCACGCGGTCCTGCGGCCCCAGCCCCAGGAGGGTGGGCAACCAGGCCACGAACTCCTTGGTCCCGATCGTCGGCAGGACGTCGGTGCTCGCCGGGGCGCCGAGCCGACGCGAGACCCACGCGCGGATGGCCTCCCGGGTCGCTGGGGCGCCGGTGGTCAGCGGGTAGCCGGGGGAGTCCGCCGCCGCGACCAACGCCTGGGCGATGACCGGCGGGGTCGGGTCCACGGGGGTCCCGATGGACAGGTCGACGATCCCGCCGGGGTGGGCGGCCGCCCGCTGCTTGGCCGGGGTCAGCCGGTCCCACGGGAAGTCGGGGAGGGTTCTCAGTGGTCGTGCTCCTGCGGCGGGAGGGCCTTGACCAGGGGGACGTCGTTGGCGATCAGGCCGAGCTTCGCCGCGCCGCCGGGCGATCCCAGGTCGTTGAAGAACTCGGCGTTGGCCGCGGTGTAGTCGCTCCACTCGGCCGGGACGTCGTCCTCGTAGTAGATCGCCTCGACCGGGCAGACCGGCTCGCACGCCCCACAGTCCACGCACTCGTCGGGATGGATGTAGAGCATCCGCTCGCCCTCGTAGATGCAGTCGACCGGGCATTCCTCGATGCAGGCCTTGTCCTTGAGGTCGACGCAGGGCAGTGCGATCACATAGGTCATGGGGTGTGCTCCAATCTCGTCTCCGACGCAGCCGATCCTAGTGGTGGGACAGCCGATCGGTCCTGTCACGTGGCCGCGGCCGAAGTGGGCGTGGCCGCAGCGGCCACGGCAGCCGCGGCTGCGCCAGGGGTCAGGGCCTCGGGCCGCAGACGACGTTCGGGGTCGGCTTGTACGTGGTCGGCCAGGTCTCGGTGCTCACCGACTTGCCGTCGATGATCCGCCTGCGGGTGACCGCGATCGAGAACCCACGCACGCCCTCCGAGGGAACGCAGCGCTCGCCGTCGTCGTAGATGGTCTGGAAGTCGGTGTAGTTGCGGCGCTCGGTGAACGTGGCGGTCACGTCGTCCCACTTCTTCGTGCCCCACATCTCGATGAGCACACCGTCGGTGAACCGGGTCGCGGTGATGAGCACGCCGTTGCCGGTCTCGTTGCGCATCTTCAGGTCCAGCAGGCCCCACGCCACGGTTGCCTCGAGGCCGGCCTGGTAGCGGCTGATGTACAGGCCGTGCGGGTGCTGCTCGACGCGTTCGAGGCCCGCGAAGAAGCCCGCCGTCCAGGTGGCGGTGGTGATGATCGACACGCCGCCGCCGAGCTCCTCGCGGAAGCGACCGCCGGAGATGATGAACCCCTCGGTGTAGCCGTTGGCGCGGGTCCGCTCCTTGACCGTGTCGTTCATCGAGAACGTCTCGCCGGGCTCGAGGACCGTTCCGTTCAGGCGCTTGGCGGCCTGGCCGACGTTGATGTAGCGGTACTCCGCGGGGACGAAGGCCTGGCGGAAGCTCGACAGCTTCTCCGTGATGTTCAGTGCCTTGGCCTGGGCGGTGGTGAGGTCCGGCTCGGAGATGCTCAGGGCCACGACGGCCTTCCGGTCCTCGGGCGAGGTGCCGCCCAGGACGGCCAGGACGGCCGTACCCAGCTCCGTGGAGTCCACCGAGCGACCGGTCTTCGAGGGCACGACCACCGGCTTGCCGGCGGAGATCCGGAACGACGCGTCCCGCCCGGGGCGCTCGATCCCCGCCAGCTCGTCCTCGAGGAGGTCGTGGAGCTCTGCCCCGTCGAGGGATGCGGCCAGGGTGCTGCCCTCAGGCTCGAACGTCAGGGTCTTCGCGATGTCGGCCGGCTGGATCGTGGCGCTGTCCTCGCC
The DNA here is from genome assembly GCA_963774745.1 of uncultured Actinomycetes bacterium. Lineage (GTDB taxonomy): Bacteria > Actinomycetota > Actinomycetes > S36-B12 > CAIYMF01 > Prado023. Next base: position 614,868 of record CAVZGE010000011.1, on the reverse strand, counting down.
GACGGCCAGCGCGACCGGCAGGGCCACTGCGGGCTCGGCCAGGTCGCTGAACACGGTGCGGGCCGCATCGTCGGAGACCTGGGTGGCGACGGTGGTCATGGGCAGGACCAGCGTGGTGACGTCGGGTGCGAAGTAGGCCGCAGACACCAGGTCGGCCGCGCCGGGGACGTCCATGGCTGTTCCGGGCTGCCCCGTGCTGAGCGTGGCGACCGCCTTCTTGGTGTACCGGATCCCGGGCTCGACGGGTTCCGTGGCAGACGTCTCGGCCAGGCCGCTCAGGGAGGCGACCAGCGCGTCGGTGTCCGTCGTGGTGATCGGCTCGAGCTCGACCTCACCGCGCAGGTGGGCGATCAGGTCGACCGGGTTGAGGATGAGCCCAGAAGCCTGCGAGGCCGTTGCCTCCCAGTCGACGGCCAGTCCGGACTCCGCCGGCTCGAGCTCGGTCGTGGCCTCGCCGGCCGAGACCGGGATGGGCGCCTCCGCCTCGTCGCCGAGCTCCTCCTCGAGGGTGGCTGCTGCCTCCTCGGTGGTCATGCCCCCGATGTCCACCCCGCGCACGGAGGTGCCGGCCGGGACGTCGCCGGAGACCGACACGACGAGTGCGGCGTACCCGCCGACCAGCACCAGGGCGCCGGCACCGAGTGCGAGCGCGATCCACCGACCACGGTGGCGCGGCGGAGCAGGGGTGCTGTCTGGGGGGATGGTCACGCCCCCCATGGTAGGTCGTTGCCGGGGAGCCGGCCGTCAGGCGATCCCGTGGAACGTCGAGCCGAAGTACACCAGCGGCCGGGCCCGGGCGACCGCCTCGTGCACCCGGGTGACGGCACCGATGAGGATGTCGTGGTCGCCGGCCGGCACGACCTGCGCGGTGCGCAGCTCGAGGCCCGCCAGGCCCTCGGTGAGCAGCAGGCAGCCGTTGGCGGCGCGTCTGGTGGGCACCCGGTCGAACTGCCCGGACAGCGGCCGGCCGCGCGTGGCGAACCACCGGGCCGTGGCCTCCTGGCCCTCGGGCAGGAACGACACCGCCCAGGCGTCCGCTGCCAGGACCGCGCCATGGAACCGCGAGTCCCGCTCCACGCACACCAGCGCCAGGAGTGGGTCCAGCGAGACCGACGTGAAGGAGTTGGCTGTCATCGCATGGTCCACGCCGTCAGCCACGGTCGTGACCACGGCGATACCGGTGGCGTAGCGCGCGGTCGCCCGCCGGAACTGGGCGGCGGTCGGCTCAGGCATCGGGCGTCTCGGCCCCGGCCGGGACCGCGACCGGCCGGTCGGGGGTGTCGTCGGCGGGCAGCAACGGGAAGCCACAGGCAGCGGCCAGCAGGATCGTGCCGCCGATGAGGTATCCCATCGGGCGGGTGCCGCTGTCGAGGACGAGGTCGCCGGCGCCGGTCTTCGAGCCCATCATCAGGGTGGCGGCCAGCCACCCGACGGAGAACGTGATGGCCCCGAGCCGGGAGCCCTGCCACCAGGCGCCGGCGCGCGCCACCAGGACGACCGCGACCAGCGTGACCAGGGCGCCGCTCGGCAGCCGCACCGAACCGACGGTGAGCGTGTGGGTCTGGATCAGCGCGCCCGCGAACCCGAACAGGAGTCCGAGGACGAGCAGGGCGGCGGCACGCATGTGCCTCAGCCTACGGGGCCCGCCGGGAACGGGCGCAGGGTCAGCGCGCCTGGCCAGATCCTCAGTCGTTGGCGTGCAGGTGCTCGGCCAGGCCGCCCCAGTGCCCCGTGCGCGGCGTGGCCTCCAGCGCGCCGGTCATCGAGTTGCGCCGGAACAGCAGGTCGGCGACCCCGGACAGCTCCCGACCCTTCACGACCACGCCGTCGGGCAGCCGGACCTTCGACCCGGCGGTGACGTAGCAGCCCGCCTCGACCACCGACCGGTCGCCCAGCGATATCCCGATGCCGCCGTTGGCGCCGATCAGGGCGCCCTCACCGATGGTCACCTGCTCCTTGCCGCCACCGGAGAGCGTCCCCATGATCGAGGCCCCGCCACCGATGTCCGAGCCGGCGCCGACGACCACGCCGGCCGAGATCCGGCCCTCCACCATCGAGGGGCCCAGCGTCCCGGCGTTGAAGTTGCAGAACCCCTCGTGCATGACTGTCGTGCCCTCAGCAAGGTGCGCCCCGAGGCGGACCCGGTCGGCGTCGGCGATCCGAACGCCCGAGGGCACCACGTAGTCGACCATCCGCGGGAACTTGTCGACGCTGAGCACGGTGAGCGGCTCTCCGGCGATCCGGGCTCGCATGCGCACCTCGGTGAGCGACTCGATGGCCACGGGGCCCAGGGACGTCCACGCGACGTTGGGCAGCACGCCGAAGATGCCGTCCACGTTGATGGTTCGCGGCGCGACGAGGCGGTGGGAGAGCAGGTGCAGCCGCAGGTAGGCGTCGGCGATGTCGGCCGGAGGTGCCGAGAGGTCGGCGATGGTCGTGCTGACCACCCGGGTGACCACACCACGGATCGGGTCCTCGCCGCACGCGTCCTCGAGGTGCGCCACGGCGACCGGCTCCGCGGACAGCGCCGGCGCCGGGTACCAGACGTCGAGGATGGGTGCGTCGGGGGCGGCGCCGGCGAAGGTGGCGATGCCGAGGCCGGATGCGGGCGACGTGAGCTGCTCCATGGGTCGGTAGCGTAGGCCAGCAGCCCGACATCGCACCCCACGCACTGGAGACCTCATGGCCCTGGACCCCACCGGCGACATCGTCACCCTGCTCGGCGACCTCGTGGACATCCCCAGCGAGAGCCGCAGCGAGGACGCCATCGCCGATGCCATCGAGGCTGCCCTGGCCGGGGCGACGCACCTGACGGTCGAGCGCGACGGCAACACGCTGGTGGCGCGCACGAACCTGGGCCTGCCCGATCGGGTGCTCATCTGCGGTCACATCGACACCGTCCCCGAGGCCAACAACCTGCCGCACCACATCGACACCGTCGGCGACGAGGAGCGCCTGGTCGGCCTGGGGTCCTGCGACATGAAGGGCGGTGTGGCCGTCGCCCTGGCCCTGGCGGCGCTCGTCGACCAGCCGACCCGCGACATCACCTACGTGTTCTACGAGGCCGAGGAGATCGAGGAGCGCTACAACGGGCTCAAGCGGCTGGCCGCGACCCGCCCGGATCTGCTCGCCGGTGACTTCGCCGTGCTCATGGAGCCCTCGGACGCCGGGGTCGAGGCCGGCTGCCAGGGGACCCTGCGTGCGGAGATCCACCTCGCCGGCCGGCGCAGCCACAGCGCCCGATCCTGGCTGGGGAGCAACGCGATCCACGCAGCCGCCGACGTCCTGGCCCGGCTGGCCGAGTACCAGCCGTCCCGGGTGCTCATCGACGGGCTGGAGTACCGCGAGGGCCTCAACGCGGTGGGCATCTCGGGCGGCGTGGCCGGCAACGTGATCCCGGACGAGTGCGTGGTCATCGTCAACTACCGCTTCGCCCCGTCGCTGACCCCGGAGCTGGCCGTGCGGCACGTGGAGACGATCTTCGAGGGGTTCGACCTGCGGGTGGTGGATGTCGCGGCGGGCGCGCTGCCGGGGCTGTCGCAGCCGGCCGCCCAGGCGTTCCTGGAGGTGACGGGGTGCACGCCGCGACCCAAGTTCGGCTGGACGGACGTCGCCCGCTTCACCGCCCTGGGGATCCCGGCCGTCAACTACGGGCCGGGCGACCCCTCACTGGCGCACACGCGCGAGGAGTACGTGCCGACCGACCAGGTGCGCTCGACCTTCGAGGTCATGCGCGCCTGGCTCGAGGCGCCCGTGGCGGCGTCGGACCCGTGGTCGACAGCTGCCGCAGCGGGGCCCGTGGGGCAGGGGTGGCCGAGCAGGACGAAGCCGGTGCCCGGGGTCGCGTCGAGCTGACCCCGGGCACCGGCTTCGTCACCGGGCCGGAGGGGCCTGGTGACGTGCTGGCGGGCTCCAGGCCGTCAGGCGGTCTTGATCGCCGAGACGTCGAGCTGGATCTTGATCTTGTCGCTGACCAGCACGCCGCCGGCCTCGAGCGCGACGTTCCAGACCAGGCCGAAGTCCTTGCGGGACAGCTCGGCCTCGCCCTCGAACCCGGCGCGAACGTTGCCGAAGGGGTCGGTGGCCACGCCGGTCGGCTCGAACTCGATCTCGATCGGGCGGGTCACGCCCTTGATCGTGAGGTCGCCGAGCAGGACGAACTCGTCACCGTCCGCCTTGAGCCCGGTGGAGGCGAAGGACATCTCCTTGTTGACCTCGACGTCGAAGAAGTCGGCACCACGCAGGTGCGCGTCGCGGTCGGCGGAGCCGGTGTTCACGGACGCGAGCTGCACGGCGACCGAGGCGGTGGAGCCGCTCGGGTTGGCGGCGTCGATGACGATGGTGCCGGCGACGTCCTCGAACGCGCCGCGGACCTTGGTCACCATCGCGTGACGGGCCACGAAGCCCACGCGGGTGTGGCTCGCGTCGATGGTCCAGGTGCCGTTGTAGTCGGTGTAGTCAGTCATTGCTGCTCCTGTGAGTAGTAGTTGATGGATCAACAAGATGATTGAACTATGAACTAAGCCCTCTCGTCAAGTCCAGTGGGATCCACGTGCGCCGGCGGTCGTCGTCCCCGGTGCCTGCGCGGCTACCGTGGGGTCGTGGACACCTCCGACTCCCCGACCGCCCCTGACCCCACGCCGGGACCGGCGGCCGGTCCGCCGGCCCACCCGTCGGCGCCGCGGACCAAGGGTCCGGTGGTGCTGCGCCGCGAGCAGATCAGCGGCTCGACCACCGACCAGCGACTGCTGGACTCGCGCGACTCCGGCGACTGGGTGCACACCGATCCCTGGCGGGTGCTGCGCATCCAGGCCGAGTTCGTCGAGGGGTTCGGCGCGCTGGCCACGCTCGGTCCGGCGATCAGCGTGTTCGGCTCGGCGCGCACGCCGGAGGACCACCCGGAGTACGCGCAGGCCCGGCGGACGGCCGCGCTGCTGGTCGAGGCCGGCTTCGCCGTCATCACCGGGGGCGGGCCGGGCATCATGGCGGCGGCGAACCGCGGCGCCTGGGAGGCCGACGGCACGTCCGTCGGGCTGGGGATCGAGCTGCCCTTCGAGCAGGGGATGAACGAGTGGGTCGACCTGGGAGTGCACTTCCGCTACTTCTTCGCGCGCAAGACGATGTTCGTGAAGTACGCCCAGGGATTCGTGGTGTTCCCCGGGGGCTTCGGCACCATCGACGAGCTGTTCGAGGCGCTCACGCTGGTCCAGACCGGCAAGGTGACGACCTTCCCGATCATCCTCGTGGGCTCGCAGTACTGGTCGGGCCTGGTCGACTGGCTGCGGGCCACGATGCACGCTGACGGCAAGATCTCGCCGACCGACCTCGACCTCATCCACGTGACCGACGATCCGCAGGAGGTCGTGTCCATCCTGCGCGACGCCGAGCTGGACCGGGTCGCGGGCCACCCGCTCGGTGGGGCGCGACCCTTCGACGTGACGCTCACGGACGGCACCTGATCGCGCTCCCCGCCGGTCGGGCGCGCGCCGCTCGCCGCCGCACGCGGTGCGGCGCTCGGCGCCGGACCTCCTGCCCCGCGTGGGGACCCATGGCAGGATCGGGGACGTGCTCGCACTGTTCGTCGTCGTCGCCATCGTCGTGGTGGCCGGAATCGCCCTGCTCGTCGCCCGTGACCGGCCCCTGATCGCTGACGACCCGGTCGGCTCCCGGGCGCTGGCCTGGTCGGCCGAGGGCGGGGTCGATCCCCAGGATCTGGCCGAGGTCAGGTTCGCCGTCGCCCTGCGCGGCTACCGCATGGAGGAGGTGGATCGCGTGCTGGACGACGCCCGGGAGGCGCTGGCGGGACGTGATGCACGGATCGCCGACCTGCAGCTCGTGGTGGCGGCCCTGGGTGGTGCACCTGGGAACGCGGGCGCGGCTGGCCCTGAGGCGGACCGCCTCGACCCGACCGGCCCGACCGACCCGACCGACCCGAGCGACCCGACCGACCCGACGCCCGACGACCCGACCGACCCGACCGACCCGACCGACCCGGCGGACCCCGCCCCAGCGCTCGCCCCGGAGTCCCTGTCGTGAGCGTTCGGCGCCATCTTGTGCGCGACGTCATCGTCGAGGCCCCGCCCGAGGCTGTGTTCGCCGCACTCACCGACTGGCCGACCCAGGGTCAGTGGATGCTGGGTACGCGCGTCTGGTCCGACGGCCCCGGGCACGGCGTCGGCGCCCGGATCAGCGCGTTCACGGGCGTGGGCCGCCTCGGGTTCCTCGACACCATGGAGATCACCGAGTGGGAGCCGCCCCGGCTGGTCCGCGTGCTGCACACCGGCCGTGTCGTGCGTGGCCCCGGCGTCTTCGAGGTGCTCGCCCTGCCCGGTGGGCGCAGTCGCTTCGTCTGGCGCGAGGAGCTCGACCTGCCGCTGGGACGGGTGGGGCGCGCCGGCTTCACGGTCGTGGGGCCGGTGTTCGCCGCCGGGGTCGAGAGCTCCCTGCGCAGGTTCGCGCGGATGGTCGAATCGGGCCGGATCCCCAGCGCCTCCTGAAGTTGCCCGGATCCGTCCGCTCAGGGGTTGATCGTGGCCTGCGACACGCCGATCATGGGGGATAATGGGGCACAGCGGCCCGCGTTCATGGGCCGGCCACTGAGAGGGGACTGCGATGGCGGCCATGAAGCCACGGACAGGTGACGGCCCGATGGAGGTCACCAAGGAGGGGCGCGGCATCGTGATGCGGGTCCCGCTCGAGGGCGGCGGGCGTCTCGTCGTCGAGCTGAACGCCGACGAGGCCCGCGATCTCGGCACCCAGCTGACGACGGTCGCTGGCTGAGCGCACCGACTTCTCGCGGACCCCGCACCCGACCGCCCCCGGGCGGTACGGTTGCGGGGTCCGCGTCGTTGTGGGGAGGATTCGTGGAGTCACGGCCAGGCATGCTCGTCGAGGCGGTGGCTGATCCCTTCGGGGGACCGCCCGGCGGATCCCCCGAGGCGTCCGCCGATCCGCCGGCCCCGGGTGAACCCGACGCCGGTACCCACGCCGACCCGGGTCCGGGCGTGGTCATCATCGGGGTGCACCCTGCGGCTGGCCCGGACCAGCCGGTCCGCGTCGACCAGGCGATCGTCGAGATGCTCGCGTCGTGGGGCGTGGACCTGCCCCGCCGGTTGAGCCGTACGCACGCCTCCGGTGCCAGGTCGGAGGCGGTCTGGATCGACCTGGAGCGCGACGCTCCGGCGGCCGTCCTCGCCCTGGGCCTCGGCTCCGCGACGCCCAGCGAGGTGCGCCGTTCAGCGGCGGCTGCGGCACGGCGCGTCCGCGGGACCGACGAGGTGCTCGTCCTGGCCACGCGGGGCCTGGACGACGCGGCCGTGCGCGCCTTCACCGAGGGGCTGTTCCTGGGCACGGCGCCCCCGACCTGGGCCAGCTCACCGCAACCTGCCCCGCCTGCGCGCGTGCGCCTGGCCGTCACCGATGTCGCTGGCGGGCAGCGGGCGATCGACGCGGGGCGGGTCCACGCCGGTGCCACGCTGGCCGCCCGGATCCTGGTCCACACGCCGCCGAACATCAAGGATCCGGCGTGGATGGCCGGCCAGGCGCAGGAGGTCGCAGCCGCCTCGGGCCTCACGATCCGGGTCCTCGACGGGGGCGAGCTGGCCCTCGAGGGGTTCGGCGGTCTGGTCGCCGTCGGAACGGGCTCGGTGCGGCCCCCGCGGCTGGTGCAGCTGGAGTGGGCCCCTGATGGTTCGCCGGATGTCCGGCACGTGGTGCTCGTCGGAAAGGGCATCACCTTCGACTCCGGCGGCCTGTCCCTGAAGCCGCCGGACATGCAGGTCGCGATGAAGACCGACATGTCCGGGGCCGCTGCCGTGTGTGCGGTGATGGGTGCGCTCGCGCACCGGGCCCCCGTCGGGCTTCGGGTGACCGGCCTGCTGTGCCTGGCCGAGAACCTCCCGGGCGCCAGCGCGACCCGGCCCGGCGACGTCGTGACCCATCACGGGGGCCTGACCAGCGAGGTGGTCAACACCGACGCCGAGGGACGGCTGGTGCTGGCCGACGGCCTGGACTACGCCGTCAACGACCTGGGCGCGGACGTGGTGGTCGACATCGCGACCCTGACCGGGGCGGCAACCCTCGGGCTCGGCCGGCGCCACGCTGCGCTGTTCAGCACCTCCGACGCCCTCGCGGCCGGGCTCGTGGCAGCCGGGGACGCGGCCGGCGAGGTGATGTGGCGGATGCCGCTGCACGCCGACTACGCCGAGCTCATCTCCTCCGAGGTCGCGGACCAGGCCAACGCCGAGTCCCGCCCCGGGCCTGGGCCGGGCGCGATCACGGCGGCCCTGTTCCTGTCGCGCTTCGTCGGCTCGACGCCCTGGGCGCACCTCGACATCGCCGGCGTGGGGCGCTCGGACGCGGAGCGCGACGACATCCCCAAGGGTGGCACCGGGTTCGGCGCCCGCGCGCTGCTGCGCTGGCTCGAGGCCGGCGCCCCCGCGTAGCGGCCAGCGGGCGGGACCGCCGTCAGCCGCGGGTGCGCAGGACTGCGACCAGCAGCCCGTCGCCCACCGGCAGCAGGCTGGGGGTGAACCGCTCGTCGTCGCGCACCGCCGTCACGAGGGCGCGCAGGTCGATCGTCTGGGGGTCGCGCTGGGCCGGATCGGCGACCTTGTCGTGCCAGAGCGCGTTGTCGAACACGACCGCGCCTCCGGGGCGCAGCAGGCGCACGGCCTCATCGAGGTAGGCCGCGTACTCGGACTTGTCGCCGTCGACGAAGACGATGTCGTAGGCGCCGTCCGTGAGCCGGGGCAGCACCTCGAGCGCGCGGCCGGTGATCAGTCGGGTGCGCGCCGGGTTGAGCCCGGCGGCCGCGAACGTCGCCCGGGCCACCCGCTGGTTCTCGGCCTCCACGTCGACGCTGGTGAGGATGCCGTCGGGGCGCATCCCGCGCAGCAGGGCCAGCCCCGAGATGCCGGCGCCGGTGCCGACCTCGACGACCGCGTGCGCGTCGAGCAGGGCCGCGATCATGGTCAGCGCCGAGGCACCGCCACGGCCGACCGCGGGGCAGCCGAGCTCCGCGGCCTTGGCGCGCGCCTCGGTGACGTAGTCATCCTCGGGGAGCCACGTCTCGGCGTAGTTCCAGCTGGTGGCATTCGGGGGCGTGACCGCGGCGCACATGGGTGGCCTTTCATCGCAGGGGTTCTTGGCTGGGCACAGCGTAATCGCCGGCGCGCCCGTGCTCGGACCAGGGCCGGTCGCGGCAGGGGTGCGCCGATGCGTGGCGCTGCACGGCGTCGTCGGCCAGCGGATTACCTGACGTTGACATTGCTCGGCTCGCCGCCTGACGGGTGGCCCCTACGTTGTCCGATATGACGATCAGACAGGATGATGTACCCATGACGGATCAGTACCCGGTGCCCGGGCAGCCGGACGGCAGCTGGCAGCATGCCGACGCCGCACCCGCGGTCTCGCCGGACGCGGCTCCCTCGGGGGTCGAGCAGGCGCCCGCCCTGGCCCCGCAACCGGGCGCACCCGACGGTGGCGCCCACAGCGCGGGCCAGCCCGTTCCCGGGCAGGCGCCCGACGCCTGGCCCACGCCGCAGGGGTGGCAGGCCCCCCAGGAGGGCAGGGCGGACGGCGCCCCTCCCGGGTCCTGGGCACCCGCCGCGGGCTATCCGAGCGGTCCGGCCGCGGGCTATCCCACCGACCCGGGCGCAGCTCCCGCGTGGCAGTCCCAGACCTCTGCGTACCCCAGCCAGCCGGGCTACGGCTACGCCGGGGCCCCCGATCCGGCCGCAGGTGCCGGCACCTGGGCCCACGACACGTCGGTCCTCGGCACGGCAGGCGCCCCGCCAGTCGCGCCCCCCACGGCGCCGGCCACGTCCGGATCCAGCGGTGCCAGGTCGCGCACCGGCCTGATCCTCGTGACCGCCGGCCTGGTGGGCCTCCTCGCCGGTGGTGTCGGCGGGTACATCGGCACCCAGATGGAGTCGTCGGACTCGAGCACGAGCACGGTGGCCCTGCCCCAGTCCGGCGCCGACAAGTCCGAGCGACCGTCGGGAACCGTGGCTGCGATCGCCGCCTCGGTCAGCCCGGCCGTGGTCTCCCTGGAGGTCAACGGAGCGCAGGGCTCAGGCACCGGCTCTGGCTTCGTGATCCGAGACAACGGCTACATCGTGACCAACAACCACGTCGTCGAGACCGCTGCCGACGGTGGCGAGATCACGGTCCACTTCTCCGACGGCCGCAAGCTCGCCGCGGAGATCGTCGGCCGTGATGCCAACTACGACATCGCCGTCGTCAAGGTCGACGCCACGGGCCTGCCGGCCGTCGTCCTGGGCAACTCCGACGGGGTCGTGGTCGGCGACCTCGCCATCGCCATCGGCTCGCCCCTGGGCCTCGACGGGACGGTCACGGCCGGCATCGTCAGCGCGCTGGACCGCCCCGTGACCGCAGGAGGCCAGGGGGCGACGTCGTTCATCAACGCCATCCAGACCGATGCGGCCATCAACCCCGGCAACTCCGGGGGCGCGCTGGTCAACTCCGCGGGCGAGGTGATCGGCGTGAACTCGGCGATCGCCACCCTCGGTGACGGGACCAGCCAGAGCGGGTCGATCGGCCTGGGCTTCGCCATCCCGATCAACCAGGTCAAGCGCATCGGCGAGGAGCTGATCAACACCGGATCCTCGACCAAGCCGATCATCGGGGTGTCGCTGGACCAGGGCTACCAGGGTGAGGGCGCGCGCGTCCAGGAGGTCACGCCGGGCGGTCCGGCGGAGGCTGCCGGGCTCGAGGCCGGGGACGTCATCGTCGAGTTCGACGGCCAGCCCGTCACCGATGCCACGTCACTGATCGTCGACATCCGGTCCATGCAGCCCGGCGACAAGGTCGCCATCGCGGTCCAGCGCGGCTCGGGCTCGGAGGACCTGACCATCACCCTCGGCTCGGATTCCTCGTCCGGCTGACCTCCTGCGTACGCTGGCCCCGTGCCCGACATCGGCTTAGGCGAGATCATCGCGATCGTGGTGGTTGCCCTGCTGGTGTTCGGGCCGGACCGGCTGCCGAAGGTGGCCGCCGACGCGGCGCGAACGCTGCGCCAGGTGCGGCAGATGGCAGCGGCGGCCCGCAAGGACCTGGTCGATGCGGCCGGGCTCGAGGATGACGAGGAGATGGCCCAGACGGTTCGCGATCTGCGCGACCTGGATCCGCGCCGCACGATGCAGGCAGTGCTGACCGACGAGCCCAGGTCCACCGGGCCAGCGACGGCCGAACGGGCTGCCGGCGCGGTGCTGCCGGCCGGTGCCGGTCCCGCCCCGGTCGCGCCCCCCGTCGTGGCCCCGGCACCCGTCGCGCCCCCCGTGGTCCCCGCACCCGTCGATCCGGACTGGACCTGACCCGACACCCCACCCAGCGGCAGCCGTCGCAGCGTTCTGGCCAGGGGTTGAACGCGGCCGCCGGCGCGACCTCGCGCCAGGTCGTGTCGAATGGCGACGACCACGGCTCGGCTGACCTCCGGCGTCTCCCATCCTCGCGCCCGGTCCGGTCGAAAGAGCCGGGGCCGGGGGCCGCCATTCGACGCAAGCGGGCGCGAGGATGGTCCGACGGCATCGGCAGTGGCCCGGGATCGACAGGAACGGCCGCGAGGTTCCGGCGTTTCCGCGCCTGGCGGTCGGATGCAGGGATCTGGGGCTGTCGCCGCGGATCGTGCCTGCCGCGCGGCGGTCGGAGGTCGGCGGTGGGAGGTCGGCGGTCAGAGGTGCGCGGTCGGAGGGCGGCAGTGAGGGGGGCGGCAGTGGGGGGGCAGTGAGAGTACGCGGTCGGCGGTCGGCGGTCGGCGGTCGGCGGTACGCGGTCGGCGGTCAGAGTGCCGCGGTGAGGCCCTTGATCAGCAGCAGCACGCCGAGCACGACCAGCACCCCGACCCCGAGGGCGGTGCTGTTGCGCTCCAACCACACCTTCCAGCCCCCCAGGACCTCGGGCGCCCGGTCGCCGAGCAGGCGGTGGGCGATGAGCGGCGTCGCCACGCCGATCGAGCCCACGACCACGAAGGTGCCCACCCCGGCCATCGCGCTGGTGGTGCTGGTGGTCAGTGCTGAGATCTCCGCGCCAGCGGCGAGAGCCATGACCAGGTTCTTGGGGTTCCCGGCTGCCAGCCCTGCGCCCAGGCCGGCCGACTGCCGCGGCGTGTAGGAGTCCAGGGCGGACATCCATTTCGGTGGTTCCTTGGCGCTGCCGGGTGCGGGGCGCCGCAGCCACTTGACCAGCGCCAGCGCCAGGAACACCGAGCCGGTGACGACCTGGATCCAGCCGATGCCCTTCTCATCCGGGGGCGCGGGATCCTGCGAACCAGCCACCAGGACCGCAACGATGACCACGCCCGTCAGCGCCACCAGCCATGCCCCCAGGAAGGCCGCGGAGTTGGGCCGCGCCCGCGGGGTCATGAGCACGAGCACCATCGGCAGGATGGGCAGCGGGCTCAGGCCCACCACGAGGGCCAGGGGGAGGAGGGTCCCGACCAGTTCCATCAGGCCGCGGCCGTCAGAACCGGCTGGCGGGGGTGAGGCCCAGGGAGAGCCCCGAGAGCCCGCGGGGGCGCTTGCCGAGCCGCTCGGCGATGCCGCGCAGGACCTCGGCTGCAGGTGCGCCCGGCTCGGCCAGCACCAGGGGAGCGCCGGAGTCCCCGCCCTCGCGCAGCTGCACGTCGAAGGGGATCCGCCCCAGCAGCGGGACCTCGGTCTCCAGCGCCTGCGACAGGACGTGGGCGACCTTCTGGCCGCCGCCGGAGCCGAAGATGTCGACGACCTCGCCGCAGTGCGGGCAGGGGAAGCCGCTCATGTTCTCGATGACCCCGGCGATCCGCTGGTTGGTCTCCTTGGCGACCATCCCGGCGCGCACGGCGACCTCGGCGGAGGCGTCCTGCGGCGTCGTGACCACCACGACCTCGGCGTGCGGCAGCAGCTGCGCGGCGGAGATCGCGATGTCACCGGTGCCGGGGGGCAGGTCCAGCAGCAGCACGTCCAGGTCGCCCCACCAGACGTCGGCCAGGAACTGCTGCAGCGCGCGGTGCAGCATCGGCCCGCGCCAGGTCACCGGCTGGGTCACGCCACCGGGCTTGAACGGGAGCATCGAGATCACCCGGACACCGTGCCCGGTGGGCGGCATGATCAGCCCCTCGACCATCGTCGGATTCGCCGTGGCGTCGAGCATCCGGGGGATGCTGTGCCCGTAGACGTCCGCGTCCACGACGCCGACCGACAGCCCCTGGGCGGCCATCGATGCGGCCAGGTTCGCCGTGATCGACGACTTGCCGACCCCGCCCTTGCCGGAGGCGATCAGGTAGACGCGGGTCAGCGAGCCGGGCTTCGTGAACTGGATCTCCTTCTCCGGGCCGCCGAGCTTGGCGCGCATCTCCTTGCGCTGCTCGTCGCTCATGACGTCCAGGGCGACGGTCACGGACGTGACCCCGTCGACCGCTTCCACGGCGCGTGTGACGCGGCCGGTGATCTCGTCGCGCATCGGGCACCCGGCGACCGTCAGGTAGACCTCGACGTGGACCGCGCCGCCGTCGATCCGCACGTCCTTGACCATCCCGAGCTCGGTGATCGGGCGGCGGATCTCCGGGTCCTGGACCTGGGCAAGGGCGGCGTCGACAGTCTCGCGTGTGGGCATGGGGAAACCCTACGTCGGATCGCCCCTGCTGGTGCCCGGCGCTGGGCTACTTCCAGATGCGGTCGAAGTAGTCGAGCATCGCCCGGTCGGAGGAGAAGAACCCGGTCCGCGCGGTGTTGCGGATCGACATGGCCGTCCACGCGGCCCGGTCGCCCCACAGCGCGTCGACGCGATCCTGGGCCTCGATGTAGGACCGGTAGTCGGCCAGGACCAGGTACTCGTCGCGCATCAGCAGGGATTCGACGATCGGCCGGAACAGCTCCGGCTCACCGGGGGGCGAGTAGTAGCCGCTGGCGATCTCGTCGATGACCGCACGGAGCTCCTCGTCCGCGCGGTACACCGCCCCCGGGTTGTACCCGGCGGCCTTGCGGGCCACCACCTCGTCCTCGGTCAGGCCGAACAGGAAGAAGTTGTCGTCGCCGACGAGCTCGCGGATCTCGACGTTCGCGCCGTCGAGCGTCCCCACGGTCAGGGCGCCGTTGAGCGAGAGCTTCATGTTGCCCGTGCCCGAGGCCTCCTTGCCGGCCATCGAGATCTGCTCGGACAGGTCCGCGGCGGGGATGATCCGCTCGGCCAGCGTCACGTTGTAGTTGGCCGGGAACACCACCGCGAGCCGGCCGGCCATCGCCGCGTCGGCGGCGATCGTGGCGCCCACCTGGTTGATCAGCCGGATGATCAGCTTGGCCATCTGGTAGCCGGGAGCGGCCTTGGCGCCGAAGAGGACCATGCGTGGGGGGATCGCCGCGGCCGGATCCAGGCGCAGCCGCCGGTAGATGGTGGCCACGTGCAGCAGCTTGAGCATCTGGCGCTTGTACTCGTGCAGGCGCTTGATCATGACGTCGTACATCGGGTCGGTGGGGAACACGCGTCCGGTCCGGGCCTCGAGCAGGGTGGCCAGCTGTGCCTTGTTGGCCAGCTTCACGGCGCGCCACTGCTCCTGGAACGCGGCATCCTCGGCCAGCGCCTCGAGGCCGCTCAACTTGTCCAGGTCAGTCAGCCAGCCATCGCCGACGGCGTCGGTGATCAGGTCGCTCAGGCGGGGATTGGCCAGCTTGATGAACCGCCGCGGCGTCACCCCGTTCGTGACGTTCGTGAATCGCTCGGGCCACATCTCGGCGAAGTCGTGCAGGACCGTCTCGCGCAGCAGCTGGCTGTGCAGCGCGGCCACGCCGTTGACGTGCGAGCTGGCCACGGTCGCCAGGTGCGCCATCCGGACCATCCGCTCCGGGCCCTCCTCGATGATCGACATGTTGATCACCCGGGACAGGTCGTTCGGGAAGGCCTCGCGCACCTTCTCCAGGAACCGCTTGTTCATCCGGAAGATGAGCTCCATGTGCCGGGGCAGCAGGTACTGCAGCAGCCCGACGCTCCAGCGCTCGAGGGCCTCGGGCAGCAGGGTGTGGCACGTGTAGTTGAAGCTGCGGCTGGTGATGTCCCAGGCCTGCTCGTAGTCCATGCCGCGCTCGTCGATCAGGATGCGCATGAGCTCCGGGATCGCGATCACGGGGTGGGTGTCGTTGAGCTGGATCGACACCCGGTTCGGGATCTCGGTCAGGGGGATGCCCTCGAGGTCGGCGACCCGGACCAGGTCGGCCAGGGCGCACGCGGTGAAGAAGTACTGCTGGCGCAGGCGCAGCTCCTTGCCCGCGGGGGTGGAGTCCTCCGGGTAGAGCACCCGCGAGATGTTCTCGCTCATCGACTGCTGGCGGACAGCCTCGATGTAGTCACCGGCGTTGAAGACCTCGAGGTTGAACTGCGAGGACCCGCGGGCCTTCCACAGGCGCAGCGTGTTGACCACGTTGTTGCCGTAGCCGGGGACCATCAGGTTGTGCGGGACGCCCAGCACCTTCTCCGCCGGGAACCAGGTCCGGTCGCCGGTCGCCGGGTCGATCTCCACGTGCCCGCCGAACCCGACGGACACGGCGTGCTCCCGCTGGGCGAACAGCCACGGGTTGTCGTGGTCGAGCCACTGGTCGGGCTTCTCGACCTGGCGGCCGTCCTCGAAGACCTGCTCGAAGATCCCGTACTCGTAGAGGATCCCGTACCCGATGGCCGGGCGGCCCAGGGTGGCCAGTGAGTCGGCGAAGCATGCGGCCAGCCGCCCGAGGCCACCGTTGCCCAGCCCGGGCTCGACCTCCATGTCGTACACCTCGTCGAGGTCGAGCCCCAGGCCGGCGAGCGCCTCGCGGGCGACGTCGGTGAGCCCTGTGGCCAGCAGCGCGTTGCCCAGCTGGCGCCCCATCAGGTACTCGGCCGACAGGTACACGACCGTCTTGTCCTGCAGCCGGCCGCGGTTGCGCACCGTGTTGAGCCAGTCGGACATCAGGCGGTCGCGGACGGTGTGGGCCAGGGCTGCGTACACATCACGGCGGCCGGCGCGCTCGAGGTCGACCGCCCGGTCCAGCTGCAGGTGCGCGAGGAACTCCTCCGCGAAATGCTCGGGTGTGGTCTCGGACGTGGCGGTGGTCAGGCTCATCATCGCTCCTGGTGTCGGCGGCGCAGCGACGCAAGGCTAGTGCGTACCGGCCAGTCTGGCACCCCGTCGAGCCCCGCGGTCAGAGCGCGCCACGGGACCGCAGCCTGTGCGCGGAGAGCGATCTCACGGCCCGTTGCGGCCGGGCCGGTCGCTCCTCGGGGCACGGCCGCCGGACGATCCTGCGCCCGGTCCGACGCCGTGGCCGGCGCGCTGGCCCGCGGGCGGGCCCTCCTCCCCGGCGAGCAGTGCGGTCAGCTCGTCGGCGAGATCGCGGACCTCGCCGCGCAGGAAGTCGCGGGTCGCCAGGTCGCCGGTGGCGATCCGGATCGTGGCGATCTCCCGGGTCAGGTACTCGGTGTCGGCGACCAGGCGCTCGGTGAGGTTGCGGTCCTCCTGGTACTGCACGCGGTCCCGGTCGGCCTGGCGGTTCTGCGCGAGCAGGATCAGGGGTGCGGCATAGGACGCCTGCAGCGAGAGCATCAGGGTCAGGAAGATGAACGGGAACGGGTCGAAGCGCAGGTCGTCGGGGGCCGTGGTGTTCCAGAGGACCCAGACGATGACGAAGACCGTCATCCACCCGATGAACCGCGCGGACCCGATGAACCGGGCCACCTTCTCGCTCCACCGGCCGAACATCTCCGGGTCGTACTGCGGCTTGATCGTGCGCGAGCGGTCGCGCGGCTGGTCCATGCGGGCGGCTCGGGAGGCACGGGCCATGGCCTAGTCCTCCTCGTCCGCGTCGTCGGGCTCGGAGTCCAGGTCGCGCCAGTCCTCGGGCAGCATGTGGTCGATGACGTCGTCGACCGTCACCGCACCGAGCAGCCGGTCGAGCTCGTCGACCACCGGGAGCGCCACGAGGTTGTAGGTCGCGAAGTACCGGGTGACCGTCGACAGCGGGGCCAGCGGCCCGACCGGCTCCAGCGAGGTGTCGATCACCGCCGACACCAGCTTCGACGGCGGCTCGCGCAGCAGGCGCTGGAAGTGCGCGACCCCGAGGAACTTCCCCGAGGGGGTGTCCAGGGGTGGGCGGACCACGTACACCTGGGCGGCCAGCGAGGGGGAGACCTCCGGGCTGCGCACGCGGGCCAGGGCCTCGGCCACGGTCGCGTCGGGCAGCAGCATGATGGGCTCGGGGTTCATCATGCCGCCGGCCGTGAAGTCGCCGTACGACAGCAGCCGGCGCAGGTCCTCGGCCTCGTCGGGCTCCATCTCCTGCAGGAACTGGGCAGCCTGCTCCGGGGTCAGCTCGCTGAGCAGGTCGGCGGCGTCGTCGGGCTCCATGACCTCCAGGACGTCGGCGGCGCGCTCGATGCCCAGGTCGGTCAGGATCTGGACCCGGTCGTCCTCGGGCAGCTCCTCGAGGACGTCGGCGAGGCGCTCGTCCTCGAGGTTGCGGGCGACCTCGAGCCGGCGCTTGCCGGGGAGGTCCTGCAGGACGTTGGCGAGGTCGGCCGGCAGCAGCGTGTCGATCATGGCCAGGAGGCTGTCGACGCCCTGCTCCTCGGGGGAGCCCTCCACGGACAGCCCGCTCACCTCCGACCACGGAAGGGTGCTGGCGCCGCCGCGGCGCCGGAAGCCGCGCAGGATCCGGGCGACGTGCAGGCGGGTGATGCGCCAGTCGCGGTTGCGGTCCTGCTCGATCGCCGCATCGACGATGGTCGCGGGCTGGCCGTCAGCGGTGATCGTGACCCGTCGGTCGAGCAGCTCGCCGATCACGAGGCTCTCGCCGGGCCGCTGCTGGAAGCGCCGCAGGTCCAGGCGGGCGTTGACCACGACCTGACCGGCGTCGATCGTGGTCACCCGGGTCATCGGCAGGAAGATCCGCCGGCGCTGCACCTCCATCACCAGGCCCAGCACCCGGGGCGGCTCACGGTCATGGCGCAGCACCACCACGAGGTCGCGCACCTTGCCCAGCGTGTCACCCGCCGGGTCGAACACGCCGATCCCGGACAGGTGCGACACGTAGACGCGCGCGCTGCTGCCAGCCGTCACAGCGCTGAGGCTACTGCCGGTGGCGGTTCCCGGTGGGCAGCGACGCACGTGAGCGCCGTGGAGCGGTGCCGGACCGCCCTGGTCGCCAAGGCCTCCGCGTCCGGTCCGCGCCCGGTCCGCGTCCGGTCCCCGTCCGGTCCGCGCCCGGTGATCCATGCAGGTTGGCGACGCTCTATGGTCGCGAACCTCGACGGATCCCCTCGGTGGGGTGGCTCCGCGACGGCGCTGCGGAGATCGACCGGATCGACCACCACGAACGCGTAGGGTCCTGCAGGTGAGCGCCACCCCCGCCCCAGCGACGCTGTCGCGGCCACCCGGGTCGGACATCGCGCTGCTGGCTGTCGCGGTCGTGGCGATCTCCACGTCCGGGCCGTTGATCGCCGCGTGCACCGCGCCCGCCCTGGCGATCGCGTTCTGGCGCACCGCACTGGGCTCGGGGCTCACCTCGCTGTGGGTCCTGCTCCGGCACCGCGCCGAGGTGCGGGCGCTGACGCGGGCGCAGTGGCGGCTGATGGCGCTGTCCGGGGTCCTGCTCGGGGCGCACTTCGCCACCTGGGTGCCGAGCCTGCGCTTCACCACCGTTGCGTCGTCGACGGCCCTCGTGGCCACACAGCCCGTGTGGGCCGCCCTGATCGCGCACCGGCGTGGGGTGGCGATCACCCCCGTGGCGTGGGTCGGTATCGCCCTGGCCCTGCTCGGCGCCCTCGTCCTCACCGGCGTCGACTTCGCGCTCACCCCACGTGCCCTGTTCGGTGATGCCCTGGCCCTGGCCGGGGCTGTGCTGGCCGCGCTGTACGTGACCGTCGGGGAGCGGGTCCGCGCCACGACGTCCAACCCGACGTACACGATGATCTGCTACGCCGTGGCCGCCCTTGGGCTGCTCCTGCTGGTGGTGATCGGTGGCATCCCCCTGGTCGGGTTCAGCATGCGCGACTGGGTGCTGATCCTGGCGGTCACCCTGGGCGCCCAGCTGCTGGGCCACTCGGTGGTGAACCGGGTGCTCGCCACGACGTCGGCGACCATCGTGTCCCTGGCGATCCTGCTCGAGATGCCCGGCTCGACGGCGATCGCCGCGGCCTGGCTGGGGCAGGTCCCCCCGCCGGCGATCATCCCGGCCGTGGTGCTGATGTTCGCCGGGATCGCGATGGTGATCAGCACGACCACCCGCGCCACGGACCCGCCCAGCGAGACCCCACCCGCCTGACCCGCGGGTGATCGTCCCCGCTGGCCTCCCGTCGCGTCGCGTCCCGCCGCGTCCACGCCGCCAACCCTCGCCGCCACCAACTCTCCACTTCGCGACCAACTCTCCCGTCGAGACTGGAGGGTTGGTCGCGAAGTGGAGAGTCCGCGAACTGAGGGCTGAGGACGGGGGGCGATCCAGCAGTGTCAGCCCCCCAGGGCGGTGATCGCGTCGTGGATCGACAGGGTGCGCTCGGCGGAGGCCACGTGCAGGTTCTCGATCATCCGGCCGTTGTACGTCACGACTCCCGAGCCGCGGCCGGCCTCCCACGCGGCCAGGATCCCGCGGGCGTCCTCGACAGCCTTCGCCGACGGCGCGAACGCCTCGTTGGCGCCGTCGACCTGACCCGGGTGGATCAGCGTCTTGCCGTCGAAGCCCATCTCGCGGCCCTGCGCGCACTCGGCGAGGAACCCCTCGGCGTTCTTCACGTCGTTGTAGACGCCGTCGATGATGACCTTGCCGGTGGCGCGCGCGGCGAGCAGCGCGAGGCCCAGCCCGGTGAGCAGCGGCTGACGGCCGGGGACGTGCTCGGCGTACAGCTCCTTGGCCAGGTCGTTGGTGCCCATGACCAGCACCGACAGGCGGTCGGAGGCCGCGGCGATAGCCCGCGCGTCGAGCATCGCGACCGGCGTCTCGACCATCGCCCAGAGGGTCGTGCGCTCGGGAGCGCCGTGGCGCTCCATCGCCGCTACCAGGGCGCGCACGGCGTCGGCGGAGTCCACCTTCGGGACCACGATCGCGTCCGGCCCGGCGGCGCAGGCCGCGGCCATGTCCGCCTCGTGCCACTCGGTGTCGGCGCCGTTGATCCGGATGGTCAGCTCGCGCCGGCCGTACTCCCCGGAGCGCACCGCGGCGCACGCGGCGTCGCGGGCGGCCGGCTTGGCGTCGGGCGCGACGGCGTCCTCGAGGTCGAGGATCAGCCCGTCGCAGGGGATGGTCTTGGCCTTCTCGAGCGCCCGCTCGTTGGACGAGGGCATGTACAGGACCGAGCGCCGCGGCCGGAACGTGCTCATGCCGTCACCTCGATCGCGTCGTAGGCGGCGCGCAGCTCGGGGTCGATCTCCGCGAGCTGCTCGGCCAGCTTCACCATCACCAGGCACTGCTTGAGGGAGGCGTCGTCCTCCATCTTGCCGTCGAGCATCACCGCGCCCGTCCCGTCGCCCATCGCCTCCACCACCCGCCGCGCGTGCTTGATGTCGGCCACGCTCGGGGCGAACACGCGGTTGGCGATCGCGATCTGCTTGGGGTGCAGGGTCCACGTGCCGACGCAGCCGAGCAGGAACGCGTTGCGGAACTGGTCCTCACACGCGACCACATCGGTGATGTCGCCGAACGGCCCGTAGTACGGGTAGATCCCGTGGGTCGCGCAGGCGTCGACCATCCGGGCGATCGTGTAGTGCCAGAGGTCCTGCTGGAAGATCGCGCGCGGACCCTCGATGTCGCCGTCCACGGCGTCAGCCCGGACCAGGTAGCCCGGGTGGCCGCCGCCCACGCGCGTGGTCTTCATCCGGCGGTCCGCGGCCAGGTCGGCCGGGCCCAGGGACAGGCCCTGCATGCGCGGGCTCGCCCCGCAGATCTCCTCGACGCTGGCCACGCCGCGGGCGGTCTCGAGGATGGCGTGGATCAGGATCGGGCGGGTGAGCCCAGCCTTGGCCTCGAGCTGGGCGAGCAGCCGGTCGACGTAGTGGATGTCCTCGGCGCCCTGCACCTTGGGCACCATGATCACGTCGAGCTTGTGCCCGATCGCGGGGACCAGCGTGGTCAGGTCGTCGAGCACCCACGGGCTGTCCAGGGAGTTGATCCGCGTCCACAGCTGGGTCGGGCCGAAGTCCGTCTCCTGCGCGATGCGCACCAGGCCCTCGCGGGCGGCCACCTTCTTGTCGGCCTTGACGGCGTCCTCGAGGTTGCCGAGCAGGACGTCGACCGTGCCGACCATCGCCGGCACCTTCGCGGCCATCTTCTCGTTGCTGGGGTCGAAGAAGTGGATCGCGCGCGAGGGGCGCGCGGGGATCTCGGTCAGCGGCGTGGGGGCGCCGACGGCCAGCGGGCGGAAGAAGTCCCTGGGGCTCTTGGTGGTGGGCATACTCGGCACCGTAGCAAGTGCCGATCGCACGCCGGTTCCGGGGTGGTCGGTGCCGGAATCCTCGCGGGTGCTCCGGTCGATCCCGGGACGGTGGACCACCTTGGGAGCCATCCTCGCGGGGGTTCGCGTCGAAAGGGCTGACGTTATGTCGGGCTATACGACAGGAGCGGCTGCGAGGTTGACCGGGCGGCGGGCGGCCACCGCCCGGTCCGGCGAGGATCGACCGTTTCGGGCGCGAGGTTTGCCTTCCGGGATGGCTGGTTCAGGTGTCGTTCCAGAGGTCGTCGGCGGGGATGGCCACGCCACCCGGCGGCTGGTCCTCCCACGCGCGCGGGTCCTCGATGGGCTCGAGGTGGGTGCTGATGACGGTGTCGGGCAGCACGTGGCGGATCTCCTCCTCGACGGTCTCGAGGAGGTCGTGCCCCTGCTGCACGGACCACGCCCCGGGGACCAGCACGTGCATCGAGACGAAACGCTGGCGCCCGGACTCCCTGGTCTGCAGCGCGTGGAAGCGCACCGTCGCGGTCTGGTGGCGCTGCAGAACCTCGACGACGAGGGCGTTCTCCTCCTCCGGCAGGGACGCGTCCAGCAGGCCCATCGCCGAGCTGCCGATGAGCTTGAGCCCGGCGAACACGATGTTCAGCGCGACGACCATGGCGATCAGCGGGTCCAGGCGCAGCCAGCCGGTCCACCCGACGAGCAGCACCGCGACGATGACGCCGCCGGAGGTCCACACGTCGGTCATCAGGTGCTTGGAGTCCGCCTGCAGGACGATCGAGCGGTGCTTGAGCCCGGCCCGCATGAGGATCGTGGCGACGGCGAAGTTGATGGCCGAGGCGAGCGCCGAGATGGTCAGGCCGATCCCCAGGTCCTCGAGTGGCTGGGGGTCGAGCAGTCGGGGGATGGCGGTGAACATGATCAGCCCGGCGGCGATGAGGATCATGAGGCCCTCGAACAGTGCCGAGAAGTACTCGGCCTTGCTCAGGCCGAAGTGGTGGCGCGCGTCCCCGGGCTTGGAGGCTGCCTTCAGGGCGACGAGTGCGACCACGGCCGCCACGATGTTGACCGTGGACTCCATCGCGTCGGAGAGCAGGCCGATCGAGCCGGTCAGGAAGTAGGCGAGCAGCTTGAGCCCGAAGACGACGATCCCTGTGGCGATCGACAGCCACGCGTACTTGGAGAGGTCCTTCTGCCCGTCATGCACAGCACACATCCTCTCACCGTGCCTGGCCCGAGGTGAGCGCGCACGCCCGGGCGGCCTCATCGCCGATCGGGCCGCGATCGGGCCGCGACCAGCCCGGCCGGCTGCGCCCCCGGCCCCTGGCCGCCCCGGCGTGCAGATCGCCGACGGCGCGGGGGATACTGGCCAGTAACAAACGCCCGTCGACCGAGGAGGAACCATGCCACGCCTGGCGCAGACTGAGGGCCTGACCGAGGTGCAGATCGAGATCCTCGCCGCGGTCAAGGAGTTCGTGGACAACGAGATCATCCCGGTCGCCCAGGAGCTCGAGCACGCCGACGAGTACCCGACCGCGATCGTCGAGGGCATGAAGGAGATGGGGATCTTCGGCCTGATGATCCCCGAGGAGTACGGCGGCCTGGGCGAGTCGCTGCTGACCTACGCCCTGTGCGTCGAGGAGATCGCGCGCGGCTGGATGAGCGTCAGCGGCATCGTCAACACCCACTTCATCGTGGCGTACATGATCATGCAGCACGGCACCGACGAGCAGAAGGCCAAGTACCTGCCGCGGATGGCCACCGGCGAGGTGCGCGGGGCGTTCTCGATGTCCGAGCCGCACTGCGGGTCCGACGTCGCGGCGATCACCTCGAAGGCCGTTCCGAACGCGGACGGCGGTTACACCCTCAACGGCCAGAAGATGTGGCTGACCAACGGCGGGTCGTCCACGCTGGTCGCGGTGCTGGTCCGCACCGACACCGACGCCCCCGAGGGCGCGAGCGTCTACAAGAAGATGTCGACGTTCCTGATCGAGAAGCCGGCGGGCTTCGGCGAGGTCCTGCCCGGCCTGAGCATCCCGGGCAAGATCGCCAAGATGGGCTACAAGGGCGTGGACACGACCGAGCTGATCATGGACGAGTTCCCGCTCGGCGCCGACGACCTGCTCGGCGGGGTCCCCGGCAAGGGGTTCTACCAGATGATGGACGGCGTCGAGGTGGGCCGCGTGAACGTGGCTGCGCGGGCGTGCGGGCTGTCGGCGCGGGCCTTCGAGCTCGGCGTCGAGTACGCCCAGCAGCGGCACACGTTCGGCAAGGCGATCGCCGAGCACCAGGCCGTGGCGTTCCGGCTCGCGGAGATGGCGGTCAAGGTCGAGGCCGCGCACCAGATGATGGTGCGCGCGGCCCGCAAGAAGGACTCCGGGGAGCGCAACGACCTCGAGGCCGGCATGGCCAAGTTCCTGGCCAGCGAGTACTGCAAGGAGGTCGTCGAGGACTCCTTCCGGATCCACGGCGGCTACGGCTACGCCAAGGAGTACGAGATCGAGCGGCTGTACCGGGAGGCCCCGATGCTGATGATCGGCGAGGGCACCGCGGACATCCAGAAGATGATCATCGCCCGCCGCCTGCTGGAGGACTACAAGCTGCGCTGACGCGCTGACGCGCCGCCAGGTTCGTTGTGCTGTCGATTCCGACCTCCAGACGGTCGGGATCGACAGCACGACGCGTCTTTCGGCGCCGACGCCGTGGGCATCGGGTGCAACGATCCGGTTCGTGGGGCATCATTCCCCGGGGCAGCACCGGTGCGGCCGTTGCGGAGGGGATTCAGGGATGGCGCTGCTGTACGACGTGATCCACGGGGACGAGGCCGTCACGCTCGACGACGCCCTGACGACCCAGGCGCAGAGCTGCCTCGAGCTGGGCTCGCCGCTGTCGCACGACGTGCTGATCGCGCTGCGGGCGGCCAGCTCCCCCGGGGGCCAGCTCGCGGACCTCATGTCCGACCACCAGTCCGTGCGGGGCGGTGACCTGATCGGGTTGCGCCTGCTGGCGGCCGCCCATCGGCTCGTGCTCTCCCGTCAGGCGCCCGCGCTGGCGATCCACTACCCGACGGTCGGGGGCACGGCGCCGAAGGACGATGCGTCGCGCGAGGAGATGGGCGCAGCCCTGGTCGCCGCGTTCCTGGCACATCCGGATGTGGTGAACAGGTCCCTGGCCCACATCCCGCAGACCAACGAGACGGGCCGGGCGCAGCCGCTGCGCGGGGCGCTGGCACGGGTGTCCGCCGCACACGGGCAGCCGATCCGCCTGCACGAGCTGGCGGCCTCCGCCGGGCTCAACCTGCGTGCCGACGCGATGCCCTGGGCGCATGTCCCGATGCCCACGCCGGTGACGATCGCCGAGCGTGCGGGCTGTGACCTGCGGCCGCTGGACGTCGACAAGGCCGAGGACCGCCTCACCCTCGCGGCCTACGTGTGGGGCGATGACCTGCCGAGGTTCGAGCGACTGAGGTCCGCGTTCACGCTCGCGCACCGGATCCCGGCGACGGTCCGGGCGATGAGCGCCGGGGACTACCTGTCGATGCTCGCCCACGCCGAGCAGGTCCCGGGGCAGACGCTGGTGATCTGGCACTCGGCAACCTGGTTCTACCTCGAGCGGTCCGCACGCGTGGAGATCCGGTCGGGGATCCGCAAGCTGGCCAACCGGGCCACGCCGACGAGCCCTGTCGTCCACATCTCGTGGGAATGGAAGCGGGAGGCGCCGGACCCGGCCATGTCCTACGCGCTGGTCGGCCGGTCCTGGCCGGCGTCCGGGGCGTGGGCGCCGTGGCGCCCGGGCACGGCCGTGCAGCTGGGCTCCGGCTCCGCCCATGGGATGCCGATGCGCTGGAGCGAGCCCAAGCCCTTGTCCAGCGACCCGCTGGAGTTCTGAGGCTCGCCGGCGTTCGGGCGGTTGCGGCCGGCGGCTATCCCTGGCGGGTGCCGGCCGTGGGCATCGGCAGGTCGAGCCAGACGACCTTGACGTGGCCGCGTGCGCGCCAGCCCCAGCGCGCTGACATCTTGTCGACCAGCTCCATCCCGCGGCCGCCCTCGTCGTCGGGGTCGGCCTGGCGCTGCTTCGGGGCGCGATCGACGCACGAGTCCCCGACCTCCAGGCGCAGGAAGCCGTCGCGGACGTAGGCGCGCACGTCGATGGGGCCGCTGGCGTGGCGCACCGCGTTGGTGACCAGCTCGGAGGCCAGGAGCTGGGCGTCATCGGTGAGCTGCGAGAGCTGGGCCTTGGACAGGAACCGCGCGATGGCGATCCGAGCCTCCCGGGGCGCCATCAGGGTGTTCGGGAGGATCTCGTGCAACGCCATGTGACAGCAATACCCATCCGCGGACGGATCCACACCGCCGATTCGGGGCAATTTCGGCCTGATCCCGACCGGTGGGCGAGGGGCCGCTTCGGGCGCCGCCTCCCGGGCTCGGACTCGACCACCTGACGGTCGTCGTCGGACCCCGCAGTCCCCGCGCGGGTGGCGCCCGCGGGTGGGTGGATGCGCCGAACCGGCGTGGACGCGCCGTGCTGCGACGGCCGCGCAGGGCCGCGGCTGCGGGGGTGGGCTGCGACGGCGGCGCAGGCAGGTCCTAGGGCGCGACCAGGTCCTCCGCGGTGCCGACCCGGGTCGCGCTGCCGAAGATGTCGTTGAGGGCAGTGGCGGTCAGCTGCGGGTCCTCGGTGGCGGGGTTGTGCCCGAGGCCGGGCAGGGTGTGCCACGGCACTCGCAGGCGCTCGGCCATCTGCTCCTGGACGGCCGGGGGCCAGGCGTCGTCCACCTCGCCGGTCACCACCGCCGCCGGCAGCATCGACGCGTCCAGCGCGGCGGCCACCTGCTCGGTGAGGTCGGGGGCGGTCATCAGGATCTCGGCGCAGTCCGAGAGCGCGGCCGGGTCGTTGGTGATGAACCGCTGGGCGCAGAAGTCGGCGACCTCCTGGCTGGGCGGGTCCCAGCCGCCGGCGCGGTCCATGGCCTCCTTGGCGGCCCAGACCGCCTCGATCGGCGCGCTGGCCAGGGCTGCCTCGAGCTGCAGCAGGGCGGTGTGGCCGTGCGCGGGGATCGAGGCCGGACCACTGCTCATCGCCGTCCAGGACGCGAGGCTCCCCGCGTCGGCGAGGACCAGCTCCCGGGTCACGAGGCCGCCCATCGAGTGCCCCACCAGGTGGACCCGGCGCCCCGGTGCGAACCACCGCGCCACGGCCGCCACCGAGTCCGCCAGGGTGCGGGCGGTGTGGCTGCCGCGCGGGCCGAGCGCCGGCGCGCCGCCCTGCCCCGGGAGGTCCATGGCTGCCACCCGCCAGCCGAACGCCGCCAGCGGTTCGAGGATCGCGATGAAGTCCTCCTTCGAGCCGGTGAACCCGGGCACGAGCAGGACATCCCCGCGGGAGCCGCCCGTGCCGCCCGCGGGGTCCGCTGCGCCCGCCCCACCTGCCGGGCGCGCGCCAACCGACTCATCCGCACCACTGGCCACATCCGTTGCAGCCTCAGTCGACCAGTACCGGCAGGGGGGCGTCCGGGGGCGCGAAAAGTCCGACGCCGTCGGGCATGTTGATGAAGGGGGGTGTGCTCATGCTGTGCACAATAGGGGGAAGTTGCCGACGAAGCAGGGGCCGGGTATGACACGAATCATCGCCATCGCCAACCAGAAGGGCGGCGTGGCCAAGACCACGACAGTCGCCTCGATCGGTGCGGCGCTCGCTGAGCTGGGCCAGCGCGTGCTGGTCGTCGACCTCGATCCCCAGGCCTGCCTCACGTTCTCCCTGGGCATGGATCCCGAGGCCCTCGAGTTCTCGATGCACGACGTCATGCTCGGGCGGATCAGTGCCTCGATGGCGGTGATCAAGACCGACGAGGACATGCACCTGCTCCCCGCCACGATCGACCTCGCCGGCACCGAGGCCCAGCTGCTCACCCGCACCGGGCGTGAGTTCGCGCTGCGCACCGCGCTGGAGGACCTCGCCGGCGAGTACGACACGATCCTGCTGGACTGCTCCCCGTCGCTCGGCGTGCTCACGATCAACGCGTTGACCGCCGCTGACGAGGTCCTGATCCCGCTGCAGTGCGAGACGCTGTCGCACCGCGGCGTCGGGCAGCTGCTCGACACGATCGCCGACGTCCGCCGGATCACCAACCGCGACCTGGTCGTGCTCGGGGTCCTGCCGACGCTGTTCGACTCGCGCACCAACCACTCGCGAGCCGTTCTCGCCGACATCAACGACCGCTACGGCCTGGACATCCTCGGCCCGGCGATCCCGCGCTCGATCCGGTTCGCCGAGGCGCCAGCCGCCGGGCGCTCGGTGCTGGCCGCCGGCGGGCGGTTCCGCGGTGCCGAGGCCTACCGGCAGCTCGCGCGCGGACTCCTTGATGGGACCGCCGCATCTGCCCCGACCGCCCTGATGGGAGCCAGCTGATGAGCAACTCCACCTTCGATCGCGTCCGTACCCGGGCCGTCGCCGATGCGAGCGTGGCCGGCGTGGACGTCCAGGGCAAGTCCGCGCTGTTCAGCGGTGACCCGGTGAGTCCGTCACTCGGGTCCGTGGTCATCACGTGCTCGCAGTGCCACGTCGCCACTGTTGCGTCGTATGCGCGCGCGCTGCAGCTCGCTCTGCCGAGCGTGCACCTCCTGGTCGTCCGGCGGGACTACCCATCGTGGATGCGCTGCCCGGCCTGCGACGAGCGCCACTGGGTCAAGCTCCGCTTCCACTGAGGCGACTCGGGCCGACCGGGGCGGGCTGAACCTGGCCGGCGGACCCGTACCCGTTGGCGCGATCCGTGAGGCGGATCGGCTTGAGTGGTGCAGGGAACCGGGGGCCGCTGGCTCGATCGAGCCGGATCGGTCGAGCCGGAGGGCGCGGATGGTGCGGTCGCCGTCGGTGGGAACCTTGCGCCTGTTCCCGTTGAATGGGCCGGGTTGATCACGGTCGATGGGCAACCTCGCGGCCGTTCCAGTCGATAGACAGACTCGGCCGGCGCCCCTTTCGACGTGAACAGGCGCGAGGTGGTCGTGGGGCGGTGGAGAGGTCGTTGGGGCCGGCCCGCATTCGACCGGAACGGCCGCAAGGTTCCAGCCCAACCGCCCGAGCCGCCGGTTGCGCGCGAGGCAGAGGGCCATGTGGTGCCACACGGTGACCGGTGGGCCAGCGGCACACGGCCCCCAGGCGGGGCTGAGGCTCAGGTCCGCTCCGCCGTCACGGAGTGACGTTGCCGCGCAGTGCGCGGGCTCGCTGAGGGCGGAACGCCTGGCATCGACTCAAACGCTCACCCAACCCGCCTGGTCTCCCGCGCAGGCCGCCATGCGAGGCCACGCCCTAGTCGCTGGCGGTGCCGGCCGTCCCCTGCCCGCCGTCCGCGCCCTGGGCCTGGCCGCTTCGGGTGCGCTTGCGGGTCCGGTTGCGGCGGCGCTTGGGAGCCGCGTCGTCGCCAGAGCCGGTGGCTGCGCTGCCGCCCGCGCCGACGGGGGCCGAGTCGGGCCCCTTGGATCCGGACCTGCCCGCTGCGGGCTTGCCGGCGCCGTCCTTGTGACCGTGCGGGATCGTCTGGCCGTGGTGATGGGTGTGCCCTCGGCTGTGCCCACCGGAGCCCCCGCGTCCGTCGCGATCGCGGTCGCGGGTGTTCGGCTGGCGGCCGCCCAGGTCCTCGAGCACCTCGGCGTTCAGGCCCTCGTGGGTCCGCGCGGCGCGGGGGAGTCGACCGGTCGTTCCTGCGGGGATCCCGAGCCCGGTGTAGAGGTGCTCGGAGGTGTGGTACGTCTCGATCGGGTCGTGGAAGGACAGGCCCAGGGCCTTGTTGATCAGGCCCCAGCGGGGGACGTCCTGCCAGTCGACGAACGTGATCGCGACGCCAGACGCGCCTGCGCGGGCGGTGCGCCCGACGCGGTGCAGGTAGGTCTTCTCGTCGTCCGGGCACTCGTAGTTGATGACGTGCGTGACGCCCTCGACGTCGATGCCGCGGGCCGCCACGTCGGTGGCGACCAGGATGTCGACCTTGCCGTTGCGGAACGCGCGCAGCGCCTGCTCGCGTGCGCCCTGGCCGAGGTCGCCATGGACTGCACCGGCGGCGAACCCGCGCTCGGTCAGCTCGTCGGCGACGGCTTGGGCGCGGCGCTTCGTGCGGCAGAAGATCATCGACGGGCCGTGGCCCTCGGCCTGCATGATCCGGGACAGGATCTCGACCTTGTTCAGGGGGTGCACGCGCCACACGTGCTGCTCGACCTCGGCCACCGTCGCGGAGTCGTCGTCGACGTTCAGCGCGCGGATGTGGGTCGGCTGGGTCATGTAGCGCCGGGCCAGGGCGATGATCTGCCCGGGCATGGTCGCGGAGAACAGCATCGTCTGGCGGGTCGCGGGCAGCATCGAGACGATGCGCTCGACGTCGGGCAGGAAGCCCATGTCGAGCATCTCGTCGGCCTCATCGAGGACCAGGACCTGCACGTCGCCGAGGTGCAGCAGCCGCTGGCGGGCGAGGTCGATCAACCGCCCCGGGGTGCCGACGACGACGTCGACCCCCTTGGCCAGGGCCTCGACCTGCGGCTCGTACGCGCGACCGCCGTACACGGCCAGGAGGCGGACGCCGAGCTCGGCGCCGGCCTGGGTGAGGTCCGAGGTGACCTGGACGCACAGCTCGCGCGTCGGGACGACGACCAGGGCCTTGGGGGCCTTCTGCTCGGCGGGGGACAGGTCGGCGTACTCGGGGGTGTTCGGGGAGGGGATGCGCTGGAGCAGCGGTATGCCGAAGCCGAGGGTCTTGCCCGTGCCGGTCTTGGCCTGGCCGATCAGGTCGCGGCCCTCGAGGGCCTGCGGGATGCACAGCTCCTGGATCTGGAAGGCGTCGGTGATGCCCGCCTTGGCCAGGGCGGAGGTGATGGGCTCGACGACGCCCAAGTCGGTGAAGGTTGTCAAATCTCTCCTCAGTAGTGGCCCGATTCTACCTTCTCCACCGGGGCGGATCGGGTTACCTTCCTCCCATGGCCCCCGAACCCGCTGCCGCGCCCGATCCGTCGACCTCCGTCGGGGTGTCGTCCGCCTCCGAGGCGTTGCGGCCCTCGCTGGCCGACCCGGAGTACCGCACGGGCGTGATCGAGCTGCTCGGCCTGCTCGGTGCCGGCGAGTACCTGGCGTTCGAGCGGCTGGTCTCCGAGGCGGCGCTCGCCCCGTCGCTGTCCCAGCGCGTGCGGATCGCCGATATCGCGGTGGGCGAGCTGGGGCACTTCCACCTGCTGCGCGACCGGTTGCTGGAGCTGGGCGCCGATCCCGACGAGGCGATGTCGGCGTTCCTCGAGCCGCTGGAGCGCTACCACCGGATGACGGCCCCCAGCGACTGGCTCGAGGGACTGGTCAAGGCCTACGTCGGTGACTCGATCAGCGAGGACTTCTACCGCGAGGTCGGGGCGGTGCTCGACTCGGAGACGGCCGCCCTGGTGCTCGAGGTGTGCAGCGAGCTGGGCAAGACCACCGTCGTGATCGAGGAGGTGCGCGCGGCGATCGCCCGCGACCCGCGGCTGGCGGGGCGGCTGGCGCTGTGGGGCCGGCGGCTGCTCGGCGAGATGCTGTCGCAGGCGCAGTCGGTGGCTGCCCAGCATGACGGCTTGGCCGGGCTCATCCTCAGCGAGTCGGTGTCGTCGCAGATCGACCTGCTGGGCCTCGTGGAGCGGCTCACGACCGCCCACGTCGAGCGGATGACTGCCCTGGGCCTGGCCGCGTAGGAGCTGCCGACGGGCGCGGCTGGACGCCGACCTTCCCGCAGCCGTGCGCCTGGGTGCGCCCGAGCAGCCGCGAGCCAGCGGGCGCCGGCGGGCCAGGGTGGCTGCGATGATGCGGGCGCCAACAGGCGGGCGCGAGGAGTCGGCGCGCGAGGCGAGGGGCGCGAGTCGGCGGGCAGCGGCGATGATGCCCGTTGGGACCGGCGGAGGCCTCGAGCAGGGTGCGTTGCTTCGCGGGCTGCCGCGTCAGATCGTTCCGAATCCGACCTTGCGCACCTCGGCGGCGGCGATCTCGACGTATGCCAGCTTGGCGGCCGGAACCACCACGCGGTGGCCCTTCTCATCGACGAGGTCCAGCAGCCCGTCGTTCTTGAGGGCCTCGGCGACCTTCTTGGCGACGGCGTCAGGGGTGTCCGGGCTCTCGATGACGAGTTCCCGGGCAGCCTGCTGGATTCCGATGCGAACCTCCACGGTGGGCCTTCTCTCGCTAGCTCGGGGGGTGGGTGAGGGGGAACTCGGAGATGCCGCGCCATGCGAGCATCGACATGGCCTTCGCCGCGCTCTCCTGGGAGATGGGCGCCGGCGAGTGCAGCCAGTAACGCGCCGCGGTCTGTGCCATGCCGAGCAGGCCGCTGGCCAGGAGCATGGACGTGTCGTCGTCGAGCTCGGTGTCCTCGCGGATGACCTCGGCGATCATCTGACCGCACGTCTCGTTGGTCCGCGCGACGCGATCGGAGGCCTCGGGGACGTTGGTGAGGTCGGACTCGAAGATCAGCCTGAACGCCCCGGACTCGTGAGCGACGAAGTCGAAGTACGCCTCGAAGGTCGCCCGCACGCGCTTTCGGTTCTCCGTGGTCGAGTCCAGGGCCAGGCGCACGCGGTCGATCAACGAGTCGCTGCTCTCGTCGAGCACGGCGAGGTACAGCTCGAGCTTGCCCGGGAAGTGCTGGTAGAGCACGGGCTTGGAGACCCCGGCGAGCTCGGCGATGCCGTCCATACCGGCGGCGTGGTAGCCCTGCTGCACGAACGCCTCTCGCGCGGCATCGAGCAGCTGCGCACGCCGCTCCTGGCGCGGGAGGCGCCCTGAGCGATCCGTCGCGACTGACATGGGTGGATCCTAGCGTCGAGCTTGGACTGCGGACGTCGAACCTGCTGCGCCCTCGGCGAACCCGTGCTCCTGCGGTGATCTGTCGCCCTCGTGACGCCGCCGGTCGGATCCGTTGGCCGAGCCTTGCGCCACGTCCTGCAATGGTCCGGGCGCGTGTGGGCCATGGATGCCAATCGATGCCCCCACCCCCAGCGCGTGGGGGCATCGGATCGCCTCCGGAGAGTGCGTCCGGTGCCGAACCCTGCTATCGATGTGGTCGATTTCGGGGCGGTGTCAGCTGTCATGCCCGTACCTCGCCGTGGATGTGGTTGCTCGGATGCGCTTGGCGTGTACTGGCACCAACCACTTCGACGGCAAGGCTCGGTGCCCACTGATCGGCCAGGCCAACTCTCGACCACATCGGCGGCATAGTTCGCCCTCGTCGCCCTCGTCGCCCTCGTCGCCCGCGGAGGTCGACGCTACGGGGCGCTGCAGTCGCGGCCTACCGGCCGCCCGAGGACGCCGCGCCTCTCGGTTCTCCTGGACCGGACCTATCGGGGGGCGCGCGCCTCCAGCGCGGAGGCGATACGGCCGAGTACGGATCCGGGCCTGAACCACATCTGTTCGCTGGTCCACCGCACGACCATGTATCCCAGTTCCTCCAAGGCCTGCTGGCGGATCTTCTCCGCGGCCAGCGAGCCAGGGTTGTCGTACTTGCCCAACCCGTCGGCCTCGCCGACCAGCATGTGGGCGGGCCACAGGTTGTCGGGGTAGACGTCGCCCACAGGGGTGGTGATGCGGACCTGCAGTTCCGGCAGAGGCAGCCCCGCCTGCAGCATCCGGCCGTAGCTCAGGGATTCCAGGGCGGACTCGCGACGCGGGTCCGCGAGCGGCACCACGTCGAGCAGGTGCCTGCGGGTGAACTGCGTGGCGGCGTGGTCGACCGCTGCGAGCAGCGGTGCGCGGGAGGCCGCGATTCGACGGTCGTCGCGGTGGGCGTGACGTACGCGGCTGCCCCCGACGGTGGCGGCCAGGGAGATCCGCGCGGCGGAGTCTAGGGTGATCAGCGCTTCGGGGAGGTCGCAGATCGAGGCCACGTCCACAGCGGTGCGGGCGGGGGATGTGACGAGCAGGTCGGACGGGTGGACCGCGCGGTGCGCGGTGGGCAGGTTGCGCACCGCGATCCGGGCTCCGGGCAGGCTCAGCGAGCGCCAGCCCTCGCCCTGCGGCGCGATGAAGGACGCGGGGGAGCCGGCCATGACGGCCGGGTCGTCCAGATCGAGGCCCCAGGCGAGTGCCGCCGTGTGATGACTGGCGATCATCCGTGGGCGCAGTACCTGATGAGCCAGGGCGAGCTGGAGGTGCCGGCCCTCGGGGTCGGTGCGCAGGGAGTCGGTGTTCACGTAGACGCCGTCGATGAGCCGGGTGACGGCACCCCGTCCCACGCCGGTGCGCAGCATGGCGCGGGTCACCCCGAGCGGGGCGACGGTCGCAAGCGTGAAGGGCGTGGAAGGAGGGGTCCAGGGAAGGGCACGGGTCACACGGTCACCCTCGCTGCTGGTGTTCGAGGGCGGAACCCCGTGCGATGGCAGCTGTGGATGACCTCGACCCCACGGGCCTCCGGGCGGCGGTCGAGGGGTCTGCGCGACCCGAGGAGGCATGGCGGGCGTGAGGCGCGACTCGGGCGGCGCGACGGGGACGCGGCGACACACGCGCCCCGGGGACGCCCGACCCGGGGACGCTCGACCCGGGGACGCCCGACCGGGCACATGCGACCCGGGCGCAGGCGCCCCGGGCGGCGCGACCGGGGTGCGGGCCGGCCGGCCCGCGCGCGCCGTCCCGAACAGCGGTGAGGGAGAGGGGCGGCATACTGTGCGGCGTGCAGAGTGACGCGATCAGGAGCCTGGGGGACATCGAGGACCGGCACTGGTGGTTCGCCGAGCGCAGGAGCCTGATCAGGTCGCAGATCCAGGGGATCGCGCCTGCTGGCTGGGCGATGGACGTCGGTGCGGCGGCGGGGGGCAACACCCGGGTGCTGGCCGATGCGGGGTGGGGCTGCATGGCCCTCGAGTACTCGCAGACCGGCGCCGACATGGCCAGCGAGCGCGGTCTGACGGTCGTGCGCGGCGATGCCACGAAGCTGCCTGTGGCCGACGGGGCGCTCGGCCTCGTGGTCGCCTACGACGTGCTCGAGCACATCGAGGACGACGCGGCGGCGGCGCGGGAGTTCCTCCGTTGCCTGCGCCCCGGGGGTCGGCTGCTGGTGGCCGTGCCGGCGGACATGCGGCTGTGGTCGGCGCACGACGAGGCCGTCGACCACGTGCGCCGCTACGAGCGCGACGAGCTCCTCGCGCTGATCCAGGGCGCCGGGTTCGGCGACATCACGATCCGCTCGTGGAATGTGCTGCTGCGCCCGGTGGTCGCGCTGCGCCGGCGCAAGGATCGGGGCAGCGAGCTGGTGGAGCCGGGGCGCGTGGTCGAACTCCGCGCTGCGCGCTGTCGTGGCGCTGGAGCGGATCCTGCCGGTCGGGGGGATGCCCGGCGTCTCGCTGCTGCTGACAGCGGTGAAGGGGTGACTGAGGTCGGCGGTGAAGCGGTGAGTGGTGACAGCGGTGAAGGGGTGAGTGAGGTCGGCGGGGGAGCCCTGGTGGCCCAGTCGCTCAGCGTCGTCATCCCGGTGTACCGGGCGGGTCCGGCGCTGGAGGCCACCTGTCGGGAGATCCTCGAGGTCTGTGCCGACGTCAGCCCGGTCCCGGCTGTGCGGATCACCCTCGATGAGCTGATCCTCGTCTGTGACAACCCGGGGCTCCCGGTCGAGGTCCTCGACCATCTCGCGGGCCTGGCCGACCTCGACGAGCGCGTGCGGGTCGTGTGGCTCTCCCGGAACTTCGGCCAGCACCCGGCCACCGTCGCCGGCATCGTGTCGACCAACGGTGACTGGGTCGTGACCATGGACGAGGACGGCCAGCACGACCCGGTCTACGTCCGGGAGCTCCTGGCCGCGGCCGGGCGCAACCGCACCCCGCTGGTGTACGCCGAGCCCACCAACACCAGGCCACACGGTCCGGTGCGCAACGCCGCATCCTGGCTGTCCGGCCGCGTTGCCCGATCGGTGTCGGGGGTGCCGGTGCGGTTCCACAGCTTCCGCCTCCTCGAGGGGAGCCTGGCGCGCTCGGCATGCGCGTACGCCGGGGAGAACGTGTTCCTGGATGTGTCGCTGTCGTGGACCTGCGGGCCCGCGTCGGTCTGCCCGGTCCGGCTGCGCCAGGAGGCGGCTCCCTCGTCGTACAACTACCGACGGCTGCTCAGCCACTTCTGGCGGATGATCGTCAGCAGCGGGACCCGGCCCCTGCGGTTCATCGCGGCGGCTGGGGTGATGATCGCCCTGACCGGGCTGGTCGTCGGGGCGTGGCTGGTCGTCCAGCGGATCCGCGGCGACATCCCCGTGCCGGGGTGGACGTCGGTCGTCATCGCCCTGCTGGTCCTGCTCGGCGGGCTCTACGTCGCGGTGGCGGTGGTGGCGGAGTACGTGGGTCAGGCTGTGCGCAACACGGTGGGGCGGCCGGTGTACGTGCGCGTCGATCCCCCTGAGGCGCGGGCGCTGCACGTGCTGAGCCGGCATGTGGTGGCGGCGCAGCCATCTGACCCGGGTGGCGCGCTGCGATGAGGCTCATCGCCGGGTCCACGGGGGTCCTGGGCAGTGGTTTCGCCGAGGTGCTGCGGGGCCGGCGTGAGGACGTCGTCAGCATGCAGCTCCCGTGGGGCGACCCTGCCGGCGCCGCCGATCAGGTGGTATCCCATTGGCGCGCGGCCGAGGAGTCCCACCCGGGCGCGCCCATCACGCTCGTGTGGGCGGCCGGCACGGGGACCGTCGCGGCGACGGCCGAGGCCATGGCCGGCGAGACCCAGGCTCTGGGCGCCGTCGTCGCGGCCCTCGCGGATCGGGTGCGGCCCAACCCGAGCAACTGCATCCTGTTCACCTCCTCCGCCGGGGCGATCTACGGGGGGCACGGGGCGGGCGTGATCGACGGCGCGACGCCGCCGGCGCCGATCACGCCGTACGGCCGGGAGAAGCTCGCCCAGGAGGCGCTCGTGGCCCAGCTCTCCGAAGCCGGCGTGATGAGCACCGTGGCATGTCGATTCACCAACGTCTACGGGCTGGCCGGCGGACGCATGCGCCGCAAGGGGTTGGTGCCCGCGCTCGTGGACGCCGCGATGATGCGGCAGCCCGTTCGGCTGTTCGTGAGCCCGGACACCAGGCGCGACTACCTCTTCAACGTCGATGCCGCGCGTCTGGCGCTGGCCGAGGTGCAGGCGGCACTGGCCGGCGCGCCGACGACCGTGATCGTCCGCGCCGGCACGACCATGACGATCCTCGACCTGGTGTCGACGGTGTCCCGGGTGGCTCGCCGACGAGTTCCGGTGGTGATGTCGGAGTCGCCGGAAAGCCGGGTCCAGCCGCGGGTGCTCCGGTTCCGGGAGCGGGAGGGAGTGCAGGCGGGGATCCCGTTGACCTCGTTCGAGGCCGCTGTCAGGTCGATGGTGGAGGCCCCGGTCGGCTGAGGTGGCGTGGCGTCGGGTGCGTCGGGCTACCCGCCCTCGGTCGGCGACGAGGCGGGGGATGGCTCGGGGGTTGTGGCCTCGCCGGGGTCGGGGCCGTACACGGCCACCAGGACCGCCAGGCCCAGGACGGCGACCCCGCAGACCAGGACCGCGATCGTCGCGCGCAGGTTGCCAGCCCTCTCGAGGATCGCGGGGATCTTGTCCAGCGACTCGGACACCCCACGTGGCCCGCCCGCGGTCCTGGCCCGCCGCTGCCGGGCGCGGACCTCGAGCGCGGCGAGCGCCGCGCCGGCCAGCAGCACGACGCTGCCGATGCCGATGAGCAGCGCCACGACCACCAGCGAGGCGCGCTCGGTGTACGTGCCTGCGGGGGTGTTGTCGGCGGATCCCCACTCGAAGCCGCGGACGGCGGCGTTCGAGACGGTCCAGAGCACCGTGAGGGCCAGGGCGGTGAAGATCGCCGCGACCACGCCGGCGAAGCGACCGTCGTACTCCCCGACCTCGACGTCGACGACGCCCGCGGGTGGGGCGGGGTCGGCTGCCGCGCCGGCTGCCGCGCCAGGCGTGGGACCGGTTCCGGCCGCCGTTCCGGGCGGGGCGCCGGGCAGCTTCCCGGCCACTGGAGCCGGGGCCTGCACGACGGTCGTCTCAGCGGAGTCGAGGACGGCCTCGGCGTCGTCAGCGGTGGCCCGGAAGGTGCCGAAGCGGTCGTCTCCGCGCAGTACCCACCGCAGGGGCGGTCCGGGCGTGGAAGGGAGGGTGACCACCTCGTCGTCGCGCAGCAGCCTGACGCCCTGGGGGGTCCAGGTCGGTGGGTCGGGCACGACCTCGAAGGTGACCTCCCTGTCACCGTCGACGAGCAGCGTGAACCCATCGGCCTCGGTCAGGGGCGTCCTGCCCGGAGTGGAGGCCGTGAGGATGAGGGTCAGTGCCACGGCTGAACTCTCGACTTGTCAGATCGCCGGTGTCAACCGCCATCCCGGTGACAGGCGTCAGGGGAGCACGTCACGCCCGCCCGCCCGTCGGTCCGGGTCAGGCGACCGCGCCGGCCAGGAGCCGGGCCAACCCGGCGGCCGGCACGGGACGTGAGAACAGGTAGCCCTGGCCGTGCTCGCACCCCAGCCCGGCCAGGTAGTCACGCTGGCGCTCGGTCTCGATGCCCTCGGCCACGACCGACAGGTCGAGGCTGTGGGCCATCGCGACCATCGCGCGGACGAGGGGGGCGTCGCCCGTGCCGGGGATCGCCTGGACGAACGACCGGTCGACCTTCAGCGTGTCGATCGGCAGCGCCGCGAGGCGGGCCAGCGACGAGTGCCCGGTGCCGAAGTCGTCGATCGCCAGGCGGACGCCGGTCGCGCGCAGGGCCAGCAGCTGCTCCTGGCTCTTGGGGCCCATTGCTGTGCTCTCGGTGATCTCCAGGACGAGGCGCTTGGGATCCAGGCCGGTCGCTGCCAGCGCCTGGGCGACGGTGTCGGTGAAGCGTGGGTCGAGGAGCTGGCGCGGGCTCACGTTGACCGCCACCTCGCGCGGGGCCTGCTGGCCCAGCTGTGCCGACCAGTCGACGAGCTGCTGGCACGCGGCGCTCAGGACCCAGCCCCCGAGCCGGTGGATGAGCGAGCCGCGCTCGGCTGCCTGGATGAACTCGTCGGGGGTTACCAGGCCGCGGGTGGGGTGGTTCCAGCGGACGAGCGCCTCCACGCCGGCGATCCCCTGGTCCTCGAGGCGGACCATCGGCTGGTAGTGCACCTCGAGCTGGTCCTCGTCGAGTGCGACCGTGAGCTCACCCTCCAACGTCAGGCGTGCGACCAGATCGTGATGCATGGCCGGCACGAAGAGCGTCCAACGGTTCTTGCCGGACGCCTTCGCCGCGTGCGCGGCGAGGTCGCCGTCACGCAGGGCGTCGTCGACGTCGTGCCGATCCCGGTCCAGCACGACCAGGCCGATGCTGATGCCCACCTCGAGCTCGGCGGGCCCGAGCGACACCGGCTGTCGCAGCCGGTTGAGCAGGCCGGCGCACACCCAGCGCATCTCGGGCAGGCTGACGTCGGGCAGCAGGAGGGCGAACTCGTCGCCGCCGAGCCGGGCGAGGCAGGCGCCCTCGAACTGGTCGGCGACGATCTGCAGCCGGCGGGTTGCCTCGATGAGCAGTTGATCCCCGTGCGTGTGGCCGTACAGCTCGTTGACCAGCCTGAAGTCGTCGAGGTCGAGGATGAGCAGGGCCCCGACGGGTGCGTCGGAGGCCAGGACCTCGGCGAGCCGCCTGCGCAGCTGGACCCGGTTGGCGGCACCTGTGAGGGGGTCGGTGCGCTCGAGTCGATGCAGCTGCTTCTCCAGGTTGCGCTGGTGCGCGACCTCGCGCATGGTCAGCACGACGCCGTCGGGGCCCAGGTCGGCGCAGTGGCCCTCCACGACCACGTCGGCACCTGAGCGCGTGACCAGCCGCCATTCCCTGGCCGGTGCGGCGCACAGCGACGAGGGGACACGTGCGGGAGGGCGCCCGGGTTGGTGAGCGTCGAAGCCGGGAAGGATCTCATCGACCATCCGCCCCAGGAGCCACCCCTGGGGGTGGCCCAGGATGCTGTCGAGCGCGGGGGAGCAGTACCGGACGAGTCCGTCCGGCTCGACGATCACCACCATGTCCGGAGTCGAGGACACCAGGGCGCGCAGCCGACGCTCGGCCCGTTCGTCCGACTCACTGGCGGCAGCGCGGCGCCGGGGGGACGCGAGGGCCATCGACCGTTTCGCACCGACGACCGCAGAGATCGCGGTCGCTCCCAGGGGAACCCGGGCCGGCAGCGGACCCAGGATCATGCGGGGATGCTTGCGTCCGAGATCGCGACCCGCTCCACGGCGGCGAAGATCGTGCGGGACCGGCAGCCCTTGACCAGGAACGTGGCACCGGTCTCCCGGATGCGCGCCTGAAGGCCCTGATCGTCGTACGCGGTCAGGATGATCACGGGGACCTCGCCCCCGAGCTCGGCGGCGAGGTCCAGGCCGTTGATGTCGCCGGGCATCCGCAGGTCGCTGATCACGACGTCTGGTTGGGTGAGCCGCGCGAGGGCGACGCCCTGGCAACCGCTGGCTGCCTCGGCCACGACGTCGTAGCCCGCCTCCCCGAGCAGCAGCGTGAGCTCCCGGCGCAGGCCGGGGTCGTCGTCGACGACAAGGATCCGGATCATGCGGCCCCCTCCCAGGTCCCGGCCTGAGTTCCCTGGTCAGCGGGTCGGGGGACCCGCGCCGTCAGCCGCGTCCCGGCACCGGGCACCGATTCGACCACGAGGACCCCTCCGGCGGACGCCAGGCGCTCGCGCATGCCCACCAACCCGAAGTGCCCGTCGCGCAGCAGGGACGAGGAGGTGGCCGGCCGGAACCCCTTGCCGTCGTCGGCCACCGTGAGCTCGA
This sequence comes from uncultured Actinomycetes bacterium, assembly GCA_963774745.1. Lineage (GTDB taxonomy): Bacteria > Actinomycetota > Actinomycetes > S36-B12 > CAIYMF01 > Prado023. The sequence goes on along the minus strand of CAVZGE010000011.1, from coordinate 574,722 downwards.
CGATGCCACCCAGGTCGTGCAGCTCGATCTCCACGGTGGTGGCCCCAGCGTGCTTGGCCACGTTCCACAACGCCTCGTGGACCACCTGGTAGAGGGCGGTCTCGGTGTCGTCCGCCAGGGGAAGGGTCAGGACCCCTTCGACCCGACCGTCGACGTGCGTGCGCCGGGCGAAGTCGTCCACCAGGTCCCTGACCCCGGCCTCGAAGCCGACCTCGTCCAGGATGGGGGGGCGCAGCTCGCTCATCATCCGTCGTAGCGCGTCGACCTCGCCCTGCAGCTCCCCCTGACCCCGCTCGAGCAGGTCCCCGGCAACGACCGTCTCCCCTCGGTCGAGGCGCAGCATGGCGCGGTCCAGCGTCAGGGACACGGATGCCAGGCGCTGGATCGGGCCGTCGTGCAGGTGGGCAGCCAGGCGGATCCGCTCCTCCTGCGCGGAGTGGATCGTCGCGTCGAGCAGCAGCTTGCGATCGGACTGCGCCTGTTCCAGGTCTGCGAATGCCGTCTGCAGCTGGACGTGCTGGGACTCGACCTCGTCGAGCAGCCCACTCATCCGGAGCAGGACGAGGAGGAACATGACGATGCACCCGGCCGCGATGGCGGTGATCTCGGTGTAGTCGCCCTGGAGGGCCCGGACCGCGATCAGGGCCGGGGCGGTCAGGGCCGCGGCTGCCATCGCCACCACGCGCCGGCGGGAGGCCTGCTGCTCACCAGTGGCACGCTGGCCGTACTCGCGCATGGACGGGTGCAGCGCGGCAGTGCCGAACAGCACGTAAGCCAGCAGCCATCCGGCGTCCACCAGGCTGCCGGACTGGTACGTGCCGGCCAGGGACTGAACGGCGTAGACCACGTCCGCGACCAGGTTCATGACGAGGGCAGCCACGAGCAGGCGGAACGTGACGACCCGCCTGCCCGGGGTGAGCAGCAGGCGGGCCAGCAGCGCGATCAGGAGCAGGTCCCCGAGCGGATAGCCGATCGAGGCGACCTTCTCGAGCATCCCCAGCGAGCGATCAGTGGCGTACGGGGCCATCAGGAAGGTCCACGACAGGACCGCGGCCGCAACCGTGATGAGGGCCGCGTCGACGAGCCCGGCACGGTCCCGACCGGGCATCTGACGCCGCAGGGTGAGGAACAGCGAGGCGCCCAGGAGGGGGTACAGCAGGTAGTAGGGAACATCGGCCGCAGACGGGAAGGGGGGCTCGGAGCCCGTCTGGGCCGTCAGCGTGATGAAGACGAGGTCACCGAAGACGTAGCACGCGAGCCCCAGGGCCAGCAGGTACCACGGTGCCCTGGACGGCGGCTTCCACAGGTGCACGCCGAGCAGCACGCACAGGACCTGGACCACGCCGATCAGGACGAAGGCCGGGTCGATCAGCTGCTCGGGCACCAGGAAGAAGTACGCCGCCACGGCTGCCACGCCGACGCCCAGTTGGATCGCCCAGAGCGCGGGCATTCGTCGGGGCGGCGCTGTCGAGGCGACCATGGCCTTTCAATCGACCGCGCACCCTGTCGCCTTGAGGAACTCGGCGGACGGGTGACGTCCGTGGTCTGCTGCACCGCTGGCTGGGGGCAGGACCTAGGATCACCGTGTCCGGGTCCGTCGCCCGTGCCGTTGCCGGCGGTGACGGGTGGTCGCGGCCCCTGATGTCGGAGGGACTGTGGACCGCGCCAACTATCCGGGCTCCGTGTACATCGGCCTGCTCGAGCACGTCTCCGACGGGGTGTACTTCGTCAACCTCGGTCGACGGATCACGTACTGGAACACCGGCGCCACCCAGCTCACCGGGTACACCTCCGAAGAGGTCCTGGGCCGGGCGTGCTCCGCGGGGCTGCTGCGCCATGTCGACGGCGAGGGATGCCAGCTCTGCCAGGGCGGATGCCCGCTGGGGGCGGTGATGGCCGACGGTCAGCCCCGCACGGCCGAGGTGTACCTGCACCACAAGGACGGCCACCGCGTGGCTGTGACCGTGCGCGCCCACCCGCTGACCGACCCCGAGGGGCGGATCGTCGGCAGCGCCGAGGTGTTCTCGGTGCGCACCAACAGCCCGTACGCGGAGCTCGAGCGGCGCGCGCTCAACAGCTCCGACGACCCCGTCACCGGGTTGCCCGCCCGGCACCTGGGCGAGCTGCACCTGACCACGCTGGTCGCCGCGGTCGCAGCCGGGGAGGCCAGCCTCGGGGTGCTCTTCGTCGACGTGGACCACTTCAAGGCGATCAACGACTCCCACGGCCACCCGGCTGGGGACAAGGTCCTGCGCATGGTGGGCCGCTCCATGGCCACCGCCCTGCGCCGCGGCGACCTGCCGATCCGCTGGGGCGGGGAGGAGTTCCTCGCCCTGATGCCGGGTGTGGACGCCGCGGGCCTGGCCTCCGCGGCCGAACGGGTCAGGATGCTCGTCGCGACCTCCTGGCTCGACCACGCAGGCACCAGGCTGCGGGTCACGGCATCGGTCGGAGCCACGCTGGCCCGCCCGGGGGAGTCGACGGCCGACCTGGTCGAGCGCGCCGACCAGCTGATGTACCGGTCCAAGCGTGCGGGGCGCAACCGCGCCACCACCGACGTTCTGGGCTGAGCCCCGGGGGGTCGGGGACGCCACAAGTGACCCGCGCCTCGCGGTCCTGGGAGTGGGAGGGCAGGCGTTAGCCACAACTGAGCCGCGAGCGTGGGTGGTGGGGTCGTACCCTTCGATCGTGACGAATGAGCTACCCGATCCACTGCCCGCGCCGGCGCCGGTCGACATGGTCGCGACAGCCGTCGGGGAGATCGCCGTGCGGCGCACGCCGGTGCGGGGTTCCGGGCCGCACGAACCGGCTGTCCTGGTCCATGGACTTGGCGGCAACTCGCTGAACTGGGTGGACCTGGCCGAGGGGCTGGCCGACCGGCTCGAGTGCGTGTCGCTGGACCTGCCCGGGTTCGGGGCGACGCCTCCGCTGGCCGACGGCGACTACTCCATCCCGGCCCACGCCGGCGCGGTGGCGGCGACGATCGAGGCACTGTTCCCCGGTCAGCCTGTGCACCTGTTCGGCAACTCGATGGGCGGGGCGGTCGCGCTGCAGGTGGCCGCTCGGCGGGCGGACCTGGTGCGCACGCTGTGCCTGATCTCGCCGGCGCTGCCCGACCTGCGCCCGCACCTGTCGAACATCCACATCCCGGTGATGGCGGTGCCGCGAGTGGGCAGCGTGCTGTTCAACCGGTACCAGAAGGTGGAGGCGCACCAGCGCGTGCAGGCGACGTTCGACCTCTGCTTCGCCGACCCGTCGCGGCTGCACCCGCAGCGACGCGCCGAGGCCGAGGAGGAGGCGCGGCGGCGCGACGAGCTGCCGTGGATCCGGGACGCGTTCGTCGGCTCGACGCAGGGGCTGCTGGCCACGTACCTGGACCGCGGTCCGGAGCGGCCGTGGGCGCTGGCCCGCTGGGTGGAGGCGCCGACGCTGCTGGTGTACGGGCGCAAGGACAAGCTCGTCGACCCGAAGGCGGCACACCGCGCCACCAAGGAGTTCTCGGTCGCGCACGTGATGGTCATCCCGGACTCGGGGCACGTGGCGATGATGGAGCACCCGGAGCTGGTGGACCGCTGGTGGCGGGAGTGGCTGGGGTGAGTCGAATGGGGGGTGGGGGGTCGGAGACCCCCGGTGGGGCCGACGTGCGTTGCATCACGGGTTCCCTCGAAGCCGTTGTATCTATCATTCGGCCTGTCGGACAAGCGGCGATCGGATTCCGCGGGCAATGACCACCATGGAAACGATCGCCGCGCTCAGCATTGCCGCCGCGGCAATGTATGGACTGGGGATTCCCCTCGCATGGTTGCTGCCAGCTCCGACCCGCGCCCAATGGATCCATCGAATTGCGATCGGGCCGCTCTACGCAATCGTGCTGACCACTCTGTGCGCCTGGGCCCTGCGGCTCATGGGAATTCCGCTCCACCCACTTCAGCTGGTTGCCCTCTTGATTGGTGCCTGGTGGCTGGCGTGGTGGCGGACGCGGCAGGATTGGCGGGTCAGGGAAGCCGTTGGTCAGGCGCAGATCCCGGCGCTGATCGTCACCGCTGCAGGTGCCGGGTGGTGGTTCTCGCTTATTGGCTATGGGCTCTACCTGCCGAACCGAGATTTCAAGAACCACGCCTACTACGTAGCGCAGGTGGCGTTCCTACGGACCTCGGATTCGCGCCTGGTGACCCGCGCATTGCCCGTCGGCCCGCCGGAAGAGGCCGCCAGTGGGTACCCATTGGGTCTTCATACCCTTCTTGGGTGGGCCCTGCCCACCTCAACGTGGAACGCGGTAGGAGTGACAGCCGCCGCGGCTGTGCTTGGGACAGCCATCACCCTGCCTCTTGCGCTCGTCACACTGGCGCGACTCTGGGATCCGGACAACACTGGATTGGCGACCATGGCAGGCTTCGCAGTTGTCGCGATGCCAGGGGTGGCCGCTCCGTTCAACATCGGCGCGGTCCCACTCCTCATGGGGACGGGCTTCTTCGCGACCGGGCTCGTGGTCCTCTGGAGGTGGCTGCGCAGGCCTGGCATCTGGACGACCCTTGCGCTGCTCCTGGGGGCAATCGGCTTGCTCTACCTCCACATAGCCGAGGCTGTGGCCCTGGGGTTCGTCGCCCTGTGCTGTCTGCCCGCGTGGGCGTGGCAACGGCGATCCGCCCTGACTACCGGGGTTTGGGCCGCCCTAGCGCTTGCGGGAACCGTCGCGTTGGGGGCCTCGCTGACGTATGTACGACCCCTCCTCGGGGTGCTGGGCGGATCGGATTGGGAGAATGAGCCCAACACTTTCGGACTGCTTGAGGCAGCGCTCATCACAGCTCTCGTGCCGGTGAGCCGGACGTCGGTCGTCGGCCTCATCTGGTTGGTTCTCGTGCTCGTCGGTCTATGGGTCAGCCACCGGCGAGGGCTTTCGTACTTCCCCGTCGTCGCCCTGGCGATACCCATCGGACTGGGGGTCGTGGCCTCCGGGGCCGGCGTTCCTCCGTGGCTCAGGGCTCTCTCCGCCCCGTGGTACGGGGCCATCGGCAGGGTCTCCCTGATCGCCGCGCCCAGCATCATCCTCCTGGGCTGTCTGACACTCAGCGTCATCGTCCAAGGGTGGCCGCACGTTCGCGCGCGCGGCGGGGTGGCCGTGACGCTGGCGGCGCTGGTGGTGACGGCTGGCAGCATCCTGCTGCCCGCGCGGGAGCTGGTACCGATGCGAAGGGCGTCTCTCGCTGCAACTCTTGCGGGCGCCGGGGATTCACCAGCCATCGCGCGGCAACTGGCGGACCGGGTCCGGCCGGGCGGCACAGTCCTCAACTTCGAGGGCGACGGTGGGGCCTTGCTGTTCCCCCTGGCGCGCGTGCCGATCGTCTTGGCATTCTGGGATCCGGAGAACCATTCGCAGGAAGCGTCGGACTACGAGAAGGCAATCCGCAATCTGGCCAGGGTCGAGGAGCCAGAAGTGGCAGCTGCGATGAGCGATCTCGGCGTTGAGTACGTCGTGGTCGGGACATCATCCTTGTACTGGAACCGCATGACGGGGTACTCGCTTCCGGACATCCTCCAGCAGCGCCAGTTCTCTGTAGCCTTGCGTGGCTCGGAGTTGACCGTTCTGAGGTATCGCGCCGAGCCGGCCTCATGAGGTGGCTGGGCGCGCTGCTGGCAGGTGGGCTCATCCTCGTGAGCGGTCTGAGTTGGTCATCCACGGGGACGAGCGGCAGCGACGGGCAGTGGGTCTTCATCCCGGTTGCCAACGTGAGCTCGGCCTTGTCTCGGCCGGACGGCCCTGTCGTCCTGATCCAGTCGTGCGAGGCATCGACACTAGGGCTGCGCGTCGCCGGCCGCGTGGATCCGGCCTTTGAGCCGGGGCCGATCATGGTGTCAGGTGGGGACCCGTCGTCGCCAGGCATACGTGTCGGCGCCGCAGAGGCTGCGAACGCGCGGTTGTTGCCGGGTGCTGTGGTGGGCGACTTCGTCGTGGTACTTCCCTGGGCTGGGAAGCGTAGCGTCTTCGCGGTCGCTGCCTCGGAGTCGGGAGCGGGGTCCGGAGGCCAGGGTCCGGCGACGCACTGCCCCTGAGGAAGTGTCAACGGCAGTCGGCGCACCGGCCACGCTGGCCGACCGACCTGCGAGGGGCCGCGTCGCATCTCGGTCGACGTGGTGTCCCAGTCACTCAGGGGGGACCAGGAGCACCCACCCGCTGTCTCGGCCGATGACCCTCCAGCCGCGCTCGGCCTGGAGCACGTGCGCGATCGCCATGTCCTCCTCGAAGAGGGCTGAGGTGGGGTCGAGCCGCTCCAACATCGCCTCCCAGTCGCCCTTGAGAGTCCTCAGCCCGATGTAGTCCTCGATGTACTGGGCGCCGTATCTGTCGGTACGACCGTCGATCCCCACTTGCGTCCTGGGACCGCCGAAGAAGAGCACAAGCCCTGCCGCGTTGTAGTCGTTGAGAACTCGTTGGCCGGCGGGGAGCGTCGCGATCTGTTGGGCCAGGGAGACCGGCCAGTCGTCCTCAGGGAGGTGCTCGCGGCCGACCAGCATCCCAAGCTCCAACGGCTAGCAGCACGGCTGCGCCGACGCCGACCGGTACGGACCATCGTGGTTCAGTCCTTGCGCACGTTCGGGAAGGCCACCGTGAGGCGGTGAGCCACGAGGGGGGCAGCGAGGACCATCCCCGGGGCGACATTGCGCCAGGCGGTCCACGAGAACAACAGGCAGACGAAGAAGGCGAGGATCTCGGAGAGTGCCACGCGCTGAGATCGGGCCCACCCGATGCAGACGAAGAACAGCATGAGCGACGGTCAGTACGCCGTAGACGTGGAGGGGCTGCGTCAGTTGCCATTCCTGGATCGCGCCGGCCGCCTGCCTGAACCTGAAGGCGGCTGTCACGCCCGTCGAGCCCGCGGGCGTTGCCAGGCCGCAAGCGACAGTCAGGGCAGTCAGACCCGGCGAGCTGCCACGCCATTCCGGTCCCTGACGCCGTGGTCGACGCGCGGCCGACCGCGAGCACTGCCCAGCACCAGCGGAACCAGAACCCAGCCTCCGTGGAGGTTGGCCCAGACGACCGTGCCCAGAACCAGGAGGTACCAGCGAGGAGTTCGGCCCACGAGCCCGGAACTGAGGACGCCACCGAGGAGCGGCCGCGCCGATGAATGTGGCCTGCTGGGGCCGCTCCTGGGAGGCGTAGGCAATCGCGGTGAGTGCCACGAGATAGGGCAAGCCGGCGAGGGCTGCTGGGCGGCCCCTCAGGGTCGTCCCGCCACGACCGCGACCGTCACGACTGGCGGTGATCACGCGGATGGCCGCCATCGCCGACCAGCTTCCCCAGGCGTGGAGGTAGTGAAGGATGACTTCAGACAACCACTGGGTGGATGTCCAGGCATTGGGGTCGGGCGCGTACGACCAGTCGCTACCCAGCGCGTCGGTCGGGCGTTCCCGACGCGATCTGGGATCCAGCGAGGATGTGCCAGTAGAGATCGATGTCCTGCAGATTGCGAAACTGAGACGACGACGAAGGCGAGCCCGGAGAGCGAAGCCAAGGATCGCGCGTGAATGGTAGTCCCGATGCCGGTGCTGCCGGACCGTTCCAGTGCGGACCCTCTGCGGTCGACTGGGACAGCTGTGCGGAAGCCACCGGCCTACGGGAGTGCCGAGTAGATGGCGCTGTCCGATCGTCCGAAGTTGCTGACGACCCCCTGTCCGACCAGGGCACAGCTGCGATGATGACGACGGCGATCAGTGCGACCATCAGGCCGTACTCAACGGCGGTTGCGCCCGACTCCTCGCCTGTCGTTCAATTCAACTCTACATGATCACTCCACTCCGGTCCGGATGACATTCGGCGGAGTGGGCGATCCCCACCCCGCCGATGGATTGACTCAGGTTTCGTCCGTCGACTGCTGTTCGCAACCTCGCTGAAGGTGTCGGCGACGTTGTTGCCGAGCAGGGTGACAGCGACGATGATCACGACGGCGATGAGCGCGACCATCAGGCCGTACTCCACGGCGGTGGCGCCCTCTTCGCGGCGGGCCTTGCGGACGAACTCGCGGACGCGGACCTCGAGATCGGTGAACTGCGGCATGGAATCATCCCTTCGGTTCGGGGGACCCGAAGGTCCCCGCTGTTGGTGGGCATTGACCGCAACCCCCTCGGATGCGATCAACGGTCTTGCTCTGTCTTTCTCCGCCCCTCCCCCGTGCGAGCCGGTGAAGATGCTGGTTAAAGGCTAGCTGTGGGCGGTCTCGAACGGGAGGGCCTTCCGGGGGACACGCGGGGGGACATCGCATCGCCCACGCCGTCGGGCCGACCTACTGGAACAGCTGCGTCGCGATGCTGATGGCGGCCGGGCCGATGATCACGATGAACAGCAGCGGCATGATGCACATCAGCAGCGGGAACACCAGCTTCACGGGGAGCTTCATCGCCTGCTCCTCCGTGCGCTGCGACTTCTTGAGGCGCATCTCGGAGGCCTGGACGCGCAGGACGTCCGCGATCGGAATGCCGAGCTTCTCGGCCTGCACCATCGAGTTGAGGAAGATGCGCAGGTCGTCGACAGTCGTCCGGTCGGCCAGTGCCTTCAGCGCGTCCGAGCGGCTGGACCCGATCTGGATCTCGCGCAGCACCCGCCGGAACTCGTCGGAGAGCGGCCCTTCCGTGTTGCGCGCCACGTTGGCCAGAGCGGCGTCGAAGGCGAGTCCCGATTCGACGGACACCGTGAGGAGGTCGATGGTGTTCGGAAGGGCCTTCTGGATCTGGTCGGCACGCTTCTGAGCGGTGTTGATGAGCAACAGGTCAGGCAGGAAGAAGCCAGCGACGGCGAGCACGATCCCCCACAGGATGGCCGACCAGCCGCGGCCGGTCCACCAGACGAACAGGACGGTCAACCCACCGAGGACGATGGCTGCCACGGCTTTGGCCGCCAGGATGCGTTCCGCGTCCCAGCGGGGAGGGTTCCCCGCCATGTCGAGGCGCCGAGTGGTGTTCTTGGCCCAGTTCACCCCTGCCAGGGTCCGCGCGCCGTTCGCCAGCCATCCCTGGACCGGCTTGGTGACCCGGGTGTTGAACGGCTGGTCGTACTGCGAGCGCATCCCCTCAGGGACGGGTCCGCTGATGGCCTCGATCGCGGCCATCGACGCTGAGACCTGAGAGCGCTCCTTGCCGATGATCCCGGCCATGAGGATGACGGTGGCCACCCCGAGGAACACCAGGGCCAACCCTGCCAGCAGGTACCAGGTGGTCATCACTACACCTCCATGTTCACGAGGTTGCGCATCCACAGGATGCCGATGATGTAGAGGACGAAGCCGACGGCCAGCATGATCCAGCCGGCCAGAGTGGTGACCAGTGGCTCGAGGTACTGCGGGTTGCGCCACGCGACGAAGAGCCCGACGAACGAGGGGCAGCAGGGCCAGGACCCACGCCGAGAGCTTGCCCTCGGCGGACAGCGCCTTCACCTGTCGCCGCAGGCGTTCACGCTCACGCACCGTCTTGGACGACGCTGGTGAGCACCTCCGCCAGGTTGCCGCCCACCTGGCGGTTGATGCGGATCGCCATGACGGTCCAGTGGAAGTCCTGGCTGTCCATGCGCTGGGCCACTGCCTCCAGGGACTCCTCGATCGGGAGGCCGAGCCGGCTCTCGATCAGGGCCCGGTTGAGCTCCATCCCCATCGTCCCGCCGGACTCCTTGGCGACGTTGTCCAGTGCCTGGGGCAGCGAGTAGCCGGCCGACAGGCTACCCGCGAGCATCTGCAGGGAGTCGGGCAGCACGGCGTAGAAGTCGGCACGGCGCTTCTTGGCTCGATAGCCCAGGTACAGCCACGGCACGATGATCCCGGCCACGATGGCGAGCACGGTGATGAGGATGTCGAAGCGCGAGAGCAGGGTGGCGATCAGGCCGGCGAGGATCGCGATCAGCGCATGGACGATCGCCCACTCCCCGGGGCGCAGGGTCACATTGGCGATCGTCCAGCTTGTCCGCAAGGGCGCTCGTATCGCGGCTGGCTGCCACCTTGTCCGCGAACGAGACCGCCCTTCGGACGGTCGGGCTCTCGCCGAGCACCGTTTCCGTGCTGGCTGAGGCTGCCACGACAGGCGCGCCCGCGACCGACACCTCCTGCAGCCGCCGCCGGACGCGCCCCTGCTGGCGGTTCTTCTTGTCCAGGGCCCCGATCACCAGGGCGATGATCGCTGCCAGCGCCAGGAACATGAGACCCAGCACGACGGGAAGGAACCACGACTTCTCGAACAGTGTCGGCTCCGACTCCGCCACCACGATCGGGCCGTAGGCCGGTGCCGTGGCGCTGGCGGAGGGCGCCGCCGCTGCCGCGATCACCGCGACGGCGGTGTCCGTGATGGGCACGTCGCCGACCAGCGCCGACGCGACCATCTCGGCGGTCCCCGCCTCCACCCCTTCGGGGACCGTCGCCGTCACCGCCAACTGCGTCACGACGGTGCGTGCGGCACTCTCGAACGCCGCAGTGAGCTCACCGGCATCCGTCGCAGTGACGACACTGCCGTTGCCCGCCTTGGCGAAGGCGGCCAGCTGAGCCGTCTGCTTGCCCGTCCCGAGCGAGACAGCGTCGAGCACCACCCCGGACTTCTTCAGGGCACTGGCGGCCTTCTTGGCCGACGTCTCGCTGCCCTCGTCCTCCCCGTCGGAGAGGATCACGGCGTTGCGCGACCCCTCGGATCCAAGCTCGTCGACCGTGAGCACCACGGCGTCGTTGAGCGCCGTGGCGCCCTCAGCCTTCAATGCCTCGATCCCGGCGGTCACCGCGGCCCGGTCATCCGTCGGAGCCACGGCCACCGTCGCCTTGTCGGCGAAGGTCACCAGTCCGGCCTTGACGTCGTCGGGCAGCGTGTTCAAGTACTGCTTGGCAGCGTCCTGAGCCTTGGCCAGCTTGTCGTCCTGCGCCATCGAGCCGCTGGAGTCCAGCACGATCATCGTCGTGCGCGACACGACCGGACCCGCATCTTCGGCGACGGGTGCCGCAGTGGTCGGCGCGTCGACCCCGCCAAGTGTCGTGCGGACACTCGCCGGGTCGATCGACTCACCTTCGGCCAGACCGTCCGCGGAAAGGATGTAGGTCACCGTGCCGTTCACGGACTCGACCTGCTGGATGCGTCCCTCAGGAGCGGCCCAGGCGACGCCCGTGCCCAACCCCAACGTCGCCGCGGCCGCAACGACGGCCGCCCATCTCATCGTCCGGCCGCTCATGGTCAGGTCCTGTCGAAGGCGAAGACGGAGGTGTCGACGTGCACGCCGCTCTGCGCCAGCTTCGCGAGGAACTTGGGTCGCAGGCCAGTCGTCACCAACCTGCCCAGGGGATGCCCGTCGGCGTCGAATCCGGCGTCGTAGTCGAACTTGTAGATGTCCTGCATCGTGATCACGTCGCCCTCCATGCCCACCACCTCGGTGATGTGCGTGATGTGCCGTGAGCCGTCCTTGAAGCGCGCCTGCTGGACCACGAGGTCGATGGCGCTGGAGACCTGCTCCCGGATGGCCCGGACAGGCAGGTCGACCCCGGCCATCAGCACCATGGTCTCGATCCGGGCGAGGGTGTCACGCGGAGTGTTCGCGTGGACGGTGCAGATGGAGCCGTCGTGGCCGGTGTTCATCGCCTGGAGCATGTCGAGCGCTGCGGCGTCGCGGACCTCGCCGACCACGATCCGGTCCGGGCGCATGCGCAGGGAGTTCTTCACGAGATCCCGGATGGTCACCTCGCCACGGCCCTCGATGTTGGAGGGGCGGGACTCGAGGCGGATCACGTGGTCCTGGTGGAGCTGGAGCTCGGCGGCGTCCTCGATCGTGACGATCCGCTCGACCTCGGGGATGAAGCCCGACAGCACGTTGAGGGTCGTCGTCTTGCCCGCGCCGGTGCCGCCGGCGACCAGGATGTTCGCCTTGCCCCGGACGCATGCGTCGAGGAACTCAGCCACATCCCTGGTCAGCGTGCCGAAGGAGATCAGGTCCTCGACGGTGTACGGGTCGGTCGCGAACTTGCGGATGGTGAGCGCAGACCCGTCCACGGCCAGCGGCGGCACGATGGCGTTGACACGTGAGCCATCGGGGAGTCGTGCGTCGACCATGGGGGAGGACTCGTCCACGCGGCGCCCGACGCGGCCGACGATCTTGTCGATCGTCCGGCGCAGGTGGGCGTCATCGGTGAAGGCGGCGTCGACGAGCTCGATCTTGCCGGCCCTCTCGATGTAGACCGTGTCGAAGCCGTTGACCATGACCTCCGTCACCTCGGGGTCACGCAGGAACGGCTCCAGCGGCCCGTACCCGAGGATCTCGTCGGAGATCTGCTGGGCCAGGGCCGCCCGTTCGGCAGACGGCAGCGGGGTTTCGTCGCGGGTGAGGACGTCGTGCAGCACGACGCGGACCCTCTGGTTGAGCTCATGCTCGCTGAGCTGCGTGTGGTACAGCTGCGGCCCGAGCGACTCCACGAGGGCGGCGTGCACCTTCTTCTTGATGTCGGCGTAGGGATCGACGGAGCGCTTGCGCGATGACCGCTGCGGGGTGGCGGTCTCCTCGGCCGTGCTGAGCTCGGACTCCCGGCCCTTGCGGGCCTGGGTCAACCGGTCGGAAAGGCTCATGGTTCCCTCCGCATCCCGAAGAGGCCCCGCTTCTCGGCGCGAGGCGTCTCCTTGATGATCTCGTGGCTGATCAGGCGGTTGAATGCAGCCGACACCGTGCTCTTCGGCTGGTCGGTGACGATCGGCACGCCGCGGTTCGTGCTCGAGGGCACCAACCGCGAGCTGGGGATGAAGGCCACGACGGGCACGCCGAGGGTCTTCTCGACCTCGCCGGCGTCCAGGCCGACCTTGGAGTCGGCTCGGTTCATGATCACCTGGACCCGATCCATGGGGAAGTTGACCACGCGAAGGGTCTCCAGCGCGATCTTCAGGTTCTTCAGGCTTGGGATGTCCAGCGTGGTGAGCATGAAGACGGTGTCGGAGTTCTCCATCACGGTCAGGGACCGCTCGTCCATCTGTGGAGCGGTGTCCACGATGACGTACTGGTACTCCTTCATCGCCACCCCGATCAGCCGGCGGACCAGGGCGATCGTCACCCGCTCCGAGACTCCGGGATCCGTCGGCGGCGCCAGGACGTGCAGGCCTGACTCGTGGACGGTGACCAGTCGCTTGAGGGCGGCGGCGTCGAGGCGCTCGCCCATGGCGACCGCCTCCTCGAAGTCGTGCTCGGGACGAAGCCCCAGGGAGATGGGCACGTCCCCGAAGGCGAGGTCGAGGTCGATCAGCAGCGTCCTGAGCCCACGGTTGGCCAGGCCGACCGAGACGTTCACCGAGAACGTCGTCTTCCCGGCTCCGCCCTTGGGGGAGAACACGGTGAACAGGTGCCCGAGGTCCGAGTCCTCGGAGTCCAGGCCCAGCTCGTCAGGGTGGCGCAGGGCGTACGTCAGCGACTTGCTCCGGTTGACCGCATCGGCGAGGCCGGGCAGGTCCCGCTCGCTGACCACCTCGCGCACCCCGACTCGCAATGCCTGCGAGAGCAGGACCGCGTCGATGCGCCGACGCACCAGGACAACGCCGAGGGTGGGGTTGCTGGCCCGGGTGCGCTCGGAGAAGTCCATGGCCATGTCGCCGTCGACGCTCGGCCCGAGGACCACCGTGGCGATCTCCGGGTCGGTGCGCATCAGGACCGTCAACTCGTCGAAGGAGTTGGCGGCTGCCGGGCTACCCCCGACGGCATCACGGATCCCGTCGCGGGCGAGCGCATCGGGTTCGAGAACGACCGTCATGCTCAGCCCTCGCCCTGCAGGTCGGCAGTGGTGGTGGCCGGGAGGTTCGGGTCGACCTTGGAGTTCTCATCAAGGAGGGCGAAGTACATCTGGCCGTCAGTCGTGCTCAGGATCACCTTCTGGGCCTGCTCCTGGTCGAGGGCGAGGGTGAGGATCGCCGTGGGGATCTCCTCGGTGTTCGTGGTCTGGCCATCGGTGGTCGTGGTGGAGCTGATGGTCGTCGGCCCGACAGCGATCACCTGGACGCGCTCGAGCAGGACGCCCGTGGCTTGGCCGGAGCCCTCGGCGGCCGCCTCGCCTTCCGCCACGGCGGTCACCGGGGCGGCGCCGGTGCGGAAGATCGCAACCTCTGAGCCCGGGTTGACGAACCCGGCCACACGTTGGGGATCTCCCAGCGTGATGGCAACCGCGACCTTGCCCTCGGGCAGGGTCAGGCCACCGGAGGTCTCCTGCTGCGTGCCGAACATCGGCTCGATCAGGACCTGGCCGGTGAAGATGGTGGTGATGGTGATGAGATCGGCGACCGGAGTGAGATCCGACAGGGCGCCGGGGGGCACGGATGCCGCGGGGAGTGTTTGCAGCTGCACGCTGCCGGATCCGGCGACGTCCGCCCCGGTGGTGCCGGCTGCGATACCCGCTGTCGCCACCAGTACCTGTACCTGCTCGGCTCCGGCCTGCGCGCGTTCGTCTGCGCGGTTGGCGTACATGAACACCAGGGCGGTCCCGAGTGCGGCGACCACGAGTGCGGCGATGAGCAGGATTGTTCGGCGTCCCATGATGTCCTCTGTCCGTTGTGTCAGGGAAACGGCCCCCCGCGGGGCACATGGCGGTGTGACATGCTCTTGGTCGCATCATAGGGACTCGCCGAGTGCGAGATAACCCCCGAGTGGGTGCATTTCGGGGGACAAGGGCGATTCGTTCCTGTCCCCCAAGCGGACTCATAATGGTGCGGTCCACCGCCCCACGACCGACGAGGACAGCACCATGACTCTTCCCCCGATCGTCGAGCCAGCGGCCGAGCTGTCCGTGGACGAGGTACGCAGGTACAGCCGTCACCTGATCATCCCGGACGTCGCGATGGCGGGGCAGAAGCGCTTGAAGGCCGCGAAGGTGCTGGTCGTGGGTGCCGGGGGCCTGGGTTCCCCGGCGCTGATGTACCTGGCGGCCGCGGGTGTGGGCACGCTCGGGGTCATCGACTACGACACGGTGGACGAGTCGAACCTGCAGCGCCAGATCATCCACGGCCAGTCCGACATCGGCCGGTCGAAGGCGCAGTCCGCGCGGGACAGCGTGAAGGAGATCAACCCGCTCATCGAGGTCGTCCTGCACGCCGAGCGGCTGGACTCCTCGAACGTGATGGAGATCTTCGCCGGGTACGACCTGATCGTCGACGGCACCGACAACTTCGCCACCCGGTACCTGGTCAACGACGCCTGCGTGCTGCTGGGCAAGCCGTACGTGTGGGGCTCGATCTACCGGTTCGACGGGCAGGCGTCGGTGTTCTGGGCTGAGCACGGGCCGTGCTACCGGTGCCTGTACCCCGAGCCCCCGCCGCCGGGGATGGTCCCGTCGTGCGCGGAGGGCGGGGTGCTGGGGGTGCTGTGCGCGTCGATCGGCTCGATCCAGGTCACCGAGGCGATCAAGCTGCTCACCGGCATCGGCGAGCCGCTGCTGGGCCGGCTGATGATCTATGACGCCCTGGACATGCACTACCGCACCGTCAAGGTCCGCAAGGACCCCAACTGCGCGGTGTGCGGGGACGACCCCGACGGTCACCGAGCTGATCGACTACGAGGCGTTCTGCGGGGCGGTGTCCGAGGAGGCCTCCGAGGCGGTCAAGGGTTCGACGATCTCGGTCACCGAGCTGGCCGACATGCTCGAGGAGCGTGAGTCCGGCGACCGGGACTTCCTCCTCATCGACGTCCGCGAGCCCGCCGAGTGGGAGATCGTCTCGATCCCCGGCGCCCAGTTGATCCCCAAGGGCGAGTTCATCTCCGGAGCCGCGCTGGCCGACCTGCCCCAGCACAAGCCCATCGTGGTCCACTGCAAGGCGGGGGTGCGCTCTGCCGAGGTCCTGGCCGTCCTGAAGGGTGCCGGGTTCGCAGACTCGGTGCACGTGGGGGGCGGGATCATCGCCTGGGTCAACCAGATCGAGCCGGAGAAGCCCAGCTACTGATGCCATCGGCGCGGATCGCCACGGCATCCTGAGACCCCTGCACCCATCGACGCCATGTCACCCGCATTGTCCCCCATCGCCGGGCAAATCCCTATGGTCGTCCCGTTTGGGAAAAGGTACCGTGTCCTATGGGCATTCTTGCCCCCGTGCTTGGTTATCTGCGGATGGGGGTCTTGGTGAGGCGACGATGCGACGCAGGGGAGCGTGGCTCTGTCGCCATCGAGGCTGCCCTGATCTTTCCGTTGTTGGTGCTGCTCGCCTTCGGGATCATCGAGTGGTCGCTTGTCCTCAAGGACCAGGTCGAGCTCACGTCGATAGCACGCGCTGGGGCTCGCACCGGTTCGTCGCTGTCTCCGACGCGGCCCTGGGTCGCACCCACCCCCGTGATGACGCGCCAGGTTGTGGACTCCCTGGTGTCCGCCGCATCGAGCCTTCCCCGCGACACCATTGACTACGTGCTGGTCTACAAGGCAGGTGCCGACGGAAAGCCGCTGGGCGGGAGCGGGACGTTCAGCTGCGCGGGGGCTGGATCGACATGCGACGTGTACGTCTGGGATCCGTTGCTCAACATGGGCACAGGTGACTTCAAGAACACCGTGGGAACGCCATGGACCGGCCAGGACATCAATGCCTGTCTGGGTGACCCGGCAATGTCCAACATCGGTGTGTACATCCAGTCGACGCACAAGTTGATCACCGGGGATCTTCGGATCGGAGAAGAAGCTCAGCGCATACACCGTGATGCGGTTCGAGCCCGCACCAGCTGGCCGGTGCAAGCCATGATGAGCAGGCTCGGACGTGGGCATTCCAACGAACCAGGGGACCGGGGTGCGGCCGCCGTGGAGGCTGCGATCCTGCTGCCGCTGTTCCTGTTGCTGGTGTTCGGCGTCATCGAGTGGGGCCTGTACATGCGCGACTCCTTGTCGGTCACCGAATCAGCCAGGGTGGGCGTCCGCACCGCTTCGGCCCTGCCCCGACAGGTGGGCTTCACGCAGACGACAGTGGATTCGATTGCCAAGGCAGGGTCCGCGCTTCCCAAGAGCCGGATCAACTACATCTATGTCTACAAGGCCAACATCCACGGGTACCCGGGGCCGGACAGCAACACCACGATGACCTGTGTTGGTTATGCGACCAGCTGCGATCGATTCGTCTGGAGTTCCGCGGCCGGCAAGTTCGTCCTTGATCCGGCGAGCCCTCCCCGCCATGGAACCCGAAGGCGCCGATCGGCTCCGACGGACATGTCAACGCCTGCCCCACGGCGTCCAGCGGTGGGCCTCCTGACTCGGTCGGCGTGTACGTCGAGGCGAAGCACGACTGGGCGACGGGGTTCTTCGGGGCCAACAAGGTCATTCAGGATCGGGCGGTGCTCTCGTTCGAGCCGATGCAGGTCGCGATCTGTAAGTGAGGGACGACATGGAACTGCGAAGCAACCGGGAGCCCGCCCACGGGCACGACCAGGACGCCGGAGTCATCGCGGTCACGACTGCGCTCACGTTGGTGATCCTCATCGTGGCCGTGGCCTTTGCCCTCGACACGGGTCGCTGGTACGTCGAGGGCCAGCGACTGCAACGGACGGTCGACGCAGCGTCACTGGCAGGTGCCCCCTACCTCCCGGGCGACCTGACCAAGGCGAGGGCCGAGGCCAGGAACCTGATCAACCGCAATGGTTACGACGGGTCCGCGGTGCCCGACTCGGCCATCGTCATCGGGGATCGACCGTCTCGGCTCAAGGTCACGATGAGCAACACGATCCCCAACCTCTTCGCCAGCGTGATCGGGATCAACACCCAGACGCTGACTCGTACGGCGACAGCGGACTATGCGGCGGCGGCGGCCATGGGTAGCCCCTGCAACGTCTTGGGCAACGAGCCACCCGCCAGCTCAGGAGGGCCTGTGGCCTCGCCGGCTTGCCCTTCAACACCGAACTTCTGGCAGAACATCGCAGGCCCTGACGCCCCCAAGGGCAACGGAGATCGCTACGCCACCCGCAAGTGCGCCGAGACGTTCCACTCGAACTGTGACGCGTCCAAGAACAACCTGGACTACTCCGGGGGACCCGGGATCATCGGACAGTCGTACTACGTCTACAAGGTCACGGCCAGGTCGTCAGTGACGTCCATGACAGTCCAACTGTTCGACCCGATGTTCGTGGATGTCGGTGACCAGTGTGAGCGCGCCACCCGCCTCGAGAAGACAACGGATGGGCTGTGGGACGGTGGCAACACTCCGAATCCCTTCGTCTCCGATGCGACCCTGCGGTACGCCTGGGGCAACAACACGACTACGCCGGCAACGGCGGGGACGTACTGCACGGGCGACATCTTGTTCGACGACAGCGGCACGGCAGCTCAACGCGCCACCAAGGCCGCGAGGCTCAACACGACCTTTGCGATGCTCAACCCGACCGACACCCTCGATCCCCTGCGCTCCTCGGTCATCTGCAAGTCCACCTTTCGGGGGTTCTCAGGCGACCTCACCAAGGCGCTCGTAACGACTGATGGCGCGTATAACGCCACTGTGGCGGAGAACTTCCGCCAATGGCGCTCCATGTGCACCATCAACAGTCCGGAGGTCGGTCGCGACTACTACCTGCTGGTCCGCACCAACATCCCCACCACGGCGGACAATGCGCGCGTGCTCAACCCGGCTGAGGACGGCGAGCGTTGGCGGCAACGGGCACAACCGCTACGGAATCCGCGTGAACGTGAGCGGGGGCGCCACCTCGGCAGTCGCGATCTCGGCCCTTGAGCGGATGCCCATCTATGCCAACCTCAAGGCCGGCACGACGGACTTCTACTTGGCGAGGGTCGACCTCCGCCAACGCCGGTAACCTCCTCAAGATCACGTTCTTCGACACCGGCGATGCATCAGGCGAGGCCACGATCCAGATCCAGAATCCCCCTGATGGGGTGCTCGTCGATCCATCAGACCCCGCCAATCCTGCAAAGGACACCCCGATGCCCGCGAACCCGGTCGGCTGCAAGGCGACCGGCGAAGTGCGGACCAGCCCGACTGGAGATTTCAACGAGACAACCTGCACGCTGTCAAAGGTCTACAACCCCAACGGGTACAACGGGAAGATCCAGCGGATCGAGGTGCCGGTCCCCGACCGGTACAAGTGCGCCGATTCCGACCCCACCAAGTGCTGGTATCGGTTGAAGTTCACCTACCCGTCCGGCGTCACAGCCAACGACACCACGACGTGGTCCGCCAGCTTGGACGGTGATCCGGTCCGGCTCGTCAAGTGAACTCCGCCCAACTCCGCCAGACGGGAATTGAGCTCTTCGGGTGACGATGAGCGGGCGCAGGGTTGGGATGGACCCGGACGGGCCCTGGTGGCTGGCCACCGGACCCCCCTACAACAACCCCCGCGCCGTCAGACCCCGGAACGCGAACCACCCGGGGACCGTCGGCAGCCAGAACGTGACCGTCCGGAACAGCAGCGTCGCCGACACAGCCAGCGCCGAGTCCAGCCCGGCGGCGGTCAACCCGGCCGCGATGGCCGCCTCCACCACGCCCAACCCGCCGGGGGTCGGCGCGGCCTGCCCCAGCGTCGACCCGGCCAGGTAGACGAACGAGATCGCGGCGATCGTGAGGTCGTCGGAGAACGCGCGCACAGCCGCCACCAGGCACAGGCAGTAGGCCACGTTGAGCAGCAGGATCCCGCCGAACCCCTCGGCGAGCTTCGCGGGCCGCTGGGCCACGGTGGCCAGCCGCGGGATGACCTGGTCGATCATCGGGCGGATCCGGTCGGTCAGCCAGCGGCGCACGTGCGAGATGGAGGCCAGCCCGCCGATGATCATCGCGGCGATCCCCACCCCGATGATCACCCCGCGCGGGGGGTTGAACTGCAGGTCGGCCTGGGTCCCGGCGGCGATGGCCGTCAGCAGCATCAGCATCACGTGCACCACGAACGCGGCCACCTGCGAGACCCCGACTGTGGCCGCCGCCGCGGCCGGGGGCAGACCCGAGCGGTTGAGGAACCGGGCGTTGACCGCCACGGCCCCCAGCGTCGGTGGCGACACCAGCGTCGCGAAGCTCGCGGCGAACTGGGCCTGAAGGGTGCGCCAGAAGCTCAGCCGGTCGGGCACGAACCCGCCGAGGCTCATCGTCGCGCCCACGTAGGTGACCATCGACAGGGCGAGGGCCACCGCCGCCCATCGCCAATCGGCGGACGCCACGACCTCGGCGACGTTCACCTGGGCCAGCTGCGAGAGCAGCAGGTAGCCCGCCACCGTGCCCAGGATCAGGGTGAAGACGGTGCGCGGCTTGAGGCGCTCGAGGTCGATGGGCTCGACGTCGACGGTCGGGTTGACGCGCAGCAGCTCGGCGCGCAGGTCGTTGAGCAGGGACTTGTCCGCGCGCAGGGCGGCCCGGGTGGGGGTGCTCAGCGCGACGCCCTGCAGCACAGGCAGGGCGCGCAGCACGGCCTCGTCGCCGAGCACCCGGCGGGCCGAGGCCACAGCGGTCGGCACGTCGGTCTGCAGCGACTGGGTGACCAGCAGCTCGGCGATGTCCAGGCGCAGGACGACGTCCCCGGCGGCCACGGTGCCGGACTCCAGCCCGGTCAGGTACGTCCCCGAGCCCGCGTACAGCACGTTCTCGGCGTGCAGGTTCTGGTGGGCCAGGAACCGGGACTGCATCGCGGCCACCGCGCGCCAGGCGATGTCGAGCTCCTCGTCGGTCGGCCGGTCGCTCTGCATCCCCGAACCCGGGATGACGGCACGTCCGTCGCGGCTCTCGTAGGCCAGCAGGGCGGAGTCCGCGCTCACCATCGCGGCCAGCTCCAGCCTCGGGCTGGGCACCCCGGCAGCCTGCGCGGCGTAGGCCATCATCGCCGCCCGATCGACCTGGCTGCGCATCGACAGCCCGCTGGCCGAGTCGTTGGACTCCCGCAACCGGATCGTCCGCCACAGCGCCAGCGCCAGGCCGGATCCCTCGAGGTCGCGGTCGAGCACGACCACGTCGAGGTGCTCCCCGTCGGCCTTCACGGCCATGTAGTGCCGGCCGGTGTAGGTGCCGCCGCGGGCCCGGAGCATCACCAGCGGGATGCCGGCGGTGATCAGGGTGGTGGCCACGTCGGCGCCCGAGGGCCGGGTCGTGGGCGTGCCCAGTGCGTAGCGCGTGAGCAGGCCGATCGCGAGGCCGACCAGGAAGCTCAGGCCCTGTGCGGTGCTCGTGCTGCCCGCGCTGACGGAGCCGACCAGCGCCGCCGAGCCGATGATCAGCCCGGTGATGATGTTCCACCGCGGCCTGCTCATCAGGCGCGCCACGGTCACGAACGCCACGAGCCCGCCGAGCAACGGGTTGGTCGGGTAGGCGAGGTCGTCGTCGATCGGCGCCCCGGTGAGGGCCGCGTACAGGGTGTCGTAGCCCGAGTCGCGCACGGCTGTGGAGATCAGGGTCAGGGCGATGGCCGCGATGGTCATCGCCGCGATCGACTCGATGAGCTGGCGGCCACGGCGGCGCACCAGCATCGAGACGGCCGCGACCAGCGGCAGCATCACCACGCCCAGGCCGGCCAGGGCGCTGAGCAGGCCCCAGATGACCTCCGGCAGCGAGCGCTGGGCGTCGGCGAGGTCGTCGTCGATCGCGATCACGGTCTGCTGGGCGGTGACCGCGAGGATCACCACCAGCGCCGCGATGACGATCGCCAGGACCGCGCCGAGCAGGTCGCGCGGGCGGCGCAACCGGGAGCGGAAGAACCCCTCCTCGACCACGAGGGTGGTGTAGGTCGGGGAGGCGGGGCCGGGGGTGTCGGGGCGCCACTGGGTCGGCGGTCCGCGCGGTGTCCAGCGCTGGGGGAGTGACGGGCTGCGTGGTGTCAGGCGCCACTGGGTTCGTGGGGCGCTCAGTCACCCCCTGATGCTGCCACGTTCACCGTCGGCCGCTGCACATTGATGTCGCGTTTGGCGGCTGGGCTTCGCGGAGGTGGCTCCGGAGGTGCACAGGCATGACGGTGGCGATCGCTGTCCGCACCTGCCGGTGAGGGGGTCGCGTCAGCGGATGAGCTTGGTCACGTAGGCGTTGAAGGCGCAGGTCTTGTCCCCGAGGTTGCACAGGGCGCTGAAGTCCGCGGCAGGGGTGTAGGCAACGTACTGGACCTGCAGCGCGTCGGCCTTCTTGTCGACGGTCACGTCCAAGCCACTGACGGGATCGATTCCGGGGCGGTAGCACGCGCCGGGGGTCGCCTCCTTGTTGGCGCTGTAGGCACAGAGCCTGACGGAGAGGAACCCGATGACGCGGAAGGTTGCATTGCCACCCGGCCCCGTCACACTGTCATACACGGGAATGGCCACGACGTCGTCCATGCGCCCGGACATCGCAGTGGAGACGCCGGTGCTGTTGCCCTTGTCCCCGGTCACTCCATCGATCATGAAATGAGGGGGCACGACCGGGGGCCCGGCAGACCCGGGCACGAGGACGAGCGGCTCCGGACACCCGTTCGTGATCGCGTCGGCCAAGTCGGGGACCCCGCCGCCGTCGCAGAACAGCCAACCCCAGTTGCCCGAGCCGCCCGCGGCGCAGTCGTTGCCGGGCTTCCACACCTTGTTCAGCTCGATCTTCTCGCGGCGCCGTGTCTCCGGTGGGATCTTGTTGGCGTCAACGACGCCGTTCTTGACGATCTCCTGAGCCTGCCACGTGCAGACCCCGATGGGCAGGTAGCCACTCACCCCGTTGACGACGCCGAGGGCCGCGGCCGCAGTTCGATTGAGGTCCAGGGTGGACACCCCGAAGATGCCGCCGAAGAACGTGTCGATGGACTTGGACACGCTCACTGTGGCCTGCAGGGTTCCCGAAGTGGGCCCGACGCAGTCGAGGATGGGGCTCTGGACCGCGGTACTTGCCAGGGCGTCGCCATACGGGGCGTTCGCATTGATCTGTGTCAGGGCAGTGACCGAAGCTGCGGCTTCCCCAGACGTCTTCAACTGGTTGCAGGTCAGGCTGGGGTCCTTGATCACCTTGTCGTAGGACTGCCGGACGATGGCCAGGGCCGCGCTGTCAGCACCCGTTGAGAGTGCGCGTCGTTGCGCGTAGGCCATCCCGAAGTCCAGCGTGAACGCGGCGAGCCCGATCAGCACGATGGCCAGGATTGCGACGGTCACCGCAACCGCACCGTCGTCGTGCTGGAAGCGACCACTCAGGTGTACTCGCACTGGAACCTCCCCGTTGCGGTCTGGGTCAACGACCCAGGCGGGACGAGTCCGACGGGCGACACGTAGGCGTTGGTCAGCAGGACGGTCAGTTGTGGGCTGGTCACTGCCGACGACGCTGTGCAGAGCGTGGCGGTGGCATTGCCGGTCACCGTGCTCGAACCCGCGGGGAGTGAGCACGACTTGGGGCTGCTCCCGGGGCCTGTGACGGTCACTGCGATGTTGGTCTTCGGGGCACCGATGGTTCCAGCGCTCTCGCGAGCCAGGTTGGCGATCTGGGCGCAGGTCATCCCCGTGCCGCTCAGGGGCTGGACGACCCCCGCGCGAGCCGCGTCGCGGGCGGCCGAGTTCAAGCTGATCTGGGAGGCGAAGATGAGCCCGAAGTTGATGATCCCGAAGACGACAAGGAGCAGCGGTATCACGATCAGGGCGAACTCCACCGCCGCAGCACCGTCCTCGACCCCGCGGCTTCCCCGCGCCCGGTGCTCACCCCTAGTCATTACCCACCCCTTCTTACCCCAAGGGGCTACTCGATGTGTACCGTTCGTATTTTGAGTCTACGACTGTCTCGCGCAAATGACGAGGCCCGTTAGGGTGTAGTTCGCCCCAATCGTTCGGTGAAGGACGTCGGCGACCACGCTGCCCTGGGTCCCGACGCCCCCGGAAGCGATCCGCCATGAGTGCGGGCCGGGGTCCGCCGTTGTTGGACGAGGAGCCGACGACGTCGGTGGCCCGCGCCGCGCCTGTCGGACCCCTGTGGTTGCCTTTGCTCCGAGGGGAGGAGCGATGAGCGGCAGGGAACGGCGGGCGGGTGCGGGGCGGACGGATCGATCGCGTGGGGCGCGTTCGGGGGTTTCGGGGCGCCGGCACCATCCGGCTGGGGACGAGCGCGCGGGCGTTGCCGTGCGCCTCGATCGCCGCACCCCTGAGCCGGTCGCAGACCTGATCCTCGACCCCCAGCAGCGGGCGGTCGTCGAGCACCGCGACGGGCACCTGCTGGTGCTCGCGGGGCCGGGGACCGGCAAGACCGCGACCCTCGCCGAGCTGGTGGTCTCCCGGATCGGCGACCCGGTGGATCCGCTGCCCGCCGAGCGCATCCTGGCCCTCACGTTCGGCCGACGGGCCGCCCGGGAGCTCTCCGACCGGATCAGCGCACGCCTCGGTGGCGGACCGGCCCCGGTGGTCAGCACGTTCCACTCGTTCGCGTACGGCGTCCTGCGCCAGCACGCCGACCCCACGTCGTTCGCCAGCCCGCCGCGTCTGCTGGTGGCCGCCGAGCAGGACGCCCGGCTGCGCGAGATGCTCACCTACTCGATCGAGGAGGGCCGGCTGCGGTGGCCCGAGGCGCTGTCCCGGGCCATCGGGACCCGCGGGATCGCCGAGCAGGTGCGTGCGCTGCTGGCCCGTGCCCGCGGGCAGGGCCTCGACGGCAAGGACCTGACCCGGATCGGCAGGCGCGAGGGCGTGCCCGTGTGGGCCGCGCTCGGCGGGTTCTTCGAGGAGTACCTGGCGACCCTGGAGTTCGAGGGCAGCCTCGACTACGCCGAGCTGATCCTGCGCGCGGCGGTGCTGGCCAACGACCCGCGCGCGGGGCGGACCCTGCGGTCGGCGTTCGGGCTGGTCGTGGTGGACGAGTACCAGGACACCGACCCGGCGCAGGTCGCCCTCCTCAAGGGGCTGGCGGCCGGTGGGGCCCAGGTGGTGGCCGTCGGCGACCCCGACCAGGCGGTGTACGGCTTCCGTGGTGCGGACGTGCGGGGCATCCTGCGGTTCCCGGACGCCTTCGCCGACCCACTGGGCAGGCCCGCGCGGATCGAGGTGCTGCGCACGACGCGCCGGTTCCCCCGGGCCATCGCGGAGGCCGCCTCCGGAGTCCTGGGACCGGTGTCGCTGGCGCCGCTGCCGGCCGAGGTCCAGCGGCTCCACCGCACCCCCGTGGCTGCGGACGGCCCGGCGCGGGTGGAGGTCCGCACGTTCCCGAGCGCGGGCGCGGAGGCCTCGGGCGTGGCGGAGACCCTCCTGCGTGCCCACGCGGGCGAGGAGGGGCGCCCGGGGCTCGCGTGGTCGCAGATGGCCGTGCTCGTGCGCAGCCCCGCGGTGCACGGGCCGGTCCTGGCGCGGGCGTTGCGCGCCGCTGGGATCCCCGTGTGGCTGCCCCCGGACGAGATCCCGCTCGCTGACGAGCCGGCGGTCGGCGTCCTGCTGTCGGTGGCCGGCCTGGCGCTCGACGCGTCCTCGGCGCCCCCCGAGGCCGGCCGTGCGCTCCTCGCCGGCCCTCTCGGGCGTGCGGACGCCCTCGCGATCCGGGCGCTGGCCCGGGCGGTCCTCCGGGCGCACCGGGGAGCGGGGGACGGGGCGGCGGCGGGGGCAGGGCGGGGATGGGGACGCGGCGGGGGACGGGGACGGGGAGGTTCCCGAGTCGTCGGGGCGCCCGGTGTCCTCCGACGCGCTGCTGACGGCTGCCCTCGCCCGGGGCGAGCTCCCCCCGGCATCGGCGGACATCCCCCGGTCGGCCCTGGCGGCCTTCGCACGCGTGGCCACGGCGGTCGAGGCGGCTCGCGCGGGCATCCGGGCCGGCGCGATGGTCAGCGAGGTGCTCTGGTCGATCTGGCGCGGCCTCGGACTGGCCCGAGCGGCTGCGCACGGCTGCCCTGCGCCCCGGCAGTGGGCATGCCGCGGTGGCGGCAGCGCACCGGAACCTCGATGCGGTGGTGGCGCTGTTCGAGCTGGCCAACCGGCTGCCCGCGCAGCGGCGCGGGGAGGTCGGCATGGCCGCATTCCTCGAGGACATCAACGCGCTGCGGCTGCCCCAGGAGGTGCGTGGCGCACAGGAGTCCGACCGTGACCACGTGCGGCTGCTCAGCGCCCACCGGGCCAAGGGGCTGGAGTGGGAGCTGGTCGTCGTCGCCTCCGTCCAGGAGGGGCAGTGGCCCGACGTCCGCCTGCGCTCGGACCTGCTGCACGTCGCCGAGCTGGGGCCGCACGGGCGCATCGAGGGCCTGACGCATGCCGACCTCCTCGCCGAGGAGCGGCGGCTGATGTACGTGGCCTGCACCCGGGCGAGGTCCTGGCTGGTCGTCTCGGCCGTCGCTGAGCGGGTCGAGGGAGGCCTGCAGGCCTCACGCTTCCTGGCCGAGCTCGGCCAGGAGGTGCAGGCGATGCCCGCGCGCTCGGCGTCGCCCATGTCGGCCGAAGGGCTGATCGCGGCGCTCAGGCAGGCAGCGGAGGCGCCCGCCGCCGTCCTGCCCGACGGGTCGCCCGATCAGCCATGTCGAGGAGTTGCGGGGCGCGGCCCTGCAGCGGCTGGCCGCGTTGGCGGACAGGTCGCGGGCTTCCGGGCCCCTTGGTCCTCTGGCGGCGGCCGACCCGACCCGATGGTGGGGCGCCCAGAGCCTCACGGGATCGGTGGACTCGGCTGCTCGCGTGCCGGAGCCCGGCCGCGTGCCTGCTCCGGCCGGCCGCGCGCCAGAGCCCGGCCCTGGCGAGGCACCGCGCCCGCTGCGGCTGTCCCCGTCGGCCGTCGCCGCGCTGCGTGACTGCCCGCTGCGGTGGTTCCTGGACCGTCGGGTGGGCGCCGGCAACCCGTCGGGCGGGGCGGCGGTGGTCGGCCTGGTCGTCCATGCCGTGGCCGAGGCCCTCGCCCGCGGGGACGTCGCGCCCGACGAGCGCGAGATCGGGCGATTCGTCGACGAGATCTGGGCGTCGGTGCCCTTCCCCGCGCACTACCAGCGGGTCCACGAACGGCGGCGCGTCGAGGAGATGATCGCGGCGCTGATCGCCTGGGATGCGTCCACCGGGCGTTCCGTGGCCGCCACCGAGCTGACCTTCAACCTCCCCGTGCCGGGCACGGGCCGGCCCGTCCAGGTCTCCGGTTCGATCGACCGGGTGGACCGCGCCGACGACGGGCGACTCCACGTCGTCGACTTCAAGACCGGCCGGACCGCCGCCTCGGCGGCGGCAACGGCCGAGCACCCGCAGCTGGGGATCTACCAGCTCGCGATCCGGCTGGGGGCCCTCGATGGGGAGGGGAACTCCGACGCGCCCGCCTCGCTGGGCCAGGCGGAGCTGGTCCACCTCGCCGACCGGTTCGCCTCGGGCATGCCGAAGGTGCGCATCCAGGCCCCGCTCGACGAGGGTCGGACCTGGGTGCACGACCTGATCGTCGAGGCCGCCCGGCTGGCAGACGGCCCGGAGTACCCGGCGAGGCCGAACGGGCACTGCACGTCCTGCGCCTTCCGCTTCATGTGCCCAGCCCAGTCCCCGGCGCACACCGGCGCCCGCCCGGCCGCGGCATCCACCCCGTCGGGCGAACCCCCAACGGGAGGCCCCGACACCTCGGAGAGGCCGACCCGGCCCCGTACCGTCCCAGAGGCTGCGACCCGGCCCGAGGTCCGACCCGGCCCGAGCACGCCCTCGGCGCCGGTCCAGCAGACTCTGTGGGGGGATGACCTCTGATGACCCCATCCATGCCCCCGCCCCCACCCCGCCCCCACCCCGCCCCCGGGGATCGACCCCCAACCGTTACCCCGCGAGGAGCTGGATGCGCTCCTCGGGCTGACGCTCACCGACGAGCAGTGGGAGTGCGTCAGCGCCCCCCTGGAGCCGTTCGTGATCGTCGCCGGTGCGGGCACCGGCAAGACGGCGGTGATGGCCGCACGCGTGCTCTGGCTGGTCGCCTCGGGGTTCGTCGCCGAGCATGAGGTCCTCGGGCTCACGTTCACGAACAAGGCGGCCGCGGAACTGGCCCAGCGCGTCACCGCGCAGCTGAACCGGTGGCGCGCGCAGCGTCCGGCGGATCGCGGCGAGGCGGTGGGTGAGCCGACGATCGCCACCTACCACTCGTTCGCCCGGCGCCTGATCGACGAGCAGGGACTGCGCGTCGGCATCGAACCGGGCGCCCGCCTGCTGTCCGGTCCAGCGGTCGCACAGCTCGCCTTCCGCGTTGTCTGCCAGTCGACGGGCCTGGTCGTCACCCGGCATGGGCCCAGCCGCGTCGCGGGCGACGTCGTCAGCCTCGATGCCAACCTCGCCGAGCAGACGATCACCACCGACGAGCTGCGGGCACACGATCGCGCCGTGATGGCGGCCATCGAGGGGCTGCCCAAGGCCACGAGGGCCGTGAAGGACATCCGTGACACGGCTGCGCGGCGGGTCGAGCTCGCCGACCTCGTCGATGAGCTGCGAAGTGCCAAGCAGGCATCCGGGGGCTTGGACTTCTCCGACCACATGCGCCTCTGTGCCGAGCTCGTGCGCAGCTCCGACGAGCTCGTCGCGACGATGCGTGCCGCCTATCGAGTGGTGCTCCTCGACGAGTACCAGGACACCTCCATCGCGCAGCGCGTGATCCTGTCCACCCTGTTCGCCGGCGGGGGAGTCACGGCCGTCGGCGACCCCATGCAGGCGATCTACGGCTGGCGCAGCGCCTCGGTGGCCAACATCGACGCCTTCGGCCAGCACTTCGGTCGCAACGGGTCCGCACCCGTGCGCATCCTGTCGGTCAACCGGCGCTCGGGCACCCC
This sequence comes from uncultured Actinomycetes bacterium, assembly GCA_963774745.1. GTDB lineage: Bacteria > Actinomycetota > Actinomycetes > S36-B12 > CAIYMF01 > Prado023. The sequence continues at coordinate 546,134 of CAVZGE010000011.1, read as the reverse complement.
CATCCTCGAGGCCGCCAATCGCATCGCGGCCGGGCTGCGCGCACAGCACCCCCAGGTGGCCGAGCTGCGTCCGCCGGAACCGCGCGGGGCGCAGGTGCGCGCGGCGCTGCTGGCGACCGTCGCCGATGAGCGGGAGTGGATCGCCGACCAGGTGCGGGAACTGGTCGAGGCCGGCACGCCGCCCGAGCACATCGCGATCCTGGGCCGCGCCAACGACCAGCTCGGACCGCTGCAGAGGCTGCTGGTCGAGCGGGGGATCCCGGCGAGCATCTCGGGGACGGCCGCCCTGACCGCCAGCCCGTACGCGACCGCCGTGCTGTCCACCCTGAGGATCCTGGCCGACCCGGCGGACAACACCGCGCTGGCGGCACTGCTGGCCGGGCCTCGCTGGCGGATCGGCCCCCCGTGACCTCGAACAGCTCGGCGCCCGCGCGCTGCAGCTCGCAGGCGGCCGACCGACCCGAACCGACACCGCCGGAGGTCGGGATCGGCTGCGCCAGCGACTGCGCGAGGCCAGCGAGTTCACGGACCCCGTCGAACGCCCGAGCCTGTTGGAGGCCGCCGGGAACCCCGGGGCGGGGGTGTCCGGCGAGGCCGCACGGCGGCTCACCGCGTTCCTCGCCGAGCACCGCCTGCTGCTGTCGCAGGTCGGTGCCCCGCTGGCCGACCTCGTGGGGGCCGTGGTCACGATCACGGGCGCCCGGGTCGAGGCAGACCTCGCCTCCGACGGCCAGGGCATCGGTGACGTCGGGTTGGCGGGCCTGCTGAGCCTCGTCGAGGCGTTCAGTGACGCGGACGGTCGCACCGGGCTGGGCGCGTTCCTGGCCTACCTCGACGCGGCCGAGCAGTTGGGCTCCGGTGAGGACGTCGATCTGCCGACCATTCCCGGGTCCGTCCAGCTGATGACGATGCACAAGGCCAAGGGCCTGGAGTTCCCCGTCGTCGTGCTCCCGCACGTGTGCCGTGACTCGTTCCCGGGGGGCAAGGGCTCCGAGCGCTGGACGACCTACGCCCACGTGGTCCCGAGCGAGCTGCGCGACGACCGCCACGTCCTGCCGGTCCTGCGCGGCTACTCCTCCAAGGAGGTCGCCGCGTTCGTCGAGTCGTGCCGTCGCCACGACCGGACCGGCGACGACCGGCTGGCCTACGTCGGGGTCACCCGGGCCAAGCAGGTCCTGATCGCCACCGGGCACTGGTGGGGGCCGACCCAGAAGAACGCCCGCGGCCCGTCGGAGTACCTCGAGGCGCTGCGTGTGCAGGTCACCGGCCAGGTGTCGGACCCGTGGGCACCTGACCCCGCCGCCGAGCCCGCCCGTGACATCGCGGCTGACCACTCAGCTCCGGTCGGGGGCGCGACACCTGCGAGCGGCGATTCCCAGGCCGTCGAAGGCGGCGCCGGCGGTCCGGTGGTGGACCTCACCAACCCGATGCTGGCGGAGGTGAGCGAGGTTCTGTGGCCCGCGCCCGATGGCCCGGCAGGGGAGGGGGTCGTGGGTGCGGCGCGAGCGGTCACGGCGTTGCTCGAGTCCGGCCAGGTGGGCGAACCGTGGACCGCCGCGGCGGATCGGGGGGCGGACCCCACCTGCCTGGCCCCGACCGACGGAGACCGGGATCCGGTCGCCCGGCAGGTCGCCCAGTGGGACGCCGCGATCCTTGCCCTGCTGGCGCGCACCGACCGCTCGGCGGAGGACGTCGTCGTGGCGGCGTTGCCCGGGGTGCTCTCCGCGTCGGCCACGATGGAGCTCGCTGCCAATCCCAGCGCCTTCGCCGAGACGCTGCTCCGACCGATGCCGCGCCGCCGCAACCAGCACGCGGAGCTCGGCACGGCCTTCCACGCCTGGGTCGAGGCGAGGCTCGGGGTGCAGCCACTGATCGCCGACGACGAGCTGCCGGGTGCGGCCGACGAGTCCATCGGCTCGACCGCCGAGCTGGCCGCCATGAAGGAGGCGTTCGAACGGCTGGAGTACGCCCAGCGGACACCCGCTGGGCTGGAGGTCCCGTTCTCGCTGGCGATCGCGGGACGGGTCATCCGGGGCCGGATCGATGCCGTCTTCCCCGCGGGTCCGCACGCCCCGGCAGGACAGCTGTGGGAGGTCGTCGACTGGAAGACCTCGAAGCAGGACGTCGCCGATCCCCTGCAGCTGGCCATCTACCGGTTGGCGTGGGCCGACCTGGCCGGCGTGCCCGTCGGGGCGGTGGGCGCGGCGTTCGCGTTCATCCGGTCGGGGACGGTCCAGCGCCCCGAGGATCTGCCCGACGAGGACGTGATCGCGGCGGTGCTGTACGGAGAGCCGGACGAGCCCGAGGCGTTCGAGGAGGAGCCCGGGGCATCGCGGTCGGTAGGTGGCGAGTCGGGGGCGCCCGAGCGTGACGAGGAGGTGGTCATGGGCGAGTAGCGGGGCGGGCGGGGGTTACGGCTCCGGGAAGTCCGCGATGAGCGCACAGTGGTCGCTGACCGGCAGCGGCACTGCGCGGGCGGTTCCGCGAGCCTCCTCGAGAGCCTCGGCGGTCCAGCCGTCGGCCATGATGTGGTCGAACTGCACGCGCGGCTTCATCACCGGATAGGTGGGCACTCGGGCCACCTGGTCCCATCCCGTCACCAGGCCGGGGATCCCCCCGGGGGTGTTGAAGTCGCCCATGAGGATCATCGGGCGGGGCATCCCGGCGACGAACGCCCGCAGTCCGTTGAGCTGCTTGGTGTTCACGCCGGGCACGAACGACAGGTGCGCGGTCGCGATGGTCACATCGGCGTAGGGCAGCTCGAGGATCCCGGCGACGGCCGCCCGGGGCTCGTCGGGGACGCGGATCGCCTTGGGGCGTCCCTCGGTCGGAGCGAGCAGCGGCATCGACACCGGGGCCGGCGGGTAGCGCACCACGCGCCATCCACGCACGGGGTACCGGCTGATCAGGGCGATGCCGTACCGGGGGGCGCTGGGCGTCTGCGTCTCGGGCTCGCACTCGTCGGCGGGCAGGTCGTCGGCGTCCGTGGCGGGGACCCAGGCCGCGCCCTCGGAGGCGATCCCCGGGGTTCCGCGCACGCTGGGGACGAAGCGCCAGTACTTCGCGCCGACAGTCTCGGCGACGAGGCGCGCCTGGTCGACGCCGCCCGTGCGGGCCTGGGCGCGATCAACCTCCTGGAGGGCGATCACGTCGATCGGCCCGGACTCCATCAGCTCCTCGACCGCGCGGACCAGGTCCGCTGGATCGCTGACCTCCGGTGACCACACATGCCGCTCGGTCGGGGCTACCCCTTCATGAGCCGCCTCGGAGGCGTTCCGGGATGAGGTCTCGTGGGCCACGGACGCAGCCTTGCCGGCCTTGGCGTGGGCTGCTGCCCGGTCACGCAGGGGGACCCCGTGGAGGAGGTTGAAGGTCGCCACACGCACGCCCCCAGCCTGTCACACGACGCGCAGGTCGTCAGGGTCGACGCACACTACGGTGGGGCCATGTCCGCGGGTTCGCCGATCGACCAGGTCCACCTCGCCCTGGGCCACGACCCCCTCGACCGCCGTGCCGACCTGCGCACCGCGGGTTGGGCGGCGGTGCCCAGCCAGCGTGTGATCGTCCTGCTCGACCGGAGCGGGGAGGTGGCCGTGACCCGTGGTGCGGACCGGTCCGCACGCCTGGCGACGCTCAAGTCGGACCCCGCGGCCGCCGGGTACCCCCCCACCGACGCCCACTCCCTGGTCAACCCCAGCGCGAGCGGCGACACTCCCGCGAGCCCCGCCCCGCCACGTCCGACGCCACAGACCCGGACATCCTCCTCGGCGTCGACCCCGCCGGACTGGTCTGGTGCGGGCGCGTGGTCGAACGCGACGACCCGGCCGTGCCCACGGACGTCGAGTGGGCCGGCCTGCGCGACGTCGGCCTGCGGCTGCCCGAGGACGAGCGCGGGATCCTCGCCGAGTTCCTCGCCCTGGCCAACTGGCACCGGACGCACACCCGCTGCCCGCGGTGCGGCGCGCCGACCGAGGTCGCGGGGCTGGGGTGGTGGCGCACCTGCCCAGCCGACGGATCCGAGCACTACCCACGCACCGACCCGGCAGTGATCGCCCTGCTGGTCGACGACGACGGCAACGCCCTGCTCGGTCGTCAGACCCGGTGGCCCGAAGGCGCGTTCTCGACCCTGGCCGGCTTCGTGGAGCCGGGGGAGTCGGCGGAGTCCGCGGTGGTCCGCGAGATCGCCGAGGAGGTCGGCCTGCACCCCACCGGCGCCACCTACATCGGCAGCCAGCCGTGGCCGTTCCCGGCCTCCCTCATGCTCGGGTACCACGCCACGATCGCCGGCGTCCGCCCTGAGCCGCACCCCGACGGCGTGGAGATCGTCGAGGCCCGCTGGATCAGCCGGGACGAACTGCCCGCACTGTGCGAGTCACGCGAGGTGCGCCTGCCCGGCCGGCTCTCGATAGCCCACCACCTCGTGCGCCTCTGGTACGGCCACGCGCTGCCCGACGAGTGGTGCCGCTGGTAGTCCAGCCGCCAGCCAGCAGGGCGCCGGCCCGTGGGGCGCGCTCACCGGCCGCTCAGCGCCAGTCCTCAACCTCGCCACCGTCGTTGGTGTGGTGGAACTCCCACGCGGCCAGCGTCAGCGGCCACGCGCTGAGGCCAGGCACCATCCCGCCGGACGCCATGACCAGTGCAGACGCCCACGAGGACATCCGTCCGATGCGCATCTCGCACCCCCTCTCGGAGGTCGGGAGGAACCTCTCCCAACTCCTGTCTACCACCTGCGGGGGGCACCCACCAGAGGCCTCCGACTCGGGGTCGGACTGTCGGACCCGGCTGGCACAATGCCCACCATGTCCGCCCCGGTCCTCGACGGCCTCGACCCCGAGCAGCGCCTCGTCGCCGAGGCCCTGACCGGGCCGGTCGTGGTGCTCGCCGGCGCCGGTACCGGCAAGACCCGCGCGATCACCCACCGGATCGCCCACGCGGTGCAGACCGGGACGCACGCGGCCGGCAACGGGCTGGCGGTCACGTTCACCAACCGGGCGGCCGGGGAGATGCGCCAGCGGCTGGCCGGGCTGGGTGTGCCGTCGGTGTCCGTGCGCACGTTCCACGCCGCCGCGCTGAGCCAGTTGCGCTACTTCTGGCCCACGGCGGTGGGCGGGCAGTTCCCCGAGCTGGTCTCCAGCAAGGCGGCGATGGTCGGCCAGGCGTGCCGCGAGGTGGGCCTGCCCTCGAGCCGTCCGCTGGTCCGCGACCTCGCGGCGGAGATCGAATGGGCTGGCTCGACGATGGTGTCCGCCGGGGACTACGCGGCGGCCGCGGCAGCGGCGGGCCGGGCGCCCGTCGGGTCGGGGGACAGCGTCGTAGACCTGCCCGGGATCGCGCGGGTCATGTCGGCCTACCAGGACGTGAAGTCCCAGGTGGGCGCGATCGACTTCGAGGACGTCCTGCTGCTGATGGTCGCCCTGATCGGCGACCGTCCCGATATCGCCGATGCGATCCGCGCCCAGTACCGCTGGTTCACCGTCGACGAGTACCAGGACATCACCCCGGCACAGGACCGGCTGCTCTCCGGCTGGCTCGGGGACCGCGACGACGTCTGCGTGGTCGGCGACGCAAGCCAGACGATCTACTCGTTCGCCGGGGCCAGCCCTGATGCACTGGGGGCGTTCGCGCGGCGCTGGCCGAACGCGACCGAGGTGCGCCTCGACCGCTGCTACCGGTGCACCCCGGAGATCGTCGCGGTGGCCAACTCGGTCATCCGAGGCGCACCGACGCCCGGTCGGGGTGGGGCGACCGGCAGTTCCTGGTCCCCGGCCCCCCGTTCGGCGGGCGATTCAGGGGGCGATACAGGGGACGCGACGGCGGGCCCCGTCGGTTCGCCTGCGGGCACAGCGGTCTGGTTGCGCTCGCAGCGACCCGCTGGCGTGGCCCCCGAGATCGTGGCCTGCGCCGACGACTCCGAGGAGGCCGCAACCGTCGCAGCGCGCGTCACCGACCTCGTCGCCAGCGGCTTCGCCCACCGCGACATCGCGATCCTGATGCGCACGAACGCCGCCTCGGAGCCGATCGAGGTCGCCTTCGCCGAGGCGAGCATCCCCTACATCATGCGTGGCGCGGAACGGTTCTTCGACCGCCCCGAGGTCCGCGAGGCGATCGTCCGGATGCGCGGGCACGCGGTCGCCGGAGGTGGGCGAAGGAAACGGTCGGCCCCGGCCGTCGCAGCAGCTCGCGGGTCGGCCCCGGCCGTCGCCCCGACCCCGGCCCCGGCCCCGCGCAGCCCGGCCCCGCCGCAGGCCCCGGCCCGGGCGCGGGTCAGGGCGAGCTCGCGCTGTCCTCTCCGGCCCCGGCCCCCGTGCGCGCGCCGACCGCGGACGGGGCCGATGGGCTCGTCGAGCAGACGCACGCCGTCCTCGCTGGGATGGGGTGGCTGTCGACCGGACCGGCCAGCGGGGGAGCGACCCGGGAGCGCTGGGAGTCCCTGGCCGCGGTCCTGGCCCTCGCCGAGGAGGTCGCTGCCTCGGGACGCAGCACGATGGCCGAGCTCGTGGAGGAGTTCGAGCGGCGCGCGCAGCTGGCCCACGCCCCGACCGCCGATGGTGTGACCGTCACGACGCTGCACTCCGCGAAGGGCCTGGAGTGGCCGGTGGTCTTCATCGTCGGCGCGTCCGAGGGCACGCTACCGATCGTCTACGCCGACACCGACGCCCGTATCGAGGAGGAGCGGCGGCTGTTCTACGTCGGGGTGACCCGGGCCAGGGATCGCCTGGTGGTCACGTGGGCGCTGACCCGACCGGGATCCGGACGGCACCGCCAGGCCAGTCGCTTCCTGGCCTCGATGCGCACCCGGGGCGCGTCCGGCGGCGAGGCGACCTCCGCGGGATTGATCCGCCGGGGCCGTTCCGGGGCATCGCCGGAGCCCTCGGGGAGGAAGCCCCCGGATCGTTGCCGCGTCTGCGGCGCCGGCCTGGTCACCGGCAGGGAGCGCACCCTCGGCCGCTGCCTGAGGTGCCCGGGCACCCCGGACGAGGACCTGGCCACCAGGCTTCGCGAATGGCGGGACGCGGTCGCCGTGTCCAGCGGCCTGCCAACCTCGATCGTGCTCACCGACGAGACGCTGGCCGCTGTCGAGGAGCGGCGCCCGGCCACTGCGGCCGACCTGCTCGACATCCCCGGCTTCCGCCCGGACAAGGTCGCGAGCTACGGCGCCCAGGTGCTCGGGATCGTGGCCGGGTCGGTCGGGCCCGCGGTCGAGTGACCGTCAGGAAGGGTCCGCCTCCGGCACCGCGAACCCGGGCACCCAGCGTTCCAGCTCGGCGCGCATCGGGACCTCGGAGTTGAGCTGGCACATGACGCCGATCGCCCCGAGCCACACCCGGTGGATCAGCAGGTAGTCCGGGGGCAGGTTCAGCTTCAGGCCGATCGCGAAGTCCGGGTTGCGCGGGTCGTTGAGCCGGGCGAACTGGCCGCGCAGCCACTCGCGGCTGAACAGGAAGGTCTCGGTCCGGGCCGGGTCGACGAAGGGGTCGAGGAAGTCCAGCAGGCCGCGCGCCTCGAGCGTGGTCGTCGTCTTGACGAACCCCTCCTCCCGCAGGCCCGCGAGCACGGCGTCGGAGTCGCCCTTCATCGCGATGCGCATGAGGTTGCCGACCATCGGCGGGAACCCGTCGGGCAGGTGGGCCACGGCCCCGAAGTCCAGCACGCCGAAGCGCCCGTCGGGGGTGATCCGGAAGTTGCCCGGGTGCGGGTCGGCGTGCAGCAGCCCCACCCGCGCGGGTGACGAGAGCAGGAACCGGATGTAGTGCAGCCCCGCCGCGTCGCGCTCCTCCTGCGACCCGTCGGCGATGATCCGCGACAGCGGCGTGCCCTCGAGCCACTCGGAGATGATCACGGTGTGCCCGGCGCCCAGGACGTCGGGGACCACGATCTCCGGGTCGTCGCGGAAGGCCTTCGCGAAGGCGCGCTGCGAGGCGGCCTCCTTCACGTAGTCCAGCTCCTCGCCGACGCGTTCGGCGAGCTCGGCCAGCAGCGGCTTGAGGTCCACCCCCGGCACCCAGGCCGTCATCATCCGGGCCAGCCGGGAGGCGTTGGCCAGGTCGGACATGAGCGCCTTGTCCGCGCCGGGGTACTGGATCTTCACCGCGACCGGCCGGCCGTCCTTCCAGACCGCCCGATGCACCTGGCCGATGCTCGCGGCCGCGGCCGGCTTGTCGTCGAAGGACTGGAACTTGCGCCGCCACTGCTTGCCGAAGTTGTCGACCAGGACGGCGTGGACCTTCTCAGCCGGCAGGGCGGGAGCCTGCTCCTGGAGCTTGGTCAGCGTCGCGCGGTAGGGCGCGGCGACGTCCTCGGGCAGGGCCGCCTCGAAGATGCTCATCGCCTGGCCGACCTTCATCGCCCCGCCCTTGAGCTCGCCGAGGACGCGGAACATCTGCTCGGCGGTCCGCGCCTGGAGCTCGGCCGCCACCGCTTCGGCCGGTGCTCCGCCGATCCGCTTGCCCACCCCGAGGGCCGCCCGGCCCGCGTGCCCGATCGGCAGGGCGGCCATCTTGGCGCTGCGGGTCAGGGCGCGCACGGGCAGGTCGGGCATGGGTCCATTGTGGTGGTCCGGCGGGGAACCCGCGACCGGCGGTGAGGCGACCCGGCTGGTCGCTGGAGTCGCGGCGGCGCGCCAACCCCGACATGCGACGAGGGGCGCCCCGGTGAGCGGGGGCGCCCCTCGTTCCGGGCCGCGCCCGGTCGACGTGCGGTGCTGGAGTCAGCTCCAGCCCAGATGGATCAGCAGGTCACTTGGCCTTGCCGAGGATGCGGGCGACCTTGGTGCCACACACCGGGCAGATGCCCTTGGCCATACGGCGGTTGTTGACCTCTTCGACGTGGCCGGTGAACTCGCGCTTCTCCTTGCACTTCACGCAGTAGGCCTCGCCTGTGTACGACTCTTCCGACATGACGTCCTCCGTCAGTGGGGGCCGGGCCCTCGTGGCTTCGGCCGTGCGTGCAGCACCCTACGGCAGGCACCCCCTGAACTCGCAGCAGGCTCCCCGTTAGCCTGCGGGCATGTCACCGGACCTCCCCAGCACGCCGGCCCACTCGACCGCGCCCGCGACCGCGCCCGCGAGCCAGCCGGAGCCCCTGGCCGCGACCCCGGCCCCGGCCCCGACCCACGCCAGCCCGGCCGGGGCGCACGTGCGGCTCGACGCCGACGCGTACGACCCGGAGGTCGACAGGCTGGCCGTGCGCCGGGAGGGCGACGTCGTCGTGGTCGAGCTCGCCGACCATGACCGACGCAACGCGATGGGCCTGGAGATGACCACCGCCTGGAGGCGGCTCATGGCCGGCATCGCGGCTGACTCCGACGTGCGCGCGGTGCTGCTGACCGGGCAGGGCTCGGCGTTCAGCTCCGGGGGCAACACGTCGTGGATCGGTGCGGACTCCCACGAGCCGGTGTCGGTCCTGCGTGAGCGCATGCTGGCCTACTACCGGACCTGGCTGGCGATCCGGGACCTGCCGGTGCCGACCATCGCGGCGATCAACGGTCCGGCGATCGGCGCCGGCGCCGCGCTCGCGCTTGCCTGCGACGTCCGCTGGGCGGGGGAGTCTGCGAGCATGTCCCTGCCGTTCCTGCGCATGGGGCTGCACCCCGGGATGCTCTCGACCTACCTGCTCACCGAGGTGGCAGGTGTTGCCGCCGCGCGCGACCTGCTGTTCACCGGTCGCCGGGTCGGCGCCGCGGAGATGCTCGCCCTGGGCCTGGTCAGCCGGGTGCTGCCCGACGAGGAGCTCGGCTCCGAGGCCCGGGCCGGTGCCCAGGGGGTTGCTGATGGGGCACCGGTCGCGGTGCGGCTGACCAAGGTCGCACTGCGCGACGGGGGACCGCGCGACTCGGCGGGGGCTGCCCAGTGGGAGGCCCTGGCTCAGGCCGTCACGCTCGCGTCGGACGACTGTGTCGAGGGCCTGGCAGCGCTTCGGGAGAGGCGCCAGCCGCGCTTCACCGGCCGCTGACCGCGGCATGGGTGACCGAAGCGTCACGGGGATCGCCGCCGAGGCGGCGGTGACCTCGGTGGGGGGTGGCGGACAGGTGCCTCGGCGTGTCGTGGCGCGTGTCGCGCACCCTCCCGGCGTGTCGCACCAACTTCTTTTCGTCCACATAACCCACAGGGCATCATCGCAGGTCAGCGGGCATATCAGGAGTTGTGCACAGGACTTGTCCACAGGAATCCCACGACACATCCACATCGACACGCGCAGTCATCCCCACCTGATCCACAAGTCATCCACAGGCGAGTTACCGGGGGGTATTGACGTGTGAACGTCGGGTGAATACGTTCCCTCCCGAAGGACCCCCGGAGATAACGGGTGCACGCCAGGGTCGACCCCCGTGCGCCAACGCGCCTCCGGGGGTTCCGTTCGTCGGGGGTGCCCCTGGGCCCTGATCGATTCGGATTCGGGGGGCGGGGCGAACCTGCCGGGATCGCCGGCCGACCACGGCGCACGCACCGCGCACCCTCATGCCGCCCCGGCACCGCCCACGGCGCGCGGCCTGTCCGCCCGCCGGATCCGGGCGGTCAGGCCATACCCAGGTCCCGCACCCGCCGGATCCGGGTGGTCAGGCCATACCCAGGTCCCGCACCCGCTGGATGAGTGACCGGACGACGTCGTCGGCGCCGTCCGGGAGCGTGTCGAGGCTCGAACCATGCGAGGTCCAGCGACTCGTCGCTGCGCAGGTGCTCGGCACGGGGTGGGGCGACGGCCACGTACTCGAGGTCCAGGTGGCTGCTGGGTCCCAGGACCCGCGCGCTGTCCCGGCAGCGGGTCGGGTGCCAGTCCAGGCTGATGGGCGTTGGGACCAGCGCCAGCCCCACGATCCCGGACTCCTCGGTGGCCTCGCGCAGGGCGGCCGCGGCCATGGAGGCGTCGCCGGCCTCGACATGCCCGCCGAGCTGGAACCAGCGCCCGGCCAGGGGGTGCAGGGTCAGCAGGATCCGCTCACGGGCGTCGTCGAGGACGACAGTGCTGGCCGTGAGGTGGCCGGCGCGCAGGTCGCGGCTGGCCGCGTCGGGATGGACCTCGAGGAACCCCAGGTAGCTCGTCCGGAGGACGTCCTGCGCCGCTGAGGGCGGCTCCCAGTCGGTGAGGACGCGCCGGGCGTCGGCGAGCAGCGGGTCCTCTCCGTCGGCGACCGCCGGGTCCTCACCCGCGGTGACCCGCGGGGCCGGGGTGCCGGCCGGTGCCCCGGCCCCGCTCGCCGATCCGGGGGTGACGGGCGCGCCGGGATCGATCATCCGCGGGCGTCGGGGTCTTCCGACGAGCCGCCGGCGCCACCTTCGGGCGCATCCGACCCGGCCGCGTCGCCGGACCCGGCCGCATCGCCCCCGGCCGCGTCGCCCCCCGCAGGGTCGCCCCCCGCAGGGTCGGCATCGAGCGCGTCCGCGGCTTCGCCGGCGCCGATGGCGTCGGGGACCACCCCCGAGGTCAGCGCCTCCAGGTCGGCGTCCGAGATCGACGAGCCGGAGACGAAGAGCGTCGGGTCGTCGAGATCGGCCGGTCCGGGCAGCAGGTCGGGGTGCGCCCAGACGGCGTCGCGCCCGGCCACGCCACGCACGCGCTCCAGCTCGCTCCACAGCGCTGCGGCCTCACGCAGGCGGCGTGGACGCATCTCGAGGCCGACCAGGTTCTGGAACGTCTTCTCGGCCGGCCCGCCCACCGCACGGCGACGGCGGACCGCCTCCTGCAGCCTGTCCGCGGTCGGCAGCCGATCGGCGATCGCGGCGGCCACCACGTGATCCACCCAGCCCTCGACCAGCGCCAGCAGGGTCTCCAGGCGTGCCAGGGCCGCCTTCTGCTCGGGGGTGTCCTCGGGGGCCAGCACGCCGGAGGCCAGTGCCTCCTGGAGGTTGGCCGGGTTGCTCATGTCGATGTCGCGGAGCTTCTCCTCCATCGCGCCGGTGTCCAGGCCGATGCCGCGGGCATAGGCCGCAACCGCGTCGCGCACGGTCGGGCCCAGCCACGCCACGTGCGTGAACAGCCGCTGGTGGGCGACCTCGCGCAGCGCCAGGTACAGCGCGATCTCCCCGGGCTCGATCCCCAGGCCGGCGCCGAACGCGGCGACGTTCTCGGGCAGCAGCGTCGGGATGCCATCCGAGGTCAGCGGCAGGCCGACGTCCCCGGCGCCGAGGACCTCGCCCGCGAGCGCGGCCAGGCCCTGGCCTGCCTGCATCGCGAACATGTTGGCGCCCATCGCCTTGACCATGCCCATCATCGGGCCGAGCATCGCGGTGAGGTCGACGGGCATGTCGGCCGGGAGCATCGCCTTGAGCTCCTCGGGCAGGCCGCCGGCGAGGTCCTCGGTGCTGGGCATCATGGTGGTCATCGAGGTCTGCACCTGCTCGGCGATCGGCGTGATGATCTCCTGCCAGGCCGGCATCGTGGCCTCGAGCCACTGGGAGCGGCTCCACGCCCGCGCCCCGGCCCCGGTGGACGGGAACTCGGTGGCCGGATCGAGCCACAGGTCGGCCAGCCGGACGGCCTCCTCGACCGCCCGGACCTGCGCGTCGGCGACGACCGGGTCACCCGTGGTGGCGATCGCCTTCCGGGCGACATCGGTGGCTGCCGACCAGTTCACCGCGCCCGGGTCGGGGTTGTTCGACATGCCCTGGAGCATCGCTCCGAGCTGGGACAGCGCCGACCCGAGGTCGCCCATGTTGAAGGGGTTCTGTGGCTGGCCCTTGTCGTCCGGATCCGGGGGCGTGAAGCCGAAGGGGACGTTGCTCATGGGCGGGTGCCTTCCTGTCGCGGGCCGAGGCGACGACCCAGGTTCAAGCGTAGGCGCGCGGCCGCTCACGTGCCCAGCGCCGCTCGTCGATGGGCGGCTCCTTCCCCTCGTTCGGGTCGGGTAAACCCGCTCCGGGAGCACCCGCGCGTGCTGCTGGGGGAGGGTAGGCTCGCCCACGCAGGAGTCCGGCAGTGCGGCAGGAGGCGACGTGATCTGGTGGATCATCCCGGTCGCGGCGACCCTCGCGGCCTGGGCCTACACCCGGATGGCCGGCTCCAGGGCTGGCCAGGCGCGCCCGCGGCCCGAGCCCGGCTCGCCGGAGGATGCCCGGGAACTCGCGCGGTTCGCCGACGCCCTGCGGCGACCCTTCCCGGGCAGCCAGCGGTGAGCGATCCCACGGACGCCGCCGCACACGCCGAGGCAACCGGCCCGGACTCGCCCGACGCGGTGCCCGAGCCGCTGCCTGGCAGGTGGGACCGCCTCACGGTCTGGTTCGGGGCGCACCCGCCGACCACCCCACGGCAGCGGGCGCGGGCGCGCGCGATCCGCCGGGGCGTCGTGGCCGGCGGCACCCTCATCGTCGTCGGGTCGATCGTCCAGCTCCCCCTGTTGATCCTCAGCCCCGGACCCACCTACAACACGATCGGCGAGGTCAACGGGGCACCACTGATCTCGATCACCGGCACCACCACGTACCCCACGGACGGCGTCCTGGACATGCTCACCGTCTCCGAGCGGGGTGGCTCGTCGGGCGGGGTCTACCTCGGTGAGGCGCTGGTCGGGTGGGCCGCACCGGGGGAGTCGGTGATCCCGCGGGAGGCGATGTACGGCCCGGAGGTGACGGGCGAGGAGATCTCCGAGCGCAACGACCAGCTGTTCGCCCTCTCGCAGTCGGACTCCATAGCGGCGGCGCTCAACGAGCTGGGGATCCCCACGGAGGAGGCGATCGTCGTCACGGTGGTGGCCGGTGGGTCGCCCGCCGACGGGATCGTCGAGGCCGGCGACCAGATCGTCTCGGTCAACGGCGAGCCGGTCAGCAGCCCGGTCGACGTGGGCACGGAGGTCCGCAGCGGTGCCGTCGGCGACAGCGTCACCCTCGAGGTCCTGCGCGTCGAGGAGCCGGGCGCCGAGCCGACGTCGAAGACCCTCGAGGTGGTCACGGCGGCCAACCCGGACCCGGCGGACCCGGCAGCTGAGCCGCAGCCGTACATGGGCATCATCGTCGGGGTGGCCTACGAGGCGCCGTTCGACATCGAGTTCGCCGACAGCAACGTGGGCGGTCCCAGCGCCGGGATGATGTTCTCGCTGGGCATCATCGACATGCTCACCGAGGGCCAGCTCACCGGCGGCAAGCACATCGCGGGCACGGGGACGATCGACCCCGCGGGGAACGTCGGTCCGATCGGCGGGATCCAGCAGAAGCTGGTCGGAGCCAGGGACGCCGGGGCGGAGCTCATGCTGGCCCCGCAGGACAACTGCGCCGAGGTCGTCGGGAACATCCCCGGCGGGTTGACGGTGGTGCCGGTGCGCACGCTGAGCCAGGCGCGCGACACGATCGAGACGTGGGTCGCGGACCCCGGCGCGCAGTTCCCGCAGTGCGGCGACGGGCTGTCGGCCGCGGTGGGCTGACTACCGGAAGGTCGCCAGGAGGGCCTCGCCCAGGCCGGGAACCAGGTCGTGGCCGGTCAGCACCGAGTCGTCGGAGTCGTCGGGGGAGCCGCTGGCGCCCGCGGCGCCGCGCAGGCGCAGGACGCTCACCTGCTGCCCGTCCTTGGTGACGGCAACCACGATGCGCATGTCCTGCGCGGCGGGATGCTCGCGCGCCACGGCGGCGGCGTCGGGGCGGTCGGCGATGGCGGCCTCGGCCTCCGGCGGCAGCACGATGCGCTCCACGACGACTGCCGCCCCGGCGATCTCCGCGGGCCACTCGATCCGGGCGAGGAACACGTCGAGCTCCTCGTCGTCGGGGGGAGCCGGCTGCTCGAACGTGGTCAGCGCCGGGCCACCGTCGACGACCCCGAGCTGCTCGGCCAGGGCCGGCTGCTCGGCGCGGATGTGGTCCGTCGGCACGAGGGCGAACAGCAACGTGGGTTGGTCCCATCCCTCTGCGGCGACGTGCCGCTCGATGTCCAGCGCGGCGGCGAGCAGGTCCTGGGGTTCCATGCGTCCAGTCTCCCAGCCATTGGGCCGGAAACCCGCCCCGGCTCCCGCGCCAGCGGGCATCGCGTGGCTCGGGCGGCGAACCTCGCGCCCGCTTCGGTCGAACAGGGCGTCGGGGCACGGACCCGTGGCGCTCGGGCGGCCAACCTCGCGGCCGTTCGTGTCGATCCCGAGCGAGCCGCCTCGGGTCTTTCGACGTGAACGGGCGCGAGGCTCGGGAGGGCGGGTCCCCAGTTGCGGCGGATCGACGGGAACGGGCGCGAGGTTCGGGCGCCGGGCCGCCAGCCGCCTCAGCGTGAGGGATGACTGTCAGCGGCGGGTCAGGATGCCCCGGCCGGCAGGTAAGGCAGCAGGGACTCGTCGGTGGGTTGTCCGGAATGCAGGTAGTTTTGGGGGCGTGAGCTTCGATCCGTCCCCCTCGTCCGGCCGCCCGCAGCAGACCACGAAGGCCAAGCGGTCCGGGGCCCTCGCCCCGACGCTGGTCATCCTCGGGGTGCTCGCCGTCGTGTTCATGATCTTCACGACCTTCTACACGGACTTCCTCTGGTACTCCTCGGTGGACAAGTCCTCGGTGTTCACCACGCTGCTGGCCACGCAGCTGGGCCTGTTCGTCGTGTTCGGGCTCCTCATGGCCACCGCGATCGGCGTCACGATGCTCATCGCCTTCAGGTCGCGGCCCGAGATCGGAGTCATGTCCGCCGAGCAGATCTCCCTGGAGCGCTACCGGGCCAGCCTGGAGCCGTTCCACAAGGTGATCCTGATCGGCATCCCGACCATGTTCGGCGTGATGGCCGGCATGTCCGCGTCCGCGCAGTGGCGGTCCTACATGACCTTCCGCTACAGCACTGAGTTCGGCACGAACGATCCCCAGTTCGACACCGACATCAGCTTCTTCGCGATGCAGTACCCGTTCCTGCGCTTCGTCCTCGGGTTCATGGTCGCGGTGCTGATCCTGTGCATCCTCATGGCGGCGATCACGCACTACGTCTACGGCGGGCTGCGGTTGCAGGGCGCCCCGCCCCGGACCTCGCGCGCGGCACACGTGCAGCTGTCGATCCTCGGCGGGCTGTTCATGCTGCTCAAGGCCGTCGGCTACTGGCTGGACCGCTACGGCCTGGCGATCAAGGCCGAGCCGCTGGTCGACGGGTTCACCGGGCTGAAGTACCGCGACGTCAACGCCGTCCTGCCGGCCAAGGACATCCTGGTGGTCATCGCCCTGGTCTGCGCGGTGCTGTTCTTCGCCAACGCCTTCCGCCAGGGCTGGACGCTGCCGCTGGTCGGGACCGGCCTGCTGGCGATCTCCGCGCTGGTCATCGGCGGCATCTACCCGGCGATCGTCCAGCAGTTCCAGGTCAAGCCCTCGGAGCTGGTCCGCGAGCAGGAGTTCATCAAGCGCAACATCGAGGCCACGCGCGCCGCCTACGGCCTGGACAAGGCGCAGTTCGAGGACTACTCCGGTGAGGGCGAGGCCAGCGCGGAGACCCTCAAGGAGGACGCCGGGACGCTGACCAACATCCGCCTGCTGGACCCGGCGGTCGTGTCGCCGACGTTCCGCCAGCTCCAGCAGATCCGCGGGTTCTACTCCTTCCCGGACACCCTGGACGTGGACCGCTACCCGATGGAGGGCGGGACCCGGGGGGCGGTCATCGCCGTGCGCGAGGTCGACCTGGCGGGCGTGGGGGAGCGCAACTGGGCCAACGACCACGCGGTCTACACCCACGGCTACGGGGTCGTCGCCGCGTACGACAACACGTCGCTGTCCGACGGGCGCCCGGACTTCTTCGCCTCCGACATCCCGACCATCGGCGAGCTGGAGATCGAGCAGCCCCGGATCTACTTCGGCGCGGACTCCCCGGACTACTCCATCGTCGGGGCGCCCGAGGGTGCCGAGCCCCGCGAGCTGGACTTCCCAGACGATCAGTCAGCCAGCGGCCAGAAGAACAACACGTACACCGGCTCCGGCGGTGTCCCGGTCGGCAACATCGTCAACAAGCTGCTGTTCGCCGCGCGGATGCAGGACCCGAACATCGTCCTGAGCTCCCTGGTGAACTCCGAGTCGCGGATCCTCTTCGACCGCGAGCCGCAGACCCGCGTGGCCAAGGTGGCGCCCTGGCTGACCACCGACGGCGACCCGTACCCCGTGGTCGTCGGCGGGCGGGTGAAGTGGATCATCGACGGCTACACCACGACCAACGCCTACCCGTACTCCTCGCGCACGACGCTCAAGGACGCCACCGCCGACGCGATCACGGCCACGTCCAGTGCGGTGGCCACGTTGCCCAGCGAGCGGATCAACTACCTGCGCAACTCCGTCAAGGCCGTCGTGGACGCCTACGACGGCACCGTGACCCTGTACGCGTGGGACACCGAGGACCCCCTGCTCAAGACCTGGACGAGGGCCTTCGGCGGGACCGTCACACCCGTGTCCGAGGCCTCCCCGGAGCTGGTGGCGCACTTCCGCTACCCCGAGGACCTGTTCAAGGTGCAGCGCACGATCCTCTCGCGCTACCACGTGGAGGACCCGGCCAGCTTCTACAACGGGCAGGACTTCTGGACCATCCCGATCGACCCGACCAACCGTGCGGTGAACGCCCTGCAGCCGCCGTACTACCTGACCCTGCGGATGCCCGGCACGACGGAGCCGAAGTTCTCGCTGACCACGACGTTCGCTCCGCAGAAGCGCCAGACGCTGGCGGCCTTCATGGCGGTGGACTCCGCCCCCGGGCCGACGTACGGCACCATCCGGGTGCTGCAGCTGCCGCGGAACACCACCGTGCCCGGGCCGACCCAGGTGCAGAACAACTTCGAGTCCGAACCGGCGATCGCCGAGCAGCTGACGTTGCTGCGCCGGGGCGGGGCGGACGTCGAGTACGGCAACCTGCTGTCGCTGCCGGTCAGCGGCGGGCTGCTCTACGTCGAGCCGGTGTACGTCCGGGCCTCGCAGGGGCAGGGCTACCCGCTGCTGCGCAAGGTGCTGGTGAACTTCGGTGACACGACCGTCCTGCGCAACTCCCTCGGGGAGGCCCTGGCGGCCGTGTTCTCCGGGACGGGGACCGGCAGCGGGGGCACCGACGCCGGCACGGACCCGGGCGACGGCGATTCGGGGGAGCCCACCGCGGATGCCCAGGCGGACCTGGTCAAGGCGATCGCCGACGCCCAGGCCGCCTACGAGAAGGGCGAGCAGGCCCTGGCCGCCGGTGACTTCGCTGCGTACGGCAAGGCGCAGGACGACCTGAAGGCGGCCCTGGACCGCGCCGCGGCCGCACAGCGCCGGATCACGGGCGATTCCGCCGAGGAGCCGCCCGCCGACGCGGGCGCGTCGGGGGAGCCCCCGGCCACCGACGCCCCCACCGACGCCCCCAGTGACGGCCCCACCGACGCGGCGACGGCGACGCCTGCCGACGCCTGAGGTCGCGGTCGCGCGGGGGTGCCCGCCAGCGCGATCCGAGGTGCGCCGGGGGGTATGTTTCCCCCGGGCGACGGGGCCTGAGCGGGAGGGGTCGACGTGGAGGCAGCACCGGAGCACGCACCCGGACATGACCACGAGCACCAGCACGCCGACGTCGCAGCCCACGACCTGAAGTACAAGGGGCTGCGCAAGGGCTCGGTCTCCATCGTCGCCGCGGTGGCCATCGGCCTTGCGGCCACGGCACCGGCGTACTCGCTCACGGGAGCCCTGGGCTACGGCGCCCTGGAGTCCGGGTACCAGCTGCCGATCGTGTTCGTGATCTCCGTGATCCCGATGTTCTTCGTGGCGCTGGCCTACAAGCACATGACGACCGTGGCCGCCGACTCCGGCACCGTGTTCACCTGGGGCGCGATGGCGATCGGCCCCCGAACGGGCTGGATCGGGGGATGGGGCCTGTTCCTGTCGAGCACCCTGGCCGGGGTGGGTGCGGCGGAGGTCATGGTGAACTCCGTGGTGACGGTCGCCGGGCTCGAGGATCCCTCGCCGTTCCTGCGCTTCGGGATCGCCACGGCCTTCATCCTGCTGACCACCTGGCTGGTGTCGCGTGGGGCCGAGGAGTCCTCGCGCACGACCCTGGCGCTCACGGTCATCCAGTACGGCGGGCTGATCCTGTTCGCGGCGCTGATGGGGGCGGCGGTCCTCGGCGGGGAGACCGCGCCGAGCGCCGAGCCGTTCTCGTGGCAGTGGCTGAACCCGATGGCCATCGACGGGTACGACGCCCTGCTCGGGGGCTTCCTCGTCGCCCTGTTCATCTTCTGGGGGTTCGACGCCTCGCTGGCCATGTCCGAGGAGTCCGCGGGCGACTCGGCGCAGGCGGGGCGCACCGGCGTCATCGCGATGGGCATCATCCTGGTCACCTACGTGCTGTTCACGATCGCGGCTCTCGCGTTCTCGGGGATCGATGAGGCCGACCCGCTGAGCATGACCTTCGAGGACAACATCGACGACGTGTTCTTCGTGATGGCCTCGGAGACGATCGGCTCCAACGGGGCCGTCGTGGCAGCCCTGATCGTGGGCATCTCCGCCTTCTCCGCGACCATGTCGACGGTCATGCCGACCGCGCGCGGGCTGCTGGCCATGGCCACCTACAAGGCCCTGCCGGGGCGGTTCGCCAACGTCGACGAGGCCACCGCGGCGCCGAAGGTCGCCACCTGGTTCATGGGCCTGCTGACCCTGGCGATCTACCTCGGGCTGAGCCTGACCAGTGACGCGATCGTGGCCGACTCCGTGTACAGCGTGGGCATCTCCATCTGCGTCTACTACATCGTGGCCTCGCTGTCCGCGGTCTTCTACTTCCACCGGACGGCGTTCGGGTCGGTGCGCACGGCGTTCGGCCAGGTCCTGCTCCCGCTGGCTGCGGCTGCCGTGCTGATCTACGTGGTCATCGTCGAGGCGCAGAACATGATGGATCCGGAGTACGGATCGGGCAGCTCGGTCAAGGGCATCGGCACGGTCTTCATCGTCGGGGTGATCGGGATGCTCATCGCCATCCCGATCATGGCCCTGTGGAACGTCCGGGCCCCGGCCTTCTTCCGCGGCCAGACCCTGCCCAAGCAGCGCGCCCACTGGGTGGACGACTCCCCGCGGTGACCGCGCGGCCCTGCCATCGTTCGCCGCATCTGGGATAGTCCCGTCATGGGTCGATCACGCAGGCGCCGGAGGTGGCCGTGGGTCATCCTGTTCTCGGCGATCGCACTCGTCGCGGTGTTCTACATCGGTGGTGCCTGGTACTTCTCGGGGCAGGTCTACGCCGAGGTGCTGAAGGCCGACCCGTACGACCCCGCGGGCCTGCAGCGGGGCACCGTCGCGGCCTATGACGCGACCAGCGAGCAGCCGACCGTCACGATCCTGCCCGACGTGGCCGACCGCGAGGAGACGAAGTTCGACGAGGCCGTGGTCGGACTGGCCATCGACGAGTCGCTGCTGGTGGTCGGTCCGGCCACCCGCGGGGCGGACGGCGAGCAGACCCGCCCGGTGCTCGACCTGATCGGCGACGCCCCGAAGGTGGGTGACCGGTACGGGCTGACCCGCGATGTCTGGCTGGACCCGGAGCAGGCCGGCCTGGATGCGCAGGACGTCGTGATCAGCACCCCGGACGGCCGGCAGTTCCCGGCCTGGCAGGTCAGCGCCGAGGATTCGTCGAAGTGGGCGATCCTCACGCACGGCAAGGGCGCCTCGCGCTCGGAGATGCTGCGCATGGCACGCGCCCTGCACGGCGAGGACTACAACGTGCTGATCATCACCTACACCGGCGACGTCGGCGCCCCGCCCTACGACGACGGCATGGTGCACTACGGCCGCACCGAGTGGCAGGAGCTCGAGGCGGCAGTCGAGTTCGCCGACGCTGCCGGGGCGGAGACGATCGTCCTCGGCGGCGCCAGTCACGGCGGGGCGGTGACCCTCGGGTTCCTCGCGCGCGGGAACCTTGCCCGGAAGGTCGACGGGCTGATCCTCGACGCGCCGGCATCGAGCCTCGAGGAGGTCATCGATGAGGCTGCCGAGTTCCGCAGCCTCCCGGTGGTGAACCAGCCCATCCCGGAGTCGCTGGAGGACGCCGCCAAGCTCGCCGTGGCGTTCCGGTACGGGGTGGACTTCTCGGCGATCGACTACACCGACATGCAGGGGCTCATCGGGGTCCCGCTGCTGACCTTCCAGGGGGTCGAGGACTCGCACGGTTCCCAAGGCGGTCACCGATCGGTTCATGCGCGAGGCCGGTGCCGGCGGAACGTACGTGGTGGTCGACGGTGCGGAGCATGTGCTGGCCTGGAACGTCGACCCGGAGGCCTACGAGCAGGCGATCAAGGACTTCACCGAGGAGCTCGAGAAGGACCAGTGACCCGCGCGGGCGAGGGGCTGCGGTCGGCTGGCGCGGGTCTGGCGCGGTTCGTCCGCCGTAGCGTCGGTTCGCGCTCCGAGATGCGGACCAACTTCGGATCGGTCCGCGCGAAAGCGGACCAACTGAGGGGGGATTGAGGACGGGGACGGGGGGATTGGGGACGGCAGCCGGGGGCGGGGTCAGGTGCGGGCGCGTTCGGCGATGACCACGCCGGCGAGGATCACGGCTCCGCCGAGCATCTGGATCGGCGTGAGGATCTCGCCGAGCACGACCCAGGCGACCAGCGAGGCGATGAACGGCTCGGTCATCCCGATGATGCTCGCGCCGGCGGCCCCGATGTGGCGGATCGCGGCCAGGACGAGCCAGAACGGGACGATCGTGCCCAGCACGACCATCCAGATGGCCAACGCCCACAGGGGGACGGCGGTCGTGCCCTCGCCCAAGGGGGTGGCCGAGCCCTCGAGCGCCGCCCACGGGTAGCGCCACCACGGCAGCACGACGGCCCAGAGCAGGGCGGCGAAGCCGAAGCCCCAGAGCGTCAATGAGACCGGGTCGCGCTGCTGGCTGCAGGTCTCGCCGAGCAGGTAGTACAGCGCCAGGGCCACGGCCGCCCCGAACGCGGCGGCGACCCCGAGCGAGTTCAGCGTGAGGCCCAGCCAGATCTGGGCGACCATCGCCAGGCCCGCCATCGCCAGCGCCAGCCCGAGCCAGACGGTGTTGCGCACCGGGCGGTGCCAGGCGTAGCGGACCCACAGCACGACCATGATCGGTGCGGTGAACTCGATCAGCAGGGCGATCCCGATGGGCATCCGCGTGATGGCCACGAAGTAGAGCCACTGGGTCATGGCCACGCCGAGGACGCCGTAGGCGGCGACCGGTCCCAGCTCGTGGCGGTGCAACGGCAGGGAGCGCCGGTTAGTCACCGCGACGAACACCAGCAGGATCAGGAAGGCGAACGTGACGCGCAGCTGGGAGACGCGGGCCGCGTTGTCCACGGCAGTGAGCAGGACCTTGCTGACCGTCCCGTTGATCCCGAACAGCAGGGCGCCGGTCAGGTAGAGGGCGTAGCCCAGGGCGGGTCGCTTGTGGAAGCCGGTGGGTGGGGCGTCGGGGGGAGTGCCCGCGGCGGCCGCCTCGGCGGGGGGCAGCGGCGGCGCGGGGATGCCCGTGAGGGCGTCCGGTGGGCCGGTGGTCGAGTGCTCGTGGGTCACGCGGTCACCGAGCGGATGAGGTCGGCGAGCAGCTCGACGGTGGCGTCCGGCGCGTCGCGACGCACGTCGTGGCCCGCGGGCAGGCGGTGGACCGACCATCCGGGCAGCTTCCGCAGGCTGGCCTCCGCCTCCGGCGCGAGCAGTCCGCCGAGCTCCGGTCGCCCCGCGGCCACCACGACCGGGGCCGGAGCTTCCCGCAGCAGCCGCTCGGTGTCGGCGTGGACCCAGACCACCGGCTGGGCGAATGCCTCGGGATCCGCCGACTGCTTGGCGCGTGCCCAGGGCTCGTACTCCTCGTCGTCCCAGGTCGGGTGGTCGGCGCGGGCGGCGGCGACGACCTCGTCCAGCGGGATCGCCTGCAGGGCGGCGAACCAGTCGCCGAACTCGCTGACGTCCACCGGAGCCCGCGGGTCGACCTCGGCCGCCGTGGTGGCGTGCACCTGTGAGCCGGCCGGCGCCTCGTGGTCGCGGCCCCCTGCGTCGTTGCCTTCTGCGGTGCTGCCCGCCCCTGCGGACGTGGCACTGTCCGGCAGCGCGTGCATCAGCGGCGGATCCTCGAGGAAGGTCGCGACCACCAGGTCGGGTCGGGTCGCGGCCACCCCCAGGGCGACCATGGAGCCCATCGAGTGCCCGCCGACCACGATCCGGCCGCCGGACTCGGCGACCATGGACTGCGCCACGGCGATCGCCTCCGCGAGCAGGTCGGGCCACGCGACGCTCTGGCCGGGCTGGGCGCGGCGGCCGCCGTGCGCCGGCGCGTCGGGCGTGACCACGGTCAGGTCGGCCAGGCCGGGGCGCTGCCGCAGCCTGCGCACGAACGGTCCCCAGCAGGCGCCGTCATCGCCGACGCCGTGCATGAGCAGCAGTGCGGGCGGGGCGGTCATGCGCAGCTCCTCGGATCGTGGCGGCGGAGTACGGGCAGGGGGCGGGTGTGTGCGGGCATGAGCCTATCGGCGCTCCCACCGGGTTACCTCCGCCCCGCGAGAGCGCGGGGCAGGCTCGGCCGCGCAGGACCGTGCACCGGCGAACCTGGAAGGTTGTTGCTCCCCAACCGACAAGAACCTTCCAGGTTCCCCGGGGTCCTAGGCTGGCCCGATGACCCCGGTGCGTGCGACGCGGTACGTGACCCCCCTGCGCGAGGGCGGATCCCTGCCCGGCCTGATGGAGGCCGACGACCTCGGCATGTACGTCGTGAAGTTCCGGGGCGCTGGCCAGGGCCCCCGGGCACTCGTGGCCGAGGTGATCTGCGCCGAGATCGCCGAGGCGCTCGGCCTGCGCGTCCCCCGGTGGGTGCCTGTCCTGGTGCCGGAGGAGTTGGCGCCCGCTGAGCCGGACGAGGAGGTCCAGCACCTGCTCAGGCTGTCCGTCGGCCTGAACCTGGGCATCGACTTCCTGCCCGGGGCGCTGGACGTCGGACCCATGCCGTCGGTGGATCGGCAGATCGCCGGTCGGATCGTGTGGCTCGACGCGCTGATCACCAACGCGGACCGGTCATGGCGCAACCCCAACATGCTCCTGTGGCACCGTGCGCTGCAGCTCATCGACCACGGCGCCGCCCTGACCTTCCACCACTCGTGGGCCCCCGGGCGTGCGGACCAGGTCCAGCGCTTCGCGACCCGGGCCTACGACGTCGCCGACCACGCCCTGCTCGAGTGCGCCCCGGATGTGGCTGCTGCCGACCGTGACCTCGCGGACGTCGACTGGGCGACGGTGATCGGTGCCGCGGTGGACGCCGTCCCCGACGAGTGGCTCGTGGCAGACAGCGCCGCGTGGGGCGACCCAGGTGCCGTCAGGGCCGCCTACCGCGAGTTCCTCGCGGCCCGCGTCGCCGCGCGCGACACGTGGGTCCCGGCGCTGGTCGAGGCCGTCGGGAACGGGCCCGTGCGCGATGCCCGGGGGCACCGGATCTCCGCCCGGCAGAGCTCGGGGCCGCCGGAGTGGATCCCCGAGCTGGCGATCGGGCGGGAGGACGCATGACCGGGATGCCGTTCGAGTACGCCGTCCTGCGGATCGTGCCGCGGGTCGACCGGGGCGAGTACGTGAACGGGGCCGTGCTGCTCTACTGCCAGCAGGCGGACTTCCTGGGCATGCGGATCCGGAGCGACCTCAGCTGCGTGACCGCCCTGTGGTCCAAGGCCGATCTGGCGGCGATCGCCGACGCCCTGGCCGCTGCCAACGCCGTGGCCGAGGGGAGCCGCAACGCGGGGGAGGCGGGACTGGCGGACCCGGGCCGGCGGTTCCGGTGGTTGACCGCCCCGCGCAGCGTGGTGATCCAGCCCGGGCCGGTGCACACCGGCGTGACCGAGGACCCGGGCGCGGAGCTGGACTGGATCGCAGAGGGGATGCTCGACTGAGCCCGCCGGCGGGCCACTGGGAGGTCGGCCTCAACTCATCCGACGCACGACCCCGAGAGGCGCGTACTTCATCGCGGTGCCCAGCGGCCACCACGGCCAGCTCGGCACGCGGGCGTCGGCCTTCTCCGCCTCGATCGCCGCGACGATCGCCCGGACGCCGGTCTCGGTGTCGACCATGAGCGGCGCACTCTCGACGAACTCGTTCATCTCCGAGCGGATGTAGCCCGGGTAGATGGTCGAGACGACGACGTCGAGGTCGGGGGTGGCCTGCATCTCGCTGCGCAGGCCCTCAGCCAGGTGCGCGACGCCGGCCTTCGTGGCGGCGTACACGTTCAGGGCCTTGGGCATCCCGCGCATGGCCGACATCGAGGAGATGAACACCAGGTGCCCGCGCTTCTGGGCGCGGAAGACCTCCATGGCGGCCTCCGCCTGGCACAGCGCGGCGACGAAGTTGGTCATGGCCGTCTCGCGGTTGGCGTAGTACTTGCCCGTGCCGAGCCGGGCGCCCTTGCCCAGGCCGGCGTTGATGATGATCCGATCGAGGGTGCCGAAGTCCTCGGCGAACCCTCGGAAGACCTCGAACACGGCGTCGTCGTCGGTCACGTCCAGGGCGCGGACCTCGATGCGCGCCTCGGGGCGCTGCGCGGCGATCTCAGCGCGCAGCTCCTCCAGGCGGTCCACCCGGCGGGCAGCCAGGGCCAGGTCGTAGCCGAGGGCAGCGAACTGGCGGGCCATCTCGGCACCGAGCCCGGAGCTGGCCCCGGTGATCAGGATGGTGGGCATGGTGTCCTTCCGTCGTGCGGGTGGAGTCGGGTGCTCAGGCCATGCGGGGGTCGGTCCGCTCGGGGCGGATCTCCCGGGGGTGGCGTTCCTTGGGGGCGAGGCCGTCACCGCTGGACACTCCACGGATGCGCCGACCGAGCCAGGGGACGAGGTGGACGCGGACCCATTCGATGTCGCCGGCGAGGTCGTCACGGCGGGATCGGGGTGCGGCCGGGGGCAGCGGCTCGGCCCACCAGCCGACCGGGCCGCCGAGGACCTGGGGGTCGGTGATCCCCAGCGCCGCGAGGACCGCTGCCGCGACCCGTGCGTGGCCCGGCTCGTTGAGGTGCAGGCGGTCGGGTGCCCAGAAGCGTCGGTCGGTGAGGGCCTGCACGGACTCGAGGTCGACGAGCGTCGCGCCGTTCCGGGCAGCCGACTCGCGGACGCTGCGGTTGAAGGCCTGGAACGCCCGCTCCAGCCGGTCGGCGAACCGTCCGGACCCGCCCGCCCGCGCCAGCGAGGTGAACAGGACCACCCGGGCTCCGGTGGACGTGAGCTGCGCGACGGCTGCGTCGTAGCGCGCGTACAGGTCGGGCAGGTCGGTCCCGGGGCGCAGGACGTCGTTGGCCCCGGCATGGAACGTGATGATGTCCGCACCGAGGGCCAGCGCTGGCCCGACCTGCTCGGCCACGACCTGGTCGAGCAGCTTGCCGCGGATGGCGAGGTTGGCGTAGGTGACGGGGTGGTGGGCGATGCCGGACCGGTCGGCCGCGAGCCCCGCGGCGGCGCGGTCCGACCAGCCCATGTGCCGCCCGTCAGCGCGCGATGCATCGGACATCCCCTCCGTGAAGGAGTCCCCGAGGCAGACCAGTCGAGTCACGGCGAAACGGTAGCGCGGGAGCTGCCTGCCGGCCGAATGCGGGCCAGCCCCTGGCCTTCCGGGTCGCCGATCGGCAACGCGAGCACGCGAGCCCCTACGATCACAGCCCTGCATCCATGGGCCGGAGGTCGCGATGACGATGAAGCAGCCGCTCAAGGGCAAGGTGGCGCTGGTGATGGGAGTCGCCAGCGAGGAGTCGATCGCGTGGGCGATCGCCCAGGAGCTGACCCACCAGGGGGCCCGGGTGATCCTCGGCTACCAGTTCCGGTTCCACAGCCGCATCATGCAGCTGGCCCCGACGCTGCCGCACCTCATCGCCTACGAGCGCTGCGACATGCTCAAGGACGACGAGGTGAAGGCCTTCTTCGCCAAGATCCACGTCCCGATCGACATCGTCGTCCACGCGATCGCGTTCGCTCCTGCCAGGTCCTTCGAGCATCGGGTCGTGCAGACCAAGGACGAGGACTTCACGACGGCCATGCTCACCAGCGCCCACTCGTTGGCGAAGCTGATGAACGCCGCCCGCAAGCACATGCCCCATGGTGGATCCGTCATCGCCCTGAGCTACCTCGGCGGGGTCCGGGTCGCCGCCAACTACAAGGTGATGGGCGTGGCCAAGGCGGCGCTGGAGGCGTACGTCCGGGAGCTGGCTGTGGACCTCGGCCCCCGCGGCATCCGGGTGAACGCGATCTCGGCAGGGCCGATCCGCACCCTGGCCGCGTCGGGGATCCCCGACATGGAGCGGCTGCTGGCCTACAACCGCCAGGTCTCGCCGATGCGCGACAACGTGACCCAGGGCGACGTCGGGCACCTCGCGGCGTTCCTGGCCTCCGATGGCGCCCGGATGATCACCGGCCAGACGATCTACGTCGATGGCGGATACTCGATCATCGGCGTTCCGGACACGAGCAGCGCCCCGGCCGGCCACCACTGAGGGTCGGGCGCGCGTGGTCCCCGACTCGAGGTGGAGTCCGCGATTTGGTGGGTCGCCGGGGCCTCGCGTACACTTGAGGAACCGACGCGGGGTGGAGCAGCTCGGTAGCTCGCTGGGCTCATAACCCAGAGGTCGCAGGTTCAAATCCTGCCCCCGCTACCAGTGTCGTAGCAGGTCAGAGGCCAGTTCTCGGGAAACCGGGGACTGGCCTCTGACGTTGATGTCCGCGATTGGCCAGCACTGGATGACGCGGGACCGTTCAGGCCGTCATGGGCGGTTGGATGCCCGAGTGGGATGTTCAGGCGCCACCGGCGAGGCGTAGTGCCGCCGTTCGTAGTCCCGGTCGGACTCGCCCGCGGCGATAGGCCCGGCGGGTTGCTCGATGACGTGATCCTCGACGGGAACGCGGGCTCGCCCGCGGGCAGAACGCCCGGGGTCTGCACTGCCAGTCACGGTTGCGCGCCCGGGGCTCCGGTCGAGGTTCGTTGTCGGATGATCCGGTAGGCGACTCCCAGGGCCAGGACCCCGAGTCCGGTGGTGATCGACTGCCACGGGAGCGTGGCGACCAGCACCAGGCATCCGGCCACCCCGGTGACCTGCAGCCAGCGGGGGTAGCGTCGATGTGGGCTGGCCTGGGTGTAGGCCGAGGCGTTGGCCAGCGCGTAGTACAGCAGGACACCGAACGAGGAGAAGCCGATCGCGCCGCGCAGGTCCACGGCCAGAACCAGGGCGGACACCGCGACGGCCAGGGCCATCTCCGCGTGGTGGGGCACCCGGTGGCGGGGGTGGACGGCAGCCAGCCAACGCGGCAGGTCGTCGTTGCGGGCCATCGCCAGGGCTGTGCGTCCGACCCCGGCGATCAGGGCCAGCAGCGCCCCCAGGGACGCCGCCGCCGCGCCGGCCCGCACCAGTGGGGCCGCCCACGACCACCCCGCGGACTGCACGGCATCGACCAGCGGCGCGCTCGAGCCGGCCAGCTGGGTCGGGCCGAGGAGGGTGAGCACGGTGACGGCGACCGCGGCGTAGACGACCAGGGTGATGCCCAGCGCGGTCATGATGGCCCGCGGGATCGTCCGGGTGGGATCGCTGACCTCCTCGCCCATCGTGGCGATCCGGGCGTACCCAGCGAACGCGAAGAACAACAGGCCGGCCGACTGCAGGATGCCGTACCACCCGGCCTCGGAGGGGCCGACCGGCGGCAGGCCCACGCCCGGGCCACCCGCGACCCCGGCGGCGACGACCACCGCCAGGACGGCCAGCACGACGACGACGATCACCCGGGCCAGCCCCGCCGTGCGGGTGACCCCGAAGTAGTTCACGCCCGCAAGACCCACGACCGCCGCCACGGCGACCGGCTTCTGCCAGGCCACGGGAGCGACGTAGGCGGCGAACGTCATCGCCATCGCCGCGCAGCTGGCCGTCTTGCCGATCACGAACGCCCATCCGGCCAGGAACCCCGGCCATGGCCCGAGCCGCTCGCGGCCGTAGACGTACGTACCACCGGAGGTGGGGTACTGCGCGGCCAGCTGCGCGGACGCGCTGGCATTGAGGTAGGCGACTGCGGCCGCGATCGCCAGACCCACCAGCAGCCCGGCCCCAGCCGCGGCCGCAGCCGGGGCGAACGCGGCGAAGATCCCCGCCCCGATCATCGACCCCAGCCCGATCACCACCGCGTCGAGCATGGTCAACCGTCGAGCCAGCCCAGGCTGCCCCGACATCACGCCCCGCCCTCCTGCGGCAGGATCTCGTCGGCCAACTCCCGCACCGTCCGGCGACCGTGGTGGAGGAGGTGCCGGAAGACCGCCCCGCGCAGCAACTCGCGCACCGCCACCCCTGTCGACAGCCGACTTCGCACAACGATACGGCGAGTCAGCCCGAGGTATCGGTGGGACTCCCGGGCTCCTCTCCGCGCTCAGCGACGCGATGAGGGCCCCTGAGGGAGGGCTTCGGGTCCGACGCCCGCGCAGGCTCGTCGCGCGGTGGATGCGGCGGGAGCGGGATGAGTGCCACGGGACGCCTCGCCCGCTGCAGCACCTCGCGCACGATCCGGGCGCGGGCGGGCTCGAGGCTCTGGTGCCACCCGAGGGCGATGACGTCGACGTCCAGCTGTGCTGCGACGTCGAGCAGCGCGAGGACGATCGGCCCCGGCCGGGTCTCGAGCTGGATGCCGAGGTCCGAGCAGTGCTCGGCGAGGAACTCGTCGCGCCACACGACCTCATCGGCTGGGCCGTCCATGAACAGGGGAACGCTGTGCTCGTCGAACACGTGCAACGCAATGACGTGATTGCCCGCCGCGACGTGTGCCGCGATCAGTGGGCGCACCGCGGTGCTGACCCCGCGGGTGCCATCCAGGGGGAACAGCACCGTGCCGGGCGCTGAGCGGGTCGGCACGTCCGGTGGCACGACGAGCACCGGCTTGGTGACGTGCGTGGCGACCTGGCGCGCGGTGCGGCCCGGTTCACTGCGCCTGGGCAGCCCGTGCAGGGCGAGCACCACCATCTCGACGTCGGGGTCCTCGCTGGCCTCGATGATCCGTACGTGTGGCTGGCCCTGGACCACCGTGATGGGGACCCCGAACTCCTGGGCCCACGCGGTGGCGGCCTCGGGCGCGTCGCCCACGTAGATCGCGCGCGGGTCAAGGTGCAGCTGACGACCGACGACGACGGCAGTGGCCAGGACGCTGCGCGCTGCTGCGGTTGCATCGACAGCCGCCAGGACGGTGCTCATGCCTGCCGCCACCCTTCGGGCGTTCGTTCCCAGCGCAGCCCATCGTCGGTGACCTGGCTCGTGCCCGCCCCGGGGACGGTGATGTCGATGGGTGCGCTGGCGCTCACCCTCAGGGAGTCGAGGGAGGCCATGACCTCCAGCTTCCTGCCATGGTGCTGGAGCCGGATGGTCACCTCGCCCCACGCCGCGGGCATGTGCGGGTCGATCACGAGTCCCGCTCGTGATGGCCTGATGCCGGCGAATCCGAAGACCAGGGCCTGCCACACCCCGCCGAACGTGGCGAGGTGCAGGCCCCCAGCGGTCGTCCCGGTCAGGTTGTCCAGGTCGAGCCTGCAGGCCATCCGGAACAGCCGCAGGGCCTCGTCGGCCCGTCCGTCGCGGGCGAGCAGGCCCGCGTGGATCGCGGGGGACAGCGAGCTGCCGTGTGCGCACCGGGGTTCGTAGAACTCGAGGTTGGGGCGCAGGGACCCGGGAGCCGTCTCCTCGGGGACGAGGTGGTGCAGCATGAGCACGTCGGGCTGCTTGATCACCTGGGAACCGCTGATCCGGGGGCGGCCGAACAGGAGGTCGGCGGCGACGGGCGTGTCCGCCAGGGCGCTGATCACCAGGGGCTCGAGTGCGTGGTAGCCGTCGAACTGCTCATAGAGCCCCGTTCCTGGGTCGTAGTTGTCCACGAGCGTGTCGGCGACGTGATCCCACTCTGCGACCTCGTCGGGGACCTCGCCCTGGGACCTGGCCAGCTCAGCCGCCCGCCGCAGGTTCCAGCGCGCCATGACGTTCGTGAAGGCGTTGTCGTCCACGCGTTCGTGGTACTCGTCGGGGCCGATCACGTCGTCGATGTGGGCCCCGCGGGCGTCCTGGCGCACGCGCGAGGCCCAGTAGCGGGCGGTGTCGAGGACCAGCGGGCGACCGGGTCCCCGGAGCAGGTCCTCGTCCCCGGTCCAGTCGGCGTACTGGAGGGCTGCCCAGGCGACGTCCGCCACGATGTGCTCCTCGTGCTCCCCGGTGAGGATCGGGATCGCCGGCCCGATGGGCGGCTGGTCGATCCTGGGGGTCACGTCCGAGCCGCTGTGGGCGGACTCCCAGGGGAATCGTGCACCGCGGTGGCCGCGCGTGGCTGCCGCCTGACGCGCGGGCTCGAGCCGGCGGATCCGGTACTCGAGCATCGCGCGTGCGGCCGGTGGGCACGTCGCGGCCAGGAAGGGCAAGACGAAGACGTCCGCATCCCAGAAGACGTGGCCCCGGTAGGTGGGCCCGCTGAGCCCCCTCGGTCCGATCACGGCCTCCCCGGAGGTCGGCACGGATGCCATGAGATGGAAGAGCCCGAAGCGCACCGCCAGCTCGAGCTCAGGATCCCCGCTGATGCTGATCAACGCGTCGTCCCACCGGTCGGCCCACGCCGCACGCTGTTCGGCCAGGAGTCCGTCGAAGCCGAGCTCACTGGCCGCCTTCAGCGCCGACAGGGCCCGCTGCCGATGGTCGCGCCCTGCAGGCTCCGGGTCGGCCACGAAGCTGGCCAGCCTGTCCATGATGCGCCGGCCAGCCGCCGTGCGGTCATGGTGCACGCTGGCGGCGACGATCACACCACCGGCGTCGGCGCGGGACTCCGCGGTCGACGTGGCACCGCGTCTCTCGAGCAGGACCGTCCCATCGGAGGTCGGCGGGATGAGGGCCGCCCCCAGCACCAATTGCTCCAGCGCCCCCTCAGCCCGCATGGCGAACCCGCCCGGCCGGGCCAGGGACGCGAAGCGCATCGACCTGAAGGGCCGCTGGTCGGCGGGCTGCTCGCGGACCAGCACCCCGGTGCGCAGGTCCAGGATGCGCCGGTCCCGGCGACGGTCGACGCGACCCCGCAGGTGCAACCCCGTCCAGCCCGGGCCCTCGAGGAGGATGGGAGGCACAGCGGACTCGTCGAACACCCCCGCCGTGAGCACCCGGGGCACGGTCCCGAAGGTCTCCTCCTCGCGCACCCCGCGCGTGCCGAACATCGTGTCCGCCACGGTGAGCAGGGCCTGATGCGCACGCCTCTGGGCCACGTCGTCCCCGGCCACGCTCAGGGTCCATCGGGGGTCCTCATCGATGCTGGGCACGACGCCGGCCGCCCGGAGATCCGCCTGGTCGGTGAGCAGGGCAACGC
The DNA here is from genome assembly GCA_963774745.1 of uncultured Actinomycetes bacterium. GTDB lineage: Bacteria > Actinomycetota > Actinomycetes > S36-B12 > CAIYMF01 > Prado023. The sequence goes on along the minus strand of CAVZGE010000011.1, from coordinate 513,943 downwards.
ATGCGTCGGCCGCGCGCGGCCGCCACCGCATCCGCTCGGGCGGACGCTCGGTGCGCCTGGGCAGCAGCGAGACCACGACAGCGCGGGACGCCCCGGTCGGAAGCGCCAGCTGCCACAACCAGCCCACCACGAGCACCAGCCCCGCGCCGACGCCCCGACGCCCCAGCTCCTGGGTCAGCTGGGCGACCTCGCGCGGGAGGTCGGGCCCGGCGATGACGACCGTCACCCCCAGGTCGCGCAGCCGCTGCACGACCTCGACGAAGGCGGGGGCCTCCAGCAGGCGGCCCGGGGATCCGCGCGGGGGACAGACCACGATCCCCTCGAACAGGACCTGGGTGTGGCGGCCGGGACCGCCGAACACGCGCGCCGGCCTCAGGCTCAGGAGCTCGGTCAGGTCGTCGAGCACCAGGTCGGCGCCGCCCTCGGCCAGGGCGTGGGGCTGTTCCCGGCGATCCACACCGACCACCAGCCCGAAGCCGCCGGACCGACCCGCCTGCACGCCCGAGATCGCATCCTCGAACACGATGGCCCGTCCGGGCGGTACGCCCAGGAGCTCGGCCGCCTTGAGGTAGGTGTCGGGCGCCGGCTTGCCGGCCAGCCCCCACGTGCGGGCCTCCACCCCGGTCACCTGGACGTCGAAACGGTCGAGCAGCCCAGCCCTGCGCAGGATCGGCGCGCAGTGCTCGCTGGCGGACACGACCGCCGTCCTCTTCCCCGCAGCACGCATCACGTCGAGGACGTGGACCGTGTCCTCGAAGACCCGGACACCGTGCAGGTCGAGAAGTGCGGCGAAGAACTCGTCCTTGCGATTGCCGAGTCCGCAGCACGTGGGCGTGCCCGGCGGGTCATCCGCGGTCCCGAAGGGGATCGTGATCCCGCGTGCGGCCAGGAAGGTCTGCACCCCCTTGTGCCGGGGCCGCCCGTCGACGAACTGCCGGTAGTCGCTGTCAGGGTCGAACGGCTGGAACGCGGCGCCGCCGTCGCCGGCCGCGTGCTCGGCCAGGAACTCGTCGAAGAGCTGCTTCCACGCCGCCGCATGCAGGGTGGCTGTCATGGTGATGACCCCATCGAGGTCGAAGAGCATCGCGTCGTAGTGCTCCCAGACGAGGTCGGTGCTCACTGCTGCGGGCCATGCGCGCCGGTGGTGGCGGCTGTCGGCTGCCCACGGCGGCCGCCACCGGCCAGCAGTCGCTGGTAGAGCTCGAGATGGTCGCGCACCATCCGCTCCGCGGAGAACCGCTCCTCGACGGCGGCACGACAGTCCCGGCGGTCGAGCTCGTCGATGTGGGAGATCGCTGACACGAGGTCGCCGACCGTGTCGCCGCACAGGAAGCCCGTCCTGCCGTCCTCGACGATCTCCGGTGCCGCGCCCCATCGGGTCGTCAGGACCGGTGTTCCGCAGGCCAGGGCCTCGACCATGACCAGGCCGAACGGCTCCGGCCAGCGGATCGGGTTGATCAGCGCCCGTGCGGATCCCAGGAGTGCGAGCTTGTCCGCCATCCCGACCTCGCCCACGTAGCGCACGCGGGAGTCCAGCAGCGGCTCGACCTCGGTGTGGAAGTACTCGATCTCACCCGGCTCGCGCATCTTGGCGGCCAGGACGAGCTCGACCCCGGACTCGTGGGCAGCCAGAGCCGCCTCCCGAGCGCCCTTGTCGGGGGAGAAGCGGCCGAGGAACAGCAGGTGGTCGCCGTCACCGCGCCCCACCGGGAACTCACCGAGCCGGACGCCGTGATGGATCACCGAGGTCACCGGAGCCGAGCTGTGCGAGGCGTGGTCGTGGGAGATGGCGATGAGGGCCGTCTGCGGACCCACCGCACCGTAGATGTCATTGAGCTCCGGCGTGAACGGCCCGTGGTTGGTCGCCACCACCTGGCCCCGGCAGCGGCCCACCGCGTACACGGGCCCGAGGACGGTGTGGTCGTGGATGATGTCGAAGTCGGCCACCCTCTCGTAGGCGTGGATCAGGTGCTGCAGCTCGATCACCGACTGCCCCATCTGATCCGGGGCGGCCCGTTCCCGGGCCCAGGCGCGCGGGACGGGGCACGTGCTGTCCCCGGTCGTGAAGAGGAGCACCTCGTGCCCGGCGTCCCGGAACCCGGTCGCGAGCCTGTCGATCACGCCCTCACTGCCCCCGTACGCGGGCGGCGGAACCGGGAGCCACGGCCCCGCGACGAGGGCGATGCGCAGCGGCGATACGCGGTGCCCGCGCGTCCAGGGGCATCTCGCGCGGCCCGCGGATGTCGATCACGGCAGGCTCGTGGCGTTGATCGAGGTGGACCTGGGGCCCGTGGGGGTCGTCGTCACGTCGCTCTCCTCGCCTCGTGGGGATGTGGTCACCCCTTCGACCACTGCCCGCAGGGCACCGCCCCATACTCCGCACGCGGCAGCCGGCCGATGCCCGTTCTTGATCCTCGGAGTCGAGTTCTGCTACCGTCCAGAAGGCGTCCAGAAGAGAGGCGCAGCCTCGACTCCACATGGTGGGGTCTCCGTACAGCAAGTGGTATGGATCTCCCCGTGCGGGGTAGATGAAGGCAAACGTATGACGTGGCTTCAGCCAGCAGGCCACGGTCCGTTCCTCCTGGTGAATCCCCACCACGTCCTGGTGGATTCCAGCCACGCGAAGGTCACCTCATGCTGGTTCATATCGTGTCGCGTCCGTTGACCCCTGCGGATCACATCCCTGTCTCCGCGGTCACCCTCCTCGCTCGAAGCCTCGAGGCGGCCGGAGCATCTGTCGTCGAGGATCTCTGGGCAATTCCCACGAGTGACCTGGCCGCCTCTGTCAGTGCCTGTGCCCGTGAGCTCGCTGAGCGCTGGCGTGAGCAGCGGCCGGACGTCGTCCACACGATCGGCGTCGTGGCGACCATGGCAGCGGTCAAGGCTGGTGCGGGGGTGCCGATCGTGGCCACGTTCGATGAGCGACCGGCCCGTCGAGAGCTTGAGAGCCGTGTGGCTCGTCACGTGGCCTTCGTCATGCCGCTGTCCCTGGAGGAGCGGGATCGTTGGCGACGGGAAGGGGTCAGGGTGGTGTGGGCGGGCTCCTTCCCCTTCGCCGTCCCGGTCGCCGATCCCGACCGCTGCGCCATGGCCAACGGCGACGTCGTGACCCTGGCCAAGGGCCTGGATCTCGAGGCCGCGGTGTCGTCCATGCCCTACTGGAGTGGGGATCTGGTCGTCGCCGCCCGAGTGGCTCCGGACCGGCTGACGTCGCTGCGGGCCCTGGCCGAGGCACTGGGGGTCTGGGACCGGGTCCAGCTGCGGCCCGGGCTGCGGGGCGCTGAGCGCGAGACCATGTGGTCCGAGGCATCGGTCCTGCTGGCCGGTCGGGAGGGCGCCCGGCACGGTGGTCAGGTCCTGGAGGCTGCGGCGCACGGGGTTCCCGCCATCGCGCTGGCGGCTGGAGCGCACCTGGACCACGTGGTGCCCCGGGTCACGGGGACGCTGATGCCCGCGACCGCCAATGCCAGGGTGTGGGGCAGGACTGTGGCCCGCGCCGTGTCGGACACCTTCGGCCTGCGGGCGATGGGCAACTCGGCACTGGTCCGCATCCGCACCATGCATTCCCGGGAGCTCGCTGCTCGAAGGCTCCTTTCGATGTACGAGCAGGTCGTTGCCGATGCCTGCCCCGAGCAGGGCCCAACGCCGGCCGAGCAGTCGGGGTCCGGGCCGCGATCGGCTGAGCAGCGCAACTCGTTGGCGGTCGAGCACATGGCCCTGGCCCGACAGCTGGCAGGCTGGTACGCGGGACGCGGGCAGGCACGGGAGGACCTGGTCCAGGTCGCCTCGCTGGGTCTGGTTCGGGCTGCTGAGCGCTTCGATCCGGCGTACGGCAAGGAGTTCCACAGCTTCGCGATCCCGACGATCCTCGGGGAGCTGCGAAGGCACTTCCGGGACAATGCGTGGGCTGTGCGGGTTCCCCGCGGCCTGCAGGAGACGACCCTGCAGGTCAAGCGCGCGACGGCTCAGGTCAGCCAGTCGCTGGGCCACGAGCCCACCGTCGCGGAGGTGGCCCAGGAGCTGGGCCTGGTCGCGGAGGAGGTCCTGCTGGCCCTGCGTGCCGAGGGCGAGGCACGCTCCTCGTACTCCCTGGACGGGCCGGCGGGAGATGTTGCGGCAGTCGCTGACCTGGTCGGCGAACCCGACCCGGCGCTGGACTTCGTGGAGCTCAGTGAGTGCGTCCGAGCCGCCCTGGGGAGACTGCCCGAGCGGGAGCAGCAGATCCTCCTCCTGCGCTTCTACGGCGAGCGGACGCAGTCCGAGATCGCCGAGCGGCTGGGCATCTCCCAGGTGCATGTGTCCCGGGTGCTCAGCCGCACCCTGGCCGCCCTGCGCGACCACGCCCTCGACAACGTCCCGCTGCCCACGTCGTGGGACGAGCGGGCTGGGGGCGACGCCCGACCGCGCAAGGCCTCGTGAAGCGCACCCCATCCGCCCACGAGATCCCGCTCAACGAACAAGGAAGACCAGTGCTCGGGGCTCTGATCCAGCGTGTGGCCCAAACGGCGTGGGCGTGACGCACACGATCCCGCGACAGCCGATCGTGTTGACGGTTCGCCGTCGGGAGAACAGGACCAGGATCAGCTCGACGATCGGGACCGGGCTCAGCGCCAGGCCGATGGCCAGGGGGAGCAGGGTGCCCAGGGCGGCGGTGGTGTCGTTCACAGGGGTTCTCCGGGGGTGACGGGGGGCGCGTGCCAGGTGCCGGTGCGGATGGCGTCGCCGGGCTGGTAGGTGCGGAAGGCCAGGTTGAACGGTCCCGAGGGGCACGGCAACCAGTTGGCGAGCAGGGACTCGTGCGGTGCGGTGTGCTGCAGGACCAGGGTGAGGCTGCCGTCCTCGGCTCGGCGCATCCGTGGGAGGTCGCGGCTGCCGAGCAGGTACCGGTCCAGGTCGTTGGGATGCAGGTAGCGGTCGGCGTCGTAGAGGGTGATCGACCAGAACGCCTCGACCGGCGGCAGCCCGCCGGGTGGGAAGGTGATCGTGTAGGCGGTCGAACCATCGAACTGCCGGCCGTTGGCGTCGGCCTGGTAGCCCACTCCGAGGTACTCCTCGGCCGCGTTGCCCAGGATGCCCAGGTAGGCGCCGGCGGCGCGGGACAGGTCGTCGTGGCCGAGCAGGTCCCGGCTGCCGAAGATCTCCGCCGACGACTGCACCGTGACCGCGCGGGCCAGGACGTCGTCGAGCCCGGCTGCCAGGCCGGCCTCCAGCTGTGCGACGCGGGCGGGATCGGCCAGCACACGGTCCAGGTCGGTGGGGTCCCCGCCGCCGATGCCGAGGGTTGCCAGGGCGGTGCGCACGTCGGCGTGCTCGGGGAGGGGCGGCATGAACCGCAGCATCCAGGCCAGCACGCGCAGCGACTGGCACCGTCGGCCGGGCGCGCACGTCGACCGGCGGGATCCGCTCCAACCCGGGCGCCGGCCCCGCGGCGCGGTCGTCCGTGCCCGGCCAGTCCCCGAGGGGCCGCACGCTCATCTGGTCCTGCAGGGCCGCGACGTTGGGCAGGTCGGCGTCACCGAGGAGCTGGGTGCGCACGAGCACCAGGCACAGCTGCGTCGGGCACGCGAAGACCGGAAGGCCCGTGTCATCGGCCGTCTGCCCGGGACCGGTGATCAGGAACGAGCCGCCGCGGGTCCCGTTGGTGCGCGGCGACACGTAGCCGACGATGTAGGTGTAGAGGTCGAACAACTCGGCCGCGACGTAGCGGTCGGGCTCGAACGCGGGAAGCGTCAGCACGACCGGTCCGTCGCGCAGGTCCAGCCAGGCGTAGGAGTACGGGGTGTCCACGTTCATCGCGACGATCGACCGATCGGACGGGTCGGCCAGGCGCCGGCTGTGGGCGAACTGCCCCAGGGGTGCCTTGAACTCCGGGGACGACGGGTCCAGCGCGAACGAGTCGAGGATGCGGTGCAGGTCGATCGTGGGCAGCCCGAAGACGTGGGCGCGCCGACCCAGCTCGGTCAGGTCCAGCCAGTTCGAGTCGTTGCTCACCGGACGCGTCGCACGGCCGGCGGGACCCACTCAGCGGTGCGGATGGCCTCGCCCGGGTAGTACGCGCGCACCCCGAGGCGGAAGCGCCCGTCGGGGGCGGGCAGCCAGTTGGCCTCGGGGGCGTCTGGCGACCGTTCGGCGGACAGGGTGATGGTCACCGAGCCGTCGGGCCCGGTGACCAACCCGGGTCGGGTCGTGCGGGTGGCGTAGCGGTGGATCGGGTTGGCGACCAGCAGGTTGGTGGTCGCGTCGTACATGGTCAGCGACCAGTAGCCGCCTTCCTCGAGCCGGGGCAGCTCCTCCCGGGCGAACCGCAGCTCGTAGCGCGCCCCGCCTGATCCGTCGAGCACCTGGCCGGTGGCGTCGGTGTCGTTGAAGAAGTACGCGGACTCGGCGATGTCGTTGGACCCGATCTGGAACAGCTGGAACGCCGCGGCCTCGAGCACGTGCGGGCCGGGCAGGCCGAGGTAGGGCTTGGGGACCATCCACCCGTCGCGCCGCGGCCAGTCCGTCAGCACGGCGTCCATCATGTCCTGGGCGTCCGCGACCCCGTCGAGGACCGCCTGCCGCAGGGCTTCGACCGTGGGCTCCTCGAGCAGCTCGGGGGCGCGCAGGAGGGCGTCGAGCCACTCGCCCTGGTGAGCCGGCGGGTTGTGTTGCAGGTGCGTGAAGCCGATGCGGAAGTACTCCCACGGGTCGGTCAGGGCACCCAGGTCACCGTGCTCGAAGCCGGCTGTGGGCACGTCGTCCGGTGTGACGTCAGGCTGGCCCCACTTCGACAGCTGGGTGATCCGCACCCCACGCATCCACTGCCGCACGTGCTCCAGGTCGCCGTCCTGGTAGTCGACGAGAACCCGGTGGTACAGGCAGATCGACGGCGTCGGCGCCTGGATCACCGGCATCCCAGCAGGGGCCTCGCCGGCCCACCCGGGCGGGACGACGAGGTGGTCGCTGGGCCTGTTCCCGGTCCACATCGGGCCGATGTGCCCGACGTTGTTCATCGAGGCGTCCATGGTCGCCACGGAGTAGTAGCGCCCGTCGGGGTTGGCGGGCACCGACACCACCACGGGACCCAGAAGGTCCAACTCGACATGGCTGGCCCCGTACAGGGAATCGTTGGAGGGCAGCACGGTCGCCGTCGCCGGGGTGGTCAGGTCCGGCAGCATCATCCAGGACCCCAGCGGCGGCACGCCCTGCTCACCGACTGCCCCCGCCGAGTCCCCGTCTGCCAGCGAGGCCCCCGCCGCGGCCGCGGCCCGCCAGCCCAGGATGAAGTTCGAACGCTGCCGCACGAAGCACATTCCGGGCACCAGCCACAGGTACGCCCACGTCGCCAGCGACCGCACCCGGGCGACCTCCGCACGCTGCACCGTTGCCGCACTGGCCTGCGCGTCGAACTCGGCGAACCTGCGCATGTCCACTCCTGTCGTTGAGAACGCCCGCGAGTCAAGCAGGCCCCCGGTGCTCGGGCGATTGCCCGTGTCACCCGGGGCTGTCACCCCGGACACCGGCGACCGTGCTGAGCCCCTGGTGTCAGCGGATGGCTTCCAGATCGGCCAGGAGCAGCGCGCCGGTGGGGGTCTGGTCGAAGACGAGGCTGATCTCGCTGATGCGGGAGAGGTCCACGTCGAACTGGTCCAGGGGGATGCGCACGGGCATCAGTGGGGTTGGGCCGGTGAACCGCTGGCCGTCGAAGTGCTCGTCGTCCTCGGCCAGGCCGGCCGGGTAGCGCAGGGCTGCGGTGTCGGGACTGAGGGTGATGCTGGCGCTAGTCCCACTGGCATCGGTCAGGCGGAGTGTGAAGGACTGGGCGCTGCCCTCGGGGTTGAGGCCCGACAGCGGGTCGACCGCGGTGCGTACGCTCAGGGACGTGAACGCGGACAGGTCGTGGGCGACCGCGGGCAGACCCACACGCAGGACCCCTCCCGGCGCCGACCACGAGGCGAGCGCGAGGGCCGGGTCTCCGGGGACGGTGAGCTGCGCGCGCCGGCAGTCGACCAGGTCGGGCTCCATGTAGGGGGTGTAGTAGCCGGCCGGGCACAACAGCGTGGTCACGCCGTCGGCCACGAGGGTCGCGCCGCCGTCGGCGGTCAGGCCCTCGGTCCCGGTGGGGGTGAGCAGCGACACCCGCTGGTCGTCGGGGAGCAGGAGCGCGACCTGGGCGGGCGTTCCGTAGAGCGTGGCCGGTGCAGGGGTGGCGGGGTCGATGCCCATCCGGGCCCGGGCGGCCGCGACCTGCTGGGGGTCCTCGTCGAACAGGACGGTGGCGAAGTCTGCCGCGTAGGCGCCGGTGACCTCGCGCTGCGTGCTGGGGCTGAGACCTGGTTCGCAGTCGGGTCGGCCCTCGAGGGCGAACGCGTCGGCGGCCAGGGTGGTGTTGACGTTGTTGTGGTTCGCGCCGTCGAGCCAGGCGGCGGTGACCCAGGTGTCGTTGTCGACCAGGCGCGCGGACTCGAGGTGGCCCATGCCGTCCTGGGCGCGCACGTCGGCGTCGCAGGAGGGCAGGACGACCGCGGTCGGGGCGGGCAGGGCGCCGTCGGGGGCGGAGAACACCACGGCCGGGGCCAGCAGCAGCAGACCCGGGCGCGGGCCGTAGGGGCTGCTCGCCGTCGGGTGCGGCCGCCCAGTCGGTGGCCAGCGTGACCGCGGACTCCCCGCCGCGGGAGTGCCCGACGAGGAGCAGCTGGGAGGTGTCGGCCCGGCCGGTCAGGTGGACACCGAAGTCGGCGTCGCCACTGGCGGAGGCGTCGCTCAGCGCCCGGAGGTGCAGGTCGACCAGCTGCTCGAGGCGATCGCCGGGGGCGGTCTCGCCGAAGCCGAGGGTGTACTCGGGGTTCAGGTTCAGCGCCACGGCCACCGTGCCCCGGGCGGCGAACTCCTCGGCCAGCCAGGCGAACCCGGCGTGGTTGGGCTGCTCGTCGGCGGCGTCGCACGGCCAGGAGTCCACGCCGTTGGCATCCACAGGGCAGCCGGGGTGCATGCCGTGCAGGATGACCGCCACCGGGTAGGGGCCGCCCTCCTGCGGTGCGGCGATCACGCCGTTGAGCTGCACGGGCATCTCCCGGTGCGCGCTGCCCGGAGCCGCTGAGGATGCCACGAGCGTGGCGCGGCCCAGGTCGTACTCGGCGGACACGGTCTCGTGGGTGACGGGCTCGACGTTGGGTGCGCTCGGCGCGGACGTGGACGGGCGTGCCGCCGGACCACCGAACGCCCCGCAACCGGCCAGAACCAGCGTGGCGCTGAGCAGGGCGACCAGCAGAGCTGGCCCACGGAATCGACGCACAGGGCTTCCTCTCGGCGCCGTCGGCCACTCTCACGGCGCATCAATATCATAAGTATCAGGAACTTGTGATAAGTCTAGCAGATGAGGGAGGATGCCGTTCCGTGGAACCTGTGACCGCGCAGCAACGGGAGTTCATCGAGCGGTTCGCCGCTCACCTGGCGCCCTTCGGGCTGCCCCGGATGCCTGCCCGGGTGCTGGGCCTGTTCGTGTGCGCCGACCAGGAGGCGCTCTCGGCGTCCGACGTGATCGACGCCCTGGGCATCAGCCAGGCGGCTGCGTCACCGGCGCTGCGCAGCCTGGTCGCTGCGGGCCTGCTGGAGTGGACCCCCTCACCGGGCAGTCGACGCGACCACTACCGCATCACGCAGGACGCCTGGATCGACGCCGTCGCCCTGCGCCAGCGCCAGTACGCCGACCTGGCCGAGTTGGCCCGCATGGGTTCCCGCGGCCTGCCGGCAGCTGGTCCCGCCGCCGAGCGACTGGCGCGCATGGAGCAGTTCTACGACTTCCTGGCCGCCGAGCTTCCGGCCCTCGTGCGGCGCTGGGAGGCGCGCCAGGGGTGACTGGTTCGTGGGGGCACGGAAGGGGCGGGCCCCACAGGTGGTCACTGTGGGGCCCGCCCCTTCCGTGACGATGTCGGCTCAGGCCTCGGGCTTCGGAGCTGCTTCCTCGACCTGCTCGACCCGCTCGACCGCTTCGGCCGGCTCGGCCGCTTCCGGTTGGGCTTCGGCGGCCTTCGCCTCGGCCTTGATGTCGGCGGCCAGGGCCTCGTCCACGGCCTTCTCGACGATGCGATCGGCCTTGGCCAGGGCCTCCTGGACCCTCACCGCGGCGGGGTCCGAGACCAGGGCGACGAGGCCCGAGTGCCCGGGGTCGATCGCGTCGGCGAGCTCGTCGGCGAGCTCGTTGCGGCGGTGCACCTCGCGGGCCTTGCCGATCCCGGCACCAGCTGCTCCCAGCACCACGGCGCTGCCGAGGATCGAGGGCGGGAACATGATGCCGAGCACGACCCCGCCGACGACTCCCCAGCCGAGGCCCCGGCGGGTGCTGGGGTCTGTGACCTTCTGGATCTCCAGCTCGCCGGACAGGCTGCGCTTGATCACGAGCACGCTCTCGATCCGCAGAGAGGTCTCGTCGTCGACCTCCTTGAGCTGCTCGTAGGCCTCCCACGCCGCGTCCTCGTCGGCGAAGTCGGCCACGAAGAGCGCGTAGGGCCCGTCAGTCACGGTCATAGCTTCCATGTCGGGCTCTGCCTCTTCGGTGCGAGCCTCCGGGACGTCGCTCGCCTGAGTTACCGCGGGGGCCTCGGGGGCCTCGGTGACCTCGGGGGCCTCCGGGGCCTCCGTCCCTTCGGTCGTCACATCGTCTGCCATGGGGGCGTTCCTTCCAGTCGTTGGTGGGATCGGTCACGCTAGGGGGCCCCGGGGGCGTGCGCACGGGGCCGGTGTCACCCTGGTTGTCACCCCCGTGCATGCCGACGGCACACGCGGGGGGCGACTTCGCCCGCGGGGCAGTGTCGCCCCGGTGTTTGCCGAGTGCGTGTCGGCGTGCGAGCCTGACGCCCACCATGACCAGTTCTCGGGTGTTGTCCGGATCGCGCGGATCCCGAGCTCCGTCGCCGCCGGAACCCCGGCTGCCGAGGGCCGGTCTGGTGGGCCGGCTCCTCGGGCTGCCGCCCGGTGGTGTCGCCGTGATCGTGTCCCCGGCCGGGTACGGCGCCACCTCCCTGCTGGCCCTGGCCGCTGAGGCCAGCGGTGGCCCGGTCGTCTGGCTCTCGTGCCGGGGGAGTTCTGGATCCGCGGACTCCATGGTGCGTCAGCTGGCCGAGGGCCTGCGATCCGTCGGCGTCGCCGCGCCCGACCTGCCCACGGATGTCACAGATGACCCGGACCGGGTGCGCCGTGCGGTGGTGGGGCTCATGTCCGCGGCGCGGGATGCACCTGAGTTCCTGCTCGTACTTGACGACGTGCCCCGGGATGAGGTCGTCGAGGCGATGATCCAGCAGGTCCTCGATGAGGTGCATGCCTCGATGCGGGTGATGGTCAGCAGTTCGGTGCGTCCCCGACTCGACCTGTCCCGGCTCTCCGGGGCGGGCCAGCTCGTGCTCCTGGAGCGGGCGGACCTCGTGCTGGTCCGCGAGGAGTCCGAGGAGTACCTCCGGCAGGTGGCACCCGACCTGCCGGCTGGGCGCCGACGGCCCCTGGCGGAGCTGGCCAATGGGTGGATCGCTGCCCTGCGCGCCAGCACCAGCGCGATCGGATCCGATCCGAGCGCTGACCCGGCGTCCTGGCTCCTCGGGCCCGGGCTCGAGGTGCTGTTCGGTCGGGGGCTACAGGTGCTGGATGCGACCGAACGGGACGTGCTGGTGCTGTGCAGCGTCCTGGACCAGATGTCACCCGAGGCCTGTGACGCCGTCACGGGCCGGTTGGACGGCGCGGAACGACTCGCCGCCCTCAGCGAACGGCTCCTGGTCGCACGCGTGCCCGGCCCGGGACCTGCGCGCTACGAGACGCATCCCTTGCTCCGCGAGTACCTGGGCGGGAAGCTGGCCGAGCGGGGCCGTGGTGCGGCGGCGCATGCCCATGAGGCGGCCGGTGTCTGGCTTGCCGAGAACGGCGATGCCGAGGCCGCCATCAGCCACCTGCTCGAGTGCGGTCGGATCGAGCTGGCTCGTGAGGTGCTGAGCGCACATGTGCGCGACCTGCTGGACGCCGGGCGCTCCGAGCACGTGCGCACCTGGTATCGACGTGCCCCCGAGCTGGCTGTGCCCGATCACGAGTTGCTGCTGCTCGCCGGGGCCTGGTCAGAGCTGTTGGCGGGCGACGTCACCGCCGCGGGTGTGCACCTCGTGGAACTCGAGGCGGCCACCGGGACGATGCGCCACAGCGCCCGCGAGGACGACGCAGCCACCGCTGCCGAGTGGCTGCGGGTCCAGGTCCTGTTCCTGCGAAGCTATCTCGAGGCGTGGACCGGTCAGACCGGCCGTGCAGCCGAGCATCTGGGCACCGTCAGGGCGGCCTTCGGCGCCGACTGGTCCCGGATGGCGCACCAGGCCGCCGCCTTCCACGAGGCGCGCCTGGCCCTGTGGCACGGTGACCCCCAGGCCATGCGCCGCATGCTGATGCAGCTCTCCGGCCGAGCCGGCACCCTGCAGTTCTACCGCCAGGTCGCGATCCCATCCCTGGGTGCCCTGGTGGCAGCCGAGGAGGGGCGCGCCCACCGCGCATGCTTCCTGGCCGACAGCGCCCTGGACGCCCTGACCGAGTCCGGGCGACTCGGCGCGGTCGATGCCTGCGATGCGCGGCTGGCCCGTGCCCGGGCACTGGTCGACCTCGGACAGACCGTGGCGGCCGCCGCCGAGGCCGCAGTCGTGCAGGACACCGCAGCCCAGGTGCAGCACGTCCCGTACCTCGTCCTGGGGGCGGTGCAGCGGGCCCGGGCGCTGGCCGCCGGGGGGCACCGGGCCGGCGCCGAGCAGCAGCTGGAGGCCGCGCGGGCGATCGTGTCCCAGCGCTCCGTCCGTGGCCCGCTACGGCAGGCGCTTGACCGGGCAAGGGCGGAGGTCGCGATCAGCTCAGGGGACCGCGCAGGGGCCCGACGCGCTCTCGAGGAACTGGACGAGGGTCGCAGCCGGGACGTGCTGGCGATCCGGGCGCTGTCGATGGGCGGTCGGCTCACCGAGGCAGAGGCCGTCCGCATGATCCAGACCGCCCGCCCGCAGTCCCCGCGCGAGGTGGTGGACGCCCGCCTGGCGATGGTGACCTTCACCGCGGGTACCCGGCGGCCGGAAGCGGTGATGCACCTGCGGGCCGCGGCCGCCCTGGCCAGTGAACACGGAATGATCCTGGCCCTGCAGGGGCGCTGCGACGAGGTACTCGTGCTGGCGGCGCAGCTGGCCTCCCAGGGTGCCGACCCGGCGGTGGCTGCACTGCTCGGCGCGCTTCCCCGCCCGGCCCAACCCGTGAGGCGAGCCCCGGCCCCGCTGAGCGCGGGGGAGCACCAGCTCCTCGAGCGACTCGCGCTGTTCCCCGGCAACCGAGAACTGGCTGAGGACCTGGGTATCACGGCGAACACCCTCAAGACGAGGCTGCGCCGGCTCTACGCCAAACTCGGCGTCCACGACCGGGACGCCGCCCTGCGGGCCGCTCGGCCCGGGAGCTGACCGGGCGGCCCTGGGTGCCTTGCGGGGGGGCATCCCCGTCGCAGACGGCGTCATGCCCGCATCTGTGAGCCCGGCCACGGGGGGCGCCGGCTTCGCGACGAGAGCAGCGAAGTCGCGCTCAGGCAGGTCGGCGCGCGAGTCCGCCCTCGCGGCCACCTCCAGGCCGAAAGCCTCCGGCATCGATCGAGGACGACACGACATGCGGGGCGACAGAGGGTGACACGTCGGGGTGACGGTCTGGTCTCGGGCGGGTCGTGGGCATGTCACGGTCGGCGTCATGCCACGACTCGAGGGGCACTGCCAATTGGCGCGGGACGGCGTGCCCAGCTCGTACCCCATCACCCAGGAGCAGCTCCGATGAGCTCATCGATTGCCCGTGCCGGGGCCTTGGCTGCCGGTCTGGTCGCCCCGGTCGGCTTCGACCCGTCGTTGATGTCCCGCACGGCGGCGCAGCAGGGCCTGGTGACCGGCGCGTCGGCGTCCGCGACCCTTGGGTCGGTCGCCCTGGGGCAGGTGCTCACCGCGGCGGTGGCCCGCCGGATCGGGCCGGTGATGGGCGCGGATCCGCAGTCGCGGACGGTTCGCGCGGCCGCCGACGTGTGCGTCCTGGGAACCGGTCTCGTCGCCCAGAGGCTGCTCGCGCAGCGGCCCCAGGAACCCCTGGGCCGGGCCATCGGCCGGACTGCCGGGTACGAGCTTGCCCTGGGCTCGGGTGCGGCGCTGGTGACCAGTGCGATGGCCGCTCTTGTGGTTGGGGGGGACCGGCGCACCCGGGTGGTCGTCCCCGGCCTGCTCACCGTCGGGGCTGCGGCACTGGCCGCACCCGTGCTGCGGCAGCGTGCCCGGACCCGGTTCGCCGACGGACCCCCGCTGGGACCCAGCCTGCTGTCCGCGGGGGCGGTGGCTGCGGGCATCCAGGTCGCCACGGTCGCGGAGCGGGGCATCTCGCGGGCGGTCGGCATCGGCATGGCGGCCGTGCTGCCCGGACCTGCGCCGCTGTGGGCGTGGACGGGCCGGGCAGCGGCCGCCGGGATCTCCGCCGCGGTCGTGGTCCGCGCCCTGGATCGGGCCTACGAGCGGATCGAGTCCGGCGCAGAGCGCGACGAGCCCGGGCTCGGCGAGGCGCCCAACGACCCGTTCGTCAGCGGGGGCAGCGTCAGCGCCGTGCCGTTCACCTCACTGAGCCGCGAGGGCCGGCGGCACGTGCTGACCCGGACCCGGGCGCAGCGCATCGAGCGGGTCATGGGCCGCCTTGCGGCAGCGGAGCCGGTCCGGGCCTACGTGGGGCTGGACAGCGCCGCGACGATCCCCGAACGGGTGGCCCTGGCCCTGCACGAGGTCGACCGCCTCGGCGCCCTGGACCGTTCGGTGCTGCTGCTCGTCTCACCCACGGGCACCGGCTACGTCAACTACGCCGCCGTCGAGGCCGTGGAGTACCTGGCGCTTGGCGATGTGGCCACCGTGACGATGCAGTACTCGTTGCGACCCTCGTTCCTGTCCCTGGACCGGGTCGGCGTCGGTCGGGAGCAGAACCGCGCCCTGTGGGTGGCCCTGCGGGAGCGGATCCAGGCGATGCCACCCGAGCGGCGGCCGCGGGTGCTCCTGTTCGGGGAGAGCCTCGGGGCGCACACCAGCCAGGACGCCGTGCTCCACCAGGGGACCGAGGGGCTGGTCGACCTGGGCATCGAGCGCGCCCTCTGGATCGGGTCGCCGTTCGGCAGCGGGTGGCGCACCGAGGTTCTCGGCCCGGACTCCAGCGCCCACACCCGCACCCGGGTTGGCGAGTTCGACAACGTCGAGCAGTACCGGGCACTGCCCGCCGAGCAGGGCGCGGCGCTGCGCTACGTCATGGTCACCCACGTCGAGGACGGGGTGCCCAAGTTCGGGCCACCCCTGGCCGCCCAGGCGCCCGACTGGCTCCGCGAGCAGCCCCGGCCCGACGGGATCCCCGCGACCATGCGCTGGTCCCCGTTCACGACCGTCCTGCAGGTCTTCGTCGACATGCTCAACGGCTCCGACGTCACGCCCGGCGCCTTCGCCGCACTCGGCCACGACTACCGCGCCGACCTCCTGGACTTCGTCAGCGCCGTCTTCGACCTGCCTGCCACGCCCGCGCAGATGGACCGTCTCCGCCAGGCCCTGCCCTACTTCGAGAAGGCACTCTTCGACTTCATCGACGGGATGCAGCAGGTCGAGGCGAAACCGGACGCCACGAGGTCCCTGTGACCCGGCAGCTGGGCCGCACACACCTGGCACCTCACCTCGGTTGCTTGTCACCCGGGGTGACAAGCAACCCCCACCGGCCTGGTATGGCGGCCTACGGTCCCCTCGGTGCCCGGTTGCACCCCTGCGATCGACACCTTCCGACAGGAGCGCGAGATGACACCAGCCAGTAGCCCCGCCACCCCAGCTGGCCGCGACATCACGGCCACGGATCCACTGACAACCTTCCCCGGGCGGTTCGCCGACCGGAGTCTGATCATCACCGGCGCAGCCCGGGGGATCGGCCGCGCGGTCGCCCTGCGTGCGGCCCGGGAGGGCGCCCGGGTGGTGGTCGCCGACATCCTCGTCGAGGAGGGTCAGGCGACGACCGCACTGATCACCGAGGCTGGCGGTCAGGCGGTCTTCGTCCACACGGATGTCCGCTCCGACGCCGACTGCCAGCGCATGGTCGAGGCGGCAGTTGCGAGCTACGGACGCGTCGACCTCGCCCTGAACGCCGCCGGCGTGATGGATGGCGTGGCGCCGGACGCCGAGATCGACGTCGCCAGCCAGCGCGACCTCATCTTCGCCCCGATCCACGCGGCCACGAACGCCTACTGGGACCAGTGCTTCGCCGTGAACGTCACCGGCATGTTCCAGTCGCTGCGCCACGAGCTGCGCCAGATGCTGGCCCAGGGCGACGGCGGCGCGGTGGTCAACATCGGGTCGATCGCCGCCCTCACCGGCCTGGGAGGCAATCCCGCGTACACCGCCAGCAAGCACGCGGTCACCGGACTGACCCGCAACGCCGCCATCGACTACGCCCCCTACGGGATCCGCATCAACTCGGTCAACATGGCCGCCACCGCCACACCCATGACCGACGCGGCGTTCACGAAGGTCAAGGCCATCCAGACCGAGCGCGCCCTGGACACCGAGGCCCCGCAGGTGCCCAACGCCTCGATGGTCAAGACCCTGAGCCTGCTGGCGTTCTGCGACTCGCAGCACAGGATGTCCACCCCCGACGAGCAGGCGGCGGTGATCCTGTTCCTGCTCTCGGCCGACGCGTCGAACATCACCGGAGCCATGTGGGCCACCGACGGCGGCTGGACCACCTACTGACCAGCCCAGTCCAGCGCGCGCCGGGCCGATCGGTCCGCTTCCGATGCGCACCCACACGATCGGCCCAATGACGGGAGTCCTCCGTGTCCACCACCTCCGCCGCCACGCCTGACGCCGCCACCACCCGGCGAGCGTTCGCCCTGTCGATTCTGGCAACCCTGGTGTGGACGTTGGACGTGGCGATCACCCAGCTGATCCTCCCCGAGGCGCAGAAGTCGCTGGGGATGTCGTTCACCGACTCGCAGTGGATCTTCGCCGCCGGCCTGACCGGGTTCGTCGCGTTCGGGCTGATCGGGGGGTGGGTGGGCGACAGCCGGGGACCGGTCCTGGCGTTCCGCGTGGGCGCCGCCCTGTACGCCGTGTCGTGCACGGCCGGGATCGTGCTGGCCCTCGGCGGCAACGGGGCGCCGTTCATCCTCACGAGGCTGGTGTGCGGGGTCGCGGCCGCCATGCTCATGCCGGCTGCGGTGTCGATCATGACCCAGCACTACCCGCGCCAACAACTGGGCAGCGCGCTGGGTCGGGCGTTCGGGCTGACGATGGTCGTCACCGCCCTGACCCCAGTCGCGATGGGGGTGGTCATCGGCGCGGTCGGGTTCGCCTGGGCCTACGTCCCGATGGTCCTGGTCGCCCTCACCGTCCTGGTCCTCGCGCGCGGCCGGTCCACCGGCTCCGGGCGTCCGCTGGACGTGCCCGGCGCCCTGCTGGCCGTGGTCGGCCCCGGCCTTCTCGTGGTCGGCCTGATGCAGGCCGGCGCATCGGGGTGGACCAGCCCATTCGTCGTCGCGAGCCTGGCGATCGGCGGCATGGCGGTGGCCGGCTTCGCCTTCGTGGAGCTGCGTCGGCCGCAACCCCTGCTGGACGTTCGGGTCTTTGGCGTCGGCACCTTCCTGGTGGCGTTCCTGGTCATGCTGCTCGGGTACCTTCCGCAGACCCTGAATGCCGCCTTCCTCCTGCGCTATGTCCAGGAGGTGCTCGGCGTCTCGGCCACCGTGGCGGCGGTCACCTCGCTGATCACCACCCTGACCATCTTCGCCCTCAGCGGGGTCGCCGGTGGCTTCTATGACCGGCGCGGTGCGCGCACCACCTTCGCTGTCACCGTCGTGGGCTACATCGTGGCCAGCCTGCTCCTCGGAGTCGGGTTCTGGCTGGCCTCGTTCTGGGCGCTGATCCCCGGGCTGGTCACGATCGGTGCCGCGACCGCCTTCCAAGCCTCCTCCCGCACCGAGGGCCAGTTGGCCGTGACCCCGGCGCAGCGCGGCTCGGCCGCCAGCGTGTTCTCCCTCGCCGGGCAGTTCGGCACCGCCCTCTCGGTCGCCGTGCTGACCACCGTTCAGGTGCAGCTGGTGTCCCGGGCCCTTGCCGAGGGTCTGACCGACCCGGTGGAGATCTCAGCTCGCGTCCTGGTCCCCATGGCGATCGGCAGCACCGTGGTCATCGCCCTGCTGCTGATCCCCATCACCCGGCTGCCGCATCCGGCCGCCGATGCCCTCGCTCGGGGCCACGACTGAGTGACCGGGGCCGCGGGGCGGCCGCCGCGGTCCAAGGCCCAGCGCGGCTGCCCCGTGGTCACGCACGTGACCGGGCTCAAGGACCGATGCCGGGGGAGATCCTCAGCTACCAGACCCGGGCGGCTACATGCCGCCTTGGTCGCGGTAGGGGTCCCCGCGCTCGCCGGAGATGCCGCGGTTGCGGGTCCTGGTGATGTTGTTCGCCTGGTCGCTTCCGGAGTTGTACCACCAGGCGAACACCGCCGCGAACGCGAGCATGCTGACCGCGACCCAGCCCTTGATCGACTCCCACTCCATCGCAGACTCCCCACGTGACGGGGGACCCCGGCGGGGCCGCTCCCGTCCGGTCCGGATTCTAGTCCGCGTGGCGAGGAGGTCGCCGACGGCGAACGGGGCAGCCGGTGGCGTCGTGGTCGTGGATGAGCGCACGTGGGATGTGATGCGGGGGGCCGCGCCGCGGCCGGGAACTTCGGCTGTCGACTCCGTGTGGCCGCGGTGGGTGGGCTGGTCAGGGCAGTTTCGCAGCGGCGGTGGTGATGATGGCGTCGATGTCGTCCGGGGTGAGTTGCTGGTCTGTGGGGCTGGCGTCCTCCTCGGCGATGTTGATCGCCATGAGGACTGGTCCGTCGCGGATGATGGTGGTGTGCAGATAGGCCGGTGACCCGGCGTGCGCGCTGCCGGGGAATCCCTCGGGGTAGGTGTCGAACTCGCCGATGCGGTCCTCGCCGACTTCAGGGACGGTCATCGGGGTGGCGACCAGTGGGGCGCCTTCGGCTGTGCCGACCACTCCGGTGGAGGTCATCGTCGACGGCCCGTAGCAGGCTTCGATGCCGTCACGCAGGGCGGTGAAGGTTGCTTCGACCTGGGTGGGTTCCTCGGCGAGGAGCCACTGGTTCACCGTGATGATCGGTTCCGTCGGGCTCTGGTTCGGCGTGGCTGTTGCCCCGTCCGGGTCCTGGTCGAGTTGGACGTCTGCCTGCCAGGTCAGGGCGTCGGCGGCCTGGATCGACTCCGCGCTGGCTTGTGGGCAGAACACGAAGATGCCTGGCCCCCCGTGGGTGGATCTCCATTGGCCGGGTAGCTCGTCGCCGGTGAGGAGCACGGATGCCAACTCGGCGGTGGTGGGGATGGCCCCCTGTGACCACGCGGGTGTGGGGGTCGGCACTTCGGTGTCGGCACCGCCTGCTCCGCACGCCGGCAGCATCAGGACCGCGGCGCCGATAGCAGCCATCAGGGCCCGGACATGCACGCTCATGGCACGCCTCCTCCGTCTGTCGCCTGCCACTGAGTCTGCCCCGGGCAGCTTGGCGCGGACAGAGTCCAAGGTCCGTCCGCGGGCACACGGGACCGGCAGAATCCGCACCACGGGGCGCCCCGATGCTGTCGAGGAGTTGGGTCGGTCCGGGTTGGCTGCAGGGGTTCCGTTGCCCGGTGGGTGGGCGTAGCGTCGGAGGTGCACAGCCACGGGGGCTGGGCACCTCCTGCTGGAAGTGGCGATGCCATGTTTCTGGCGACCGTACGGTCCGTCTCCGGTCCGGGTGAGGTGCGCCGGTGTGTGTGGGTCCAGGGTGCGCGTGGCACGTGGACCCGGGTGGCGCGGATGCGCTGCTCACCTGCCCCCGACTCCTTGGGAGAGAGGGGTTTCACCATGAGATCGCGCATCCTGGCCGCGTTGTCCGCGGCCCTGCTGGCCACCGCGGCGGCTCCGGCAGCGGCGTTCGCCGCTCCCGATATCGGGGTGCCCCTGAAGGGCACGATCTGGACCACGATGGCGCCGGTACCGCCGGGCGACTGCTTCATCGGAGATCAGCCGGGGGACCTGCTGACGATCGTCGAGAACGGGCAGTTCGCCAACTCGACGTTGACCCATCTGGGCCTGGTCACGCTCGTGCAGCACCAGTGCGTGGTCGCGACTGCGTTCCAGTTCCCCGGCGGCCCCCCGGCGTCGGGTCTGATCGAGGTCACCGACGCCACCATCACGGCCGCGAACGGTGACACGGTCACGCTCACCAGCGCGCCCGTGTCGTTCGGTACCTTCGAACCTCCGGGGATCGGTCCGGGTCCGCTGCCGATCGAGTTCGAGGGCACCCTGGCCATCACCGGGGGCACCGGCCGGTTCGCGTCGGCTGCCGGCTCGGCGCACTTCGAGGGCATGTACTGCTTCCGGGTCAACGGCGGCATGTACAGCCTGGCGGGCCGCCTGACCCGATGACGTCACGCCGGAACCGCGCCTGAACCGCGCCTGAACCGCCGACTGCCAGCCCCACCCCGGAGGGAGCGCCACCGTGAACCGCAGGCTCGTCCTCCTCGGCGGGGCTGGTGTCGCGGCCGCCGGAGCCGTGGGTGTCGCGGTCGTCGCGGAGTCGAGGGCGGCGCGCATCCGTGGACTGCCGGATCCGGTCCCCCTCGAGGACCTGCTCCGCGAGCCCCCGGGGCAGGACACGATCGTTGAGCGTCCCGATGGCACCCGGCTGCGGGTCCGGGTCGCCGGGGTGGGCCCGACGGTGGTCCTGGCCCACGGCATCGCGCTGACCCTGCGGGAGTGGAACCTGGTCGCCGAGCTGCTGCTCGCCGATGGCTACCGGATCGTGGCCTTCGACGCCCGCGGGCACGGACAGTCCACGATCGGCACCGATGGGGTCAGCGCCGCGGTGATGGCCGCCGACCTGGCCGCCGTGCTCGACGCCACCGGGAGCACCGACGCGATCCTGGTAGGGCACTCGATGGGCGGGTTCCTGGCTCTGGAAGCCGTCCTCGAGGTCCCCGGGGTGCCCGACCTGCTGGCCGGGCTCGTCCTGGTGGCCAGCTTCGCCGGGGACATCCTCGACGGGGCGCCGCAGAACCGGGCCGAGGCCCCGATCCTGCGCAGCGGCCTTCTGCCCCGCCTCACGGCCAACCCCACCATCGGCACGCTGTTCGCCGCGTCGTTCTTCGGCCACCAGCCCTCCCCGGCGATGCTGACCGCGTTCCTCGGGATGGTCCTGGCCCGCGACAACGCCCCACTCCTGCCCCTGCTCGACGCGTTCACGACTGACGACCTGCTGGCACGCCTGCGCGCGGTCCAGGTGCCGACCGTGATCGTCTGCGGCCTGGCCGACCGCACCACACCACCCCGGGACTCCCGTCGGATGGCCGCCGCCATCCCGGAATCGCGCACCATCTGGGTCGAGAGGGCGGGGCACATGCTGCCCTGGGAGGCCCCCCACGCCATCCGCGACGCTGTCGCCATGGCTGGGTCCCCAGCACCCGCACCGGCCGTCCACCCCCGTGTGGTTTCACGATCTCGAGGATGACGCGGGCGCGCCATCCTGCGCACCGGGGATGGTCATGGCCGAAGCGTCTTCAGGCGCCCGGCCCTCCAGTTGTCGAAGTCACTGGCGTACCAGCGGGACCGCACACGATCCGAGGGGCCGCCGGCCAGGACGGTGTGCGCTTGGTCCTCGGCGAAGTCGGTGACGAACCTCAGGGTCGGCATGAACGAGGTGTCTGCCCCGCCCGACCGGTAGAGCTGGCCCTGTTGGACGGTGCCGCGGCCGCCGGCGAGCGGGAACGGTCCGCGGTCGAACCCGAGCCGGGCCAGCGGCGTGCCACCGAACAACAGGTGCCGCGCGGTCGTCGGCCGGAGATCACCCCAGGGTTGCACCGGACCGGGCAGTACCTGCTCGGCGACCCGGGCGTAGACGTCGGCCCGCGACTGTCCTGCGAACCAGGCCGAGTCCTCGCGCAGGAGCACGCCGTCGAAGCTGCCCTCGAAGTCGGCCAGGATCCCGGTCTCGGTGAAGAGGTGATCGATGACCTCAGCCCCGAGCACCCGCCCGAACACGTCCTGCACCAGGCCGCGGTGCCAGCGCTCGAACAGGGTCGCGCCCAGCGAGTCCACCGTGTACGAGCAGTCCCAGTCCCGCAGGGTCCTCTCGTTGTCGCTGTCACCCAACAACGGCAGCAGGACTTCGAGGTACGGGCGGGGGTGCGCTGCGACCAGGTCGAGCTGCAGCCGTCGGGTGTCCTCGACCGTCCAGGAGTCGTTGCCCTGCAGGGTCTCGGTGATCCGGACGGCGCGGGAGTCGCTCATCGGCAGGTTGATCGGTGCCCGCCGACCGAGGTGATTCAGGTCGTGGTTCGCGGTCACGATGAACCCGGCCTCTGGGTCCCTGTCCCGGGGCAGGTCCTGAACGCGGGCGTAGCCCCGCCAGGCCGTGGCCGGATCCCAGGCCGGCTGGGGTGCCAGCCCGGAGTCGGGAAGATCCCGCAGCGGCATCAGGCCCGACATCTGGTACCCGATCGACCCGGAGCCGTCGGCCAGAACCCAGTTGAACGCCATCTCCAACCTGCCCAGGGCCGCCATGCCCGCGTCGACGTCCTGTGCGCGGAGCACTTCCACCGCGGCCGTCAACGACGCCGCCCCGCCGCCAGCACCGGACCAGCGGGTGGCCAGGCGAAGCCCGTCGACCGCGGGGTCACCGTCCAGGACGCCCCGGTCGGTCTCGTGGACGACCAGGCGCACCGGCTCGCCGCCCCGTACGGCGATCTGCTCCACCCTGCTCTCGACCGCTACCCACGTCGGCTCGCCGTCGACGTCTCGACGCACCCGGCCAGCGCGGCACTCCTCCACCCAGGAATCGGTCGCATCCATGAACGCGTAGGTGGGCGTCCAGGCCAGGGCGTCGGTCCGTGCCACGAGGAACGCCGGAATGCCCGGCATCGTCGCGGCGATCACCCAGCGGCCCGGCCACGTGCCGACGACCTCGCTCCAGATCGCGGGGAGCCTGAGCTCGAGGTGCGGGTCACCGGACAGGACCGCACGCCCGCTGCGGGTTCGCGAGGGACCCACGACCCAGTTGTTCGAGGCGATCGGTCGCGGGACGTAGGGCATCCAGCGCACCTCCGGGGGCACCAGTGGCTCACCGAGGTCGAGTCGTGCGACAAGCTCCTCGTCCAAACCGGCGAGGCCCTGGGGGAACAACTCGGCCAGCAGGGCTCCCGGCACCCCTGCTCTCACCATCTGCACCAGCAACCGCTCCATCTCGCCCTGGCTCTGCGCCAGGCCGACGAAGCCGACCAGCCGGGCCAGCACCACGCAGTCGGCCGGGGTCCACGGATCCGGGTGCCGCACGCCGAACAGCCGCAGCTCCCACGGCGCTGCGCCCTGCAGCGCCCGGTTGACCCCGTCGCAGTAGGCCGCCAGCAGCACGTACACGTCCGGCGGCAGCGCCGCCACCTGCTCCTCAGCGCCGCGGTGGAAACCCAGCCGGCGGAAGGTCCGGTCGGCAGCGAGCATCCCGGGGCCCGGGAGCCGCTCGGCAAGCTGGCCCCGCCCCGCCATCCGGGTGAGCAGCAGCTGCACGGCGCGGTCGGTGCCGTGCACCCAACCCAGACCGCGGAAGAGATTGGTCTCCGAGTCCGCGTCGATGTGCGGGACACCATGGACGTCCCGGGTCACCATCAGCCCAGGAATGCTCAGCAACTGCTTGGTCACAGAAGCACCCTAGCCACGGCCGTTGCCCGGGTGCCGCCTGAGCGCGACCGCACAGTCACCACGGCACAACTACCCCGGCGCAACGCCTCAAGGGGTGCAACCCATGGCGCAGTTCGCCTCCGATGCGCAGGCCTCGCTCACGGTCGCAGACACCGTGCGGCTTCGCGTGCGGTCGCTCACGCTGAACAGCATCATCGTCTCGCTGGCCGATGGAGCGGCCAACCCGGTTCTGGTACGCCCACGCATGATTCTGGTGTGTGGTGCCACGGGTGATCTGGGCGGCCGGATCGTGCGACTGCTCCTGGCGGGTGGGCAGCAGGTCCGGGCGCTGGTGCGCCCGGCGACCGATGCCGTGGCGTTGCTGGATGCCGGTGTGGAGGTGGTTCGCGGCGACCTGCGCGAGCCCGCGACCCTGGGACCGGCGGTGGCCGGGGTTGACACGGTCATCACGACCGCCAACGCGAACCGCGCGGCGGTGGATGTCGCCGGCAATCAGAACTTGATCAGCGCCGCGCAGGCGGCCGGGGTGGGCCGGTTCGTGTACGTGTCCGCGGCCTACATGGGCCAGGAATTCGCCCGCACGGGACCGTTGATGGCCGGCAAGTGGCAGACGGAGCAGGCACTTCAGGCGTCATCGATGCGGCATGTGATCGTGCGCCCGGACATGTTCCAGGAGTCGTGGCTCGGCCCGCCGCAGTTCAACACCCGAGCTGGGACCGCCCTGATCACCGGTCGCGGTCAGACCCCGCACCGCTACGTGGCCATCGATGACGTCGCCGCACTCTGCGCCCATCTGGCCGTCGTGCCGGACACGCCCGAGGTCGTCGAGTTCGGCGGGCCCGGGGCACTGACCCCGATGCAGGTCGTGGCGGCCTACGAGTCGGCCACCGGCAGGACGTTCAAGGTCCGGCACCTGCCCCGCGGGTTGCTGTCGGTCGGGCATCGGGTCATGTCCTGGGTGCAGCCGGACATCACCCAGGGGTTGGGCCTGGAGCTGTTCTTCGACGCCCACCCAAGCACCTGGGACGACACCCCGCTGCGCGAGGCGGGCATCGAGCCGCGGCCCGCCAGCGAGTTCATCGCCCGCACCGCAGGCGCGCGGGCGTGACCAGAGGTGACGCGAGCAACGCAGTCCGCGTTGCGGGAGGGCGGCGCTTGGACGATGCCGTGTGCAGGCCCTCGACTTCCTACGCCGGTTTCACCCCGCGGACCAGGAGGAGCCCCAATTGCCTCGCCGGCAGTTGTCGCGTCTCGACCTCGGTGAATCCCGCCTGCTCCATCGAGTACCGGGCGTCGTCCGCGCTCCACTGACGGATGCCGTAGGCGTCGACCTTCCCTGACTTGTCAGGATCTGTGATCGGCGGGTCCGTCATGTGCACGATCCGCCCTCCGGGTCGCATGACCCGGAACATCTCCCGCAGAGCCTGGTCTGGGTCGGGGACGAACTTGAGGCAGTTGACCGACGCGACGGCGCTGAACCGGCCGTCCTGCCACGGCAGTGCCGCGGCATCGCCCAGGACGATCTCCGCCGTCCCTGCCGCGATGCCCTCGGCGAGGCGGCTTCGGGCAATCCCCACCTGGATCGGTGAGGAGTCGACGCCCGCGACGAAGCGCAGGTGGGCCGCATTGTCGCCAAGGAACGCTCCTGCCCCGCACCCGACGTCGAGCAGGTCGTCGTCGGGCTGCAGGTCCAACTCATCGTGGACCACCTCATAGAGCCGTCCTGACAGGACCGGCAGGACTCGAGCGCCGACCCATCCGATCGGACCGCTCGGCACCCCCCAGAACGCCGAGAACAGGTTCGCGCGCCAACCCTCTCGCAGCGCACCCCGCGATCCCATCGACATGGGCGGCACCGTCAACTTGATTCCCATCACGCACCTCCCGAGCAGTCTGCTGGACGTCAATTCGATGCTGGCGCGCGTCGGGGCTCTGGCGCCAGAGTCCAAGGACCGCGAAGCTCCCGTCTGCGGCTACGCCGCCTCGACCTCGCGGATGAAGTCGGTGATGGCGGTAGTTCCGACGTCCGGCTGCTCGATGAAGACCATGTGCCCGGCGCCGGGGATCCTCAGCAGGCGGGCGCCGGGGATGGCCTGCTGCGCCTTCTGGGCCTCCACCTCGGCGCCGGGATCCTCCGCGCCGTAGATGACCAGGGTGGGGGCCTGGATCTGGGCGAGCATCTCGACCGAGTTCCCCGAGAAGCTGAACACCTCGCGGATCATCGGCACCCCCTCGGGCACGAACTGCGCAGCGAACCGTGTGCGCCAGTACTCGCGATCGGCCGCTCGGTTCGGGTCGGACATGAACGTCGACCCGAACATCATCCGCACGGACAATCCGGCGACCTGCCGCCGGACCGCGGCGCCGACCGGCCCCAGCGGGCGGGTGGCCCGGATCAGCGCCGCGGACACGTCGAACGGCAGCATCTCCGCCCGGGTCAGCGGCCGCACCGACACACCGATCATGGTCAACGACCGGACCCGATCCGGGTGACGTGCGGCCAGGCGCATGCCGACCATCGCCCCGATCGACACCCCGACCCAGTGGCACGACTCGACCTGCAACTGGTCCAGCAGCGCGATCGCGTCCTCGGACAGCCCCTCGACGCCCAACTGGTGCGGATCGGGTTGCGGCACCCCGAACCCGCTGTCGCCCTGACCCCGGTGGTCGTAGCGAATGCACCGGTGGTCACCGCGCAACGCGGACGACCGGGGCGTCGAACAACTCGCCGGTTCGTGAACAGGGCCGGCGAGAACACCCCGTGGCATGATTGTGGCATGAGTCGCACACGATTGAGCACCACGGTGGACACGGACCTGCTGGACAGTGCCCGGAAGGCGTCCGGAAAGCCGGACTCCGCGCTGATCGATGAGGCGCTCGCTGCCTTGGTGGCTCGGCATCGCGCCGCCGAGATCGACGCCAGCTACGCCGCCTACGACGCACACCCGCTCGACGAACCAGACGCGTGGGGGGACCTGGCCTCCTTCCGGCGGGCGGTTGCGGCCTCGTGACCGACCTACCCGCACGCGGGGACGTGTGGTGGTGCGAGATGCCGGAGATCGGGCGCCGGCCCGTGGTCGTGCTCTCTCGTGACGCCGCGATCCCGCGCCATCGCCGCGCGCTGATCGCGCCGTGCACGACCACCATCCGACACCTGCCCAGCGAAGTCCTCCTCGAACCCGGCGAGGACCCGGTGCCGCTTCGCTCGGCAGTCAACCTGGACTCGGTCGAGAGCGTCTCGATCGGGATCCTCGTCGAACGCCTGGGCCGGGTGGCCGACCAACGAATGCGCCAGATCTGCGCTGCCCTCGCCATCGCCGTGGACTGCTCGGACTGAGCCGCCGCCGCTCCTGGCCTGTTCCCAGGCGCCGTCGGAGGCGGTCCCGCCGTACTCGCCGGAGGGCGGGTCGTTGGGCTCTGGTGGCGCACGGTCCCGCCGGCCTAGCTTGAAGGTGTGACTGAACCTGTGGTCACTCTTCAGAGAAGGAGACGGGGACATGGAATCTGCACTCGTGTACATGTGGGGAGATCCCAGGCCGGGCCGAGAGGCCGCCGGGATGGCGAACTACCGGGAGACCACCGAGGCCCTCACCCAGTTGCAGGCCGAGGGGAAGATCCGCGACTTCGCGTGGTACTTCGCGGCCCAGGCCGGACCGAACTTCATCGTTGTCAGGGGTGAGACGGAGGCGCTGATGGCATTCTCCACCTCGCCGGAGGCCACGGTGTCGAACATGAAGGCAGCGCTGGTCAGCGAAGGCTTCCAGTGGGGCCTCTACGTGACTGGGGAATCGGCCGACGCGATGATGGGGCTCTTCGTCCAAACGGCCGAGCAGCTGGACGCCTCCTGACCGACGCCCACACGCCCTCGGCGCCGTGATCTGCCGTCGAGAAGGCGCGTCACAGCACCGCCTGTCGCGCAGGTTGGGGCAGGCGACCCGGCCGGAAGGACTCGGCGCCAAGCCTGTCGCCCGTCGGTTCGCGGGTGGATTGTCGACCTGAGCCCGGCGCCCCTTGCGTGTGCTGGTCCTCGGCGCGATGATCCGAGCAGGGGCTGCACGGAAGGGGTCGGCCATGTTGCAGGCGATCGAGCGCCTCGCAGCGATGCAGCCGGGCCTGGGCGTGGCACAGCGCGCCTCGATCCTGGTGTTCGCCAGCGGCCCGTACCACCCTCAAGCCCGAACGATCCAACGCTTTCCGCTGGCCGCCTTCGCCCTCGGTGGGACGGTCCGGGGGTTTCACATCGTGCTGACCGCGGGACCCTTGGTGGCAATCGAGCGCACCGCGGACGCTGTGCTGGGCACGCCGACAACCTCCGCCGAGGTCAACGCCCACCGGTGGATGATCCTGAGCGGAACGGCCGCCACGCTGGTCACCGGGATGGCCATCCAGCGGACCCTGAACCACAGCACCCTGCATGGACCGGTCGTCGAGGTCGGCCGCGTCCTGGGCACACAGCTGTCCATCGGGGCCGCCGCCAGCGCGATCGTCATCGCAACCGACATCGTTCTCGGCGAAAGCGGACGCGGGAAGCTCAACCACCCCGCAACCGCCCTGGTCCTCGGCGGAATGATCGCCTCAGCCCAGAGCAAGGCACTGGCAACCCTCGCCGGCAGGATCACCCTGCCAACTCGACCGTGACCCCTGGGGCGAGGACAGGCTCACCCGGCAAGCGGTCCGTCGACCAGGACCAGGCGACATCGTCAACGCTTCGGCTCCGGGGAGTTACCTCGTGGGGCCGCGCAGTGCGGCAGTGCTAGCGTTGCGGTGCGTCTGGGGATCGCGGGGGTCTGCTGTTCGTTCGTCGATCCTTCGCTTCTGTTGGGGGAATGGTGGATCGATGAACGTCTTTCGCAAGCGTGCGCTCGCGGTTTCCGTGGTGGTGGCCGCCGGCATCGCGGGCAGCATCCCGGTGATGTCCGCAGGCGCGTCGCCCGTCCCGGCGTCGGTGTCCGATGGCCTGTCCAGTGGTGTCGGCTCCGCGCAGCGGGCGTTGACAGTCGAGTTGACTGACACGCACGGCCAGCGGTCCGCGGAAGCCGTTGAGGGTTTCAAGGGCACCGCGGTCGGGCGTGCTGTGGGGGTGTTGCCCCCGCCTGGCGGGCCGGCGGACGCCCCGGGCCGGGCTGCGCTGTTCAGCGGGCCGATCGTCACCGGGACGTTCCGGGTCGCGGGTCTCACCTGGGACGGTGACGAGGACCTCGCCCCGGGGACCGAGATCCACATGCGGGTCCGGGAGGACGGCGTGTGGTCGGACTGGCTGCCCACCCCGGATGAGCGGGCAGCGGACAGCGGCGGCCGCCACGGCACCGCCCCCTTCGTGACCGGGGGTGCCGACGCGGTGCAGGTCCACATCTCCGGCGACCCCGCCGGCCTGCCGACCGGTCTTGACCTGGGTGTCATCCAGGGCGGCGAGGGGTCGAGCCTCTCTGGCGGTACGTCGACATCCACTGCTTCGCCCGCCGTGTTCATGCAACCTGCGGGCGTACGCGATGCTGCCCTGGTGACCTCGGCAGCATCGACGGTGGTGCCGCAGCCCGTGATGGTCGACCGCGCCGGGTGGGGTGCCGATGAGTCGCTGCGGGATGGCTGGGAGGCCACGGAGGCCCAGCTGCGCGCGGCGGTGGTCCACCACACGGCCGGCACCAACTCCTACACCGCGGACCAGTCCCCGCGGATCGTGCGCGACATCTACTACTACCACGCGGTCACGAACGGCTGGGGTGACCTCAGCTACAACTTCCTCGTCGACAAGTACGGGACCGTCTTCGAGGGCCGGTACGGATCGATCGCGGCGACGGACGGGACGATGCGGGTCGGCGCCCACGCTCAGGGATACAACACGTACTCGATGGGCATCTCCGCGATGGGCGACTACTCGAGCATCGCAGCACAGCAGCAGATCCTGGACAGCATGCGCGACGTGATCGCGTGGCGCTTCGCCAGCACCCCCACCCTCGACATGGCGACCCCAGCGCTGTTCCCGGCCAACGCCTACCACTCGGACCGATACCTTCCCAGGATCTTCGGCCACCGCGACGTCCTGGCCACGGTCTGCCCGGGCAACGACATCGAGGGCCGGATCCCCGCGCTGATCGCCGCCGTGAACACGGCCCTGGGCGGCGCGCCGGTACCGGTGACCAACACGGCACCGGTGGCCAGCGCCGGGGTGGACAGGACCGCGAAGGTGGGAACGAGAGTCACCCTCACCGGGACCGGCACCGACGCGGACGGCGGGACGCTGACCTACAGGTGGACCCAGACCGGTGGATCCCCGACAGTGACGCTGACCAACGCCGGGACCCCCACCACGTCGTTCACCGCACCCTCCATGCCGACAGCGAAGACCTCCTCCGTCTCGTTGACGTTCACACTGACGGTCACCGACCCCGATGGGGCGACCGGGACCGACTCCGTCGTGGTGAAGGTGATCAAGAAGTAGGACGACGGGTCGGACCGATCTTGACCACGGACGCCGACGGCAACAACCGAGCAGTCCCCCTTCGCACCCACGACCGTGAACACACCCCGCGGCCCGCTGACGACCGTCGCCCCGACGTCGCCGCGCGGCGACCGGGTCCAGATCCGTGCTCGTGAACGGCACGGCATCGGGATCAGCAGAGGTCGGTTCACCCACCGGGTCATCCTGTGCCATGCAGCCGCAGCACTGCAACGGTGTCGGCCGCCGGCAGGGGAATCGCGCTGAGGCCCGCTCACGTCGCCGGGTGGGCTCGGCTCAACGGCGACGCCGAGGTCACCGCGAGGTCTGGCCGGCAAGCATCGGTCGGATACCGCGCTACGGGACCGGGTCACTGGCAAGTCGGCCGTGGACGTGATCATCGTGACGCGCCCCATCGGCAGTCCGGAACGCCGACCGAAGCGTGCCTTCCAAACGGTACCCGCTGGCCAGCGCCACCTGGCAGGACGACGTGTTGGGCACCGAGTGCTCCAGCTGCACGCGAGCAAGATCGAGCTCTGTGAACGCCCAGGCGGTCACCGCCAGGACGGACTCACGTGCGTAGCCCTGGCGCCGCTGCGAGGGCATCACCCGGTAGGCGACCTTGGCGGTGGAGTGCTGCTCGTCAATGGCGAAGAGTGAGATGTTCACGATCAGGCGATCGGTCCCCGGATCCACACCATGCCAGGTGCGGTGGGAGCCGGTGCCCCAGTCCGCACCGCTGAGACACCAAGCGCGGGCGGAATCTCGATCGACCACAGCAGGGGCCGGGTGCCATCGACATACCTCCGGGTCGCGCAGGAGGTCCAGGGCGTCATCGCAATCTGAGGCACTCGGGCGCCTGAGAACCAGCCGAGCAGTCACAAGACGCGTCATGCCGCCATGGTCCGTCACCAACACCCGCAACGGAAGGCGTGTGCGTGCCCATCCAGCAAGAGTCAACCCAATGAGGCGACGACGTGCGCAATCGACCGCTGGGAAGTGGCTCCCGAACCCGCGTCTCTCCGCAGCCTGGCGCGCACGTTGGGCTCAGGCTGTCACCGCCCAGAAGTGGCGGCACCACCGCGTCAGCGCCTTCGGGTTTCCGGCGGACGACTGGGCCGGCGCATCGACCGTGACCTCGAGCAGCGCGTCACCAGGACAGGGTGCAGGTGCCGTTGAGGCGGAAGGGCTCCCCAGCGGGGTCCTGTCCGGTGGCGTCGAAGGTGCCGTCCGGCTGGACGGTGAGGGTCGTGATGTCGGCGTCGTACTCGATGGCGTTGTCGGAGGCGCGTGAGACCTGCAGGGTGCCGGTGTCGTCGGGGGAGAGCAGGTTGGCGTCGAGGGTCAGGTTCCAGTCCGCGGAGGCGCCGCTGCCCTGGATGGTGGTCTCGCCGATGCTGACGCAGATGTTCAGTGCGAAGTCCTCGGTTCCGTCGGGCCATTCGAGGGTGGCAGCCAGTTGGTCGGGGCTGGTGGCTTCGGGGGTGGCCGCGGCGCTGGTTGCTGGCCCCGGTGCGCTGATGGCGGCGGTGGTCCCGGGGTCGGGCTGGGTCGGCTGGTCGGCACCGCAGCCGGTGAGCGCGAGTGCGAGGGTGGCCAGCGCCACGGATGCGGCAGCCCGCGACCGTGCGACTGTGGTGACCGGCCGGGCGGATCGTGCGTTCATGGGTTCTCTCCTCGATGGGGTCAGCTGGTTCTGGTCGCGACGACGACGAAGCCGTCCGGGGTGGTTGGGGTGGTTCCCGGTGAGAGGCTGGAGAGGTCCCAGCGCAGGCTGGCGGGGCAGCGTCCCTTCATCGCCGGGGTTCGGCCCTGCTGGGGGAAGGTGGCGTCCTTGCCGTCCATCGTGCGCCTGACCAGGGTCACGGTTGGCTCGGCCGTGGTCCCCGAGATCGTCAGCTCCTCGAGTGCCGAGCTGCGCAGGTGGCCCCAGCTGGCGTTGCTCTCCAGTTCGATGGTGCCGGTCACCTGCTGTCCGTCAGCGACGACGATGGTGATGGTGCCTCGGGCGTGGCCCTTGGCCGCTCCGTTCCTGAGGTCGGTGTCGATCTGGCCGGTGTAGGTGCCGGGGTCCATCAGACCCTTCTTGCACAGAGGTGGGCTGCGGTGGAACGTGATCGGGACCTCGGTGGTGGAGTGCACGTCGACCAGCTCAGCGAGCTTGCCGGTCGCCGCGTCGAGCAGGGGCCGAGCCAGTGACTCGACGATGGAGCGCAGCTCGACGGGTACCTGCTCGAGCAGCACCGATGCCAGGAGTTGGCGCAGCCTCTCGACGTCGTTGCGGCGCAGGGTGCTGCTGACGGTGAGGGTCCCGGTGAGCTCGGGCTCGTCGGCTGCATCCGGCGGCTCGGTCCCGGTCCGGTAGCCGAGCACGGCGGACTCGGCGGCGTCCAGCTCCCCGGGCTTGGCTGTGGCGGCGGCCAGGTCGGTGCGCCCGGACACGGCGGTCGTCCAGGTGATCCGGGAGCCCTTGGCGGTGGCGGTCAGGTCCACCCCGACGGTGCGGGCGCAGTCGTGGATGGCCGCGGGGAGGGGGAGGACGTGAGGCGCCAGCTTCAGGGTGACGGTCCCGGTGATGGTCTCGTCCCCCAGCCCGAACCGGTTCGTCGGGGGGTCTGGGGTCAGCGGTGCCCGCCAGGGGATCAGGGCGCTGGAGACCTGTTGGACCGCGGCCAGCGCGCCGAACGCGCCGACGAGTTGCTCGACCAGGGCCTTCGTGACCGAGCCCACGAGCCGCTCCACGGCACCGGCGGCCAGGGTGACCGCGGTGTTCCAGATCCCGGCGAGGAACCCGAAGAACCCCGAGCCCGCCGACTTGATGGTGAGCGCCCGGACCACCGCGGCGATGGCGTTGTGGACGAATGTGGACACCGCCGTGCACGGCGCATCGATGACGTTCTGCGCGAGCAGGGCGGGGCGTAGCTGCGCCGGCCCTCGCCACGACCCACGGGATGTCTCCTGCCCCGACGCCCGCGAGGTCGGCGGGTCGGTCGCCGCGGTGGCCTCGGCCAGGAACAGTGCCACGACGAGGTCGGGGAATCGTGCGTCCAGGGCCCCTGGGGTGGGGTCTCGGCTCATCAGGGCTCCGGCGAAACGGGCGCTGTCGGACCCGGACTGCTGCATCCACGCGGCGATCAGGAAGGGGATCGGGGGAGCCCCGGGCGGCGCTGGGGCAAGCGCATCGAGCGTTCGCCCGAGCGTGCCCCCGCCCGTGGTCGCCTGGCTGGCCATCGTGGCGACCTGCCAGCGGGTGACCCGGACCGGTGCGGTGGTCGCGGAGGTCAGGTCGTCCACGACCTGGACGCCGGCGGCCACGAGGACGCCTTCGACCAGGTCGACCGCAGCCGGGTCCGCAGGATGGGTTCGCAGCGCCTCGGCGGCCTGCCTGCCGGCCAGTCCCGGACCGCTGCTGCCCGGGGAACCCGCCGGTCCTTGGGGCGCGGCGTCCCCGGGTGCGGTGCAGGCCACCAGCAGCACCGGCAGCATCAGGAGGGCCAGGCACCTGGCCAGGCGCCGGCGCTGGAACCTGCGCGGCCCCAGCGCGGTCGCGCCGTCTTCCACACGACTGGTGCAGCACGGCATGTCAGGCTCCTTGCCGACCCGTTGCCCAACCCGGGGCGGCCGACGGTGTGCCGACCGCCCCGGGCCCGTGTCCCGCGCCCGGTTCACGGGGTCAGGCGGGTTCCAGTGACAGCCAGGGCGGTCCCGGCGAGGAGTGTCGGGACGGCCAGTCCCATGGTCAGGGCGCGGGTGCGGTTCACGAGGGCCTCCTGTGAGCCCGGCGACGGCCGCCGGGATGTTCCGAGGGTGCCCGCACCTGTCGGGGGCCGACTTCCGGGGAATCCCTAGTCCTTGCGGGCCAGGGTCTGTCACGATCCGGTCATGCTCGTCGGTAGGCAGGCCCAGTTCGCGCAGATCGGTGCGGGACTGGACCGGGCGTGTGCCGGGCGGGCCAGCCTGCTGCGCCTGGTCGGGGGCCCCGGCCTGGGCAAGACCGCCCTGCTCGACTGGGCGGGCGAGCAGGCGGAAGCGCGGGGGATGGCCACCACCCGGATGGTCGCCCTCGAGCTGGAGCAGGCGCTGCCCGACGCAGGATTGGACGTGCTGCTGCGGCTGCTCGGGGCCCCGGATGCCCGCCGAACCCCCGCCGGGCTGCTCACCGCACTTGCCGTGGCCAGCGCAGACCAGCCGTTGCTCCTGGCGATCGACGACATCCAGTGGCTGGACGCCAGGACGGTGGCGGCCCTGTCGTTCGCGTCCCGCCGGTTGGTGGCCGACCCGGTCGCCGTCCTGCTCGCCGGGCGACCGGAGTCCGATCGCATCCCGGCCCTGGCGGCGATCCCCGGTGTCGAGGTGCCACCACTGACCGACGAGCAGGGCGTGGAGCTGCTGCGGGGCAGCGCCCCCGCGCTGTCCGCGCCGGTGGCCGCGCGGGTGAGCCAGGCGCTGGGCGGGGTACCGCTTGCCCTGCGCGAGGCGGTGCACATCCTGTCCGGGGAGGTCCTGGCTGGGCGCGAGCCGCTGCCCACCCCGATCCCGGTCGGCCCCGCCGTCCAGGACCGCTACGCCCAGGGCTTCCAGCACCTGCACCCGCAGAGCCAGCAGGGCCTGGTCATCCTGGCAGCGGCTGCCACGTCGGATCCCGACGTGATCAGGGCCGCACTGCAACGAGCTGGCCTCGGTCTGCGCGTGCTGGAACCGGCAGAGGAGGCGGGCTTGGTGCGACTGGCGCCCCGGCCCAGGTTCATCCATCCGCTGGCCCGCGCCGCCGTGCACTCAGCGGGTCGTCCGGCTGACCTGCGCCGCGCCAACGAGCACCTGGCCGAGGTGCTGGCCGACCGGGGCGACCCCGGCGGTGCGCTGCGTCACCGCGCCGCCGCGACCGTGCCACCCGACGCGGCCCTGGCGGTGGAGCTGGAAGCCCTCGCCGACCGGTTGGCGCGGCACCCGGCCTCCCGGGCCGAGGCAGCCGACGTGGCCCTGCTGGCCGCACGCTTCACCCCGACGCCATCTGAGCGGACCCGCCTGCGCCTGCTGGCCGCCCACCATGCAGGAGCGTCGAGGGCCCTGGCCATCGTCGCTGAGCTGGAGGGCCAGGACCTGCACCCCGACGACCGGGTGCGGTGCCTGCTGATCCGCATCGAGCACGACGACACCTCCGCCGGGCAGGGGAGCCTCGGTCGTTCCACGCCGACGTCCACGACCTACCTGCCCGCGCTCGAGGACCTCGAGGGCGTTGACCTCGGCACCCCGGTCGCCCACCAGGTGGAGAACTGGCGGGCCTGGCTTGCCATGGAGAGGTTGGACCGACCGGCGCTGGAGCGTGCTGTGGCCCTGCTGGAACGGCGCCACGCTGAGCCCGACGACTGGGAGTGGTCGCTCACGCTGGGCCAGGCCCTGACCTTCCTCGGCGAGCATGATCGCGCCGTGCCCCACCTGCGCGCGGCGGTCGAGCGCAGCGCCGGCATCGATCCTGCCGGGCTGTCTGCGGACCGGCTGATCAACTGGGCGGTCGCGCCGGGCTGGCTGCTGGAGGTCGACGCCGATCACGCCGCGCGGTTCCGCCGCCTGGACCAGATCCTGCGGACCACCGGTGAGCCCGAGAACGTCGTCTCGGCTGCCTTCTTCAGCTCCGAACGGGCTCGCCGCGAGGGCCGATGGCACCACGCCGACGCGCTGCTGCGCGAAGCTGTCGACGTGTCCGGCCTGTTGGGGGCGGCTGACATGACCGCCACAGCGCGACTGGCGTGCCTGCTGGCCTACCGCGGCCAGCAGGACGAGGTGGGGGTGCTGAGCTCGAGCGCGGACTCCGGCCTCGGTGGGCGGTCGGCGTGGAACAGTCACTGGTTCACCCAGGCCCGCGGCGCCCTCGCGCTGACGCTGGGGAATCCCGAGGAGGCTGTGCGCATCCTGACGCCCATCCGGGGGATCCGGTTCGCCGGACGTGGTGCCCGGGACCACTTCGTGGCCAGCCTCGTCGATCTTGTGGAGGCACATGTGGCGATCGGGGACGTCACGACCGCCGCCGAGGTCACCGCCGACCTGGCCATGCGCATCGAGGGTGTCGTGGACCCCTTCGGTCCGGCGATGGTGGCCCGATGCCGGGCCCTGGTCAGCCCGGGCGACGCCGAGGAGCTGCTCAGCGCGGCCCTGGACCATCTGTCGCGAACCACCGAGGTGTTCGAGACCGCCAGGACACAGCTGCTGCTCGGCGAGCACCGGCGCCGCGCCCGCCGGCCCAAAGCCGCCCGCAACCCCCTCGCCGAGGCGCTGCGCGTTTTCGAGGACCTCGGCGCCGACCCGTGGGCCGAACGAGCCCGGCGGGAGCTCACCGCCGCGGGAGCCCGCGTCACCCCTCAGGGCCCGCGCCCGGCCACGAACCTCAGCCCCCAGGAAGCCCGCATCGCGCTCGCGGTCGCCGACGGCAACACCAACGCCGAGGTCGCCAGCCAGCTCTTCCTCTCGGTCAAGACCGTGGAGTTCCACCTCAGCAGCATCTACCGCAAGCTGGGCGTGCGCTCCCGCGGCGGACTGGCCAAGGCGCTGGCCGCGGCCCAAGGGCCCTGAGTCAGCCCGGTCCGTACGCGGCCGGGGCGTCCGACGGTCCGAGCAGCATGGTCCAGGTGTTGGTGGCCGGCTCGTAGGCCCAGACGTCGTCGGTGGCCACCCAGTCGGACTCCTTCACGAACCCGCCGGGGGTCCCGCCCGCCCGGCGGACGTTGCCGCCGATCACGATCAGTCGTCCGCTGGTGTCGACGACGAGCTGGTTGGTGCTGCGCGCCATGGGGTCGACCTCCGTGTCGCCGATCGTCATCGAGTCCGGCCAGCCGGCGTCGCGCTCGGCGGCCACCCAGTCGTCGGCGGTCGCGTCGTAGCCGAGCATCGCGGTGTCGCCGAACGCCCAGGTGCGCGCCGTCACCGGGTCGAAGGCCAGCGCGAACCAGTTGTCCGGGTAGCCGTTCGGCAGGGTCCTGGGTACGTCGGCGCCCCGGGCCCACGTGCCCGCCTCGGGGTCGAACAGCCAGGTCTTCGCGTCCTTGTCCGGGGCGATGGACGTGACCACCAGGACCAGCCGGCGCGCGGCCCTGTCGTAGGCCACCGCGTACTGCTGCATGGACGCCATCGGCGATGCCGTGTCCTTCGGGTCCGCGGGATCCAGGTGGGTCCACTCCCTCGTGGCCAGGTCGAGGGCCAGCACCCCGCTCGCGACCGTGCCGTTGGCCTCGCCCGCGGTGATCAGGTTCGGGTCGAACGCCAGCAGGCGGTCGCCATCGGGGTCGTAGACGGCCATCGGCCACGCATCCTCGGACCCGCCGCCGGTCACCTGCACAGCGGTCCACGCTGCCGCCGTCGGGTCGTAGCTCCAGACCGGGGAGAGCCCGCCGACCAGGCCCAGCACGCGTCCGGCCGCCTCATGGGTGATGTACTGGCCGATCGCTGGGCGGTCCTCGGCCACGGGCAGCGATGCGTCGGGCAGGTCGACCCAGGTGTTGCTGCACAGGTCGAATGCCCACGTGGCCTGCAGGCTGGCCCGCCCGGAGTCCTCGGGCACGAAACCGCTCTCGCCGGCGACGATCCGGCCCGCGGTCGGGTCCAGCGCGGCCAGCCGGTACCAGTCGCGCAGCGCGGGACGTGCCTGGGCCGGATCGCCTGGCTGGTCCGACGTCGAGCCGGACGGGCAGGATGCCGCCGACGTGCGCCAGCCGGTCACCAGGACAACCGCGTTGTTCGACTCGGCCGTCGGATCGCCCTCGACGACGTCGGCGACGATCGTCGAGCCGTCGCCGGAGATCCGCAGCGCACCCCTCTCGTCGGTCGGGTCGTACCCGTGCTCGACCAGCAGCGCCGCGACGTCGGTCTCGACCCCGGTCGCCACGTCGTGGGCGGTCGTGCCGTTCAGCAGCACCTGACCGTCTGCGCTGGCGTGAGCGAACAGGTCAGGCACCGGGGCCGGGGTGGTCGACGTGGCCAGGAAGTCCTTCAGCCACGGCATCGGGGTGACCGCTCCCGACGCGACGTCGTAGGACACATGGGCGACGGCCACGTCGGCCTGCGACACCTCGACCTGGGTGCCGGCGCGCAGGTACAGCGTCGCGCCGTCGCGGGTCATGGCACCGGACCCCGCAACCTCGCGGGCCTCGCCCGTGCCGGGGAAGTACACGGTGTCCATCGCCCAGCCGAGTCGCCCGTACTCACCGCCGGACGACCGATCCCCGCTGACGTGCACGACCGCGCCGTCCGCGGAGATCGTCGGGTAGCTCATCGCCTCGTCGGCCCACTCGTCGTCATCATCCTCCCGGCCGAACCGGTCCACCCCGCAGCGCACCCCCGTCCTGGTCAGCACCCCCGTGCCCAGATCCTTGACGTAGAGCAGCGGCTCCTTCGGCGCGGTGTAGTTGGCGCAGAACGCGGCCACCCGCCCATCCCCGGACACGGCGTCCGTGCTCAGCTGCAGCCGCGGTGCCTGGTGGTAGTCGCACCCGCCCTCACAGGGCGCGGCGGTCCACGCGGGCTGCAATGGCGTCCCGCCCGCGTCGGTGTCGATCCGGGTGCGCCCACCGGTCGCGGTGTCGACCAGCCAGGCGCCACCGTCGGGGAACCAGCCGCGCACCGCGTTGTCGTCCACAAGTTCGAGCAGCAGGTGCGGGCTCTCCGGGATCATCCCGCCCTGCTCGGCCAGCGAGCAGTACCCGAGGTCCTCGTCGGCCCAGTCGCAGAGGACCGTCTGCTCGCCGGTCCGCCGGTCCAGCCGCACCAGGGGCTTCGGCTGGCTCGCGCCCGCCCCCCGCGGCTCGCTGCCGACGAGCCACCTGGCGTCGGCCGAGATCGCGTCGAGGTATCGCAGCCCGCTGTTCGTGATCGTGAGCACGGCGGCCGGGGTGGAGGTGCTCGTGTCATCGACCCCGGAGCCGTCACCTGGCTGATCGCCCGCCGAACACGCGGCCAGCAGGCCGACAGCGAGCACGACCGCCGCCGGCAGGGACCACCCGCGCCCGGCACGCAGCTCCAGCGCCACCACGCACGCGCGCCTCATCCGTTCCCCCCTCTCTCGCGGTTCCAGCGTCCCGCGCAGGAAGCACGGGATCGAGAGGCGGAAGGCCCGGGAACCGGCGCCGCCGGTTCGGCCAGGTCGTCGAACAGACCCAGCCGGCCGTCCGGACCCCCGTTCGCCGATTGTTCGGCTGCGGCACCCTGCAACCGCGGGCGCACGCGACCAGCGGTCGCCCAGTCGGGCGGGACCTGGACGACGACGGTCACCACTGCATCCCCGGCACCTGGGGTGCGCCCGGCAGCTGGGTCAGGGCGGTGCGACTCGGCTCGCGCGTCGTGCTGGTGTGGCGGTCCGCTTGGGACATGCGCCGCCGCTCATGACCCACCCCCCAGACGTACCATGATCGCGGTTGCATCGACGGGCGGGCTGGTATCGCCCTGGATCGAGGACAGCAGCCGCCGTGACCATCCCGCAGCAGGCTTGTTCCGCAGCGCCACCGCGATGGAGCGCATCGCCGCCAGCCCTTCGACGACGTCGTGGCTGCTGTCGATCGCACCGTCGGAGAAGAGCACCAGGGTGTCCCCGGGGTTGAGCTCCGCGGACATCACGGAGTGGGATCCCGATGGGGCGGATCCAAGGCCCCCTCCGGCGGCATCGATCCATTGGGTTGCCCCATTTGCACTCACGAGCAGCGGCGGGGGGCAGCCGCCTGAGACCGCCTGCACATGCCCGGTGGCGGGATCCACGATGACCCCCAGCACGCAGGCGCGCGGGGTCTCCTCGGCCCAGGCCAGCGTCTCGGACGTGAGTGCGATCATCTGTCCGAGCGGGGCACCGCCCGCCATGTGGGCCCGGCACGCATGCAGGACCATCCAGGAGTCACGTCGCGCATGCAGGCCCTGCCCATCGGAGTCGACCAGGAGGAAGAGCGCGCGGCCGTCGGGCAGGGTGCTCACGTCGGCCAGGTCGCTGCCGGCGGCCCCGCCGTGGGCCCCGACGCTCCAGATGTCCGACGTCAGCCCCACGACCTCGGCAAGGGCGTGGTGGTCCGGTGGCTCCAGCGCCCGGAGCAGTTGCGTCTGCTCCTGCTGTCGGACGGCCTCCTCCAGCAGGATGCGACGGTCGTGCTCGGCACGAACACGGGTGGTGACGTCGCGTACCGACACGACGATGCCTCCCTCGGGCATGAGTCCGTAGGTGTAGGCCACCGGAACGAGCTGGCCGTCTCGGGTGACTCGCTCGCCCTCCACCGGGATGTGCTGGTTGCGCCCCGGGTCCAGGCCAGCCAGGGCGCACTGCCCCGGGCACGGTGAGCCGTCGGCCAGGACATGGCCCAGGCGAGGGTGCAGCGGTTCTCCCACGGCAGCGCCCGGGATCAGCCGCGAGACCCCGGCGTTGGCCTGGAGAAGGGTGCCCCGGGCGTCCAGTTCGACGACCGCGTCGGGGATGCTGGCCAGGATCGACGCCTGGCGGCTGGCCAGCTGTTCGATCCGATCCAGGCGCCGTTGCAGGAACCAGGATGCCACCACCGCCAGGACAGAGGCGACCACCAGGTTCAGCATCCTGACGGCCGTGAAGTCCTCGTCGAGGCCGAGGGCAACCGGAATCCCCAAGCCGATCGCAGCCACGGCGACCAGTGCGGTCATCCGGGGCGGAAGGAAGAGACCCGCTGCGAGGACGACGAGGCCCATCGTCGGGATGAGCCTCGCCGTCACCTGGGTCGAGGCCAGTGCAAGTACCGCAAGCAGGAGAAGGAGCCCGATGAGGGCGCCCCACTGCGCACGCGCTGTGTGTGGCCTGCCCACGACCCCTCCTCACGTCGCACCCGAGGCTACTCCCAAGGGTGCCGCACAGCAGAGGAGCATGCCTCCTCGGTCCGGGGGGTCAGGGAGACGCTCGGCAGGTGACCCTCCCGCACGTCATGAGGCGCCGACGACGGCGGCCGCCGCGGCGGCGATGTAGGTTCCTGCGAACAGGATCGGGATCCACTTCTCGATGTGGGACAGCGGAAGGTACTTGCGTCGGTCCCTGCCCTGGCCGAGCAGGGTCCACTCGGCGCGCCCGAACGGCGAGGCCGGCAGGCGTTCCTCGAGGGCGCCGACGACCTGGAACTTCGCGCTGTTGAGCAGGCGGTAGGAGCGCACGATGGAGTACCAGGCCACGCACTGACCCACGACCGCCACCAGCGGGAACACCAGCCACCACGGGGCGGTCTGGGGCTGGTCCTTCCAGAACACCCCGATCACCGTGAAGATCGCGGTGTTCAGGCTCAGGAAGAAGGTGTTCGCCAGCCCGCGGCGCTGGCTGACGCGATCGGCCATCTCGACGTAGAGCCGGTACTGCTCGAGGACCGCGGACTGGTAGGCCTTCGCGTCCCCCTGGTACCGGGCCGGCAAGGCGTCCTCGTTCCACAGGTGATCCCCGGTGCCCATCGGCCCATCGCCCTCCCTTCCGGCGTGCTTCCGGCGTGCCGCCACGGTAGCCCTGCGGGGGGACCCCGGTCCATGGCCATTGACCGGGGTCCTGGGCAGAGACGATAGTTTGGTTAGGAGAGGCAGGGCTTACTCATGGCCGGACTCGCGTCAACAGCCTTCTCGGGTGCGTCGGACCGGCGCACCCGCCGGATGCTGCCGCACGGGGCCGGCCCCGGGGCCGCCA
Organism: uncultured Actinomycetes bacterium; assembly: GCA_963774745.1. GTDB lineage: Bacteria > Actinomycetota > Actinomycetes > S36-B12 > CAIYMF01 > Prado023. The sequence goes on along the minus strand of CAVZGE010000011.1, from coordinate 472,110 downwards.
CGGCGGGTTCATGATGGCCCGCGGCCGGGCGTGGGTCGCCGCGTGTGTTGCCCTGGCTTCCCTGCTGGTCGGCTGCGCAGATGGTTCCGTGCCCGTCGCTGGGTCGGGTACGGCCGGCACCGCCGGCACGGCGGGCAGCTCGGTCGCGTCGGGCAGCTCGGACACAGCGCGCGTCGGCAGCGCAAGCGCGTCGGAGACCTCGGGCACGGCCGACCCGTCGTCGACACCGTCGTCGGGCGACTCGGAATCGCCTGGGGGTGGCGCCTCCACGGGGACTCCCTCCGGAAGCGGCAGCTCGTCGCCGGAGGGGCGCGCCCAGGCGGTCCGCATGGTGGTGCCCGGCGGGGAGACGGTCGAGCTGACCTCGGACGGGACGCGCAGCACGACGGCCACCAGCCTGGCCGTGGAGCACGACGCCCGGGCTCGTGACACGGGGCTGCCGGTGCGGCTGTCCACGACGTCGGACTCCTGCTCGCTGGATGATCCGCAGTTCATCTTCCTGACCGGCCAGATCGGCGACGTCTGCAGGATCCGGATCCAGGTGGACGGTGCCGACGGTTTCCGGCCCTTCGACCACACCCTGTCGATCCGCTTCGAGCCGTCGAAGCACGTCAGCTGGAAGGTGGTCGCCGAGCCGACCTCACCTGGCTGCTACACCCCCGGGGCGCCCCTGGATCCACTGGTCGTCGAGGCGTCCGGGACCACCGGTGCGATCTACGACGTGGGGGTCCTCGAGTCGACGCCGGGCCTGACCTGGAGCGCCGATCACTCCGACGACGGACGCATCCTCACCGTTCAGATGACCATCGGGCTGGATGCGGCCGTCGGCACCGAGCGGATCCGGATCGCGTTCAGCGCGCTGGGTCAGTACCTGAGCACGTCGGACGAGCCGACGGTCCGGGACTACGCGGTGCAGGCGTCCTGCTGAGGCCCGCTGATGAGACTCGTGTTCATATCGCACAACAGCGCCGATGCGGACGTCGCGGGTCGGCTGCTGGCCCAGTGGCAGGAGCAGCGACCCGAGGACCACCTCGACCTGTCCTGCGATGTGGCTGCCGGTCCTGATGGGGGCACGCAGTGGCGGTGGTGGATCCGCCGCGTGGTCAAGAACTGCGACCTGGTCGTGTTCATCGCCAGCGAGCACTCGAACTCCCCGTGGTGCAGCGCGGAGCTGGGGATGGCCCAGCTGCTGGGCAAGCCCATCCTGCCGTTGCGGACGGCCGCCGATGCGCTGGTCAACCCGGTGGTCGACCAGCACCACATGGGCTCCGTGCAGCAACCGATCACCGAGATCCTGGGACTCGCCGACAACCTCCTCGGAACCCCCCAGGACGTCGCGCGTCCGGCTGCCGGCTTCGTCCCGTACCCGGGGTTGACCCCGCTGGGTGCCGAGCACGAAGCAGTCGTCGGTCGGGCGCAGCTCCTGGATCGACTCTTGGCCGACGTGGAGCGGGTCCGTCGTGAGGGCGGCGGACGGTTCGTGGTGGTCAGCGGGCCGTCCGGGTCGGGCAAGTCATCGCTGGTCCGTGCGGGGGTCCTGCCTGCGCTGCGCCGCCGCGGATGGACCGTGCCAGCGGTCACCCAGCCCCGCCAGCTCGCCGAGGCCGAGCTCCCCGGACCGGTGGGCGCCGGGGCCGCGGGGCTGCTGGTGGTCGACCAGGGCGAGGAGCTGCTCACCCTCGACGACGTCCACCGCACGCGCATCGGATCGTGGATGCGCGAACGCACCGAGGATGGCACCACCGTCCTGCTGGTCGTCCGCAGCGAGTTCCGCTCCCATCTGGGGGCCTTCGTCCGCGAGCCGCTGGACCACTACATCCCCTACGTGGAGCCCGCCGACCTCGTCGACATCATCGGACTCCCGGCGAAGTACGCCCAGCTCGACCTCGACCAGGCGCTGATCACCCGGCTGGTCACCGAGACGGGCTCCGGCGAGGCGCTGCCGCTGCTGGCCTACACGCTGCACCAGCTGTGGCTGGATCGCGACACCTCGACCGGTGCGCTCCGGGAGTCGAGCCTCGACCGCCTCGGTGGGGTTCGCGGAGTCCTGGGGGCGCAGGCCAACGAGGCCCTGCGGGAGCTCAGCCGTGGCCTGGACGACCGGGGCCGCCGTGAGGTGCAGGAGCAGGCCCTTCGGACGCTGGCCCAGATCGCTGACGCCACCCAGAACCCCCCGGTGCGTGGCCCCCAGCCGATCGAGTCGTTCACCGAGGAGCAGCGCGGCTGGCTCGACGCCTTCCGGGCGCGAGGACTGATCGCCTACCGCACGACCTACTCCCTGGAGGACGTCCTCGAGGTGGATGCGGTGCCCGGTGGGACGGACCTCGTGGACGTCACCCATGAGGCGCTGTTCGGGTGGCGGCCGCTGGCCGAGGTGATCGCCCGGGACCGACAGCGCACCATCGACCTGCGGGCCATCGGGGACGCCGCAGAGCGCTGGGTGCAGACCGGGCGCTCGGACCGGAGCCTGCTGCTGTCCGGCCCACGGTTGGCCCTGGCGCTCGACGAGAAGCTGAGCACCCGCCCGGGCGTGGTGGGCGAGTTCGTCAGGCAGAGCCTGCGCGGGGATCGGGAACGGCGGGTGCGCAGGGCGCTGACCGTCGGGGTGGCGGCCCTGGCCGTGGTGGCCGTCGTGGCCGGGGTGCTCGCATGGGATCAGCGGGGGGACGCCGTGGTCGCGCGGCTCGAGGCCGAGGACGCGCGGTTGGAGGCACAGGCGGTCCGGGTGGCGGCGCAGGCCAACGAGGCGATCAGCACCCGTCGGGACCTGGCGCTGCTCGCTGCCGCCTCCGCCTACCGGCTCAAGCCGACCATCGATACCGAAGGTGCGCTGGTCAACGCGCTGGCAACCCCGACCGGGCCCGTGCGGTACTTCCGCGACCAGTCCGCGTTGTGGGGCACGTTGCGGTCGGTTGGCCCCGGCACCGGCGTGGTGGTCACCGCGGACCGCGGCCTTGCGACCGTCGACCTCGCGACCCGTTCGCTGGCCGAGGTGGCCGTCGGCGCCGTCCGTGTCGATCGGCTGTTCACCGAACCCGGCAGTCCGGCAGTGGCGTTCAGCGGGGTGTCCGGCTCGGGTGCGGACCTCGTCCACCACGCGGGCGCGGTCGTGCTCCCGTCCGGATCACCGCAGGTCGTCACGCACGGGACGCAGGTCACCGCGGTGGTCGACCATCCTGCCGGCCTGGTGTTCGGTGACGCCGACGGTGGGGTGTTCCTGGCGCCTCGGGACGGGGACCGGCTCGGTGACCCGGTCGCCCTGGACCGCCACCGCGACCCGGTCCGGTCCCTCACCTCCTCGGCGGATGGCCAGTGGGTGGCCAGCGCAGGTCCCGACGGGGTGATCGTCCACCACATCGTGCGGGGCGCGGTCGTCGGGGAGCAGCGACTGATCGACGTCGCAGCGGGATCCAGGACCGCCGAGACGGTCGTGTTCCGTCGGGATGGCCCCCTCCAGCTGCTGGGCTCCGGGAGCGATCCGGTGATCCGTCGGTGGGTCCTCAGGGAGGGGGAGTTCACGCAGGGGGCGCCGGTGGGACGGCATCCCGGCGTCGTGCGAGCCATGACGGTCGACCCTGACTCGGGGGTCCTGTTCACGGCTGGCGCCGAGGGCGGCATCCAACGATGGGACCTGGACGCCGGTGCCGCGCAGGGGGACCTGCTCGAGGCGCACGAGTCCGACGCACTCGGGTTGTCGACGGCGGGACTGCCGATGCTGGTCTCCACGGACAAGCAGGGGGCCATCCTCTGGGACCTCGCCCCGAGCCGGGTCGTCGCCCGTTCCGGGGTGATCCCTGCGGGCTGGGAGGGCGAGGGGTTCGTCGCGCTGGTCGACGGGGAGGGCCCGCTGGCCGCAGTGACGGCCGACGGACGCGTGCTCGTCGAAGGTGCAGCCGACCTCCGCGCGCCACCGGGTGTCCGAAGGGCCTGGTGGACCAGCGGGGGGATCGTGGTGGAGACGAGCACCCAGTCCCAGGTCGACCTGGGACCGCTGGACCTCTGGGCGGTGGGTGCCGCAGAGCCCGAGGTGCTTGCCAGCGGTGTCGACGCCGCTGACGTGGGCCGGTGCCTGGCCGCGCTCGCCACGGGTGACGTGGTCCGCTTCCTGGACGTGGGGCGCTGTGGCGCGACGCCACCCGAGCTTCGCGGGGCCGCAGCCCCCATCGTCGAGGTCGCCCTGTCTCCGGACGAGTCCAGGGTGGCCGTCGCCGAGGACCGGGGCGCGCTCCAGGTGGGCACCGTCGGATCCGCAGGGTGGGACCCGCCACGGAAGCTCTCCACGGCAGTCGTGGTCACCGCCCTGGCCTGGTTGCCCGGCGACAAGCTCGCCGTGGGCTTCGATCTCGGTGCCGATCCCCAGGTCCTCGACGTGGCGGGGGACAGCCCGGCTGGGGCCGGGATCGTCGGCCACGACGACGCGGTGTGGTGGCTGGCGCTGCAGGCGTCGCGTGGTCGGCTGTTCAGCGCGGGGCAGGACGCGCTGCTGGTCCAGACCGACCTGGCCCAGATGCGCCAGGTCGGCCGGCCGCTCGTCGGAGCTCGCCGCGCGCAGCAGAACGACGAGGATGCGGCCGTCACCGGCCTGCACCCGGCGGCGGCCGGCGACGCCCTGATCGTCCTGCACGGCCACCGGATGGTGGCGTGGGACCTCTCCCCGGAGTCGCTGCTGGTGCAGGCCTGCGCGAACGCCGACCGGCGCCTCACCGAGGCCGAGGTGGCCACCCTCGGCCTGCGCGGGGTGCCCCCGGCGTGCCCGGAACCGTCCCCGCGGGTCGGGACCGGCTGAGCAGCAGGTCGACTCGCCGTGGCTCCCAGCCACACGCCCCTGACCCCGACGCCCACCTAGGGGATTGACAGTCGGGTGCCGGCAGAGGACCGTGATCAGCCTGACCCTTCGCTCAGAGGCATGGTCCGCTGTACTCACGGGAGGCCCCCATGCGGATTCCAGCGGCGACCGGATTCGTCACAGCCGCGGTCCTGATCGGCAGCAGCATGGTCACGCCCGGGGCATCGGTGGCGCTCGTCCCATCGGTGACCGCGATGGTCGCCGTGGCCCCGCAGCCATCGTGGCCGGCGGCGCAGCTCGCGCCCACGGCAACCAGGCCACGTGCCACCCTGAGCGCGACAGCCATCCTGCTCGACTCGGGGAAGGTGCGGGTGTCCGTGAGCAGCAACGCCAGGAGGGTGACGCTCACGTACCGCAGTGCCGGGAACCGGAAGCGCGTGGCGACCATCAGGATCCGTGGCGGTGTCGGGTCCCGGACCCTGGCGGCGGGTTCGAACAAGATCGTCGCCAGGACGAAGCCCACCTCACGGCTGCGGGCCAGTGCGCGGATCGCCGTCGCGGTGACCACGCCCACGCCAACGCCGCCGGCGGCCAGCTACAAGGTGGTCGCGGCGCCACCCCAGCCCGGCTGCTACCTGCGAGGTGAGGCCCTGGAACTGGTGATCGCGGCCTCCGGGTCCACGCCGTCGATCATCGACGTGGGCGTCCTGGCGGTGACCGACGGCCTGAACGGTCCCGGGCAGCCGCCTGACATCGTCCGCACCGACGCGGATCGCAGGCTCGCGATTCGCCTGACGATCAGCCCGGAGGCGCCGCTCGGCAGCCTGCAGGAGATCACGGTCGGGTTCGGGCAGCAGGGTCAGTTCCTGGGGCCCGACGAGCCCACCGTCTTCAGGTTCGCGGTCTCCGGGGCTCCGGGTGCCCGGTCCTGCTAGCGCTCGACTGGGGCCTTGTCCTGCTGCCCGGGTGAGAGTAGCGTCATATAGGTGAGGCTAACCTGATCGAGCGGTCGGGTCGCAGTCGTCGTGGAATCCGTGACATCGCTGAGGAGTGCAGATGGAGCAGACCTACATCGTCCTCCGGGACATGACCCGTTCGCGGACCCGGGAGCCGTGGGGCGGCAGCAGCATCGCGGTGGAGGCCGTCGGGAGCCCCGCGGAGCCCCGGGTCGACCGCGTCGAGCTGACCAAGCAACAGGTGCAGGACGTGGCCCGGGCCCCGGAGGTGCGCGCGGTGGCTCCGGTCATGCCGACCGCCGTGGTCCACCCGGTCGCAGACGAGGACGCCGGGCCGGCGGCTGCCGGCGACGAGGCGCCCGGTGGGGTGGCGTGGGGGGTCTCCGCGGTCGGTGCGGACACCGGCCCCCGGACTGGCGCCGGGGTGGTGGTGGCCGTGCTGGACACCGGCATCGATGCCGCCCATCCGGCATTCACCGGGGTGACCCTGGTCCAGGAGGACTTCTCCGGCAGCGGTGTCGGGGATCGGCAGGGGCACGGCACCCACGTGGCGGGCACCGTGTTCGGCCGGGACGTGGACGGCACCCGGATCGGGGTGGCCACCGGGGTGACCGAGGCCCGGATCGGCAAGGTGCTCGGCGACGACGGCAGCGGTGACTCCGACATGCTGTTCCGCGGCATCCAGTGGGCGGTGGCCCAGGGCGCCCAGGTCATCTCGATGTCCCTGGGGTTCGACTTCCCGGGCCTGGTCGCCCGCCTGGTCAGGGCGGGGTGGCCGGTGGACCTGGCCACGTCGCGGGCGTTGGAGGCATACCGGGGGAACCTGCGGATGTTCGACGCCCTCATGCAGATGATCGCCAGCCAGGAGCCGTTCACCGGGGGCACGGTCGTGGTCGCCGCATCGGGCAACGAGAGCAAGCGGCTGACCAACCCCGACCACGAGATCGGGGTGTCCCTGCCCGCAGCGGCGGAGCATGTCATCTCCACCGGTGCCCTGGGTCGTTCGGCCACCGGGCTGGTCGTGGCCCCCTTCTCCAACACGTTCCCGCAGGTCGCCGGCCCCGGAGTCGGGGTCCTCTCGGCCAGGGCAGGAGGGGGACTGGTCAGCCTGAACGGCACCTCGATGGCCACCCCGCACGCCTCCGGGGTTGCCGCCCTGTGGTGGGAGGACGTGCGCAGCCTGCCGCTGCCGGCGACGGCCACCACCGTGACCGCCCGGATGCTGGCCAACGCCGACCTGACCGCCCTCGACGCCGGGGTGGATGTCGCGGACCGCGGCGTCGGATTGGTGCGCGCCCCTTGACCGCCGACGGGCTCGTTCCCTCCGTGCGCGCCCGGGGAAGCGGGCCCGTTGACGGCGCCCCGGGCGGCTGGTAGGCACAGGTATGGCGTCGTACGAGGGTGCTGAGGTCCTGGCGACCCAGCTGGGTGAGGCGCTGGCCGTGCTGGCCAGCGCGCCGGACCGGGTGTACTACGAACCGCAGGCCGACGTGGCCGCGGCTGAGGCCTACTACGGCGGCGTCCAGCCCGACGGGTACGGCGCGTTGGTGGCCCGGACCCATGCCCGCACTCCCGCATACCAGCCGGCCAGGGAGCTGTACCCGTGGGTGGACCTGCAACCGGACCTGACCGTGCGCAGCCTGTACACCGGTCAGCAGTGGGACCCTGCTGACCTGATCCGCGCCGACCTGCAGGTGCAGGGCTTGCGGGTCGCGGCGCTGACCCGGCTGACCCGGGCGCCCGGCGCCGACCCCACCGAGGCCGAGGCCATGGTGGAGGCGGTGCTTCCCTACAACTGCGAGCACGTGGTCCCGCAGAGCTGGTTCGACCGCCGGGAACCGATGCGTGGTGACCTGCACCACCTGTTCGCCTGCGAGACCCGCTGCAACAGCTTCCGCGGCAACACCCCCTACACCGAGCACGCCGACTACCCGCAGCCACGCGTGGAGCCCGACCCTCGCCCGGGGCTCGGTCCACAGGCCCCGCCGACCGAGGTGGAGGTGGTCCGCGACGACTGCGGGAAGCGGGAGACCAGCGGCTTCGAACCCGCCCACGGCAAGGGGGCCGCGGCCAGGGCCGTGTTCTACTTCGGGCTGCGCTACCCGGGAACCCTCGACGAGATGCCCCCCGAGAGCTTCGCCCTGCTCCTGACCTGGCACCGGGACGACCCGGTGACCCTGTGGGAGCAGCACCGCAACGCCGCCATCTTCCAGCGCCAGGGCAACCGCAACCCCTTCATCGACCGCCCCGACCAGGCCCAGGACATCCTCGCCGGGATGCTGGCCAGCCCCTGAACGGTGAGCGACCCATCCGGCATCCAGGCCGTCACCGACTCGCTGTGCGCGCTCCTGCGCGACTCGATGGTGCAGGACTCGATCACCGTCGCGGCCCGGCCCCTCGACCGCACCCCGGATCTGGATCCACCCTTCGTGAACCTCTTCCTGTACCGGGTCACGGAGGGCGCGCACGTCCGGAACCACGACCTGACGAGCCTCCCCGGGATGGTCGAACGTGGGCATCCCCCGCTGTCGGTCGACCTGCACTACCTGATGACGGTCGCCGGGCGCGACCCGGCCGATGACAGCGGCGCGCACCGCGTCCTCGGTGCGGCGATGCTGGCATTCCACAGCCACCCGGTGATCCCACGCGAGCATCGGGGTCCCGGCTCGGATCCCCAGGACGCGCTCGAGCTCCTGAGGGTCACGTTGGAGCCGGTGAGCATGGGCGAGGTGTCCACCCTGTGGACTGCGGCGACGACGCCGTACCGGCTGTCGGTCGGCTATCGGGTCACCGGGGTCCTGCTCGAGCCCACGCACTGACCGGGAGGACGCCCAGCCGGACGACCGTGCGCGTTGGGCCGAACGACCCCCGTCAATAGGTAAGGCTTACCTATTGACGGGGTCTCACGGGCGCGCGTACATTCCTATTCATCGCCCGTGCGGAGGCGCGAGAGTCACGAGAACGGGTTGGCGACAGTTCCCAACCCTCGCCGGGGCGGCGGTGCACGTGGGCAACCCGCACCAGTCCTTTCGCTGGTGGCAGCAGCGGGGACGGTGCGTGCTGCGCATGAGCGTCCAGATCGGGGCCGCGGACATGCCTGCGGCCTTCTCGCCATCGTGCTCAGGAAGGAAGTGCCTTGAGAACAACTCGTCCCGTGCGCACAGGTGCCGCAATGGCCCTTGCAGGCGCAGTGCTCGTCGCTCCGGCCGCATTCGCAGCCCCCAACGCCGATTGGACCTCGTGGGGGTTCAACACCTCCAACACCCGCCACAACGCCAAGGAGAATTCGATCGGCGTCGGGAACGTCGGCCGTCTGGCGGTGAAGTGGAAGCTGCCGACCGCGGGCAACGTGTCGGCCACTCCCGCAGTCGAGAACGGGGTCGTGTACGCCCCTGACTTCGCCGGGAACCTGTACGCGGTCGACGCGGCCAGTGGGGCGCTGAAGTGGCAGGCCAGCATCCCGGCCATGACCGGCATCCCCGGGGACTTCGCCCGGGCCACCCCCGCGATCTCGGGCAATGTGCTCGTGTTCGGCGACCAGGCTGGCAGGGCGCCGATCCCGAGCCCTGACGGCTACGTGATGGGGGTCGACAAGAACACCGGCGCCCTGCTGTGGAGGACCAAGGTCGAGGGTGGCTACCCGATCATCACCCAGTCGGCGACGGTCGTCGACGGGGTCGCCTACGTCGGCGCCGCGTCGTACGAGGAGGCGCTTGTCCGGTTCGGGCTCCCGCTGACCTTCCGTGGCTTCATGATGGCCGTGGACGTCGCGACGGGCGCGCCGTTGTGGAAGACCTACACGGTCCCGGAGGGATACACCGGTGGGGCAGTCTGGGGCAGCTCGCCCGCGGTCGACTCCAAGCGTGGGTCGGTCTACATCGCCACCGGCAACAACTACTCCGTCCCCGACTCCGTCACCGATTGCCTGGCCACTGCGGCCGATGATGCGGCCCGTGCGGCCTGCGTGCCGGCGAGCAACATGTTCGACGCCATCGTGTCGCTCGACAAGCAGACCGGTGCCGTCAAGTGGAGCACCCGCGCACTGCCCTCCGACGCGTGGAACCTGGCCTGCGGGATTCCGGGGTTCCCCGGGTTCGAGGATCCGACCCCGGACTGCCCGGAAGGGGCCGGCCCGGACTTCGACTTCGGCCAGGCCCCTGCCCTGTTCAAGAACAAGGGCGTGGAGTACGTCGGTGCCGGTCAGAAGAGCGGTGTCTACTGGGCGCTCGACCCGGCGACCGGCGCAGTGCGCTGGAACACCCAGGCGGGAACCGGTGGGATCGGTGGCGGCCTGCAGTGGGGGTCGGCGACCGACGGCAACCGGGTCTACACCGCCAACTCCAACAGCCAGTTCAAGCCGTGGCCGCTGGAGAACGGCACCACCGTGAACTACGGCGGCTGGTCCGCGCTCGATGCGAGCACCGGGCGAATCCTGTGGCAGCGCCCGAACCCGGCGTTCAGTGGAGCACCTGGTCCGGTCACTGTGGCCAACGGCGTGATGTACGGCTGCTCGGCTGACCCGGACGGGCACATGTACGCGCTCAAGGCCTCCGACGGGACCGTGCTCTGGGACTTCGCCTCGGGCGACCAGTGCTATGGAGGTGCCGCGGTGTCCAACGGGGTCGTCTACTGGGGCACCGGCTACTCCCTGGGCGGTCCGGAGATCGATTCCGACCAGGGGCTGTACGCCTTCGCCGTGGAGTAGAGCCCGAGCGCCCGGCGCTGGGGAACCTTCCTCGGGCAGTACGTGAACTGGTGGGTGGTGCCGATCCGGACCCACCCACCAGTTCACGCTGGTCCCGAGGAGCCCCGCCGCATGCCTCACCCTGAGGTGGAGGTTGAGACTGGCGATCCACAGGTGCACAGGGTGTGGATAACTACTGGTGACGAAGTTCAGTCACAGGTAGTCACGGCCCTCACGGGGGGAGCCCGCCAGCCGCGGCCCGGGGGCTCAGTGGCCACCCCCGGCCGCGACGGTCGCGGCGAGACGATCGCGGGGGACAGGTCGCCCCAGCAGGTAGCCCTGGGCCAGCGTGATGCCGGTGGCGAGCACCACCTCCAGCTCGGCGGCGGTCTCGACCCCCTCGGCGATCACCGGGCAGTGCAGGCTCTCGGCGACGCTGCGGGCGGCCGCGAGGAACGCCACGCCGCCTTCCTCCCCGGTGCCGGCGCGCGCCACGAGCGAGCGATCGATCTTCAGCACGTCCGGTCGCAGCGCCTCGAGCCGGGTGAAGTTGGAGAAGCCCGCCCCGAAGTCATCGACGGCCAGTCGATAGCCGGCAGCGCGGATGCGCACCAGGCGGTCCATCATGTCGGACCTCTCCAGCAGCTCGGAGGACTCCGTCACCTCCAGGACGACGCGTCCCGCCGAGGCCTGCAGCGGCCCGGTCAGGAGGCGATCGAGGTGGATCTCGTCGACCAGCTCCCGAGCGGAGAGGTTGACCGAGAGGAACCCGTCGGCCGGCAGGGCGGCCAGCACCTCGGCCGCCTCGCGCTCCACCGCCTCGAGGATCAGCCGCCCGATGGCCACGATCTGGCCCGTCCGCTCCGCGAACGCCACGAACTGCTCGGCCGGGATCACCTGCCCGTCGTGCCGCCACCGGGCGAGCGCCTCGACACCGGCCACGGACCCGGACTCCAGCGACACGATCGGTTGGTAGGCCAGCTCGAAGTCCCCACTGAGCACCGCCCGGGCGAGGTCATGGCGCAGCTGGGCCCGGTCCATCGCCTGCGAGCCGAGCTCGGCGCTGAACTGCAGGCACCGGTCCCCGCCCCCGTTCTTCGCCGCGTACATGGCCAGGTCCGCGCGGGTGATCAGCTCGTCGGGCCGATCACCGTCGGTCGGGAAGGTGGCGATCCCGATGGAACCCGTGATGTGGATCAGGAACTCCTCGACGTGCATGGGTTCGCGCAGGGCGGCCAGGATCCGCTCGGCGACCAGGCTCACTGGTGCCTCGTGCACGCCCTCGCACAGCAGGACGCCGATCTCGTCGCCCCCGAGCCGACCGACGTGGTCGGCGTCCCGGACCTGGCCGAGGATCCGGTTGACGGTCACGCGCAGCACGTCGTCGCCCACCTGGTGGCCGAACTGGTCGTTCACGCCCTTGAACCCGTCGAGATCCACCCAGAGCAGGGCCACTTGCTCCCCCCGCTCCCGGGCCGCAGCGATCTCCTGGCCCATCGACTGGGTGAAGCTGGCCCGACTCTCGCTGCGGGTGAGCGTGTCGGAGGTGGCCACCATGCTCGTCGCCTGACCTGCACGCGCGAGGCTGAACAGGAGGAACACCAGCAGGCTGGTCAGCGCGATCATGCCGAACAGCCGGTCGAAGTACCAGCCCAGGGACCACCTGTTGGTGTTCATGTTCACGATCGCAGCACCGAGCTGGAGCAGCAGCACCGCAGCCAGCCACCGCTGGATGAGCGCGCCCCCGCGCTGGCACCACAGCGCGAGACCCATGCCCGCCAGCGACAACCCCAGGAGGAGCCAGTCCAGGGCCACGCCCAACCCGCTCAGGCTCCCATCCGGGGCGACCAGGGTGGGCCGCAACGTCGTGTCCTCCACCGCCACGAAGGCCACGGTGAGCAGCGCAGCGGCCACGACGACGATCGCCGACGGCCGGTTGTCCCCGGCCATGTTGGGGCGACGGTGCCTGACCCGGTCGATGTGGAACACCCACACGGCCACCACCAGGCCCACGCCGAACGCGAAGTGCCAGATGTAGAACATCCAGGGCGCTGACTGCTGCCCGCCCAGCAGGGGCTCCTGCCCGCCGAAGCCGCCCGGGAAGAACATCGGGAAGAACAGCAGGAGCACGGCCACGTAGAGGTACGTCCCGCCCAGCCACAGGTAGCCGCGGCGGCCCGTCGCACTCGCCTGGCCGTAGAGCAGCAGCGACGTCAGCCCGCACACCACGACCAGGACCAGGGCGTGCGCGATCGGGACCCACAGCAGCGCCGGCCACGGCTCGCTGCCCCGGGAGTACACGGCCAGGGACGCGCCGAGGTACAGCGCTCCGCCCACCCAGGCGGCCAGCCGCCCGGTGCGCGACATCGGCCGCGCCTCGTCCAGTGAGTAGAGCGCAGCGGTCACAGGCAACTCCCACGCCCGAGGAGGGGCTCGAGCCCCAAGGCTAGCCCCCACCCACGTCGGCGACCAGATGGGCTCCGCTGCCCCTCGAGCGTCAGCGCCGCCACTACGATCGGCAGATGACCAGCGGTGCCGCGCAGGACCTCGCCGCCCTCCTGCGCAGCCGGATCGCGATCGTCGTCATCGAGTCCCGTGACGAGGCCCGCGTGCGCTCGCTGGTCCTGGCGACGGCCGGCCAGGGCAGGCCCCCGCTGCCGGTCTTCGAGTGGTTGGTCACCGAGGGGTTGCGGCGCACGGACGTCGACCTCGGCTCGGCGCAGCGCTTCAACAGCGACCCGACCCAGGTCCTGCGCGCCATCCGCGACGGGATCGCCGGGATCTACGTCCTGCTGGACTTCCACCCCTACCTCGACGACCCGGTGAACCTCCGCCTGCTCAAGGACATCGCCCAGGACTACCCCCGGGTGCCGCGAACCGTCGTCCTGCTCAGCCAGGACCTCGAGCTGCCGGCTGAGCTCGAGTCGTACTCCGCCCGCTTCGAGATCGCCTTCCCCTCGCGCGAGGAGCGCCGGGCGATCGTCGAGGAGACCGCCCGGGAGTGGGGCCGCGAGCACGGGAGCCTCGTCCGGGCGGACGAGGAGTCGGTCGGCCGGCTGGTCGAGAACCTTGCCGGGCTCTCGACCAGCGACACGCACCGCCTGGCACGTGCGGCGATCTTCGACGACGGGGCAGTGACCTCCGCGGACTCCCCGACCGTGATGCGGGCGAAGTACGAGCTGCTCAACCGCGGCGGGGTGCTGTCCTTCGAGCACGACACCGCGGGCATGGCCGACGTGGCCGGGCTGGATCACCTCAAGGAGTGGCTGACCCGCAGGCGTGCGGCCTTCGACGGCACTGCCCCCGAGCTCGACCCGCCACGAGGCGTCCTGCTCCTCGGGGTCCAGGGCTGCGGCAAGTCGCTGGCGGCCAAGGCCTCCGCGGGCATCTTCGGGGTCCCCCTGCTCCGGCTGGACCTGGCCGGGGTCCACGACAAGTACGTCGGGGAGTCCGAGCGTCGACTGCGCGAGAGCCTGGCGACCGCTGACGTGATGGCGCCCTGCGTCGTGTGGATCGACGAGATCGAGAAGGGACTGGCCCCCTCCGAGAGCGACGCAGGCACCTCGCGGCGGGTCCTCGGGACCTTCCTGACGTGGCTCGCCGAGAAGCGCGGACGGGTGTTCGTCGTGGCGACGGCGAACGACATCTCCGCCCTGCCCCCCGAGCTGATCCGCAAGGGCCGCTTCGACGAGGTGTTCTTCGTCGACCTCCCGACCGCCGCCACGCGTGCCGAGATCCTGGCGATCCACGCGATCCGTCGCGGCGTCACGCTCGATGCGGCTGCGCTCGAGGGCCTTGCGGCCGCGACCGATGGGTTCTCCGGTGCCGAGCTCGAGCAGGCGATCGCCAGCGCCGAGTACGCCGCGCACGCCCAGGCCCAGGCGGTCGGTGCCGTGCACGTCCTCGAGGAGGTGCGCGCGACCCGGCCGCTGAGCATCGTGATGGCCGAGCGGGTGACCGAGCTGCGCCACTGGGCCAGCACCCGGACTGTCTCCGCCGGCTGACGGGTCGGGCGCCCCCGGGGTCGGGGCCGCCCGCCGGGGAGGTCACTGAGCCCGAGCAGGAGATTGATGGAACCCTGACCGGGTGAAGAACTTCCTCCTCGGGGTCGCTGCGACCCTCTGCGTGCTGGCCCTCGGTCTCGTGGCCCTCGTCCTCTCGCTCGGCTCCGGTGCCTCCCGGGCTGCGGGCCCGCCCGACCCGCCCGCTGCGACCTCGTCGCCGACCGTCGCCCGGCAGCCGGTCGACCTGGCCGCCGACGAGACCTGGCTGGGCGCTGTCGAGCTGCGCAGCCAGGACGTCGTCTCGGCCAAGGGTGACCTCGTCGACGTGGTCGCCACCGGGTCGGGCGTGCGGTTCTCGAAGGCCGGGCTCGAGGCGCAGCGGCTCGACATCGAGGCCACCATCCCGTTCGCCAGCGTCGCCGAGCAGGTCGGCCAGGACGTCACGGTGTACGACGCCGGCAACGGCAGGACCGGCGTGGAGCGTCAGGTCAGCATCCTGGGGCGCGACCTCACCCTGCAGGCGACCGGCACGGTGAGCGCCGCCGGCGGCCAGCTGCTCATCGAGCCGGAGACCATCGACCTCGGCGGCCCGTCGTTCCTGGACTCGGCGGCCAGCACCCTCGCCCGCAGCCTGGCCACCATCCGCCAGGATGTGGCGGGCGTTCCGGAGGGGATGTCGCTGACAGCAGTCCAGGTGACACCCGAGGGGTTCGATGCCCAGCTCAACGGCACCGACGTGGTCATCGGCGGTTGACCGGGGCAGCGTCCGAGGTGTCCCCGGTCCCGAGCGGCGCTACGCGTTGCGGTCGGCGGCGGCCGGCGCCACCGCGCGCACGGCCGACAGGATCGCCCCGACGACCCCCTCCAGGGGGATCCTGCTGGTGCTCACGACCAGGTCGTAGCGGTCCGGGGTCCGCGGGTCCCACCCGAACAGGGCGATGGACATGTCGGCACGCACGTGGTCCTCGCGCTCCAGGCGACTGGCGGCATGCTCCCGGGTGATGCCGGACTCCGCGGCGGCCCGCTCGATGCGGTCCTCGACCGAGCCGGTCAGCAGCACGTGGACGGTGTTCGGCCGGTCCGCCAGCAGCAGCGCGCCGTGCCGGCCGACCAGCACCCCGCCGATGTGGGCGCACCCCTGGACCTGACGGATGTTCTCCGCGATGAGCTCCTGCCGGTGGCGCTCGACCGAGTCGTCGTGGGGGGCGGCCGTGGCACCGAAGGTCGCGGCCATCACGGACATCATCGTCCTGAGGTAGGCCGCCTCCTGCTCGCCACCATCCTCGGGGCCGCCCGCGATCGCCTCGGAGCTGAAGGCCGGCCCGAAGTACGGCAGGCCGAGGTGATGGGCAACAGCGCGTCCGACCTGCTTCGCGCCGGCCCCGAAGGTTCCGTAGATCGTCACGACCGGCTTGGGCGTGTGCAGGGATGGGGTCGAGGTCATCTGTGCATCCTCCGATCCTCGAGATGGCCCGGGCCGCGGCCCAGGGTGCAGGGTCAGTAGTGGTGCCGCAGCAGGAGGGAGACCTCCGGGTCCGCCGATGCCCACTTCAGCACCTCGTCGGGGAAGATGACCTGCTCCCAGTCCAGGGGGGATCCCGTGCGGGTATGCCACTCGTGCAGCGCCACGTACGTGTCGCGGCGCCGGTCGTCCACGTAGTCCACGACCCGATCATCCCCCCTGTCCCGGGCAGCCCGGGGGTCAGGTGGCCCTCCCGCCTCGCCTACGGTGGGCCCATGACCGAGTTCACCCCGCAGGTGGCCACCGACTTCGTCCACCACGCCGTGCCGGCGATCGGCCGCCTCGGGGTGGTGGTGGACGCGATCTCCCCGGGGGCGGTCGAGCTGCGGGTGCCGATCGAGGGCAACGCCAACCACATGGGGACCATGTACGCCGGTGCACTGTTCGCGCTGGCGGAGCTCCCCGGTGGGCTGCTCCCGCTGGCCGTCCTGCCCCCCGGCCGGTACACGCCGATCGTGACCGGCATCGAGATCCAGTTCCTCGCCGCGGCGCGGACCGACGTGACGCTCACGGCGCGGATGGAGCCCGCGGAGCTGCGGGCGCTCGGCGACCGGGTGGACGCCGAGGGCCGGGCGGACTTCACCCTCGACCTGGTGGGCCAGGACGCCACCGGCCGGACCGTGGTCGCCAGCACGGCGCACTACCAGCTGCGGCCCAACCGGGGCTGACTCCGGCGCTGCGCCCGGGCCACGGCGGCACCGGGCTGTCGGCCCCTCAGGGCCGCTGCACCTGCTCCGCCCGGCGGCGCACGCACGAGATGACCGCGGGCAGGTCCAGCCCATGGGTCGGACCACCCCCGGCGAGGTACGACTCGAGATGCCCGACCCCGCGCTCGAGGAGGGTCACGGCTCCCGCAGCATTCCCCCGGGCCTGGTGCGTGAGGCCGACGCAGACCTGGGCCAGGCCCTGCCACAGGTCGCGCTCCTGCTCCGGCCCAGCCTTCCAGCGGGCCTCGAGGACCTCGTGGGCGGAGAAGGGCCGGCCGTCGCGGACCAGCTCGCGGGCTCGGTCCAGGGTCTCGGTCGGGGGCAGCGGATCCTCGCCGACGGGCTCGACGCCGGTCGACCCGTAGGGCAGGGGCCGGCCGAGGGCGTCGCGGGGGCGCTCCTGGCGGGGGCGACCCGCGGGGTCGCGATCGCGGTCGGTCACCGCAGTGTCCCCAGCGCCTCGAGCACCCGGTCGGGGCGGGTCTGCGGGTTGACGAAGGCCAGGCGCAGGACCGTCTGGCCGTGCCAGGTCGTGGGCACGCAGAAGATCGTCCCGTCCAGGGCCGCCTGTCGGGACCACGCCTGGTAGTCCGCGGTCGCCCACCCGGTCCGCTGGAACAGCAGGACGGACAGCTCCGGCGGCTGGATCAGCCGGAGGTGGTCGCTGGCCCCGATGCCGGCGGCCACCTCCCGGGCGATCGTCAGGGTCCGCTCGATCGCCTGGCTGTACCGGTCCGTGCCATGCACGGCCAGCGAGAACCAGAACGGCAGTCCGCGGGCCCGACGGCTCAGCTGGGTGGCCAGGTCCGAGGGGTTCCACTCCTCGCGGTCGATGTGGTCCAGGTAGCTGGCCTTCTGCGAGTGCGCGGCCCGCGCGGTCCCCGGCTCGCGGTAGAGCAGGGCGCAGCAGTCGTAGGGCGCGAACAGCCACTTGTGCGGGTCGACGATGAAGCTGTTGGCCCGCTCGACCCCGGTGAAGAGGTGCCGGACGCTGGGCGCAGCCAGGGCCGCGCCGCCGTAGGCGCCGTCCACGTGCAGCCACACGTCGAACTCGTCGCACGCGTCGGCGACATCGGCCAGGTCGTCGACGATCCCGGCGTTCGTGGTGCCCGCTGAGGCCACGACCGCGAAGACGTTCGGGTTCGCCGCCAGCACCTCGCGCAGCGCGACACCGGACATGTGACCCTGCGGGGTCTGCGGCACCTCGACCACGGCCACGTCCAGGGCGCGGGCTGCGCCGCGGATCGAGGAGTGCGCGTCGGACGTGCACGCCAGCGCCCAGCCGGCGTCCGGACGTCCACCCCGCCGGGCCAGCATGGTCTCGCGGGCGGTCACCAGGGCCGAGAGGTTGCCCATGGTGCCGCCGGAGACGAAGGTGCCCCCGGCGGTCTGCGGCCATCCGAGCAGCCCGACGAGCCAGGACAGGGCCTCGTTCTCGGCGTGGATCGCCCCGGCACCGGCCTCCCACATGCCGGCGAACACGTTCGCCGCGCTCGTCGCCAGGTCGAACGCGACCGCGGCGCGGGTGGGGGCTGCCGGGATGTAGGCGAGGTTCAGTGGGTCGTCCTGGGCTCGGGTGGCCGGGACCAGCACCCGGTCGAAGACATCCAGGGCGGCCTCCCAGCCGATCCCCGCCGGCGTGACGGCCTGCCCGGCCGCGGCCGCCAGCTCGGACGCCGGGCGGGCGGTGGTCTTCGGGTCGCTGGATCTCGCGACCCGGTCGGCCACCCAGCGCATGACGCCGTCGACTGCGGGGCGCTCGTCGCCCCAGAAGGGCTCGTCGGTGTCGGTCCTCGTCATGGGGTCATTCTCGCCCGCCTGCGTCACAGCTGGGGAGCACGGGAGGGCCTGGTCCGGATGATCCCGCGCACGTCGGCGTTCAGGGTGGCGATGATCCGGTCGAGGATCGCGAAGCTCATCCCCGGGGACATCATCACGAAGGAGCGCAGGGGGAGGCTCGCCAGCACCGTCTCGACCATGTCGTCCATGCTGCCGGTGTCGTTGCTGGCGAACTGCCGCCGCATCCCCCAGCGCATCGCGGCCACGAGGCGCCGGCCGACCAGGCTGGTCTCCAGGTCGGTCGCGGTCGACAGTCGGCTGAACGGGCGCTGCCCGACGGGCACCGGGATGGGCCGTCGCAGGAGTGCGGCGAACTCCGCGTCCGTGGCCACCGGCCCGGCGGTCGCCGGTGCCGGCGTGACGAGGTCGGGGGAGTCGACGGTGACGGTGCGCGCCTCGCGCAGGTCGGTCGAGGAGGCGCCGACGAGGATCTCGTACTCCCCGGCCTCGACGAGCCAGCGGCCGGTGGCCACGTCCCACACAGCGAACGACCGCCGCCCGAGGGTCACCTCGGCGCGCGCGGTCTGACCGGGTTCCAGGTGCACCCGCGCGAACCCTGCGAGCTCCTTGGCCGGGCGCTCGAGGGTGGACTCGACGGCACGCACGTAGACCTGCACCACCTCGCTGCCGGGTCGCGTCCCGGTGTTGGCCACGTCCACGGCCACGAGCAGGTCGGTGCCGCTGCCCGTGACCCCGACCGGGCCGTACGCGAACGTCGTGTACCCCAGGCCATGGCCGAACGGGAACCGCGCGGGGACGTCGTGGGTGTCGTGGAAGCGGTAGCCCACGTTCGACGTCTCGCGGTACTCCACCTGCCGTGGGTGGCCCGGGAAGTTGCGGTCCGCGGGCAGCGCCGTGATGTCGAACGGGATGCTCTCGGCCAGGCGCCCGCCGGGCTCGGCCGATCCGAGCAGCACGTCGGCCAGCGCCGAGCCACCCGCCTGGCCGCCGAGGTAGGCCTCGACCACGGCGGCGGCCCGGTCCGCCCACGGGATGTCGACGGAGCCGCCGTTGACGAGCACCACGGCCGTCCGGGCGTTCGCGGCCAGGACGACCTCGGCCAGCTGGTCCATCCCGGCGGGCATCGCCCACGCGGCGCGGTCCCTCGCCTCGGTCTCCAGCCGGGCCGGCAGCCCGAGGACCAGGACGACCCGGTCGGCGAGGCGGGCCAGCGCCGCGGCCTCGGCCATGAGCGCGGGGGTGGTGTCGCCGGTGAGCGGGTCGTACCCGGCGGCGTGGCGGACCTCGGCGCGCCCGGCCGCCTGCTCGGTGAGCGAGTCCAGCAGGGAATCGACCCGGGTGGGGTTGACCTTCGAGCTGCCCGCTCCCTGGTAGCGCGACTCGGTGGCGAACGCCCCGATGACGGCGATCGTGCCCTCGGCGGGAAGGGGCAGGAGCCCGTCGTTGGTCAGCAGGACGGTGCCCGCGGCCGCGGCACGACGGGCCAGTGCGTGGTGGGCGTCGAAGTCCGGCAGGGTGGCGGTGCCTGAGTCGCGGACCTCCTGCCACCGCAGGGCGAGCTCCACCACCCGGGCCGCCGAGCGGTTCACGTCGGCCTCCGCCAGCCGCCCCGAGGCGACGGCCGCGGCGATGTCGGCGTCGAACGCGCCGGACCCGCCGGGCATCTCCAGGTCCATCCCGACGCGCAGGCCCGCCACGTGGTCGTTGGTGCCGCCCCAGTCGGACATGACCAGGCCGTCGAAGCCCCACTCGGCGCGCAGGACCTCGCCCAGCAGGTGCTCGTGGTCGGCGGCGAACTGCCCGTTCACCTGGTTGTACGCCGTCATCAGCGTGGCGGGGTCGGCGGACTCGACCACGATCTCGAAGCCCCGCAGGTACAGCTCGCGCAGGGTCCGCTCGTCGACGATGGTGTCGATCACCATCCGCGCGGTCTCCTGGTTGTTCGCGGCGTAGTGCTTGGGGCATGCGGCGACGCCCTCGGACTGGATGCCCCGCACCAGGGCCGCGGCCATCGTGCCGGACAGGTACGGGTCCTCGGAGAAGTACTCGAAGTTGCGCCCTCCCAGTGGATGCCGCTTGAGGTTCAGCCCAGGGCCGAGCAGGACCGCGACGTCCTCCGCCCGGGCCTCGCGTCCCAGGGCGGCACCGACCTCCTCGAGCAGGTTCGGATCCCAGGTGCAGGCCAGGGTCGCGGCCACGGGGAAGCACGTGGCCGGCACCGAGTCGTTGAGCCCGACGTGATCGGAGTCGCCGGCCTGCTTGCGCAGCCCGTGCGGGCCGTCGGTGAGCATCACGGACGGGACGAGCCCCGTGATCTCCTCGGTGGTCCAGAAGTCGCGACCGGAGAGCAGCCGGATCCGGTCGGCCAGCGGGAGCCCGGCGACGATCGCGTCGGCTCGCTCGCGAAGGGAATCGGTCGGAGGATCGGTCGGTGCGTCGAAGGGGGTCAGGGTCATGGCCAGCATCATGCCCGTGGGCGCCCATCACGGGCCATGCGAGGGGGCTCGGGCCAGGGACGCGAGGTGCGCCGCCGCACCCCAGGGCCGCTGGACCCGGCGGGAGCAGCGCGGCTCAGCGGCGCTGGCCCGGTGCGGTGCCGCCCTGCGACGCGGGCAGCGGGGCGGCGACCGGGCTCAGGAGCAGGCTCAGGACGAGTGGGCCCGCGATGGTGAGCAGCGCCATCCGGTAGCCGACGTGGTCGGCGAGCATGCCCAGCAGCGGCGGTCCGGCGAGGAAGGCGATGTACCCGATGGAGGACACCACCGAGACGCGCGCGGCCGAACGGGCCGGATCGTCCGACGCGGCGCTCATGCCGACCGGGAAGCCCAGGGCTGCACCGAAGCCCCACAGCACGATGGCCACGATGGCCACGGGCAGCGACGGGGCGAGGGCGAACACCACGAGCCCCGCCAGGGCGAGCCCGGCGCACATCCGCAGGACGGGGACCCGGCCGAAGCGGTCGAGCAGGCGCGTGCCCGCGAAGCGCATGGCGGTCATGGCAGCGACGAAGATGCCGAACGTGACCGCGCCGACGGCATCGGAGGTCGTGAAGCCGTCCACGACGGACAGGGCCAGCCAGTCGTTCGCGCTGCCCTCGGTCAGCGCGGCCGCCAGCACCATCAGGCCGATCAGCAACGTGCGGCGCTCGGTCCACGCGGCCAGCGCACGACCACGTTGGCCGCCGGGTTCACGCCCGTGGCGATCGGTCGCGGTCAGCTCGCCGTCCGGCAGGTAGTGGCCGGTGAGCACGAAGGCAGCCGCAAGGGCGACTGTGGCTGCGGTGATGATGTGCCCTGGCGCGGGGATCCCCGCAGCCGCGGCCACGGCTCCCAGCACCGCCCCGGTGACGGCTCCCAGGGAGAAGCCCGCGTGGAACCGGGGCATGATCGCCCGGCCCAGGTCGTGCTCGACGACGGTTCCCTGCAGGTTCATCGAGACGTCCCACGCGCCGACGCCCATCAGCGCGAAGAACATGCACCCGGCGACGAGGGGCGTGCTGCCCACGGCGACCCCGATCGAGGCGGTGACCAGGCCGGCCGTGGCGAGCAGTGCAGCCAGCCGCGTGGTCCGCCGGGTGCCGACGCGATGGACCACGGAGCCCGTGAGCGGGAGGGCGATCACCGACCCGGCCGACCCCACGAGGAGGACCAGCCCGAGCTGTCCGGGTGTGACGCCGAGGGCATCCCGGATCGCCGGCAGGCGGCTCATCCACGAGGCGAACACCACCCCGACCACGACGAACACGCCGAACACGGCCAGGGAGGCGGCGTGCGCCGTCGGTGTGCTCCTCGTCCCGAGCACCTGCTCACCACCAGCCGTGGTGCCGGGCCCAGCGGAGCAGGAAGGTGGACATCGTGATCATGACGAAGAGCGCGATGGCCAGCGGGACCCCCTGGGTCCGGGTGTTCACGATCACGTTCATCCCGAGCACCGAGGCCAGGGCAGTGATGGGCAGGGTGACGACGGCGATCACCGCCAGGCGCTCGGCCGCGATGGTCATCTTGGTGTCGGTCCGGGTCCGGTAGAACTCGATCACCCCCTGCAGGTACTCGCGCTGCACGTCGGCCAGCCGGTGCGCCCGGCGGAACTGGTCGATGTTGTCGGCCAGGAGGTTGCGGTCGTCGTCGGTGATCCCGTGGGCGACCGAGACCATCCGGTCGTAGACCTCGAGGCTCGTGGCCGCGATGTTCGACACGGCGAGCAGGGCGTGCCGGGTGCGGAACATCTCGTCGAGGAACGCCTCCGGGTCACCCATCGCCCCCAGGGTCACGCGCTGCTCGAGGCCCCAGACGTCCTCGGTGACCACCTCGAGGAACTCCTCCATGCCCTCGACCATCGAGGCCACGATGGCGTGGGACAGCTCGATGGGGGTGCCCGGGTGCAGCCGGCCCTCGCGGATGCGGTCCCAGACCAGGGAGGTGTCCCGGATCGGGACGTGCGCGGGCACGGCCGGGTTCGTCGGCCCGTGGACGGTGACCAGGTAGCGGGGTCCGAGGAACTGGTCCAGCTCGACGTAGTGGACATGGCCGTGCTCGCCCCGCTCCGGGGCGTGCAGGACCACGAACTGGTGGTCGGGGTACGGGTGGAACTTGGGCATCCGCTGTCGCTGCCGGCACTCCCAGAGTGCGACCGGATGGAAGCCGAACACGTCGCGCAGCACGCTGAGCGACTCGTCGTCGAGGTCGGGCATGTCCACCCAGACGATCGCATCGGGGTCAGCCAGGACCCCCGGCAGGTCTGCGTTCGGCACCACCTGCGCACTCGTCCCCTGCAGGACCCGCACCTCCATGATCCACCTCCTCGTCCCCCCTGATGGTCCCACCGCACCCCCGTGGATCGCCGTTCGGGCTGACGGGGCGCCAGGTGGCTGGGTCGCGCGGAGGGGCGGTGGCCCGTCAGCGGATCGACCGGAGTGTCCGCGCGGTACTGTCCGAGTGTGTCCAGGAGGCAGAGGCGCGCGGGCGGCAACGGGGCACCTGGGGGCCCAGCCCCCGGGGGGCGACCGTCGATCGAGTCCCTGATGGAGCATCCCGGGCCCCGGGGCAGCACGATCGCGCTGGTGGTCGGGGCCACGGGGGTGGTGTTCGGGGACATCGGGACCAGCCCGCTGTACGCGATGAAGGAGTCGTTGGACGTCGAGGGCCTGACCCGCGATGCCGACACGATCCTGGGGGTCGCGTCCCTGGTGTTCTGGGCGCTGACCCTGGTGGTCACGATCAAGTACCTGACGTTCATCATGCGCGCGGACAACCACGGCGAGGGCGGGGTGCTGGCCCTGCTCGCACTGCTGCCGGACTTCCTGCGCAGGACGGCCAAGGGCAAGGCGACGTTCCCCGCGGTGCTGATCCTGATCGGCGCGGGCCTGCTGTACGGCGACGGGGCGCTGACCCCGGCGATCTCGGTGCTGTCCGCGGTGGAGGGCATCGGGGTGCTCAACCCGCGCCTGGAATCACTGGTCGTGCCGATCACGTGCGTGATCCTGCTGGTCCTGTTCCTGGTCCAGTCGCGGGGCACCCAGGTGCTCGGGAAGGTGTTCGGCCCGGTGATGATCGGCTGGTTCACGCTGATCGGCGGCCTGGGCCTCGTCGAGGTGCTCAAGGAACCCACCGTCGTCCGGGCGCTGCTGCCGACGTATGCGTTCCAGACGCTGACCGGCAACGGCATCCACGGGTTCCTGCTGCTGGGCTCGATCATCCTGGCCGTCACGGGTGCGGAGGCGCTGTACGCGGACATGGGGCACTTCGGGTCCCGGCCGATCCGGCTGGCGTGGCTGTCGCTGGTCAAGCCTGCCCTGGTCCTGGCCTACCTCGGGCAGGCGGCGATCGTCATCAACGAGCCGGAGGCCGCGGAGAACCCGCTGTACGCGCTGGCCCCGAACCAGACCTGGGTCCTGATCATGCTGGGGTTCGCGACGATGGCCACGATCATCGCCTCCCAGGCGCTGATCACCGGGGTGTACTCGTTGACCCGCCAAGCCGTGCAGCTCGGGTACTTCCCCCGGGTGCGGGTGACCCACACCTCCGGCCAGGCCGAGGGCCAGATCTACATCCCGGCCCTGAACTACATGCTGATGGTCGCGTGCATCGCCCTGGTCCTGATGTTCCAGTCCTCGGCCAGCCTGGCCGCCGCCTACGGGGTTGCCGTGTCCGGGACGATGGCCATCACCTCGATCGCGTTCTACGGGGTCGCGGTCCACACGTGGGGCTGGACCCCGCTGCGCGCGGGCAGCCTGGTGGCGGTGTTCCTGGCCGTCGACCTGTCGTTCCTGGCCGCGACCCTGCCCAAGTTCCTGCAGGGCGGGTACGTGCCGATCATGATCGGTGCGGCCGTGGTGGTCGTGATGTTCGTCTGGCACCACGGGCAGAACCTGCTGCACAGCCACGTCGGGGCCAACCTGCTGTCCTGGGCCGACGTGCACGGCGGCATCGAGGACGGCAGCATCGCCCGCACGCCGCGGCACCGGGGTGTTCCTGGCCTCCAACCCCGACGACGTCCCGCAGAGCCTGAGCAGCCACGTCCAGCTGCTGCACAGCCTGCCCGAGCACGTCAGGGTGGTGTCGATCCTGACCGCGACGGTGCCCGTGGTGACCGAGCCGGACAAGTTCGTGATCGCCTACCACGGCAACGGCATCGAGCAGGTGATGATCCGCTCCGGGTTCATGGAGACCCCGCACGTCCCGCTGCTCATGGACATCCTGGCCATCCGCAGCGACGAGGACTACACCGAGGATGGGCCGTTGCCGGCCATGTCGGTCCTGCCCGACGACGCGATCTACTTCACGAGCAACCGCACGTTCGTGGCCACCGGGCGGGGCAACATGTCCGCCCTGTCGGAGCGGTTCTTCGCCCTGCTGCACCGCAACGCCGCCAGCCCCACCGCCTACTTCAACCTCCCCACCGACCGAGTCGTCACCCTCGGCACCCAGGTCGACCTGTAGTCGGGTCGGGTCGAACGGCCGGACGGGCGCCGGTCCCCGGTGACGGTGCTCCCGACTGCCGTGTCCGCACTACCTCGTGGTCGCGCCGTGCAGCTCGAGCTCCACGTACGGGTCCGGTCGCAGGGCCCGATCGGCAGTGCCGCGCAGGATCCAGGAGGTGGCGAACTGCTCGGTCGACAGGGAGGGGGCGGGCAGTCGCTCCGGCGCCTGCAGCCGGAAGGGCAGCGCGACCGGGGTCCGGGGGTCCATCTCGATGTGGTGGGCGATGACCTGCCCGGCCACCGAGGTGTCGCGCTCCCTGGCCTGGTCGGCCGGGTTGCGCCTCGGGTCCGTGCCGACCCAGGGGCCGCGGTGGACCTGCTCGCGCAGGAGCAGCTCGACCCGCAGTGCCCGTGCCGAGCCCGGCCGTCGCGGATCCAGCGCGAGCATCCCCGTGATCGTCGCCCCGGGCACGAGCTGACGCGACGACAGGGAGGTGAAGCCCAGCGCCACGAGCCCGCGGTCCACGGCCTCGGGTGGTGCCTCGGCGACCCCGGTGCGGTCCGCTGCACGCGACCGGACGACGATCGGGAGGGTCAGCTCCTTCGGTGGCGATCCTGTGACCAGCATCCGGACGCGGACCGCCCACTGGATCTGGATCAGGGCACCGGTGACGGTCCCCGGACCATCGGGGGGAACCGCGAGCGTGAACGGCAGCGCGAGGTGCCCCCCGGCCTCCAGCGGTCCGGCGCAGGGCACTCCCCGGGCGCCGACCACCTCCGTGGCTCGGGTGGGCACGCTCGCGGCCCCGCCGTACAGGCTCCCCTGGCGGTAGAGGTAGCTGGTGGTCCGGACGAGGGCCACCTCGCAGCCCCGGACGTCCAGGTCGTCCAGCGCCGTGGCCAGCACGGTACCCGTCAGGGTCGACCCGTGGTCCACCGCACGCACGGGCACGTCGAGGTCGAGGTCGATCGCCGCGATCACGGTGGGAATGAGCACACGGACTCCCTGACTGGTCGGCCCCCATCCTCCCGCGCATGCCGCCCACGCGCAACCGCGCGCCTGCCCGCGGGACGTCAACACCGCGTCAAGGATTCCCGCGGTGACCCGACGCCCGGGGCGACGGTGGACCCATGCTCCTCACCGCGAAGCGCCTGGTGGTCGGTCGTCCGCTGGATTCCGATGCTGCTGGGCACGCCACCCTGCCCAAGCGCCTGGCGCTGCCGATCTTCTGCTCCGACCCGTTGTCGTCGGTGGCCTATGCGACCCAGGAGATCCTGCTGGTCCTGGCCATCGGCGGGGCGGCAGCCCTGACGCTCACCCCCTGGGTCGGGCTGGCGGTGGTGTTCCTCCTTGTGGTCGTGGTCGCGTCGTACTCCAAGACGGTGTACGCGTACCCCGGGGGCGGCGGCGCCTACGCGGTGAGCAAGGAGAACCTGGGCCAGACCCCGGCGCTGGTCGCGGCGGCGGCGCTGATCGTGGACTACATCCTCACGGTGTCGGTCTCGGTGACCTCCGGGGTCGCCAACCTGGTCTCCGCGTTCCCGGACCTCGCGCCGCACACGCTGGGGATCTGCGTCGGGATCGTGGTCGTCCTCACGGCGGTGAACCTGCGGGGGATCCGCGAGTCCGGCCGGGCGTTCGCCGCGCCGACGTACGCGTTCATCGCGGTGGTGCTGGTGATGCTCGGGATGGCCGCGGTCCGGACCCTGTTCGGTGATGGGGTGACCGCCGAGAGCGCTGACTACCCCGTCCACGGGGCGGACCTGACCGGCCTGGCGCTGGTCTTCCTGGTGCTGCGCGCGTTCGCCTCGGGCTGCACCGCGCTGACGGGCGTGGAGGCCATCAGCAACGGGGTGCCGTTCTTCCGCAGGCCGCGGTCCCGCAACGCGGCGGTCACCCTGGTGGTGATGGGTGCCCTGGCGATCACGATGTTCTACGGCGTGACGCTGCTGGCCACCTCGGCGGGCGTGAAGTACGCCGAGGATCCCACGGAGCTCGGGCTCCCGGCGGACTACGTGCAGCAGACGGTCATCGCCCAGCTGGGCACGGCGGTCTTCGGGGCAGGGTCTTTCGGGTTCTACTTCCTGCAGATCGCCACCATGCTGGTCCTCGTGCTGGCGGCCAACACCGCCTACAACGCCTTCCCGCAGATGGCCTCCGTGCTGGGGCGCGACGGCTTCCTGCCCCGCCAGCTCGGCCGGCGTGGGGACCGGCTGGTGTTCAGCAACGGGATCATCCTGCTGGCGACCTTCGCCGCGCTGCTGATCGTGGCGTTCGACGCCTCGGTGACCCGCCTGGTGCAGCTCTACATCCTCGGGGTGTTCCTGTCCTTCAGCCTGTCGCAGTTCGGCATGGTCCGGCACTGGACCGCCGAGCTGCGCACCGCCACGACCGGCCGGCGCAGCCTGCAGGCCTCGCGGATCGTCAACTTCGTCGGCGCCTCGGTCACCTCCCTGGTGCTGGTCATCGTGATCCTGACCAAGTTCACCCACGGCGCATGGCTCGTGATGGTGGCGATCCCGGTGTTCGTGGCCCTCATGCTGGGCATCAAGCGCCACTACGAGATGGCCGACCTGCGCCTGTCGCCGCCGGAGGGCGGCGTCCGGCTGCCCAGCCGGGTGCACGCCGTGGTGCTGGTCAGCCGGCTGAACGGGCCGGCCCTGCAGGCCCTGGCCTACGCCCGGGCCACGCGCCCCAGCACGATCGTGGGCCTGCACGTCGAGCTCGACGCGAGCCTCACCGCGCGGCTGGAGAAGGAGTGGTTGAACCGCCAGATCCCCGTCCCGCTGACCGTCGTCACGTCCCCGTACCGTGACGTCACCGGCCCCGTCCTGGACCACGTGCGCAGCATCCGGCGGGAGAGCCAGCGCGACATCGTGGCGGTGTTCGTCCCCGAGTACGTGGTCCGGCACTGGTGGGAGCACCTGCTGCACAACCAGTCCGCGCTGCGGCTCAAGACCCGACTGCTGTTCCTCCCGGGCGTTATCGTGACCAGCGTGCCCCTGATCCTGGACGCGGTCGACCAGCCCGATCGCATGGTCGACATGCGCGCATGACCACCGGCGGCGCGACGAGCGCGACCGCGAGATGGCGCCGCCGGCCCGGTGCCGTCGGGCTGGCCGTCGCCGCGATCGTGGCCACGATCGCCGCGGCCACCGCGATGCGCCCGGTGGGCCTGGCCGAGGTGCTGCTCGTCGTGCTGGTGGAGGTCATGGTCGTCTCCCTGTTCGCGGGCCGGACGATGGCCGCCGCCACCGCTGTCGGGGCCTTCCTCGCGGTCAACTGGTTCCTCGTCGCGCCCTACGGGACGTTCCAGATCCAGGCCCAGGAGAACTGGGTCTCCCTGGCGGTGTTCCTCCTGCTCGCGGTGGGCGTCAGCACGCTGGTGGAGGTCGTGCTGCGCTCGGAGCGGGCCGCCGCCTCGGCCGCCGCCCGCGAGGCCGTGATGGCCGAGGTGCTGCGCCCGGATGCGGCATCGGCGCCGGACGCGCTGCGGGCGTTCCGCTCCGCGCTGGATCTCGATGGGGCCTCGCTGCTGGCCCCCGTCACCGGGGAGGTCCTCCTGGGCAGTGCCCGCGACGGTTCGGCGTCGCCGCCCCCCGACCGGGTGATCGACGTGGAGGTCGCGCCCGGGTTCCGCGTGGTCGGTCACGGTCCGGAGGTCATGGGCGTGGACCGGGAGTTCGCCGACGCACTGGCCACCGTGGTGGTCCGGGCCTGGGAGAGCCAGGAGCTGGTGGCCGCGCAGGAGCGATCCGCCCGGCTCGCCGAGCTCGACGCGGCGCGGGCGACGCTGCTGGCCAGCGTCGGGCACGACCTGCGCACGCCGCTCGCCGGGATCCGGGTCTCGGCCGACGCCCTGTTGATGACCGAGGGGTCCCTGACCGACGCGGACCGGGCCGAGCTCCTGAACGGCCTGCGGCAGTCGGCGATCAGGCTCGACGAGGTCCTCGGCGCCGTCCTGGACTCCTCCCGGATCGAGGCGGGCGTGCTGCTGGTCGACAAGCGCCCGGCCGACCTCGCCGAGGTGGCAGCGCGGGCGGTCGCCACCTGGGACTCGCCGCGGATCCGGGTGAGCCAGGTGCCGGGCCCGGTCGTCGCGGTCACGGACGCCGCCCTCCTCGAGCGCATCGTCGCCAACCTGGTGGCCAATGCCCTCTCGCACACGCCCCAGGACTCGCCGGTCGAGGTCGTCGTCACCGAGGTCGTCGGCGGTGCGACCGTGGCCGTGGTCGACCACGGGCCCGGGCTCGGCTCCGGCTCGGCCGACGTGGGCCGCAACCAGCACGGCATGGGGCTGCTCATCGTGGACCGGCTCGCCGAGCTCATCGGTGTGCACGTCACCCACGACCAGACCCCCGGTGGGGGCCTCACCGCCACGGTGCAGGTGCCGACGTGAGGATCCTCCTGGTCGAGGACGACCACGCCGTGCGCCGTTCCCTGGCGATCGCCCTGCGCGCCCAGGGCTTCACCGTCTTCGACGTCCCGGACGCGCACGGAGCGCGCAGGGCCGTCGGGGCCATGCGCTACGACGTCGTCCTGCTGGACCTCGGCCTGCCCGACGAGGACGGGATCCGGCTCCTGCCCGACCTGCGTCGTCGCCACGACGGGCCGATCGTCGTGCTGTCCGCGCGGCGGGACCAGTCGGACAAGGTCGCCGCGCTCGACGCCGGGGCCGACGACTACATGACCAAGCCGTTCGGCCTCCAGGAGCTCCTGGCCCGGATCCGGGCGGTCGCCCGCCGGTCAGGCGTGGCGGACGTGGTCCGCACGGCGCACTTCGCCGTCGACCTCGCGCGCCAGGAGGTGACGGACACCGAGGGCCAGGTGGTGGCGCTCACGGCCACCGAGTGGGCGGTCCTCGAGGTGCTGGCGCGTGCCGCCGGGGCGCCGGTCACCCCCGAGGATCTCCTGGCCCAGGTCTGGGGCGAGGACGAGCCGAGCCACCGCAACTACGTGCGGGTCTACGTGAACACCCTGCGGCGCAAGCTGGAGCCCACCCCGTCCGAGCCGACGTGCCTGCTCAGCCAGCCCGGGCGCGGGTACTGGCTGCGGATCCCGGACCCGGCGTGAGCCGACCCAGCCGAGGGGGCCGCTGGGCAGCGGGCTAGTGTCGCTGTCCAGATCGCGAACGCCCACCCCAGCGAAGGAATCCCCGCATGAATGACCTGGTCAGCTACCACCTCGAGGACGGCATCGCCACGCTGACCCTCGACAACGGCAAGGTCAATGCCGTCTCCCACGAGGTCATCGAGGCCTTCCACGGGGCGCTGGACCGGGCCCTGGCCGATCAGGCCGTCGTGATCATCACCGGTACGCCGGGCATGTTCTCCGGTGGCTACGACCTGAAGGTGATGACCTCGGGACCGCAGAACGCGATCGCGCTCGTCGCCGCGGGCTCCGGCCTGGCGCGCCGGATGCTCGCGCACCCCTTCCCGATCATCGCCGCCTGCACGGGACACGCCGTGGCCAAGGGCGCGTTCCTCCTGCTCTCGGCCGACTACCGCGTCGGCGTCGACGGGCCCTTCAGGATCGGGCTCAACGAGGTTCAGATCGGCATGACCATGCACCACGTCGGCATCGAGCTGGCCCGCGACCGGCTGCGCAGGTCCTACTTCAACCGCTCGGTGATCAACGCCGAGATGTTCCCGCCCGCCGAGGCGGTCACGGCCGGGTTCCTCGACGCGGTGGTGGCTGTCGACGAGCTGATGCCGACGGCCCTGGCGATGGCCGCGCAGCTGGGGAAGCTGAACATGACCGCCCACGCGAACACCAAGGTCAAGGCCCGCAGGGCGTTCCTCGAGACCCTCGACTGGGCGATCGAGGAGGACAAGCAGCACGCCCTGTAGGTCAGCGGTTCGCGGTCCGGGTCGCCCGCCACGCCGCCCAGGCGCCCGTGGACCACAGGGCCCATGCGACCAGGACCGGCTGGAGGAACAGCCGGATGAGCCGTGCCCGGTCGCTGTCCAGGCCGAACGCGTCGGTCCCGGTGACGTACTGCGAGATGTTGCCCGGGAAGATGGCGACGAAGAACGCGGCCACGATCCAGCCGATCGGCACCCGGAACCGGGGCAGGGCGATGAGCGCCAGGCCGAGGACGATCTCGACGATCCCCGAGGCGACCACCACGACGTCCGGGTCGAGGGGGATCCAGGTGGGCACCTGGGCCTGGAACGACTCGCGCTGGTTGGTGAGGTGACCGACGCCGGCGAAGAGCAGGAACGCCCCGAGGATGACTCGCGCGATCGTCCTCGGCAGCGATGTGCGGGCTGGCGAGGACGGCGGCACGGGCGCTCCTGTGGTCGGGTCGCGCGGGGAGGTGGCCCCAGTCAAGCAGCCGGAACCGGATCCAGCATCCCGGTCAGCCGGCCACGGATGATCTCCTCGGCCTCGCTCATGATCCGGTCGATCAGCTCCTTGCACGTCGGGATGTCGTGGATCAGTCCGGCGACCATGCCGCACGACCAGGCGCCGGCGTCCATGTCGCCCTCGATCATGATCCGCGGGTAGACCCCGGCGACCTGCTCGATGATGTCCTCGAAGGCCAGGTTCGCGCCCAGCTCCTTCTCCTTGGCGAGCAGCTGCTCCACGGCCGCGTTGACCATGACCCGCTCGGTGTTGCGCAGCGGGCGCATGACCAGCCGCGTGTCGAGCTCGCTGGCCGCCACGATCGCGTCCTTCACCCGCTGGTGGACGGGAGCCTCCTGGGTGGCGATGAACCGGGTGCCCATGTTGATGCCGTCGGCGCCCATCGCCAGCGACGCGACCAGGCTGCGCCCGTCGGCCTGGCCGCCTGAGGCGACGAACGGGATCTCCAGCTCGTCGGCGGCGCGGGGGAGCAGGATCATGTTCGGCACGTCGTCCTCGCCGGGGTGCCCACCGCACTCGAAGCCGTCGACCGAGACCGCGTCGCACCCGATGGACTGGGCCTTCAGCGCGTGCCGCACCGACGTGCACTTGTGGATGACCTTCACGCCCGCGCCCTTGAGCACGGGAAGGACGGCCTCCGGGTTGCGCCCGGCGGTCTCGACGACCGTGACCCCGCCCTCGAGGATCGCGCGCACGTAGCCGGGGTAGTCCGGGGAGGCGACGGTGGGCAGGAACGTGAGGTTCACCCCGAACGGCTTGTCGGTCAGCTCCCGGCAGCGGGCGATCTCGGCGGCCAGGGCCTCGGGCGTGCGCTGCGTGAGGCCGGTGATGATGCCCAGGCCGCCGGCGTTGGACACCGCGGCGGCCAGCTCGGCGAACCCGACGTAGTGCATGCCGCCCTGGATGATCGGGTGCTCGATGCCCAGCAGTTCCGTGATGCGCGTCCTCATGCGTGCGACCCCTTCGGCGATGGGCCGGATCGCGGGGTGCAGCGGTCGCTGCGGGATCCGGGCCCGGGCCAACGCTACCGAGGCCACCGATCCGCAGGGTTGGGTGCCTCGCTGTTCGAGGGGTGCGGCCGGCCTGAGGACGGGGTGCCTGCTACCGGGTGCTGCCCAGGGCGTCGTCGAGGAAGCCCGTGACCCGGTCGACCCACTGCTCGGGGACGGTCCGCAGGCCCCCGATGTGCCCGGCTCCGGGCACGACCCACACCGTGACCGTCTCCGGGGACCCGGCCTGGATCCACGCCGCGGCGTGCTCCTCGTCAGGGACCTCGCCGGCAGCGATGAGCAGGATCGGGGTCGGCGCAGCCAACTCGGCGGCCCGGCGCAGGGCGGTGGGTGGGTCGGCCGGGGTGAGCAGGTCCGTGACGCCGTAGGTGATCCTGTCCAGTTGCTCCTGGACCGTGCCCTGAGCCCCGTAGACCTCGGAGAGCCACGCCTTGTCGGCCGGCATCCGCTGGCTGGCACCCTCGGCGACCACGGCGCGGATGCGCGGGTCCGCGGCCGCGGCGCCGATCGCCTCCTCGCCGCCCATCGAGAGCCCGACGACGCCGATGCGTCCGGGATCCACCTCCGGCTGGGAGGCCAGGACGTCGACCCCGGCGCGGATGTCCTCGTCGCCGTACCAGCCGAAGTCCATGGCCCGGCCCGAGCTGAGCCCATGGCCCCGGGCATCCATCATCAGGACGCCGTACCCCTGCTCGGCGAGGGCCACGGCGTGGTCGAGGGTGTCGGTCCGGGTGGACCCGGCCCCATGGCGCAGGACGACCGCCGCCCCGTTGGCCGACGGGACGTACCACGCGGACAGCGTGACGCCGTCGGTCGTGGTGGTGGTGACCTCGCGGTGCTCCAGCCCCATGTCCCCGGGGGTGACCGCTGCGAGGGACGTCGGCGGGACAGTCGTCGCGGCCAGGCCTGGCCGACGGTGAGCAGGGTGAGTGCGGTCACGATCACCAGCGCCGGCACGGCCAGGGCCGCGACCCACCACCGCCGCCCGCGCAGGATCATCCGAGCCCCGAGCACCATCAGCACCACGCCCGCCACGAGTGCCGCCAGCGCGGCGGCCGAGGTCAGCGTGAGGCCGGTCCTCGCCAGGTGGGGAAGCCCGATCCCCACCCCGACGGTGATCCCGACCAGTCCCGCGCCGCAGGCCAGCAGCCCGCCGCCGGTGGACGGCGCCACCCCGGTGCCGGTGTCGTTGCCTGCCATGGTGACCTCCTGGGACGACTCTCCCACCTTGACACGACGCGTCCGCAGGGGGTTCGTTCGTCCCATGCCGGACCCGACGGAACAGGCGCAGCGCCCGTGAGTGTCGGCCCGCGCGCGAGCCGTTCGCTGCGTGCGCGCCACGACCAGGTGGTTGCTGCTGAGTTCGCGACCCAGCCGCTCGCCCCGGCGGGGCCGCCCCTCACCAGCGACGACCTCGCAGGGCTGCCCGGGCCCGTCGGTCGGTACCTTCGTCGCTCGGGGGCGATCGGTCGGCCCCGCCCCCAGAACATGCGGGTGGTCATGGACGCCGACATGTACCGCGGGCCGGGGCAGGCGCCCATGCGGGCGAGGTCGGTGCAGTACAGCTTCTTCGGCCGGCCGACGCGGCTGTTCCTGATGGACGCCCGGATGTTCGGGCTCCCCGTCCGCGCCCTGCACGTCTACCGGCAGGAGCGGGCCACGTTCACCGTCCGGGTCGCATCGACCGTGAGCATCGTCGACCTGCGGGGCGATGCCATCAGTGCCGCGGAGACCGTGACGGTCCTCAACGACATGTGCCTCATGGCCCCGGGAGCCCTGCTGGATCCGCGGCTGTCGTGGAGCTCCGTGGACGACCGGTCGGCGGCCGTCACCTTCACCAACGGGCCGCACGTGGTGACGGCGTCGTTGGTGTTCAACCAGCACGACGAGCTCGTCGACTTCTGGTCCGACGATCGCCCCGACAGCAGCACAGGCACCTTCGTCCCGATGCGGTGGTCCACGCCCGTCACCGAGTACCGCGACGACGGCGGCCGGCACCTCCTGCACCGCGGGGGCGCGGTCTACCTCCGCCCGGACGGCCCGTTCACGTACGGGGAGTTCACGGTGCGCTCGATCCAGTACGACGTGCCGGGGCCGATCCGCGACTGACCCCTGGCCCTACTCCGTCTGGGTGATCGACCGGGCCGCGTCGAGCACCAGGCGGAACGAGTCGGAGGAGACGGCCAGGTCGCCGACGAACGGGCTGTCGTAGGCGGCGATGAGGATCACGACCATGCCGATGATGGTCGCCAGCAGCCCGACCAGGATCAGGTGCAGACGCGTGTCGCCCACGACGAACAGGTAGGTCGAGGCCAGCGAGATCGTCGCGCCCACGAGCACGAACGCCCACATCGCGATCGACAGGTGCCCGCCGACCGCATCCAGGCGCAGCCTGCGCAGCTCCACGATGTCCCGGAAGGTGTCCAGGGCCTGGGCGTGGACGGCCTGCATGCCGGGGGAGGGCGGTTCATAGGAGCCCAGCGTCGACTGGATGTCGGTGATCAGGGCGGTGCCGCCCTCGGGCACCTCGCCGCGGGCCTGGGCGGGCCATGCCTCATCGACGATGAACGCCGTGTAGGCCACGAGGTCCCCCTGCAGCTCGTCGCGCACGTCCTGCGGGTAGAGCACCGTCTGCCGGTAGAGCGTGGCGATCGTGGCCGCCTCCACCGAGCTCTGCTCGGAGACGGCGCTGTGCTGCTCCCACGTGCTCACCGCCACGAGGGCGATCGCCAGCGCGTAGAAGACCAGGATCGCCTGGACCATGGCCCCGCCGAACTCGGCGTCGCCCTGTCCGATGTCGAGTCGGGGCAGCAGCCAGCGTCGCGCTGCGAGGAGTCCGGCCGAGGCGAAGCCGACGAGGAGCGTGATGATGATGACGGTGAGCAACCACAGTGGAAGGCTCAGCACGGCGGTCGGCATGGTGGGCTCCGGGTCGTCGGGTGCTGCAGGCGGGGGCGTGGTGGTGGCGCAGCGCAGCGTCACCCTGCCATACCGCGGCGCGCGTACGCGTGCGCCCCTCAGAGGTAGCGGCGCCCGCCGGCGAACTCGCGGCCCCAGATCCCGCTGGTGATGGACGACACCTGCACCGGCTGGCCGGTGCGCGGCGAGTGGATCATCCGACCCCGGCCGGCGTAGACGCCCACGTGGTGGATCGCGCCGGAGGAGTTGCGGAAGAAGACGAGGTCGCCCTTGCGGAGGTCACGGACCCGGGGCACCGGCGTCCCCGCGTTCGACTGGGGCGTGGCGTCACGAGGGAGCATGATCCCGAGCTGGGCGTACACGAGATGGGTGAGCCCGGAGCAGTCGAAACCGAACCCCGAGGTGCCGCCCCACAGGTAGGGCAGGCCGAGGAACTTGCGGGCCTCTGCGGCGACTGCCGAGCCGCTGGGAGTGCGCGTCGCGGCCCCAGGAGCGACCACCGCGACGCGCTTCGCTGAGATCCACAACGGCCGGCCGTCCGGGGCGAGGACCTCGACGACTCCGTCGGCAGCACGCACCACGGGCAGCCGCGTCCCGTAGGAGAGTGCGACGATCCGCGACGTGAGGGTCGCGTCGGCGTGGGCCCATGCAGACCGCCCTGTCACCACCGCCTCCTGTGCGGTTGCGACGTCGTCCCCGGTGCTCGTCGCCCCGGTCGGTGCCCCGATCAGCTGGGCGGTCGGGATCCAGCCCGGGTAGCCGGCCTGGGCCTTCGGGCTCGGCTGCCCGGGCAGGACGACCCGCGACCAGGCGCCGCGCTGCTCCAGCACCTGCACCGGCTGGCCGTACAGCGCCTGGCTCTCGACGCGACCGTTGAGCCCGCGGCGCCCGGTCGTGGTCAGGCCACGGAGCCACTTGGTGGGGTCTGCGGGGGCGCTGACGGCGAGGGCATCGATGGGGCGCGGGGACTCCGGGGCGGTCCAGAGCGTGGCCACCGAGACCGCGACGCGGGCCCCGGTCGGTGGGAGGTCAACGGTTCCCGACCCGACGGCGGGGGTCAGGGTCGCGGTCGTGGCAAGCGCCACCGCGAGCGATCCGACGACCAGTGCTCGGAGTCCTTTGGCCATGGGCCGAACTGTAGGGCGCCGAAGCCCGCGTCTGTGGGAGTTCGGGCCCACGGGGTT
The DNA here is from genome assembly GCA_963774745.1 of uncultured Actinomycetes bacterium. Taxonomy (GTDB): domain Bacteria; phylum Actinomycetota; class Actinomycetes; order S36-B12; family CAIYMF01; genus Prado023. The sequence goes on along the minus strand of CAVZGE010000011.1, from coordinate 435,249 downwards.
TCGACTCGCCCCGAGCGGGTTCCGAGGTGTGTGCTGCCTCACACGATCTGGGCGTTTCGGACACCGCGCCTCGGGCATGCACTGGTCGGTCCGCGCGCGCGGACCCTGTCCAGAGTCCCCGGAGTTGATCGTGTCCAAGCCCACCGCCAGCAGTCCGCACCCAGCGCTCGCCGACGTCGAGCAGCGCATCGTCGCCGCCGCCAGGGAGCGCGAAGCAGCAGCGAACGACGCCACCCAGCAGGCGCACACCGCCCGGGAGTAGGACGTTTCGTGGTGCCCGGCGCTGGCCCCACGGGCGAGGGCTCAAGTCAGGCGGTCACCGGCCGGGTCGGGCGCGCTCATCCGGCGACGTAGCCGGCCTGCAGCGCCCCCTCGTCGTCGCGCAGCTCCAGCTGGTCGCCCCGGATCGTGAAGGTGGTGACCCGGCCCAGTGCCGCGAGGTAGTTCGCCTCCTGGTCGCTGGCATCCGGCTCGCACGCCATCATCGTGGTGGCCAGCGGCCCGATGGTCATGGCGTCCCCGGACACCTCGTAGGTGCCGTTGTACGTGTTGCACCCCGCCGTGCCGGAGAGGGTCCCGTCCTCGGCGAACACCGCGGTGACGGTGGTGTCGGCCACCAGCGAGGAGACCGCCCCGGTGCCGGTGTTGATCCCGTTGGCCGCCCAGGTGGTGCCCGTCAGGGTGACCGGGACCGACTCGGAGTAGGCCAGCAGCACCTGGCCGGTCCCGTCGCTCATCGTCATGGCGCCATCGGTGATCGAGAACGTGGTCGCCTCGTCGAGGCGGGCCAGGTAGTCGGCCTCGACGGCCATCGCCGGTCCGACGCATGCCATGGCGGTGGACGCCAGGGGGCCGATGTCGAGGGTGCTCCCCTGGCTCGTGTAGCCGCCGGTGAAGCGGTTGCAGCCGCCGGAGCCGGCGACCTGGTCGGCGGTGAACTCGGCCGTCGCCGTCACCTCGTCGGGCACCGGGGTCAGTGCTGTTGAGCCGGCAGGGGCGTACTGCACGAGGTCCCAGGCCGTCCCAGCCAGCGACTGGGCTGGAGCCGGCGCCCCGCTTCCTCCTGCCCCTGCGTCGTTCGAGCGCGCGCACGCCCCGAGCGGCAGGGCGAGCAGCAGAACCATCGTGACCCCGAGACGAACGCGCATGATCGGGGCTCCTTCGCCCAGTGTTCGGCTGGCGCCGATCCAGCCGACCCGACCGAGCCGGCGACCGAGACGGTAGCACCGCCGAGGAGGTCAGCACCCGCACCGGCCCGCACGCGGGGAAGGAATGTCGCCGCCCGGGAGTACGTTGAGCCGCCATGAGCACCCCGAGCCCGGCCGACCCGATGACCGCCGGCGTCGTGGCACCCCACCGCTGGCGTGCCCTGGCCGCCCTGGTCGTCAGCCTGCTCGTCGTGGTGCTGGACAACACCGTGCTCAACGTCGCGCTGAAGTCCATCCAGGACGATCTCGGCGCCACCCAGAGCGAGCTGATCTGGGCGATCAACTCCTACTCCCTGGTGTTCGCCGCCCTGCTGTTCACCTGGGGTGTCCTCGGCGACCGCTACGGGCGCCGGAGGATCCTGATCATCGGCCTCGTGCTCTTCGCGGCCGCGTCCCTGCTCAGCGCGTTCGCCCAGGACCCGATGCAGCTGATCGTGGCCCGGGGACTGATGGGCATCGGCGGGGCGTCGGTCCTGCCCGTGACGCTGTCGATCATCACCGTCATCTTCCCGCCGGCTGAGCGCGGCAGGGCGATCGGGATCTGGGCCGCGGCCGTCGGTGGCGCGGTCGCCCTCGGTCCGCTGCTCGGCGGGTTCCTGCTCGAGCACTTCTGGTGGGGCTCGGTCTTCCTGATCAACATCCCGATCATCGCCGTGGGCATCGCGGGGATCCTGGCCAACGTCCCGGAGTCGCGCAACCCGCACCCGGGGCGGCTGGATCCCGTCGGCCTCGTCCTGTCGGTCGTGGGCCTGCTGGCGCTCGTGTACGGGATCCAGGAGGCCGGATGGAGCGATCCGGCTACCTACGCGTGGATCGCGTTCGGCGTGGCCGTGCTGGCCGGGTTCCTGCTCTGGGAGTCGCGGACCGACCACCCCTCGATGGACCTGAGCCTGTTCTCGATCCGCTCGTTCTCCGTGCCCCTGGCAGCCACCTCGTTGACCTTCGCGGCGCTCAGCGGGTCGCTGATCTTCCTGGCGTTCTACTACCAGGTCGTGCGCGGGTGGTCACCACTGCAGTCCGGTGCGCTGACGGTCCCCTTCGCGATCGGTCAGCTGCTCTCGGCTCCCCGCAGCGGCACGATGGTGGCCCGCTTCGGCGCGCGGCGGGTCATCCCGTTCGGCCTGGTGCTGGCCTCTGCGGCGATGTTCGGGTTCACGCGGCTGGACCTGACCACCCCCGTGTGGGTGCTGGTCATCATCCCGTTCGTGTTCGGGTTCGGGATGGGCAACGTTGTCGCCCCGTCCACGACCCGGATGACGCTGGCCACGCCGCCGCAGCGCTCCGGCGCGGGGTCGGCCGTGCAGAACACCGTCCGGCAGGTCGGCGCGACGTTGGGGGTGGCGATCATCTCGTCGGTGGTCGCCAGCAAGTACTCGAACTCGATGTCCAGCGCGCTGGAGGGCAGTCCGCTGCCGGCCGACCTGCAGGCGACCGCCGCCGACAGCGTGGGGGCCACCTACGAGGTGGCCGCGCAGCTGGAGGCCGCGGGGCGCGCAACGGCTGCCCAGGCAGATGCCCTGCGCGCTGCGGCCGATGCGGCCTTCCTGCCGGCCTTCCACATCGCCGCCTACCTGGGCCTGGCGCTGCTGCTGACGGCACTGGCGATCATCCTGGTCTGGCTCCCCGCGCAGGCTGAGGCGGTCGCCTGGAAGGTCGGGGGCACCTCCGCCCCGCTGCCGGGCCAGCCCGGGGCCACACCGGCCGGGCAGGCGCCTGCCGATCCCTTCGCCGTGGGCTCCGACCTCGACGCCGCGCACCAGGTGCACGTGGTCGCCGAGGACCCGGAGCACCTGAGCCACGTCGAGGACGCTCCGCTGGAGCACCCGCTCGGGGAGCCCACCCGCGAGCGCTCCTGAACGTCGGCGATCCCTGCGCCGGGCGTGGCGCGGGCCACACCGCTACCCGCCGGTAGGGTCCAACGGCGGTCACGTGGTGCGCGATCCTCGGGACGCATGCCCCTACGGCCGGGACCTTTGCCCGGCGTGGAGGCGGAGATCCGTCGCTAGCGTGTCGGGCGTCGGTGCCTGTCCGATCGGCACCCCGAACTGAGGGGTAGTCCCCGATGGTGAAGTCCCTGGGCCGTGGCGCCCGTACAGCTGGAGCGCTCCTGGCGCTCACCGCCCTCGCCGGGTGTGCCTCGTCGGGGGCCGAGGGTGAGGCCGGCACCGGGGGTGGTGAGGCCAGCCTGGTCCTCCCAGACCTCTCGACGGTCTCGGTGGTGGGCGGCGGCTCGGGTCGCACGCTGCTGATGCTCGGCCTCGTCATCTGCCTGTTCGGCCTCGGCTTCGGGATGGCTGGTCTACCGGCAGCTGGACGCCATGGCCGTGCACCGCTCGATGCGCGAGGTGTCCGAGCTGATCTACGCCACGTCCAAGGCGTACCTGCTCAAGCAGGGTCGGTTCCTGCTGATCCTGTGGGCGTTCATCGCCGCCGTGATCGTCGTCTACTACGGGGTGCTGGTCGGCTTCACGTGGCAGCGGGTGGCGATCATCCTGGCGTTCAGCCTGCTGGGCATGGCCGGCTCCTACTCGGTGGCGTGGTTCGGCATCCGGGTCAACACCTTCGCCAACTCACGCACCTCGTTCGCCGCCCTGCGCGGCCAGCCCCTGCCGATGCACCGGATCCCGCTCAAGGCCGGCATGTCGATCGGCATGGTGCTGATCAGCCTCGAGCTGCTGATGATGCTGGTCATCCTGCTGTTCCTGCCCCCGGAGATCGCCGGGGCCTGCTTCATCGGCTTCGCGATCGGCGAGTCCCTGGGTGCCGCGGCCCTGCGGATCGCGGGCGGCATCTTCACCAAGATCGCCGACATCGGCTCGGACCTGATGAAGATCGCGTTCAAGATCAAGGAGGACGACGCGCGCAACCCCGGCGTCATCGCGGACTGCGTCGGTGACAACGCCGGCGACTCGGTGGGGCCGAGCGCCGACGGCTTCGAGACCTACGGCGTCACCGGCGTCGCGCTGATCACGTTCATCCTGCTGGCCGTCGAGGACCCTGCTGTCCAGGCGAGCCTGCTCGTCTGGCTGTTCGTGGTGCGCGCCGTCATGGTGATCGCCTCTGGTGCCTCCTACCTGCTCAACGACGCGTGGGCGCGCCGGCACTACGCCAACTCAGACCGGATGAACTTCGAGGTGCCGCTGAGCTCCCTGGTGTGGGTCACCTCGGTGGTCAGCATCACGGCCACCTTCGCCACGACCTACCTGGTGCTGGGCACCGGGGCGACCGCCGACCTGTGGTGGAAGCTGGCGACGATCATCTCCCTGGGCACGCTGGCCGGGGCGCTGATCCCGGAGCTGGTGAAGGTCTTCACGTCGACGAACAGCAAGCACGTCAAGGAGGTCGTCAAGAGCTCGCGTGAGGGCGGGGCCTCGCTGAACATCCTCTCCGGGCTGGTGGCCGGCAACTTCTCGGCCTACTGGCTGGGCATGGCGATCGTCGGGCTGATGGGCGGGGCCTACCTGATCAGCGACCAGGGCCTGGACGTGCTGATGCTCGCCCCGGCCGTGTTCGCATTCGGCCTGCTGGCGTTCGGCTTCCTCGGGATGGGTCCGGTGACGATCGCGGTGGACTCCTACGGCCCGGTCACGGACAACGCCCAGAGCGTGTACGAGCTCTCGATGATCGAGGACATCCCCGGGATCGATGCCGAGCTCTCCCGCGACTTCGGGTTCACCCCGCAGTGGGACACCGCCAAGCAGATGCTCGAGGAGAACGACGGCGCGGGCAACACGTTCAAGGCCACCGCGAAGCCGGTGCTCATCGGCACGGCGGTCGTGGGCTCCACGACCATGATCTTCTCGATCATCATGGGCCTGACCGAGGGCCTGACGACCGGCATGGAGAACCTCTCGCTGCTCTACCCGCCGTTCCTGCTCGGCCTGATCAGCGGTGGGGCGATCATCTACTGGTTCACGGGTGCCTCGATCCAGGCGGTGACGACCGGTGCCTACCGCGCGGTCGAGTTCATCAAGGGGTCGATCAGGCTCGACGGTGTCACCAGGGCCACGGAGGAGGACTCCCGGCGGGTGGTCGAGATCTGCACCCAGTACGCCCAGCAGGGCATGATCAACATGTTCCTCGGCGTGTTCTTCGCCACGCTTGCCTTCGCGTTCGTCGAGCCGTACCTGTTCATCGGGTACCTGATCTCGATCGCCGCGTTCGGCCTCTACCAGGCGATCTTCATGGCCAACGCCGGTGGCGCCTGGGACAACGCGAAGAAGATCGTCGAGATCGACCTGCACGCCAAGGGCACCGCGCTGCACGACGCCACGATCGTCGGCGACACCGTGGGCGACCCCTACAAGGACACCTCCTCGGTGGCGTTGAACCCGGTCATCAAGTTCACGACGCTCTTCGGCCTGCTGGCCGTCGAGCTGGCCGTCAGCCTGGAGGATCAGGGCCGCCACGCGCTGGTCCTGGTCCTGGCGGCGGCGTTCTTCGCGGTGTCGGTCTACTTCGTGCACAGGTCGTTCTACGGGATGCGCATCGAGGTGCCGCTGGTCGACGACGAGGAGTACCCGGAGGAGCCCGGCGGGTCGGGCGGCTTCGGCGGTGGGGCGCAGCCGGAGGGCAATTCATACGCGTACGAGGGAGCAGGTGGGGTCAAGTGAACATCGCGATCCGGTATGGCGCAGCGATCGTCGACGCCGACGGTCACGTCAGCGGGCACGACGCGGGGGCGACCCTCGTCCGACGGCTGCTCCGGGTGTTCCCCGGGGCGCGCCTGATCGGCCCGGGCCCGAGGCACGGTGCGGAGTTCGAGGTGATCCCGCTGGAGTTCGTCGACGGCTCGGACACCGTGGTGATCAACATGGACGTCATCGACTCCGTCGGCGTCTGGCAGACGCTCAAGGAGAACTGCGCCGAGCCGAAGCTGATGAACTTCGTGTGGTTCAACACCGCGAAGTACGACCACCGCGTGCAGCGCTCGGCGCTGGGCCTGTCGTGCGGGCTGTTCCCCACGTTCGCGAACTCCGAGCGCACGGCCAACGAGATCCGCGAGATCGTCTCGGGGTGGACCATCAAGTCGATCTGGGAGGAGGCCAGGATCGCCTGGGTGAACCTGGGCATCCGACTCGAGCACGTGCAACCGCGCAAGGAGCCGTCGATCCCGGTGGTCCTCTACCCGGCGATCTACCTGTCGGAGCGCAAGCAGCCACAGCTCTTCATCGACACCGTCGAGCGCATCCAGAAGCGCACCCCGATCAAGGTGGAGGCCCGCCTGCACGAGTCGCACCTGATCAGCGAGCGGGCCATGCGCCTGTCGCGCAAGGACTGGGCGTGGGTCGGCCCGCTGACCGCGACCCGTGAGGACTACTGGCAGGCCCTGGCCCGGACCACGGCGTTCCTTGCCACGGCCCGCGACGAGTCCTACGGGCTGGAGTACGTGGAGGCCCTGGTCGCCGGTGCGGTCGGCGTGTTCCCGGACCGCCCGTGGGCGCGGGCGATCCTGCCCGAGCGCTACCCGTTCTTCTACACGACCCCGGCCGAGGCTGAGGCGATGCTCTACCGGGCGGTCACCGAGACGCAGGCCTGCCGCCGCGAGCTGGACCAGGCCGCTGGTGGGGACTTCGTGAAGTGGCTCGGTGCGCGGCACGACGACGACCAGTTCGACAGGGCGATCGTCGCGCGCGTCCGGGAGTGGTTCGGCGCCTGAGGGGTTCGCTGCCGTCTGGGCACCCGACATGGCGGCGCCGGGGCGCTGGCCCCGCGTCGCCCCTGCGCCTCGTGGCCGACCTGCGCCGGCGGCTTGGGTCAGCGGCAGGCGAAGAGGATGTGGGTTCCCCCGTCGAGGGCGCCGGGCTCGGTGCAGGCGGCTGCTTCGTGGTCGAGGAACTGCGCCCACCGCCGGGGTGAGCCCGCCAGCACGGCGGTGCTCTCCGGGTGGTCCAGTGACGCCCAGTTGCTGGCGCTCAGGGCCAGGGTGCTCGCTCCGGCCCGCTCGATCAGGGCGCGGAGGTCGGCGGATCGGTACATCTGGCAGACATGCCCGTCGGGCTGGGCGCGGCGAAGGTCCCCGCTGGCCAGGATGTGGGCGTTGTCCTCGTCGGTGAGCTCGAGGACCGCCGGGAGGAAGTGCCGCCACGCGCCCAACAGGGACATGACCGACCCGAGCACCGCTCCCTCCGGCCGCGTGATCCGCAGCAGGCCACGCAGGGCATCCTCGGCGTGGTCGAAGACGTAGGAGAGTGGTCCGCCGTACACCACGACCAGGTCGAAGGTGCTGTCCTCGAAACGGCTGACGTCGCGCACGTCGAGCACCTGCCACGTGTCGACCGCAGCGTCGAATCCCTGCGCCCTGGCCCGTTGCTCGTTGGCGGCCAGCTGCTGGCTGGAGAGGTCCGTGACGGTCACGCGCGCACCGATCGCCGCCAGCTCACGAGTGAACCGTCCGGGCCCCGCGCCCACCTCGAGCACTGACATCCCCGGGCGAGCATGGGCTGCCAGGAGTCGGCGGTGGATCTCGAACGAGACGCGCCCGGCGGGCGTCTGCTCGAGGCGCAGCCACTCGGACTCGACCTCGGCGTCGAAGTACCCGCGAATGCGATCGACTGCGTCGTCGGTGCTCTCCACCGGGTCATCGTAGGCAGTCCCGGCCCCCCCTGATCCCGCCCGGGCGAGGCGTGCGAATGCGCAGGGGTCGCGGGCCAAGGCGCGGTGCACGCTCAGGCCGGGTTGTCGTTGGCCGTCTCGAGTGCGTCCACAGGTTGGGTTGGGGGCCTTCGCGATGTCGGACTGTGTTGTCGGACTGTGATGTCTGAGGACATCGGTGACAGTTCTGTATCAGGACATGGGTGACGGTTGGTGTGTCAGGACTTCGGTGACACTTCCGGGTTCTGGGGGCGGGCGTCTCGTATGTGGGCCGGTCCGGTTTCGGGCGGGGCGGATCGGCTTTGGGGGTCGCCTCCCACGCGGCCGCCGGCGTGATCCGCCCTGGCAATCCTTGGTGGGGGCGCTGGGTGTTGTAGATGTGGTCGAACCTGTCGACCTGCCCCTGGAGTTCGGCCAGCGACGCGGCCAGGGGCTGCTTGTCGAGGTAGCGGAACAGGGTTTGGTGGAAGCGTTCGTTCTTGCCTTGGGTGGTCGGCTTGTCCGGCTTGCCCGTGATCGCCTCGGTGCCCAGCGCGGCGACGTGTGCCATGAGCTGGCCGACGATGCCCCGCCGCGTCGGGTTCAGCGCGAGCCCGTTGTCCGACAGCAGTCGTTGCGGCACGCCGTGAGCAGTCACCGCCTTGTCGAAGACCGCGATCGCATGGCCCGTGCGCGCTTGCGCAGCTCATAGAACGCCTTGCGGGAGATCCGGTGCTCGATACAGAACGTCGAGACCGCGCCCCGAGGCGCGTCCTCGGGCCACTGCGAGATCGCCAGGCGGACACGGGGTTCGAGGGGTTCATTGATAGCCACCGCCCCACCATCGGGCCAGAAGTGTCACCACCAAGACCACCAGAACCGTCACCCATGTCCTGATACAGAACCGTCACCGATGTCCTGAGACATGACATTCGCGTTGTCGGACCCCGGGCGTAGTGTTCGAACATCAGTTCGGATGACGGGGGTTTGGGGTGAGCAGTACGACGGTGGAGGGCCACAGGGTGGTGGATCCGCGGGCGGTGGGTTCGGCGGGTTCGGCGTCACCGGAGGTGGTGGACGTATGGGCGCGGGCGGTGGGGGTGGCCTCGGGTGATCTGCCGTCGATGGGTCTGCACGCTGGGGAGCGCCCCTGCGCGGATGTGGAGGTGTTGGCTGGGGCGTTCGCGGTGGTGGAGTACGAATTGGCCCGCCGGATGCACGCCGCCACCACCGCGGGCTCCCTGCCGTTGGTGGGTCCGGGGGCGATCCTGGGTGCCCGGCGGTGGGCCATGCCCCAGGCCCGTCGGTTGGCCCGGGCGGGGGCGCTGGCCGCTGATCACCCGAGCATCGCCGCCGCGTGGGGCTCGGGGCTCATCACGTCGGATCATGTGGATGCGATCGCCCGGTCGGCACACCGCCTGGACCGTGTCGAGCTCGCCGCGGTGATCGGGCAGCTGGTTGATCTGTGGGGGGAGTTGTCCCCCCAGGCGGTGGCCGGGTTCATGGCCCGGGTGATCCGGGTGCTGCACCCACCCGTGGACCCCGACCCGCAGGAGGCCGGGGCATACGAGTCCCGATCGTTGTCGTTCGCCCTGACCGGCGATTCGGTGGTCCTGTCCGGGGTGCTGCCCCGTCTGGAGGGTGAGGTGGTGATCGCCGCCGTGGAGGCGTTCGCTGAACGGTTGCGCACCGAGGCTGACCACGTGCCCGCGTCCGCGCGGCGGGCCGACGGGTTGGTGGCCCTGGTCAACGCCGCGCACGCATGCGGATCGATCCCCAGCCGTGGCGGGCTGCCGGTGAGCGTCTCGGTCACCCTGGACACCACCGCGCTCGGGGACCGGGTGTGGACCACCTCCCGCGGGCACACCCTGACCGAGGCCGAGCAGCGGTTCACCGCCTGCGACGCCCTGGTCACCCCCATCGTGATCGACACCGGGGGCTGCCCGGACACACTCGCCGACCTGCTCGCCGAAGGGCAGCCCGGTGACGGGTGCCAGGCGGCCGCACCCCCAACCGCAGGGGCCGGCGCGGGCCCTACGACCGGCGCCCCTGGCACGTGTGGTGCAGGCACGGGTGACGCGGGTGACGCGGGTGACGGGGGTGGCGGGCGTGGCACAGCTACCCTGTCGGGCTCCTCCGCCGGCGTGCGGATCGCCGCCCTGGCCACCACCCTCCTCGGTACCCGGATCCCGTTGGCCGTCGGGCGCACCGCCCGGACCGCGAGCCCGGCCCAGCGTCGGGCCCTGGCCGCCCGGGACGGGGGTTGCATCATCCCCGGCTGCGCGATCCCCGCCGAGGCGTGCCAGACCCATCACGTCCAGGACTGGGCCGCCGGCGGCGCGTCGGACCTACCGAACCTGGCCCTGCTCTGCTGGGCCCACCACCGCCAGGTCGACCTCGGCATGTGGACCATCCAACCCACGACCGGGCCAGAGCCGGTCCCCAGACCCCACCCCGGCGCCCCACCCGGAACCCCCTGGCCCGCCAACAACACCGCACCCTGGACCATCACCCGCACCCCGAGAACCCGCTGGAGGCTGTGAGGCGCTCAGGCTCGGACGCTCAGGTACAGCGAAGCGGCGGGACACCCGCATCATCCACGCGTGCTTGGCCGGTCCACCGGAGATCTCCAGAAGGATGCGGCGCGCCACGGCGCTACTGCGCGCGAGGTGGACGCGCAGTCCGCGGTCGGACTCGGGACAGGGCCCACACGAGCAGCGCCAGCAGGCCTGCCGCAGTGAACACCAGCAGGCTGCTCCACAGGCCTGCCATGGCCTCGGGAGCGACCAGCATGACCACCGCCAGGGTGACCAGCAGCGACCCCGACACGATCTTCAGCGCCCGGCCCTGCCCCGGCTGCAGGTGCCGGGCCCGCATGGTGATCACGGCCGCGCCGAACAGGATCAGCTCGTCGATCAGGAACACCGTCATGTAGACCGCGAACAGGGCAATGGCGGTCGTGATGGGCACCACCTGGTCAGCCAGCATGCTGGTCCACAGCAGGGGGAGCCCGGCCGTGCAGGGGGTCTCGAGCAGCGATACGCCGACCGCGAGCGCCGCGGTGCCTGCCAGTGTGGCGGTCAGGCCGCGGTCAGGCCGCGCGACCCCGCGCATGGCGCGGTAGATGCGCGGGCCGCCGCGACGGGGAGATCGAAAGGGAGGGCCCCACCCCGGGTGCGAGCCCGTCCTTGAGCTGCAGGACGCCGAACGCCAGCGCCACCACGGCCACGCCGGCGCGGATCCAGCCCAGCTGCCCGGCGTAGTCCAGCGCGCTGTACATGCCGACGATGTACAGCCCGTACATGCCCGCGGTCACGAGCAGGAACGTCGAGCCGACCAGGGCCACCCGCCCGCGCGACCCGCTGTGCAGGACGATCGCGAGCAGCACCGCCAGGACCCACAACGAGCACGGGTTGATCCCATCGGCGAACCCGATGAGCACGGTGCTGACGAGCAGGGGCGAGCCACCGAGGTCCACGGTCCCCACGAGAGGCAGCTCCACGCTCGGACCGGTGCTGGGGATCGGCTGTTCGGGGAGCGGCGGCCCGGTTGCGGTGGGCGGGGCTGAGGGGCCGGTGCTGGTGGGTGCGTCAAGGGCCATCGCTGCGGCCACGGTCGCCTCGATCTCCCCGGCGATCGGCTCGCTGAACCCGATCCACACCTGATCGCCGACGATCGTGACCGGAACGCCGGACGGTTCGAACCCGAGGTCCGTTGCGTACTGGTCGAGCAGCGCGCGGTTGGCCGCATCGTTCCAGACCTCGTACTGCTCGATGCGCAGTTGCGGGTACGTGGCGGACAGGTCCGTGAGCCAGGCGCGCTCCGCTGCGCAGTGGGGGCATCCCTCCCCGTGGAAGAGCAGGAGGGTCGCGGGTGCTTCGTCGGCCGTCGCAATGGGCGCAGCGACCGCCCGTGCGGGTCCGAGCGGTGAGGGCAGAATGCCCAGGCTCGGGGTGAGCAGGCCCAGCCCGAGGAGGGCCAGAGCGAGCAGGCCCAGCGTGAGGAGGGCCCGCGCCGGACGTCCCCGCGCCGGACGGGCCAGCGCCGGACGGGCCCGCGCCGTCAGGATGCGTCTTCGACCCGGGGCTGGGGTTCCGGCGCCGTACACGGTTGCTCCTTGCGGATCTGGGAACCCGGCACGGGCAGGAGGCCCGTGCTCCGGGTCAGCTGTGACCCTTGCGGATCATCTTGACCATGCGGATGTTGATCGCCGTGAAGCGCCAGACCTGGACAGCCAGGTTCGTCCGGCTCCTCACCGTCTTCTCGGTCGGCAGCGGGGCCTGGGCGATGCTGGCCTCTGCGTTGTCCATGGCGGTCCTTCGGGGGAGTCAATCGGAGGAGGGGGTCGGGGGCTGCGGGGCTCGGGCCGCAGGGCTCGGGCCGCGCGCCCCGTCACTCGGGGATGAGGAACCAGCCAGGCTTGGCCTTGGCCTTGTAGATGAACATGAAGTGCAGGACGGTCTTGATCCAGTGCGCGCCGAGTCCGATCTCGCCATAGGTGTCCTTCGGGCTGCGACCGCCCGAATCAGGGTACTGCTGGTAGTCCGGGACGATCGGGTACATGGTCATCGCCGCCGCAGTCCCCGTGCGCAGGCCGGCACCGGCGGAGGCGATGCAGGCCGCACCCATCCGGGCCATCGAGGCTGTGTGCTTCGGGGTCGTGGATCCGTCGCCGATCATCTCGACGATGTTGTCCGCGACGACCTTGCCCATGACCCCCGAGGGCATCCCCGTGCGTGGGGGCGCGGGTGCGATCAGGGTGCCGTTGGGGCTGGTGCGCGGCCGGGAGATCTGGTGCGGCGGGGCGAAGGCGATGCCCACGGCGAACACGTTGGCGTACGCCGGTGTCTGGTAGGTCTTCGGCCAGTCCCCGGCGCGCCAGTCCTCGAAGGGCTTGGCGGTGTAGTCGGCGTCGACCTTCATCAGGCCGCTGGGTGCGAACAGCTCCGCGGTGATCTCCGCACCCTGCGCGTCGTACGCCTTCAGGTCCGCGCCGCGGAAGGGTGGGAGCAGCATGGCGAAGTCGAAGTCCAGCGTGTGCCTGCTGCCGTCGAGCTGCTCGTAGGAGATGACGCCCGGCTCCACCTTCTCGACGTGGGCACCGAGGATCGCGCGCATGCCGCGCTCGCGGAACAGCGACTCGGTCCAGGTCTTGCTCGAGGTCTGGAACCCCTTCTGGGTGAAGACCATGCCCCCGACGCCGAAGTCGCCCGAGCTCGTACTCGTTGGTCAGGTACACGAGGTCGGCCATGTCGCGCACGCCGGCCTGGCGCAGCTCGTGCTCCACGTTGAACGCGTACTCGAAGGCCGCGCCCTCGCACGTGCAGGTGCCGTGGCCGGTGCCCACGACGATCGTCTGTCGGGTTCCCGCGCGCATCCTCTCGATGGCCTGGGCGAGTCGGTCGGCAGCCTCGATCGCGTGGCCCGCCGTGCACACCGAGAGGCTGTTGCCCTCGGGGCCCAGCCCGGGCGTGGCGGCGAAGTTGAGCTTCGGCCCGGTGGCGTTGACCAGGTAGTCGTACTCCAGGGTCGCGGTCTGGCCCGCCCGTGCGGGGTCGGTGTACGTGATGTCCACGAACGGCCTGGCATGCTCCGCGTCACCCTCGGGATGCAGCGCGACGCCCAGGGCCTGGTGGAACTCGATGCCCTTGCGCTGGTAGATCGGCGCCAGCGGGAAGGTGACCTGCTCGGCAGTCATGCGGCCCACGCCGACCCAGATGTTCGACGGGATCCAGTTCCACTTCGCGTTGGGGGCGACGACCACCACCTCATGCTGGGTGCCCAGCTTGCGGCGCAGGTGCAGGGCGGCGGTGTGACCGGAGATCCCGGCCCCGAGGATGACGACGCGTGCCATGACGGACTCCTTCGCTGCTGCTGGTCATGAGCCTAGCCCGATGCCCCAGGGGGTTTCCGTGCGGGGTGCGACCCCGTCGGCTGAACCCACCGCTCAGACCCAACCCGGCCGCTGGGAGCGAACCCCCCGGAATACCCTGGGGGGTATACTGGTTTCCCTGTGCATGAGCCAGAACCTGAGGAGTCCCATGCCTGCCAGCCAACCGGCCGCCCCCGCGCACACCAGCGGTTCGGGCTCGTTCGACCTGAAGACCTTCGCCCCCAGCTGGGGCGCGTCGGTGATGGGGACCTCCGCGCTGTCCGTCGCCCTGCTCGCCGTCGGGGAGGGCTCCTCGCTGGCGGGACCGACGCAGGCGGCGGCCCGCGCGATCCTGGTCCTCGCCCTGGTCCTGGGCGTGCTCGTCCTCGGTGCGACGGCCACCCGCTGGGTGCGGTTCACGGCTGAGGCGCGGGCGGACCTGCGGCACCCGGTCAAGGGTGGGATGACCGCCACCGCCGCCGGTGGCCTGCTCACCCTCGCAGTGGCGATCGGGAAGGTGGGCCCGGGGTTCCTGCCGGACCCGGTCATCCTGCCGACGGTGACCGTGCTCGCCGTCGTGGGTGCCCTGTTGGCCCTGCTCATCGGGTGGGAGTTCCTCGCCGAGGTGTTCACGTCCCAGGACGCGGCGCTGGCCCAGATGTCCGGGGCGTGGTTCGTGCCGCCCGTGGTCACGATCATCGTCCCGCTCGCCCTGCTCCCGGTGATCGCCGGGAACCCCGGAATCGCGGCCGACCTGGTGGCACTGTCGTGGGCCTTCCTGGGCATGGGCGCGGTTCTCTACCTGGTCGTGACCGCCGTGCTCTTCATGCGCAGCATCAGCCACCCGCTGCCGCCGGCAGGGCTGGCCCCGACGCTGTTCATCGGCATGGGCCCAGCGGGCCTGATGGGCCTGGACATGGTGCGGCTCTCCCAGGCGTCGGTCCAGGCCGGGGTCGCTGATCCAAGCCTGGTCACCAGCATCCTGCCCGCCGCCACGATGATGTGGGGGTTCGGGCTGTGGTGGATGGTCGCCGCCCTGGTGGTGCTGCGCCGCGGCTACGCCACCCTGCCGTTCTCGCTGTCGTGGTGGGGCTTCACGTTCCCGCTGGCCGCATGGACGATCGCGACCATCGTGCTCGGCAACGCCTGGGGCTCGGGCCTGGTGACCGCCGTGGGCTGGATCGCCACCGCAGCCCTGCTGGGGCTCTGGGGCTACGTCGCGACCCGCACCGTGCTCGGCATCCGCTCGGGCTCGATCTGGGCGCACTGACGCCGCCCCGAGGGTTCGCCGGCCCCGACGGGCCCGCGCCGATCAGATGAAGAACCGGCCGTTGGACTCGTTGGCCTCCCCGAGGAACATGGCCACGCCACCGAACTCGACGCCGTCGATCAGCTCGTCCTCGTGCAGGCCGAGCAGGTCCATCGTCATGGTGCACGCGATCAGCCGGACGCCGGCGTCCTGAGCCGAGGCGATCAGCTCGGGCAGGCTGGGCACCTTGTTGTCCTTCATGATCTTCTTGATCATGGCCGTGCCGCCGCCGAGCATGTGCATCTGCGAGAGCTTCATCTTGTCCGGCCCCGCCGGCATCATCGTGGCGAAGGCCTTGTCCATCAGCGACTTGTCCACCTCGGGCGCGTCCGGGCGGCGCAGCGCGTTCAGCCCCCAGAACGTGAAGAACATCGAGACCTCGTCGCCCATGGCCACCGCGCCGTTGGCGATGATGAACGCGGCCAGGACCTTGTCGAAGTCCCCGGAGAAGACCACGAAGGACTTCTTGTCCTTGAGCCTGGCCGCGACCGGGTTCATGGTCGCGCCGCCGGCCCCGACCGCCGCACCGCCCTTGCGGATCCGGGCCACGACCCCCGGGCCCTCCGGCTTGATGTCGAGGACCTCGTGGCCGTTCTTGGCCGCCCACGCCGGGGCGTCCAGGCGGAACCCGATGTCCGAGACGTGGGCGACGACCTCGTCGCCGGGGTTCAGCTCGCCCATCTTCTTCTGCAGGGCCATGATCGGCCCCGGGCAGGCCAGGCCGGTGCAGTCCAGGTCGACCTCGACGCCCGTGCCGACGAGTGGTGCTGCCGGCAGGACGCCACCGGCGCGCAGCGACTCCTCCTCGGCGTACGAGGTGACCGGGACCACGGGGTCCGGGACGTCCTCGGGCGCGACGGTGTGCCACGCGCGGAAGGTCTGGATCCCACCGACGAGCATCTTCACGTCGGTGAAGCCGCGCTGGGCCAGGATCCGGTAGGCCAGGTAGCTGCGGAACCCGACGGCGCAGTACAGCCGGATGGGGGTCTCGCGGTCCCAGTCGGCGTGGGCCTCGCGCAGGGTGTTCAGCGGCACGTTCTCCGCCCCGGGCACGTGCCAGATGTCGAACTCGCTGGGCCCGCGCACGTCGATGATCCGCGCGCCCTGGCAGTTCTCCGGGAAGTCCGTGGAGTACCACGGCACGAGGTCGCCGCGCAGGATGTTCGAGGCGACGAAGCCGATCATGTTGACCGGGTCCTTGGCCGAGCCGAACGGCGGGGCGTAGGCCAGCTCGAGCTTCTCCAGGTCGTACACGGTGGCACCCAGGCGGATGGCCGTGGCGAACACGTCCAGGCGCTTGTCGACACCGTCGAAGCCGGTGATCTGGGCGCCGAGGACCCGACCGTCGTCAGGCGAGAACAGGCACTTGATGTCCATCTGCGCGGTGCCCGGGTAGTACCCGGCGTGGCCGGAGGGATGCGCGTGCGCCCGCAGGAAGGGGATGCCCGCCGCCTTGAGCTGCTTCTCCGTCGCGCCGGTGCCGCCGGCGACCATGTCGAACACCTTGACGATCGAGGTGCCCTGGGTGGACTCGTACTCGGTGTCCCGGCCGCAGATGCTCTCCGCGGCGACCCGGGCCTGCCGGTTGGCGGGGCCGGCCAGCGGGATGATCCACGAGCCGGGCAGGACGGTGTGCTCGACCTCCACGGCGTCCCCGGCGGCCCAGATGTCCGGGTGCGAGGTCCGCATGTGCCGGTCGACCTTGATGCCGCCGCGCGGTCCGAGCTCGATGCCGGCAGCGACGGCCAGCTGCGTGTTCGGGCGGACGCCCGCGGACATGATCACCAGCGAGGTCTTGAGGAACCGGCCGCTGGTCAGCTCGACGGTGAGCTGGCCCGCCCTGTCGGTCGTGAACGCCGCCGCCGCGGTGCTCAGGTGCAGCGCGATCCCATGGGCCCGCAGGTAGTTCTCCATGGGGGTGGAGAGCTCCTTGTCCAGCGGCGGCATGATCTGGTCGGCCATCTCCACGATCTCGACGGCCAAGCCGCGCTCGTGCAGGTTCTCGGCCATCTCCAGGCCGATGTAGCCGGCGCCGATGACCACCACGTGCTTGAGGCTGTCGGGGCTCGAGGCGATCGCGTCGACCTTGGCCTTGATGTCGTCCATGTCCTCGATGTTGCGCAGGACGTGGATGTCCGGGTGGTCCAGGCCGGGCAGCGGCGGGCGGAACGGCGAGGACCCGGGGCACAGTGCGAGGCTGTCCTACGTCTCGGTGTACTCCTCGCCGGTGACCAGGTCGCGCGCGGTGACCGTGTGGGCGACGGGGTCGATCGCAGTGACCTCGGTCGTGACCCGCACGTCGATGTCGAGGGTCTCGCGCAGGCTCTGCGGGGTCTGCAGCAGCAGCCGGGAACGATCCTTGATCGTCTCGCCGATGTGGTACGGCAGCCCGCAGTTGGCGAACGAGACGTTGCCGGACTTCTCGAAGACGATGATCTCGGCGAACTCGTCCAGGCGCCGGGCCCGTGCCGCCACCGATGCGCCCGCCGCCACGCCCCCGACCACGACCAGCTTCATGTCCGCTCCCGTCCTCGACCCGTGTCACCCGCGCCTCGACGGTAGTCGTCGACGACCCCGCGTTGCAGGTGGGGCGGTCGCCGCGGGTTCGTCGAGGATGGGATGGCATGGGTGGGGTACACCCCGGCATGACGGACTCGCCGCACACACCGCGCGCGCCAGCTGACCACCACGGCCGACGAGTGAGGAGGGATCCCATGACCGCGGTTCGCCTCGAGACCGACAGTCTCGGCGAGGTGATGGTGCCGGTGGACCGCCTGTGGGGGGCGCAGACCCAGCGCGCCCTTCAGCACTTCCGCATCGGCCAGGAACGGATGCCCGACGAGATGGTGCTCGCCTACGCCATCGTGAAGCGGGCTGCTGCCAGCACGAACCACGCCGCGGGGAGCCTGTCCGGTGGGCAGGCGGGGCTCATCGTCGCCGTGTGCGACGAGATCCTGGCCGGGCAGCACCTGGACATGTTCCCGCTGCCGGTGTGGGTCTCGGGCAGTGGGACCCAGCTCAACATGAACATCAACGAGGTGATCGCCAACCGCATCTGCCAGCTGGCCGGCACCCCCCTGGGCAGCAAGTCGCCCGTCCATCCCAACGACCACGTCAACCTGTGCCAGTCCTCCAACGACACGTTCCCCTCGGCGATGTGCATCAGCGCCACCACGGCCGTCGCCGACCGGCTCGTGCCGGCGGTGCGGGAGCTGCGCGATGCGTTCGAGGCCGGAGCGGGGCGGTGGGCGGACGTGGTGAAGATCGGGCGCACGCACCTGCAGGACGCCACCCCGCTGACCCTCGGGCAGGAGTGGTCCGGCTATGCCGCCATGCTCGACGACGGCGTGGTCCGCGTGGAGGGGGCGCTCGTCGGGCTGCGTCGGCTCGCCCTGGGCGGCACAGCGGTCGGCACCGGCGTGAACGCGTCGCCGGGATTCGCCGAAGCGGTCGTGGCCGAGGTCGCCCGCCTGACCGGCCAGCCGTTCGTCCCGGCCCCGAACCGGTTCGCCGTCCAGGGCGCCCACGACGCGCTGGTGCACCTGTCCGGGACGCTGCGGACGCTGGCCGCGTCCCTGGTCAAGATCGCCGACGACCTCCGGCTGCTCGGGTCCGGCCCGCGCGCGGGCCTGGGTGAGCTGGTGCTCCCGGCCAACGAGCCGGGCTCCTCGATCATGCCCGGCAAGGTCAACCCCACCCAGGTCGAGGCCCTGACCATGGTCGGGCTGCAGGTGATGGCCAACGACGTGGCTGTGGGCCTCGGCGGTGCGGGAGGGCACCTGGAGATGAACGCCTACAAGCCGCTGATCATCCGCAACCTCCTGCAGTCGATCACGCTGCTCGCCGATGGCGCCGTGAGCTTCCGGGTGCACCTCGTCGAGGGGGTGCGCCCGGATCGGCGCAGGATCGCCGAGCATGTGGAGCGCTCGCTCATGCTGGTGACGGCGCTCGTGTCGGAGATCGGCTACGACGACGCGGCCCAGGTCGCCCATCATGCGATGGACAACGACCTCACGCTGCGGGCGGCGGCACTGGAGCTCGGGGTCGTCAGCGGGGCGGACTTCGACCGGCTCGTCGACCCGCGACGGATGCTGGGGCCGACGCTCGGGATCCCGTGATGAGGCCTCAGGGCGTGCGGGCCCCCAGCTCGTGGAGGTCGTAGGGCGTCTCCTGGTAGACGCAGTAGTTCAGCCAGTTGGTGAACAGCAGGTCGCCGTGCGCCCGCCAGCCCACGATCGGCACCTGCTCGGGGTCGTCGTCGCGGTAGTAGTTGCGCGGCATCTCGATGGGCATCCCGGCGGCCAGGTCGCGGCGGTACTCGATGTCGAGGGTCTCGGCGTCGTACTCGGCGTGCCCGGTGACGAACACGCGCCGGCCGTCGCGTGAGGCGGCCAGGTAGACGCCGGCCTCCGGGGAGACGGCCAGCAGCTCGAGGTCGGGCTCGGCCTCGATGTCCTGCACGCTGACCGTCGTGTGCCGGGAGTGCGGGGCGAGGAACACGTCATCGAACCCGCGGGTGATCTTGTTCTTCGGGTCGGTCACCTCGTGGGAGAACACGCCGAAGACCTTCTGGTCGACGGTGTGCTTGCCGATCCCGTAGTGGTGGTAGAGCTCGGCCTGCGCGCCCCAGCAGATCGCCAGGGTCGAGTACACGTGCTCGTCGGCCCACTGCATGATCCCGACGAGCTCGTCCCAGTAGTCCACGTCCTCGAACTCCATCAGCTCGACCGGGGCGCCGGTGATGATCAGGCCGTCGTAGCGCCGGTCGCGCACATGCTCGAACGTCTCGTAGAAGACCTCGAGGTGGGTGTGGTCGGTGTGCTTGGGCGAGTAGGACGCCGTGTGCAGGAACGTGACCTCCACCTGCAGCGGCGAGTTGCCCAGCAGCCGCAGGATCTGGGCCTCGGTGGTCTGCTTGGCCGGCATGAGGTTCAGGACCAGGATGCTCAGCGGGCGGATGTCCTGGCTGGCGGCACGGCGATCCGTCATCACGAAGACGTTCTCGGCGGCGAGGACGTCGGCGGCCGGAAGGCCTTCCCTGATCTTGACGGGCATGGTCGCAACTCCCTGGGGCGGTGGCGACGATTCTACGGGGCGTGCCCGTGATCAGCGGATTCGTCGATCCCGCCCGGTCCCGGTCGCGTGCGCCGCCGATCGCTGGCACGCTCGAGCCCATGGACGCCCAGTTGCGCGAGATCATCGACCGTGGGGGCCGGGCGCAGTCCGCCGAGGCGGCACGGCTGCTCATCCGGCTGGAGTCCCACCCGGAGGACGCCGACGCCCGTCACCTGGCCCGAGCCCTGGTGGATGCCTACCTGAACGATCCCGACCTCACCCGGTGAGGGTTCCGAGGTCCACGCGGTAGCGCAGGCCCGGCCCACCACCGGCCGAGGCGGGCTTGGTGAACCGCTCGACCAGCACGCCGCCGTTGGCCTCGATGACCCGTTGTGAGACGACGTTGTCGAGGTCGGTCGTGATGTCCACCGCGGGCAGCCCCTCGGCGGCGGCGATCGGCAGCATGGCCGCCAGGGCTGCTGTGGCGTAACCCCGGCGTTGCTTCCACGGGACCACCGAGTAGCCGATGTGCCCCAGGCAGGTGGGTGGCAGGTCGGTGGTGCCCGGCTGCCAGCGCAGGTTGATCGCGCCGGCGAACTCCCCGTCCCACATCCACCGGCTCAGTCCCGGGAGCCGCGGGACGATCGTCCCGTCGGGAAGCTCGATGGGATCCCCCGCCGCCTCGCGGTCGTCAGCCAGCGCGAGGAAGCGATCAGGATCTCGGGTCACCCGGTCGATCGCGGGTTGGTCCGGGCCCACCCGCGTGGTGTCCGGCGACCATCCGCGGCGCAGCGCATCGAGGTAGCCGGGCAGGTGCTCGGCGCGGGGGCGGACAAGTTCCATGGCGGTTCCCATGACCCACATCATCGCGTGGCCGACCGGAGGTGCACCACCGTGCCCTGTGCGCGCCCGAACGGGACACGCCGGGCCGCCACGTCTGGTCCCTCACCCCGGGACGACGAGCGCGGGGCCGCGATTCGGTCAGCGCATCCGCAGGATCCGCCACGCGCCCGAGGCGACGAGGACCGCGATCGCGGTGCCGATGACCAGGTCGGGGACGGCGGAGCCGGTCACGCCGACCAGCACGCCGGCGACGATCACGCCGATGTTCGCCAGGGCGTCGTTGGTCGTGAAGATCCAGCTGGCCCGCAGGTGCGCGCCTCCGCGCCGGTGCCGGGCGAGGATGGCGACGCACGCCAGGTTGGCCGCCAGCGCGAGCAGCCCGACCCCGACCATCAGCGCCTCGACCGGCGCACTGCCGGCAGCGGCGCGGCGGAGCACCTCGACGAGCACCAGCACCGCGAGGGCCAGCTGCAGCCAACCGCTCAGGCGCGCCGATCGGCGCTGGCTGGCCAGGTCGCCGGCGGCCATCAGGGCGATGGCGTAGATGCTCGCGTCGGCCAGCATGTCCACGGAGTCGGCGACCAGGCCGGTGGACCGTCCCAGGATCCCGGCCACGAGCTCGAGGGCGAACATCGCCGCGTTGATCCCCAGGACCCACCAGAGCGCCCGCCGCTGGGAGCCGGCTGGCGCGCCGCCGGGCTCGTCGGGCAGTGCCTCGGCCCGGTCCACCGGGACCGAGCCCGTGAGTCGGGCGCCCATCCCCAAGGGCTCCAATGCGGCCAGGAGGGGATCGGGCGACCCCGTGTGCACGACCTCGAGCTCGCGCGCCGCCAGGTCGAAGTCCAACGACCGGATCTCCCCGAGCCCGGCCAGGGCCAGGCGGATCAGCTGCTCCTCCGTCGGGCAGTCCATGCCCGGGATGCGGAACACCGAACGCGCCGACGCTGAGTCCGACGGTGGGTCGGTCGCGGGGTCCGACGGCGGGTGGGTCGCGGGGTCCAACGGCGGGTCGGTCGGCGGGTCGGGCGGCACGCCCGGAGTGTGCCACGCGGATGACCGCTGGTGTTTGCCCGGTCAAGGATCGGGGTACGCTGCCGGTGCACCGACTCCAACGGTGCGCGTTGCCCGTGGCGCCCTGCCGCTGGCGAGGTCGTCTGCTCTGACGCCGTGACCGGCGTCCCCTTCGCGAGTTGGGCCAGCACCCGCGGCCATCCCTCTCGACGATCAGGACCCCTGTGACCTCTCCCGCCCGCGCGGCGTCTGCTGCGCGCCCCTCCACCTCGACCTCCGCCCGCACGTCCACCTCCGCCCGCACGTCCACCCCGGCCCGCGCGGCGACCGGCGGCCCGGCCGCTGCCCCGCGCGCGTCGGCTGCTGACGAGACCTTCGCCGGCCTCGGTGTCTCCCCGGCGCTGATCGCGTCGCTGGCCTCCGGGGGCATCCACGCGCCCTTCCCGATCCAGTCCGCGACCCTGCCAGACTCCCTGGCCGGGCGCGACGTGCTCGGCCGCGGCCGCACCGGCAGTGGCAAGACGGTGGCGTTCGCGCTGCCGCTCGTCGCCGCGCTGGCGGGCAGCCGGTCCGCGGCGCGCCGCCCCCGGGGGCTGGTGCTCGTCCCGACCCGTGAGCTCGCGGTGCAGGTGGACAACACCATCGCACCGCTGGCTGAGTCGATGGGCCTCAAGACCCGAACGATCTTCGGCGGCGTCGGCCAGAACCCGCAGGTGACCGCCCTGGCCAAGGGCGTGGACATCATCGTCGCCACCCCCGGTCGCCTGGCCGACCTCATCAAGCAGCGGCTGTGCAGCCTCGAGGACATCGTCGTGACGGTGATCGACGAGGCCGACCACATGGCCGACCTCGGCTTCCTGCCCGAGGTGCGGCGCCTGCTCGACCAGACGCCGGCCGACGGGCAGCGACTGCTGTTCTCCGCGACCCTGGACTCCGGTGTCGACGTCCTGGCGCGCCGGTACCTGCACAACCCGGTCACCCACGAGGTCGACTCGGCCGCCTCGCCGGTGCCCGCGATGGATCATCACGTCTTCAACGTCGACGCCGCCGACCGCGGCGAGGTCGTCGCCCAGCTGGTCGGCGGGCAGGGCCGGACGCTCGCCTTCGCCCGCACCAAGCACCAGGCCAAGCGCTGGGCGCGCACGCTGACGGCGTCGGGCATCCACGCCGTCGACCTGCACGGCAACCTCAGCCAGGCCGCGCGCCAGCGCAACCTCGCGGCATTCTCCGACGGCGACGTCCGGGTCCTCGTGGCCACCGACATCGCCGCGCGTGGCATCCACGTCGACGACGTGACCCTCGTCGTGCACATCGACCCGCCGGCGGAGCACAAGGCCTACCTGCACCGCTCCGGGCGCACCGCGCGTGCCGGTGCCGCCGGGGTCGTGGTCACGGTCGCCACGCACGAGCAGCGCCGGGATGTCGCAGACCTCATGCGCCGGGCCGCGATCACGCCCACCCAGCACAAGGTCCGCGCCGGGGATGCGGCGATCGCCGACATCGCGGGGCCGAGCGCCCCGCGGGTCGTGGTGGCCAACGCCCAGCCCATCCCGGAGGAGCGCACGGGCCGTGGCTCGGGGCGCGGAACCGGTGGCGGCCGCGGCCGTCCGTCGGGAGGCTCGGGCTCGGGCGCACGTTCCGGTGGGTCCGCGGGTGGGCAGCAGCGCACGGGCTCGGGTTCGCGCCCGGGCCAGGCCTCCGGGGGCTCCTCCTCCCGGCCCGCGCAGTCCCGATCCGCGCAGTCCGGCTCGTCGGCGTCCCGCTCGTCGGCGTCGGCCGCGCGTTCGTCGGGCGGCTCGACCACGGTCTGGTCGAGCACCGGTGGGTCCACGACCCCGTCCGCACCGCGCCGCGGGCCCCGTCGGGCCACCCGCC
Source organism: uncultured Actinomycetes bacterium (assembly GCA_963774745.1). Taxonomy (GTDB): domain Bacteria; phylum Actinomycetota; class Actinomycetes; order S36-B12; family CAIYMF01; genus Prado023. The sequence continues at coordinate 411,503 of CAVZGE010000011.1, read as the reverse complement.
CCGCGGGCGGCACCGGCTCCGCGGCCTGATCCCCGGGACGGTCGGCGACCCTGGCACTAGGGTGGCCCCGACCGGAGGGAGGCGTGGCGTGGGCCGGTTCGACGCGTGGGTGCGGTCCGTCGGCGATGACCCGGATCCCCGCTTCACGCTGGCCAACGAGCGGACCTTCCTGTCCTGGGTGACCGCGTCGCTGGGCATGCTGGGCATCGGGCTGGCCGTCGGCACGATCATCCCGGGGGAGCACCTCTCGATCAACGTGCTGGCCCTGCTGTGGATCCTCATGGCCGCCGTCCTGTCCGTGCGTGCGCTGGTCCGGTGGCTGCGGATGGAGCGGGCGATCCGCCTGAACCAGGGGTTGCCCCTGTCGACGTCCATCCCCGTGGTCGCGGCTGCGATCGCCGTGCTGTCGGTGGCAACGGGCCTCGCGGTCGTGATCGCCGCATGAGGGTGGCGACCCCCGCCGGGCCCTCGGACCCGGGGCTGGCAGGGGAGCGGACGATGCTCGCCTGGGCGCGGATGGGCCTGACCCTGCTGGGCGTCCCCTCGGCCGTCCTGGCCTACTCGGCAGGGCGCAACGCCCTGGCTGTCGGCGCGGCGGCGATCGCCCTGGTGCTCGGACTCGGCGTGCTCGTGGGTTCCGTGCGCCGGCAGCGCGTCCAGCCCGGCGTGATCCCGGCCGGTTCGCTGGCGCCCGCGGCACGGCTCATCCTGCTCACCGGCGGCGTGCGTCCTGATGCTGGCCGTCACCGGCGCGATCCTCATCCTGACCTGACCTCCCGCTGGTCCGGTTGCAGGCGCGTGCAGACCGCGGCACCCTCGGGACGTGGCGAACAGGGTGGACGTGGTTGTCGTCGGGGCGGGGCTCGCGGGGCTGCGGGCTGCCCAGCTCCTGGCGGGGGCGGGGCGCGAGGTGGTGGTCCTCGAGGCCGCCGATGGGATCGGCGGCCGGGTGCGCACCGACCACGTCGACGGCTTCACCCTCGACCGCGGCTTCCAGCTGTACAACCCGGCCTACCCGGAGGGCCGCCTCGCGTGGCCCGACCTGGCGATCCGCCCGTTCGCTGCGGGGGTCGACGTCGTCCGCGACGGCATCTCCCACCCGCTGGCCGATCCGCGGCGCGACCCACGCAGCCTGCCCGCGACGACGCGCTCGCTGCGTGCGTTGGGCGTCACCCGCGGGCTGGGAGCGTTCGGGTCGTACATGGCCAGGTTGGGCACGCCGACCCATCCGCGGCGCACCCGACCGGGCCGGGCGGGCGACAGCATCGGCGATGCACTGCGCACCGCCGGGGTCGACGAGGCGGCGCTCGACTGCCTGGTCCGGCCGTTCCTCTCCGGGGTGCTGGCGGACCCGGCCCTCGAGACCCCGCGCGCGGTCGTCGACGACATCCTGCGGACCTTCCTGGCCGGGACCCCCGGCGTCCCCGCCGAGGGGATGCAGGAGCTGCCGCGCAGACTCGCGTCGGGGGTGCCGGTCCTGACGAGCACGCCGGTGCTCCGGGTAACCAGTGGACGGGTCTCCACGGCCGACGCCGAGTGGCTCGCCGATGACGTGGTCGTGGCGCTGGGCGACCCGTCCGCCCTGGTGCCCAGTGCGGCCGCGACCCAGTGGCGGGCCCTGACCACCTGGTACTTCGCGGCCACGGAACTGCCGCGGCGGTTCCCGATGCTGCTCGTGTCACCGGACGCGCGGCTGGCCAACGTGGCGGTGATCAGCGACGTGGCGCCGTCGTACGCCCCGGCTGGTCAGCACCTGGTCGCTGCGTCGGCGGTGGGGTTCCACGACTCGGGGGACGCACAGCGCTGGGCGCGAGCGGATGCCGCGCGGATGCTCGGGATCGCACCGGGGGACCTCGAGCTGGTCGCCCATCATCCGATCGCCTCGGCGCTGCCCGTGGTCACGGCCCAGCGTGCGCCGGCGGTCAGCTCCGGGATCGTCCTGGCCGGTGACCACCGTCAGGGCCCCAGCATCAACGGCGCCCTGGCCAGTGGCCGGCGGGCTGCCGAGCTGCTGGGCGCCTGAACCTCGCGGGGGTTCGTGTCGTTCCCGGGAGCACCTTGGGCACCCTGATGCGGGTGCGGCGAACCTCGCGGGTGTTCATGTCGTTCCCGCGCAGGTGGAGCGCCGCCTTTCGACGGGAGCAGGCGCGAGGTTGCCGATGAGCCCGCACCCATCTTCCCCTTTCGACGTGAGCGGGCGCGAGGTCGGCCCACCAGCTGCACGCCCGTGACCACGCGTCGGCGGCGCCGGCCGCTGTAGCGTCCGGACCATGTCGAGTGCGCCGTCGCAGCCGCAGCGTGGGGGAGGGCGGGCCGTCGCACCCGCAGCCGACGAGCTGCATCTCACGCGGCGGACGATCGTCTCGTACGCCTTCGGCTCGGTCGGGACGGGCGTCTTCGGTGCCGTTCCCGGGCTGGTGCTGGCGTACTACCTGACCAACACCCTGGGCGTCGCCGCTGGCGCGGCGGCCCTCGTGGTCGCGATCCCCAAGGCGTGGGATGTGCTGGTGCTGCCGGTGGTCGGGCGCATGTCCGATCGGGCCGCCGAGCGGGTGCGCAGCCGGCTGCCGTTCCTGCGCCTGGCCGGGGTCCTGCTGCCACTGGCGTTCGTGCTCATGTTCGCGGTCCCCCCGGCGCTCAGCCCGGCCCTGGCCGGATCGTGGGTCTTCGTTGCCTTCATCCTGGCCTCGACGGCCTTCGCGCTCTTCCAGGTGCCCTACATCGCCCTGGCCGCGGAGCTCACCGACGAGCCCGCCGAGCGCTCGACGCTCATGGCCGTGCGCGTCGCCTTCCTGACCATCGCCATCCTGATGGGCGGGGCGCTGGCGCCGGTGATCCGCGACGCCCTCGGCGGTGCCTACCTCGGCCACTTCGTCATGGGCATGTCCATGGCGGGCCTCATGTTCGTCGGGATCTGGCTGTGCATCATCGGGCTGTCGAAGGCGCGGGCCCGGGTCAGCCCGGCGGCCGAGGGCGGGCTCCTCGACCAGTTCCGCGAGGTGCGTCACAGCCGGGCCTTCGTCGTGCTGCTGGCCTCCTTCGTCATCCAGGCCCTCGGGCTCTCGGCGATGCTGGGTGGGACGCAGTACTACGCGACCTACATCCTGGCCAGGCCCACCGCGGTGACGATCCTGTTCGTCTGCCTAGTCGCGCCGGCCATCGTCGTGATGCCGGTGTGGAACTGGGTCGCCCACCGGTTCGGCAAGGAGCCCGGATACCTGGCCGCCACGCTGATGTTCATCGCGGGGACGCTGGTGCTCCTCATCGGGGGCCGGACCCTGTCCGCCCCGCTCGTCTATGCCGCCATCGCCCTGTGCGGAATGGCCTACGGGGGCCTGCAGATGTTCCCGCTGGCGATGCTGCCCGACTGCATCGCCGCGGACACCGCACGGTCGGGCCATGCCCGGGCCGGGGTGTTCACGGGGATGTGGGCCGCGGGCGAGACCCTCGGCTTCGCCCTGGGCCCTGGTCTGGTCCTCGTCGTGCTGGCGCTCAGCGGGTTCGTCTCCAGCAGGGCCGATGAGCTGGTCACGCAACCGGACTCGGCGATCACCGGCGTGCTCATGGCCTTCACGGCCGTGCCGGCGGTGCTCCTCACGATCAGCCTGCCGTTCGTCCTGCGGTACTCCCGGGCCGCAGCGGCCGACGCAGCCCGGATCCCGGTGCCCGCAGCCCCGCCCGCAGCCCCGCCCACCCCCTCAGGAGATCCGTCATGACCGCGACCCTTCCCCCGGCGTTCCCCGAGCTGGGACTGCCCGACGAGGCGATCCTCGCGACGCTGGCCGCCCTGCGCGAGCGCGACGTGCCGGTCAAGGGCGGGCGCACCACCTCCTACGTCTACGACCCCGACCGCGACGACCTCGAGGACCTCGGACTGCGCGCGTTCGCCCTCTCCGAGCACGTCAACGGACTGGATCCGACGGCGTTCCCCAGCTTCGCGGCGGTGGAGAACGACCTGGTGGCCGCCGCCCTGGGCGTGCTGGGCAGTGGTGACCCCGGCGAGGTCGGGACCATGACCAGCGGCGGCACCGAGTCGTGCGCCCTGGCCGTCCTCGGCGCGCGCGAGCGGTGGCGCGCGTCGACCGGCCAGCCACATGGGCACCCCACCCTGGTCGCCCCGTCCTCGGTGCACCCGGCGTTCGTGAAGGCCTGCCACCTGTTCGACGTGGAGCTGGTGTCGGTGCCGATCGACCCCGTCACGTTCGCAGCCGACGTCGGGGCGATGATCGCGGCGATCGACGAGCGGACAGCGCTGGTCGTCGTCTCGGCGCCCTCGTACGCCCACGGGATCGTCGATCCCATCGAGCCGATCGCCGCGGCCGCGGCCGAGCGCGACGTCCTCTGCCACGTGGATGCCTGCATCGGTGGCTGGACCGTCCCGTTCATCCGGGAGGCCGAGGGGCTGCCCCCGATCGGGCTGATGATCCCCGGGGTCACCTCGGTGTCGGTCGACCTGCACAAGTACGCCTACACCCCGAAGGGCGTGTCGATCCTGCTGCACCGCGACTTCGGCCTGCGTCGCTTCCACTGGTTCGCGACGGCGGCGTGGAACGGCTACCCGGTGGTCAACCCCACCCTGCTGAGCTCCCGCGGCGGTGGCGCGCCGGCGATCGCCTGGGCGTACCTGCACAAGATCGGCCGCGAGGGCTACCGCGAGCTCGCCCTGTCCGCGTGGCGGGCGACCAGGGCGCTGATCGACGGGATCGCAGCGATCCCCGGGATCCACGTCGTCGGCGAGACCGGCTCCACGCTGCTGGCGTTCACCGACGACGGTGGCGCGGACGACCCGGACATCCGGGTCGTCGCCGACGAGATGGTCGTGCGCGGCTGGCTGCTCGGCGTCCAGCCGGGGCACGGTGGGCCGCCGACGGCGCACATCTGCCTGATGCCGGTCCACGAGCCCCAGACCGACGTGTTCCTGGCCGACCTCGCGGCCTCGGTGGCGGCTGCGCGTGCGCTCGGACGGGTCGAGGTGGATCCGGGGCTGCTGGCCATGGCGGCCTCGCTGGACCCGAGCAGCCTGCCCCCGGGCGCGGTCGACATGGTGCTCGCCGCCGCCGGGATCTCCCTCGGGGGCGAGGGTGGGGGAGAGGGCCTGCCCGAGCGGCGGGCCACCCTCAACGCGATCATGGACCTGGCGCCGGAGCCGCTCGTCGAGTGGCTGCTGATCGAGGTCCTGGGCAACGTGCTGCGCCCGTCGGCGCAGTGAGGCTCGTGGCCAGCGGAGGAGGAGTCGGGTGAGCATCGATCCGGGCACGGTCGACATGGGATCGCTGAGCGCGCTGCGCGGGGCGTTCCGGTCCGCACCGGAACCGACCCCTGACCACCTGGTGGGCGAGCATCGGGGGGAGTACGTCGGCCCGCTGTGGCTGCGCACGGCTGGGCCGGTGATGATGCGCCTGGGGCGGATGCCCGGCTGGTACGGCAAGCGCTTCGCCCTCGCCGACGACGGGTCGCAGCGGCTCGTGGGGGTCAACCTGCTGCGGTCCGGCGGTCGGATCATCGACTCGATCCCGATGACCGCCGCGGTCGGGTCCTCGCGGCTGGACGGTCGCCAGGCGCTGATCATCAGCTACCCGGCCGACGCGCCGTTCCCGTGGGCGCGCGTCCGTGACGAGCTGCGCCCGTTCGGCGACGCAGCCCTCATCGGGGTGACCTTCGGGATCCCGGGTTCCCTGCCCGGAGGGACTCCGTTCGCCCTGCACCGGATCCCCTAGTTTGGCATTCCCGGTGGCCGGAGGCAGGGGCTGCGCGGGGTCGGGCTGCGCGGGTTCCGGCTCCGCTCAGCGGGCGACCCGCCCGGGCAGGAGGAAGTCGTACTGCTGGCGCAGGACCCTGGTGCGGATGGCCCGGTCGGCGCGTCGTGCCTGCAGGAAGACCCCGAGCAGGCGCGCGTCCCTGCGGTAGTAGTCGGCCACCTCGGCGGCGGTGATCGGGTCGCCCGGTCCGGGGATGTCGGCGGTCTCGAGCCACTGGTTGACCACGTCCAGGCCGGTGGTGATCCGCTGCGGGGCCCCCTCCTTGTGGAAGTTGCCCAGCAGGTCCACGGCGACGGTCCGGGGGACGAAGTAGTCGTCCTGGTAGGAGTCGGCGACGAGGCGCAGCAGCAGGGCCCGGATGCCCGGCGGGGCGGCGGCGACGACGACCCGCGCATCGAGGCTGTGCCTGCCGTGGCGGCGCACGAACGGCGTCCCGACGTCGAGGAGGACCGGCTGCGGGGAGGCCGCCGCTCGGGCGCCTGAGGCGGGGCTCGCCCCGGGGCCCGGTCCGGCGGCGGGGCTCGCCTCGGGCGAGGGTCCGGCGGCGGGGAACGACCAGTTGGACAGCTGGCCGTCGAGGGCCACCTCGACCCCGTCCGTGCGCCCGGCGCTGCGCCGGGAGAGCAGGGCGACCGAATCGAGCACCTGGCGCAGCACGGCGGCCAGGCCGGCGTCGTCGGTCGCGTGCAGCTGGTTGTGGCCGAGGGTGTCGGGATCCATGCGTGGCTGGACGAGGTACACCACAGGTGGCCGTCCGGGGCGCTGGACCGCGAGCGCCTCGGTCGGCACGACGCTGATCCCGGCCCCGGCGAGCTCGGTGAGGTACTCGTCCACGAGGTCGAGGTAGGCGCTGACCGACGCCGCATCGGGGTAGCCGGCCATCCGCTTGCACACCATGCCGGGCAGGTCGTCGGTCGTCAGTGCCGCGGAGATCTCCCCGTATGCCAGGACCGTGACGTGCGCCCCGGACTCCGGCCTCGCCGGGTCGAGGCGGCGCTCGGTCTCGTCGAGGACCGCTAGCACGTGGTCGCGGTCGAGGGCCGTCGGGGGGGTCGTTCGCCCTCCGGGGATCGCCCCGGGCTCCGGTGTGGTTGCGGGATTCATCCCCGGGGCTCCACAGTCGGTGGCGCCCCGCTGCCGGCTGGCGGGGCGACGTGGCTGAACATCCTGGTGACGAGGCCGGGGTCGTCGAGGATGCCGGTCGCGATCAGGCCGGCGGTCGCGGCCTCCAGTCGGGCCAGGGCCTCACCCGCCTCGCCGTCGGACATCAGCAGGCCGGGCTTGAACTGCAGGACCGAGCGGTCGAACCCGGCGAACATCGCCCAGAGGCCGGCGTCGTAGCAGGCACGCGTCATCAGCATGCCGCCCAGGGGATGGGCGAAGCGCAGGCCGATCACGAGCCCGGACTGGCGCACCTCCACGAGCCATGCGGGGTGGCGGGCGGCGATGTCGGCCAGGCCGCTGGTGAAGGTCCCGGTCAGGGTGTCGACGCGCCCGACGGTACCGGGCCGGGTCGTGACGTCCAGGACGGCGCGGGCGACCCGGCATCCGAGCTCCGAGCCGCCGAACGTGGAGATGTTCGCCCAGCCGTCGTCCTCGAGCCAGGCCCCGGCGCGGTCCGAGAGCAGCGTCGCGGCGATCGGGTAGAGGCCACCGGACAGGCCCTTGCCGGTCACCAGGATGTCCGGGGTGATGCCGGCGCGCTGCACCCCCCACACCTGGCCGGTCCGGCCGAGCCCCGTCTGCACCTCGTCGGCGATGTACAGGGCGCCGAACCGGTCGCAGAGCTCGCGGACCCCCGGCAGGTAGCCGGCGTCGGGCACCGGGAACCCGATCGTGGCCGGGATGGTCTCAAGGATGACCGCGGCCGTCGCACCGGTGGCCAGCGCGGCCTCGAGAGCGGGCAGGTCGTCGAACGGGACCTGGGCGAACTCGTCGTCGGCGCCCTGGGACAGGAACGCCTCGGCGGTCCCGCGATCCCCGGCGGCAAGGGCCAGCCCGGTGTGCCCGTGGTACGCCCCCGCCACCGACACGACCCGCCGGCGTCCGGTGGCCCGGCGGGCGGACCTGATCGCGAGGTCGATCGCCTCGCCGCCGCCGCTGGCGAAGACCGCGTAGGTCATGCCCGGCGTGAGCGCGACGAGCTGTTCTGCCAGCAGGGCGCGCTCGACGCTGGGGAAGTGGTGGTTGCCGATGTCCAGCGTGTCCAGCGCCTCGACCAGGACGGCGATGAGCTCGGGATTGCGGTGGCCGAGGTTGAAGACGCCGCCGTTGAGGTGCAGGTCCAGCCAGCTGCGGCCGTCGAGGTCGTGGATCCGGTACCCCTCGCGGGTGCCCATCACGATGCCGGCGCCGAGCGCCGCGAACGTGCGCACGCGATCGGGGCAGACCAGCCGCTCGGCGAGGGTGAGGACCTCGTCGCGGCTGTGGCCGCTGGTGCCGGGTGCGTCGGTGGTGTGCGGACCGCTCATGGGCGCAGTATCGACCCACCGACGCGGGCGAAGCCCAGCAGGCGCCCGAGCGGGCCAGACCTCCGCGGCGCGCGCGCCGAGGCGTCGTCCCGGCACGCCATCTCGTGTGGCGGATTCCGGACACCCATGTCCGGAATCCGCCTGGCCCTGTCCGTTCTGCGCCAGGGCCGCGGCGAGGGCGAGGTCACCGCTTCAGCGTGACCTCGTTGGCCGACATGGCCCCCTGGTATCCGAACTTGGGGTTGACCCACACACGGTAGGTGCCCTTGCGCAGGTTGATCGTGCGCCTCTCGCTGCTGCCCCAGGTCCGGTACGTCTTCAGGGCCCTCCAGGTCCCGTCGGTGTTCCTGCGCTGCACCTGGAAGGTCCAGTACTTGCTGCCCTTGTTGGGATTCACGTCGACCTTCAGCTTGGACCGGGCGCTGACTTCCGTGAGCTTCACCCGTGCGGTGGGCTGGGTGAGGACCGGCTGAGGTGCGGGTGTGGGGGGACTCCACGCATCACGCAGGGGCCAGGGGAACCCCACATAGGGAGACACCCACAGGTCGCCGGGGTAGAGGAACCGCACGTAGGTCCCGATCGCCAGGAGCCTGTCCGCCGTGATGACGACACTGCCGTCGTTCGCCGACGTCGCCTGTCCCACCGTGACCCACGTGGCTCCTTCCAGCCGCTCCGCGGTCACCAGGGCGACAGGGGCCGGCCTGATGAATCCGTCGTGCGTCTGCACCTGGACGCGGCCCAGCAGCGCGCTGACGCCCCCCCGCAATTCATGGGGGTAGGCGCCCACCACGACGAAACTGTCCAGGCGTCTGATGGTGAACGGTGTCGTGGCGGACTGCTCCGGGACCGGGCTCGTCGGGACGCTGACGGTCACCGTGGCCACGTAGCCCTGGTCAGGCGGCGCAACGGGCCCGTTGAAGTGCTCGCACATCGCAACTCCGGAGATCGACAGGTAGGGCGCTCCGGCTGGTCCCGAGCCCGAAGCTGCGAAGGTCTCCAGAACGGTGGTTGAGCCCGCGCCCGTGATCTGGCCGGTCGCACTCCATCCGACACCTGGAGCCACGTTCACCACGAGCTGGATCGGGAGGTCGGCGCAGCCGAGGAAGTTGGTCGTGATGAGGTCACTCCACGACGAGGTGTTGACGATGAGTTGCATGTTCCAGTCCGCAACCACGTCGGCGTGCGCGGTCGGAGGCTGTGCTCCCACGCCTGCGGTGACGAGCGCGGCGCAAGCCAGCAGCGCGGTGACGATACGTTTCACGGTGTCCCTCTCCTCCCACGGGCCAAAGGCAGGTCGCCGGGTGTGCCTGCCCGGTGAGGTGATGGGCTGATGGACGTGCGCAGGCAGCCGTGAGAAGCCGGGTCAGCCGGGTGTGGACGCAGGAGCAGATCTGCTCCCTCGACGTCAGGGTCACGCTTCCCGAGCACGGCGGATCATCCCCATCTCCACGTGCAGGACTCCCGTCCCACGACCAGCGTCCCCACGGGCGCGCGCGCTCCGCTAGGGCCGTTGGTCCCGGGTCCGCCAGGGAGACCGATGATGTGCGTGGAAAGGGGAGGGCCTCCGGTCGGACTCCTGACCGGAGGCCCTCCTCGTCAGACGGTGCGCCAGTCACCGCACCGGACACCTACCTCTTCAGCACGACCTCGGCGGACGTCGCACCCTGGTATCCGAACTTGGGGTTGACGAACACCTTGTAGGTGCCCTTCGGCAGGTTGACCGTCCGCTTCTCGCTGCTGCCCACGGTCCGATAGGTCTTAAGCGCCTTCCAGGTGCCATCAGCCTTCTTGCGCTGGACCTGGAACGTCCAGTACTTGCGGCCCATGTTCGGGTTCACATCGACCTTCAGCTTCGAGCGACCGCTGACTGCCTTCACCTTCACCGTTGGCATCGGTTGCACCACCGGTGGTGTGGGTACGACGCGAGGGTCGCTGTTGGACGCGGCGCATGTCAGGGTGCCCAGGTAGGTGGCTCGATACTGGCTGCCCGGGGGCAGCACCGTGCCCACCGGGATGGCGAAGTACCCAGATGCATCAGGGGTACCGAGCCCGATGCGTGTCCATGTCGTCCCGGTGAGGGTCTCGATCGCCAACTGTCCCGCAGGGTCGATAGCGCCCGACTTGGCGATCACCCTTCCGGAGAATGTGGTGAGGGTGCCGACGACGGTTGGGTCTGAGAGCGTGGTCGTGGTTTCCACCTGGGAGAGCGTGAACTCGGTCCGGAAGTCACGGCGAACGACCGCCCAGGTGTCGGACATGCCAGTCCAGACCTCAGCGTAGCCAACCACCTCGTAGAGGCCGCTTGGATGATCCTTCGCGCACAACTCGAAACTCGTGGTGAAGGGGCCGGAGTCGCTGCTCCAGTGGGACACGTTGGTGGCCCGGGTGGGATCTGCCTTCAGTCGGATGTCCGCCTCGAACCACCAGTCATCAGATATGTACCCGTTGACGCTTCCAGTCACCTGTGCCGTCAGGCATTGACTCGGACCGTTCCACCGCAGGTCGGGGAAGCTGAGCGTGATCTCGGTCCCAAAGGGGAAGCCCGTCATGGTCGCGCTACCTGCAGCCGCGGGTTGTGCCGGGGCCACGGTCAATCCCGCTGCCACGAGTGCCCCGGTCACCAGGGCGATGAGTCGTTTCATGGTGCACCTCTCGTCTCGGCGGAGGCGGGCGCGACACCGTTGTGCCTGCCCGGTGGGGCGATGGGACCGGTAAGGGTGCGGGCGGAGGCGCGCGGACCCGGGTCGACCGGGTGTGGCCGCGGGAGCTGAACTTCTCCCGTGACGTCAGACTCACGCATCCCGTGCACGGCGGATCATCCCCATCTCCACGTGCAGGACTCTCGTCCCGGAACCAGCCTTACGAGGCCCCCCGGCTCACGGGTAGAGGCTTTGGTCCTCGCATTCCTGCGGTGACTCCGCGGGGTGGGTGCGCGCATCATGGGGCCATGTGCGACACCCTCGTGGCCCTCGCGGGGGCCACCGTCAACGGATCGGTGATCCTGGCCAAGAACAGCGACCGGGAGCCCAACGAGGCCCACGAGGTGGTGCACGTTCGGGCAGCCGAGCACCCCGCGGGTGCCGGGGTCACCTGCACCTACATCACGATCCCGCAGGTGCGGCACACGAACGCCGTGCTGCTGGGCAAGCCGTACTGGATCTGGGGCGCGGAGATGGGGGCCAACGCCCACGGGGTCGTGATCGGCAACGAGGCGGTCTTCACCAAGCTCCCCCACGAGAAGCGGCCGGGCCTCATCGGCATGGACCTGCTGCGCCTGGGGCTCGAGCGGGCCGACACCGCGGAGGCGGCGGTCAGCGTCATGACCGCCCTCCTGGTGGAGCACGGGCAGGGGGGCAACTACGGGCACACCCACGACTTCCGTTACCACAACAGCTTCCTGGTGGCCGACCCGGTTGAGGCGTGGATCCTCGAGACGGCGGGACGTGACTGGGCGGCGCGCCGGGTCGACGGGGTCGGGTCGATCTCGAACGCGATCACCATCGGTGGTCAGTTCGACCGCTGCTCGCCCGGTCTCGTCGACCGCGCTGTGGCGCAGAAGTGGTGCGCGGGGCCGGAGGACTTCGACTTCGCCGCCGACTACAGCGACCGCCTCTACACCCGGTTCAGCGACGCGCGCTCCCGGCAGTGCCGCACGACCGACGCGCTGGCGGCTGCGCGCGGTCGGGTCGACGTGGCCGGGGCGTGGGAGCTGCTGGCCGATCACGGGCCGCGCGCGCAGGGGCGCGACGAGTGGGGGCCGGCCGATCATCCGGTCGGCGGGTTGATCGGGGCGACGGTCTGCATGCACGCCGGGTTCGGTCCGGTGCGCGGCTCGCAGACCACCGGGTCGTGGATCTCGGAGCTGCCGGGTGACCGATCCCCAGCGACCCACTGGGTGACCGGGACGGCGGCACCCTGCCTGTCGGTCCGGGTGCCGGTGTGGTTCGACGCCGTCGAGGTCGCGGGCCTGCCCGATCGGGGTCCGTCACCGGGTGGCACCTACGCCAGCGGGTCGCTCTGGTGGGATCACGAGGACCTGCACCGCACCGTGCTGGCCGACTACCCGCGCCTGCGTGGCCTGATCGAGGCTGACCGTCGGGCGGTCCAGGGGCGAATCGATGGGTTGGCCGGTGCGGCGGTGGCCGGCGGCGTCGAGGACCGGGTCCAGTGCACCCGGTCCGCGTTCGCCGACGCCGCCGACGCCTACCGTCGCTGGCTCGACATCGTTGCTGACGCGGCGCCGACGAAGGTCGCCCGGGGGCCGTACCATCGCGCCTGGCGGGGCTTCGACAAGTCGGCGGGCAGGGCATGGGCAGGCCTCGGCCGAGGGACCAAAGGGACTTCCGACACCCACGAGGGCAGACGATGATGGAACCGTCCGGGAGTCCTCAACGAGTCCGGCGGCGGGCTCGGCGCCCGGGTTCAGGGGGCTGTCATGCGGTCCCGGGAGTCGCTGGTCCGGCGAGTCGTTGCGGCTGTCGTGTCGGTCGCGATGCTGTGCATGCTGCCTGCGGCCGCGGCGGGTGCGGGTCCCGCTGCGCAGCTGCGGGGGACAGCCGCTGACGTTGCGACCGTCGTCGCGATCCGCGCGGCGCACCACCCCGGTCATGACCGGTTCGTCCTCGAGTTCGACACCCGCCGTGCGCCCCGCGCCACCGTGGCCCTCGTGCCCACCTTGATCGGCGACTTCTCCGGTGAGCCCGTTCCCGTGCCGGGGCGGGCGGTGATCCGGGTGCAGCTCCAGGGCGCCTGGGCGCACAGCGACCCCGGCGAGCCGACGGTCGCGCTCGACCAGGCCTTCGCCCTGCCCAACGTGATGGCGCTGCGGGGCGCCGGGGACTTCGAGGGGGTCGTCACGATGGGGATCGGGCTGGCCGCGCGGATGCCCTTCCACGTGCACCGCCTGACGGACCCCGGACGGATCGCGATCGACGTGTCGACGGCGTTCGCCCGCACGACCAGGCAGGTGACGTTCATGGACAAGGACGCGCCGGCCGGGACCTCGGCGCGGGTCACCGTGCGCAGGTCGGTTCCGGACGCCTACCCGGCCACTGGCCTGCTCGACCGGATCTTCGCCGGTCCCACACTGACCGAGCAGGGGGCCGGGCTGCGCCTGGTCACCTCGGGGGCCACCGGCTTCACCGCCGTGAGCGTCGCCCGCGGCCGCGCCCGCGTGCGCCTCACCGGTGGGTGCGCAGCACGCTCGAGCAGCTTCACCATCGCCGATTCGATCCTGCCCACGCTACGGCGGCTGCGGACCGTGGACTGGATCACGGTCTACTCCCCGGCAGGGCGGACAGGGCATCCGGGTGGTCACCGGGACTCGTTGCCGGCATGCCTGAGTTCGGCGTCGGGAACCTGCCTGTACCTGGTGTCCGGGGTGAGCGGCACCGACCCGACAGTGGGCTCCTTCCTCGTGCTCCACCTGAGCAGGGGCGAGGTTGCCGGGACGGCGGGGGAGTTCTCCAGCGAGTGGTCCAGCGTGCGCGGACACCTCACGGACGCTGGTGCGCAGCTGGCGAAGCAGGTCGAGTCCGGTGCGTGGGTGCCGATGGCCCTGACCTGGGTCCCCGGGCAGGGCACGTTCACCGGGTGGACGCCGGTCAGGGCGGCCCAGATGCGGGCCCTCTCCGGCGGAGGGGTCCCGCTGCGCGGCCAGCCGTGCGGCTGACCCGCCACGTCGTGGGGATCGATCGCCGGTGGCCGCCCATCAGCCCGCTGGCCGCGGTGGTCGCCCATCAGGTGGTCGGGGTCGATCCGTCGGCGGCCAGCCGGGCGTGGGGGGCGCGAGTGAGGGCGAGATAGCTGGACTCGAGCCTGATGATCGTGGCGGTCGGGGCGGGAATGACCTGATCCGCGAGCCGGGCTGCCAGGAGGTCGGGCCGTCGGGGCAGGAGCTCGGCGGGGATGGCCCGCCCGACCAGGAGCAGGTCCCCGCGCTCGTGGGCGGCTCGTAGCGCCCGGGAGTTGTGCTCAGCGATCTCGGCGAACGAGTCGGCGATCCGGCTCAGGGCCCAGCCGACCTCCGGTCGCGACAGCGGCACCCCGCTGGGTGCGGCTCGCCCCAGCAGCCGGTCGATGTCCAGCCGCTCGATCTGGATCGGGTGCGCGCTGGGATGCGCCGTGCGCAGGGTCCGGACCTGATCGGCGACCGTCCGCCACCGCGCCTCCCCTGCGGCGGCCAGCGCGGCCGCCTCGAGGTGTCGACCCCGGTCGCGGCCCAACGAGCCGCACTCGGCCAGCGCCCGGTGCGCGGTCGCGGCGGCGCGGTGCAGGGCGATCCCGATCGCGGCGAGGTTCCCGTGGACCGTGGCAGGGGCGCTGCCAACCTCCGCCAGCGTCCACGCGAGGTGGCGCAGGCGGGCGACGCGCTCGGAGAGCTCCTCGAGTGGGGGCTGCCCGGGCCGGACGCCCGGGCGGGCGACGGTGAGGTCCAGCAGGCCGTCGGCCGCACCCGCCGCGCCGGCCTCGCAGCGCGCTCGCGGGAGGCTGCGCAGGCCTGCGACCGCAGACGGGTCGAGTCCCGCCCATCGACCACTTCCGGCCATCGCATCGGCGGCCCCCGCCGTGAGGGTGACCAGGGTCCGCCACTCCCGGCAGGCGGCTCCCAGGGTCGAGGGGTGGCGCATCCGGGCTGCCTCGGGGCTGCGTGGGCGGCCGTCTGCCGCGTGGTGGGTGGCCCAGAGGTCCGCCGCGGAACGGATCAGCACCGCTGCCCTGGCCAGGCAGGCTCCGGGTCCCTGCCCGGGGCTCGGATCGCTCCAGTCACGGGCGCGGGCAACGACCTCCAGCGAGCGCAGGAGTCGGACGTCCGAGCTGCCGCGTCGACGCCTCGGATGTGCTGCCGAGGGCGCCGGAGGGCAGGTCAGGATCTCGCCGAGGTGGACCAGCGCGGCGGCCAGGTCGTGGTACGCCCCGACGTCCAGCTCGTTGCCCCGAGGGTCCTCGGGGGCCGGCGTCATCGCCTGGACCTGGGCGCGGGCGATGCAGCGAGCGGCCTGCTCCGTGAGCCGCGCGAAGGTCGTCGTGGTGCGACCGCTTGGGGCCAGGGCGGCGGCGACGCTCATGCGCGGACCCCTTGGGCGATGCTGCGGGCGGTGCAGAGCGCGGTGACGGCGCGGGTGACGGCCAGGACCTCGGCGGGCGTCAGCGGCTCGTCCTCGTTGCCCAGGAGGTCGATGGCCAGGTCGATGCAGTCGCTGATCAGGCAGCCGACGAGGTCCCGCTCCTCCGCGAACCCGAGGACGCGCGGCTGGGGCGGTTCGGCGATCAGGTGCAGGGCCTCCCGGCGTGCGCCAGCGAGGCTCTCGGTCGCGTGCGCGCAGGCGGCGACGAGACCGATCCGTGCATCCGGGACGCCGGCATCGGGCGGGACGACGAGCCGACCGGCGATGTCCTGGGTGAAGGTGATGGCCGTCCAGAGACCGGCCAAGGTGGCGGGGAGCGCGGTGACGAGTCCCTGCTCGGGGGCGGACGTGATCGGTGTCATGGGAGTCCTCCGTGTTCGGTCGGCCGACTGCGGTGTGCGGCCGTCACAGGGATCAGTGCCCGCGGCCGGGGCCCATCGGCGGTGCCGCGGGCCGGATCCGGTCGCACGGGCGTTGCCGGGCAACTCGAGCTGAGCCAGGCACGCGTTGCCGGTCTCGAACGCAGGGACGCGGGTCGCGTGACCAGCCCGGGCCGGACCCAGCGCCGCGTCCCGGGACGCAGGGTGTTGCCTGCCGCCCGGCACGCCATCACCGCAGGTCGAAGGGCAGTTCGGCGATCGTTGCCGGCGACCTTTCGGGCATGGCGCGGCCACCGGGCACCGGCCCGGCAAGGGATCCGGCAACGTCGCTGGGGCACTGTGCGGCGCACTGGCCGTGCGTCGATCGGCCACCTCCGGAGAGGAAGAGCCGACATGGACCTCAGCCCCCAGTTCCTCCGTGCGTCACTGCAGCGAGTCGAGCTCGAGGGATGGGACGGCGATGCCGGCAGGCAGTTGCTCGACCACGTGCGACGCGCCGTCGTCGTGCCTGCCGTGCGTCGATCGGGGCTGCGCGGGCCGGCCGCGGACCAGGCCGAGGCCTCGGGCTGGGAGGCCGCATGGGATGCGTTGCGACGGCCCACGGCACGGACGGCGGAGAACCCTGGCGGGATGGTCTGGGTGGCGGTCCGCCGGGCCATCGCGGCCGAGGCCGATTCTGCTCGGATGCTCGGCGGTGGACCGGTGGGGTCGACACCCGACGCACCCGCGGGGGAGGGCGCCGCGCCGGGGGCGAGGACCCCTCCGGCGGGCCGGAGGGAGACCCACCTGACCCTGCTCACCCCGCCCGGTCGGGGGGCAGGGTGCCTGTCCCTCGACGAGCTGATGGACGGTGGGTGGCAGCCCGCCGACGAGGTCCCCGGCTCGGGATCCGGCCCCGGGCGGGCTGTCGCGGCGGTCCTGGACGGCCTGGTCGTCGCCGGCTGGAATCGGGCGGACGCAGCGGATGCCATCGCGATCATGGCCGACCACGCGGTCCGCGGGCGGTCCGGCTCGCCGACGACGCGGTGGCGCTGGGTGTCGCTGCGTCTCGGCGTCCCCGAATGGCGGGCCCGCCGCCTGGCGGCCCTGCTGCTGGGTGGTGACCGGTGGCCCGGGGTCCTCGAGCTCGCCGTTCGGCATGGGGCAGGGGTCGTCGGGGAGCCGGCGGTCCAGGGGGCCCTGCGCTCGACGACTGTGCGCTGGTCCGCCGGACCGGGGGCGTGGCTGGAGGGGTGCGCAGTGCCCAGCCCGGAGCGGGGGATCGCATGACGGGCAGCGGTCGCGGTGCTCGGGCAGGGACCGCGCAGGGGGTCTGGCGCCGATTAGGCGTTCCCCGGATTCGCTCACTACCATACGCCCCGTCCGATATGGCCGGTTCGCCCGAGAATCACAGTGTGCGGCGATATGCACGCTATGTCGGATGTGCTTGTCAGTTTGAAGGGGGAGGTTCCATGGGCCGCACCATGTCCTGCGCCGTCCCCACTCCGCAGGCAGGTTCCCACCTCCACCTCTGCCGGGCCCTCCCGGCGCTGCTCCCAGGGGAATGGTCATGACCACCGCGCCCTCCTCGGCTCCCGGCACCGTCCGGTCTCCTTCTGACACCTCCCCGGATGGGGCCGGTGGGTCTCGACGCGGGGCCCGTGCCCACCCGACCGGTCTCGCGCCGGTGCGCGGCCGTCGACGTCCGTGGCTGATCGGCCTCGGCGCGCTCCTGGCCGCTGTGGGGGCGCTGACGGTCGTCTGGCTGGTGGGCGCTGCTGGCCAGCGCCAGGAGGTCCTCGCCGTCCGTGCCGACGTGGCCTACGGTGAGGTCGTCTCCGATGACGACCTCACGATCGCCCGCGTGTCCGTCGACCCCGGGGTCGCAGTCCTTTCCTGGTCTGACCGGGAGTCGGTCGTGGGCCAGGTGGCTGCGACTCGATTGACCCCGGGGATGCTGCTGTCCGCGGGCATGGTCGAGCCGGCCGGGGATCCGGGCCCCGGGCGGGTCCTGGTCCCGATCGCCGTGCCCTCCGAGCGGATGCCCGCCGGCGGCCTGCGCGCGGGCGATCGCATCCTGGCCGTCGACTCCGGGTCCGCGGGCGCCGATGGCGGCACGGGAGTGGGTGAGGGTGGGGCTGCCGCTGCGATCGCGGCCACCGTCGTGCGCGTGGGCCCGGCGGACATCAACGGCACGACGGTCGTCGACGTGACGACCGTTGCGGCTGCGGGGCCACGGCTGGCGGTTGCTGCGGCCAGCGGCCACGTCGCCCTGGTCATCGAGCCGAGTGGGAGCTGACATGGCGACGATCAGCCTCGTCAGCGCGAAGGGCTCACCGGGCGTCACCACCGCGACGGTGGCGCTCACGATGGCGTGGGCCGCTGCGCATCCGGGTCGCAGCGCCCTGGCCGTGGACGCTGACCCCATCGGTGGCGACATCGGCGCCGGGGTCCTGCGGGGTGCCGTCCCAACGGGCGCCGGGATCCTGCCGCTGGCGACAGCCCGCGACGTGGCGCCGGGTGACGCCCTCGACGCGGCCACGGTGCACCTGCGCGCTGACGGCTCCGCGCGTGCTCTTCCGGGAGTCCCAGACCAGACGCGTGCTGCCGCACTGCCGCTGGCCTGGGACGTGCTGGCCGGGTTGCGCGCGGACCTGCACCACGGTGGCGTCGATGTGCTCGTCGACTCGGGCCGGGTGGATGCCGCGGGGCTCGGATCGGCATGGCTGGCGGACAGCGACCTGGCGATCCTGCTGGTGCGACCGTCCCTGGCATGTGTCATGGCGGCCCATCGGTTCGCCGGGGCCTGGCCGTGGGCGCGGGTACCCCTGCAGCTCCTTGTCGTCGAGGACGAGTCGCCGTACCGCCCCGCCGAGGTCGCCGAGGCGGTGGGTGTCCCGCTGGTCGGGGTCCTCGCCCTCGACCCGGCTGCCGCGCGGGTTCATTCCCAGGGGGCGACCCCGGGCCGCGGGTTCGAGCGTTCCCAGTACGTCCGATCCGTGCGCCGGGTGGCCGCGGCCCTCGGGTCGCTGGCGGTCGCTCGGGCGGACCAGCTCCTGCCGGTCCCGGTCCCAGACCAGGGTGCGGGGCGCACATCGGCTGTCGAGGTGCACGTCCGATGAGTCCCACGCAGGTGCTGGCGAGCCCAGGGCTGGCCGACCAGGTTCGCCTCCTGGCCTCGAGTGATCCCGGCGACCAGAGCGCAGGCCCGGCATCGGCTGCCCACGGCGCCAGTGCCGACCGGGGCGCATCCGGCTCGGCCGGCCTGCCGGCCCCGACCGGTGGCTCGCCCGCGCCGGACGCACGCGCGGCGAGCCCGGTCGAGGTCGATCACGGCCTCGTCGCCGAGGTCCGTCGTGAGGTCTCCGACGCCCTGGCCATCCGGCTGCGCGAGGCTCCGGTCGCCGATCCGCGCGCCCGCCGGGAGCTGGCGCGCACCCTGCTGACCGAGGTCCTGGTGGCCCGGTCGCGCGACCGCGTCCACGCCGGCCAGCGCCCCTGGACCGTCGACGAGGAGTTCGCGATCGCGGACAGCGTCATGGACGCGATCTTCGGGATGGGCCGGTTCCAGCCGCTGATCGACGACCCATCGATCGAGAACATCGAGGTCACCGGCTACGACAACGTGTGGATCGCGCACGCTGACGGCCGGGAGGTGCGCGGGGAGCCGGTGGCCAGCTCCGACGCGGAGCTCGTCGAGTTGATCCAGGCGCTCGTGACGCGGACCGGCCAGGCCGAGCGGTCGTTCTCGACGGCCAGTCCGAGCCTGCACCTCCGCCTGGACGACGGGTCCCGGCTGACCGCGATGGCCTGGGTGACCCCGCGCCCGGTCGTGGTGATCCGCCGGCACCGCGTGCGCGACGTGTCCCTGGACCAGATGGTGGCGTGGGGCTCGATGTCGCGAGCCGTTGCCGAGTTCCTCGGGGCGGCGATCCGTGCGGGCAAGAACGTGATCGTCACGGGCGCCCAGAACGCGGGCAAGACGACCATGCTCCGCGCCTTGGCGGCCGAGTTCTCGCCGATGGAGCGCTTCGCGACGATCGAGCGGGAGTACGAGCTGCACCTGCACGAGATGACGCAGCGGCATCCCCGGGTGGTGGCCATGGAGGCCCGGATCGGGTCGTCCGAGCGCGACGCCTCGGGCCGCGCATCGGGTGAGGTGACTCTCTCGGACCTGGTCGTCGATGCGCTGCGGATGAACGTCCGGCGGGTGATCGTCGGCGAGGTCCGGGGGCCCGAGGTGGTCCCGATGCTCAACGCGATGAGCGTGGGCGACGGCTCCATGTGCACGCTGCACGCCCGGACCGCGAGCAAGGCCCTGGATCGGATCGTGAACCTGTGCCTGCAGCAGGGCGGTGGGATGACCGACTCGTTCGCCTACCGGGCGGCTGCCGACGGCATCGACTTCATCGTCCACCTGTCCCTGCGCCACGACGCCGAGCTGGGCGGTGCCCGCCACCGGTTCGTGGCCGAGGTGATCGAGGTGGACGGGGTCGGGGAGGCCGGGCGCCCGGTCGTCACCACCGTGTTCACGCCCGGGCCGGATGGGCACGCCGTCGCGGCCCACCACCCGCACTGCCTGGCCGATCTGGTGGCCGCCGGGTTCGACCCGACGCTGCTCGACACCCCGCACCTGGACCCGGTCCGGGCGGTGCGCAGGGCCGCGCGATGACGGCCGCCCAGGTCCTGGCGGGCGTTGCCGCCCTGGTCGGCGCATGCGGGTTCGTGCTGATGATCGCGGGGGCGACCGGGTGGCAACCCCGAGCACGGCGTGCCGCTTCGAGCCGCCCGGCCCTGTCGTGGACCGCACTGCGGTGGCCCGCTGTGCTTGCGATCGCCCTGCTGGCGTGGGCGGCCACGGGCTGGCCGGCACTCGGGCTCGGAGCCGCGGCAGCTGCCATCGGCCTGCCCGCCATGTCCGGGGCGGGGGCACGTGCCGAGACCCAGATCGACCGGGTCGAGGCCGTCGAGGAGTGGACCCGTCGACTGGCCGACCTGCTCGCGATCGGGATCGGCCTGGAGCAGGCCATCCAGGCGGCGGCCCGGACGGCTCCGGCCCGGATCGCTGTGGAGGTCGCCACGCTGTCGGCCCGGATCGCCGCCCGCACGCCCACCGAGTCGGCGTTGCGCCGCTTCGCCGACGACCTCGACGACCCGACGGCGGACCTCGTGGTGGCCTCGCTGATCCTGGCCTCCCGGCGTCGTGGCCCGGGCGTCGCCGCTGCCCTGACCGCGATCGCGGACTCCGTGGGTGAGGAGGTGGCTGCCCGGCGCCGCATCGAGGCCGATCGGGCCAAGCCCCGAACCACGGCGCGGGCGGTCACAGCCATCACCCTGGTGATCATCGCCGCCGGACTGCTCAACCGCGGGTACACCGGCCCCTACGGCACTGCCCTGGGTCAGGTCGTCCTGGCCGCCACGCTCGGCTTCTTCGGCGCGGCCCTGTGGTGGATGCACTCGATGACCCGGTCCGCGCGTCCGGCACGGATCCTCAGCGGCGACGAGGCCGACGCATGACGTCGATGCTGCTCGCCGGCGCGCTCGTCGGCCTCGGGGTGACGCTCGTCGTCGCCGGCGTGCGCGCGCCCGTGCCGGACCTCGCCGCAGGGGTGGCCCGGCTGTCGGGGACGGCTCCGGCCGCGCACGTGGCCGACGGTGACGGACCGCTGGACCGAGCCCTGGGCAGGGCAGCGGTCCGCGTTGCCGAGGTGCTGCGCCTGGACCGGCATCGCGTGGACCTGGCGATCACCGGCACGACCCCGACCCGGATGGCGTTCGAGAAGATGGGGTACGCGTTCGTGGGCCTGGCATTCCCCGTGCTGCTGACGTCGATCCTGTCGATCGCCGGGTTGGCGCTGCCGGTGGTGATCCCTGCCGCGGCCGCCGTGGGGCTCGCCGCCGGGATGTCGTTCCTGCCCGAGGTCGAGCTGGCCCGCCGGGCCGCGGTGGCCCGCCTGCAGATGCGGCGAACCGTGTGCGCCTACCTCGAGCTGGTCGCCCTCGAGCGGGCCGCGGACGCCGGTGCCGTCGAGTCGCTGGAGCGTGCTGCGGCCATCGGTGCCGGGCCCGGCTTCGGGCACATCAGCGACGCCCTGCTGCGGGCGCGACTCGAGGGTCGCACCCCGTGGCAGCAGCTCGCGGGGCTCTCTGACGAGCTGGGGGTACCGGAGCTCGGCGACGTGGCCGACATCATGCGGCTGTCCGGTGAGGACGGCGCCGCGGTGCTCCCCACCCTGCGGGCCCGCGCCGCCTCGCTGCGCACCTGGCTGCTGCAGTCCGAGGTCACTGCGGCCAACGCGGCCAGCGAGCGCATGTCGATCCCGGTGGCGCTGCTGGGCGTCGCCTTCATGGCACTCCTCGGTTTCCCCGCCTTCTGGCGGATCCTGTTCGGCTGACCCACCTAGATGGAGAGAGAAATGAACGCAGTCCTGACCACCACCCTGACCCTCCTGGCCGCCCTGACCGGGCGCATCCGCAGCGGGTGGGAGAACCGCGGAACTGAGGCTGGTGCGAGCACCCTCGAGCTGGTGATCCTCGTGCTGGGCCTGATCACCGTGGCCACCCTGCTGGTCGCCACCCTGACGGCGGCGGTCAAGTCGCGCACGGACCAGATCAACTGATGCCCCGGGGGGATCGCGGATCCGTCACGCTCGAGGTCTCGATCCTGGCGCCCGTGCTTCTGCTGATCGTGTTCACGATCATCCAGGTCGGCCTGTGGTCCTACGCGCGCAGCCTCGCGCTGGGCGCCGCACAGGAGGGGGTCGCGGCCGGTCGCGCCTATGGCGCGCCCGCCGAGGCAGCGCGGGCGCGGGCCCAGTCGTTCCTCGACGCGACGGCGGGGGATTCACTCGTGGGCAGCACGGTCACCTCGAGCGCCACGGCGTCGATCCTGCGCATCGAGGTGACCGGGCGCGCCCTGAGCGTGCTTCCCGGCGTGCCCGGACTGCCGGTCCGGCAGGGCGCCGAAGGTCCGATCGAGCGGTTCACGACGCCATGACCGGCGTCGTGCCCGGGTCCGTCGACGTGGCGGGCGCCGGCGGCGTGCCGGGCTCCGACCGCGGCTCGGCGACCATCGAGTTGGCCGTCCTGGCGCCCGCCCTGCTCGCGCTGCTCGGACTGGTCATCGTGGCGGGTCGGATCACGGTCGCGGGCAGCGCCGTGGAGCAGGCGGCTGCCTCAGCCGCGCGGGCAGCGTCGCTGGCCAGGGACGCGCGCGCGGCGCAGACCAGCGCCGAGCGGTCGGCCCGGGACTCCCTGCGCGATCAGGGGATCACCTGCCAGCCGCTGGCAAGCCTGGTGGACGTGGGTGGCTTCGCCGCGGCTGTCGGCTCGCCGTCGAGCGTCACGGTCAGCGTGCGCTGCACCATCCCACTCGCGGACGTGGCTGTGCCGGGGATGCCCGGCCAACGCACCGTGACGGCCCAGATGAGCAGCCCGATCGACCGGTTCCGGGGACGATCGTGAGGACGCGGGCGTGGTCGGCCGTTCGGTCCCGGCTCAGCCCCGGGGCAGGGGCCGATTCGGGTGCGGTCACCCTATTCGTAGCGATCGCCATGGTCGGGCTGCTCGCGCTGGCCGGGCTCGTCGTCGACGGCGGCGCCAAGGTGCGCGCGATCCAGCGGGCCGATCGGGTCGCTGCCGAGGCTGCCCGCGCGGCTGGCCAGGCGATCGACCTCGAGGAGGTCCTTGACGGCGGCGGCATCCGGGTGGACCGACGCCCCGCGGTGGCTGCCGCCCAGTCCTTCCTGAGGGCGTCCGGGGTGCAGGGATCGGTCCGGGTCGTCGAGGGCGGCTCGGGCATCGCCGTCACGACCACAACGTCGGCACCCACCGTGTTCCTCGGCCTGATCGGGGTGCCCGAGTTCACCGTCCGGGGCAGCGCAGAGGTGTCCCTCGTCCACTCCGTGAGAGGAGTCCGACCGTGACCGCACAGAACGGCCATCCGGCGTCGGGGGCGCACAGGTTCGTGCGCGCAGCAGCAGCCCTCGGCGCGCTCGGCATCCTGGTCGGGGTCGTCCCGGTCGTCCTGGTCGCCCTGACGCGGGTGCTCCCCCTGGACCTCGGTGCCCTGGCGCCGAGCGCGTGGGGTCGTGCCGACGACGGGCGACTCCTCCTGCTGGCGATCGTGGCTGTGGCGTGGGTCGCCTGGGGCGTCATGGTCCTCAGCGTTGCCATGGAGACATGGGCAGCCGTCCGCCGCGTGCCCACGCCGGCGGTGCCGGGGCTGGCGGTCCCGCAGCGGTGGGCCGCCGTCCTGGTGACGGCTGTCCTCGTGTCGATCGGCCCGGCTGCGGGCGCCCCAGCGGTCGGGGCGGCTGCGGCACTGGCTGACTCCACCGGCAGGACGGTGGTCGTCTCCGCGCCCCGCAGCGCCGACGGTGTCGGGGCGCAGGACCGTCACGAGCGGGCTGGCGAGCTCCCGGTCGGTCGGCAGGCGCTGGACCAGGCACCCCGTCCTGCCGCCGTCCCCACCGTCATGACCGAGCGCCACGACACGCTCTGGATGCTCGCCGAGCAGTACCTGGGCGCGGGCGAGCGCTACGTCGAGATCGTCGAGTTGAACCGCGGCACGATGCAGCCCGACGGTCGATCGCTCGGCGACGACGGCCGGCTCTACCCGGGTTGGTCCCTCGCCCTGCCGGCCGACGCTGCGGTCGATGCGGTGCGCCCGGAGCGGCATCGCGTCACCCGCGGGGACACCCTCTGGCAGATCGCCGACGAGGAGCTGGGCGATCCCCTCCGCTATCCGGAGATCGCGGCTGCCAATCGGGGCGACCTGCAGCCCGACGGGCAGCGGTTGGCGGATCCGGACCTGATCCTGCCGGGGTGGGTCCTCGAGATCCCCGGGAGCGAACCGGAGCCCGGCGGGCCGGCCGGCTCGACGTCGGGCGCTGTCGCGCAGGACGCCACCGTGCGAGTGCCTGCTGCGCCCGACGCAACGTCCGGCAGTGCGGCGGGGACGGAGGACCGGTGGACGGAGGACCGGTCGGGGAGTGCTGGTGGGTCGTCGGCTGAGGAGAGGGACCACGAGCGGGCACGGGGGAGGGCCCGGGAGGGGGTCCAGGGGCGTGCTGATGACGTCCCCGGCGAGGTCCCGGTCCCGTTGCCGACGTCGATGGCACCGATCGACCGAGCACCTTCGGCGACACACCGGACCGGGGTGGTTCCGGCGACCGAGGCGACGCCCGGGGGCGAGGCGACTGCGGCAGGAGTGGCCCCGGCAGGCGAGGCGACACCGGCGGCCCCGGCAGGCGAAGGGGCCCCGGCGACCCCGGTTGCCTCCGACCAGGCTGACGTGGAGACCCAGGCCCTGCCCGGGGCCACGACCCCTGCCGACGTGCAGACCGAGTCGGCCCCCGTTGCCTCCGCCCAGGCTGACGTGGAGACCCACGCGACGCCGGTTGGCTCCGCCCAGGCTGCGGCACCCGACAGCTCAGCGGCTGGAACGCCGACCCTCGACCGTGGCGCGGTGCATCAGCCCGGTGGCTCCGCACCGTCCGAGCGCGAACTGGCCGCACCAGACACCGCCGCCAGTCCAGCTGACCACGCCCCCGCCCCTGACCCGACCCCCGCCCCTGACCCGACCCCCGCCCCTGACCCGACCCCGACCCCCGCCCCTGACCAGGCCCCGGCCGCAGACGCCGCCGCCCTGGACCACGGGGTGGACCGTGAGTCCGGGCACGAGACGAGCGCCCCGGCCGCCATCACGCTGCCGGCGGGGGGTGCCGTTGCCGCGCTGCTGCTGGCCGGAGTGGGGGCCGAACTCGTTCGGCGGCGGCGCCAGTTCCAGCGCCATCGCCGGCCCGGGGAGCGGATGCCGATCCCCGGGCCCGGCGCACAGCAGGTGGAATGGACCGCGCGGCTCGCTGGGGCTGAGCCCGGACTGGACCTGTTCGAGCGGTCGCTGGTCCACCTTGCGCAGGCGGCGGAGTCGGCGGGACTGGCTCTGCCCGATGTGCGCCTGGTGCGTGTCGGACCGGAGTCCGTGATCCTCGACCTCGCAACTCCCGCCGGCCCTGCCATCGCTCCGTTCGTGGCGACCGACACCACGCGCTGGGAGGTGTCGGCGAGCGTGCTGCCGACCGAGGTGCCTGACCGCCCGCGCGCCCTCCCCGGCCTCGTGACGGTGGGCTTCGCCGGGCCTGAGATCATCCTCCTCAACCTCGAGTCCGTCGGGACCCTGGCGGTCACCGGGCCCGACGAGCTCACGGGAGACGTGCTCCGGGGGCTCGCGGCCGACCTGGCGTTCGGGCCGGCGAGTGCCCTGACCGAGCGCACCCTCTGCCTGGCGGACCCCGCGATCGCCGAGGCGGTCGAGGCAGGTGGCATTGCGGTCGAGCGTGATCCGGTGCGCGCGGCGGCCGCTCTCCGAGCGGCACTGGCCCGCCCTGTCCCGACCGGGATCGATCGGTTCCACCCGTCTGCCGCGGACCTACCGGCGGGCGACCCGCTGCTGATCGTGCTCTGCGATCAGGCGCTCGATGTCCAGGTCCCGCCGAGGAGTGGGTGCGCCCTGATCACCACCGTCCCCGACCGGGGCCCCGGGGCGACCCTGGTGGTCCACGGGGCGGGGATGGCCGTGCTCCTGCCGGAGCGCCAGCAGCTCGTGCCGCAGGGCCTGAGCCGTGGGGCAACGGGTGACATGGTGGATGCGCTGCGCGCCACGGACCTGCCCGAGTCCGGCTCGTCCGGCCCGGCGCCGGCCGGAGTTGGCGGCGGGGTCGACGCCGGCGGGCTTCGCGAGGGCGGCACATCCCAGCCGGTCCAGGCCAGCCCCTGGGGCGCGGCGGTCACCCCCGCCGAGGTCATCGACCTGCGCGAACGGTCCGCCGATCCTGTCCCGGAGCCAGACCGATTGCCGTCACCGGCACTACTCCCCGACATGGCGGTGGCGCCCGCGTCCGGGCCGGGCATGCCCGCGTCGGGGCACACGCCACGGGACGGCAGCAAGGAGGTGGCGCCCGCGGGTCCGGGTGAGGTCCCGGCTGTGGGCCCGGCTGAGGCCCCGGCTGTGGGCGAACCCGCATCCGACCGACCCGGCGCGCAGGTGCCGCGCGTGCTCCTGCTCGGTGAGGTCCTCGTCGAGAATGCCCATGGCAAGTGCGAATCGACGCGGATCGGCCGGCTGGCCGAGACCGCCGCCTTCGTGCTGCTCAACCCCGGTGCCCGGCCCAGTGAGTTGCAGGGTGCACTCTGGCCGGGCCGCCGGTCGAATCCGCAGACCTGCCGGCAGATGATCTCCCGGGCCAGGACCTGGCTGGGCCGGACGGACGCCGGGGAGCCCTACCTCATGCCGTTCGCGGAGTCCGCGGGCCGGTTGCGCCTGCGGGACGAGGTCAGCTCCGATTGGGCCGACTTCCAGCGACTGGCCGAGATCGGCCTGGCCGATGACGCGGACATCGAGCACCTCGCGCAGGCGCTGGCACTCGTCCGGGGCAGGCCATTCGGGGCGGTCGCCAGTCGCGAGCTGCCGTGGGCCGACCTGCACATCAACGAGATGATCAGCCTCATCAGCGATGTGGCCCATGCCCTGGCGGTGCGCCATGAGGAGGGTGGTCGCCGGTCGGCGGCGCGTGATGCCGCCCTTCGTGGATTGCGGACCGAATGCGAGTCCGAGGTGCTCGAGGCAATCGTGGCCCGGACCCTGGCGTAGCCCGCGACGTGATGGCGGTGGCCGCCCTCGCGGGTGTTCCTGTCGATCCCGCCAGGCGCTGCCCCCGTGACTGGTTGTTCCGGCCGACCTCGCGGGTGTTCCCGTCGATCCCGGCGCGCGGAAGCACGGCCTTTCGACGGGAAAACCCGCATGGTTCACCGATCGAGTTCGGCATCGTCCCGGTTTCGACGAGAGCGTGCGCAGAGTCTGCGGGCGCGGAGCCGTGGCGGGCAGCAGTTGCCGCCACCGACCCGGCCCCGCCTCCGACCCCGGGCCCGCTACCGACCCGGCCCCGCCTCCGACCCCGCCCGGCTACTGACCCGGCCCCGCTACCGGCCCGGCCCCCCCCCACCGACCCCTGCCGCGCCGCTGGCCGGGCGCGATGGGAACCGGCGCGATGCGGGAGGGGCGCCCGATCCGCGCACCGACGGGCAGGGTGCTGTGACTCAGATCGACGGGTCCTCCGGCGTGGCCGGTTCGCCTTCCGGGTCCTGAGCAGCGTCGGGCTGGTCCGCCGGGGTGGGGGCCAGCCCGGCCTCGAAGGTCATCCCCGCCGCGCGCAGCCGCTGGACCATCGGCAGGCCGAGGCCGGTGGCGGGCGTGAGCACGCCGAACCTGTCGGGCAGGTCGGGGCTGCCGGACGCGAGGAACAGCACGGCCTCGGCCAGCATCAGCGAGGTCGCGGCGTAGCCCGGGTCGCCCTCGGCTGCCACCGTGGCCACGTAGTGCTCGCCGTCGAGGCCCATCCCGTGGATCTCCATCGTGAAGTGCCCGGCGGCGCGATCCTCGGGACTCGGGCCCTCGCCCGGCTTGGGCATGACCATCCCGATCCCCGACCGTGTCGGACCGAATCCCATCGCGACCCCGAGCGCACCCATGCCGGCACCCAGGCCCGTGGCCTTCGCGCGCGCGGTGACGCCCTCGCCGAAGCCCATGGCCTCCCGGTACCGGAAGGCCGGCGAGTAGGCGTAGCCCAGCAGGGCGTTCGAGCGGCGCACGACGCGGGTGTTCATCTGGCCCATAACGAACGGGCCGAGCCACCCCAGCACGGGGTCATGGACGGCTCCGGAGAGGTCGGACTCGTCGTCAGCGTAGTCGGGATCGATGCGGTCGGGTTCGGCGTCCCGGTCGGGGCTCAGGGCGTAGGGGTCGACGACGACCGCCCTCGCGGCCGGATCTGCCTTGACCTCCTCGGCCACCAGGCGCATTGTCGCCAGGGTGCCCCCGGAGGCACCGCCGCGCATGTCGGTGACCACCAGCGTCGTGGCGCCGAGCGCGCCGGCGGCCTCGTGGAGTACCAGCACGCCCAGGTCCGAGGGCAGCGAGTCGAAGCCGCAGGCGAGCACGATCCGCGCCCCGGAGGCTCGCGCCACGTCGTCGTAGTCGTCGATCGCCGAACGCATGAACAGCACCTCGCCGTTGATGTCGGCGTAGTGGGTGCCGGCCCGGGCGCACGCCTCGACCAGCGGGGGTCCGTACTTGGCGAACGGCCCCACGGTGGACGCGACTGCGGTCGTCGAGCGGGCCAGCTTGGTCATCGTCGACCTGTTCGACGAGTCGGCCAGCAGCAGCGGCCAGTGGGCGGCGCCGGGGCCGAGGGCGTCGCGGACGGCCCCCAGCTTCGCCAGGGAGCGACCGGCCAGGGCGATGCGTGTGCCCTCGGGTGCGCGCTCGAGGAGACGCTCGGCCACCAGGTGCCCGGTGAAGCCCGTCGCGCCGAAGAGGACGACGTCGTACTCGCGTTCAGCCATGGGGCCAACGTAGCGCGGCCAACGGGTCGCTGCGTCCGGACGCCCCGGGCGCACGTCCGGGTCACGCCGAACGCGCCGGACGCCCCGGGCGCACGTCCGGGTCACGCCGAACGCGCCGGACGCCCCGGGGTGATCGTCCGGGGCGTGCGGCGTTCAGCGGGAGATGGCGCAGCGGTGGTCAGCGCACGGGCTGGGCGTATGCCGCCGGGGGTGCACCCAGGTCCGAGGTGCGCACGATCGTCTGGCCCAGCGGGGTCAGGGCGAGCGGGACCATCTTGAAGGCGGCGATGCCCCACGGGATGCCGATGATGGTCAGGCACAGCCCGATCCCGTAGGTGATGAGGGCAAGGGCGATCCAGATGCCCGCGAAGATGATCCAGAGGACATTTCCGATGAGGCTGGCCACGCCCGCGTCGGGGTTGGGCACGGTGGTCCGACCGAACGGCCACAGGGCGTAGTTGGCCAGGCGGAACGACGCGATCCCCCAGGGGATCGTGACGATGAGGACGAACATGATCACCCCCGCGACGGCGAAGGCCAGGGCGATCGCCCAGCCGGCGATGATCAGCCAGATGATGTTCCCGATGGTGCGCATGGTGCCCACCTGATACCCCCGACGGCGTCCCCGGAAACCTCTGGGTGGGTGGCGCAGTGGGGCAGTCCGTGGGTCCTTCGGCCCTACCGACGGGTGCGCTGCGGGCATAGGCCGGAACCATGAGCGCCCAGCCTGCGTCCGGACCTGTCGTGGTCGTCGAGGGACTCACCAAGGACTACGGCGGCGTCCGTGCCGTGGATGACCTGAGCTTCACGATCGAGGCCGGCGAGGTGTTCGCCCTGCTCGGGCCGAACGGGGCCGGGAAGACGACCACGGTGGAGATCCTCGAGGGCCATCGCAGCCGCACCAGCGGGGCCGTCACCGTCCTGGGCTTCGACCCGGCCAGCGGCGGGCGGGCCTATCGCGACCGGATCGGGATCGTGCTGCAGGAGGCGGGCTTCGACGAGGAGTTCACCGTCCGCGAGCTCGTGACCCTCTACTCCGGCCTGTACTCGCGGTGCCGGGACGTCGAGGAGGTCATCGAGCGGGTCGGCCTGGCCGAGAAGGCCGCCGCCCGCACCAAGACCCTGTCCGGTGGCCAGCGCCGGCGCCTGGACCTGGCCCTCGGGCTGGTCGGCGCGCCCGAGCTGCTGTTCCTCGACGAGCCCACGACCGGGTTCGACCCGTCGGCCCGGCGGCGGGCCTGGGACCTCGTCGCCTCGCTGCGCGACCTGGGCACGACCATCGTGCTCACCACGCACTACATGGAGGAGGCCGAGCGGCTCGCCGATCGCGTGGCCGTGATCCAGTCGGGGCGCCTCGTGGCACTGGACACCCCGACGAACCTGGTCCGGACCGAGGGCGCCGAGGCGGTCATCACCTTCGTGCTGCCGGACGGGGTCGCTGCCGGGGACCTCCCGGCGATCGGCGTCGGGGCGGTCCGCAGCAACGGCCAGCAGGTCGACATCGGCTCGGCGGACCCGACCCGCGACGTCAACGCGCTGACCCACTGGGCGCTGGCCAGGGGCATCGGCCTCGAAGGGCTGAGCGTGAGCCGGCCGACGCTGGAGGACGTCTACCTGGACCTCACCCGGGAGCCCTCCGATGGCTAGTGCCGCCCCGACCTGGGGACCGATGCTCCGCGGCCAGGTCCGCTACGCCAACCGCGGCTTCTGGCGCACCCCGGTGGCGGCCTTCTTCACGATCGTCTTCCCGCTGAGCTTCCTGGTGATCCTCAGCGCGCTCTACGGCAACGCGGTCATCGACGAGGACACCGGGCTGCGCCTGGCCCAGTTCACCGCGCCGGTGTTCGCGGTGTTCGGCGTCTGCATGGCCTGCTACGTCTCGCTGGCCATGGCACTTGCCTACGCGCGCGGGTCCGGGGTGCTCAAGCGGCTGCGCGGCACCCCGCTGCCCCCGGCGTTGCACATCGCGGGACGGATCGGGTCGGCGATGTGGGTGTCGATGATCGCCACCGTCGTGATGATCGGCGTCGGCGTCGCGTTCTACGGGGTCCAGGTGATCTGGGCGAACATGCCCGCCCTGGTCCTGACGTTCGCCGTGGGGATGGCGTGCTTCTCCGCGCTGGGGCTGGCCGTGGCCGCGATCGCCCCGACGCCCAACTCCGCCCAGGGCTTCGCCAACGCGTCGCTGATCCTGCTGTCGTTCATCTCCGGGATCTTCGGCTTCACGGAGCTGCCCGCATGGATGGACCGGGTGGCCACCTTCTTCCCGCTCAAGCACTTCGTGGACCCGGCCGCCGCCGGCTTCAACCCGTACGTGGACGCCACGACGCCCAGCTGGGGGGACCTGGCCGTGATGGCGGCCTGGGGGATCGTGGGGGCGGTCCTGGCGCGGCGCCGGTTCCAGTGGGAACCCGGATCGGGGCGTGCGCGCGCCGGGCGCGAGCCAGGCACGGGTGAGCAGCGCGCCCCGGCGCCCGCCGGCGAGGCCGACCTGGAACAGGCGCTGGGCCCCTTCGGCTCCGTGGACGGCATCCCGCTGCGCACGGACACGGTGCAGGAGGCAGGACCCACAGGCCGGGCCAGAGCCGGGGCCCTGGCCCTCGGGCAGACGCGGTACGCCACGCAGCAGGTGCTGCGCGACCCGATGTCCGTGTTCTTCGCCATCGCCTTCCCGGTCCTGCTGGTGACGGCCTTCTCGCTCGATCTACGGCTCCGATGTCCAGTGGGGCGGGCTGCCGCTGCCGCAGTACCTGGCCGCGGCGTTCGCGATCTACGGCGTGGCCACGATGGCCTTCGTCAACCTGCCGGGGGCGATCTCCGAGCAGCGGGCGCTGGGTGTCCTCAAGCGGCTGCGCGGCACCCCGCTTCCCCCGATGGTCTACCTGGCGGGGCGGGTCCTGGCCGCGCTGGCCCTGGGGCTGGTCACGCTGGTGCTGGTCTTCGTCGTCGCGGTGGCGTTCCTGGACGCGTCACTGCCGCCCTCGACGTGGGCGGCCACGCTGCTCACGTTCGTCCTGGCCATCATCTGCTTCGCGGCCTGCGGCCTGGCCCTGGTCTCGCTGGTCGACGGCCCCCAGGCCGTGATCGCGGTGGCGCTGTCGGTCCTCCTGCCGCTGTCGTTCATCTCCGACATCTTCATCCAGATCGAGGCGATGCCCACGGTCCTCAACGCCGTCGGCTGGACGTTCCCGCTTCGCCACGCGGTGGCCGCTGCGGTCACCGCGACCAGCGGGGGTGCCCTGGACAGCGCCTTCTGGGGGCACCTGGCCGTGCTGGTGCTCTGGACCGGGATCGGGCTGGCGGTGGCGTGGCGGTTCTTCCACTGGGAGCCACGCCCTGCCAGGTCCTCGCGCTGAGTCCGGGGCACCGGGGGCAATAGCGTCCCCCCATGACCTCCGCCGCCGCACCGCCGCCGATCGTCGGCACCCGCATCGACCCGCCACCGAAGGAGGTGCCGGCGTTCGCCGAGCGACTCGACAGCACGACCGTCGGCGGGATCGGGTACCGCGCGATGCGCCGCTACTCATTCGGCAACGTCGGCCTCCTGGCCAACGGGACGGCGTACTACCTGTTCCTGTCGCTGTTCGCCCTGCTGGCGTTCGCGTACGGCATCATCGCGGTGCTCGGCGCCGACGAGCTGTCCACGACGATGACCGAGGCCCTGGACAACGCCTTCCCCGGAGTCGTGGGCGACGAGGGGATCGACCCCCAGAAGCTCCGGTCGGCCGGGCGCACGGCCGGGACCATCGGCCTGGTCGTGCTCCTGTACTCGACCCTCGGGGCGGTGAACGGCGCCAGCAGCTCGATGCACCTCATCCTCGGCGCGCCCCCGGACCCGCGCAGCTTCGCGAAGGCCAAGGCGCGGCACCTGCTGATCCTCGTGTGCGTCGCACCCCTGATCCTGGTCTCGTTCGTGGCGACCGGGGTCGCCAGCAGCCTGGCGGATCCGATCCTGGAGACCGTGGGCTGGGACGGATCGGGGGCGCGCACGATCATCAGCGTCCTCGGCCTGATCCTCGGGTTCCTCGTCGACGTGCTGATCCTGTGGATCCTGCTGGGCCATCTGGGTGGGATCCGTCCGCATCGCCGACCCCGGCTGATCGCAGCCATCTGCGGAGCGGTCGCTGTCGGGCTGATCAAGCAGCTGCTCGACGCGATCATGTCCTGGGCGCTCGACAAGCCGCAGTACGGCGCCTTCGCGGCTCCGATCGCCGTGCTGTTCATCCTCCAGCTGCTGTCGCTGGTCCTGTACGCCAGCGCCTGCCTGGCCGCCGGGATCAGCGACTCCGACGTCCCGCTCGAGGAGCTCGAGCCGAGGCCGGAGGTCGCGGTCGAGCCGAGGCCCGACGGGAGCGCCGGGACCAGCGGGCAGGACGCGCCGGCGCCCGGCTCGTAGCGCGCGCAGGGGTCTCGCACCACCACAATGGCCACGTGGCCATGTCGGACCGGGACGTCGTCTCGCGGCGACTGCGCCGCAGCCTCCTGGCGCTCGCGGTCGTGATCCTGGTCGGCACGGTCGGCTACTTCCTGCTGGGGTTCTCCCCGCTGGACGCCGTCTACCAGACGGTGACGACCGTGACCACGATCGGCTTCCGCGAGGTCCAACCATTCGGGACGGCCGAGAAGGTGTTCACGATCCTGTTCGTCCTGGTCGGGGTCGGCGTGGTGCTCTACACGCTGAGTGCGCTGCTGGGGCTGCTCATCGAGGGCTGGGCGGGCAATGAGTGGGGAAGGCGACGCATGGAGAAGGAGATCGAGGCCCTGAACAGCCACGCCATCGTCTGCGGCTGGGGGCGGGTGGGGCGCGCGGCGGCCCACCAGCTGCACAAGTCGGGGCAGTCGGTCGTGGTGTGCGACACGGAGGGCGAGCGCCTCGAGGACTGCCCCTACCCGCACCTGGAGGGGGACGCCACCCGCGACGAGTTCCTGCGCCGACTCGGGGTCGATCGTGCTCGGGTGCTCGTGGCCACCCTGGACACCGACGCCTCCAGCCTGTTCGTCACGCTGACCGCCCGCGCGCTCAACCCGAACCTGGTCATCATCGCCCGCAGCCGCGTGGACGACACGGAGCAGAAGCTGCTGCGCGCGGGAGCCGATCGCGTGGTCAACCCGCAACGGATCGGCGGCAACCGCATCGCCGCCTTCGCGCTGCAGCCGCACGTCACCGACTTCCTCGACGTCGCGATGCACGACGAGGAGGTCGAGTTCCGCCTCGAGCAGGTGGTGGTCCACGAGGGATCGTCCCTGGCGGGCTCCTCGGTGCGCCAGACCCGGCTGCACGAGGGCGATGGGGCGCTGCTGCTCGCGCTGCGGCAGAGCGAGGGCGGGGTGTTCCGCACCAACCCGTCGCCGGATGCCGTCCTGAAGGTCGGGGACGTGGTCATCGTCATCGGGACCGCCGCGCAGATCGATGCCGTGCGCCGGGACGCCGGCAGCCGGAAGGTGCGCCGGGCCTGACCCGCTGCGCCGCGCCTGAGGCGCGCGCCGCGTGAGCGTGCGTGCTCGGCGTGCGCCGGGCTGGCGGGCGTAGCGTGGTTCGTGCCGAGGAGGTCCCCGCGGCACGACCGAAGGGCAGGAGGCTCGCCATGCGTCGCTGGCTCGGGTGGTTCGCCCTGGCAGTCATCATCGGCATGCAGGCCGGCACCGTGTTCAAGCCCCTGGGGTCCGTCGGTGAGACCCGTGTCGCCGACTGGGTCGACCTGCTCACGCCGTTCGCGATCCTCGGATGCGCGGCGATGGTGCTGCTGCGTGCTGGGGCCTCGCGCGGCCAGTGGGTGCTGCTCGGGGTCGGCGGCATCACCTTCACCCTCGGCCACGGCCTGCACCTGGCGGCGAACTCGGTGAGCAACGTGGCCGACGCGGTGGTCGCCGAGGCGTCCATCGTGCACCTGTGGGACGAGGTCGTCAGCCACTACATCTGGTACGCCGGGCTCTTCCTGGTCATGTCGGCCATGGCCTGGGCGCTGCGGGCGCAGGAGTTCCGGGTCGGGGTCGTTGACGTGCTGGTCGCCCTGCTCGTGGCCGTCACGCTGGTCAACACGTACATCGAGGGTGGCGTGCCGTGGCTCGGGCTGGCGTTCCTGGGGGCCGGGGCCGCCTGCGGGTTCCTGTGGCGGCCCGCTGCAGTGTCCCGGCTCCTGCTCGTCGTGGGCGGGGTCGGGCTGGTGCTGCTCATCGGATGGGGCGTGTACTGGTGGGCCGCCGATGGCTCGCTGTTCCCGGAGTTCAGCGAGCTCGGCTGGATCTGACGTCCATGCGCCCCGCCGACCTGCGCGAGCACCTCCTGCGGGAGGGGATAAGCAGGCGGGTCGTGGACGTGCTGATGTCCGTGCCGCGGGACCGGTTCGTGCCCCCGGGGGTGGCCTTCCGTGCCTGGGAGGACCACGCCATGGCGATCGGGCACGGCCAGACGATCTCCCAGCCGACCGTGGTCGCGCTGATGACCGAGGCCGCCGCCGTGGGACCCGGCGACCAGGTCCTGGACGTCGGCACGGGCAGCGGCTACCAGGCGGCGGTGCTCGCGGCGTGCGGTGCGCAGGTCCATTCGATCGAACGACTCGCGACGCTGGCCGATGCGGCGCGTGCGACGCTCGCGGAGCTCGGGTACGAGGTGGACGTGTCCTGCGGCGACGGGTCCGCGGGCCGCCCGCAGGCAGCCCCCTTCGATGCGATCGTGGTCGCGGCGGCAACACCAACCGTTCCGCCGGCCCTGCTCGCACAGCTGCGTGCACCTGGCGAGGGGCGCCGGGGTGGGCGCCTGGTGATCCCGCTGGGCGAGCCGTCGGCGTGGTTCGGCGGGCAGGAGCTGGTGGTGCTCGAGCGCGTGGCTGACGGCGTGGCTGACGGCGTGGCTCGGCGCAAGCTGCTCGACGTGGTCTTCGTCCCGCTGGTGTGGGACCGGGCAGCAGGGGCGTGACCGGGCCCGCCGGGCCGAGGGGGTCAGCCTGCGCGGAGCACCAGGACGACCGAGTCCAGCGCGATGACCTCGCCGTCGCTCTCCCGTTGTTCGACGTGGCTGACGAGCACCTCGAAGTCAGGGGGCAGGTGCAGGGCGCCGATGATGTCCTGCCGGGGTCATCAGCCGGGCTGCTGGGGGTCCGCCGAGACCCCGTTCGCCGTGCTGGGGGTCGTGCGCGATCACCAGCAGGTGGCCAGCGGGCGCCACGAGTGCGGGCAGGTGCGCGTAGGCGCTGTCGCGATCCTCGGGCTCGGGATGGATGAACGCCAGCGAGATCAGGTCGAAGGTGCCCGTCGGGGTGAGCCCGGCCAGGAAGCGCGGGTCGGTCGCGTCGCCCTGGACGAAGGTGGCGTCCAGGCCTGCGTCCCGGATCGCCGAGCGGGCCCTGCCCAGGGCCACGTCCGACCAGTCCACGCCGGTGACGTCCCACCCCTGGCCGGCCAGCCAGCGCGCGTCCGCACCCTCGCCGCAGCCGAGGTCCAGGGCGGTCCGCGCGGTGCCGCCCGGCGCGGCGGGAGTGGCCAGCCCGCTCACGTGCGCGACCAGCGCCGAGTTGGGCTCGCCGGACCACACGGTGCTCGCCGCGTACCGCTCGTCCCAGCCTGAGGCATCCATCGCCCCAGTGTGGTGCATGGCGATGGCCCGGGGCGATAGCGTCGAGTCGCGGCCCCCGCCGCCATCACCTCGGAGGACCCATGCACGACGACAACATCAACCACGCCTTCCTCGACGGCGTCCTGAGCGGCGAGCGGGTCGACGTCTACTACCACTTCGGGGTGGCCAGCGACGACCCCGTCCTCGAGGGGTTCCGCGACGTGCGGGCGATCATCCTGGCCGGATCCGGCGACCGCATCGACGAGTTCGCCCAGCGATGGAGCGTCCTGCACGGCGACGCCCCGGTCGTGTCCCTGCCCAAGGAGGAGCGCTTCGTGACGCGCTACTGCGCCGGCGTGCTGTTCGCGTCGCACGGGATGGGCATGCCGAGTGCGTCCATCGCGGTGCAGGAGCTCATGCGGATGGTGTTCTTCCTCAAGGGCGGGGACCACGCCGCGATGTCGGAGGTGTTCTGGGCCCGGGTCGGCACCAGCGGCGGCGTCGGCCTGCCCGGCGGGACGGTCGTGGTGACCACCGAGGGCGTCATGGCCGACCTCGGGCCGTACCGGCTGCTCAAGGGCGGGTCGGGGGAGTACCGCTTCGACAGCTCGTTCCCGGTCGATGTGGCGCAGGCGATCGTCGCGGCCAGCGCCGGGACCGGGATCCCGGTCGAGATGGGCCGGACGGTGGCCGGCAACGAGTTCTTCCTCGAGCAGTTCCGCCTCGACGGCGCGGTGTGCATGGAGACCCCCGAGTCGAAGATGGCCTGGCTGGAGTGGATCAACGCCGAGGGGGTGCGCAACATCGAGATGGAGGGCGCCATGCTTGCGGCCTACCTCAACCACTGGGGCTTCCCGAGGTTCGCGATGATCTGCACGACGCTGCTCAACCGGCTCGAGGGCGACCAGGTGACGGCCAGCCACGAGGAGCTGCACTCCTACAGCGAGCGCTCCGGGGACGTGCTGTTCCACTACCTGACCGCCACGCTGGGATAGGGGCCCGGCCATGGACGTCTACCTGATGCAGCACGGCGAGGCGATGCCCGCCGAGCTGGACCCGTCGCGCTCCCTGTCCGAGGTGGGCCAGCGATCCGTCGAGGTGGTCAGCCGGCACGCGGCGGCGTGCGGCGTGCGGATCGATCGGATCGTGCACAGCGGGAAGCTGCGGGCGGTTGAGTCCGCGCTGATCCTGGCCAAGGCGCTCGGCTGTGCCGACGTGCGCCACGTCGACGGCCTGGCTCCGGGCGCGGACGTGGAGGCGGCGGTGGCTGCCCTGGTCGACCCGTCGGCGGTCGGGTCGCTGGCGATCGTCGGTCACCTGCCCTTCCTCGACCGGCTCGCCTCCGCGTTGGTCACCGGTGACCCCGGGGCCCACGTCCTGGCGGTGCGCAACGGCGGCCTGGTGAAGCTGGTGCCCGTCGAGCGGGGCTGGGCCGTGGCGTGGGCGATCACCCCCGAGGTCGCCCGGGGCTGAGTCGCCCCACCCCGGCACGGGGCCCTCGTCGCCCCACAGCCGACACCGGGCGGGCGCTGCATGGCACAGTGGTGGTCGCCGGGCCCGTCTCGTGGGCCCCCCACCACTGCGCCCGCCTCCTCACCCTGCAGTCGACGTCCGTGCTACGGATTCGTGCGGATCGCTCGGGCTGACCTCCACCAGGCTCGAGGAGCTGACCGCGTTGTTGGCTCGGATCCGGAAGTAGTAGGTCGGTGTTCCGAGGCGAGGCCTTGACTGCGTGAACGTCGTCATGTTGGCGCCGACGTTTGTGTGGCGACCCGTGCCGGTGAAGTCGGCGTTGGTGGCCCGCTGGATCGTGAAGCCCGTCTCGTTGGTGGAGCTGTCGGTCCAGGTCAGGTCACCCGACGGTTGTTGCGCTGGTTCGCCACCGTTGCCGACGATCGTCTGAGACGTCGGGGCTGCGGGAACCCTGGCGGTGAGTCGCTGGGCAGGTTCGACCAGGCCGACGGGCCGGCTGGCTGTCAGCCGCGACCCGATAGCTG
Source organism: uncultured Actinomycetes bacterium (assembly GCA_963774745.1). GTDB lineage: Bacteria > Actinomycetota > Actinomycetes > S36-B12 > CAIYMF01 > Prado023. The sequence continues at coordinate 372,834 of CAVZGE010000011.1, read as the reverse complement.
TAGGTCGTGTTCGGCGCCAGCTGGACGTCCTGTCCACGAACGTGGTTGACACCGGTCCGGCCCGGCCGTCGTGCCGTGGCGAGCAGGTGAAGGTTCCACCGTTGATGGACGCGCTGCGACCGGAAGCCGGTCTCGGCTGGTGGCGTTGTCGGTCCAGGTCGAGGGTGATCTGGGGCCCGGACTGGAAGGTCGCCGCCAGAGTTCGACGGTGCCGCGAGTGCGGACGGTCACGGTCACGGGAGCCGAGGCCGATGTCACCGTCATGCTCGGGAACTCCGCGCCGTATCCGACCGTGTTCGAGCGACCACCCGGTAGTAGTACGCCGTCGAGTTCCTGTCGGAACGTCGTGTCCGTGAAGGACAGGGTGCCACCCGTGGTGTTGTGCGGTCCCAGCGGCGCTGCACGGATCGTCTCCGATACTGGTCCAGTGCTCCGGATCCGTGTCCGCCGCTGGACCTGGTAGGCGGTCTCGGCGATCGAGTTGTCGCGTCCAGGTGAGCGTGAGCCGCGTCGTTGCCACCGGTCCCGGCTGACCGACGCAGGCGAGCCCGTCCGGCTTCACCGGCGGCGTGGCCACCGATACCGGTCGCATCATGTCCATCTCCTCGTGGGACAGGATGTGGCAGTGGAAGACGTACTCCCACCCGAAGTTGACCAGCTTGTTGGTGATCGGTGCGGTGGGGTTGCCCTGCGGGTCGATGTTGTTGAACATCGTCGTGTCGCCGATGGGCATCATCGGGTTGAGCGGCCGCACCGCGTTCGGCAGCTCCCAGGGCAGCTCGGGGATGATCGGGCGCAGGGCGACGACGATGTCCTGCAGCGGGTTCATCCGCACGGTGTCCTTCCACCCGAACTCGTTGGCGTCCGGTGGACTGATGATGTTGTCCCAGGCGACCCGGTTGAGCACCTGGACGTCGTAGAGGTGGAAGTGGATCGGGTGGGTGTCCACGCCGTTGTGGGTGACCCGCCAGATCTGGGTCCCGTCGGTCGCCGTGGACATCGGGGTGATCTTGACGTCGTCCACAGGCAGGCCGTCCGCGTCATACACGACGTCGTGCCTGGGGAGCTTCGTCGCGTCGATCAGCTCCGTCTGCGGGTTCACGTAGGGATAGAGCGTGACGTTCTGCAGGCCGGGGGTGGCCGGCTTGGCCTCGATCCCCAGGTTCGCGGACATCCGGCCGAACTCGTCGAACGACACCGAGTTCATCTCGTCGTGGATGGCCTTGGGCTCCAGCGTCATCGACGTCTTGGTGTTCGGGGACTTGAGGGTGTTGAAGCCCCACGTCGAGTTCGGTCCGGTGAGCTGGGTGCCGTCGTTGATGCGCATCATGCCGTCGCACGTGGTGACGGTGCTACCGGCCTTGTTGCAGTCGCTGCCGGTGGGGAAGGTGGTGCCGTACGCCGAGTTGTAGGCGGCCTGGCCGACGATGATCGGGGGCTGCCCCTCCTCGAAGACCCCGCTGCCGTTGGCCTTGTGGGTGAAGGCGCTCTTCAGCTTCGTGACGTTGAACGCCGGAGCCGGGGCGGTGTCGGCGATCTTCACCTGCATGACGGTGCGGGTGTTCGGGCCGTAGCCGGGAAGGATCCCGGGTGCAGCGTTGGGGAACTGGTCCGGGGCGCCGGTGTAGTAGTCGTACGACGGCACCCGGGCCGGGAAGGCGGCTGGGGCGTCGTTGTACAGGATCAGCGTCTTGCCGGCGAACTCGGAGAAGTCCACGATCGTGTCCGCCCGCTCGGCAGGAGCGAGCAGCAGCGAGTGCTGGTCGACGTTGCCCACGTCGAACCGGGTCGGGTCGGTGATCCACGTGGTCGGCTGCTGGCCGTCCACGACTGCCGGGGCCGGCAGGAAGCCGCCCTCGGTGCCGATCTGGATCCAGTCTGGGCCGGCCTTGTCGTTGTTGGCGTCCACCGGGGTCGGGAAGACGACCGGGTCGGTCTGGGCCGCTTCGACCTCGGCCGGCTTGAGGGCGACCTCGGTCGCGCCCACGTCGGTGCTCTTCGTCGCCTCGTCACCCACGTACCACTGGAAGTTGAAGAACCGGTCGTTGGCGGCGTTGAGCATGCGCAGCCGGTAGGACTTCGGCTCCAGGGTGACGGTCGGGTACGCGACGCCGTTGACGATCGGCGTGTCGTTGAACTGCTCCATGCCGACCGAGACGTTCGGCGTGCCGGGGATCTCCTTGGGCTCGCAGAACGGGTCCGTGTCGTACTGCCAGGTGTCCGGGTCGTCGAGGCTGCAGGGGACGGCCAGGTCGGTCGTGAAGTCGTCCGCGTCGCCCCGGGTACCGTTCGGGCCCTCCGGGTCCTTGTTGTAGTACGGGTTGTCGATCGGGCCGTGCGGTGGTGTGGCCGGCGGCCAGAACCACGGACCGTACATCCACCGGCCGTAGGAGCTCATGCCCGACGGGTCACCGGGGTTCTGGGCCGGCATGTAGACGTGGTGGTACCAGAAGTTGCCCATGCCACCCCAGCGATCGGTGTCCCAGGTCGGGTCCTGCTGGGCCAGCTGCACGGCATCGGGGACGAAGGTGCGGTCCTGGACGATGAGCGGGATGGTCGCCGCGGCATCGGGGATCGTGCCGCTGCTGATCAGCTTGCCCTCAGTGTCGTCGCTGATCATGTATCCGGCAGCCTCGCCGGCGTACACGTTGAGCCGGGTGATGCCCCACGCGTGGTCGTGGTAGAACATCAGCCGCGCGCTCTGCTGGTTGGTGTAGTAGAAGGTCTGGCAGCCATCGTCATCGGCCGCGCACACGTTCATGTCCGGCACGTTCTCGACGCTGACGCCCTCGGGGTAGCCGGTGTCCTCACCGGCCGGCGTGATCCATTGATGCGGCGTGCCGTCGCTGATCCACGGCGTGATGCCGCCGTGCAGGTGCAGGGTCGCCCTGTTGTCCTTGAAGCACATCGCGTTCTTCGGGGACTCGGTGCAGACCGGGTTGCGTACCTCGTCAGTCACCGACTTCGTGTCCTCCTGTGGCATGGTCATGTCCATCGGGAGCATCCCCGAGCCCATGAGGCTGCTGTCGGTGGGCAGGAACAGGTCGCCCTTCGTTCCCGTGGGCAGCAGGTTGTGGAACACGATGCGGACGGGCTTGTTCTTGGTCGCGGCGATCGTCGGGCCGAGCCACTGCGGCGGGGTGACGGCGTAGGCCTGTTGGCCGTTGATGAGGGCGGGAGTGCCGTCCTTCGTCGGGTCGAGGTCGGCGTTCGTCAGGGGGAAGTGCTGGCTGATGGCCGCGTTCTTCTCGGTCTCCAGCTGGACGTACCCGCGGACGAGGGTGTCGGGCAGGCTCGACGAGAACGACGTCCGGTACTGGACCAGGCCGATCACGAACTCGTCGGCCTCGATGCCCTCGTACTTCTTGGCCTCGGGCACCGCGAGCGGGATGTACTTGCCGGTGGTCGGGCAGTTCGGCGGGGTGCACAGCCCCGGGAGGGCGTCCTCGAACTTCTTGATGCCCGGGGTGATGTAGCCGGAGCCACCCGCGGTCAGGGTCAGGCCGGTGAGTGCCCCGGCGTTCACCGTGGCGGTGGCAGTGGCAGGTGTGGTGTGCGCGCCGCCGATCGTGACTGTTGGCTTCGAGACGTAGCCGTCACCGGGGTCGTCGACGACGATCGAGTCGATGGCCAGCGTCGACGTTGCCGTGGCGGGGGCGAAGTCGGGTCCGCCGAGGATCGGGTCGGCGAGGGTGCCGTTGCGGATGACCACGTTCGGGGCCGTCGAGTACCCGGATCCCGGGTTGTCCACGGCGATACCCGTGATCGTGACCGTTCCCCCGTCGGTAGTTGGTGCGCAGTTCGCCTCGACGCACACGGCATGGGCCCTCGCCTGGACCCCGTTCGGGCCGTCAGGGAAGTCGATGTCGACCGTGGGGAACGAGTAGCCGGCGCCGGCGCCGCCGAGCGTGATCGCGTCGATGCTGCCGTAGGCGGTCGCCTTGGCGTCGGTCAGGGGGGTCACACCGGCGTTGTCGAGGACTGTGGCGCCGAAGGAGTAGGTCCGAGTGCCGCCGAAGATGCCGGGAAGTCCGTGCCGCGTAGGCGACGGTGCTGCCCTCGGCCGGCTGCACGGCCGCCGGGTAGCTCACCAGGTCGGTGCCGACCCTCGTCGTCGACCGGGATCCCCGCGCCGTAGAAGCCGATCCTGTCGCCGGCCTGGACGGTGAGCGGACCGACGTCGAACGCCGCAAGCTCGGAGACGCCGGCCGGGCCGGCTGCGGGACGGTCTGCCGCGCTGGCGTGCACCACGGTGTACTCGTTGGGGATCGTTGCGGAGGGACGCAGGACGTAGGCGACGAACTGCTCCCCGGCGGACGATGTCGGGCTGCCGCCCGGCCGTCGCCTGGTTCCAGGTCAGGAACGCGTGAGCGTGCCGTTCGGCGGGCGCCCGGGAGGATCACGAGGACGGGACGTGGCATCGCCTCAGGTGGGTAGTCGGTCGCGTACGCCCGGTCCTTCAGCTCGTTGCCGACCTGCACCAGGGTGCCAGTGCCGCCCCCGCCACTGAAGGAGACGGTCGGCGCGGTGTACCCCGAGCCGGCAGTGTCGATCGTGACGCCCGTGACGGCTCCGGAGCCGGAGACCGTGGCTGTGGCCGCCGCGTCGGTTCCCGCTCCGTCGAACGTCACATCCGCGGTCGTGTAGCCGCTGCCCGGATTCGTCACCGTCAGGCCGGTCACTGCTCCGTTGGCGCCCACAGTCGCGGTCGCGGCGGCCCCGCCGCCATCACCGGTGATCGTCACAGTGACATCAGGCAGCGTGAACTGGCTGTTGGCCCAGTTCGGGTAGGGCCCGAAGTAGTGCGGGACCTGCGACTCGTCCACAGAGCTCACCGGCGCGGCAGCAGCCGGGAGGACCGCCCGACCCATCAGGCCGGCAAGGAAGGCCAGCATCGCGGTGACGACTGTGAGAATGATCACACGTTGGGCGGAAAACGCCGAAGATGTCCGATACATGACTTGCTCCCCTAGTCGGAGTGTGATAGTGGGACCGACGGGGCGCAGGCTAGCGTCACCTAAGCCGCTAGAAAAGGGGTTACCGGCCGGTAAGTTTCTGGGATTGTCGCGGCATTGTCATGGAGATCGACAATGCTGCCCAAATCCCGATGAATGGGAGCGAAATGGTGCGAAGGCCGAGATACTGCATGCGGGTCACGGGTGATTTGTCGGAGAGTTCTGGTATCTCCTGACCACTTTTATGACGGTTCAACAATGCAGTTGAATCGGCTCCTACATTTTGTCCCCCGGCCCTGTCCCCCGTCTGGAAATCGGGCCCGACCCTGGAACTCCTCGGGGTCGGGCGGCGGCTCAGTGGGCCAGGCCGAGCCTGTCGTGCAGGCGTCGCAGGGGCTTCGGCGCCCACCAGTTCCACTCGCCCAGGAGGGTCATGGTCGCGGGCACGAGGATGATCCGGACCAGCGTGGCGTCGATCGCCACCGCGGTGGCCAGGGCGATCCCGTTCTCCTTGATCGCCAGCAGGTCGCCGAGGGCGAACCCGGCGAACACGATGATGATCAGCAGCGCGGCCGAGGTGATGATCCGCCCGGTCCGTTGCAGGCCCAGTCTCACCGAGTCGTCGTTGTCGTGGCCCTGGTCGTGGAACTCCTTGATCCGCGAGAGCAGGAACACCTCGTAGTCCATCGACAGGCCGAAGGCGAACGCGAAGATGATCACCGGCAGGGTCGCCTCGATGCCTCCCGTGGACTCGAACCCCAGGATGGACTCGAACCGGCCCTCCTGGAACACCAGCACGAGGATGCCGAACGTGGCCCCGAGGCTGAGCAGGTTCATCAGCAGCGCCTTGATCGGGATCAGCACCGACCCGGTCAGCAGGAACAGCAGCACGAGCGTTGCGAGCACCACGAACAGCAGCGCGATCGGCACGTCGGCACGCAGCTGCTCGGTGAAGTCGACCAGGATCGCGGCCTGCCCGGTGACCCACGTCTGCGGCTCGTCCGGGCGGATCTCGCGGATCTCCCTGACGACGTCGGTGGCGACGTCGTCGTCGGTGAACACCGGCAGCGCTGCGATCTCGCCGGTCGTCTCGACCTCGCCGACCCGCTGCACGTCGGGCAGGGCGGCGACCGTCGCGGACAGCTCGGTGAGGGCGTCGACGTCCGCGGCCCCGGCCACCACGGTGATCGAGGGTGCGGACAGCGCGGGGAAGTCGCCCTGGATCTGCTCGTACAGGAGCCGCGTCTGGTTCTCCGGCGGCAGCAGCTCGACCCCGGAGCTCACGAGGTTCATCCGCCATGCGGGGATCGACAGCAGGATCAGCAGCGCGGTCACGCCCAGGAAGGCCAGCCACGCCCGCCGCTGGACCTTCGTGGCCCAGCGGGCGAACCAGCCGTCGTCGGACGGGGAGTGGTCGAACGCTCCCGCGAACCGCCGGAACCCGGGCGCCCGGGAGAGCATCCCGGCGCCCGCCACGTGCTTGGTGGACAGCACCAGCAGCGCAGGGACGAACGTGGTGGCCACGACCACCGCGATGACCACGACGCTCACCGCCCCGGCGCCGACCGACTGGATGATCGTCATGTCGATGAACAGCAGCCCGGCCACGGCGATCGCCACCGTGACCCCGCTGAACATCACGGTGCGCCCGGCCGTGGCCATCGTGATCGCCATCGCGCGCTCACGCACCTCCTGCGGCACCTCGCGGTGCGCGCCGGGAACGCTCAGGTCGTGCAGGTCGTGCATCTGCTCGCGGTAGCGCGAGACCATCAGCAGCGAGTAGTCGATGCACAGCCCGAGGCCGAGAACGGTCACGACGTTGACCACGGTGATGTCCAGGTCGATCACGTAGGTGAACGCCAGCAGGGAGATCAGGCCACCGGCGATCGACGCGATGGCTCCGGCCAGGGGGACGCCCGCGGCGGCGAACCCGCCGAAGATCAGGACCATGACCAGCAGGGTCAGGGGCAGGGACAGGCCCTCGCCCTTCTTCAGGTCGGCCTCGACCTGGCCGGTGATGGTCTCGACCAGCTGCTGGATGCTGGTGACCGCGACGGTGGAGCCCGCCACGTCCTGCGGGAGCTGTTCGAGGCGGTCCTCGACGGCCTGCTGGGCCTGCTCCTGCTCCGCCTCGGCCAGGCCGGGGTCGAGGACCACCGTGACCAGCGCGGCGTCGCCCCCGGTGGACACCGCGGCGGGGCCGACGGTCGTGGGGTCGAGGACCTGCTCCACGCCGGGGATCGCCGTGAGGTCGGCGTTGGCCTGCGCCGCGGCGGCCAGGAACTGCTTGGACGCCGGGTCGACGTCCCCCCAGAGGGCCTGGATGCTCGACCCGGTCGGGTCGTTCTCGGTGAGCAGGTCGCGGCCCTCGAGCGCCTCGCCGGCGACGGTGGGCTCGCCCAGCTCCAGGCGGTCGAACAGCGACTGGCCACCGACCCCGAGGGCGGCCACGAGGTAGGCGCCGACCGCCAGCAGGACGCTGATGAGCGCCACGGCCTTCGCATGCCGCGCCATGGCAGCACCGTGGCGGGCGAGGATGCCGTGCGGCACCGGCTCGTCGGCGATGGCGGTGGTGGTCGTTGCGGACGCCGGTTCGAGGGGCGTGCTGCTGCCGGGTTCGAGGCCCGGGACCTCGTCCGGCTGCAGGGGCGGGGCTTCGTGCTGATCCGTCACGGCTCCAGTGTCCACCCGGGCCCCCGAGCTGCTCTGCGCCACCCGGCCACGGACGGCGTGACCTGCACCACGCCGTCGGCTCAGGAGCCGGTCAGGCTCCGGGCCGGTCGAGCGGCGCTGCGGGCGGCAGCGTCAGGGCCAGGGTGAGCTCGAGGGTGACGCGGGGGTCGTCGAGGGTGTCGCCGAACAGCTCGCGGACCTGACCCATCCGGTAGCGGACGGTCTGCGGGTGGACGAACAGCGCAGCCGCCACCTCGTCGCGCCGGCCGCGGTGCAGCAGCCACGCCCGCAGCGTCTCGGTGAGCCGGGCGGCGACTGCCGGACGCAGGTCGGCCAGCGGGGCCAGCACCCGGGCACGCAGGTCGGCCAGGGCGGCTGGGTCCGCGGCGACGAGCAGCTCGGGGAGCACCTCCTCGGTCTCGACGACCCGGCCCGAGCCCGCGGCGCCCGACCCGGACGAGGACCCGATGGTGGCGGTTCCGGCCAGGCCGAGGCGCCAGGCGCGAAGCGCCCGCTGGTAGGAGCCACCGACCTCCAGCCACGGTCGGACCGGTCCCACGACCGCACCGTCCCCGCCCAGGCCTCGGGCCAGGCCGGCGTGGAACCGCGCATCCGGATCGGGCACCAGGATCACCGACTCGCCGGAAACCAGGCCCGGGATGTCGTCCACCGGCTGCAGGGTCCGGGAGTCGATCCGGGCCAACACGTCGGCGACGCGCGCCTCGGGCAGCACGACGGCGATCAGGCCGGAGGGTGGCGTCCAGTCCGCCCGCTGCGCGGCGGCCTGCAGCGCATCGACGGGCGCACCGGCCAGCAGTCCGTGACCGAGGCGCTCGAGGTTGCGCTGGCGGACCCGGCCGGAGATCGCCAGCTCCTCGGCGTGGCCGGCGACGCTCGCCGCCGACAGGGCGTCGATGTAGGCGAAGACCAGCTCGGCGAAGAGCACCACCTCGTCGGCGGGGAGCCCTGCCTCGACCGCGGCGCCGGCCAGGCCGCGCCACGAGACCCGGGCGCCCACGCGGTACGCCGCGAGCAGCGCATCCATCGGCCGTCCCAGGCGGGCCTCGCCCTGGCCGAGGGCGAACGCGCCCTGCAGCGCCGGGGCGAGCGGGGCGCTCGGGTCCTGGTCGGCGGCCGCCAGGGACAGGAAGCCACTGAGGGCCAGCTCCACGGCCTGCGCGAGGATCGCCTGAGCCGCGTCGTCGAGGGCCCCGCGGTAGCCGGGCACCTCCTGGGCCACGGCGTCGATGGTCTGCTCGGCCACGTCGTGGAGGCGCCCCTGGAGGGCGGCCAGGACCGGCCCGCTGAGGCTCGGGCGGGGCTGCTCCGGCAGTGGACGCCACTCGGACATCGAGCCTCCCTTGTTCGATCTGAACAAATTGCGCGCGCAGATTCACCGGTTGTGGCCACGAGGTTACCCCCAGAGCGGGGAAGGATGGTGTCATGACGATCACGACCGCTCCGGTGCGCGACGGGTTCCTGCGGGTCCTCGGGGCCGTCACGACCCCGCTGCTCCCAGCCGACTACCTCGACGTGATCGACCCTTTGCGCAGCGGGGCGGCCCTGCGCGGCCGGATCCAGGCGATCACGCCCGAGACCGCCGACGCGGTCACGGTGCTCATCCGGCCCGGGCGCGGCTGGCAGGGGCACCTGCCCGGCCAGTACGTGCGGATCGGCATCGACGTCGACGGCGTCCGGCTCTGGCGTGCCTACTCGCTGACCTCCGGTCCCCGGCGCGACGGCCTGATCGCGATCACCGTGAAGGCCATCCCCGACGGGCGGGTGAGCAACCACATCGTGCGCGCGGCCCGGCCGGGGACGGTCATCCAGCTCGACCAGGCGACCGGCGACTTCCACCTGCCGACCAGCGCGCCGCGGCGTCTGCTGTTCGTCACCGCCGGCAGCGGTGTCACCCCGGTCATGGGGATGCTGCGCCACCGGCTCACCGAGCTGCGGGACGTGGTGGCGCTGCACTCGGCACCGACGTCGGCCGACGTCATCTTCGGGCCCGAGCTGCGCGACATGGCCGGGGCCGGGCGCATCCGGCTCGTCGAGCGGCACACCGACACCGAGGGGCTGCTCGACCCCGCCGAGCTCGACGCGATCGTGCCCGACTGGGCCGAGCGCGAGACCTGGGCCTGTGGACCGACCGGCCTGCTCGACGCGCTCGAGGAGCGCTGGGCCGGTGCCGGGGCACTCGAGCGGCTGCACACCGAGCGCTTCCGCGCCCATGTCGTGGTGACCGGCGAGGGGGGCGAGGTGTCGTTCGCGAAGTCCGGCGCGGTCGTCGAGGCCGACGGTTCCACCCCGCTGCTCGACGCCGGGGAGGCGGCCGGGGTGCTCATGCCCTCGGGCTGCCGGATGGGGATCTGCATGGGCTGCGTCGTCCCGCTGGAGTCCGGCGCCGTGCGCGACCTGCGCTCCGGCGCGCTGACCACGGCCGCCCCCGGTGACGGCGTGAAGATCCAGACCTGCATCAGTGCGGCCGCCGGGCCGTGCTCCCTCGACCTATGACCGCCGACCCTGACGTTGTGCTGACGATTCCGACCATTGGAACGTCGGAATCGTCAGCACAACGACCGACGAACCGATTGGACATCCCATGACCGTCATCCAGAAGCGCACGGACAACCCGGTCGCGCACCTGACCGACGCTGACATCGAGGCGATCGGCCGTGAGCTCGACGCCCTGCGCGAGGAGGTGTTCGCCAGCCTCGGCGAGGCCGACGCGGCCTACATCCGGAAGGTGATCAAGGCCCAGCGGCTGCTCGAGATGGGCTCGCGCGGGGTCCTGCTGTTCTCGTTGTTCCCGCCGGCCTGGCTGCTGGGCACCGCGGGGCTGTCGGTGGCCAAGATCCTGGAGAACATGGAGATCGGGCACAACATCCTGCACGGGCAGTGGGACTGGATGCGCGACCCGGCCATCCACTCCACCACCTGGGAGTGGGACAACGTCGCACCGGCCGAGATGTGGAAGCACTCGCACAACGAGATCCACCACCGCTACACCAACGTCGTCGGCCGCGACAACGACCTCGGCTACGGGATCATGCGCGTCGACGAGGACCAGCGCTGGTCGAAGCTGACGCTCGGACAGCCGCTCTACAACTTCATCAACATGTGCGTGTTCGAGTACGGCATCGCGGCCTACGACCTCGAGCTCGGCAAGTACTACAAGGGCAAGAAGAAGGTCGACGCGGCGTTCAAGCGCGACCTGCGCAAGGTCCTGGGCAAGATCGGCCGCCAGGTCCGCAAGGACTACCTGCTGAACCCCGCCCTGGCTGCCCTGGTCAACCCGTTCTCGGCGATCCCCGCGTTCGCGGCCACCGTGACCGCCAACGTGGTGGCCAACCTCGTGCGCAACGTGTGGACGCACTCGGTGATCATGTGCGGTCACTTCCCCGAGGGGGTGGCGACGTTCTCCAAGACCTCGATCGAGGGCGAGACCCGTGGCGAGTGGTACGTGCGCCAGATGGTCGGCTCGGCCAACATCTCCGGCAGCAGTGCGATGCACATGATGACCGGCAACCTGTCGTTCCAGATCGAGCACCACCTGTACCCGGACATGCCCAGCACCCGGTACAAGGAGATCTCGCCGCGGATCCAGGACCTGTTCGAGCGCTACGACCTGCCCTACGTCACCGGTTCGCTGCCCAAGCAGGTGGCCTCCGCGTGGCACAAGGTGTTCCGCCTGGCCCTGCCGAACAACGCATTCGGCCGCTTCAACCGGGCGCCCGAGTGGGTGCGCGAGCCGAAGGCCGCGGAGATGGCCGAGTCCTCGGCGCAGCGGGACGCGGCCTGACCCACGACCTGGCCGCGGCGCCAGGGGCGCGGTTCCCGAACGTTGTCCGGATCTCGGAGCATCGGTGCTCGGAGATCCGGACCGATCGGGGATCGGGCCACCGGATGGCGGACCGATCGGGGGCTTCGTGGGGGATCGGGCGGTGTGCTCGGGGTCGTCCGTGACAGGCTTGCAGGCATGAGTTCCCCTTCGGCTGGTACGACGTTCGCGCCCGATGCTGGAGTCGTCGAGGTCCACGGGCTGTCGAAGCGGTTCGGTCCTGTTCACGCCGTGAACGACCTCAGCTTCACCGTCGGGCCCGGGCGGGTCACCGGATTCCTCGGACCGAACGGTGCGGGCAAGACCACGACCCTCCGGATGCTCCTCGGCCTGGCCACGCCCGACGCCGGCACGGCGACCATCGGGGGCCGGGCGTACTCGGCACGGACCCAGCCGGCCCGGCATGTCGGTGCGGCGCTGGAGGCATCCTCGTTCCATCCCGGGCGCACGGCGCGCGACCACCTGCGCGTGTACGCCCCACAGGTCGGCGTCGGCGATGCGCGCTGCGACGAGGTCCTGGGCATCGTCGGGCTCGCCGAGGCGGCCGGCCGGCGCACGGGCGGGTTCTCGATGGGGATGCGCCAGCGGCTGGCCCTGGCGACCACCCTGCTGGGCGACCCGCAGGTGCTCCTGCTCGATGAGCCGGCGAACGGGCTGGACCCGGAGGGGATCGCCTGGCTGCGCCAGTTCCTGCGCTACCTGGCCGCGCAGGGTCGCACGGTCCTGGTCTCCAGCCACGTGCTCTCGGAGGTCGAGCAGACCGTCGACGACGTCGTGATCATCGCCCGCGGACGGTTGGTGCACGCGTCCTCGCTGGCCCAGCTCGAGGCGTTGGCCCGCCCGGCGGTGCGGATCAGCTCGCCGGACGCGGCGGGGCTGGCTGCGCTGGTCGCCGAGCAGGGCTGGGGGCCGACCACCCGGTTCGACAGCGCGACGACCGCGGTCGTCTACGACCGGCACTGCCCGCAGGTCGGAGCCGCCGCATACGAGCGGGGCCTGCAGCTGCACGAGCTCGCACCGGCGGGCACCAGCCTCGAGGCGCTGTTCCTGCAGCTCACCGCCGATCCGGTGGACCCCACGGGAGGGTCCCAGTGGGCGGTGACCGGCCGGCCGCCAGGAGCCGTGGCAGGTCCCCTCGGCCCACCGCCGGGAGGACCGGCCGGCCCTGCCGGGGACCCCGCTCCGGGGGTGACCCGATGATCGCCGCCCTGCGCACCGAGCTCCGCAAGGTCTCGACCACCCGCACGTGGTGGTTGACCGCGCTGGTGATGTTCGGCTACATGGTCGTGATGGGCGTGATCATGGCGTTCTCGCTGGTCCTGGGGATGCGCGAGGCCGAGAAGGCTGGTGCCCCCACCTCCGGCGGCTTCGGCACCGGCGCCGTCCTGGACGCCATGGCCATCGCCACGTCGGTCTACACGCTCGCCGTCGCCCTGGGCTACATCTTCCCGGCGATCCTCGGGGCGCTCAGCGTGACCGGGGAGTTCCGCCACCGCACCATCACCCCGACGCTGCTGGCCGAGCCGCGACGCAGCCTGGTGCTGGGATCCAAGCTGGTCGCGATCCTGCCGTTCGCGCTGGTCGTGGCGATCGCGGGCGTCGTCGGCACCGTGATCGGCGGGGCGGCGACGCTGGCGATCATGGGTGAGCCGACCCTGCTCGGGGATCGCACCATCCAGCGCACGCTGGTGCTGTCGGTCGTCGCCCTGACCCTGTGGGCGCTGGTCGGGGTCGGCTTCGGCTCGGTGCTGACCAACCAGGTGGCGGCGATCGTCGTCCTGCTGGCGTTCACGCAGTTCGTGGAGCCGCTGCTGCGGCTGCTGCTGGCCCAGTTCGACGCCACCGAGGCGATCAGCAAGTTCCTTCCCGGCGCCGCGGGGGAGGCCATCGCCGGGTCGAGCCTGTACGTCAGCTCCGGACTGGCCGAGCTGCTGAACGCGTGGCAGGGCACGGTGACCCTCGTCGCGTACGCCGTCGTCCTGGTCCTCATCGGGCGGTTCACGACGTTCCGCCGGGACATCGGGTAGCGCCCGCGCGGGGAGGGGAGGGTCGCGGTGGCTGGACTGCGGGCGATCGCCCACGGCGCCATGCTGATCGGCCCGGCCAACGCACTTCGGGCGCTGCGGTATGCCCGCGCCCGCGACCGGCTCGACCGCGCGCTCGAGCCCCGGCCGACCACGCCGCACCGGACCCCGGGGAGGGCCCGTGGCGCGGCCATCGAGGGTGGTGGGGTCCGGATCCGGTTCGCGACCACGTTCGTCGACCTCCGCTTCCCGCGGCACGGCCAGGTCTGCGTCGGCTGGCAGGGTGCCCTCGACGAGCCGTCGTGGGCCGTGCTGCCGGGCGCCGGCGCCGGCGAGCCCGCAACGCCCGATCTCGCCGAGACCGACGACGGCTGGATCGCCCGCGGGCCGGGGATCGCGGTCCGGATCGCCGGCGACGGGTCGATGACCTATCTCGATCCTCGACGGACGCACCCGCCGCGAGGACGACGCCCCGATCTGGGACGGTGTCGGCTGGACCCTGCGCACGGCGCTGCCCGACGGTGCGACCGTGCACGGGCTCGGTGGACGGACCACCTGGGACCTGCGGGGCAGCACCTACCGCTGCTGGAACACCGACCCCGGGGGCGCGTGGCTTCCCGGGCATGACCCGCTGTACGTCACCACGCCGGTGTACGCCGTGCTCGACGACCTCGGGGCCACCCACTGCTTCGTCGACAACCCGTGCGACGCCACGATCGAGGCGACCGGCAGGTCCCTGGTCGCGCGCTTCGAGGCCGGTCCCATGCGCCTGCACGTCTCGATCGGCTCGCTGCCGCAGGTCCTCGACGCGTACACCGCGCTGACGGGGCGGCCCAGCCCACCGCCGCGCTGGGCGCTCGGGCACCACCAGGCCCGTTGGGGGTACGGGTCCACCGAGGCGGTGCGCGCGGTGTGGCAGGGATTCGCCGTGAATGACCTGCCCCTGTCCGCGATGCACCTGGACATCGACCACATGGAGGGCATGCGCAACTTCACCTTCGGCGCGAAGGGCTGGGCGGGGATCGGCGACCTCATCGCCGAGATGGCCGCCGGCGAGGTGCGCACGGTGGTGATCGTGGATGCGGGCATCGCCCGGTCCGATGACTACCCGGTCCATCAGGAGGGCATCGAGCGCGGGCACTTCTGCCGCAACCCGGATGGCTCGACCTTCGAGGGCGTGGTCTGGCCCGGGCGCACGGTGTTCCCGGACTTCACGGCCCCGAGGGTTCGTCGGTGGTGGGGTGCGCTGTTCGCCTTCTACGCCGACCTGGGTGTGGCCGGCTACTGGCACGACATGAACGAGCCGTCGAGCTTCGCGGCGTGGGGCGACCCCACGTTCCCGTTGGGCACCCGGCACGAGGGCGACGGGCGTCCGGTCGAGCACCGCGACGTGCACAACGTCTACGGCCTGCAGATGTGCCGGGCGTCCTACGAGGGGGTGCGCAGGCTTCGCCCGGAGGCGCGGCCGTTCCTGTTCTCGCGCTCGGGCTGGGCGGGGATGCAGCGCTACGGCGGGCACTGGAGTGGGGACATCGAGGCCTCGTGGCCGTCGCTGCGCGCCACGTTGCACCAGGGGCTCGGGTACGGGATCAGCGGCGTGGGGTACTACGGCTCGGACATCGGCGGCTTCACCGGGACGCCGACCCCGGAGCTGTACACCCGGTGGTTCCAGCTGGCGTCGTTCCTGCCGTTCTTCCGCACCCACTGCGCCTGGCACGTGCCGCGGCGCGAGCCCTGGGAGTGGGGCCCCGAGGTGATGGCGCGGCTGCGGACCGCCCTGCGGCGGCGCTACCGGCTGATGCCGCTCTGGTACACCCTGGCACTGGACGCAGCCCGCACGGGCGCCCCCTACGTGCGGCCCCTGGCGTGGTCGGACCCGATGCTGCGCGCCGCCGACGACGTGTTCCTGCTCGGCGACGACGTGCTGGTGGCGCCCGTGCTGGACGAGGGGGCGACCAGCCGGCGCGTCCCGCTGCCCGACGGGGTGTGGTTCCACGGCGACACCGGCGATCGGGTCGAGGGGACGCTCGACCTGCCGGTCGGTCCGGACGACATCCCGTGGTTCGTGCGTGCGGGGGCCGTCCTCCCCACTGAGGAGGATGGCCGCCTCGTCCTGCTCGCGGCCCCGCCCGACGGGCACCGGACCGCGCCCGGTGGCCGGCTGCTCACGGACGCCGGCGACGGGTGGGAGGCGCCGCACGAGGAGCGCTACGCCAGCGCACTCATCGACGGCGAGGTCGTGGTCACGCGCGAGGTGATCGCGCCGGGCGCCTTCAGGTTCAGCTCCGTCGAGGTGCGCGCCCTCGACGGCCGGCCCGCGCGCCTGGCCTGAGCTGGCCGCGCACCCCGGCGAATCGTGTCGGGTCTCGTGGGCGCGACCCGGGATCGTGTCGGGGCCCGACCGACGCGTTCGGCTCGAAGCCCACGCGATCGCACTGGTGGGGCCACGGGACCTCTGCCCGGGCCGCCGGGACCACCGGCACCCGGGGCTCGTGGGGCCGGAACCTACGATGGCCTGAGCATTTCGCGCGTCTGGGAGGCGGCACCGTGGCAGGTCAGGCAGGGCACGCTGGACACGCCGGTCGTTCGGCGACAGGTGGGCTTCCGGGGTCCGGGGGGCATCCGGGGTCCGGGGGGCATCCGGGGTCCGGCGGGCACCCAGCCGGCATCGGCGCCGTCCGGCCCGAGGGCTGGGTCTACGCGAGCGCCCCGATGATCATCTACTGGGAGCTGACCAACGCCTGCGGACTCGCGTGCCGGCACTGCCGGGCCACGGCGATGCCCGACCCGGCGCCCGGCGAGCTGTCCACGGCGGAGGCGATCGCCCTGCTCGACGAGATCACGGGCTTCGGCTCCCCGCTGCCGCACGTCGTGATGACCGGTGGCGACCCG
Source organism: uncultured Actinomycetes bacterium (assembly GCA_963774745.1). Taxonomy (GTDB): domain Bacteria; phylum Actinomycetota; class Actinomycetes; order S36-B12; family CAIYMF01; genus Prado023. The sequence continues at coordinate 356,449 of CAVZGE010000011.1, read as the reverse complement.
CTGCGCCGGGGTGACCTGCGGCTGCTGATCCGTGAGGCGATCGCCCGCGGCATCGGGGTCTCCCTGGCACCCGCGGTCACCCCGCTGCTGACCCGTGACCGGTTGGCCGAGCTCAAGGACGACGGTGTCGCGGCGATCTCCCTGAGCCTGGACGGCTCGACCCCCGAGCTCCACGACGGGCTGCGCGGGGTGCCGGGGACGTTCGACGCCACGCTGGAGGCGATGGACTGGGCGGCAGAGGTCGGGATGCCGGTCCAGGTCAACACGCTGGTGACCGCGACGACGGCCGCCGACCTCCCGGCGATCCACGACCTGCTCACCGAGCACACGCTGTTGCGCTGGAGCCTGTTCTTCCTGATCTCCGTGGGACGCGGCTCGACCCTGACCGAGCTGTCCCCGGGCGACGCCGAGCGGCTGATGGGCTGGCTGTGGCAGATCAGCGCGGACGCGCCGTTCCAGGTCAAGACCACCGAGGCGATGCAGTTCCGCCGGGTGGCGGCCAGGGCGCTGGGCCGCGCCGGGCTGTCCGAGGCGCAGATCGAGGCCCACCCGATCTCCCGGGGCTTCGGGATCCGCGACGGCAACGGGATCGTCTTCGTCGCCCACGACGGCACCGTCACCCCGTCGGGCTTCCTGCCGCTGTCGGTCGGCAACGTGCGGGAGACCGGGCTGGTCGCGCTCTACCGCGACAACCCCACGATGCGTGACCTGCGCGACCCCACCCTGTTCCGGGGGCGCTGCGGGCGCTGCGAGTACCAGATGTGGTGCGGCGGGTCGCGGGCCCGGGCCTACGCGTGGACCGGCGACCCGCTCGAGTCCGACCCGCTGTGCCCGTACGTGCCGCACGCCGCGCAGGAGTCGCACCCGTGACCCACGTCCTGGTCGTGGGCGCCGGGATCACCGGGCTCAGCGCCGCCTGGGAGGTCATGCGCTCCGGTGCCCGCGTCACCCTGGTCGAGGCCTCCCCGCAGGTCGGTGGCAAGGTGCGCACCGAGCGTGTGGACGGGTTCGCCATCGAGCACGGCCCCGACTCGTTCGTCGCCTACCGCCCGGCCGCACTGGCCCTGCTCGACGACCTGGGGATGGCCGACGAGGTCATCACCGTCGGTGGCTCGCGCGCTGTCCACCTGCGCGCCGACGGCCGGCTGCTGCCGCTCCCCGACGGCATGGGCATGGTCCTGCCGACCCGCATGGGGCCCTTCGTCTCGACCCCGATCCTGTCCTGGCGGCACAAGGCACGCGCCGGCCTGGACCTCGTGCTGCCGCGCCGGCTGGGTTCCACCGACATCTCCGCCGGGGCGTTCCTGCGCGCTCGGCTCGGCGACGGCGTGGTCGACCGGTTCGCCCAGCCCCTGATCGGTGGGATCTACGGGGCGGGGATCGACGAGCTCAGCCTCGATGCGGTCCTGCCCACCCTGCGGACCAGCGAGCAGGAGCACCGCAGCCTGATGGTCGCCAGCCTGGCGCAGGGCCGCGACGCCCGCCGCCGGACCAGGGCCTCGGGTGCCCCCGCCCCGGGCTCGCCCTTCCGCAGCCTGCGCACCGGGCTCGGCGCGCTGCCCGAGCGGCTGGCGGCCGACCTGCGCGCGGGCGGTGCGGACCTCCGCCTCGCCACGCGCGTCGAGCGGCTCGAGCGGGCCGGCACCGGCACGGCCGCGACCCTCTCCGATGGGTCGTGCGAGAGGGTCGACGCCGTCGTGCTCGCGGTCGGGGCGGCGGCCATGGCCGACCTCGTCGAGGCCGGTGCTCCCGAGGCAGCCCTGGTCCTGCGCGCGATCCCGCACTCGACGACCACCGTCGTGTCGCTTGCCCACCCCCATGCGGCGTTCGGCTCGGTGCCGACCACGCAGGGCTGGCTGGAGGCCGGCGAGGCCCCGATCAGCGGGGTCACGATCAGCTCGAACAAGTGGGCGGGTCGGGCGCCGGAGGGGGTCGTCCTCCTGCGGGCGTTCGTCCCCGAGCGGCGGGGTCCGCTGGCCATGGCGCCGGATGACGAGATCCTGCGCGTCGTCACGGCGCATGTGGCCGGTGTCCTGGGGATCACGGGGCAACCCTCGTTGGCCCGGGTCACCCGCTGGACCCACGCGATGCCGACCTACACCGTCGGCCACCTGGGCCGGGTCGCCGCGGTGGAGCGGGCCCTGGCGGAGGTTCCGGGCTGGTACCCCGCCGGCTCCGCGCTGCACGGCGTCGGGGTCCCGGAGTGCATCGCGGACGGTCGCAGGGTCGCGCGCGGGGCAGTCGCCGGGGTCGGCGCAGCGCCCGCGTCCGGGTAGCCTGCGTCGGCGCGGAGTCCCGCTGCCGGTAGCCTGCCGGCCATGGCCCAGCGCACCGCGGACGACCTCGACAGCCCCGACCCGATCGACGTCTGGCGTGCGGCCATGGACGACTTCCGGGACGCGGCGGCCCGAGCGCCGTGGCGTTCCCCCTCGGTGCTCCCCGGGTGGACCGTGGCCGATGTCGTGGCCCATGTGACCTCGATCGAGCGGGCCCTGCTGGGCCGCCAGGATCCCGCGCACGAGCCGGACTGGGCGAGCCTCCCGCACGCCGGGGACGGCTTCGGCCGGATCACCGAGGTGCCGGTCGACCTGCGCCGGTCGCGGGCCCGCGAGGAGGTCCTGGCCGAGTTCGACTCGACCATGGCCGATCGCGAGGTGGCGCTGCGCGCGCTCCGGGCCAGCGACCCCGGGCTGGTGATGAGCCCGCTGGGCACGATGATGCCCCTCGACGAGATGATCGCCATGCGCGTGTTCGACACGTGGGTGCACGAGCAGGACATCCGCGTGGCGGTCGGCGATCCGGGCCACCTGGGCACCGCCCCCGCGCACATCGCGGCGGGGCGGATGCGTCGGGCGCTGGGCTTCGTGTGGGCCAAGAAGGTCGCTGCGCCGGTGGGGACGACGCTGCAGGTGACGGTGACCGGGCCCGGCGTGGAGTTCAGCGACACGGTCATCCGCACCGACGACGGCAAGGGTCGCCCGAGCGGTCCGGTTGACGACCCGACCGTCGCGCTGACCATGTCGTTCCCGGGGTTCGTGGCCCTGACCTGCGGGCGCGGTCCCGCCGAGGTGGCGGTGGCGGGGGACCGGGAGCTCGGCGCGCGCACGATCGCCCGGTTCAACATCGCCCCCTGACGCTGCCGCGCCCGACGCTCGCGGATGCCGTCAGGCCGAGTGGAACGCCTGGAGGGCCTGGGCGGCGACGAGCACGCTCATCCCCAGGACGAGGATCGCGAAGCCGGTGCCGAGCGCACGCGGTGACATCCGCCCGGAGAACCGTGCGGCCAGCACGGAGGCGAGGACCGTGGCCACGACGATCCCCGCGATCAGCGCGGGCTCGTCGAGGGCTCCCGAGTGGGTGAGCCGGACGAGCAGGGCGGACGTGGACGCGATGGCGATGACCACCAGGCCGGTGGCGGTGGCGTTGGCCACCGGCATCCGCAGTGAGAGGACCAGCGCGGGGACGACGAGGAAGCCCCCGCCGACGCCGAGGAACCCGGTGACCAGCCCGGTCGCGGTGGCCAGGACGATGAGCAGCGGGACGGAGTGGGTGAGCGCCGGCGGTCCCGCGGGGGATCCGGATGCAGCGGGCCCGTCCGCGTCCCCTCCCGCCGGACCTGCCGGCAGGGGCAGGTCGGCGGCAGGGATGTCGATCATCGCGGCTCCGGGGTCGAGGTCCGGCCCGACGTCGCCGGCACCTCCAGCGGCTCCCACGAGGCTGGGCTGCGCCACCCGCCGCGTCGCGGGCTGCCGGCGGGCGTTGCGCAGCATGGCGGTCCCGGCGGCGACCATCAGCACGACGAAGGCGCTGAGCTTGATCCAGTCGGCGACGCGGGCGGCGAGCAGCGAGCCGACGGTGGTGCCCAGGATGCTGGTCGCGCCGAACAGCAGCCCCGCCCGCCACAGGACGCGACCGGCCCGATGGTGGGACACCAACCCGCCGATGGCCCCGAACAGGACGATGACCAGGCTCGCGGTGGCGGCCTGGTCGACGTCCATGCCGAGCAGGCCCACCAGCATCGGCACGGCCAGGATGCCCCCGCCGCCGCCGAACAGCCCCAGGGCGCTGCCCAGGAGCAGGCCGACGGCGGCGGCGAGCAGGACGGTGGCCATCAGTCGGCGTAGGCCGATCCGATCGTCTCCGGGTGCTGGTCGACGACGATCGTGGCCCCGGCCCGGGCCGCATTGCCGAACATGTCGTCGATGTGCACCGTCGGGATCCCGGCGCGCTGCAACAGCGACGTGGCGATGCTGGCGCGGAACCCGCTGCCGCAGCTGACCCACACCCGCGGATCGGCGCCGGCGTGCGCGGCCGCCCGTGACAACGTGGCGATCTCCTCGATGCGGGCCGGGAACTCGTGCAGCGGGATGAGCCTGGCTCCCTGCACGTGCCCGTCGATCCACTCGGTGCGGCGGCGGGCGTCGACGTAGACCCGGTTGGGATCCTCGGCCAGGGCGGCGACGAAGCCGGCGAAGTCGGTGCGCTCCGTCGTCGCGATGTCGCCCGCGTCCGCGACCCAGTCAGCGGGCTGCCCGGTGGCGTGCGCCTCCGGGCGGTCGATCCCGATCCGGACCAGGTCGCGCTGGAACGCCTGCACCTGCTCGGCCGTCTCGCCCAGCAGGGTCAGCGGGGTGCCCCACGGGATCACCCAGCCGAGGTAGGTCACGGCGTTTCCGTCGGAGGGGAACGACAGGGTGCCGCGGACGTGGCCCTGGCCGAACAGCACGCGGGAGCGCAGGTCGATGACCCACTCGCCGTCGTCGATGCGCCGGCGCAGCTCGGTGGCCTCTGCCCGCGCGGGCAGGGACAGGTCGATCGGTCCGGCGCCCTTCTCGTTGGCCGGGCCCATGTGCGCGTAGTACGCGGGGAAGGCGTCGAGGCCGTCGATGAGCTCCTTGACGAACACGTCCTCGTCGACCTGCAGGGCGGGGTTGCTCAGGGCCTGCTGGCCGACGGTCGACGCCGTGCCGACCGTGTTGGTCGCCGAGCAGAAGGAGCCGAAGCCGTGCGTGGGGAAGACGTCGGCGTCCTGCGCGACCTCGTCGACGATCTTGCGCATCGAGTGCCACTGCGCGTGGGCCAGGCCCTCGGTCGCGTCGGGGCCGATCAGGTCGGGCCGCCCGACGCTGCCGTAGAGCATCGATCCGCCGGTGAAGACCCCGGCGTCGACCCCGTCGACCGCGACGGCGTAGGACACGTGGTGCGGGGTGTGCCCGGGGGTGTGCAGCACCCGCCAGGCCATGGACCCGGAGGTGAACGTGGAGCCCTCGCCCACCTGTGTGGCGTCGAACTGGTAGTCGTGGCCGCGGGGCACCAGGTACTCGGCACCGAGCTCACCGGCCAGGACCAGCCCGCCGGAGACGTAGTCGTTGTGGACGTGGGTCTCCACGACGTGGGTGACGGTCCACGCGTTCTGCTCGAGGATGGCCAGCAGCCGGTCGATGTCGCGCTGCGGGTCGACCACCACGGCCTGTCCGTCGAGGGCGACGATGTACGAGCGGTCGCCGAGGTTCACGGTGTCCAGGGCGACGACGGTGGGACGACGGGCGCTCATGCGGGCACCCCCGCCTCGACGGGGAGCCCGGAGCGGATCCAGGTGCCGGTGCCGCCCAGGACGTTGACGCTGCGCCGGCCCTGGTTGGCCAGCCACATGCACGCCTGCATCGAGCGGTTGCCCGACTGGCAGATGATGGTCAGCTCCTGGTCCGCCGGCAGCTCGTGCAACCGGACCGGGAGCAGTCCCAGCGGGATGTTGATCGCGCCCGGGACGTGTCCAGCCCGGAACTCGTGCACCTCGCGGACGTCGACGAGGGTGCGGGTGTCGGTGGCCATGAGCTGCTGGAGCTGGTCTGGGGTGATCTGCTCGATCATCGGTGGTCCTCCTTGCGGAACGGGGGGTCGGCAGGACCAAGTCTGGATACCCCCGGGGGTATCTGTCAAGTCCATGCTGGTGCGGCCGGACAGTGCCGCTTCGGCGCATTGGCTGGCCTGACCCCGCATCTCGGCGCGCCCGACGTGGTCCGCCTGGTGGAGCATCGAGTCATGCGCCTGCACCGGACCCCCGTCACCTGGGCGATCTACGGCGTCAATGGCGCATGGGCCTCGTTCATCTACCTCACCGGGCCGGTCAGCCCGATCCTGAGCGAGGACCTCGGCATGTCCCTGGCCGCGGCCGGACTGGTCGGCACCGCCCTGGCGCTGGGGCTGATCACCGCCTCGGTGGCCGCCCCCCGGGCCGTCGGCAGGCTCGGCCGGGACCGGGCCATGAAGGCCGGGCTGGGCGTGGTCGCCGCTGGGCTGGCGACCATTGTCCTGGTCCCGGTGGTCGCCTCCGGGTCGGTGGCGTTCGGGCTCATCCTCGGGCTCATCTGGGCCTGTGCGACGGGTGGGGGCACCGTGCTCAACGCCTCCACCGCGCGGCTGTCCGACGCCCACCCGGAGCACAGTGCGCGAGTCATCACGGAGGCCAACGCGGCGGCCGCCTGGGCTGGGCTGTTCTCGCCCCTGGTCCTGGGAGCCGCCCTGGCCGCCGGGCTCGGCTGGCAGGTGGGGATCGTGGCGTGCCTGGTCGCGGCCCTGGCCGCGCTGGTCGGGCTGGTCGTCGCCGACCGGATGACCGCCCGGTCCGGGCCGGACAGGGCCGAGGGCGGTGGCGACGCACCCGGGGACTCGAAGCAGCTGGCGGTGGAGCCGGCGCTGGAGCCCGTGTTCGAGCCCGTGGTCGGACCGCCACTGGCGAGCGCCGCGACGCGGGCGCCGCTTCCCCGGGTCTTCTGGCTGGCGATGGCCGCGCTCTTCGCGGCGGTGGCCACGGAGTTCGCGATCAACTACTGGGGATCGACCCTCATCCAGGAGCAGACGGGGGCCCCGGCGTCGTCTGCGACCGCCGCGATGGCCGCCGTCGTGGCGGGCGTGGCGATCGGTCGGACGGTCGGGTCCGCGCTGACGCTGCGGCTGGGTCCGCATCGGATGCTCCTCGGCGGGTTCGGCCTGGCGCTGGTCGGCTTCGGCGTCCTGTGGATGGCCGGGACGCTCGCCCTGTCGGTGATTGGGCTGTTCGTCGCCGGGCTGGGCATCGCCACCCTGTTCCCGCTGATCCTGGACCGCGGCATCGTGCTGTCCGCGGGCCATCCCGACCTCGCGATGGCGCGCTCCACGCTGGTTCTCGGGCTGGCCGCCGGTAGCGCCCCGTTCGCGCTCGGAGCGCTGGGCTCGGTGATGCCGGTCCGAACGGCACTGCTCCTGGTGCCGGTCGTGGTCGTCCTGGGGCTGTTCGCTGTCGTGGCCTCCCGGCCGCCGGCTCCGGGCTCCACCGCCGGCTGAGCCTGGGTGGCGAGGTCGTCGCCCCCAGCTGCCGCAGTGTCGTCCAGGGCACAGTCCGCGCGTATCAGCGCACATGGCGGGGGTGCCCCCGGGGCCAGACGATGGAAGTGGCCCCCAAGGGATGGGGGATCGGTTGAGGGGAGGCCGAGATGATCACCACAGTGGAGAAGCCGCTTGAGGCTTCACAGCTGACGCACGTGGCGGACATGCCCCCGTTGGAGGTCGTGTCCGTGGGCATTCCTGAGCAGGAGCACCTGGAGCCCCCGCCCACGCCGCCGGCAGCGCCCCCGGTCGCAGGGGAGCACCGGGGTCGCCTGCTCGCGTGGGCCCTGGCCGGTGTGATGGGGCTGCTGCTCGTCGTCGCGGGGCTCTACGGCGTGGCGCGGGTCACAGGCACCGAGGACCTGCACATGGGGCTGAGCCCGCAGGCGTGGCAGGAGCTCCGGACCGGTGAGCGGGTGTCGACCTCGCCGCTGCACATGGGCCTGACCGTGCCGGCATGGCAGGAGTTCCGCACCGGTGAGCGGGCGTCCGAGCCGGTCTACTCGGGGCTGCTGCGTGGTGCTGCGCTGCCGTACCTCCCGAACTGGTCGATCCCGGAGATCGCGTCGATCCCGGCCATGTCGATCGCATCGGTCCCGGACATGTCGATCCCGGCGTTCCCGGAGATCCCGGCGATGTCGATCCCGGCGATCGCGTCGATCCCAGCGATGTCGATCGCGTCGATCCCGGACCTGTCGATCCCGGCGATCCCGGACATGTCAACCCCGTCGATCCCGTCGGTCCCGTCGACCCAGTCGGTCCCGGCGATGAAGATCCCGTCGATCCCGTCGATCTCGTTCCCGTCGTTCCCGGAGATCCCGGCGATCTCGATCCCGCCGATTGCGGCGTTCCCGTCGATCCCGGACATGTGACTCCCGGCTCTGGTGCTCGACGCCGGTGGGTGCTTGCATGGAGGTGTGGACGGGGAGTTGTTCGAGACGCTCTCGGCCTCCACTCGGGAGGCCCTGCTGAGGGCGGGCAGGCCGCGGGAGTTCCGTCCGGGTGAGGTGGTCTTCCACCAGGGGGACCCGTGCGACTCGCTGTTCCTCCTGCGCCGTGGCCGGGTGTCGGTGAAGGTGCTCACCCCGGACGGCGACGAGGTCACCATCGGCCTGATCGCCGCCCCGGACGCCTTCGGCGAGGTCGGGCTGATCCGCCCGGACCATCACCACACCGCGACCGTGGTGGCCATCGAGGATGTCCACGTCCTCTCGGTCCTGGCCACGCGGTTCCATGACCTGCGGACGGACCATCCCGACCTGACCGACTGGCTCCTGATGACGCTCACGCAGAGGCTCGAGCGGATGTCCGCGCTGCTCGCCGACGCGCTGTTCGTCGACGCGGAGCACCGGGTCGCCAGACGCCTGCTCGACTGCCGCTGCTCGTACGGCATCGACGACGGTGAGCCTCTGCCCCTGACCCAGGACGACCTCGCCGCCATGGCGGGCGTGTCGCGCCCCACGGCGAACCGGGTGCTGCGCCACCTCGAGGACGAGGGCCTCGTACGGCTCGGCCGGCGGCACATCACCATCGCGGACCTCGAGCTGCTGGTCCGCGCCGCCCGCTGACGGCCGGCTCGGTCGCCGCAGTCCTCCGGCCCGTCACCGGGTGAGGGCACCCGGGCGGTGTGAGCACTCGTCGCCGATCGCCATCGGCCCGATGCGCCCGGTCGACCGCAGGCCCACCAGGGCGTGGACCATCCGCTCGCGCACGGTGAACGGGCTGATGGTGTTGACGTTGATCTTCGTTCCGCCCTCGAAGCCGGCGAGGGTCGAGACCCGCCACTTGAGGTTGATCCGCCAGGGCATCGCGCACCCGGCGTCCACGGGGCGGTAGTGCCACTCCTCGTTCGTCGGGATCTGGCGACCGGTCGCCGCATGGCAGGCGTGCAGCACGTCCGAGACCCCGCGCAGGGCGTCCGGGGAGTGCTCCCAGGGGAGCTGGGTCCCACCGGTCGCGTAGATCTCCACCGTCGGGTAGCGGTGGCCGACGCCGGCCAGGGCGATGCAGTGCGCGTTCTCGGCGATGACCAGCCGGTCGCGGGCGGCCGGGTCGGCGACGAACTCGTTGAACAGGTCAGGCTCGTCGCGGAGCAGGCCCAGGGTGCGGGTCATCAGCGGTCCGTACTCGTCGATGGCGACCAGCTGCTTGTGCAGGTGGTCGAAGGAGGCCCCCGCGGGCCGCAGCCAGTTCTGGAACGCGGCGACGTAGCGCGCGAACGGGTTGGTCCGGTTCAGCTCGGCCAGGGCCTGGACGGTCAGCGTCAGGAAGGCCTGATGCTCCAGCGGCGAGAGGTCCCCGGAGGAGGCCAGCTCGTCGTCGTGGGTCGCCCCGTCGAGGTAGTGCCGGCGGGCGGCGATGACGTCGTGGGAGCTGGCGAACAACGTGCTGTCCAGCAGGTCGTCCTCGGCCTGGGTGGCGACCTGCTCGGCCGGGACGCCGGCCGCCAGCAGCCGGGTTCGGGTGATGCTCCGGACGTGCCCCCGCCCGGCGGGGCTGGTGGTGTAGGCCCGGGCCCGTGCGGCCGCCTCGGGCGGGATCTCGTACCCGTGGTTGGCGTGCCAGTACTCGAAGGGCAGGATCTCGAACAGGTTCGGGAAGCGCCGGACGTCCGCGACGGTGTCGGTGAGGTGCTCGGCGGGCAGGTGGCGCAGGATCCGCCACGGTTCGCGCCCGCCGGCCTGCGGATCGAGCACCAGCCGCGACTGCTCCGGTGGGGTGTCGAGGTACCGACCGCAGCAGAAGGCGCAGGTGGTGTCGCGGCCCGTCGTGGGCAGGGGTCGCGGCGCGGGGAGGGCCGATGGGATCGGCCGGTTCGAGCGACCGGGAACGGTCCACACCACGGTGCCGGTCAGCGGCGACTGCTGGCGCACCGTCCCGTCCGGCAGCGCCTCGAGCACCCGCACCGGCTCATCGATGACCATGGCCCATCATCGCGTGGCGCGCGCGGCGGGTGCGGGTGCCGCGGCGGCGGGTGCCTCGGCGACGGGCATCACAGCGGACGGAAGCGTGCCTGGAAGAACCGCAGGTACTTCGGCTCGAAGGTCATCTCCAGGCCGCGCACCGACTCCCGCCGGTCCCACACCGACAGCACCGCCTCGGCCGTCACGTCCATGTGCGCCTGGGTGTAGACGCGCCGCGGGATGGTGATCCGCACCAGCTCGAGCTTCGGGTGCCGGTGGTCGCCGGTCCCGGGGTCGCGGCCGGCCGAGACGATGCCGCGCTCCATCGTCCGCACGCCGGCCTCCAGGTAGATCTCCCCGGCCAGCCGCTGCCCCGGGAACTGCACCTGCGGGACGTGCGGCAGGAACCCGGCGGCGTCGAGGAACACCGCGTGACCGCCGATGGGCAGCACGATCGGGACCCCCTCGCGGCGCAGCTGCTCGCCCAGGTAGATCACCTGGCCGATCCGGGCGTCGAGGTGGGCCTGGTCGACCGACTCGTGCAGGCCGCGGGCGATCGCCTCCATGTCGCGCCCGGCCAGCCCGCCGTAGGTGTGCAGCCCCTCGTAGACCACGCACAGGTTGCGCGCCTCCTCGAAGACATCCGGGTCGCGCAGCGCGAGGAACCCACCGATGTTGACCAGCGCGTCCTTCTTCGCGCTCATCCACGCCCCGTCGGTGAGGTCGCAGATGCGCCGCACGATCTCGGCCACCGGGCACGTCGGCGTAGCCCGGCTCGCGCTGGTGGATGAACCACGCGTTCTCGGCGATCCTCGTGATGTCGCAGTACAGCGGGATGTCGTGCGCCCGGCAGAGGTCGTGGACCGCCGTGATGTTCGCCAGGCTCATCGGCTGGCCGCCGGCCATGTTCACCGTGACCGCGATGCTCACGTAGGGGATCCGCTCCCGGCCGACCTCCGCGATCACCGCCTGCAGCTTCGCGAGGTCGACGTCACCCTTGAACGGGTGCTCGCTGGCCGGGTCGTGCGCCTCGTCGACGATGATGTCGACGAACGTGCCGCCGGCGAGCTCCTGGTGCAGCCGGGTGGTGGTGAAGTACATGTTCCCCGGGACGACGTCGCCCTCGTCGATGAGCACCTGGCTGATGATGTGCTCGGCCCCTCGACCCTGGTGGGTGGGCACCATGAACGGGTAGCCGTACACGTCCTGCACGGCCCGCTCGAAGCGGTAGAAGCTCTCGCTGCCGGCGTACGCCTCGTCGCCGAGCATGAGGGCGGCCCACTGCTCCTGGGACATCGCGTTCGTGCCGCTGTCGGTCAGCAGGTCGATGTACACATCACGGCTGCGCAACAGGAAGGTGTTCCAGCCGGCCTCCTCGAGGGCGGCCTCGCGCTCGGCGCGCGTGGTCATCCGCAGCGGCTCGACCATCTTGATCTTGTAGGGCTCCGCCCATGAGTGGCGGCGGGTGCTGGGGCGTTCATCGGTCATGCCTCGAGTCTGCTCCCGACGTGCGTGGGGTTGCCTGTTGCTGGCCGGGCCGCCGCCCCGGTCAGGGATCCCATCGGCGAGCCGTCACCCGTCGATCACTCGAAGTGCCGCCGGACGAGTGCCTGGGAGTAGCGCGTCGCGTGTGGCGGGCCGCTGCCGGCGGTCGCCCTCCTTCACCTCCTACCCTGCCACGTCCCCCCGGCATCGCGCGATCCGTCGGCAGCGGCTCCGGCCACGATCTGGCTGGCCAGGCGTGCGTCCAGCTGCGTGTGCCACCCATGGGCACCGATCTCCAGGTAGGCGCAGCGCGCCTGATCCGTGAGGCGTTCGGCCTCGTCGGCCCGGCCCTGGGTCGCCAGCCAGAGGGCCAGGTCCTCCGTGGCCCGTGCAGCCAGGCCCACGGCACCGAAGTCGTCGAGCCCGGCCACTGCCGCCCGCAGGTCGCCCTCGATCGCCGCAGGATCGTGGCTGCGCTCCGCTGCGACCAGGCCGCGAAGGCCGGCCAGCTGCGCGGCGAGGACGGGGGTCAGGATGACCGGAGGCGCGGACGCGACGGGCAGGAGGAGCCGCTGCGCCGCCTCCAGGTCACCTGCGGCCAGCGCGGTCGTGACCATCCCCGGCCACAGGTGGGCCAGGTCGTCGTCGATGCCGTTGCTGAGCACCTCGGCCATGGAGCGCTCGGCCAGGGACACGGCGCGGTCGAGCTGCCCGGCCCGTGCGGCGAGCACCATCCGGTGGTAGTCCCACCAGGCCAGCGCCTGCTCGTCGTCGGTCTCCTCGAATGCGGGATCCAGGACGATGTTCAGGTCCGCGCCGGTTGCGTCGCCGATCCACGCAGCCACGGCCGGCACGATGGAGGCCATGCCCGCGTCCCGCACGCCCTCGGCCATCTCCGCGACCGCAGCTCGCGCTTCCGCGAGGCGACCCGCGCGCCACAACGTCAGGAGGCGGTTCGCCCGGGCGAAGTCGAGCCAGTAGGACGACCCCGATCGACGGGCGGCCTCAACTGCCTGGGCGCTCGAATCAAGGGCCGCCGGCAGGTCGCGGCTCATCTGGAAGGAGGCGATGTTGCTCAGCGCATGCGACAGCCGCGCCGGGTTGTCGCTGGCGCGGGCGATGGCCGCGGCACTCATGTACAGGGCCAGCCCGGTCTCCGGGGCGCCGATGGTCGTCAGCCGGATCGCGAGTCCCAGCTGCGCATGGGCGAGGGCGTCCCGGTCGCCCAGCACCTCAGCGAGTTGCAGGCGCTGGTCGTCGTACGCGGCCATGGCTGGCACGTCCCCCAGCGTCCTGTGCGCATCCGCCAGCGCGGTGGCCAGGGGCAGCAGCGCGCGATCGGCCCCGTCGACGTCCTGGAGGGAGGCCCAGCGCGGCTGGGCCAGATCCCGCGCTCGTGCCGCGCCCTGTTTGAGGATCAGCCCCTGGGACAGCCAGGCCGCGGCGATGCCGGCGTCGACGGGCATTCCCAGGTCGTCGTACGACGTCATCGCCACCTCGGCATGCCGCGTGGTCGCGTCGACCTCACCGGCCTCGCGGGCAGACTTGGCGGCACCCAGGGAGATCCGGGCCCGATCGCCCGCGTCCTGGCACCGGGCGAGCGCGGACTCGAGGAGCCGGAGCGCCTCGGCCGGCGCGCCGAGGGCCGCGGCGCGCGCCCCGGCGCGTTCGAGGAGGGCCACGGCCCGGCGGGTCACGGCGGGAACGTCAGGGTCATCGGGCGATGAGGCATCGACCGCATCGAGCAGGTGCTGGGCCACAACGACGGCCAGGTCGTCCTTGTCGTCGAACTGGTCGGCGAGGAATCCTGCGGCTGCCAGGTGCTTGGCCCTTCGGTCGCGACGCGACAGCGTGGAGTAGGCCACCTGCCGGACGACCGTCTGGATGAACCGGAGTTGACCGCGCTCCCCGGAGAAGCGGTCGGTCTGGACGCCCAGGATCTCCTTGCGCTGCAGGGCGGCCAGCACGGGCTCGAGGTCCTCCCCCTGGGACAGTGCCGTCAGCCCTGCTCTGGTGAAGCTCGCCCCCAGGACGCTGGCATCGGCCACCACCCGTCGCTCCTGCGGGGACAGCGAGTCCAGGCGGGCGGCGACCAGCGCCTGCAGCGAGGCGGGCGCCCCCATGGTGTCGACATCCAGGGGAGCCCCGGGGGCCGGCACGTACTGGCCGTCCTTCGCGATCACCATGTCGCGGTCGATGAGTGCCCTGACGGTCTCGACGGCGAAGAGCGGGACTCCCTCCGCGCGGCGCACCAGGGAGTCGCGGGCCGCGGTGGGCAGGCCGACCACAAGGCCGTCGACGAGCGTGGCCATGTCCGCGTCGCCCAACGGCTCGAGGCGGATCACGGTCTTGCGTCGACCGCCGAGCTCGTGGCGCCGGGCCATGAGCTCAGGCCGAGCCAGCGCGACGACGAACATGCCGGCCTCCGCGGTGGCCATCATGTGATCGATGAAGTCCAGCAGGCCGTCGTCGGCGTACTGGGCGTCCTCGATCACGAGCGCGAGCCCGCCTTCCGATCCCTGGCCGACCCGCTCGAAGAACGCCGTCCAGGCCGCGAACAGATCCTCGCGCTCGAAGTCGGAGGCCATCTCGGCGCCCACCAGCGCTGCGAGCCGGGGTCGAACCCACGTCCGCTCCTGCGGGTCGGGGACGTACTCCGCAAGGGCCTCGTCGAGGCGGACGGTCACGACCTCCCCCGCGTCAGCCTCCGACAGGCCCAGCCGTGTGCGGGCCGCTTCGGCCAGCGCCCAGAATGCGACCCCGTCGCCGTAGGACAGGCACCGACCGCGATGCCAGGCAGTGGAATCCGAGAGGCCGTCGATGTACTTGTCGAACTCCCACACCAGCCGGGACTTGCCGATCCCGGCCTCGCCGTCGACGACGACGAGCCTCGGCCGGTGGGTCTCCACAGCGGCGTGGAACAGCTCCTTGAGCAGGCGCAACTCCCGGTCCCTGCCCGTGTGCGGGGCCTCGAGGCCGTCGATCCGATGCGCCCCGCCGACCGTCGTCAGGACCGCGCGGGCGGCGTGCAGCCGCAGCGGCTCGGACTTCCCCTTCAGGGCGTGCACCCCGGCATCGGTGTACGCGATGGACGCCGCAGAGAGCGAGCGGGTGGTGTCGTCGACCCACACCTGGCCCGGCTCAGCCGCGCTCTGCACCCGCGCGGCGGTGTTCACGGCGTCGCCGGCGACCATGCCCTCGGCCGTGGCGCCAACGGTCACCGCGACCTCGCCGGTCACGATGCCCACCCGCAGGGTGAGCCCCGGGGCCCCCACGTCCTGCCCGAGGTTCGCCACGGTCTCGACCAGCTCGAGGCCCGCGCGGACCGCACGATCGGCGTCGTCCTCGTGCGCCGTGGGCACCCCCCAGACCGCCATGACCGCGTCCCCGATGAACTTCTCCACCGAGCCGCCGTAGCGTCCGATGACCGTGCGGCACTCGGCGAAGTACCGCGAGAGCAGCTCGCGCACCTCCTCCGGGTCGCGGCTCTCCGACAGCGGGGTGAAGCCGACGAGGTCGGCGAACAGGACCGACGTGATCCGGCGCTCGGCGACGGGCGCCGCCGCAGCCGGCAGGTCCGGCGTCGGCGTGGCGCCGGCGCCCCGGGCGGCTCCGGCCACCGGGGCACCGCACGAGGCGCAGAACCGGGCGCCGGGGGTGAGCGGCTCCCGGCAGGCTGGGCACCCGTTGGGGGCGACGGGCGTCCCGCACGACGGGCAGAACCGTGCGCCGTGCGGGACCGTGTCACCGCAGGTCAGGCACAGCACATCCCCGCCCGTCATGCTCCGAGGCTAGACCGGGGGCCGGGCTGACGGCGCGCTGATCGCCACCCGAGTGGAGGACGGCCAGAGTTGCCGCTGGGTGGTCGATCCCTGCCACCCGAGGTCTAGCGTGAATACGGGCCGGCGGTGACCTCCCCGACCCGGACCGGGCGGGAACGACGTGATCCGGTCCTTGGATCCGGTTGGGCACGCATCGAGAGGAAGGAAGTCCATGACCGAGAAGATCGGCCTCATCAAGGACAGCACCGCCGACCAGCGGTCGGGCAAGCTCGTGTTCCTGTCGCACTGCATGTTGAACCAGAACGCCTGCGTTCGCGGCCTGGCCAGCCAACCGGCCGTGATCCGGGAGATCGTCGACCTGGCGCTGGACAACGATGTGGCGATCTACCAGATGCCCTGCCCGGAGGTGACCTACCTGGGCTCGATGCGCTGGGGGCAGACCAAGAGGATGTACGGCAACCCGATGTTCCGCCGGCACTGCCGGCGCATCGCCGAGCTGATCTGCGACCAGGTGCAGACCTACCGCGACAACGCTCACGACGTGAAGGGCATCGTGCTGCGCGACGGCAGTCCCACGTGCGGGCTGAAGTGCGCGGCGGTGGAGGCCGATGAGCACCAGGTCTGGGGCGGGATGCCGTGGCATGCCACCCCGCTGCAGCGCTTCGCCGCCACCGAGGGCGTCTACGCCGAGGAGCTGAAGGCGGAGCTCCAGGCGCGTGGCATGCAGGATGTCCGACTCATGAGCCTGGCAGAGGTGCCGGAGGCGGGGTCCATCCCGGACGCCCTGGCGGAGATCGGTGCCGTGCTCGAGGGGTGAGCGGTCGGACCCCCGGGGCTCAGAGGTCGTTGCCGGCGTAGGACTGGTTGAAGCTCTTGTTGGCCAGGGGGAAGTCGGGGACGATCGTGTCGGTCAGGGCCACCGGCAGCGCCGGCCAGTTGAGGAACGAGGGGTCGACGGCGCGCACGCGGGCCAGCCGGCCGGAAGCGGTCAGCTCGACGCGGTGCACCAGCGTCCCGCGCCAGGCCTCGACGACGCCGAGCCCGGCGCGCGGGACTCCGGCCGTGCGGTCCGCCACGACCACGTCCCGGTCGGCTTCGGGGCCCGGTCGTCCGGGGCCCGAGATCCGTGCGGCCAGGCCCGCGATGACGGCGGCCGACGACGCGACCTCCCGGGCGCGCACCTGGAACCGGGCGAGCACGTCCCCGGCCTGCTCGACGACGGGGGTGAACTCCTCGCCGAGGTCGATCCAGGGGTGCTCCGCGCGCGCGTCGGTGGGGATCCCGCAGGCGCGGGCGACGTAGCCGAGGGTGCCGATGTGCGCGGCCTGCTCGCGGGTGAGCACAGCGGTCCCGGTGAACCGGTCGGCGACGACGGAGTGGCCCAGGGTGATCGCGACGAGCTCGGCCACCTCATCGGCGGTGCGCCGGATCAGGTCGAGGTCGGGAGCCTGGGCCAGGCGGGCCCCGCCGATGGTGATCCCGCCGCGGAGCAGCCGGTGCCCGGTCAGTGCCCGGTTGTGGCGCAGCAGGTGCTCGCGCAGGCGCTGGGTGTGGGCGTGGGCGATCCCGTAGCCCACGTCGTTGGCGATGGCGCCCAGGTCGTTGACGTGGTTGTACAGGCGCTCGGCCTCGAGCAGCAGGGCGCGCACCAGCCGGCTCTGTGGGTCGACCTCGACTCCGAGGGCGTCCTCGACGGCCAGGACGTAGGCCAGGGTGTGGCCGACGGCGGTGTCCCCGCTGATCCGCTCGGCCAGCTCGATGCCCTCGGCCGGTGCGCGCCCCTCGAACAGCTTCTCGACCCCGCGGTGCAGGAACCACAGCCGGGCCTTCATCTGCAGGATCGTCTCGCCGACCACCGAGAACCGGAAGTGCCCGGGCTCGATGAGGCCGGCGTGGATGGGGCCGACCGGGATCTCGTAGACCCCGTCGCCCTCGACCGGGACGAACGGGTAGGAGTCGATGTCGGGATGGAAGCGGGGGGTGGGGTCCGCGTCGCGGCGCATCGGGTGGTAGCCGGCGGGCCAGTGGGCGTGGCGGACCAGGCGGTGGGGCAGCGGGTGGCCGGTGGGGCTGATGCCGTACAGGTCACGGATCTCGCGCTCGAAGCGCCCCGCTGGGAAGGAGATGTGCGCCAGGGTCGGGATCGACGGGTCGTCCAGCGGAACCTCGACCGTGAGTTCGGCCCGCTCGCCCACGGGGCGCAGGAAGCTGGCCACGACGCGCATCCGGTCGTCGTCCTCGTGGGCGGCCATCAGGGCCAGTCGCCAGCCGTCGTCGAGCAGGAGCCCGGCCTCGGCGGCCCACCGGTCGCGGGGGACCGTCGTCCGGCGGGTTGGCAGCGACCCGCTCATCGGGCACCTGCCAGGACGGTGGCGGCGTCGCTGAGCAGCTCGGCCAGCGGCTGGGCGGCGAACCCCAGCAGGAGGGTGGCCGCCAGGGCCACCAGCAGCGGCGCCTGCCGCCCCATCCCGGCGCTGGCGTCCGGCGGGGCTGCGGCCGAGCCGTGGGGCGCCGCGGGGTCGAGCTCATCGGCGGTCGCCGGGTCGACTGCGCCCCCAGGGGGCACCCCGAGGGTCATCGACGCGACCTGTCTGGCTGAGCCCGGCGAACACCACGAGCAGCAGCAGCAGGGCCGCGGCCATCGCCACGCCCAGCCCGTGGGTCCATCCCGCGACGATGATGGCGACCTCGGTGAAGAACAGCACGAACGGGGGGAATCCGAGCAGCGCGCCGGTGCCGGCCAGCAGGGGCCGGGCGAGGTCGGGCCGGCGGGCCAGGAGGCCGTGCACGTCGTCGATGCGGCTGCTGCCCTCGGCGGCCAGGATCCGCCCGGCCACGACGAACAGGGTGGCCTTGACCAGCCCGTGGCCGAGCATGTGCAGCAGGACGGCCGTGGTGGCCAGGGTCCCGCCGACGGCCGCGCCCAGGGCCATGATGCCCATGTGCTCGATGCTGGAGTAGGCCAGCAGCCGCTTGAAATCGCGCTGGGCCAGCATCAGGGCGGCGGCCACCGCCAGGGACAGCAACCCGGCGGCGACCAGCAGCCCGCGCAGGAAGCCCGGGCCGATGATGGCCGTGCTGATCGCCTGGATCCGCAGGATCGCGTACAGCGCCACCGACAGCAGGACCCCGGACATCAGCCCCGAGACCGGGGCCGGGGCCTGCGAGTGCGCGTCCGGCAGCCAGCTGTGCATGGGCGCCAGGCCGGCCTTGGTGGCGAAGCCCAGGACGGCCAGCGCGACGGCCAGTCGGGTGAGGTCGGGGTCCAGCGGGATCGATCCGCTGGCGAGCAGCGACCAGGACAGCGTGGGCGTCCCGGCAGCGACGCTGGCCGCGTAGACCAGGACGATGCCCAGGAAGGCGATCGCCACCCCGACCGAGCCGAGGACCACGTACTTCCACGCCGCCTCCAGCGCTCGCTGGCCGCGGTGGTGGCCGACCAGGAAGGCCGTGGTGATGGTCGTGGCCTCGACCGCGACCCACAGGACCCCGAGGTTGTCGGCGAGCACGGCCAGGCTCATCGCCGCCAGGAACAGGCACACGAGCGCGGTGTACCGGCCGTCCGGCTCGCCCCGATGGGCGCGCAGCGGGAGCCCGCCCCACAGGGCGGTCACGGCCACCGCCCCGATGGTCGTCACCAGCCAAGCCGTGAGGCCGTCGGCACGCAGCGCCCCACCGGCGCCGACCAGCGGACCGTCGGCCGAGACGGTGGCGAGCAGGGCCACGCCCGTGCCGAGCACGACGACCGCGGCGGCGAGGTCGGCCGCCCGGGTCCAGCCGGCGGCCGGCCGCAGCGCCGAGGCCAGCGCGAGCGCTGCCGGCACGACCAGCGGGATCCAGAGCAGGGCAGTCATCAGTCGCAGAGCTCCGTGAGGTCGTCGAGGTCGGTGCCCCCGTGGGTCAGCTGCATCCGTCCGGTGAGCACCCGCAGGATCAGCACGACCAGCAGGACGTCCAGCGTCACGCCCAGCTCGACGACCAGGGGGACCCCGCCGGAGGTGAGGAACGCGACGGTGGCGATGCCGTTGTCCAGCATCACGAAGCCGATCAGCTGTGACAGGGCGCTGCGCCGGGTGAGCATGACCAGGAAGCCGGTGAGCATCAGGGCCAGGCCGATCGGCACCGCCGAGGCCGCAGGGCCGGACACCGCCTCGGTGATGGGGGCCGCGACCACGTAGGCCAGGACGCTGAGCACCGCAGCGATCAGCAGTCCGGCTGTGGGGTTGATGCGGGGGGACTCCTCGCGCACGGCCCCGGTGACCCGGGCCGTGCGGGTCAGCGCCCAGGGCATGCCCACGGCCTTGATCACGAGCACCAGGATGGCCACGCCCACCACCTCGACGTTGCGCTCCTCGATGCCCAGGGTGGCCACGAGGCCGGCCAGCGCGGCGCCCTGGACGGCCAGCAGCCGGATCGAGGCGGTCAGCGACTGGCGCCACACCTGCAGGACGGCGGTGATCAGCAGCAGGCCGGTGGTCGTGGCGATCAGGTAGGCGAAGAGGTCCTGGCTCATCCGTGGCTCACCCGACCAGCGAGGAGGCAGTGACCGACAGGAAGGCCAGGACGAACGATCCGGCGAGCAGCTCCGGGACCCGGAACAGCCGCACCTTGGCCAGGAACACCTCGACCGCGGCCAGCAGGGCCCCGGCCAGCAGCAGCTTGACCACGATCGCGACCAGCCCGACGAGCACAGCCGGCAGCGTCGCCGTCGTGGCCACCCCCCAGGGGATGACCAGGTTGACCACCAGGCCGAGCAGCGCGGTGAGCCGCAGCCAGGAGCCGAGCTCGAGCCAGGCCAGGTCCCGCCCGGAGCTCTCCAGGACCATTGCCTCGTGGACCATCGTCAGCTCGAGGTGGGTGGACGGGTTGTCCACGGGGAGGCGCCCGGTCTCGGCGACGACGGCGATGGCCAGGGCCACGACCGCGAGCAGGCTCACCGGGGACACCACGATGGCCGGGTTGTACGCCCGGGCGGCGACGATCGTGGACAGGGCCGACGTCCCGACCGGGATGGACAGCGCGTACACCGCGACCAGGACGGTGGGCTCGACCAGGGCGGCGATCGTCATGTGCCGGCTGGAGCCCATGCCGCCGAAGGCGGTCCCGGACTCGAGGCCGAGCAGGGCCAGGGCCGCCGTGCCCAGGAGCAGCAGCGAGACCACCACGAAGAGGTCGTCGGGGACGAGCGGCAGCGTGGGCGTGCCGACCAGGGGGACCAGCGCGCAGACCATCAGGCTGGACCCCATCAGCACCAGGGGTGCGGCGACCATCAGGGGTCCGGTGCCTGCGGCCCGCAGCGGCTCCTTGGCCAGCAGCTTGCGGATGTCGCGCCACGGCTGGCCGATGCCGGGGCCGGCCCGGCCCTCCATGCGTGCGCGGGTCTGGCGCATCACCCCGACGAGCAGGGGGGTCAGGGCGACGGCGGCCAGGACCTGGACCACGAGGAGGAGGGCGACGGCTGCGGTGCTCACCAGGTCACCGCCAGCAGGACCAGGATCAGGGCCGTGAAGGAGAAGCCCAGGTAGCGGTGGATGCTGCCGTTCTGGATCCGTCGCGCCGCGACGCCCAGCCCGACCGCGGCCCGGACCACCGGATCGTAGAGTCGGTCGGCCACGACGTCGGAGACCCGCTGCCGGAACCGGATCTGGGAGACCAGGTAGCGCGACTCGTCGGCGTGGGTGACCTGCAGGTCCCGGCGCGGCTGCAGGGCGTCGTCGAACACCCGGACCAGCGGCTCGGCGTACGACGTGGCCGTGTACTGCATCGTCGGGCTCACCCGGATCCCGCCGCACCCCCACGCCAGGTCGACGTCGCGGCGTGGGGCGCGGCGGGCCGCCGACACCTGCGCCGCCGCCACGGGCACGGCGACGACCACGCCGAGCAGGACGAGGGCCAGGGGACTGAGCAGTGCCGACACCGCGGGCAGGGAGACGCCGAGCACCCCGACGACCTCGACGCCCGACGCGCCGACCGAGTCGGCCAGGGCGGCGGCGACGGGGCCGGGCGCCAGGCCCAGGGCGACCACGGCGACCGCTCCGAGCGCCATGGCCGCGCGCATCGGGGCGGTCGCCTCGTGTGCGCTCGCGGCAGCCTCGGAGCGCGGCCGCGCCAGGAACGCGATCCCGTAGGCCTTCACGAAGGTGAGCAGGGCGAGCCCGGCGGTCAGCGCCACGACCGACACCGTGATCGGCAGGGCCACCGCCACCAGCTGGTCGGTGGCCGCGTCGCCGTGGATCAGCGACTGCAGCAGGACCCACTCCGCGGCGAACCCGGAGGTCACCGGCAGGGCGGCGGCCCCGAGGGCCGCGACGCCGAACGCGAGCGAGGTCACGGGCATGGTGGGTGCCAGGCCACCGAGCCGGTCGAGGTTCCGTTCGCCGGTGGCGTGCAGGACCGATCCGGCGCCGAGGAACAGCACGGTCTTGAACGCGGCGTGGCTGACCGCCAGGAGCAGGGCTGCGGTGAGGGCGACATCGGCCACCCTGGGCTGGAAGGCCCCGTCGAGCAGGACTGAGACGGCGACCGCGGTGAGGATCAGCCCGACGTTCTCGGTGGTCGAGTGGGCCAGCAGGACCTTGAGGTCGCTGGCCACGGATGCCTGCAGGATCCCGTACAACGCGGAGACCAGGCCGAGGACGAGCAGCAGGACCCCCCACCAGCTCGGCCCGGCCGGCAGCAGCCGCAGGAGGACCAGCAGGACCCCGTAGACGCCCATCTTGACCATCGCAGCGCTCATCGCCGCCGAGACGTGGCTGGGAGCCTCCGGGTGCGCCCGCGGCAACCAGACGTGCAGCGGGACCAGGCCGGCCTTCGTGGCGAACCCGGCAAGCAGGAGCACGAAGGCGACACTCGCCGTGGACCCGGTCACCCCGGCGCCGGCGATCGTGGTGAACGAGGTCCCGCCGGCAGCGGCGACCAGCACCGCGAAACCGCCCAGCAGCAGCAGGAAGCTCAGGTGGGTCATGACGGCGTACCAGAGGGTCGCGGGCACCACCGACGCCCGCTGGCGGTGGTCGGCCAGGACCAGGATCGTGGAGCCGAGCGCCATGAGCTCCCACGCGAGCAGGAACGTGACCACGTCGGCGGCCGCGGGAACCAGCTGCATGCCCAGCGCGAACACCGCGAAGGCCGCCCACCCCGAGCGCGATGCAGCGGCCCCGGAGGCGTACCCGATCCCGTACAGGGCGGTGACCGCCACCACCGACCCGGCCAGGAGCAGGAACACCCCACCCAGCTCGTCGGGGGCCAGCTGGAGCGGGTCCAACGGCGCCTGCAGGGGCAGGGCGATGGGGACCTGCAGGCCCCGGGCGGCACCGGTTGCGGCCATCGCGGCTGCTCCCGTCACGGCGCCGGCGATCCCGAGGGCCACCGCCAGGCCGCCGGCCACCCGGGAGCGGGCCCGGTCCGGTGCCACGAACGCGGCCAGGAGGGCCAGGCCGGCGAGGACCAGCTGGGCGGTGAGTCCCGCCTGCACCACGCTCATCGCTGGGTCACCCGGCGCAGTGCGGCCACGATCGCGTCGGGCTCCGGGGGGCACCCGGGGACGCCGAGGTCGACCGCCACCACGTCGTCCACGGCCCCGAGGACCCCGTACCCGTCGGCGAACACCCCGCCAGTCAGCGCGCAGTCCCCGACCGCGACCACGACCCGGGGGTTCGGGGTGGCCTCGACGGTCCGGCGCAGCGGCTCGAGCATGTTCCGGGTCACGACACCGGTCACGAGCAGCACGTCGGCGTGGCGGGGGGAGGCCACGAGCCGGGCCCCGTAGCGGTCGGCGTCGTACACCGGTCCGAACACCGCACCCACCTCGACCTCGCAGCCGTTGCACGACCCGCAGTCCACGTGGCGGACCTGCGCGCTGCCGGCGAGGACCGGGTCCGGGCGGAAGCCATCGGGGTCTGCGGCGCCCGACGCCGGTGGGGCGGGCTCGGCGACGCGACCGGTGCGCCGGATCAGCCGGGCCAGGCGCAGGGAGCTCACAGTGCCTCTCCCGGTTCGCTGGTGGGATCGAGCTCGCGCTCGAGCTCCGCCTGGTCGGCCAGCACCTCACGCAGCACCAGTCGGGCGGCGAGCAGCAGGTCGCGGATCTGCGGGACGACGATCGAGTACAGGACCTCCCCGCGGACCCGCTGCTGGCGCACCAGCCCCGTGCGTCGCAGCACCGCGAGCTGCTGGGAGAGGCTGCTCGCCTCCGTGGGGATCTCGGCCAGCAGCTCATGCACGGCGTGGTCCCGCTCGCTGAGCAGCTCGAGCACCCGGATCCGGACCGGGTGGCCCAGGGCCCGGAACAGGTCGGCCTTCGCCTCGTACAGGGGAACTCCCACGGCCACCGACCTTCGAACATGAGCAGTTGAACGAATCTGCAAGTAGCACCCTAGCACCCGTCCGCCCCGGGATTGCTCGAGATACGGCAGTCACGGATACCCCAAGGGGTATACTGGAGGTTGTGCGGAGGATGCCCGCGCGGGAGGCCGACAGGGACCAGGAGGGACGCATGCGACCGACGCCGCGGTGCATCCTGGATCGAAGCCGCCCGTGCAACTCCTGTGTGGCGGACAACCCCACCGAATGCCCCTACCCGTTCCTGCTCAGCGGGGACACCGCGCCATGAGCGAGATCATGGACAGGCTGGAGGTGCGCCTCGGCGAGGTGGGTGCCCGGCTGACCGCCACCACCGGGGGTCAGGCATTGTGCCGCCTGGACGGGCACATGGCCTCGGCCAAGGAGCTCGAGGGCCGCATGGCCGTCCTGCTCGAGGTGCGTCGCGCGCTGCGCGCCGATCCACACGTGGCCCTCTCGCCCATCGCTCAGAGATGGCGCGCCGATCTCGCCGCTCGGCAGGCGCAGGGCGCCTCGACCGCATGGATCGCCTACCTGACCGGCGGGCTCGCGGAGCTCGACCTCCTGGCCAGCTGACTACCCGGTCGCCGCTGCTACGGGCGCACCGGTCGCACGATCCTGCTGGCGTGGTCGATCACCTCGGCGGGAGTACCGCTGGTGTCGATGCGCGTGGCGCCGGTCCACGGCGCACGGGCCGCGGGTGCCAGGGCTGCGAGCACCTCGGGGGTGGCGTCCGATGCGTCGGCGCGAGCCGCTGCCCGGGAGCGGATCCGTTCCGCGGCCTGCCCGAGGTCCAGGTCGCAGCAGAGCTCGTGGAGATGCGCGTGCCCCGCGCGGGCCGTTCGCCTGGCCGCGTCGCGTCGCTCGGGGTCCAGCCACGTGGCGTCGAGCACCACCGAGTCGCCCGACGCCAGCGCCAGCTCCGCACGGCGCAGCAGCTCGTCGTAGACCTCGGCGGTGAACGCCGGTGTGTAGATCCCCTCGAAGGGCGAGGCGCCGGCCGGTTCCAGGGGGCTGAGGCCGGCCAACTCCTTGCGCGCCTCGTCGCTGCGGATCAGCGCCCAGCCGAAGCGGTCGGCCAGTCCCCGCGCCAGCGTGGTCTTGCCGGTGCCGGGCGGGCCGCCGACGAGGACCAGGTGGACCTCGGCCTCGTTGAGGTGGCGCCCGGCCTGGGACAGGAACCCTGCCGCGTCGCGGTCGGCACCGGGCTGCCCGGCCTCCGCGAGCAGGCAGGAGATCTTGGCCCGGACCAGCGCGCGGTAGGCGATGTACCAGTGCTCCAGGGAGTCGGGGTGGTTCTCCCCGGCGAACTCCCGGTAGGAGGCCAGGAACATGCGGGCCAGGTCCGGCCGGCCCAGGTGCTCGAGGTCCATGGCCAGGAAGGCCGTGTCGTAGAGCACGTCACCCCAGCGGAACTGGGGGTCGAACTCCACGCAGTCGAGGATCCGCGGGCCGTCGTCGAGGCAGAAGATGTCCTCGGCGAGCAGGTCGCCGTGCCCGTCGACGATCCGCCGCTCGGTCACCCGCTGGGCGAGCAGTCGGTGTCGGCCGTCGAGGTAGGCCAGCGCCTGTCGGCCGATGCGGTCGAGCAGGTCGGCGTCGATGAACCGCCCGGCGAACGCACCCGTCTCCTCGAGGTTGGTGGACCAGAGCATCGTCAGGTGCTCGACCGACCCGGCCAGGTCGATGGCCGGCGCACGCGCAGCCCGGGAGTGGAAGGCGGCCACCCGGCGCGCCACGGCCGCGAGGTGCGCCTCATCGAAGAAGGGAGCGTCGACCATCGTGGCCAACCGGCGATCGGCAGGCAGCCGACGCATCACCACCAGGTGCTCGATCGCGGTCCCGGTCTCGTCGACGACGTCATCGACTCCGAGGTAGACATCCGGTGCGAGCCGCCGGTTGAGCGCCACCTCCCGCCGGCAGTCGGCCAGGCGCAACTCGCGGGTGGAGAAGTCCAGGAACGCGGTGGTGACCGGCTTGCGCACCTTGTAGACGCGGTCGCCGAGGAAGAACAGCACCGAGATGTGGGTCTCAACGACCGCAGCGCGAAGCACATCCCTGATCCTGCGCGCCGGCACGGGCCCGGGCCAGAGGCCAACGTCCCCCCGGGGGCGGTGCGTCGGCCCGCCTTGACAGGCTGGGGGTGACGGCGTAGTACGGAAGTGACCCACGAGACGTGGGGCCGTCCGTCGAGGCAGAGGATGTGGACTGGTGAACGGCGAGCAGTTCGAGAAGATCAGGAGCGCGCAGGGGTTCATCGCGGCACTGGACCAGAGTGGTGGCAGCACCCCCAAGGCGCTGAGGCTCTACGGCGTCGACGAATCGGCCTACTCCGGCGACGCCGAGATGTACGACCGGATCCACGAGATGCGCACGCGGATCATCACCAGTCCCGCGTTCACCGGGGAGCGGATCCTCGGGTCGATCCTGTTCGAGATGACGATGGACCGCCAGATCATGGGGATGGGTGCCGCGGAGTACCTGTGGCAGGAGAAGCACGTCGTGCCCTTCCTGAAGGTGGACAAGGGACTGGCGGACGAGGTCGACGGGGCCCAGGTCATGAAGCCGATGCCGGACCTCGACGCCGTCATGGCGAAGGCCATCTCGCACGGCGTGTTCGGCACGAAGATGCGCTCGGTCATCAAGCTCGGCAACGAGGCCGGCGTGGGCGCCGTCGTGGGCCAGCAGTTCGAGGTCGGCCGGCACATCATCGCCGCCGGCCTGGTGCCGATCATCGAGCCCGAGATCGACATCCACAGCCCCGAGAAGGCGGCCGCCGAGGTCCTGCTCAAGGCGGCCCTGCTCGACGAGATCGGCAAGCTCGCGGCCGACGAGTTCATCATGCTCAAGCTCACCCTGCCCGAGCAGGACGACTTCTACGCCGAGCTCGTGGCGCACCCCAACGTCCTGCGCGTGGTCGCGCTGTCGGGTGGCTACACCCGGGAGCAGGCCAACGAGCTGCTGGCCCGCAACCACGGCGTGGTCGCCAGCTTCTCCCGGGCCCTGACCGAGGGGCTGAGCGCCCAGCAGGGCCCGGCGGAGTTCGACGCCGCCCTCGACGCATCGATCGAGAGCATCTTCCGGGCCTCGATCACCTGAGGGTGCCGGGCGCCGCATGACCGGCGTTCTTGCGATTCTTTTGCAGGAACGCTGGCCCGACCCTAGGCTCTGTCCGTGGCTGAGCCACCCAGGCGGCCGAGGGAGGGGACGTTCATGCGGATGGTCGCGCTCGGCCTCGTGGCCGCCCTGGTGCTGACCGGGTGCAGCGAGTCGGACGACGCCGCCGGAGCCGATGGGCAGGGCGAGAAGCTCCTCGTCGCAACGACGGTCTCGCCGATGACGTCCATCGCGGCCAACATCGGCGGGGACCTCGTCGACGTCCGGGGCATCGTCCCGGAGGGCACCAACAGCCACACGTTCGAGCCCGACCCGAGCGTCGCGGGGCTGCTCAGCGATGCGGACCTGATCCTGGTCAACGGCCTCAAGCTGGAGGACCCCACCCTCGCGCTCGCGCAGGCCAACAAGCGCCCCGAGACCGAGATCGTGGAGGTCGGCACCACCGTCCTGCCCGAGTCGCAGTACATCTTCGACTTCTCCTTCCCCAAGGAGGAGGGCAAGCCCAACCCGCACCTGTGGACCGACCCGGTCCACGCCGGGGAGTACGCCACCGTGATGGCGGAGAAGTTCTCCGAGCTGGACCCGGAGAACGCCGCCACCTACGACGCCAACCTGACGGCATTCCTGGCCAGGACCGCCGCCCTGGCCGACGCGCTGGAGGCCGACCAGGCCAGTGTCCCCGGTGGGGTCAAGCTCGTCACCTACCACGATGCCTACGCCTACGTGGGCCGGCGCTACGGCTGGGACGTGGTCGGTGCGATCCAGCCGAGCAACTTCGCCGAGCCGACCCCCTCGGAGGTCGCCGCCCTCATCGACCAGATCCGGGCCGAGAAGGTCTCGGCGGTCTTCGGCTCCGAGGTCTTCCCCTCGCCGGTCCTCGAGGAGGTCGCCAACGAGACGGGGGCGACCGTACATCGACGACCTGCGCGACGACGACCTGCCCGGCGAGCCCGGCGATCCGGATCACTCGTTCCTGAGCCTGATGCGCTTCGACTACGTGACGATCATCGAGGGGCTCGGCGGGCAGGCGCCCGCCCTCAGGGCCCTGGACGTGACCGACGTCGCCCCCGACAACGCGACGTACCCGCAATGAGCGACGCCCTGCTCCGGACATCCGGCCTGGGCATCGCCTACCAGCAGGGGCGCCCGGTCCTGTCCGACATCGACCTGACGATCGAGCCGGGGCAGTTCACCGGGATCGTCGGACCCTCGGGATCCGGCAAGACCACGCTGCTGCGCGTGCTCATGGGCGCGCTCACCCCGCCCCGCCGCGGCCGGGGGCAGGACCTGTGGCAGGGAACCCTGCAGCGCCGCCCCGGGCTGCGCGTGGCCTACGTGCCCCAGCTGGAGACCATCAACTGGGACTTCCCGGTGACGGTCTTCGAGTGCGTGCTGATGGGTCGCCCGCAGCGCGGGGCGAGGTTCCGGGCCACCGCAGCCGAGCGTGCCGAGGTGATGGAGTCCCTGGAGCGCCTCGGCATCGGCGACCTGGCCGGCCGGCACATCCGGGAGCTCTCCGGCGGGCAGCAGCAGCGCATGTTCCTGGCCCGGGCGCTGACCGGCCAGCCCGAGCTGCTGCTGCTCGACGAGCCGACCTCGGGGGTGGACATCACCACCCGGCACGCGGTGCTGCACCTGCTGGGCGACCTCAACGAGTCCGGGATCTCGATCGTGCTCACCACCCACGACCTCAACGGCATGGCCGCGCACCTGCCCCACCTGGTGTGCCTCAACCGCCGGGTGATCGCCGCCGGCCCGCCGGCCCAGGTGCTCACCGCGCCGGTGCTGGAGGCGACCTTCGGCGCCGGGCTGGACGTGCTGACGCACCTGGGCATGCCGGTGGTGGTCGACTCCGGTCGGGATGCCCTGGCCGCTGAGCTCGCCGACCCGGACCCGGTCCCGGGCGCCACGACGGGCAGGGCCGTGCGATGACTGACCTGTTCGCGACCCTCCTCGACCCGTTCGGCTACGCGTTCTTCGTCAAGGGGATCGTGGTCGCCACCATGTCCGGGGCGCTCCTGGGCCTGATCGGGGTCTACATCGTCCTGCGCGGGATGAGCTACATCGGCCACGGGCTCTCGCACGCGATCTTCGGCGGGTTCGCCGCCAGCCAGCTGATCGCCTCCAGCTGGTACATGCTGGGCGCGGGAATCTGGGGCGTGGGATCGGCGCTGGCCATCAACAGCGTGGCCCGCCGGCACCGGATCGGCTCCGATGCTGCCATCGGCGTGGTCACCACCGCCTCCTTCGCCCTGGGCGTGGCGCTGCTGGCCCGGTTCGGCAACCGGGGTCCGAGCTTCGACGCCGCCCTGTTCGGCTCGATCCTCGGCATCTCCCAGGGGCAGCTGTGGGCGCTGGCGGCCATCAGCGCGGTGACCGTCGTCCTGGTCGTCCTCGGGTACCGGGCCCTGCTGTTCGCCACCTTCGACCCGGACGTGGCCCAGGCCTCGGGGGTCAACGTCGCGCGCACCGACGCGATCCTGGTCAGCGTGCTGAGCCTGGCGATCCTGGCGACCCTGACGGTGATCGGCGTGACCCTCGTGGCCGCGATGCTGGTGATCCCCGCGGTCACGGCTCGGCTGCTCACCCAGTCGTTCCAGCGCATGCTCGTGCTGTCCACGGTCATCGGTGCCGTGTGCGGAGCGCTGGGCATGTACGCCTCGTACTACGCCAACGTGCCCAGCGGGACGATGATCGTGCTGATCGCGGCGACCGGGTTCGTGGTCGCGCTGGGGCTCGGGCCGGCCCTGCGGCGGCGGGAGGCCCACGAGCCCGCCGAGCCCGCCGCGTCCGCCTCGGGGGCTGCGGCCAGCTCCGTCCGCTGACCCGTCAGCCGCAGGCGCGGACGAACGGCAGCACCCGGCTCCAGAGGAGCTCGGTGCCGACCGGGTCGTACTCCGCGGGCAGCGACGGGTCGGTGAACAGGTGCCCGGTGCCGGGGTAGTCGAACACCTCGAGGGTGCCGCCGGCCGCCTGCGCGTCGAGGACGGCCTGGTCGATCATGTCCTGCTCGCGCCAGGGGTCGTCGAGGGTGGAGTGCGTCTGGGCCGAGATGCCCGCCGGCCACTGGGCATCGGGCCCGAGGGCCGATGGCCGGGATGGCACCGGCGATCATGACCACGCCGGACACCGCCCGCTGGGTGGCGATGTGCACCGCCAGGACGCAGCCGAGGGAGAACCCGGCCGACACGAACCCATCGGGCAGCTCGGCGACCGCGGCACGCGCGCGGCGCATCAGCTCGGCGTGCCCGAGCTCCTCCTCCGCGAAGGCCATGGCGGGTTCGTAGTCGTCGAAGGTGCGGCCCTCGTAGAGGTCCACCACGAGCACCTCGTGGCCGTCCCGGCGCAGTCGCGCAGCAGCGTCGAGGACGCCGGGACGGATGCCGAGCACGGAGGGGAACAGCGCGAGCGTCGTCATGGCAGGAGCCAACCACCGCGGGCTGGCGATGTCGAGATCGCCGTGGCCACCTCGTGGGCGGTCGTGGGCGCGCCTGGTGGCGCCGGCCGGGGCGCTCAGAGGCGGCCCAGGAGGTCCGCCTTCTTCGACTCGAACTCCTCGGGTGTCAGGATCCCCGCGTCGCGCAGCTCGCCGAGCTTGCGGATCTGCTCGATGAGGGCGTCGCCGGCCGGGGCGGCGGGAGCCGCCGGAGCTGCGGGAGCCGCCGGGGTCGAGCCACCGAGCATCTGCTCCATGATCAGGGTGCGCAGCTTCTCGGCGTCGGCGGCGTCCACGGAGAACACGATCGTGTTCCCGGACGCGAAGACCGTGACGTCGTGGTACCAGGCACCCCTGCGGGCCTGCACCGACGAGACGGACTTCATCGGGATCACCTCGACGTCCTCGGGGCCGCCGGCGAGCATCCCCGTCAGGGACATGCGGCTGGTCGGCTTGGTGCGCTCGATGCGGTCCCGGTAGAGCGTCACGATCGAGTTCCGGCCCGCATCGTGGCTGATGCCCCGCCACACGGCACCCTCGGGGAGCGGGCCGGACTTCTCCAGCGCCGCCTGGTCGCGCTGCTTGGCCTGGGCAGTCGCCTGACCAGCGGCCTGCTGGGCCGTGGCGCCCGCCTGGGTCGCAGCCGTCTTGGCCTTGCCCATCCAGTCCTCGTCCTGGGCCTTGGACTTCAGCGACCTGAACATCCCGCTGACCTTGGCGGTGGCCGTCGGGGCAGGCCCGGGGCTCGGGGCCGGTCCGCCCGGGGCGGCGTCGGCGGGCGCCGGGCCCGGGGGCGGGGGTGGCGGCGGTGGGGCGTCGGGGACCGCCACCCAGAACTCCCACCCCTCCGGGGCGGCCGGCCAGGCAGGGTCGGGTCGCCAGTCGTTGCCGGGGGTGAATCCGTCGGCCACCTGCCAGCCGGGCGGGGGATTGAACCGATACGCCATCACGCACCTCCAGGTTGCCAGCGACGAACACGTGGGAGATCTCGCTGATCCCGACAGTACGCGCCCCCAGCGGGGCACGTGGACCCCAGGTGGGCGGGGCGCGGTCGGGAGTACCGTGACGACGTGGCCAGGGGAGACGACAACGATCGCGGACCGCACGCGGCGTGGCTCGGCCGGCCCGGCTGGGAGCCTCAGGCAGGTTCCCGCCGGCGGGATCGGGATCGAGGACGAATGCGAGTCCGTTCAGGTCAGCGGCCGGCACCTGGCCCGCCTGGACTGGACCCGCGTGACGCTGCGTGGGTGCCTCGTCGAGCTGGCCGACGTCGCCGAGCTGACGGCGGAGCGTGCCCGGGTGATCGACTCGACGCTGCGCGAACCGGACGTCACCCACCTGCGTGCTGGGGACTCCACCTGGCGCTCTGTCGAGGTGCAGCGGGGCCGCATCGGCGCTTGGGACCTGCCGGGATCGGTCCTTGACTCGATGCTCGTGGTCGGTGCCCAGCTCGGGTACGTCAACCTGCGCGACGCGACGATGAACGACGTCGCGCTGCAGGACTGCCGGATCGGGACCCTCGACCTGGTGGGTGCCTCGGCGGGCCGCGTGCGCCTGCCCGGCTGCATCGTCGAGGAGCTGGTCGTCACCCGCGCCCAGCTGGATCGGGTCGACCTGCGCGGTGCCCGCCTGGGCCGGATCGAGGGGGTGGAGCACCTCGCGGGGGCGGTCATCTCCGCCGATCAGCTGCTGGATGTGGCGGTGGACCTCGCGCGGGCAGCGGGGATCACGGTCGGCCCCTGGCCCGAGTGAGCCAGGTGCAGCGGCGCACCCTCAGAGGATGCGGCGCACCCCCGGCAGCCTCGTGAGCAGCCACGCGAGGGTGAATGCCGCGGCGATGCCCGCGGGTGCGACCAGGAGGAACTTCGCCTCGGGTGGGATCGGCAGCGGGTGGGCGAGCAGGGCACAGGTCAGCAGGACGGGGGCCTGCAGGACGTAGGCACCGAACGCGGATCGGCCCAGGGCGGTCGCGACCGGTCCGGCGTGGTCGAACCTGCGCTGGAAGAGCCCCAGCAGCCACATCGACAGCCCGACCGCGATCGCACCCTCGCAACCCGCGGTGAGGATCGCCTGCCAGGTGAGCCCGCCCGAGAAGGCCTCGATCGATGCCCCTGTGGCCATGGCGGCCAGCAGGACCACGACCCCGATCAGGGCGACCCACCCCCCGGCACGCTGGGTCCGGCGCTCAACGGGCGCCAGCCACCCCCGTTCGGCTGCCATCAGTCCCAGGACGAACAGGGCGATGCACTGCGGCCACTGCCAGACGTGCGCCGCGAACGGTTGGACGGAGTCGATCGGGAACCACAGCCGCACCCCCAGCGTGCCGACGGCGATCGCCACCCCGAGGCCGAGCAGCATCCGGCCCTGCAGGGGCGAGGCGCTGATCGGGGCGGGCCATCGGGCGCGCCAGCCGACGTAGGCGGTCGAGAACAGCAGCAGGACGCCGACGAACCAGAGCGGTCCCGGGTCGGGATCGGTCAGCGCGTTCGCCAGGTGGGTCGATGCCGGGCCCGTGCCCCCGGCCGCCCACTCGGCCAGCGGGTAGACGAGCAGCAGGTAGGCCAGGAACGGGACCCCGAGCCGGATGATCCGGTCCAGGAGGAACCTCCCTGAGCCCTTGCAGGCACGACCTTGAGGTTGTCCAAGGAGGCCCGCCGGCCCTGCACGGGAGGCGTGGGCCGGGCGGAGGTCGCACCGCGAACCGCTCCGGTGGTCACAACTCGACCGTACCCGCCCGCCGCAGGGGTCGGCAGGGCCCAACGGCCCGAGCGCCGCCGGAGGGCGCGCACCTGTCCACGCCACCGGGCCCGGCGTAGAGTGAAAGGGTGCAAACGGGTCGCAAGACCTCGTGGCCGTCTGTCGGATCCCAGCCGGCTCGCACGCTGCCGGATCGGCACCCATCGCCCCTCCAGCACGCCGCGGCGACATCGGGGGAGCCGTCGGTCCTGCCCCTGTCCGACCCGAGGGCCACTGACGCCGGGCTGACCGGTGCGAAGGCTGCGAACCTGGCGCTGGCCGGCGCCGCCGGCCTGCCGGTGATCCCGGGCTTCGTGGTGACCACCGCGACCTTCGACCCGGCCTCGCCCGGCTGGCCGGACCTGCCCCTGCCCGGCGACCTGGGGACGGCCCTGCGCGAGGCCTGGCACGCCATCGGTGGTGACGGAACCGCCCTCGTGGTGCGCTCGTCCTCGACCGTGGAGGACGTGGGCGCCTCCTCGATGGCCGGCCAGTTCCAGTCCTGCCTGGGCGTGGTCGGATGGGACGCATTCGAGGCCGCGGTGCGTGCGGTGCTCGGCTCGTCGCTGCGCCCCGTCGGCCAGGACGCCCCGGCGCCGATGGCCGTCCTCGTCCAGCGGCAGGTCGCGGCGCGCATCGGCGGGGTGCTGTTCGGGCTCGATCCGGTGACCGGGGACCGCAGCCACATCCTCGTCGAGGCCGTCGCCGGGGGTCCCGAGTCCCTCGTCAGCGGGACCGTGACCGCCCAGCGCTACCTGCTGGGCCGCCGGGGGCGCGTGGTCGAGGGCCCTGCCGAGGATGGCGGACCCGCGCTCCTGCACCGTCGGGAGCGCGTGCGGATCGCCCGCCTGGCAGCACGGGCCGCCCGCGAGTTCGGCCGGGCCCAGGATGTCGAGTGGGCCATCGACGCCGACGACGTCCTGTGGCTGCTGCAGAGCCGCCCGGTGACCGCGGTGGGCAGCTCCGATCCCGGTGCGGGGTCCCTGCTCGGCCCCGGACCCCTCGGTGAGACGTTCCCCGAGCCGCTGCGCGCGCTCGAGGAGGACCTGTGGCTCGACCCGCTGCGATCAGGCATCACGTCCGCGATCACGGTGGTCGGTGCCTGGCCCCGACGGACGGTGGCCGCGTCGCCCCTGGTGCTGACCGTGTCGGGGCGGGTGGCCTGCGACCTCGACCTGCTCGGGGCCTCGCCGTTCCCCCCGTCGGGGTGGCGCTGGCTGGATCCGCGGCTCCCGGCTCGCCGGGTGGCCAGCGCGTGGCGGGTCGGCCGCCTGCGCGCCGTGCTCCCGGAGCTCGCGGGGGAGGTGTGCCGTCGGGTCGACGGCGAGCTGGCCGGCCTCGGCCCGCTGGTCGACCTCAGCGACGCCGAGCTGCTCGAGGTCCTGTGCCGCGTGCGGGCCCACCTCGCGGCGGTGCACGGCCACGAGATCCTGGCCGGGACCCTGCTCGAGCGCGAGGCCGCGACCACTGGCGCTGGGATCGCGATGACGGTCGTCCGCCGGGGTCGAGCGCTGGGGCTGGCCGACGACGAGATCGTGGCCCGATGGCCGGTCGCGCTGGCCCTGACTGCGCCGCGGATCGGGGCGCCCGTGTGCCTGCCCCCGACCGTCGAGGCAGCGCCGGGTGAGCCTGGACCGGCCGCGACCACCTCCTCGCTGGTGGCCGGACTGCCACCGCGGGAGGCCCTGCGCCTGCGGGCCAGGTGGCTCCAGGAGCTGTCGGCCAGGGTGGCTGACGTGCTGGCGCGGCGGCTGGCGACGAACCTGGCGATCCCCTCGCCCGGCAGCCTGGTCCACCTGCGCCTGGGTGAGCTCGAGGAGGTGGTCTCCGGCTGGCCGGCCCCGCCGGACCTCGCGCAGCGCGTCCTGCCGACCGGACCGCCCCTGCCCTCGTGCTTCCGCCTCGCCGCGGACGGACGGCCCGTCCGGGTGCAGCGCGCAGGCGCCCACCGCCCCGGTGGCCGGGGTGCCGCCCAGGGCCGCGCCCAGGGGCGGGTCGTCCACGACGCGGCCGCGGCCGGACCGGGCGACGTGCTGGTCACCCGAACCCTCGATCCGCGCCTGGCCGGGTGGTTGCCCGGGCTGGGTGCCGTGGTCTGCGAGACGGGCAGCGTGCTGAGCCACCTGGCGATCCTCGCGCGGGAGCACGGCGTGCCCACGGTGGTGGGGGTGCACGATGCGGTCGAGCGCTTCGGCGTGGGGACCCAGCTCGTCGTCGACGGCACGACCGGTGAGGTGCTGGTCGTCGGCGAGGGCGTGGCGGGGGGTGATCCCGGATGAGCCGCTCGCTGGTGCATCGACTCGGCCGGGTCCTGTCGGGAGTGGTCCTGGTCGCCTCCGGGAGCTACGTGTTCATCTACCTCGTCCGCTGGGAGTGGAACCGCGCGCTCATCGCCGGGCTCTTCTTCCTGGCGGCCGAGCTGGTGCTCATCGCGGACGTGCTCCTGTCCCGTGTCGGGGACCTGGGTCGGGCGATCGAGACGGATCGAGCCCGGGAGCAGACCACCGCACTGGCAGCCCGGCTGCGGGCCAATCGCCCGCAGACCCCGGGCCCGTTCGCCTGGTTGGCCCCGGACCGCGATCGCGTGGACGTCTTCCTGCCGATCCTGATCGGCGCGGGCGTGGTCCTGTCCGCCGTTGCCTACCTGGTGGAGCAGGTGTCGCGGGTCACCGCGGTCCCGGTCGCTGAGCACGAGTTGGCGCGAGGGCTGTCCACGATGGCCCTGCCGATCGAGGGCCTGTCACCCCTGGGTCGCCTGCCCGAGGCGCCCAGCCGTCCCGTGGCGGTCCCGGCCACGGGATGGGTGTGGCGGTGGATCACCGCCGGTGGGCTGGTCGCCGTCCTCGCGGCGGGGATCCTGGCCGGTGCCCAGCTGCTCCGGAGCAGGCCCGAGCCCCCGGACCCGGGCCGCGCGGTGGCGGTGGACCTGGTCGTGATGCGCCGGGACCTGGAGGTGCGGGATCTCGACGTGGTGCTCGCCCTGTGGTCGGTGTGCCGCGTCCGGATCCCCCAGGATGTCCAGCTGGACTCCCTGGAGCCCACCGACGCCTCCGACCCGGCGCGCCTGCGACTGACCATGAGTCCCGCGCCGGGGGAGTCGGACACCAGGCAGTTCGTCGGCTGCGTGCAGGACGCGGTCATCGAGCGGGCCCGCGCCGACGTCCTGGCGGTCTCGCTCGGCGCCTCCTGACCTGCCTGGCGCCTATCCCCGCCGCCCCAGGGCCGACTCGGTGATGGTGAACCGGTAGCCGACCAGCTCGGTCCCCGTGTGGTCCCGTCCGCTGAGGGTGATGCTGATGTCAGCGCCGTCGTCGGCGACCGTTGCCAGGGCGAACTGCCCCCCGCCCGGGTGGGAGCCCTCAGTGTAGGGGCCCGCCTTGGAGCTGGCCTGTCGGTCGAACGCGCCGGCGTGCATCAGCGGGAAGCCGCCGGACCTGGTGCTCGAGAAGTCGGTGTTCGTGCCGTCGTCGATGGCCAGCATGTGCGCGTCCCCGGCGATCATCAGCATCTGGTCGGCCAGTCCCGCCCCGGCGATGGCGTCGGCCAGGCGTCGGCGCTCGGTGGTGTAGCCGGCCCAGTCGTCTGCGCCGGCCTGGACGACGCCGTTCCACGGGACCGACGTGACCAGGACGACCGCCTGCCCTGCCGCTGCAGCGGCCTCGAACTCGTCGCGGAGCCACATCCACTGGGCAGACCCGAACATCGTCTTGTCCTGGTCATCGGGGGCGGTCTTGGGACTGCGCTCCGAGCGGGAGTCGGTGAGGATGAAGCGGACCCGCCCGAGGGTGAAGGACTGGTAGATGGCCTCCGGCCCCCCGCCCGCGGGGAGGTCGGGGTGCGCCACGACCTGGCGGTAGACGACCTGGGCGGCCGGGCCCGACGCCGCTGTGGAGTCGGCGTCGTTGGGTCCGAAGTCGTGGTCGTCCCACATGTAGGCAACGGGCACCGAGCGGACCAGCGCATCCATCGCGGGCGTCGTCAGCTGCGTGTCGTACATGCCGCGCACCGCTGCCCGGTCGTCGGTCCAGAAGTCCATGTAGGCGAAGTCGCCGAGGTGGACCAACAGGTCCGGGCCGGCCTCGCGGATGCGGTCGAACGCCGACGCGTTGCTCCCGATGCGGGCGCAGTTGCCGAAGGCGAAGGTGAAGCTGGCGGCCCCGTGCGGGACCGTGCGCAACTGCCCCGTGCGCTGCGCGACGAGCACGCCGCCGACCTGCGCCGCGTAGTGGTAGCGGGTGCCGGGCTCCAGCCCGGTGAGGTCGAAGCGCACCACGCCCGGGTCGTCGGCCGGGCGCTGGCTGGGGGCGAACCACACCGGATCGGCCAGGTCCGCACTGGTGCTGACCGCGAGGCGGACCTCCGCCTGCGGGTCGCGCACCCGGGCGACGACGGCGGCCGAGGTCGGGGCCGGCGCACCCGACCAGATCCACACCACCGGTGCCGGCGGAAGGGCGGTCAGGGTGCTCTGGGGGTGCGAGGGTCCGTAGGCGATCCGCTGTGCCATGGCCGCCACCCCGATGCTGCCCGCGACCAGGACGGTCAGGAGCACGGCCAGGGCGATGACCCGCATGTGGTGGCGGTCACGCCGCCACATCCACCAGTAGATGACGGCGGGCACCGTGAACCCGACCAGCACCAGGAGCGTCTCACCCCATCCCGCGAACCGGAACGAGGTGACCACGGCCAGGAGGGCACCTGCCACGGCCATCACGGTGGCTCCCTGGATCTCCCATCGCCACGTGATCAGGTGCCCGACCACGATGAGCGCGAGGATGACCAGCGCCGCGAGCCGCTGCCAGTAGTCGCCCTCGCCGCGGACGGGAGCGGGTGTGGTCGCCTCCCAGAGCAGGTACCCGACGATCGCGACCTCGGCCCAGACCCGCGCCACCCAGCGCAGCCACTGCCCGGACCCGTCCGGGTCAGGGCGCGGCGCGACGCCCAGCTCCGGCACCTCGCTCATCTCGCCGTGCCTCGCTCCCGCGGGCCGTCCGCCCCGCACGTCCAGCGTCTCGCCGGGCACGGGTGTCCGCTAGGGCCGTTGGTCGGGCGCGGCCAGCATCCGGGCCGCGCCCACTGCGCACCGGACACGACAGGGGCGTGGTCACGACCGGCGCCGGAGCGCCGCCGCGACCACGCCCCTGGTGGTGGCTAGAGGGCCGAGACCTCGCGCTCGATCGCCTCGACGGCGTCCTGGCCGATCATGCCGCCGGCCATGCCCATGGCCTGCGCGGCTGGCATGCCCTTGGCCATGCCCAGCATCGGGTTGCTCGTGATGCCCGGGGCGTGCTTCTCCATGATCGCGAC
The DNA here is from genome assembly GCA_963774745.1 of uncultured Actinomycetes bacterium. Classification (GTDB taxonomy): domain Bacteria; phylum Actinomycetota; class Actinomycetes; order S36-B12; family CAIYMF01; genus Prado023. Next base: position 317,981 of record CAVZGE010000011.1, on the reverse strand, counting down.
GACGTCGGGGTCCTCCATCATCGCGCCGAGGGTGGTGGTGGTGATGTCGTACTTGGCCATGGTGGTTCCCTTCGATGTGGTGGCTGGTCGGGCAAATACTGGCACGCCCCCGGCCCCGACCCCACTCCGGGGGACGCCCTCGTCGGTGCGAGCGCTGGGGCGTCGGTCTACTCCTCCTCGCCGGTCATCGCGACCTCGAGGGCGGCCTCCTCATCGAGCTCGTGGGTCTCCCGCGCCAGCCGGCTGGGCCACCACGTCCGCGGGCCGATCACGATCACGGCCGAGGGCACGACCAGCGAGCGCACGATCAGCGTGTCGATCAGGACGCCGGCAGCGACGAGGAACGCGATCTCGAAGAGGAACAGCAGCGGGAGCAGCGCCAGCGCACTGAACGTGGCCGCCAGCACGATGCCCGCGCTGGTGATCACCCCGCCGGTGACGGCCAGCGCGCGCAGCATCCCGGCCCGGTTGCCGTGCTTGATCGTCTCCTCCCGGGCCCGGGTCATCAGGAAGATGTTGTAGTCCACGCCCAGTGCGGCCAGGAACACGAACGCGAACAGCGGCACGGAGGCATCCGCCCCGGGCAGGTCGAGGATCGTGAAGAACACGATCGCGGACAGCCCGATGGTGGCCGCGAACGACACGACCACCGTCGCGATGAGGACCAGCGGCGCGACGATCGCCCGCAGCAGCAGGATCAGCACGATCAGCGTGACCAGCAGCACCGCTGGGATGATCACCCGCAGGTCGCGCTGTGCCGCAGCGTTCGTGTCGAGCTGGATGGCTGTCGTCCCCCCGACGAGTGCCTCGGTGCTCACGGCGTCGAGCTCGACGCGCAGTGCGGCCACGGTCTCCTCGGCGGCCACGGAGTCGGCCTGGTCGACCAGGGTGGCCTGCAGCAGGACGTTGCCGTCCACCACGAGTGGCTGCGCGTCCGGGCTGGGCGGTCCGTCCACCTGCGGCACGACGGAGGCCACGCCCGGGTTGGCGGTGATCACCGCCGTCATCTCGGCGGTCAGCTCCTCGGGCCCGATGACGATCGTCTCGCTGCCCGAACCGGCTGGGAAGTGCCGGGCGAGGGCGTCCTGGCCCTCGGTGGACTCCACCGACACCAGGAAGAAGTCCGACTGCGGCACCCCGTCAGCCTTGAACATCGGGACGAACGCGCTCAGGCCCAGGAGCACGGCCAAGGAGCCCAGCAGCACCACGCGCGGCTTGCGGTCCACGGTCGCGGCCACGCGCGCCCAGAACCCGCCCACCTGGGCCTGGGGGTGGGTGAGGTCGAGCTTCGGGCGCACCGGCCAGAACGCCTTGCGGCCGAGCATGACCAGGACCGCGGGCAGGAACGTCAGCGAGGCGAGCATCGCGAAGGCCACGCCGACCGCCGCCACCGGCCCGAGCCCCCGGTTGGAGTTCAGCTCCGAGAGCACGAGGGTCATCACGCCCAGGATGACCGTCCCACCCGAGGCCAGGATCGCCTCGGCGGTGCCCCGCAGCGTGGCGCGCATCGCGTCGACCTGGTACTCGGTGCGCCGCAGCTCCTCGCGGAACCGCGAGACCAGCAGCAGGGAGTAGTCGGTGGCCGCGCCGATCACCAGGATGAACAGGATCCCCTGGCTCTGCCCGTTGAGGGTGATGACGTCGTTGGCGGCCAGCTGGTAGATCACGAACGAGGCCGCGCCCAGGGCCAGCAGGGAGGTCAGCAGGACGATCAGCGGCAGGACGGGACTGCGGTAGACGATCAGCAGGATCAGCAGGACGACGCCGAGGGCGACCAGCAGCAGGATCCCGTCGATCTCCCCGAAGGCCTCCGCGAAGTCCGCCAGCACACCCGCGGGGCCGGTGACGAAGACCTCCGCGCCGAGCGCCCGGGCAGGGCTGTCCGCCAGGATCGTGCGGATCTCCGCCACCTCCGCCCCGGGCTCGGCGTCGGGCGAGATCTCGAGGTTGGCGATGACGGTGACGGCCAGCCCGTCCTGGCTGGGGACCGGGCCGATGACCGGCTGCGTCACCCCGGGGACGTCGGAAATGGCCTCGATGTCCGCGGAGATGGCCGCGAGGCCGGCCTGGTCGACCGGGCCCTCGAACTCGTAGACGATGATCGCGGGAAGGGTGTCGCTGGTGGCGAACCCCTGGCTGAGCTCGCGCACCTGGGTCGACTCGGCGCTGGCCGGCAGGAACCCTGCGGAGTCGTTCTCCTGCACGTCGGAGAGCTGGCCGGCGAAGGATCCCAGCGGGCCCACCACGAACAGCCAGAACACCACGATCAGGGCAGGCACGAGCCAGCGGCGCAGCCGGATCCCGCCGCGGCTGTGGGCGTCGTGCAGGGCACCGCCGTGGTGCTCCGGGTCGACTGTCGGGGGCAGGGTGGGCTGATCGGGTGCCATGCGGACTCCGTGACTCGTCGAGGTGATGGGGCGGCGGGCGGTCTGGGCCGCAACCCGGCCAATCCTGCACCACGGGAACCCGGTCGGCAGCCGGTGGGGGCAGCGCTACGAGCTGCCGTGGCCGAGCTCCTGGAGGACCGCCACGGAGCGCGGTTGGAGCACGCGGTGCTCGCCTGCCCGATACGTCACCGGGGCCCGGTGGGCGGGTACCGGCCAGTCGGCGGTGTCGAGCACCTCGGTCCACACGGTGCCGGCCGCCCGTCCGGGGATCAGGCAGCTCGACGGGTGCTCGGTGGAGTTGAAGAACAGCGCGAAGGACTGGTCCTCCTGCGGCCGGCCGAACCGGTCCTTCTCGTTGAGTGCGGAGCCATTCAGGACCACGGTCAGGGTCCGGGCGTACCCCACCTGCCAGTCGTGCGGAGTCATCGGCTCGGCGTTCGGCTGCAGCCACGAGATGTCCGGGACCTTGTCCCACTCGGCGATCCGCTTGCCCTCGAAGAACCGTCGGCGCCGGAAGATCGGATGCCTGCGGCGCAGGGTGATGACGAACCGGGTGAAGGACAGCATCTCCTCGTCGACGTTCGCCCAGTCCATCCAGGACAGCTCATTGTCCTGGCAGTAGGTGTTGTTGTTGCCGTGCTGCGTGCGGCCGATCTCGTCGCCGTGGGCGATCATCGGCACGCCCTGGCTCAGCAGCAGGGTCACCATGATGTTGCGCCGCTGGCGGGCTCGCAGCGCCAGGATCGCCCGGTCGTCGGTGGGCCCCTCCTCCCCGCAGTTCCACGACCGGTTGTGCGACTCGCCGTCGCGGCCCTCCTCGCCGTTGGCGTCGTTGTGCTTGTCGTTGTAGGACACCAGGTCGGTCAGGGTGAAGCCGTCATGGGCGGTGACGAAGTTGATGGAGGCGTGTGGGCTGCGGCCGTTGTTGAGGTAGAGGTCCGAGGACCCGGTGAACCGCGAGGCGAACTCCGGCAGGGCCGCGTGCTCTCCGCGCCAGTAGTCGCGCGTGGTGTCGCGGTACTTGCCGTTCCACTCGGTCCACAGCGAGGGGAAGTTGCCCACCTGGTAGCCGCCCTCACCGAGGTCCCAGGGCTCGGCGATCAGCTTGGCCCGGGACACGATCGGGTCCTGCTGCACGAGATCGAAGAAGGTCGAGAGCTTGTCCACCTCGTGGAACTCCCGGGCCAGGCTCGAGGCCAGGTCGAACCGGAAGCCGTCCACGTGCATCTCGGTGACCCAGTAGCGCAGGGAGTCCATGATCATCCGCAACGAGTGCGGGCTGCTCACGTTCATCGAGTTCCCGGTCCCGGTGGTGTCCACGTAGCGCCGGGGATCCTCGGGCCGCAGCCGGTAGTAGCCGGGGTTGTCGATCCCGCGGAACGACAGGGTCGGGCCGTTGTGGTTGCCCTCGGCGGTGTGGTTGTAGACGACGTCGAGGATCACCTCGATGCCGGCCATGTGCAGCTGCTTGACCATCCCCTTGAACTCGTTGACCTGCTCCCCCCGGGTCCCGGTCGAGGCGTACTCGCTGTGCGGGGCGAAGAACCCGATCGTGTTGTAGCCCCAGTAGTTGCGCTTGCCCTGCGCCACCAGGAACCCGTCCTGGACGAACTGGTGGATCGGCATGAGCTCGATGGCGTTGATGCCGAGGTCCACCAGGTACTCGATCATCGCCGGGTGGGCCAACCCTGCGTAGGTCCCGCGCAGGATGCGGGGGATCGCCGGGTGGCGCATGGTCATGCCCTTGACGTGGGCCTCGTAGATGACGGTCTCGTTGTACGGGTGGCGCAGCTGTCGGTCCGAGGTCCAGTCGAAGTACGGGCTGGTCACCACGCTGAGCATGGTGTGGCCGAAGCTGTCGGTCGTGTCCCGGGCGTCGGGGTCGTCGGCGCGGTGGCCCAGCACCGCCTGGCTGCCGTCGGGCATCCCGGTGATCGCCCTGGCGTAGGGATCGAGCAGGAACTTGTGGTGGTTGAACCGCAGTCCCCGGCCGGGATCCCACGGACCGTGCACCCGGTAGCCGTAGCGCTGCCCCGGCCCGACCATCGGCAGGTAGGTGTGCCAGACGCCGGACTGCTTCTCCTCGAGGCGCAGCCGGTGCTCGACGTCGTGGTCGTCGACCAGGCACAGCTCGACCTTGGTGGCCCGCTCGGCGTGGAGGGCGAAGTTGGTCCCCACCCCGTTGTACGACGCGCCCAGCGGGTAGTCGTCGCCGGGCCACTGGATCATCGCCCTGATCGGCATGCCCGCCTCCTCGCCCCGACTGTGGCCACGCTAGCGCGGTGGGTGGCAGGTCGCGCGCGTACGCTTGCCCGGACCGCCGAAGGAGCCTCCCATGGAGTTCACCGGGACCTCGTCCTACCTGACCGATCCGGCCCTCGAGACCGCCGTGCGCTGTGCGCTCGTGCTCGAGAAGCCCCTGCTGGTTCGTGGCGAGCCGGGCACCGGCAAGACCCTGCTGGCCGAGGCGGTGGCCGAGGCGCTGGGCATGGAGCTGGTCACCTGGAACGTCAAGAGCACCACGCGCGCCCAGGAGGGGCTCTACACCTACGACACGGTCCAGCGCCTCTATGACAGCAGGTTCGGCGACCACGACGTCCAGGACATCGCCGACTACATCCACCTCGGGCCCATGGGGCAGGCGTTCAGCGCCGAGCAGCGGGTCGTGCTGCTCATCGACGAGATCGACAAGGCGGACCTGGAGTTCCCCAACGACCTGCTCCACGAGCTGGACCGGATGCGGTTCACGATCTCGGAGACCGGCGAGACGATCGCCGCGGCGCACCGGCCCGTGGTCATCATCACCAGCAACGCCGAGAAGGAGCTGCCCGACGCCTTCCTGCGCCGCTGCGTGTTCCACTTCATCGACTTCCCGGACGCCGAGCTCATGGCGCGCATCGTGGAGGTGCACCACCCGGGCCTGGACGACACCCTGCTGGCCCAGGCACTCGAGGCGTTCTACGCGGTCCGCGGGATGGATCGCGTGCGCAAGAAGCCGTCCACCAGCGAGCTGATCGACTGGATCGCGATGCTGCGCCTGGCCCAGCCCGACGCCGTGGCGCTCGACGAGAGCACGCCGTTCCTGGGCACCCTGCTGAAGAAGGAGCAGGACCTGGCGGCGTTCAACGACCAGATCAGCGGCCGGTACCGGCGTCGGTTCTGATGTTCCTGCCGCTGCTCTACCGACTTCGGGCCGAGCGCGTGCCGGTCGGCACCACCGAGGCCCTGGCGCTGGGTCGCGCGCTGGCCGCCGGGGCGCACCGCAACAGCGTCACGGGCTACTACCACGTGGCCCGCGCGATCCTGATCCACCACGAGGGCCACCTCGACGCCTTCGACCGGGCCTTCGCCGCGGAGTACCGCGGGGTGCTGAGCATGTCCGACGAGATGCGCGAGTGGCTCGACGAGGTGGCCGAGCGCGGGGAGCGGGGCGAGGGGTCCGAGGACGGCCTACCCGATCTCGACGCGCTGCTGGCCGAGTACCAACGACGCCTGGCCGAGCAGACCGAGCGTCACGACGGCGGACCCTACTGGATCGGGACCGGCGGCACCTCGCCGTTCGGCCAGGGTGGGAGCGCCGCCGGCGGGCTGAGCACCGGGTCGTCGGGCGGTGGTCGTGCGGCCATCAACGTCGCCGATGCCCGGCGCTACCGCGGCTACCGCTCGGACGTGACCCTGGACATCCGCCAGCTCGAGGTGGCGCTGCGCCGGCTGCGGGCGTTCGTCCGTGAGGGTGCCGCCGACGAGCTCGACATCAACGCCACGATCGACGCGACGGCCCGCAACGCCGGCGAGATCGAGGTCGTCACCCGCCCGCCGAGCAGGCCCAACACGCACGTGATCCTGATGATCGACGTCGGCGGCTCGATGCACCCCTACACCGAGCTCATGTCCCAGCTGTTCAGCGCCACCAGGAAGGCCACGCACTTCAAGGAGCTGCGCACCCACTACTTCCACAACTGCGTCTACGGCGAGGTCTACGGCACCACGGCCTTCGCCGAGCCGACCCCGGTGGTGGACCTCATGCGCCAGTGCGCCCCGCACTACAAGCTGATCATGGTCGGCGACGCACTGATGGCTCCCTACGAGCTGCACATGGGCGGGCACTGGTCGGCCGACGGCCCGGACGCCGTCTCCGGGCTCGGCTGGCTGCGGATCCTGCGCGAGCACTTCACCGACGCCGTGTGGCTGAACCCGGAAGCCCCGCCGAGCTGGCGCGGGACGACGATCGAGGACATCGGCGAGGTGATCCCGATGTTCCCGCTGACCGTCGACGGCCTCACCGAGGGGATGGCCCTGCTCAACCGCGGCGTGCGGCGCTGACGGGAGCGGGTCGCCCCCGGCTCCGGGCTCAGGGGCGTGTCGCGGCCTCGAACGACCAGAAGTCCAGGTCGTCGAGGACGATGCCGGCGAACCCGGAGGCCTCCAGGGCGCACGAGATCTGCGCGCGGTGCTCGGTGGCGTGCAGGCAGGCCTGGCCGAGCAGGGTGGAGCGCATGACCGTGCGGGGTCCGCCATCCTCGAACGTCACCGGCTCGTCGGGCAGCGTGGCCTGGTCGAGCAGCAGTGCGTCGATCTCCAGCAGCTGCGGCACCAGTCCGCCGATGTCGGCGGGGGTGCGCACCCACGTCGTGTCCAGCTCCGGTGCGCCCGTCAGGCAGTAGCCGTACCAGCTGGCCCCGCCGATGATGTGCGCCGCGAGGTGGCCGGCGGGCCAGTGGTCCGGGGCGTACCGCGCGCCCATGGCCGGCTCCGGAAGGGCCGCGAACGCACCGAGGAACCGCTCGTCGGCCCACGCCAGGTGCCGCAGGGCCCGCGTCATGTCCACCATGGCTGCAGTCTGCACGGACGGCGAGCTGGTTGCCCGACCGCGGTGCGGTCAGCCCCGCTCGGGCAGCACCTCGCGCAGCTTCAGTCGACGTCCGGTGATGACCAGCGCGCGGCGGTACACGCTGGACCCGAACCACGCGAGGAGAACGGCGGCGCCGACGGCGAGCAGCATGCTCAGCGCCAGCTGCCACTCGGGGACAGCGCCCGAGGACCACCGGATGGGCATCGCCATCGGCGAGGTCAGCGGGAACAACGACAGCGCGACGCTCAGCGCCGAGCCCGGATCCTGCTGCACCATGATGACCGCCCCGAGGTAGGCCAGGACCAGCACGGTGGTCACCGGCATGATCGCCGAGCCGACCTCGGTCACCTTGTCGACGAGTGCCGCCGCGGCCGCGAACAGGAACGCGTACATCAGGAAGCCGAGGACGAACCACACGACCCCGAGCAGGATGTCCCCGGCAGCGACGGCGGGCAGGTCGAGGCCGTCGGTGACGGTGATCGCCGCGAGGATCGGCACGGCCAGGGCCAGCAGCTGTGCCAGGGTCTGCAGGCCGATCCCCACCACGTTGCCGACAAGGATCTGGCTGGGTCGCAGCACGGCGAGCAGCACCTCGGCGATCCGGGTGGACTTCTCGACCCCGACGTTCATCGCGATGCTGTTCCCGCTGAACATGATGGCCATGTAGAGCACGATCCCCACGATGAAGCCAGCGGCCGCCCGCCCCTCGTCCTGCACCGGACCCACGTCGACCTGCCTGGGCGGGGCGATCGACGACACCTCGGTGATCTGCTCCGGCGTCAGGCCGGCCGCCAGCAGCCTCCCGATGCTCTCCTGCGCCATGGCCGCCTGGGCGACCAGCACGGGGAAGGCGCCGGGGGCGTCCGTGCGCACGAACATGGTCGCCGCGGCCAGCCCCACGGTCGCGTCCCCCGCGCGGACCGCGGCCTCGACGGCGGGGGCGTCGGCGACGGGCAGGTACTCGACCCCGAAGTCGGCGGCCTCACCGGCGGCGTCGAGCTGTGCCCGGAAGGATGTCGACGTCTGGCCGATGGTGGCCAGGGTGTAGGTCGGCTCGTCGCCGGACAGCATCCTGGGCACGAACACGACCGCAAGGCCGACCAGGAGCAGGATCAGGGTGGTGATCCGGACGGTCCGCGATCGCAGGCCCTCGGACAGGCTCCGACCGGCGACCAGCCGCGTGCCCTCCCACCAGCCTGAGCCCGGCATCAGCTCACCTCCGCCATCTCGCCCGCGGCGACCATGAACAACTGGGACAGGGTCGGCAGGTCCAGGCCGAAGTCCGTGACGGCCCCGGCCGCTCGGGCCGCATCGAGGACCGCCAACGGGTCGGTGCCTGGCGGCAGGTCGAGCCGGAGGTCGTCGGCGCGGTCCTCGACGATGTGCACATGGGGGAAGGCAGCCCAGCCACTGGCGGTTCCCCCCAGCGATCGTGAGGCGCAGCTGCCGGCGCCCCGAGGACGCCCGGAGGTCGGCGACCCGGCCCTCGAGCACCGTCCGCCCGTCGTCGAGCATCACGATCGACTCGCACAGGTCCTGGACCAGGTCGAGCTGGTGGCTGGAGAACAGCACCGTCCGCCCGCCGCGGACACGCTCGGTCAGGGTGCCGGACAGCTCGGCCACCGCCACCGGGTCGAGACCCGCGAACGGCTCGTCCAGCACGATCACCTCGGGGTCGTGGACGAGTGCAGCAGCCAGCTGGAGGCGCTGCTGCATGCCCCCGGACAGCTTGTCCGGGCGATCGGACCATCGGTCGGCGAGCCCGAGCTCGTCGAGCAGGCTGCGGGCAGACCGTGTGGCCCCGGCGCGGTCCAGCCCGTGCAGCCGGGCGAGGTAGACCAGCTGGTCCCCGGCCGGCATCGCGGGGTACAGGCCGCGCTCCTGGGGCATGTACCCCCAGCGCCGGCGATCCGCGGTCGTCACCGGATGGCCCTGCCAGTGGGTCGCGCCGGAATCGGGGTCGATCACCCCGAGCAGGATGCGCATCAGCGTGGTCTTCCCGGCACCGTTCGGCCCGAGGAGTCCGGTGAGCACGCCGGACGGGACGTCGAACGTCACGTCGTCGAGGACGGGTCGCTCGGCGAAGGAGTGGGACACCCCGTGCAGCTGGAGCACCTGACGAGCGTAGTCGGTCCCCGGCGGCCCTTCCGGCGGACCCGGGGATCGCGCTACAGTGGCGCCACCACATCGAGCACATCGAGCCAGGACGGAGGGACGCCATGACCGCCATCGCACATGACCCTGCCCTCCACACCCCCTGACCCTGCGATCGCCCGCCGACGGCGGCGGCCGCGCCGCCGCTCGCGGCTGAACTCGATGAGGATCACTGCGTTGTCACACACCACCACGCTCACGTCGTACGGCTGGACATCGGCACGCGCCGAGCAGCTGCCGGCCGGCACCACTGCAGCCCGGGTCATCCGCCACGACGGGTCGGCCCTCCTGGCGATCACCGGGGACGGGCCCCGATCGCTGCGCGCCACGCCCTGGCTGGACCCGATGCCCACGGTCGGTGACTGGCTGGCCATCCACGAACCCGCCGATGGGGACGACGCGCGCATCGACCGGGTCCTGGCGCGCACCTCGCTGCTGCGCCGGATGACCGCCGACGGCAGCGGGGAGCAGGCGCTGGCCGCCAACATCGATGTCGTGCTGATCGCCTGCGGGATGGACCGCCCCATCAAGGCCGGGCGGATCCACCGTGCCGCAGCGCAGGCGTGGGACGCCGGTGCGAATCCGGTGCTCCTGCTGACCAAGGCGGGAGCCCCGGGGGCTGCCGAGGTCGACCTGCCCCGCCTGGAGCTCGAGCATCCCGGACTGCAGGTCCTGGTGACCTCGGCGCGCGAGGAGCTCGGCCTCGACGAGGTGCGGGCGCTGGTCGCAGGCCGGACCGCCGTGCTGATCGGGGAGTCGGGGGCGGGCAAGTCCACGCTCACCAACGCGCTGCTCGGTCACGCCGAGGCGGCCATCGGGGCGGTTCGGGAGGGCGACGCCAAGGGTCGGCACACGACCACGGCCCGGCACCTGCACCTGGTCCCGGGGCCGGGGGGCGGGGCCATCATCGACACCCCGGGGATCCGGTCCGTGGGCCTGTTCACCGAGGCGGAGTCGGTCGATGCGGTGTTCGTCGAGATCCAGCAGCTCGCCGAGTCCTGCCGGTTCGGCGACTGCGCGCACCTCAGCGAACCAGGCTGCGCGGTGCTCGCGGCCCGCGACTCCGGCGAGTTGCCGGCCGTGCGCTACGACTCCTGGCGCCGGCTCCAGCGCGAGGTCGCGAATGCTGCGATGCGCTCGGCACCGCACGAGCTCCGCAAGCACGCAAAGCGGTTCTCGCGGGCGGCCAAGGAGGGGTCGGCGATCAAGCGACGAGCCGGGACCGAGCGCTCCCGCTGATTCCCGGGGGGGTCAGCGCATGCCGAGCGGCGGGTACCAGCCCTGCTCCGGGTGCGCCTTCTCGCTGCGGTCGTCGCTGGTGTCGGTGCCCAGCCATGGGGCGAGCACGCTCAGCAGGATCAGGAGGGCGAACAGGACAACGATCACGAGGATCACCTTCGTAGTGGTGGGATTGCGTGTTTTGTGAGTCCCACGGTACGCCGATGATCGTCAGCAGTCCAGCAACTGTTGCTTAGGAACTGTTCATGGGTGCTGTAGAGTTGGCTCATGTTGAGCACTCGACTCCTGGTCGTCCACCGCACCGTCGTCGAGGAGGGCTCCCTGACCCAGGCTGCAGCGCTGCTGGGGTACACCGTGTCGGCCGTGAGCCAGCAGCTCGCCCAGCTGGAGGCGCAGACCGGATCGGTGCTCTTCGAGAAGGCGGGCAGGGGAGTGCGCCCGACGGCGGCGGGGCAGCTGCTGGCAGAGCACGCCTCCCGGGTCCTGCACGAGATCGAGGAGGCGGAGAACGCGCTGGCCGACCTGCGCGAGGGCCGCGTCGGGCGGATCCGGGTCGTCGCGTTCCCCTCGGCCGGCGAGTCGCTGCTCCCCGAGGCCATCGCCACGCTCCGTGATGTCATGCCCGGCGTGCACGTCCGCCCGAGTGTGGACGAGACCGCGGCAGCCCTGCGGCGGCTGCGCGCCGGCGAGGTCGAACTGGTGGTCGTGGTCGAGCCGTTCGCCCGGGGATCCCAGCCGGATGACGACCTGCACCGCTGGCACCTGCTCGACGACGAGTACCGGCTGCTGCTGCCCAGCGCCCACGCGCTGGCCCGGCGGCGCACCGTGGCGCTCGAGGACCTGGCCGAGTCCGACTGGATCGTCACGACCGGCCCCGATGACTATGTTCGCCGGACCACTGTCGCCATCTGCCGGCGATCGGGGTTCACCCCGAAGGTGATCGCCGAGTCCGACGAGTTCCCCGTCACCCAGGGCTTCGTGGCGGCGGGCCTGGGCGTGTCGTTGGTCCCCCGGCTGGCGCTCGGTGCCCTGCGCCCGGGGGTCGTCGTCCGCAGGCTGGGACCGGCCCCCAGCCCGCGGCACATCTGGCTGGCCACGCGCCCGGTGCTGCGGGCGCAGCCGACGGTGGTCGGCATGGTCGCGGCCCTGAACCAGGCCGCCGCCAACGTCACCAAGCACTGACGAGCAGCGAGCGTCCATGCGCGCGAACGGCGCGAGGCGTGGGAGGGTCGGGGCGTGACCCCCACTGATGCCGCCCAGCCCGCGCCCGTGCCGGGCGAGCCCCGCGGCGGATCCCTGATCGACCTGCTGGCGGCCCGTGCTGCCCCGGGGTCGGCCGGGGCGGCGGTGGCTGCCCAGCCCGAGGACCTGCTCGAGGACTTCGCCACCTGGGCCGCGGGAACCGGGCTGGCCCTCTACCCGGCCCAGGAGGATGCCCTCCTCGAGCTGGCATCCGGGTCGCACGTGATCCTGGCCACGCCCACGGGCTCCGGCAAGAGCCTGGTGGCCGTCGGCGCGATGTTCTTCGCCCTCGCCCAGGGCCGGCGCACGTACTACACCGCACCCATCAAGGCCCTGGTCTCGGAGAAGTTCTTCGACCTGTGCGACCTCCTCGGGCCCGAGCGCGTGGGGATGGTGACCGGCGACGCGGCGGTGAACCCTGAGGCGCCGGTCGTCTGCGCGACTGCCGAGATCCTGGCCAACCTGGCGCTGCGCCAGGGCTCGGCGGTGGATGTCGGGCTGGTCTGCATGGACGAGTTCCACTACTACGGCGACCGGGACCGCGGCTGGGCCTGGCAGGTGCCGCTCATCGAGCTGACGGGTGCCCAGTTCCTGCTGATGTCCGCGACCCTGGGCGACATGCGTCGCATCCGCGACGACCTGACCCGCCGGACCGGCCACCCGGCCGCGATCGTCGCCGGCGGGCAGCGGCCGGTCCCGCTGGCCCATTCCTACGCAATGACCCCCATCCACGAGACGATCGAGGAGCTCCTGGCCGGCGATCGCGGGCCCATCTACGTCGTGCACCCCACGCAGGCCCTGGCCCTGGAACGGGCCCAGGCGCTGATGAGCCTCAACGTGTGCACCCGCGCGGAGAAGGACGCGATCGCCGGGGCCATCGGGGACTTCCGGTTCACCGCCGGGTTCGGACGCACCCTGACCCGGCTGGTGCGCCACGGGATCGGCGTGCACCACGCGGGCATGCTGCCCCGCTACCGGCGCCTGGTGGAGCAGCTCACCCGGTCCGGGCTGCTCAAGGTGGTGTGCGGCACCGACACCCTGGGCGTGGGCATCAACGTGCCGATCCGCACGGTGCTCATCACGTCGCTGTCCAAGTACGACGGGCGGCGCACGCGGCTGCTGCGGGCCCGCGAGTTCCACCAGGTCGCCGGGCGCGCCGGGCGGGCGGGGTTCGACGTCGAGGGCTTCGTGGTCGTGCAGGCCCCCGAGCACGAGATCGAGAACCAGAGGCTGGTCGCCAAGGCCGGCGACGACCCGAAGAAGGTGCGCAGGATCGTGCGCAAGAAGCCCCCGGACGGGGCCCCGACCTGGAGCCGGGCGACGTTCGAGCGCCTGGTCGCCGCCGAGCCCGAGCCGCTGCGCTCCCGGTTCGACGTGACCCACGCGATGCTGCTCAACGTCGCGCACCGCCCCGGCGACGCCGCCACGGCCCTGACCCACCTGCTGACCGACAACGACGAGGAACCCGCAGCACGTGCGGCGCTGGTCGAGCGGGCCGCGGCCATGCGCGAGTCCCTGCTGGCCGCCGGCGTCCTGGAGGTGCTCGACCCACCGGGCGCGGATGGGCGGACCCTGCGCATCGTCGACGAGCTGCAGGTCGACTTCGCCCTCAACCAGCCCCTGTCGACGTTCGCGCTGGCGGCGATCGAGCTGCTGGACCGGGAGTCCGAGAGCTACGCGCTCGACGTGCTCTCGGTGATCGAGTCGACGCTCGAGGACCCGCGGCAGGTGCTGTTCGCCCAGCAGTTCCGCGCCCGTGGGGAGGCCGTGGCGGCGATGAAGGCCGAGGGGATCGAGTACGAGGAGCGGATGGAGCTCCTGGAGGAGGTGACCTGGCCCAAGCCCCTGGCCGACCTCCTCGAGGCCGCCTACGAGATCTACGCCGAGGGCCACCCCTGGGTCACCGAGTACCCGTTGCGGCCGAAGTCGGTGGCCCGCGAGCTCTCGGAGCTCGCGATGACGTTCGTGGAGTACGTCGGCTACCACCGGCTGGCCGCCTCGGAGGGGCTCGTCCTGCGCTACCTGGCCGACGCCTACAAGGCGCTCAAGCGCACGGTTCCCGACGAGGCCCGCACCGAGGAGCTGGCAGACATCACCGAGTGGCTGGGCGAGCTGGTCCGCCAGGTCGACTCGAGCCTGCTCGACGAGTGGGAGCGGCTGCTGCACCCGGACGACGCCGACATGGTCGCGGTCGGCCGTCGCAGCGTGGACGCGGGCCCGCCGCCGGTGACGGCCAACGTGCGGGCGTTCCGGGTCCTGGTGCGCAACGCCCTGTTCCGCCGCGTCGAGCTGGCCGCGCTGCGGCGCTGGGACGACCTCGGCGAGCTGGACGCGGAGTCCGGCTGGGACGCCGAGCGCTGGCGGGCAGCCATGGAGGAGTACTACACCCAGCACGAGTACCTGGGGACCGGGCCCTCGTCACGTGGGCCGCTGCTGCTCCAGATCGAGGAGCTGGCGGGTCGCTGGCGGGTCCGACAGGTGTTCGACGACCCCGACGGCGACCACGACTGGGGGATCAGCGCGGAGGTCGACCTGGCCGCCAGTGACGCCGAGGGGACGGCTGTCGTGCGGGTGGTCTCGGTGGACTGCTACTGAGCCGGCGCCAGGTGCGCGCCGGCCAGCGCCTGCGCGAGTTGGGGCACGTCCATCTGCGTGATCTGCTCCACGCTCCACGGGCTCAACAGCCACGGGGCCTGCGCGGCCACCGACCCCAGCGCGACCGGATCGACCCAGCGGTGCTCCATGACCTCGGCCGGGTCCGGGTCGAGCCCGCCGGCCAGTGTCGCCACGAACACGGGGCAGACCTCGTTCTCGCGGATGCCGGATGCGTCGACCGCCTCGTAGCGGAAGTCGGGGAGCAGCGGCGCGATCGCCGTGACGCGGGCACCGAGCTCCTGGGCCAGGCGGCGCTCGATCGCGTCCTCGAAGGACTCGCCCGGCTGTGGATGGCCGCAGCAGGCGTTCGTCCAGACGCCCGGCCACGTGCGCTTCGTGAGGGCGCGACGGGTCATCAGGACTGAGCCGTCGGCAGCCACCACGTAGCAGGAGAAGGCCAGGTGCAGGGGGGTCTGCGTGCTGTGGACCGTGGCGCGGTCGGCGGTTCCGCAGGGCTGGCCCTGGGGGTCGAGGAGCACGACGAGATCCTGGGACGCGGGGTTCATGCCCATATCCTCCGCTGCGATGGGCGTTTCCGCCTCCCGTCCGGTGCAGCTGCGCAGTGCGGTCGCGGGCCTGCCCCAGCGCACCTACAGTGACCGCCATGCGGGCGGTCGTGGTGGGCAGCGGCTTCGGTGGCCTGGCCGCCGCCATCCGGCTGGCTGCTGCCGGTCACGAGGTGACCGTCCTGGAGAAGCGCGACCGGATCGGCGGTCGGGCCTACCAGTACCAGCTGGGCGGCTTCCGGTTCGACGGCGGACCCACGGTGCTCACGGCCCCGTTCATGTTCGAGGAGCTGTTCGACCTCGCTGGCGAGCGGATGTCCGACCACGTGCAGCTGGTGCCCCTCGACCCGTTCTACCGGTCGTTCGACGCCGACGGCCGGGCCTTCGACTACCACGCGAGCCAGTCGGCGATGCTGGCCGAGGTGACCGCTCGCAGCCCCTCGGACGCATCGGGCTTCGAGCGGCTGGGTCGGCGCATCAGCGGGATCTTCGACGCGTTCTACCCGTACACCGAGCGGCCGATGATGCAGCCGCAGGTCATGCTCGCGATGCTGCCCTACCTGCTCCAGCACCGGGCGATGCTGGACGTCAAGAGGCTGGTGAACAGCTGCGTGCGCGACCCGTTCCTGCGGCAGGCGCTGTCGTTCCATCCGCTGCTGATCGGCGGTGACCCGGCCCGCACCCCGGCGCTCTACAGCCTGATCGTGGAGTTCGAGCGTCGATGGGGCGTGCACTACGCGATGGGCGGCACCGGGGCGCTGGTCGACGCCCTCGGCGGGCTGTTCGAGCGCCTCGGCGGCCGGATCGTCCTGGGGGCCGACGTGCAGCGGGTGCTCGTCACCGACGGCCGGGCCGTCGGCGTGCAGCTGACCGACTCCACGACGCTCCCGGCCGACGTCGTCGTCTCGAACGCCGATCCCGGGTTCACCTACGAGACCCTCCTGGGGGGCGAGCCCCGGGCCCGGCCGGCTCGGGCCCGGCTGCGCCAGGCGCGGCCGAGCATGTCGCTGCACGTGCTCTACTTCGGCGCCGACCGCACCTGGCCCGACTCACCGCTGGTGCACCACAACATGCTGTTCGCCCGCGATCAGCGGGCGGCGATGCGCCGGGTGTTCCCCGGCCGCGTCTCGGGTCGCGCCCCAGGGGGACGGGTGGCGGACATGCCCGCCGGCGAGGACATGTTCCTCTACGTCCACGTGCCCACCCGGACCGATCCCAGCGTCGCCCCGCCCGGGTGCGAGGCGCTCTACGTCCTGGTGGCGACCCCCGCCCGGCCGGACCCGGCGCCTGATCCACTCGGGGAGCAGGCCGGGGTCCGTGCTGCTGTCCTCGAGGTCCTGGACCGCACCTACCTCCCGGGGCTCGCGGAGCACATCATCGTGGAGCACGCCATCGGCCCCGAGCACTTCCGCGACGTCCTCAACTCCGCGCAGGGCGCGGCCTTCTCGCTGCAGCCCACGCTGTTCCAGTCGGGGTGGTTCCGGCCGCACAACCGGTCGCGAGCCGTCCGCGGGCTGTACCTGGTGGGGGCCGGGACGCACCCGGGAGCCGGGGTCCCGGCGGTCCTGGCCTCGGGGAAGATCGCCGCCGAGCTGATCGCCGCGGAGGTGGCCGATCCCCGGGTCCCCGCGGGGAGCGCAGCGCGGTGAGCGGACCTGCCCACGCCGCGGGGTTCGGCGACAGTCCGGAGGTCGTCCTCGATGACGTCGCAGTGCGCGGCACGATGCCCGAGTGGCTCAGCGGGTCGCTGATCCGCAACGGGCCGGGGACGTTCCAGGTGGGGCAGCGCCGCTACCGGCACTGGTTCGACGGGCTGGCGATGCTGCACCGGTTCTCGTTCAGCGCGGGTCGCGTCTCCTACGCCAACCGGTTCCTGGAGACCCGTGCGTACGCCGCTGCCCGTGACGAGGGCCGCATCGCCTACCCGGAGTTCGCCACCGACCCGTGCCGATCGCTGTTCGCGCGCGCGATGTCGGTGTTCGACCCGCAGGTGACCGACAGTGCCAAGGTCAACATCGCGCGCGTCGCCGATCGCTACCTCGCCCTGGCGGAGACCCCGATCCAGGTGCAGTTCGACGCGCAGACGCTGCGGACCGTCGGGGTCGTCGGCTGGGACACCTCGACGTTCGGCCGGATGACCACCGTGCACCCGCACCTCGATGAGGCGCGGCACGAGGCGATCAACCTGGTGACCCGGTTCGGGGCCGCGAGCCAGTACGTGTTCCGGCGGGTCGACACCGGTGATCCCTCGCGCGTCAGCAGCACGACGCTGGCCACCCGGCGGGTCCGCGAGCCCGCGTACCTGCACTCCTTCGGGATGTCGGCCAGGCACCTCGTGATCGCCGAGTTCCCGCTCGTGGTCAACCCGATGAGCCTGCTGCTGTGGCTCAGGCCGTACATCGAGAACTTCCGCTGGGAGCCGCAGCGGGGCACCCGGTTCCACGTGTTCGACCGCGAGACCGGCGCGCATGTCCGCACGGTCACCGCACCCGCGTTCTTCGCCTTCCACCACGTCAACTGCTTCGAGGCCGATGATGACCTGGTCGTGGACCTCGTGGCGTACGACGACGCCGCGATCATCGAGGCGTTCTACCTGCACCGGCTCGAGGAGCCCGACGTCCGGATCCCGCCGGGAACCCTGCGCCGATTCCGGGTCCCGCTGGGCGGCGGAGAGGTGAGCGCCGAGGTGCTCTGCGACACCGCGATCGAGCTGCCGAGCCTGGACTACGCCCGGATGAACACGAGCCCGGAGCACCGGTACGTCTACGGGGTCGGCCTGCGGGCCGAGCGGGGCTTCTACGACCAGCTGGTCAAGGTGGACGTGTCGACCCGGACCACCTCGACGTGGCACGAGCCGGGGTGCTTCCCGGGGGAGGGGGTGTTCGTCGGCCGGCCCGGGCGGGTGGCCGAGGACGACGGGGTCGTGCTGTCGGTCGTGCTCGACGGGTCCCGCGGCACGTCGTTCCTGCTCGTCCTCGACGCCGCGACCTTCACCGAGGTCGCCCGCGCCGAGCTGCCGCACCCGGTCCTGTTCGGGTACCACGGTCAGTTCTACGACGACCTGCCGGGACCGCCCCCGTCGACGCCGGCGTAGGCAGCGGTCCTAGCCGTCCCCGCGCCGCCGCCAGCGGAAGAAGCCCCAGGCGAGCATCGCGCTGAGGATCGTCCACACCAGCAGCACCATCGCCACCCGGGGCATCTCGAAGGAGCCCACGACCTCCAGCACCTCGGCTCCCTCGGGCAGGAACACGTAGCGCATCCCCTGGGTGAGCCACTTGAGCGGGAAGAGCGCGGCGAGCTGCTGCATCCACTCCGGCAGCTGGTTGTAGGCGAAGAAGACCCCGGAGGTGAACTGCAGGACCAGGATCACCGGGGTCACGATCGCCGAGGCGCCCTTGCCCGACTTCGGCACCGAGGAGAACGCCAGGCCCAGCAGCGTCCAGGTGGTCAGGCCCAGGACGCTGAGCCACAGCAGCGTGCCCCACTTCGCCGGGGTGCTGGGCATCTCGACATCGAAGAGCAGCACCCCGATCGCCATCAGCAGGATCATCTGGATCACGTACACGATGCAGACCTGGCCGACCTTGCCGATGAAGTACGCGCCCTTGGGCATCGGGGTGCCCTCGAGCCGCTTGAGGGTGCCCTCGTCGCGCTCCTGCGGGATCCCGATCGCCAGGTTCTGGAAGCTCGTGTAGACGATGCCCGAGGCGATCATGCCGGCGACGAAGTACTGCGCGAACGTGATCCCCGTGTCCCCGAGCTGCTGGCTGCCGAACACGGACCCGAAGACGAGCATCAGGATCATCGGCAGGGCGAGGGTGAACACGAACGCCTCGCGGTCGCGGAACAGCTGCTTGAGCTCGATCCCGATGCGCGCCCGGCCGATGGACAGCGTGCCGGGGTGGCTCCGCTCGGGGGCGCTCACGGTCGGTCCTCCCGATCACCGTCGTCGACGAGGCTGAGGTACATGTCCTCCAGCGTGGGTCGGGTCACCGCCAGGTTGGGCACCTCACCGCCGAACCGTGCGGCCAGCTCCGCGACCAGGGCCGTCGGGGTGTCCGTCTCCTGCGACCGGGGCTGGCCGTCCTCGGTCCAGCTCACCCGGGTGGTGCCGGTGTGCCGGCCGCCGAGCGCGTGCGGCGGGTCGAACGCCACGAGCCGCCCGCGGTTGATCACCCCGACCATGTCGGCCAGCGCCTCGGCCTCCTCCAGGTAGTGGGTGGTCAGCAGGATGGTGGCCCCCTCGGCCTTCAGCGACTCGATGAGGGCCCAGAACTCGCGGCGCGCCTCCGGGTCGAACCCGGTGGTCGGCTCGTCGAGGAACAGCAGCTCGGGGCGCCCGATGATGCCCAGCCCGACGTCCAGGCGCCGGCGCTGGCCGCCCGACAGCGTCCGGCCCCGGGAGTCCGCCTTGGCCGTCAGCCCGACCCGGTCCAGGACCTCGTCGACCGAGCGGGAGTCCGGGTAGTACCCGGCGAAGTGGGCCAGCGACTCGCGGACCGTGAGCTCGCTGAGGTCGCCGACCTGCTGCAGGACGATCCCGATGCGGGCGCGCCACCTGCGGTCGGCCCTCGAGGGGTCGACCCCGAGCACGTGGACGTCGCCGGAGTCGCGCTGGCGGTAGCCCTCGAGGATCTCGGTCGTGGTGGTCTTGCCGGCACCGTTGGGCCCGAGCAGGGCCACGCACTGGCCGGTCTCGACACGCAGGTCGAGGCCGTCCACCGCCCGGAGGTCGCCGTAGGCCTTCGCCAGGCCCGTGACCAGGATCGCGGGAGCACCGTCCATGGTCGCTGAGTCTGCCACTCAGCCGAGGAGGAACCCGGTCGGGAAGGGATCGGTCGGGTCCAGGACGTACTGCGAGGTCCCGGTGATCCAGGCGCTGCCGGTGATCGTGGGGACGACTGCATCGATCCCGGCCACGGTGGTCGACTCGACCAGCCGGCCGCGGAAGGGGCGGTCGAGCAGTGATGTGTTGACGAAGTCGGTGTCCATGTCCAGCAGCCCGCGCGCGTGCAGCTGGGCCATCCGGGCGCTGGTGCCGGTGCCGCACGGGGAGCGGTCGAAGTAGCCGGGCCGGATCACCATGGCGTGCCGGGAGTGCACGGCGCTCGACCCGGGGGCGACCAGCTGGGCGTGGTGGCAGCCGTGGATCCCCGGCTCGCCGGGATGCACCGGGGGAGCGGTCGCCTCGATCGCGTCCAGCAGGGCCAGGCCGAACGCCATCAGGTCGCGGGCATGCTCCGGGCCGTACGGGACGCCGACCTCGGCCAGCTCGACGATCGCGTAGAAGTTGCCACCGAAGGCCATGTCGTAGCGCACGCGGCCGTACCCGGGTACCTCGACGTGGGCGTCGAGGGCGGTGGCGAAGGACGCCACGTTTCGGATGGTCACGTGCTCCGCGCGGCCGTCGCGAACCGCCACCTCGGCGATGACCAGCCCGGCAGGGGTGTCCAGCCGGATCGTGGTGGTCGGCTCGCTGACCTCGACCATCCCGGTCTCGACCAGGACCGTGGCCACGCCGATCGTGCCGTGCCCGCACATCGGCAGGCACCCGGCGACCTCGATGTAGAGCACGCCCCAGTCGGCGTCCGGGCGTGTGGCGGGCTGCAGGATCGCCCCGCTCATCGCGCCGTGGCCGCGCGGCTCGTACATGAGGAACGTGCGCAGGTCGTCGCGATCGTGGATCAGGTGCTGGCGGCGGGCCTCCATCGTGTCGCCGGGGATGACGCCCACCCCGCCGACGACCACGCGCGTGGGCATTCCCTCGGTGTGCGACTCGACGCAGTGCAGGACTCTCGTGGACCTCATCGCACCCTCCTCGGGAGCCGACCGAACCGCTGGGGGGACAGGGGCGTTGCGTCGATGGGCAGCGACTCGCCGAGAACCATCGCCGCGACGAGCTCGCCGGTGCCCGGGCCGGTCGTGCTGCCGAGCATCCCATGCCCGGAGGCGATGACGACCGGCGATCCGGGGGCGACCCGGCCGATCATCGGCAGGCCGTCCGGGGTGGCCGGGCGCAGCCCGCTCCACGGCTGCGTGGCCCGGGCATCGGCGGGGAGCGTCAGGGCGGCGCGGGCGCCGGCGAGCAGGGCATCGGTGCGCGCGGCCGGGATCCCGCGGTCGGACGGGTCGGTCAGCTCGAAGCGCCCGGTGATCCGCAGGCCGTCGCCCATGGGGGTCACGGCAAGCCGCTGGTCCATCAGCAGCAGGGGGTGGTTCGGCGCCTGCGCGACGGCGGGAACGGTCACGCTGTAGCCCTTCGCCGGCAGGATCGGCAGGCGCGCGGTCCACCCGTCGGCGCCCGGGACGGTTGCGGCCAGCTCCGGGGTCCAGACCCCGGCGGCCAGCACGACCTGATCGGCGGGGATGGGCCCGTCGGTGGTGATGACCGCGGTCGGGCCGGTGGCGATCCCGGTGACGGTGGCGGTGCGCAGCTGGGCACCGTGGGACACCGCCTCGGCGCGCAGTGCCGCAAGCAGCAGGGCCGGGTCCAGCCGGCCGTCGCGGGTCAGCAGGATGGCGCCGGCCGCGCCGTGGACCAGTGGCTCGGCGGCCTGCAGCTCGGTCAGCGACATCTCCTGGGCCGGGTAGCCCAGATCACGCATCTGCTCGGCCTCGTGGCGTGCCGCCGCCAGGCTCTCGGGCCGGGTGAACACCTGGATCAGGCCGTCGCGGGCGTGGTCGAGGTCGACCCCGGCCGCGGTCAGTCGGTCCACCTGGGACATCGAGGTCCCCAGCAGCCATTCGAGGGCGGGCGCCCCACGCCGCACGTTGGCCTCGGTGCTGGCCGCGGCGAACTGCGCGAGCCAGGGCGCCAGGCGCGGACGCAACCGGGGGTTGATCGCGAACGCCCCGTCGCGGCGGGCCAGCGAGCGCAGCCCGGCACCGACCATCCCGGGCGAGGCGAAGGGGATGATGTGGCTGGGCACGAGGTGCCCCGCGTTGGCCGCCGACGACCCCTCGCGCGGTGGCCCCGGATCCAGCACCGTGACGCTCACCCCCCGGCGAGCCAGGGAGGAGGCCACCGACGCGCCGATGATCCCGGCCCCGATGACGACGACGTGGCTCACCAGCGCACCCTCAGCCAGGTCGTCTTGGTCTCGGAGTACTGCTCCAGGGACTCCAGGCCCTTGTCGCGCCCCCCGAACCCGGACTGCTTGTAGCCGCCGAACGGCGTGGTGATGTCGCCCTCCGAGTAGCAGTTGATCGACACCGTCCCGGCCCTGAGCATCCGGGCGACGCGGTGGGCGGCGTCGAGGTCGTCGGTCCACACCGACGCGGCCAGGCCGTAGGACGTCGCGTTGGCCAGGGCGATCGCCTCCTCCTCGGTGTCGAACGGGATCACCGCGACGACGGGTCCGAAGATCTCCTCGGTCGCGACAGGCGAGTCAGGGGGGACGTCGTCGAGGACCGTCGGGGAGAAGTACCAGCCGCCGGTCTCCTCGAGGACCGGACCACCACCGAAGGCCACCCGCGCCCCGTCGGCCACGCCCCGGGCGACGTAGCCGGCGCTGCGGCCACAGGCGGCCGGGTCGATCAGCGGCCCGACCTGGGTCCGGGGCTCGCTCGGGTCGCCGACGCGCAGGTCGGCGGCGGCCTGGACCAGCCGCTCGACGAGCCCGGCCTGCAGCGAGCGGTGCACCAGGATCCGGGACCCGGCTGAGCAGTTCTCGCCCATGTTCCAGAACGCCGCCCTGACCGCCTCGGCGGCCACCTCGTCGAGGTCGCGCACCGACTCCAGGACGACCTGCGGGCTCTTGCCGCCGCATTCGAGGGTCACCCGCTTGAGGTTCGAGCGTGCCGCGTACTCCAGGAAGTACCGGCCCACCTCGGTGGACCCGGTGAAGGTCACCATGTCGACGTCGGGGTGCAGGCCCAGTGCCCGGCCGGCCTCCTCGCCGAGGCCGGGCACGACGTTGAGGACGCCCTTGGGCAGGCCGGCGTCGCGGCCGAGCTCGGCGAGCAGGAGTGCGGCCATGGACGTCTGCTCGGCGGGCTTGACGATGACCGAGTTCCCCATCGCCAGGGCGGGGGCCACCTTCCAGGCGAACATCTGGGTCGGGAAGTTCCACGGGATGACCGCACCGACGACGCCGATCGGCTCGCGGGTGATCCGGGCCACGACGTCGATGCCGGTCGGGGCGAGGCGGTCGTAGACCTTGTCGATCGCCTCGGCGAACCAGCGGAACGTCTCGGCGGACTCGGGGATGTCGCCCTCACGGCAGTCGGTGATCGGCTTGCCGGCCTCCAGGGAGTCCAGGCGGGCGAGGTCCTCGGCGTGCCGCTCGATCAGCTTGGCGAACCGGGTGAGCACCCGACGGCGGTGTGCCGGGTGCGCGCGGGACCAGTCGCCGCGCTCGAACACCTCGCGGGCTGCGGCCACGGCCCGGTCCACGTCCTCGGCGCCGCACGCGGCGACGGTGGCGATCACCTGGCCGGTCGCCGGGTTGTGCACCTCCATGGTCGCGCCACTGGCGGATGGCACGAACGCGCCGTCGATGTAGGCCTCGGTGTGCATCGGCAGGGGGGTGGCGTCCGGTGCCAGTGGCCCGTGGGTGGTGGTCGAGGGGGCGCCGTCGGCCTGGCCGAGGGCGATCGCCAGGCGCGTGGCGACCTCGTGGGCCTCCGAGGCGTCGAGGGCCGCCAGCGGCCGGCGCGGCGGGCCGACGGGGATGCCGCGCAGCTCGAGGGCGTGGCGCACCTTGGGCGTGTAGTGGGTGCGCTCGGCGCTGCGCAGCATCGGCATCATCTGCTTCTGCCACGCCCAGGCGGTGGCGGTGTCCCCGGCGAGGGCGGCGGCGAGCAGGGCGACGTGCTCGGCCGGCAGCGCGTTGGCCACCCCGCCGATCCACGAGTCGACCCCCATCTCGAAGTAGCGCATCGCGATCGAGTCCGCGCCGCAGACGATCGGCAGGTCGGAGCCGTAGCGGCGGCGCAGGCGGCGGACGCGGGTCAGGTCGCCCGATGCCTCCTTGATGCCCACCACCAGGGGGTCGGCGGCGACCGCGTCCAGCGCCTTCTCCGTGAACGAGACGCCCGTGCGGTCCGGGTAGTCGTAGAGAACGGTCGGCAGCGGTGCCGCATCCAGGACCGCGCGCACGTGCCGGCCGAGCTCCTCGGGCGTGGGCAGGACGTAGGCGGGCGCGGCCACCATGAGCCCGTCGGCACCACACTCCTGTGCCAGTCGTGCCTGCGCCAGCGCCTCGCGGGTCGCGGTGCCGCCGACGCCGACCAGCACGGGCACCCGGCCGGCGGCAGCGGCGATCACCGCCTCGACCACCGCCCGGCGCTCGTCGAGGTCCAGGGCGTAGCCCTCGCCGGTCGTGCCGGCCGCGACCAGACCGGACACCCCCCCGGCCAGGACGAACTCGACGAGGGGTCCGAACCCGTCGAGGGCCACGCCCCCGTCCTCGTCGAAGGGGGTCACCAGGGGCACGATCACGCCGGGGAATGTCATGGGCGCGATTCTGGCGCACACTGGGTCGATGCTGACACCCACCGCGCTGGCGGCCGACCTGGGTGCCCTGGGCGTGCGGCCCGGCGACCTGCTGTTCCTGCACGCCTCGCTGCGCCGGATCGGGCCGGTGGAGGGTGGCGCCCTCGGCGTCATCGACGCGGTCGAGCGGGCCATCGGCCCCGACGGCACCCTGGTGATGATCCTCGGGGCGACCAACGAGTGGGACTGGGTGAACGCCCATCCCGAGCACGAGCGGGCGGGGCTCCTGGCCGACTCGGAGCCGTTCGACAACGCGACGACGCCGGTCCTGCCCGAGGTGGGCGTCCTCGCGGAGGTGCTGCGGACCATGCCCGGCACGCTGGTCAATGACCACCCCGAGGGTCGCTTCGCCGCGCGGGGGCGGCTGGCGCATGAGCTGCTCGACGGGCTGCCGTGGCACGACTACTACGGACCCGGATCGGCGCTGGAGCGCTTCGTGACCTCCGGCGGTCGGGTCCTGCGCCTGGGTGCGGACCCGGACACCGTCTCGGTGCTGCACTTCGCCGAGTACTGCGCGGACGTGCCCGACACCGTCCGGATCCGGCGCCACCGCAGGGTGCTCGGGCCGGATGGGCCACGGATCGTGACCGTCGAGTGCCTTGACGACGAGAACGGGATCGTTCCGGACGAGCGCCAGCCGCAGGAGGACTACTTCGCGATCATCCTGCGCGAGTTCCTCGCCACCGGCCGGTCGCAGGTCGGACGAGTCGGGGGCGCGGACGCCGAGCTCTTCTCCGCGGCGGACATCGTCTCCTTCGGGGCCGACTGGATGACGGCCAACCTGCGCTGACCCGTCACCACCACTCGGCTCCCGGGGCACCCTTCCACGGGCCGGCGATCCAGCAGGTCGGCCAGTCGCGATCTGCTTCTGCTCGGCCCGGGCGTGGGCGGTCTCGCCCCCGGTGGCCGCCGTGCCAGCGATGGGTCACGATGGGCCCCATGCCCGAGGGGGATGCTGTGCGCCGCACGGCCCAGCGGCTCGACGCAGCCCTCGTCGGCGGTCCGTTGGTGCGTGCCGAGTTGCGTGTGCCGCGGTTCGCCACCGTCGACCTGCGGGGGATGCGGGTGGTCGCGACGCACGTCGTCGGCAAGCACATGCTGACGCGCCTGGTCGACGATCGCCGGGAGTGGACCCTGCACCACCACCTGAGGATGGACGGTGCGTGGCGGATCGGTGCTCCCGGTGGGCCCGGTGCCCCGGGGCACCAGATCCGGGTCTGGCTGGCGACCTCGTCGGCCCAGGCGGTCGGGGTACGGGTGCACGATGTCGAGGTGCGCCCGACGCGCGAGGAGGCCCACTGGGTCGGCCATCTGGGCCCGGACATCATGGCCGGCGGGTTCGACCCCGAAGCGGCCGCCGAGATCCTCGTCCACGCTGACCGACCGCTGGTGGAGGCCCTGCTCGACCAGCGGCTGGTCTGTGGGATGGGCACCATCTGGGCCTCGGAGCTGGCGTGGGCTGCGGGAGTCGACCCATGGGCGGCCACGTCGACGGTCAGCGGCTTGGCGGAGGCGCTGTCCGGGATCCGGAGCCGGATGCTGCGTTCGGTGGACGCCGCCGCGGCCGTGACCCGCCGTGAGCTCCGGGTCTTCGAGCGGACCGGACAGCCCTGCCGATCCTGTGGGACGCCGATCCGATCCGGACGCGTGGGCACAGCGCCACTGGACCGGCCGACCTACTGGTGCCCGCGATGCCAGGAGCCGCGCCGCTGACAGCCTCCGGCGGGCTCGGTCAGGTGATGGTCAGGCCACCGTCCACCGGCAGGGTCTGGCCGGTGATGTAGCCGCCGGCGGCGGAGGCGAGGAAGACCACGGTGGCGGCCAGCTCGCGCGGGTCCCCCTTGCGCCCGCTGGGGATGCGTACGGCCATCGCGTCGAGGTAGCCCGGCGGGTACTGCTGGGTCATCTCGGACTCGAAGAAGCCGGGGGCGATCGCGTTCACGCGGATCCCCTTGCGCCCGGTCCACTGGTTGGCCAGGTCGCGGGTCAGGCCGATCAGCCCGGCCTTGCTCGCGGCGTAGGCGGCCTGCGGCAGCCCGGCGGTGGTCAGGGCCAGGACCGAGGAGATGTTGATGATGCTGGACCCGGGTGCCATCACCCGCCCGCAGGCCTGGGCCATCCAGTAGCAGCCGTTGAGGTTGACGTCGATGACCTGGCGGAACTGCTCGGGGGTCTCGCGGGTGGCCGGCACGGCCGTGCCGATGCCGGCGTTGTTGACCAGGACGTCGACGTGGCCGAACTCGGCCATGGCCGCATCGACGAGGGCCTGGCACTGAGCGGGATCCGCGACGTCGGTGGCGACGGTCAGGGCCCGCCGGCCGGCATCGCGCACCAGCTGGGCGGTCTCCTCGAGCCGGTCGACCCGCCGGGCGCCGAGGACCACATCGGCCCCGGCCTCGGCCAGGGCCTGGGCGAAGGCGACCCCGAGCCCGCTGGAGGCGCCGGTCACGATGGCCACCCTGCCGTCGAGGCGGTACATGTCGGTGATCGTCATGTGCCAACCCTAGCCCCGGCCCACCGGCGGGCCAGGTGGTCACCGGGCAGCGGGCTACGCCGCGCCGCGCTCGCGGCCGAGGGTGGCCAGCAGGTCCTCGTGCAGCTCGAACCAGACCCGGTGGCACGAGTCGATCCCGACGCCATCGACCCACGTCCGCTGGCCCCGGTCGACCCGGTCCAGCGCTGCGGCGAGCCGCTCGGGGTACCCATCGAACCGTGCGAGGGCCCCGGCCAGTGGTTCGACGATCGGCGCCACGTCGTGGGCCAGGCGATGGAGGCCGGCTCGGACGTCCTCGTCCCAGGGCCAGTCACTGTGATCGTTGGCCGCCAGCGGATCCCCGGGGCTGGGGCGGACCTGCCATCGGGTGATCGCCTCCAGGAACTGCGCGTTCAGGCCCTCGAAGGCGGACAGGGCCGATGTGACCAGGTGCCGCGCGCCCGTACGATCCAGCTCCAGCCGGAGGAGCAGCTCCCCGTGCGCGCGGCCGGAGGTCGTCAGGGCCCAGCCCCGGGAGCCGGGGAAGCTCACCTGCTGCACCCACCCGCGTGCCTCGAAGTCGAGCAGCAGCTCCTGGGCACGATCGCGCGTCGCGGGGAATCGGCGCACGATGTCGCCGGCCTCGGCCATCCCCTTCAGGCGCACGGCGTGCAGGACCAGGAGGTCGGGGGTGGATACGTGTGGCATCCGGTGACCCTACTGGGTCTGCAGAGCGCCGTCCGATGCCCCGCTGCGAGGATCCGTGCCGCCGAGCAGTCGTGCGGCGAGGCGGGCGTTCCGGTCGGCGAACTCCCGCCACTGCGGTGGGGTCGCCTCGAGGGTGGCCAGGGGTTCGGCGTCCACGAGGCGCTGGTGCCAGCGCTCCATCCGGCCGGCACGGATCTCGAGGCTGACGAGGACGCCCGCGTGCCAGCCGTGGACGTCCGCGCGGACAGGCTCCGTCGTCGTCACCCGTTGCGGCCCGGTCGCCCAGTCGATCACGTCCAGCTCGTCGGTGATCTGGCGGGCCAGCTCGTAGGCCAGGCCGGCCACTGCCCGATCCCGTGCCTCCAGCAGTCCGTGGCGCCACGCCTCGACCGCCCGTGCATCCGCCGACAGGGCCGCGACGATCTCGGTCGCGAACCGGTCGCGGTCTGCGGGGGTGACCCCACGACTCTCGGCGATGTCCCGCTCCGAGCGGGTCAGGCCCGCGCCGGTGGCCGCGATGGGCCAGACCCGGGCCAGGCCCGAGCGCACGAGCCTGGCCCGGTCGGCGCCCAGGAAGGGGCCGAGGGTGGTGCTGGCGGGACCTGCGCAGTGGGCCAGGAGCAGTCCGGGTGCGCGCGGGCCGGGATCGAGCACCAGCCAGACGGGGACCTCCTGGCCGCCCCGAGCGCGGTTCCACCGGGGTAGGCCCCGTTCGAGGAGGTTGCGCTCCAGCCAGGTGGCCTCGTGCACCGACGCGCACTCGAGGGCTTCGACCGCGGCGATCTGCGGCACCATGCGCCGCAGTCGGGCGCGTCCCTTCAGGGATCCCCAGTACGACGCCGTCCGGGTGCGCAGGTTGGTCGCGCGGCCGATGTACATGCTCACGCCCCGGTGGTCGCGGAACCGGTACACGCCCGGGCTCGCCGGCAGCAGGGCGCAGGTGGCGCGCACCGTGCCCACATCGACCATGCAGGGGAGTATTGCCCAGGCAGGGCGCTGCCCGGGCCGAGCCGGAGCGGGTGTCAGGGAAGGACCGCCAGGGTCACGAAGCCGGCGGCGATCGTCAGGTGCACACCGGCCTGGAGCAGGGTCGCCCGACCGGGGGTGACGGTGAGCACGGAGACCACGACGGTGAGTGCCGTCAGCAGGATCCCGGTGGGTTCCAGGCCGAGGAGCAGCTGCCGGTCGAAGGCGAGCGACACGATCGCGATCGCCGGGATCGTCAGGCCGATGCTGGCCATCGCCGAGCCGTAGGCCAGGTTGAAGCTGCGCTGCACGTCGTCGGCCCGGGCGGCGTGCACGGCGGAGATCCCCTCGGGCATCAGGATCAGCATGGCGATCACGACGCCGACGGTGGTCACCGGGAGCCCCAGGTCGAGGATGGCCCGTTCCATCGCGGGGGAGACCACCTTGGCCAGGCCGACCACCGCCACCAGGGAGACGAGCAGCAGCCCGAAGCTGGACAGCGCAGCCACGGTGCTCGGGACGGGCTCGTGATCGTCCTCGTGCGACATCCCGGGCGCGGTCGGGCCGACGGTGGCGAACTGCTCGCGGTGGCGCACCGTCTGCACGAACACGAACAGCAGGTAGAGGCTCAGCGACGCCACTGCGGCGAAGACGAGCTGGCCGGTCGAGAACGTGGGGCCCGGCGAGCTGGAGGTGAAGTTCGGCAGGATCAGCGACAGGGTGGCCACGGCCGTCAGCGTGGCCAGCATGGCGCCGGTGCCCTCGGCGTTGAACTCCGCCACGCCGCCGCGCAGGGTCCGGGCCAGCAGCGAGGCGCCGACGATGGCGTTGGTCGCGATGATGAACGCAGAGAAGACGGTGTCCCGGGCCAGTGACTCGGTGCCGGCCCCACCGCCGAGGGTCAGGGTGACGATCAGGGCGACCTCGATGACGGTCACCGCCACGGCCAGGATCAGGGAGCCGAACGGTTCGCCGAACCGGTGGGCCAGGACCTCGGCGTGCTGCACGGAGGCGAGCACCGCTGCGCCCAGGAAGATCGCCAGCACCAGGGCCACGGCGCCCATGGGCTTGTGGCCCCATGCCACGACCAGGGCTCCCAGGCTCAGCAGAGGGATGGCGATCCAGTGCCGTTGCCGCATGCAGGAACCCTGCCACAGCGCCGCGCGCACCCCAAGGCGGGCGGGCCGGGCACAGGCGGGGCGGGGGCCGGGCCGCCGGGTCGTGTCGGCCGGGTCGTGTCCGTCCGCTCGTGTCCGCCGGGTCGTGTCCGCCGGCTCTGGCGGGGAGCCGCCGCGAGCGGGAGCATGGGGAGCATGGCCGATGGTGGCGAGCGACTCCACGCCCTCGACCTCGTCTGGCTGGAGATGCAGGGCGAGGGGCCGCCGATCGCCATCGGCACGGTCGCTGTGGCGGAGGTTCCCACACCCTCGGACGACGAGCTGCTCGCACTGGTCGCTGACCGACTGGATCAGATGCCGCGGCTGCACCAGGATCTCGATGATCGCGGTTGGGGCGTGCGCCGCCCGATGTGGGTCGAGTCGGGGTACTCGAACCTCGCGGCGCACCTGAACCACGTCGATGCGTCGGCGTCCGGCGCGCATCCCGGTCTCGACTGCGCCGTCGGGCACGTCATGGAGCAGCCACTGCCGCCGCACGAGCCCCTGTGGGACATGTGGGTCGTCGACGGACTCGAGGACCGTTGGGCGCTGGTCTGGCGGGTGCACCACACGATCGCCGATGGGGTGGGCGCCCTGATCCTCCTCGGCCACGGGTTCGACTGTGCACCCGACGGGGGTCGGACCCTGGCCGATGCGATCCTTGCCGGGCCCGCCGCGCCGGCGGGGGAGCGCGCCCGTGCCGCCGAACCGCAGGTTCACACGCCGGAGGCCCCCACACCAGAGGCTCTCAGCAGGGCACGGCACCGTCTCGAGGATCCCCTGCTCGCCGTCCGCGGGGCACTCCCGCACCTCATCCCCGCCATGAGCTCCCTGCTCCCGCACCCGCCCAGCCCCTTGGCCGGCCCCGTGGGCCCCGGCCGCGTCTGGGCCTCGGTCGACATCCCCCTGGTGGAGGTCAGGGCCACCGGACGCGTGCTGGGCGCGACTGTCAACGACGTCCTGCTGGCCTGCGTCGCGGGAGGGTTCCGGGATCTGCTCGCCCATCGGGGGGAGCCTTTGGAGGGTCGCGTGGTGCGCAACCTCGTCCCGGTGTCCCTGCGTCCGCCGGGCGACGGCCGTGCGCAGAACCGGATCAGCGGGATGCTGGGCCACCTGCCGGTCGGGGTCGCCGACCCGGTGGACCGGCTCGCGGCCGTCCGGGCGGCCGTGGCCCACGGTCGTGGGGCGGGCACCCCGGCCATGGCATCGGCACTGTTGGGGCTCGTGGACCGGACCGTGCCCGCGACTGTCCAGGATCTGACCGTCGGCGCAGTCGGCCGCAGCGCGCCGGCGTGGTTCATGGACACCCTGACGACCAACGTGCCCGGTCCGCAGTTCCCGGTGTACCTCTGCGGACGGCACGTGCTGGCGATGTACCCGCTCATCCCGGTGGCCGGGCACACCTGCATCACCACGGGCATCTTCAGCTACGACGGCACGCTGAACGTCGGCGTGACCGGGGATGCCGACCAGGCCGGGGACATCGAGGTCCTCGCGCGCGGGATCAGCCGCGCTGCCGCAGAGCTCGCCGACCGCGCGCTCGCAGCCGATCGCGCACGCCCAGCCGATCGCGCGCACCCAGCCGAGCGCTGACCATCAGGCGGCGTGGTGGAGATCCTCCTGGGCGCGGTCGGCATCGGGCCAGGTGTCGCGGACCGTTCCCAGCGGGCTGGTCCAGCGCAGGCCGTGGTCCGGGAGGGGTTCGACCGTCCAGTTGTCGTCGTGCTTGAGGCGGTGGTGCCGCCGGCAGAGCGCGTGCAGGTTCTCCGCCGACGTGGGACCGAGTGGGAATGGGATCAGGTGGTCCAGGTCGCACTCCCGGGCGGTGACCGCGCAGCCGGGGAACCGGCAGGTGACGTCCCGGGTGCGCACGTGGCGTACCAGCCCAGCGGGTGGCCGGTAGGACCAGGTGCCCGCATCGAGGACTGCTCCGGTGGCCCGGTCCGTGAGGATGTGGCGCCACCGGGCGTCCCCGGCGGCCAGGCGACGGACCAGGTCGGCAGGGAGGATCCCGTACCCGGACAGCTGCCCGGGTGTCTCGGTGAGCCCGGCCAGGCTGTCGATCGGGATGGTCACGCTGATCTGGGTCGTGACGGCGACCACGGCCGGGTGTGCGTCCCTGTCCGCGTCTGCGCCCGGGTTCGGGTCCAGGTTCGCGTCTGCGTCAGCGTCCGGGTCCATGACGGTCCCCTTCGGCCTGCCGCGACTGGGACCGTCGCTGCCGTCCACTCCCGCCGCCGCGCTGGGCACGTGGCCCCGCCCGAGGGGCGCCGACGTGGCGCTCGGAGCGATGATCAGGTCGACCAGGGCATCGGCCATCCGCAGGTCGAACGGACGTCGAGCGGCTTCGGCGGCGAAGGATCGATCGGCATCACCGGAGCCACGGACGCAGTGCTGGCCCGAGGACCCGGACTCCGCCGCGGCGCCATGACTCCCGGCGCCGACCGCCGCCGCATCCGTGCGCTGGGCGGCCAGGGCCACGGCCCGGATCGCGGCGTAGACCTGCTCGGCGTGGCTGGAGTCCAGGCGGGCGGTGAGGTCCGCGGTGCCATCGCCGCGGTGGTCGATCCAGACCCCGCGCTCAGCCAGAGCACGTCGCCGGCGGGTGACGATCGTGGCCGGATCGATCTCGGCCAGCAACCGCTTCAGGTGCCGGTCCAGCTGACGCGCAGTGTGCCGGGGGGCATGGGCCAACCCCGCCGTCAGGAGCCGGTCGCAGTCCGCCTCATACTCGGCCCGCTGCTGGTCCTCGGCATCCAGCCGGGGCACCAGGTAGAGGGCTCCGGCGAGGATCCCGGCCTTCGTCGGGTCCAGCAGGCCTGCCCACAGCGCGGCCCACACCCGTGGTTGGTGGGTCAGGATCAATGCCTGCTCGCGCAGCATCACCGCGGAGCGCCGTGACCGGTTCAGGGACATCATCAGGACGTCCACGACCTGGTCGGCCACCACGCCGGCCGGGGTGTCCTCCGCGACAGCGTGGACCGCCGCCGCGCGCAGCGCCGTGGCCTGGCCGACCACCACCTCCACCGATTCGAGCACCTCCACCGACGCCCCGAACGCCGCGTACTCGCCCGGCGGAGCCCCCGGCGGATGGGCACGGATCATGGCGACCAGGGCCTCTACCCCGAGCACGCCAGGATCGACCAGCTCCCCATCGACGCCCCGCACTGCCAGGCACACCTCGAGCACCTCGAACCCCCCATCAGGATCGAACACCTGTACGAACACTATCCCACCCCACCGACAGTGCGGATGGGCCGTCCACAGGATCCGGGCACCCGTCGGGCACCCTCGGGCACCCCAGGGCGCACCCCAGGGCGCACCCCAGGGCGCACCCCAGGGCACCGCGCAGGGCGGCGCCCGGTGCACCGGGCGAATCGACCAGCGGCCGAGCGCGACCCCGCCCGCAACCACGCCGTCACAGCTATCCTGCCCGCCATGGCCTCCAGCGCTGCCGCAACCGTCGACGAGTACCTCTCCGAGCTCCCCGAGGAGCGGGCGGCCGTGGTCGGCCACGTCCGCGACCTTGTCAACGCGAGCCTTCCGCCGGGATACGTCGAGGGCATGCTCCACGGGATGATCACGTGGATGGTCCCGCTGGCCGTCTACCCGGACACGTACAACCGCAAGCCGCTTGCCTACGTCTCACTGGCCGCCCAGAAGAACTACTACTCGCTGTACCTGATGGGGGTCTACGCCGACTCCGACGAGGAGGCGACGCTCCGGGAGCGGTGGGCGGCCCGGGGGACGAGGCTGGACATGGGCAGGAGCTGCCTGCGCTTCAGGGCGATCGCCGACCTGCACGAGGATCTCGTCGCCGAGGTCATCGCCGCGGTGCCGATGGACGAGCACATCGCGAACGCGAGGGCGGCGCACTCGGCCCGGCGGTGAGTGCGGGCGAACGCCACCCGCGTCGCCGGGCCACCGCTTGCCCTGTTCAGAGCTGCCGGACCAGCACGACCCGATCCTGGCCGGGTCCGGCGTGATCGGCCACGACCGGGGCCTCGAACGGTCGTCCGCCGGTGTCCCGGGCCACGAAGCCCATGCGGTCGTGGAACGCCAGCGACCCTGAGTTCGCCGGGATCGTCACGGCCTCCACCCGTCGGCATCCCCGCTCCTGGAGCAGGGTGAACACCCGCTCGTACAGCTGGCGTCCCAGCCCGTGCTGGCGAACCTCGGGACTCACCCAGACGAAGTGGATGCACCCGGTGTCGGCGTGCGTCTGGGAGGCGAAGGCGATGATGAACCCGGCCAGGGTGCCCTCGGCATCCTCGACGATCAGCGACGTGCTGGAGAAGTGCGCGAAGAACAGCCGCGGCAGCAGGGCGTGGAAGTCCCCGCCCGACCAGGCGGCGAGCGCGGCAAGCACCGGCTCGTGGTCGGACTCCACGAGCGGGCGCCACGTGAGCTCACCCATCCCGACCACCCCGACCCTCCCGACCACCCCGTCCACGCTCCATCGCAGCGCACCGGCCACCACCGACGCTACCGCTCGGAAGGCAGCAGCACCCCCGGGTTGAGGATCCCCTGCGGATCGAGGCGCGCCTTCACCGTCCGCAGCAGGTCCACGCCCAGCGGCCCGACCTCGGCCTCCATCCAGGGGGCGTGGTCCGCACCGATCCCGTGGTGGTGGGTGATGGTCGCACCGTGGGCGACGATCACCTCCGACGCGGCCTGCTTGGCTGTGCGCCAGCGCGCCGCCTGGTCCGGACCCGCGGAGGCCAGCGCCGTGACGTACAGGCTCGCGCCGGTCTCGTACACGTGCGACACGTGCGCCATCACGTAGCTGTGCCCCAGGGACGCCGACAGGGCTCCGGTGACCGACTCGCGCAGCTCCGCCAGGCGCGACCAGCTGGTCGCGGTCTCCAGCGTCTCGACGAGGTACCCCTGATCCATGAGGGTGTCGCGCAGGTACGGACCCTCGAAGCGGTGGCGCAGCCATGACTCCCCGGCACCCCGGCCCAGCGACGCGGCACCGTGGCGGCGGAGGATGTCGAGGGCCATCGAGCGCCGGGCGCGCACCTGGCCGGCGGACGCCGCGTCCCAGCCCAGGATCGCCATCGTGCCGTCGGTCACGCGGCGGACCCTCAGGTAGGCCGCCATCGCACTGGCCGTGCGCCCTGTCGGCCCGCTCATCCGCATCGTCGCCCTGGTCTCGGCCAGGTCCGACAGGCGCATCACGTCGGCACCCGCACGTGACTGGGCCAGCTCGCGGAACGCCTCGAGGCCGGAGTCGAGGTCGGGCAGCATGATGGCCTCGAACCAGCGGGTCGAGGGAACCCGGCGCACCCGCAGCGTGACCTCGGTGATGATGCCCAGGATCCCCTCGCTGCCCAGGAAGAGCGCGCGCAGGTCCGGGCCCGGCAGCCGAGGACGGTGCCCGACCCAGGCGCAGCGTCCCGCCCGGGGTCGCCACAACCAGGGCCTCGACGGTCGCGTCGCTGCGTCCGTACCCGGTCGAGGACTGACCGGCAGAGCGGGTCGCGACGTACCCGCCGATGGTGGCCCGCTCCCACGACTGCGGGACGTGTCCCCACGTGAGCCCGCGGGCGGCCAGCAGCCGCTCGAGGACCGGGCCGGTCATCCCCGGCTGGACCCGGGCGGTGCCCGAGACGGCGTCGACCTCGAGCAGCTCGGCCATCCGCTCGAAGCTGATCGCGACCACCCCGGACCGCGATCCCGCCTCGGGGCGGACCCCGCCCACGACGCTGGTTCCGCCACCGAACGGCACGAGGGCGAACCCACCGGCACCGGCGGCGGCGAGCAGGGCGACGACGTCCTCGTGCGAGCCCGGGGTGACGACGGCGTCCGGCACCTCGGGGTGCGTCGCAGACCGCCGGTCGAGCAGGTCCAGGTAGGACAGCCCACCGGCGTGCGCCAGCCGCGACTCGCGGTCGGTGCGGACCTGCGCCGCGCCCACGGCGGCGGCGAGTGCGGCCAGGGTCTCGCCGCCGAGCCGCGAAGGCGCAGGCTCAACCTGTGACAGGGGGACCGGTGCGGCGGGAGCCGGGGGGCCGAGGACCTCGGCGACGTACTGCGCGGCCCGGGGATCGAGGTCGTGGGTGGGCCCCGAGGGTCCCCAGCGGGCATATCGGTCTGCCAGTGATCCGATCATGACAGCCATGTTACAGATCGCTGGTCAGTGTCACATGCTGGAGCCGACATGACTGGCGTGGCTGGCGGTACAGTGACAGGCATGGGCTCAGTGTCACATCTGTCCACCGGCGTCCGAAGCGCATCGGCTTCCGCCGATCCCGTGCTCAGGGCCGCCCACGAGGCTGTCCTCGAGATCGGCCTGGGCCGGCTGACCCTGGCTGAGGTCGCCCGACGCGCCGGCGTCAGCCGGATGACCGTCTACCGGCGCTACGACGATCTCGACCGGCTCGTCAGCGCCCTGCTGGTCGTCGAGTTCGGTGCCGTCATCGCGGAGGCCGCCGACCGGGCCGGGCGTGAGGCGACGGGGCGCGCGCGCCTGGTCCGGGAGGTCATCCACGTCACCCGAGCCACCGCGGAGCATCCCCTGATGCGCCGGATCCTCGAGCTCGACCCGGAGATGCTCATGCCGCTCGTGGTCGACCGCCTGGGCAGCTCGCACCGCATCGCCCTGGACCGCCTGCGCGAGCTCCTGGCCGCCGGCCAGTCCGACGGGTCCATCGCCCCCGGGGACGTCGAGGCGATGGCACTGCAGGTGATGAGCATGTCCGCGATCCACGTCTTCTCGGCGCGCGCCTACGACAGCGTCGACCCGCGCGCCCGTCGCTGGCCCGAGCTGGAACGCGCCCTGGACGGCTACCTGCGGCCGTACCCGACCGCCGCCGCCGCAGCTGGGGGACCCCGATGAACCGCCCGGCTGCCCTGCCGCTGCGACCGGGCACTGCCTCCCCCCGCGTCGAGCACCTGGCACCGGGAGATCCGAGCACGCTGCTCACCCGGGACCGCCGCGATCGCTGGCGCACCGCGCTCGAGGAGGGCACCCCCCTGGACGTGCTCGTGGTCGGCGGGGGGATCACCGGCGTCGGCGTCGCCCTCGACGCCGCATCCCGAGGGCTGCGCGTGGCCCTCGTCGAGCGCGACGACCTCGCCGCCGGGACCTCGCGCTGGTCCAGCAAGCTCGTCCATGGCGGCCTGCGCTACCTCGCCTCCGGGCAGGTGGGCGTCGCCTGGGAGAGCGCCCGGGAGCGCGCGGTCCTCGCCGGCGTGGTCGCCCCGCACCTCATCCACCCGCTGCCGCAGGTGGTGCCCCACTCCGACGCCCCCGACGAGCCGGATCCCCGGCTGGTCCGAGGTGGGCTGACGGCCGCGGACGTCCTGCGGGCCGCCGCCCGGACCCCGCGCGGGCTGCTGCCCAGGGCCCGGTCCCTGGACCCGGAGCAGGCCATCGAGCTCGTGCCGTCGCTGGCCCGGGCCAAGGTGCGCGGGGCGATGGTGCTCTGGGACTGCCAGCTCGAGGACGATGCCCGCCTGGTCGTCGCCATCGCCCGGACGGCTGCCGCCTACGGGGCCGCGATCCTGACGCGCACCGAGGTGCTGTCGATCGCCCCGGGCGAGGCCCAGCTGCGCGACGGGCTCGACGGCTCCACGTACTGCGTGCGCGCGAGGCACATCGTCAACGCCACCGGCGCCTGGGCCCACGAGCTCGACGATGCCGTGCGCCTGGTCCCCTCGCGGGGCAGCCACGTCGTGGTCCGCTCCGAGCGTCTCGGGAACCCCAGCGCAGCACTGACGGTCCCGGTGCCCGGCACGACGGGTCGCTTCGTCTTCGCGCTGCCGCAGTCCGACGGGTTGACGTTCATCGGGCTCACGGACGTGCCGATGGAGGGCTCGGTCCCGCGGGTCGCGACCCCGACGCAGGAGCGAGATCGACTGGATCCTGGGGATCATCTCGCCCTGGCTCGAGGACGGCCTGACCCGGGCAGACGTGGTCGGGGCGTTCGCCGGCGTGCGCCCGCTGGCCGCCCCGGACCAGGAGTCCCCGACGACCACGGGGGCCGACCTCTCCCGCCGGCACGTCGTGCGCGACCACGGCGACGGCCGGATCACCGTCACCGGCGGCAAGCTCACGACCTACCGACGGATGGCCCAGGACGTCGTCGACCTGATCACCGACGCACCCTGCCGCACGGCGCGCATCGCAGTGGTGGGCGCCGCGGAGCCCGGTGCGCCGGTGGCCGTCGACGCGACGGTCCCCGCCCGGCTGGTCCGCCGGTACGGTGCCGAGGCCGGTGCCGTCTGGTCGTTGGGCGAGTCCCGGCCCTGGCTGCGCGAGCCCATCGCCGACGGGGTCCCCATCCTGGGGGTCGAGCTCGCCTTCGGGGTCGAGGCCGAGGGCGCCCTGGACGTCGCCGACCTGCTCGAACGGCGCACCCGCCTCTCGTTGGTGCCCGCCGATCTCGCCGCGGGCTCCGGGAGGGCCCACGCCGTCGCCGAATCCTGCCTCTGAGTCGGGCAGCTCAGGGCCCGCGGCCGGCGGTCGGCCTATGCTCGTCCACCGGGTGGTCATGGGATGGAAGGGGTCGTGATGGCGGGAGCCGCAGGAGCGTCCGAGCAGGATGCCGTGGACGCCGGGCGCCGGCTGGCGGCCGTCCTGGCGCTGGTGACGGGCGTGCTCGCACTGGTCGCGGTCCTGGCGTTGACGGTCGGCTCCGTCGCCCACCTCGTCGGGGCACTGGTCGGTGCGGGGGTCGCCATCACCGGCGGGTGGTACCTGGTGGCCAACCGTGGAGCCGTCCGGATCGCGGGCGGGATCCTGGCAGCGGCCGGGCTCGTGGCCCTCGTGGTGAGCCTGGTCAGCGCGGGCGGCTCGCGCTGGGCCCTGCTCGGGGCGGTCGCCCTGGGGTCGGCCTCCACCTACTCCGCCCGACGGGCGACGCGCCGGCACGGGGCCGCGGTCGTGGCCGCCGACCTCGGTGTGCCCCGGGCGCCCGCCCGGCACCCGGTCCTGATCATGAACCCCAAGTCGGGCGGGGGGAAGGTGGAGAGGTTCGACCTCGTCGCGGAATGTCGGGCACGCGGCATCGAGCCCGTGGTCCTCTCGGCCGGCGACGACCTCGTCGCGCTCGCGGAGGCCGCCGTGGCCCGCGGGGCCGACGTCCTGGGCATGGCCGGCGGTGACGGCTCGCAGGCACTGGTGGCCACCGTCGCGATGAAGCACGGGCTCCCGCACGTGGTGGTGCCCGCTGGCACGCGCAACCACCTGGCGCTGGACCTGGGTCTCGACCGCGACGACGTCGTCGGCGCCCTCGACGCCTACGCCACCGGCATCCCGCGGACGATCGACCTGGCGACCGTGAACGGCCGGGTGTTCGTCAACAACGCGTCGATGGGGCTCTACGCCGAGATCGTGGCCTCCAAGTCCTATCGGGACGCGAAGCTGCGGACCGCCCTCGAGGCGCTTCCGGACCTCCTGGGTGACAACGCCGACTCGCTCGACCTGCACTTCGTCGACGACGTCGGCGTGGTCCACGACACGGCCGACGTCGTCCTGGTGTCCAACAACCCGTACGTGCTCGACTCGCTCGGCGGCGTCGGCACGCGCGCGCGGATGGACACCGGCATGCTCGGCGTGGTGTGCCTGACCATCAACTCGGCGACGGATGCGCGTCGGTTCCTGGCCCTCGAGGCCGCCGGCCAGGTCCACAGGTTCCCCGGGTGGCAGGAGTGGACCACCCCCCGGTTCGAGGTCAGGTCCGGTGGCCCGGTCCAGGTCGGGCTCGACGGCGAGGCCCTGTCGATGGACGCCCCCGTGGTGTTCGAGATGCTCCCGGATGCGTTGACGGTGCTGCTGCCGCCGCACGCCCCGGGTCGGTCGCCCGCGGCGCGCGCCCTGTCCGGCAACACGCCCAAGGAGCTGTGGCACCTGGCCCTGGGCCGGGGCTGACCGCCCCGGGGCTGACCGACCCCGGGGACGGCCGTCGGGGGAGGCGCCGCCCTCCGGCCTGGGCCGCGTCAGCCCGGGCGATGTCGGGCCTCCGGGAGCGCGAGCACCTTGGGCGGCGAGGGGAGCCACACCCGGTCCTGGGCGTGGTGCTCGGTCACCGTGAGGGTGCGGGCAGTGATCTCCAACAGCGACCAGGAGCGCACGACGCCGCGGGTGCGGTGACTCGTGGCCGTCCCGGCGATCACCTCGATGATCGAGCGGGACTGCGCCCCGGTGCCCACCTCCAGGACCTGGACGGCTGGGACGTGGGTGTGCCCGGCCAGCACGATGTCGACCTGCGCATCCACCAGCGCCCGCTCGAACCCGTCACCGCCGGCCAGGGACTCCAGGTCCTCGGAGCTGGGCGGGTGGTGCATCGCCACGACCCGGACGGTCCCCGGTGGTGAGTCGGCGAACGTTGCTCGGATGTCGCGGGACTGGCGCGCTGAGATGCGTCCGGACTTCCAGCGCCAGCGGGGCATCGACCCGAGGCCCTGGATGCGCACCGTGCCCAGGTCGAGGACCGGGTCGAGGTTCCCGGTGACCTCCGCGCGGTACTTGCCATAGGGCGAGGTCATCCGGTGCAGCGGGTTCGTGAGCGGCACGTCATGGTTGCCGATCACCACCATCCTGGGCCCCGGGAACTGGTCGATGACGGCCTTGGCGCGGACGAACTCGTGCGTCCGCGCCCGCATGGTCAGGTCGCCGGTGACGATGGTGGCCGACACCCCGGCGTCGTGGAGGTCCTGGGCCAGCCCGTCGAGGGTCAGGTCGTCGTGGGCGCCGACGTGGATGTCCGACACGTGCGCGATCCGCAGGCCGGCGCCCGAGGGCTGTGTCACGCGCACCTCCGTGGGTGTGGTCCCCAGGGGTGCAGGATACGGCCGAGCGTGCGATGTGGCCCCGCCGACGACGGGTGGTGCGGCCTCCGTCGCCGGGGGCGCGTAGCGTGAGGACATGGCGACCACCTCGATTCCCCAGGCGAACGGCACCCCGACCGTGAAGGTCCTTCCCGTGGGCGATCCGGGCAGCCGACCCGCCGGCCCGGGGCCGTCGCTCAGCCTGCGGGAGAGTGTCCCCACGCAGCTGATCGACCGGCTGCTCGCCTGCGTCCTGGCCACCGGCGGCCGTACCGAGACCACGCGCGCCCCGTTCACCGGCGAGGAGCTGATCACCTACCCGATCTCGACCGAGGAGGACGTCGAGGAGGCGTTCGCCCGCGCACGGGTCGCGCAGCGCCAGTGGGCCGCCCGCCCGGTCGCCGAGCGCTCCCGGATCCTGGGTCGGATCCACCACGAGGCCTTCGCCCGGCAGGACGAGCTCATGGACCTGCTCCAGATCGAGGCCGGCAAGGCGCGCTACGACGCGTTCGCCGAGGCGGCGGCGGTGGCGGTCTACGCCCGCTACATCTCGCGCACGGCCCCGAAGGTGCTCGGCCGCCATGCCCGCCAGGGCGTGGTCCCGATCGTCACGAAGGCCTACGAGGTGCGCCATCCCCGGGGGGTCGTGGGGCTGGTGACCGCGTGGAACTACCCCGCGGTGTTCGCCGCCTCGGACGGGTACTCCGCGCTGGTCGGCGGCAACGCGATCGTGCACCGCCCCGACGTGCAGGCCGCGCTGTCCGCCATCTGGGTGCGTGACCTCGCGGTCGAGGCCGGGCTCCCCGAGGACCTGTGGCAGATCGTCCTCGGGCCCGGGCGCTCGATCGGGACCGCAGTCGTCGACCGGGCCGATGCGGTGGCATTCACGGGCTCGACAGCCGCCGGGCGTGCGGTCGCCGGGCGCACGGGCTCGCGGTTGATCTACACCGCGCTGGAGCTCGGCGGCAAGAACCCGTTCATCGTCCTGGCCGATGCCGAGATCGACCGCGCCGTGGAGGCCGTCATCCGTGCCTGCTTCATCAACGCCGGCCAGACCTGCGTCGGCCCGGAGCGGATCCTGGTGGCCCGCCCGGTGTACGCGGAGTTCCGCACCAAGCTCGTGGCGCGGGTGGAGCGGATCCGGATGGGCGCGGGGATGAGCTTCGACTTCGAGATGGGCTGCCTGATCGACGACAAGCAGCTGGCCAGCGTGGCCCGCCAGGTCGATGAGGCGGTCGCCAAGGGGGCGACGGTCCTGACCGGTGGGCGCCCGCGGCCCGACCTGGGTCCCACCTTCTACGCCCCGACCGTGCTCGAGGACGTGACCCCGGCCATGGAGCTGTGCGCCGGGGAGACGTTCGGCCCGGTGGTCGCCCTCTACCCGTTCGACTCGGTCGACGAGGCCGTGGAGATGGCCAACGACACCGAGTACGGGCTGCACGCGGTGCTGTGGACGCGCAACACCCGCGAGGGGATGGCGATCGCCGAGCGCATCCAGGCGGGCACGATCGAGATCAACGACGGGATCGTGGCGACCTGGGGCAGCGCCGACGTGCTGCAGGGTGGGATGAAGGCCTCCGGCATGGGCCGGCGCAACGGCAAGTACGGCATCCTGCGCTTCACGGAGCCCCAGTCGATCGTGATCCAGCGCCTGCACGGGATCCACCCGCCCGGCTCGATGGGCAACGAGCTGTTCACCGCGGTCATGACGCACTCGTTCAAGGCGCTGCACAAGCTGCCCCGCCCGTAGGACGGGCAACGCCCCCGGTCAGGTCCCCGGGGGCGAGGGCCAGTCGGCCAGCGTGTCGAGGTACATCTGGCGCACGCCGGCGATTTTGTCGTTGAGGTCCGCCAGCGTCCAGTCCGCGGTCGGCACGGGTGGCAGCACCGCGACGTCGACGGTCCCGCCGTGGATGGCCATCGAGTGCGCCGCCATGATCTCCCCGCAGTTGCGCATCACGATCGGGACGACCGGGACCCCGGCCTGCATGGCCATGTGGAACGGGCCCTTCTTGAACGGCAGCAGCCGCGGCGTGGGGGAGCGGGTGCCCTCCGGGGCGATGGCGATCGAGCGCCCGCCGCGAAGGGCCTCGACGGCGGGCTCCAGGCCCTGGCGGGCCCTCGCGCTGTCGGTCCGGTCGATGTAGGCCACGTCGGCCAGGAAGCCCACGGGGCCGAAGAACGGGTCGCGCTCCAGGGACTTCTTGGCCACGCCGGTGAAGTCCTTGCGCAGCAAGGACCCGAGCACGAAGACGTCGAGCTGGCTCTGGTGGTTGAACAGGAACACCGCCGGGCGCGCAGCCCAGATGTTCTCCTCGCCGATGACGCGCAGCCGGACGCCCGCGGTCGCCAGCCCGAGGTCGGAGCCCACGCTCGCGGCCACGTTGGCCCCCATCGAGCGGCTCCGGTTGAGCACGGCCAGGGCTGCGGCAGCCCCGACGCTGCCGGCGAACACGCCGATCGCGGCGGCGCTGCGCACCACGTCGACCGGGCTCGTCGAGCGCGGCTCCACGAGCCGGGCGACCGGCCAGCCGCGCTCCCGGGCGATGCCCACGAGGCCCTCGTCGGGGTTCAGGGCGCACGGGCGACCCACGGTCTCCAGGAACGGGAGGTCCTCGCTGCCGTTCGAGTAGCCGAACGACTCGTCGAGGTCGAGCTCGAACTCCTCGGCGAACTCCACCACGGCGTCGGACTTCCCCTCGCCCCAGCGGATCGGGCTGGCCAGCTCCCCGGTGTAGCACCCCTGGTCATCGACCTCCATCTCGGTGCAGATGATGTGGTCGATGCCGAGGTCGTCGGCGGTGGCCTGGATCTGCGCCCTGGTGGCCGAGGAGGCGATCACCACCGTGTGGTGCCGGCGCAGGTGGGCCTCGATGAGCGTTCGCGAGTCGGGGTGGATCATCTCGGCGATCTCCTTGGCGAAGACCGTGCGCGCCCAGCTCTCAGCCTCGTCGGCGTTGCGCCCGGCCTGGCCCCGGACGCCGACGTTCATCAGCTCGGTGACGTCGTGGCCCCGGCGCTCCACGTTCACGCTCTCGCGGATGGTGCGCATGAGCTCCCTGGTCGAGATCTCCCGGCGCTTGAGCCGGTAGGTGAAGAACGCCGCGGCCGAGTAGCCCGCGATCAGCGTGCCGTCGAAGTCGAAGAAGGCCCCGACGTGCGGGCCCTCGGGTGCGTTGTCGATCTGCTCGACCAGCCACTCGATGTCAGCCATTCGACCCTCCCTGGGGACGTGGGGCGCGCTCGGTCAGCACCGGCTGCCCGGATGCCTGGGCGATCCGGCGCAGGGTGTCCAGGCGGCGGGTGACC
This sequence comes from uncultured Actinomycetes bacterium, assembly GCA_963774745.1. Lineage (GTDB taxonomy): Bacteria > Actinomycetota > Actinomycetes > S36-B12 > CAIYMF01 > Prado023. The sequence goes on along the minus strand of CAVZGE010000011.1, from coordinate 274,061 downwards.
TGGTGCAGCTCGTCGGCCAGCGCCCGGCGTCGCCCCGCGAGGTCGGGCTCCGTGGCCGTCATGAGGCCGAGCTTGTGCGCCAGGAGCACGGCGTTGCGGAAGTAGTCCGCCGAGACCGACTCGGGGGTCGTCAGCTGCCGCTGCAGCCAGCGCTGCTGGGCCACGCCCAGGGTGGCCGCCACGAGCTCCTTGTCCCCGGCGGGCTCATCGCCGAGGAGGGCGAGCTCGTCGGCCAGCACGCTGTACGCCTCGAGGAACGGCCCGATGACCCGGTGGGCCACCAGCATGTCGAGACCGGCAAGCTGCTCGCGCACCTGGGCGGGCGAGAAGGTGTGCTCCTGCCACCCGGGGATCAGGAAGGTGGTCTCGGCCGCCACCTGCTCGGCGAACTGCTTGGTGCCCGGGAAGAAGAACTCGTACCGGAGCAGGTCCTTGAGCCGGCGGGCGTTGCGCCAGGTCGCCTCGATGATGTCCGGGGCATCGCTCTCGGCCGCCTGCAGCGCAGCCAGCTCCGTGATGGCCCGGATCAGGAAGAAGTGGATGATCGTGTTGCGGTAGAAGGCGGCCTCGTGCTGCTTGCCGGGGCTGATGGCGTAGACCGACTCCGTGCCCCCGCGGTACACGGTGATGACGCCCTCACCGACCAGCCGGTCGAGGACCTCGCGCATCCGGCCGAACTCGCTCAGGTCGGGCCACTCGGTCATCGGCAGCTGCCGGCGCTGGATGTAGGTGACCAGTGGTTCGAGGATCTGCCGGCCCTCCTCGACGGTGATCGATCGATCACCGTTGTCCAACAGGGCGAACGTGATCAGCGCGCCGGGGGTGATCGGTGTGGCGGCGTTGATCCGGTGGGCGTTCTCGAAGGCGACCTTCTGCACGGCCAGGCGTGGGCGCACAGTTCCCTGCTCGTCGGCGGTCAGGGCCACCGCGTCGCCCAGCGACAGCGGCTCCCCGAACCGCAGGTAGGCCCGGCCCAGGCGTCGGGACTGCGCCGTGGCGAACTTGTACATCCACTTGATGCTCTCGGGCTTCTTCGCCCCGCCCATCTCCTCGGCCGAGATGGCGCCGACCTCGTGCTGCTGGTCGTAGATGATCGACGTGGGGATGATCAGCACGTCGCGCTCGGGGTGCTCGCCGTAGGCGTCCATCACGTAGCTGAGGATGCCCAGCCGCGGCGGGCGCAGCTTCCCGGTGCGGGTGCGCCCACCCTCGATGTACCACTCGAGGTTCCTGCGCTCCTCGATGAGGTGCGACAGGTAGGCGCGCAGCGTGGCCCGGTAGACGTGGTCGTCGCGGAACTCGCGGCGGATGAACACGATCCCGTTGCGCTGGCCGATCTCGGAGAACGGCCAGATCGCCAGGTTGGCCCCGCCCAGGACGTTGTTGGGGCCGAACCCGTGCTGGGACAGTGCTGAGCGCAGGATCATCGGGTCCAGGTAGGAGCGGTGGTTGGGCAGGAACACCAGGGACGCCGACTGGTTCAGCTCGCGCAGGCGCTCGACCTCGGGGGCGCGGTAGTCCACCCGGTAGGCCCGCGAGAGCCACCCGCAGAAGCCGTCCCACGCTGCCCCGCTCCACCTGCCCGGGCGCACGGCCATCTCCTTGAGGTCGGCCGCGGCCTCCTCCCGCAGGGCGGCCACCGGCTTGCCGGAGGCGTCGGCCAACTCCTGCAGGGTCGCGCCGAACTCCGGGGAGTCCAGGACATCGTTCACGACGGCTCCGATCGACGGTGGCGCGGATGGCCCCGAGGCTAGTGGCGGGGCGGGGCGGGTCGCAGGTCGAGTCGCGACCGGCGGGGCCCTGGGCGACCGCCCCCAGGGCCGGGCCACTGGGTTCGGATGGGCGTGCGTAGGGTTCTTGGGTGGAGCAGGAACCTGTCGCGGTGGACGCCGCGGGCGAGCCGGGAGCAGCCCAGCCCGTCGATCCCCGCTGGGTCCGCAACACCGCCCAGTTCCTCACCGGGCAGACGATCTCCCTCTTCGGCTCCTCGCTGGTCCAGTACGCGATCCTGTGGCACCTGACCCTCGAGACGAAGTCCGGCCTCGTGCTCACGGCCGCGATGGTGTTCGGCTTCCTGCCGCAGGCCGTCGTCTCGGTGTTCGGCGGCGTGTGGGCCGACCGGCACAGCCGGAAGCTGCTGATCATCGGTGCGGACCTCGCGATCGCGGCGACCACGCTCCTGCTCGCGGGCGCCTTCCTCGCCGGAGCGGGCCAGCTGTGGATGATCCTGGCGGCCATGGCCGTCCGCTCGGCCGGGGCCGGCATCCACACGCCCGCCGTGGGGGCCCTGCTGCCGCAGATCGTGCCCACGGAGCACCTGATGCGGGTCAACGGGATCAACACGAGCGTCCAGTCCTCGATGATGCTGCTGTCCCCGGCGGTCGCCGCCTGGCTGTACGCCAGCTTCGGGTTGACCGCGGTGCTCCTCGTCGACGCCGTGACGGCGGTGCTCGGCGTGACCCTGCTGGCCCTGCTGGCCGTCCCCCGGCTCGTCCGCGGCGGCGAGCCCGTGGGCTACATGACCGACCTCCGGGCGGGGCTGGGCTACGTGCGCTCCCACCTGCTCGTGCGCCGGATCATCGTGTTCTACGCGGTGGTGTTCTTCCTCGTCGTCCCCCCGGCGCAGCTGACGCCGCTGATGGTCGTGCGCAGCTTCGGGGCGGAGGTCTGGAAGCTCACCGCGACCGAGATCGCGTTCAGCATCGGGATGATCCTCGGCGGCGTCGTGCTGGCCACCTGGGGCGGCCTGCACGACCGGATCGCGATGCTGACCTGGTCCTCGATCGTGCTGGGCGCCCTGTCGGTGGGCCTCGGGATGTCCACCGTCCTCTGGGTGTTCCTCGGCTTCATGCTGCTGACCGGCCTGGCCGTGCCGGCGTTCTCCACCACCTCGCACACGCTGCTCCAGGAGACCGTGGAGCCTGAGGTGCAGGGCCGGGTGTTCGGGCTCCTGGGCATCGTGATCGCGCTGGCGATGCCGGCGGGGATGGCCGTGTTCGGGCCCCTGGCCGACGTGGTGAGCGTCGAATCGCTGCTGGTCGTGGGGGGTGTGCTCACGGTCCTGGCCGGAGTCGGGATCAGGATCGGCGCGCCCCGCGTCCGAGAGGCCCCCCCGGTTGACCACCGGCCGGGTGAAGGGGCCGAACGTCCCTCGTGATCGGGTGATCCCGGGCATACCGTGCTGGGTATGGCCATCGATTCCGCCCCCGCAGCTGTCACCGCTCGGCCCCCCTCGGACGCCGTGATCGACGTTCGCGGACTGGTCAAGAGCTTCGGCACGACGCTCGTGCTCGACCAGCTCGACCTCGACGTGGTCCCGGGGGAGGTGCACGGGCTCCTCGGGCCCAACGGGGCGGGGAAGACGACCACGCTGCGGATCCTGCTGGGCCTGCTGCGCGCCGATGCCGGGACCGTCCGCGTGCTCGGCGGCGACCCGTGGCACGACGCTGCCGCGCTGCACCACCGTCTGGCCTACGTGCCCGGTGACGTGACCCTCTGGCCGAACCTGACCGGCGGTGAGGTCATCGACATGCTCGGCCGGATGCGTGGCGGCCTGGACCGGGCCCGACGTGACGACCTCATCGCCCGCTTCGACCTCGACCCGACGAAGAAGGGCCGCACCTACTCGAAGGGCAACCGGCAGAAGGTCGCCCTGGTTGCGGCCCTGGCCAGTGACGTGGAGCTGCTGCTCCTCGATGAGCCGACCGCCGGGCTGGACCCACTGATGGACGCCACGTTCCGCGAGCACATCGAGGCGTTCCGGGCCGACGGCCGGACCGTCCTGCTCAGCAGCCACATCCTGTCCGAGGTGGAGGCCCTGTGCGACCGCGTGAGCATCATCCGGCAGGGCGTCGTCGTGGAGTCCGGCACGCTGGCCCAGCTGCGGCACCTCACCCGGACGTCGGTCGTCGCCGAGGTGGACATGGTGCCGGCCGGCCTCGATCACCTTCCTGGGGTCCATGACGTGGTGGTGGCCGGCCGCAGGGTCAGCGCCAGTGTCGAGAGCCACGGGCTGTCCCCGCTGATGGCCAGCCTGGGATCAGGCGGGCTGACCAGCCTGACGACGGCGCCCCCGACGCTCGAGGAGCTGTTCCTGCGGCACTACCGCGAGGTGCTCCCGGGACCGCCGCAGACCCCGAACGGCGACACCTCCGGCGGGTCGCGCCTGCTCCACCGGGGGCACCGGGGGAGGCGGTCGGCATGACCACCGGCTCGGCGCCGACCACCACCCGGCACGCCCTGGCGGCGGGGCAGGACAGCGGTGGGGGTTCGGCGCTGGCCGGGACCGGCGCGATGCTGCGCCTGGCCCTGCGGCGCGACCGCGTGCTCGTGCCGGCCTGGGTGCTGGGGATCGCCGGGATGGCCACCTTCTCCGCGCAGGCGACAGTCGGGCTCTACCCCGAGCTGCCCCAGCGGGTCATGGCCGCGGAGGCGATCAACGGGTCGGCCGCGCTGATCGCCCTGTACGGGCGGGTCTACGACCCCACCTCCCTCGGTGAGCTGTCGCTGTTCAAGATGACCGCGTTCGGCGCGGCGATGGTCGGCGTGCTGATGATCATCCTCGTCGTGCGGCACACGCGGGCCGAGGAGGAGACCGGGCGACTGGAGCTGGTCGGAGCCACCGTGATGGGCCGGGCTGCGCCACTGGCCGCAGGGCTGCTGCTGGCGGGGATCGCGTCACTGGGGATCGCCGTCCTGACCGCCGCCGGCCTGACGATGGCGGGACTGCCGGCGGCGGGGAGCGTGGCCTTCGGCGCCGCGTGGGGCGCGACCGGCCTGCTGTTCGCGGCTGTGGGCGGGATCACTGCCCAGCTCTCCGTGAGCGCGCGTGCGGCCACCGGGCTGGGGCTGGTCGCCCTGGCCGTGGCCTACGTCGCCCGGGCGGTGGGCGACCTGGCCGAGGGCGGCCCGGGGTGGCTGTCGTGGCTGTCGCCGATCGGGTGGAGCCAGCAGGTGCGGGCCTTCTCGGGGACCCGTTGGGGGATCCTCGTCCTGCCGCTGGTGACCACGGCGGTCCTGGCGGTCGTCGCCTTCGCGCTGCGCCACCGTCGAGACCTCGGCGCGGGGCTGCTGGCCGACCGCCCGGGCCCCGCCGACGGCGACCTCTCCTCGACGTGGGGGCTGTCCTTCCGGCTGCAACGTCCGTCCTTCCTGGCATGGACTGTCGCGGCGGTCCTCATGGGGCTGGTCCTCGGCAGCGTCGCTGACAGCGTCAGCGGGTTCATCGACACCCCCGCCATGGCGGAGTTCCTGGAGAAGCTGGGTGGGCGCCAGGGCCTGGTCGACGCCTTCCTGGCCGCGGAGCTCGGGATCATCGGCTCGCTGGTCGCCGCCTACGGCGTCGTCGCTGCGCACTGGCTGGCCACCGAGGAGGAGGGCGGGCGCACCGAGAACGTGCTCGCCACAGCGACCACGAGGCGCCAGTGGGCCACCAGCCATGCAGCCCTGGCCCTCCTGGGCGTGGCGGCGCTCACGGTGCTCGTCGGGCTGGCCGTCGGACTGGGCCATGGGCTGTCCGTTGGGGATCCCGAGCAGGTGGGGCGGCTGGCCGTCGCGGCGACTGCGCGGATCCCGGCCGCGTGGGTCATGGTCGGACTGGCCGTGGCGATCTGGGGGTTCTGGCCCCGACTCAGCGGGTTGGTGTGGGTGCTGTTCGTGGCCTTCCTGGTGATGGGGGAGTTCGGCGTCCTCTGGGGCATCCCGGAGTGGCTGCGCTCCCTGAGCCCGTTCGCCCACTCGCCCATCGTCCCCGGACCCGACCCGTCATTCCTGGGCATCCCGGTGATGCTGGCGATCGCCATCGGGCTCGTCGCGCTCGGGATCGGCCGGTTCGCCCGCCGGGATGTGGTGAGCTCGTGACGGGCGCATGGGGGGCCGGTGGTCCCGGGCTCGTGGGCGCCCCGATTTGGCATGATCTGGGCAATGGTTTAGGTTAGCCACACCTAACCCAATCACCGCCCAGGAGAGTCGTGACCATCCCCCCAGGCAGGCCCCTCGTGGCCCTGTCCGCAGCCGTTCCCCGGACCCCTGCCCGCCGCCGGTGGGCGACGACCGCCCTGGTCGCCGCCGCCCTGACCCTGGTCGCCGCCTGCGGCGCGGACACCTCGGGCTCCGAGCCTGCCAGCGCCCGGCAGGACGCGCTCACCCTGTACAACGGGCGCAGCGAGGAGCTCGTCGGCCCGCTGCTGGAGCAGTTCACCGCCGACACCGGGATCCCTGTCGAGGTGCGCAGCGCCGGCTCCGGGGAGCTGTCCGCACAGCTGCTCACCGAGGGCGACGCCAGCCCGGCAGATGTGTTCCTGTCCCAGGACGCCGGAGCGCTGGGCGCCCTGACCAAGGAAGGGCTGCTCGCCCCCCTCCCGGAGGCGACCCTGGCCCGGGTCCCGGCGGCCTTCCGGGCCGCTGACGGCACCTGGACCGGCCTGTCCGGCCGCGTGCGGGTCGTGGTGTACAACCCCGAGCTGGTCGACGAGGCACCCGACACCATCGACGAGGTGGTGAACGGCGACTTCGCCGACGGGAGGATCGGCTACGCCCCGACCAACGCCAGCTGGCAGTCCTTCGTGACGGGCCTGCGGGTCCTGCGCGGGGAGGAGGGGGCCAGGCAGTGGCTCGAGGCATTCGCCGCCCAGGAGCCGGTCGCCTACGAGGGCAACTCCCAGGTGCGCGACGCCGTGGATGCCGGCCAGGTCGAGATCGGCCTGATCAACCACTACTACCTCCTCGAGCTCATCGCGGAGAAGGGCGCGGCCAACGTCACCGCGCGCAACCAGTTCATGGCCTCCGGCGATCCGGGCGGGCTGGTCAACGTGGCCGGTGCCGGGATGCTGGCGTCCAGCGACCAGCGGGAGCAGGCGCTGGCACTCGTGGACTACCTCACCGGGGAGAAGGGCCAGGAGTTCTTCGCCCAGCAGACCGCGGAGTACCCGTTGATCGAGGGGGTGTCGGCACCCGAGGGCCTGCCGTCGCTGGAGTCCCTCGACCCACCGGCGATCGACCTGTCCGACCTGGACTCGATCGCCGCGACGCAGGCGCTTCTCGCTGAGGCCGCGCTGCTGACCCAGTAGGTCGTGCGCCTGCTCCCTGCAGGCCGGCGATGGAAGGATGGCGCGGTGCGCACCGCCCCCACAGTGAACGACCCGCTGCCGGGTCCCGCGGATCTCGTGGGGCCCGGCACCGGGCTGTCGATGCCCCCCGCGCCGACCGGACCGCCACCGTCGTCCGCGCGGCCATCGGGCGCCGTGGTGGCTGGTGGCGCCCTCGATCCTGGCGGCGGTCGTGGCGGTCCTGCCGATCTGGTACCTGGTCGCCCGGACCGGCTCCGTGGCTCGCCTGCTCGAGGTCCTGGCGACCCCGGCGACGGTGGCCCTGACCCTGCGCAGCGTCGCCCTCGCGGGGACCGTGACCCTCCTGGCGGTGCTGATCGGCGTCTCCGCGGCTTGGTTGGTTGCCCGGACCGACCTGCCCGGCGCCCGGGTCTGGCAGGTCCTCATGGTTCTCCCGCTGGCGATCCCGAGCTACATCAGCGCGTTCGTGTGGCTCGACGTCGTCCCGGGGCTGGCCGGCTTCCCCGGCGCGGTCCTCGTCCTGACGCTGACGACCTTCCCGTACGTGTTCCTTCCGGCCGTCGTCGCCCTGCGGCGAGTCGATCCCGCGCAGGAGGAGGTGGCCGCCTCGCTGGGCCTGGGGCGCTGGCAGGTCGCCCGCCGGGTCACGATCCCGCAGGTCCGCACCAGCGTTGCGGCCGGAGCGCTGCTGGTGGCCCTCTACGCCCTGTCCGACTTCGGGGCGGTGGCCCTGATGCGCTACGAGGTCTTCACGTGGGTGATCTACGGGGCCTACCGCTCGGGCTTCGACCCGACCCGGGCAGCGGCCCTGTCGATCCTGCTGGTGCTGCTGGCGTTGCTGCTCGTCGTTGCTGAGACCCGCGTGCGCGGCCGCGTGCGTACCCGCACCGGGTCCGGTGTCGCCCGGACCGGCCGGGTCGTGCACCTGGGCCGGGGGGCCGTGCCGGCGACGGGGTACCTGCTCGCGCTGTTCGGGCTCGGGGTCGGCGTCCCACTGGTCGTCATCAGCTCGTGGTTGGTCCAGGGCCTCGGCGGGCAGGCCGACCTCGGTCAGTTCGGTGCAGCGCTGGGGGCAACGATCGAGCTGTCGACCCTTGCTGCCCTCGCGTGCCTGGCCCTGGCGACCCCGGTCGGCGTGCTGGCTGCCCGGTTCCCCGGGCGGTTCAGCGCCCTGCTGGAGCGGACCACCTACGTCGGCCACGCGCTTCCCGGGATCGTCGTCGCGATCGCGATGGTCTACGTGGGCGTGCGCCTGCTGCGCCCCATCTACCAGCAGACCCCCCTGCTCGTGCTGGCCTACGTGGTCCTGTTCCTGCCGCTGGCCGTCGCTGCCGTCCGGGCCTCGGTGGAGCACAGCCCGGTCCGCTCCGAGGAGGTCGCCCGCAGTCTCGGCCTCGACCGGTGGGCGACCCTGCGCCGGGTGACGCTGCCGCTGGCCGCACCCGGGCTCGCGGCCGGTGCGGCCATGGTGTTCCTCACCACGATGAAGGAGCTGCCCGCGACCCTCCTGCTGCATCCCACCGGGACCGAGACGCTGGCCACGATGCTCTGGCGCTTCATGCTGGTCTCGGACTACTCCTCGGCCGCGCCCTACGCCGCCGCTGATCGTGCTCGGGTGCTGCCCTGCCGGCCGTCGTGCTGGCCCGGATCGGCCGGGGGGCGACCACTGATGGGTGACCAGCTGCAGGTGCGCGACCTGGCCCTGTCCTTCGGTTCGCAGGCCGTCCTCGAGGGCGCGCACCTCGATGTGCCCACCGGTCGGGTGGTTGCCCTCGTCGGCCCGTCGGGCTGCGGGAAGACCACCCTCGTCCGGCTCGTGGCGGGGTTCCAGCGCCCGGATGCCGGGACGATCGAGCTCGCCGGTCGGCTGGTCGGCTCAGCCGGCCCAGGGGGAGTGCACGTGCCGCCCGAGCGCCGACGGGTCGGGGTCGTGCCGCAGGAGGGGTCGCTGTTCAGCCACCTCGACGTGGCCGGCAACGTGGGGTTCGGGCTGCCCCGGCGGGGGCGCACGCCCGAGGGCCGGACCCGGGTCGGCCACATGCTCGACCTGGTCGGGCTCGCCGACCTGGCGGGCCGGCGCCCCGACCAGCTCTCCGGTGGCCAGCAGCAGCGGGTCGCGGTCGCGCGTGCGCTGGCCCCGAGCCCCGACCTGGTCTGCCTCGACGAGCCGTTCTCCGCCCTGGACGCCACCCTGCGCACCTCCGTCCGGGATGCGGTGATGGGGGCCCTGCGCGCCGAGCAGGCCTCGGTGCTGCTGGTCACCCACGACCAGGACGAGGCCCTGAGCGTCGCTGACGTCGTGGCCGTCATGCTCGACGGCCGGATCGCGCAGGTCGGGCCCCCCGACCAGGTGTACGCCGAGCCGGCCTCCGTCGCGGTCGCCGAGTTCCTCGGTGATGCGGTGCTGCTTGCGGGGGAGGCCGCGGGGGAGACCGCGCAGTGCGAGCTGGGCCGTGTCGGCCTGGTCCGGCCAGCGGTGGGCGCCACGACCCTGCTGCTGCGCCCCGAGCAGCTCGTGCCCGAGCCGGTGGCGGCTGACTCCGGTGCGGGGATCGACGTCGCGGGTCACGGGGCGCCGAGGGCATCCGGTGCGGGGGCGTCCGCCCACGTCGTCGCGGTCTCCTTCCATGGCCACGATGCGCTGGTCTCCCTGCGCACCGACCGCGGGACCGACCTGCAGGCGCGGGTCTGGTCCGGTTGGCTGCCCCGTCCCGGCGAGCAGGTTCGGGTCGGGGTGCGCGGGGCCGCATGGCCCCTGCCCGGCTGATCGGCCTACGATCGGTCCAGACAACCGACAGGTCCCGGCACGTGCTCCCGGAGGTGGAACCCATGGCTGACGAGTCCCTCGACAGGGCGGCTGCCGAGCTGCTCGCCCGGCACCCCGAGGTGACTGTCGGACTCGATGACCGAGCCCGGTCGCGGCTGGCCGAGGTGCTCGCCGATCCCTCGGGAGAGTCGTGGATGGACCCCGCCGGCCTGCTCGACGGGGACTCCTGCGGCTACCCCGTGACCGGGGGGTTCTACGACGTGAAGAGCGACCTGGGGTCCCTGCCTGCGGCCAGCGACCCGATGGTGCGCGAGGCGGTGATGGCCCGGCTGGTGGCGGAGTGGTCCGATGACTACGTGCTGACCGGGCGCGCCCGCCTGGACCGGCCCTGGCAGTCGTACGTGGCACCCCCTGCGGGTTAGGGCGAGGCCCCGATCGGGCAGGATTGCCACCGTGGCTGGGGCGATCATCCGGGAGATGCGTGCGGGGGATGTCGCCGAGGCCCTCGACCTGTTCGCCGCCGTGGCCGCGGAGGGCATCTGGCTGGGTACCGAGGCGGGCTTCGACCGGCACTCCCGTCGCGAGGCATGGCTGTCGGGCCTGGCCGATCCAGCGGTGCGCACGCTGGTGGTCGCGGACCCGGCGACAGGTCGGCTCATCGGGCAGGGCACGGTCCACCTGGCCCGCTACGGGGTCGCCGAGCTCGGGATGAACCTGGCCGCTGGGGCCCGCGGTCGGGGGCTCGGCGGGCAGCTGCTCGACGCGCTGGTCGACGCCGCCCGCGAGCTGGGCGCGCACAAGGTCGAGCTGCAGGTCTGGCCGCACAACGAGCCGGCGCTGCGCCTGTACCTCTCGCGCGCGTTCGTCGTCGAGGGCCGCATCCGGGCCCACTACCGACGTGCGTCGGGCCAGGTGTGGGACGCGATCCTGATGGGCCTGTCGCTGGACCCCGACCCCACCGACGGTACCCACGGCTCGGGCCTGCCCGACGCCCCCTGCCTGCCGGACTCCATCCCGATCAAGGGCGGGTAGCGGTGGCGGCGGTTCAGGTCCGGACCTTCGAGGAGGGCGACCGGGCAGCTGTCATCGACCTCTGGCAGCGGGTCGGGCTGACCCGGCCGTGGAACGATCCGGACCGGGACATCGACCGCAAGCGTGCTGATTCCCCCTGGGGCCTGCTCGTGGGGCATGCCGACGGGCGGCTGGTCGCCGCGGTGATGGTCGGCTACGACGGCCATCGGGGTTCGGTGAACTACCTCGCCGTGGAACCGGCCTGGCGGGGACGCGGGGTGGGCAGCGCACTGATGGACCTCGCCGAGGCGCTCCTGCTCGAGCGCGGCTGCCCGAAGGTCAACCTGCAGGTGCGCGGTGACAACGCCGAGGTGATCGCCTTCTACGAGCAGCGCGGCTACGTCCTGGAACCCGCCAGCCATGCGGTCGCCCTCGGCCGACGCCTCGTCGTGGACGGCCAGGGCGTCTGATCCCGCGGCGTCAGGCTCCGGTGACGCTGCGGAACGTCCGCAGGCGCAGGCTGTTGGTCACCACGAAGACCGAGGAGAACGCCATCGCCGCGCCGGCGATGAACGGGTCGAGCAGGCCCAGCATCGCCATCGGGATGGCGGCCACGTTGTAGGCGAAGGCCCAGAACAGGTTGCCCTTGATGATCCGCAGGGTGCGCCGCGACAGCCGGATCGCATCGACGGCCGCGCGCGGGTCGCCGCGCACGAGGGTGAGGTCGGCGGCGGCGATGGCCACGTCGGTGCCGGTGCCCATCGCGATCCCGAGGTCCGCGCTCGCCAGCGCCGCAGCGTCGTTGACCCCGTCGCCGACCATCGCCACCACGCGCCCGCGCTGCTGCAGGTCGCGCACGGCGTCCACCTTGCCCTCGGGCAGGACCCCGGCGATCACCTCGTCGATGCCGACCTCGTCGGCGATCGCCCGAGCCGCCCGGGGGTTGTCCCCGGTGAGCAGGACGGGGGACAGGCCCAGCCCCCGCAGCTCGGCGACCGCCTGCGTGGACGTCGGCTTCACCGTGTCGGCCACCTCGATCACACCGCGAGCAACGCCGTCCCAGCCGACCGCGACCGCTGTGCGGCCCAGGACCTGGGCGGTCTCGAGGCTCGTGCGGAGGACCTCGGGAAGGACCATGCCCCACTGCTCGGCGACCCACTCGGGCCGCCCGGCGAGGACATGTCGGCCCCCGACCAGTCCCTCGACGCCCAGCCCGGGGGTGGCCCGGAAGTCGGTGACCGTGGGGGCGCCCACCTGCGCTGTGCTGACGATCCCGACCTTCCCAGGGTCGGATTCGTCAGCATGAGCGGGCGCCACGCCACCGCTGACGGCGGCCGCAGCCGCGATCGCCTCGCCGATCGGGTGCTCGGAGTGATCCTCGACTGCGCCGGCCATCGCCAGGACCTCCGCTGGGTCGATGCCGGCCACCGCGTGCACCCCGACGACCTGCATCCGGCCCGTGGTCAGCGTCCCGGTCTTGTCCAGGACGATCGTGTCCACGTGCCGGGTCGACTCCAGGATCTCCGGCCCGCGGATCAGGATGCCCATCTGTGCGCCGCGGCCGGTGCCCACGAGCAGGGCGGTGGGCGTGGCCAGGCCCAGGGCGCAGGGGCAGGCGATGATGAGCACCGCCACCGCGGCTGTGAACGCGGCCTGGGTGGGGTTCCCGGTGGCCAGCCAGGTGATCAGGGTCAGCAGGCTCAGGACCATGACCACCGGGACGAACACGGCCGAGATCCGGTCGGCCAGGCGCTGGACAGGGGCCTTGCCCGCCTGTGCCGCGGAGACGAGCCTGGCCATCTGGGCCAGCTGGGTGTCCGCCCCGACCCGCGTGGCCCGCACCACCAGGCGGCCGCCGGCGTTGATCGTGGCGCCCACGACCGCGTCCCCGGGGCCGACCTCGACCGGCACGGGCTCGCCGGTGAGCATCGAGGCGTCGATCGCAGAGGTGCCGGACACGACCGCCCCGTCGGTGGCGACCTTCTCGCCGGGTCGGACCACGAACTCCTCGCCGACGAGCAGGTCGGCGATGGGGATCCGCTGCTCGACGCCGCCGCGCAGCACCGCGACCTCCTTGGCGCCCATGTCGAGCAGGGCACGCAGGGCCTCCCCGGAGGTGCGCTTGGCCCGGGCCTCCAGGTACCGGCCGAGGAGCACGAACACCGTGACCGCTGCGGCCGTCTCCAGGTAGATGTGCGCGACGAGGTCGTCGCCCGGGCTCAGGACGGATCCGGTCATCGTCATCCCGGTCATCCCCGCCCCGCCCAGGAACAGCGCCCAGAGGGAGTAGAGGTAGGCCGCGCCCACCCCGATGCTGATCAGCGTGTCCATGGTGGTGGCGCCGTGCCGGGCGTTCACGTACGCGGCGCGGTGGAACGGCCACGCGCCCCATACGACCACCGGCGAGGCCAGGGCCAGGCACGCCCACTGCCAGTAGACGAACTGCAGTGCGGGGATCATCGACAGCGCGACCACCGGGAGCGTCAGCGCCGCGCTGATCTGCAGGCGCTGGCGCAGGGCGGCCGTCGCGGGATCCTCCGGCACCGCTTGCCGCTCGGTCCCGCCGGGAGCGGGCTGCGGCGGCTCGGGCAGGACGGCGGTGTAGCCGGTCGCCTCGACGGTGGCGATGGCCGCGGCGACGTCGGTGCCCTCCGGGAGCACCACGCGCGCACGTTCGGTGGCGTAGTTCACCGACGCCTCGACGCCGGGCATCCGGTTGAGCTTCTTCTCGATCCGCGCGGCGCAGGACGCGCATGTCATCCCGCCGATCTCCAGCTCGAGGACGTGGCGCGCATCGGGGATCGACACGTGGGTCCCGGATCCGGCGACGTCGCTCATGAGCGCACCAGACGCGCGATCGCCGCCGACGCCTCCCGGAGCTTGACCTCCCCGACCTCGCCGCCCTCGGCGACCGCGTGCGCCACGCAGTGCGAGAGGTGGTCGTCGAGCATCAGCAGGGCGACCGACTCCAGGGCGCGCGTGGTGGCCGACACCTGGGTGAGCACGTCGATGCAGTAGGTGTCCTCATCGACCATGCGCTGCAGGCCGCGCACCTGGCCCTCGATCCGGCGCAGGCGGCGCTGGATGTCGTCACGGCTGTCGGCATACCCGGGGGGAGTGTCGGTGTCCATCGCACCATGGTACCCCTAGGGGGTATGATGGTCAATCAGTCGTCGGCGGCGAGGGATCCGCCCACCCGCTCGGGCCGAGGAAGCCCAGCGCGAGCCCCGGCCAGCCCGCCACGGCGCTGGAGCCCGTCGGGACGACAGCCCGGTCCGACCCCTCGTCCACCGAGGTGAACGAGACGACGGTCCTGTTCCCCTCCCCGGCCGCCAGCTGGATCGTGGGGGTGGATGGGTTCCCGGAGTCCGACACCCACCGCGAGGGCAGGTATCCGGGGTCGGCGACGCCCAGATCGATGCTCACGGAGTACTCGCCAGGCGGAACCGGGCCCACGACCAACCGGATCGAGTCCGGGGGACGTTCCCCGCCGGGCGCGTGCTCGCCGTCGCTGGGATCCCCGATGTCGGAGTCCTCGGCCACTGATCGGTCGTTGAAGTACTGGCTGTAGGTCCGGCCAGTGGTCGTGAGCCGCACGATGGCCCTCAGCGGGTCGACACGGCCAGCCCCGACCAGGTCCAGGCTGAGGACGGCAGGTCGGGCCAGGGTGAGGTCGACGGACTCGACGACCTCACCCTCACCGACGGCGAGGTCGGTGACGCGTGCCGTGGCCTCCCTGCTCGGGTACCACGGCCCCAGCAGGCCCCAGGCGGGCTGCGCGACGATGCCGAGGCGGGACCCGGGAGCCACGTCCGTGAGTCGGTACCGCCCCGTGACATCGGTGCTCGCATGCGCCGGGCACGTCGACCTGCAGCCAACGAGCCTGACATCGGCGCCGACAACCGGGGCACCGGCGTCATCGCGCACGGTTCCCGTGACCACGGCGGACCGGAGCAGGCCGATGGTCACTCCGGTCGTGCTCGCACCGCCATCGAGGCGCATTGATCGCTCGGCGCCGGACCGCCCGGCGACGATGTCGAGGTACTGGCTGTCCTGCGGGAGGGCGACCGAGAGCTCCACGGCGACCGGTGGCAACGCTCCCAGCGAGAACCGCCCGGGACCGGCGGCCGGACGGGCGGTGCCGACAGTGGCTGACGGGCGTTCGCCGGCGATGGTGGCCATCACGCGCGCCCCCGCGACGGGTAGCCCTGTGCGCGCCTCGACGACCTGCCCCTGGGCCGAACCACCCTCCGGAAGGTCGAGGTCTGCTCTCAGCGTCCCAGGGCCGATCTCCAGGGCCGTGGCGCTGGCCAGGGTGTAGGCCCCGGGCCAGAAGGTGTCGACCAACGTACCCCCGAGCGGGGCCCTGGCCTGCAGCTTCACCGGGCCGCTGGGCAGGGCCGGGAACTCGTAGCGCCCGGTCGCCCCCGTGACCGTCCGCTGGGCACGTCCCGTGGGCCGGCCCCGGCTGTCCACAGGCGTCAGGGTCACCCACGTGTTGGCCAGGGCCACGCCGTTGCCGGTGACCGTGCCCATGAGCGTCCCGCCGGGTTCGTCGCCCGCGGCTGTGGTGGCTGGCCCGAGGACGGCAAGAAGGCCCAGGAAGGCGCTGACCGGTGCTCGTCGCATGCTGTCCTGCCGTCGGGTCCCCGTCATGGCGGCCCGATTCCCCTGTGGGGGTGGGTTCTCCGGCGCATGTCGTCATTGTGCGCGGGAAGCCCTGGCTCGGCACGGCGAACCCGAGGCGCCCGCCCTGCGCCACGTCGGGGCGGCCGGATCCGCGCGGCAGCCGACCTTCGTCGTCGCTCAATCGAGTCGGAGCCCTTGCAGAACCGGGACCTGCGCCCCTTCCGGCGCGCCCGGACCGGGGCCTACCGTGGAGCGTGTGACGGTGTCGCACCGGACGTTCCCGGTGGGCCGGCGTCGCACCACGACAGGAAGGATGGCCACCATGCCTGCACCGGATCCCACCGCCCCCGAGGTCAAGGAGCTCCTGCACGGGGGGTACAGCCTCGCGGAGCTCAAGGCCGAGCTCGTCACCCAGGTCCACCGCCTCGACGACCCCGCCGCCACCTGGACCGACGACGAGCGGCACATCATCAACACCTGGATCACCGCCGTTCGCGGTGAGATCGTGCGCCGCGAGGTCGGCGAGTAACCCGTCGACCCAGCACGACGCCGCGCTTCACGCCAGGGGCGCCAGGAAGCCCTGGGCAAGCCCGGGCCATCCCTGGGGCCCGTCCGGGTCGCTGCGGACAGCCGGCCACGGGCTGGCACGCGCTGCGCCCTGACACTCGGGTGTCGCGGTCCCGTCGCTGCCACTGCCCGCGGCCGCGGAGCCGCCCGGCGCCCGCCCTGTCCCACCTGCTTCCCCGGGATCCTGCCGCGGCGGCAGGGCGGCGACGAGTTCGAGGTCGTCCTCGGGACCCAGTTCGATGATCCCGCGGGGCGCAGCATCCGGGTCCAGCAGCCGGCTGACCGGGAGGTGCCCGGGGTTCGAGGCGCCCGGTGTCACCCTGACGATGTAGGAGCCGGGTGGCACGGGTCCCAGGCGCATCCGTCCCGCTCCGTCGGTCGACCTGCAGGGCGAAGTAGTGCTCGAAGGGGTCCGTCGACGAGATGAGCTGCACGATGGCCCCCGTGAGCGGCTCCGAGGAATCCGCTGCCCTGACGTCCACGGTCATGAACGCCCCCCGCGTCAGCGCGAAGTCGATCCCGTCGAGGACCTCCCCGGCACCCAGGGTGAGGTCGCTCGCCTGCGAGGCGTTGTCCCGACCGGGGTACCACTGCTTGAGCAGCTGGGTGCCCTTCCAGGCGACAACCGCCAGCCGAGAGCCGGGTGGGACTCCGACCATCCGGTAGGCGCCCGAGTCGTCGGCTGTGACGATCAGGGGGCAGTTGGGCACGCATCCGACCAGCTTGACCGTGGCGCCTCCCGCCGGGGCCCCGGTGTCGTCGCGCACCGTCCCGCGTACCTCTGCCCCTCGACGCAACCCGACGACGACGCCGGACGTGGACCCCGAGCCGTCGATCCGGGCCCCGGCGGACGGTTCCCCCGGCCCGACGGACAGGTAGCCGCTGCCGGCCGGCAGCCGTACCCGCAGGGTGAGCGGGACCGGCGGCAACCCGGAGAGCGCGAACTCCCCGGGGTCCTCAGTGCGATCGGACACCCCGACCGCCCCCGAGGTCGGTGCGGCCGCGATCACCGCACTCACCCGGGCGTCGGGGACTGCGGCCCCGGTCTCGGCGTCGACCACGCGGCCGCTCACCGAGACCCCGACCGGCAGGTCGACGTCCGCGGTCACCGGCCAGCTCGAGATCTCGATGATCCCGGCCTGGGCGAACGAGTGGACGTCGGGCCAGTAGGTGTCGACCAGCTCGCCGAACAGGGGGGCGCGGACGTGCACCTTGACGGCTCGGTCGTAGACCTCGGGGAACTCGTAGCGCCCGGCCCCATCGGTCAGCGTGCGCTTGGGTGTGCCGCGGGGATTGCCCTGGTCGGTCACCGGGGTGAGGGTCACCCAGACGTTGGGCAGGGGAGCCCCAGCGCCGGTGACGGTTCCGTGGAGCTCGCCGATGAGCGAGGCTGCGGCCGGCGCCGGCATCCCCAGCCAGGCGAGGGCGGCGATCACGGGTGCCAGCACCAGGAACCGGTGCCGGGGCGCGGCCTGCCCGTGAGCGCCAGCATGGCTATCCCGCGGCAGGTGCGCCGCGGACGACCAGGTCGGCGAGCAGGTGCTCGGTTGCTGCGGCGATCGAGTCCACCGCCCGGTCGAAGGCATCGGCGTTGTGCGCCGCCGGGGTCCGGAACCCGCTGACCTTGCGCACGTACTGCAGCGCCGCCGCGCGGACCTCCTCGGCGGTCGGGTCCTCGTGGAACGGTGGACGAAGGGTCTGGATGCTTCGGCACATAGCCTCATTGTGCGCCGGGAGTCCCGGTCCGGCGCGGCGGAGGACGTGGCCTCACTAGTGTGGGCGTCGTGCCCGAGATCACGTCCACCGTCCCGCTGTGCACCGCCCGGGGCCGCCTGAACCCGGCGGCCGTGGGCTGGAGCCGCCGACCGCTGCACACCGCCAACCTGCGCGGCTGGGGACGCACCAAGCGCTGGGAGTACTGGGGGATCGTCACCCCCGAGGTGATCGTCGGGCTGACGATCTCCTCCCTGGACTACCTCGGCGTGCACTCGATCGTGGTCGTGGACCGCCGCTCGGGTGCCGAGATCATCCGCACTGCCCTGGAGCCCCTCGCGCGCAGCGTGGCGCTGCCCGACCGCAGCGGCGCCGGCGTGGCCCGCGGCCGGGCACAGGGGCTGGCGCTGTCCTTCGCCAGCTCACCGGCCGGCACCAGGCTGGAGGCGGAGGGCCCCGGTGTCCGGTTCGTGGCCGACGTCGGGCCGGGGGCCGACTGCCTGGCTGTGGTGGTCCCGTGGTCGCAGCGACGATTCCAGTACACCGTCAAGGACGTGGGCCGACCGGTCACCGGGACGCTGCACCTCGCCGATGAGCAGATCCGGTTCGGACCCGGGGACGGGTCGTTCGCCGTCCTGGACCACGGCCGGGGCAAGTGGCCCTACTCGATGACCTGGAACTGGGCGGCCGCGTACGGCCAGGTGGCCGGCAGGCGCGTCGGGCTGCAGCTGGGCGGGAAGTGGACCGACGGCTCCGGCAGCACCGAGAACGGGCTGTTCGTCGACGGCAGGCTGCACAAGATCCACGAGGACCTGACCTGGACCTACGACCGGGCAGACTGGCTGGCACCGTGGCGGATCGACGGCCCGCGCGTCCGGGTCGCCCTGGCCCCCTTCCACGAGCGTGACGAGCGGACCAACGCCCTGGTGATCGCCTCGGAGATCCACCAGTGCTTCGGGGTGTTCACCGGCTGGGTGCTCGACGACGACGGCACCCGGATCCCGGTCGACGGGCTGGTCGGGTGGGCCGAGGAGGCGCGCAACCGCTGGTAGCGCCACGCCCCCGCCGGATCGCGTCGGCTTCGAGCGGATCGCGTTCGTCGAGACCCGACGCGATCCGTGATCGGACCCAGCGAACCCGACGCGATCCGGATCGGACCCAGCGAACCCGACACGATCCCAGCGGTTTCCGCGCGCGTGCCGTTGGCGCGGGCGTAGGGTCGGCCAGTGATCGACCTGCTGCGCACCCACATCGCGCCCTACCGCCGCGACCTCGCGATCGTCATCGGCCTGCTCGTCCTCCAGGTCATCGGCACCCTCTACCTGCCGGAGCTCAACGCCGACATCATCAACAACGGGGTGGCCAAGGGCGACTCCGGCTACATCATCCGCGTCGGCGGGTTGATGCTGTTCGTGGCGTTCCTCGTCGGGGTGGCCGCGATCGTCGGGCTCTACTTCGCCTCCCGGACGTCCATGTCGGTGGGCCGGGACATGCGCGCTCGGGTCTTCCGCGCGGTGCAGACCTTCTCGCTGCGGGAGATGAACACGTTCGGTGCGCCGACGCTGATCACCCGCAACACCAACGACGTCCAGCAGGTGCAGATGTTCCTGCAGATGGCGCTGACCGTCATGGTGACAGCGCCCCTGATGGCGATCGGCGGGGTGATCATGGCCTACCGCCAGGACGGTCCGCTGTCACTGCTGCTGCTGGTGATCGTGCCGATCATGATGGTGGTGATCGCGGCCGTGATGGTCAGGGCCGTGCCGCTGTTCCGGGCGATGCAGGTCAAGATCGACAGGATCAACCTGATCCTGCGCGAGAACCTCACCGGGATCCGGGTCATCCGCGCGTTCGTGCGCACCGAGCACGAGGAGGCCCGGTTCGCCGAGGCGAACGCCGACCTCACCGAGACCACCCTGAGCGTCAACCGGCTGTTCGCCCTGATGATGCCGGCGCTGATGCTGATCATGAACCTGTCGAGCGTGGCGGTGGTGTGGTTCGGCGGGCAGCGCATTGCCTCCGGCGAGATGCCGATCGGCAACCTGATGGCGTTCCTGGCCTACCTGATGCAGATCCTGATGTCGGTGATGATGGCCACGATGGTGCTGGTCATGTGGCCGCGTGCCGCGGCATCCTCCGAGCGGCTCAACGACGTCCTGGCCGTCGAGACAGACATCCACGACCCGGACGTCCCCGAGCCCGGGCAGGCCGCGCTGCGCGGCACGGTCGAGTTCCGCGACGTCGAGTTCGGGTACCCGGGGGCGGCCGAGCCGGTGCTGCGTGGGATCTCGTTCACGGCGCGCCCGGGGCAGACCACCGCGATCATCGGCTCCACCGGCTCGGGCAAGTCGACGCTGATCAACCTGGTGCCCCGCCTCTACGACGTGACCGGTGGCTCGGTCCTGGTCGACGGCGTCGACGTGCGTGAGTGGGCACGGTCGGCGCTCTGGGCAGGCATGGGGCTGATCCCGCAGAAGGCGTTCCTGTTCTCCGGCACGATCGCGGACAACCTGCGCTTCGGCGCCCCGGACGCCACCGAGGAGCAGATGTGGCGGGCGCTGGAGATCGCGCAGGGTGCGGACTTCGTCCGGGAGCTGCCCGAGGGCCTCGACGCGCCCATCGAGCAGGGCGGGGTCAACGTCTCCGGCGGCCAGCGCCAGCGCCTGGCGATCGCCCGGGCCCTCGTGCGGGAGCCCTCGGTCTACGTCTTCGACGACTCGTTCTCCGCACTGGACTACGCCACCGATGCCCGGCTGCGGGCGGCCCTGCGGGAGCCCACGCGCGACGCGTGCGTGCTGATCGTCGCCCAACGGGTGGCCACCATCCGCCATGCGGACCAGATCCTGGTCCTCGACGACGGGATGCTGGTCGGGGTCGGCACCCACGACGAGCTGATGGCCGGGTGCCCGACCTACGCCGAGATCGTGCTCTCCCAGCTGTCGGCGGAGGAGGCCGCATGAGCGCCGGCGCGGCAACCACCGGCGGGCGGCCGGGTGGTTCCGGGGGTCCTGCGGGTCCCGGCGGGCCGCCCCGTCCGGGGGGCCCCGGACCCGGGGGGCCCGGGGGCGGCGGTCCGATGGGTGGGCTGTTCGTCCAGGCCCAGAAGTCCAGCGACTTCTCCGGCACCGTCCGACGGCTGGCCGACCGCCTGCGCCCGCAGGCGGCGAGGATCGGCGTGGTCATCGCGATGTCGGTGGCCAGCGTCGTCCTGGCGATCATGGGCCCGAAGCTGCTGGGGAACGCGACCACCCTGATCTTCGAGGGCTACATCTCCTCGACCCTGCCCGCCGGGGTGCCGCTCGACGACATCATCGCCGGGCTCGACGCCGCGGGCCAGACCGACCAGGCGAACATGCTGGCGTCGATGGACATCGTGCCCGGGGAGGGTGTGGACTTCACCGCCCTGGGCCAGCTGCTGACCCTGGTGGCGCTGCTCTACCTGGTGTCGGCCCTGCTGGGCTGGGCCAGCGCCTACATCATGGCCGGGGTCACGCAGGCGACCGTGTACGACCTGCGCGAGGAGGTCGACCGCAAGATCGGCCGCCTGCCCCTGGACTACTTCGACACCCACCCGCGCGGTGACCTGCTCTCCCGGGTCACCAACGACATCGACAACATCTCCAACACCCTGCAGCAGGTGCTCACCCAGCTGATCACCTCGGTCCTGACCGTGGTCGGCGTGCTCGGGATCATGTTCTGGATGTCGCCGATGCTGGCGCTGATCTCGCTGCTCACGGTCCCGCTGTCGTTCGTGGTGACCATGCTGATCGCCAAGCGCTCCCAGAAGCAGTTCGCCTCCCAGTGGGAGTGGACCGGGTCGCTCAACGGCCACGTCGAGCAGATGTACACCGGCCACGACCTGGTGAAGGTGTTCGGCCACTCGGACCGCGCGATCGAGGAGTTCGACGAGCTCAACGAGCGGATGTACACCGCCAGCTTCAAGGCGCAGTTCATCTCCGGGATCATCCAGCCCTCGATGATGTTCATCTCCAACCTGAACTACGTGCTCATCTCGGTGATCGGCGGGCTGCAGGTGGCCTCCGGGGCGATGCCGCTGGGCGACGTCCAGGCGTTCATCCAGTACGCCCGGCAGTTCCAGATGCCGATCACCCAGATCGCCGCGGTGGTGAACCTGATGCAGTCCGGGGTGGCCTCCGCGGAGCGCGTCTTCGAGCTGCTCGACGCCGAGGACGAGATCCCGGACCCGGACGAGCCCGTCCGCCCCGGTGCGGTCGCGGGCCACGTGGCCTTCGAGGACGTGGCGTTCCAGTACGTGCCCGACAAGCCGCTGATCCGGGGGCTGAACCTGGTCGTCGAGCCGGGTGAGTCCTGCGCGATCGTGGGTCCGACGGGCGCCGGCAAGACGACCCTGGTGAACCTGCTGATGCGGTTCTACGACGTGGACTCCGGGCGGATCCGCCTCGACGGCCACGACATCAACCAGATGACCCGCGACGACCTGCGCGGCAGCTTCGGGATGGTCCTGCAGGACACCTGGCTGTTCGGCGGGACCATCCGGGAGAACATCGCCTACGGCGCCGCGGACGCGACCGACGAGCAGGTGCTCGCCGCAGCCCGGGCGGCCTACGTCGACCACTTCGTGCGCACCCTGACCGACGGGTACGACACGGTCCTCGACGACGAGGCGTCCAACGTCTCGGCCGGCGAGAAGCAGCTGATCACGATCGCCCGGGCGTTCCTGAGCGACCCGGCGATCCTGATCCTCGACGAGGCCACGTCCTCGGTCGACACCCGCACCGAGGTGCTCGTGCAGAAGGCGATGGCGCGCCTGCGCCACGGCCGCACCTCGTTCATCATCGCGCACCGCCTGAGCACGATCCGCGACGCCGACACGATCCTGGTGATGGAGGACGGGCAGATCGTCGAGCACGGCAACCATGAGGAGCTGATGGTCGCCGGCGGGGCGTACTCACGGCTGTACGAGAGCCAGTTCGCCGGCGCGATCGAGGGGTAGCGGCAGGGCGCGGACCCGTAGCGGCAGGGCGCGGACCTGCAGCGTGCGACGTCAGTCCACGTGCGGCAGGTGGATGTGGGCCGTGCCCCTGTCCAGGTCGATGCGCGTGCGCGGGGGAGCGCCCTCGGCGTCCTCCTCGGCCATCAGCGACTCGTGCTCGCGCTGCTCGATCTCGTGCTTCTTGGAGGGGTAGAGCGCCTCCTGGAGGATGTCGAACCCGGTGGACGACATCGCCGTGCCGTGCTTGGAGCCGGGCTTGCGCTTCGCCCGGGCCAGCTCGACCATCCCGAGGACGAAGAGGGCGATCACCAGCGCCGGCAGCGTCATCGCCAGCAGGAACTCCACAGCGCACCTCCGCATCCAGTGTGTCGCGCGACGACGCCCGCGTGCAACGTCCCTCCCCCCGCGCGTCGGTCAGGGGGCACCGCCGCACGGCTGGCAGGATCTCGCCCATGCGAATCCTCATCATCGGCGGCACCCGTTTCGTCGGCCGGCACCTGGTGGCGACGGCGATCGCCCGGGGGCACGCGGTCACCGTCCTGCACCGGGGGGTCGCGTGCTCGGGAGCCCCCGGCGCCGAGCACCTGCACGCCGACCGGGACGGCGACCTCGGCGTCCTGGCAGGTCGGGAGTGGGACGCCACGGTGGACGTGTGCGCGTACTGGCCCCACCAGGTCACGTCCCTGGCGAACGCCCTCGGGGAGCGCGGCGGTCGGCACGTGCTCATCTCGACGGTCTCGGTGTACGCCGAGGCCCCGCAGCCGGGCCTGGATGAGCAGGCGCCGCTGGTGGTCCCCCTCGGTCTGGACGGCTCCGCGCCACC
This sequence comes from uncultured Actinomycetes bacterium, assembly GCA_963774745.1. GTDB lineage: Bacteria > Actinomycetota > Actinomycetes > S36-B12 > CAIYMF01 > Prado023. Next base: position 250,509 of record CAVZGE010000011.1, on the reverse strand, counting down.
GATCGACGGGGAGACCTACGGCGGGCTCAAGGTGGGCTGCGAGCACGTCGCCGAGCAACGGCACGCCGGCGGGCTGCTGGTCATCCGGCCGACCTACGTCGTCGGACCGTACGACCCGACCGCGCGGTTCCCGTACTGGGTGGATCGGCTCGCCCGCGGTGGCACGGTGCTGTGCCCGGGCAGCCCGGACGCGCCCTTCCAGTACATCGACGCCCGTGATCTGGCTGCGCTGGCCGTGGGGCTGCTCGAGGTCGGGGACGAGGGGACGCTGCACGTGGTCAACCCACCGGAGCCGTACTCGTTCGGCGAGATGCTCGACTCGGTGCGCGCAGCGCTCGCCCCGGTCGGGACGCGGCTGGAGTGGGTCCCCTCGGCGTGGCTGGATGAGCGGGGGGTCACCCCGGCGATGCTCCCGCTGTGGACCGGGTCGGACGACCCGGAGTACGTGCTGGCCATGGACCCGGCCCGCGCCGTGGCAGCGGGCCTGCGGGCCAGGCCGTTGGGCGAGACGGCGGCCGACACGCTGGCGTGGTCGTCGGACCCGTCGTCGCGATGGGCTGCGCGCGGGGCGCTGCTCACCGACGAGCGCGAGCGGGAGCTGCTCAGCGAGTGGGCTGCTCGATAGGCCCGTCGCCGTGGGCCCCCGGCTCCGACAGCGCCGGATGCGCCGCCAGCGACTCGCGCCGGGAACGATGGGCCGGCTCGACGACCAGCCATGACAACCAGATGACGACCAGCACCATCGGCCATCCCAGGGCGACCTTCGCCAGCCCGAGCGCGACGGTCATGCCGGCAAGCCACATCGGCGTCATCACCGCCACGCGCACCAGGAATGAGGCCACCCAGATCCAGCTGGCACGGCAGTAGGCGGCGAGCATCACGGGGTCGGTCCGCCAGGCTGAGGAGCGCGTCAGCGCGCCCACGGTCAGGCCGAGGAACGGCCGCTTGACCCAGATCGAGATCGCCCATGCCAGCGCGGCCCCTGCGTTGGCCAGCAGGCTCGGCAGGAAGTAGTCCTGCGGCCGGCCGGTGCGCGAGGCCACGAAGGCGGCGAGCGCCACCGCGCCGAACCCTGCCAGGGCGTGGCGCAGGGTGTCGTGGGTGGCCAGGCGCCAGCCCGTGACGACGAGGCCGGCGACGAGGGCCGCGATCAGCGCGACCGTCAGGTTCGAGCCGGAGAGCAGGTAGGCGCTGATGAACGTCAACGGGGGCAACCCGGAGTCCAGCACCCCGCGACGCCCGCCGAAGGCGTCCATGAGGGAGACCTCCGCCAGGTCCGGGGTCCGCTGTTCGTCGGCCATGGGTCACAAGGGTAAGTGCGCAGGCGCTGGTGGACATCTCCTGTTCGCCGGCGGCCCGCCCAGTCGGCCCGATCGGTCGCCCGCCCACTCGCCACCCGGTCGCCCCCGATCGGCGGCCGGAGCCGAAGGTTAGGTTGGACTGAGCGATCGGCGGGAATCCCCACTCCAGTAGACTGTCCCACATGCCCCCAGGGGTATCCGAATCCGACTGAAGGAGCGCCGCAATGCCTGTCCGCCGCCACCTCGTGGTCCCTGCAGCGGTCGTCCTCTCGCTGGGCCTGCTGACAGCCTGCGCCTCGGACGACACCGCGACCGACGCCGCCAACTCCGCCCCCGCCGGCGCCTGTGCGCTGACGATCGCCGACCCGTGGGTCAAGGCCCAGGACCAGGACATGACCGGCGCGTTCGGGGTCCTCAGCAACCCCGGTGATGCCGACGTCACGATCACCTCGGCCTCCAGCCCGTCGGCCGGGATGATGGAGATCCACGAGGTCGTCGACAAGGACGGCGCGATGGTGATGCAGCCCAAGGAGGGCGGCCTGGTCGTGCCGGCCGGGGGAACGGCCGAGCTCAAGCCGGGCAGTGACCACCTGATGATGATGAAGCTGCCCGCCCCGATCGAGGCCGGCGACGAGGTCGAGATCACGGTCGTGTGCGACGCCGGCGGCTCGCTGACGTGGACCAGCGTGGCCAAGCCGTTCGAGGGTGGCGCTGAGTCGTACGTGCCCGCCGAGGGCTCGATGGAGTCCATGTCGCCCAGCCCGTCGGAGAGCTGACCGACGCGGATGGTCCCCGACCAGCAGTCCGCACCGCCCCCGGCCGGGGTGACCCGTCGGGGGCTGCTCGGCGCGCTGGGCATCGGGGTCGGCGGGCTGGCGGTCGGGGCTGCTGCCGGGTACGCGGTCGCGTCCGAGGGGGATCCCGCGGGCGGTGACTCCGGGAGCGCTGCCTCCGAGGTGGGCACCGTGCCGGTCCCGGGCAGCACGATCGAGCCGTTCCACGGGATCCACCAGGCGGGCGTCGAGACGCCCCTGCAGGCCAACGCCGCCTTCCTCGCGCTGGACCTGAAGGACGACGTCGACCGTGAGGCGCTCGTCCGGTTGATGCGCCTGCTCACCGACGACGTCGAGCGACTGTCCGAGGGCCGTCCCGCCCTGGCCGATCCCCAGCCGGAGCTCGCGGTCGTGCCTGCCCGGCTGACGGTCACGGTGGGCTTCGGGATGGGCCTGCTGGAGGCGGCCGGGTTGACCGACCAGGCACCGGCCTGGCTGGCGGCGGGCCTGCCATCCTTCTCGATCGACAAGCTCCAGGACCGCTGGTCCGGCGGTGACCTCCTGCTCCAGGTCGCGGCCGAGGATCCCGTCACCGTGTCGCACGCGACGCGCGTGCTGCTCAACGATGCCGGCCCGTTCGCGACCGTGCGCTGGGCCCAGTCCGGGTTCCACCGACCGGCGAACACCGCGCCGGCGGGGATCACCGGGCGCAACCTGTTCGGCCAGGTGGACGGCACGGTGAACCCCACGCCGGGGACTGGGGACTTCGCCGATGTGGTGTGGCTGGGCGCCGGTTCCGGCACGCCGACCTGGCTCGAGGGCGGCTCGTCCATCGTGGTGCGGCGGGTCGCGATGGACCTTCGGGTCTGGGGCGGCCTGGACGTCATGACCAAGGAGGACTCCATCGGCCGGCGGCTGTCCGACGGGGCACCCCTGACCGGTGGCACCGAGTTCACCGCACCGGACTACGAGGCCGTCGACGACGACGGGTTCCTCGTGATCCCACCGACCGCCCACATGCGCCTAGCCCACGCCCAGGCCCCGGCCGAGCGGATCCTGCGTCGGCCGTACAACTACGACGACGGGATCGCTGCCGACGGCACGGCCGACGCCGGACTCATCTTCGTCGCGTACCAGGCCGATCCGGTCACGCAGTTCGTGCCCATCCAGGAGCGCCTGGCCACCTCCGATGTCCTGAACATCTGGACCACGCCCATCGGCTCGGCGCTGTTCGCGGTCCCCCGAGGCACCCAACCGGGCGAGTACCTCGGCCAATCCCTGCTCGCCTGAGGCCCCGCCCGCCCCCGCCGTCCGTCCGCCGCACTTCGTCCGCTTCTCGGCGCATCGGTGCTCCGATAGGCGGACCAACCACGGATCGGTCCGCGCGAAAGCGGATCACGTGGGGGAGGGCCGTCGCTGCGTCAGATCCCGGGGCCGTCCTTGTCGACGTTGTCGGTGAAGGAGCCGGCGTGCGCCCGCTTCGACGGGTCGCGGCGGACGGCCACCAGGCTGGCGATCGTGGTGACGGCCAGGACAACCACGATGACCGCCAGCGAGAAGGTGATCGTCATCTCGGGAACCTCGGGCCAGATCCCGTGCGCCCAGTGCAGCACCAGCTTGAACCCGATGAAGACCAGGATGAACGCCAGGCCGGACGACAGGTAGATCAGGCGATCGAGCAGGCCGTCGACGAGGAAGAACAGCGCGCGCAGGCCCAGCAGGGCGAAGGCATTGGCGGCGAACACGATGAACGGCTCGTCGGTCACGCCGTAGACGGCGGGGATCGAGTCCAGGGCGAAGAGGATGTCGGTGGAGGCGATCGCGACGAACGCGATGAACAGCGGCGTGGCCTTGCGGATGCCCTCCTCGCGGACGAAGAAGTGCCCCTCGCGGTAGTCCTCGGTGACCGGGATCCGCTTCTTCGTCGCGCGCACGAGGGCGTTGTCCTCGATGTCGGGATCCTCGTCGCGGTGCTGGTAGAGCTTGATCCCGGTGTAGATCAGGATCGCGCCGAAGATCAGGAACATGAACGAGAAGTAGGCCAGCAGGGTCGCGCCGATCGCGATGAAGATCGCCCGCAGCACCAGGGCCAGGGCGATGCCCAGGGTGAGCAGCTTGTGCCGGTGCTCGGCGGGGACGGCGAAGGCCGACATGATGATCACGAAGACGAACAGGTTGTCGATGGACAGGGTCTTCTCGACGATGTACCCGGCGAAGTACTCAGCGCCGTAGGGGGATCCCGCCCACGCCCCGAAAACCAGGCCGAAGACGATCGCCACCGAGATGTAGAACACCGACCACCCGGCGGCCTCCTTGAACCCGACGGCGTGCGGGTTGCGCCCGCTGATCACCAGGTCGAAGGTGAACAGCGCCACGATGACGCCCAGCGTCAGCGCCCAGACCTCCCACGGGATGCCCAGCGATGGGCCGTCCCCGGACGACTCGGCGAGGCGGACGGCGGCGGAGGCAAGTGACGGCACGGGGTCCAGCGTAATGACGATCGGCGACCCCGGCAGCGGGATCGACCCGAGCCGCGCCGGTCCTGCGCGGTGTCAGACCAGCAGGCCGTCCCAGACCGGGCTGTCGGTGACGAACTCCGCGAGCCTGTCGACGTTCCCCTTCGGGCTCAGGATCGTGTAGTACTGGTCCTTGATCGTCGGGGCCAGCCGGATCGCCTCGACGAACGCCGCCCGGTCCAGCGGGTGCTCCTTCACGTAGTGCATGAAGCCGGTCTCGGCCAGGACCGACATGACGTCCTCGAGGCGCGGGTGCTCCTGGAGCCACATCGTGGCGATCGAGGCAAGCCCCACCTGCAGGCCGTGCATGCTGGGGTGCTCGGCGACCTTCTCGTAGGCGTGCGAGATCAGGTGCTCGCTGCCCGAGGCGGGGCGCGAGGAGCCCGAGACCTCCATGGCCACCCCGCTCATCACCAGCGCCCCGGCCATCAGCTTGATGAAGTCCAGGTCGCCGATCGACTTGTTCGGGTAGTTGACGAAGTTCTCCACGCTCTGCAGCGCGATCAGCACGGCGAAGTCGTTGACCTGTTCGCCGGTCTCCCAGTACGCGAGCTTCCAGTCGTGCACGGCGGAGTACTTGCTGAGCATGTCGCCGACCCCGGAGTGGGTGAAGCGCTGCGGCGACCTGGCGATCACCGCGGTGTCCAGGACGACGCCGAACGGCAGGTTGGCCGGGGCGCTGACCCGCTTGCCGGCCACCCGCAGGCTCGCGCCGGGGGAGCAGAACCCGTCGTTGGACAGCGCCGTGGGCACGGCGATCACCGGCTTGCTGGCCAGGAAGCCCGCGTACTTGGCGTAGTCGATGGCCATCCCGCCCCCGACGGCGACGATCGCATCCGTCGTGCGCGGCATCGCGAACGCGCTGGTGACCACGGCCTCGATGTCGTTTGTGGTGACCGTCTCGGTGTGCCGGGCCTTGATCTCCGAGCTGTCCAGGGAGATCTCCACGGTCTGGCCGAGCATCGCCTCCATCCCCTCGCCGTAGAACAGGGCGATCCGGTTGAAGTCGTTGCGGCGCAGGTACTTGCCGAGCTTGTAGAGCGTGTTGGGCTTGATCCGCAGCAGCGTCGGGATCTGGATGGCGGTGGTCACGGTGCGCCCTCGTCGGGATCGGCGAGCCCGGCCTGCAGGGCGTCCCAGTCGATCGAGCCCACCGAGTCGAACACGAAGTCCGGGCGGTAGGGGAACGCCTCGATGGTCTCCGGCCTCGACACCCCCGACAGCACCAGGGCGGTGCGCATCCCGGCCTCGAGCCCGCCGACGATGTCGGTGTCCATGCGGTCGCCGACCATCACGCAGTCCTCGGCGTGCGCGCCGAGCATCTGCCGGGCGTAGATCATCATCAGCGAATTGGGCTTGCCCACGATGTAGGGCTTCTTGCCGGTCGCGGCCTCGATCGCGGCCAGGATCACCCCGGCGGCGGGCTCGGTGCCCCCCTCCACGGGATCGATCAGGTCCGGGTTCGTGCCGATGAACTTGGCCCCGGCGTCGATGAGTTGCGCGGCCTTGCGCATGGTGGCGAAGTTGAAGTTGGCCGTCTTGCCGACCACGACGTACTCCGGGTGGCTCTCGGTGATCGAGTACCCGACCTTGTAGAGCTCGGCGGCCAGGCCGCTGCCGCCGACCACGTAGGCGGTCGAGTGCGGGCGCTGGGCGTGCAGGAACTGTGCGGTGGCGATGCCCGCGGTGATGAAGTTGGCCTCCGTCAGGCCGTGGATCCCCATCCCGTCGAGCTTGCGCTTGAGGTCCAGGGGCGTCTGCTCGGAGTTGTTGGTCAGGAACAGGAACGGGATGTGGTTGTCCCGCATGTGGGCCACGAAGTCCTGGGCCCCCGGGATGAGCTCCTTACCCCGGTAGATGACCCCGTCCATGTCCGAGATGACGCTGAGCCGGCCCATCGTGCGTCCCTTCCGCAGGTCCTGGGCTCAAGGCTAGTCCGCAGCGACTGCCCGGCGCGTGGCGTCCGGGGCCCGAACGGTGCCCGCGCCGTGGCTGTGCCGGCCGGTCAATCGGGTTGCGTGTCCTGACAGGTCATGCTCAGGGTCTGCAGCCCGGTCGTCCACCCGCGTGTCCCGGTCCTGCCGAGGTCCAGCTTGAACATGACGTCGCCGTGGTCGCCGGTGTGCCCCAAGCCCATGACGTGCCCGACCTCGTGCTGGTACAGGGATCGTTCCTTGGCCCCGGTGTGGGCCCGGCCCCGCGGGTAGATGATGACCTCCCCGTAGCGGAACTGGCGGTTCCCGCTGGACGCGCTCGCCCCGCCGTACCCGAGGGTGCGCCCCTTCCTCGCCCTCGACATGAACACGATCACGTCCGGCTCGCCCGGGTCCGCGAAGTTGCGGGCGGGGGGCGTGGCGGCCTGCCCGGAGATGGTGCCCTGGTACGCCCACGTGATCGACCTCGAAGCCGCGGAGACGTCGTCGAACCCCCGGCGGACCGCCGCGAGCTCCTTCGGGCTGGTCCCGTTGAGCATCACCATGTAGGTGTGGATGCGGCACGGGTCCCAGTGCGCATCGGGCAGCGAATCGATGAGCGGGCTCCACCCGCCTCCGGACCCCGGATCGGTGCGCGCCACCGCGGGAGGCGTGCTGGCGGTCACCAGCACCGCAGCCGCCAGGGCGCAGGCCAGCACCGCGCGCCGCGACATCTCGTGCCGACGAGGTCCTCGGGGCCAGCGCATCCCGGGAGGGTAGCGCCGGGGGTCACGGCCCGCCACCGGATGCGTACCGGGGCTGTCGGCGGGCGTTCAGGCTCCCGGCCGGGACCGGTCCGGCCCTCGGCCGGCACGGGGGACCCTCCTGGTGACCGGACGGCGGTCACCGGACCCGGAACGAGGTGCCGGGGCTGGTGACCGGGACGCCGGATGCGGTGGTCAGGGTGACCCGGTACCAGCCGGGGTCGGTCAGCGCGACCGTGTTGCCGGTGGTGCCCCGGGAATGCGGCCACAGCGGGAACCTGCCGACCAGGCGCCACGAGCCGGTGCCGTCCCCGCGCCGGTGGACCGTCAGGCGCAGCCCCGGGGTGCTGATGCCCACGGGCATCCGGTAGGCGACCGTGGCGGCACCAGCCCTGATGGGGGAGACGGTGATCCGGGCTGTGGTCACCAGGACGCTGCCGCTGATCGCGCGCGCGCGATCGGGCTGGCCGGGCAGCACCGCCCGGTAGCGCCCGGCGGGCAGCCCGGGGAACGTGATCACCCGGGTGCGCTCGCGGGTGTGCCCGGTGCGAACGGTGGCCCACCGGGCGCCGGTCCTGCGTTGCAGCCGCACGGTGTACCGGGTGTCCGGCGCGCGCGGGGTGACCGTCACGGTCACCGCCCGGGATCCGGTCGCGGTCGCAGTGATCCGGCTGGGGCCCGCCTGCGGCGTGGTGGTGACCTGGCCCGCGGGGACCGGGGTGCTGGTGACCGGGGTGCTGGACACCGGGCTGGGAACGCCGGTCATGACCACGGTGGCCGAGCTGGTCGCCCAGCCGGTCCGGGTGGCCACGGCCAGGGAGGCCAGCCCGGGGGTCAAGCCGGTCAGGGTGACGCTGTGGCTGTCCGCGGGAACGTCGACGACCAGCCCGCCGGGGCCGGTGATGGTGTACCCGACGATCGGGGTGCCGCCGTCATCGGCGGGGGGCTGCCACGACACGGTGACTGCGCCGGGTCCGGCCGCGGTGGTCGTCACCCCGAGGGGGGAGGCAGGGCCACCGCCGGTCGTCGCCGTTGCGGTCACCGCGGCGGACTGCTCGAACGCGGTCAGGGTGGCAACGTCGATCGGGTAGTCCCGGGACCGGTCCAGCCCGGTGATCGTGTGCTCGGTCCGCCCGGCGGGCAGGTCGATCGGGGCGGTGCTGCCCACGGTGAGCCGGTACCCGGTGATCGGGCTGCCGCCGTCGTCGGTGGGGGCGTCCCATGTCAGGTGCAGCCCACCGAGGAGCCGTTGCGCGGCCAACCCGGTCGGGGCGCCCGGGGCGCCGGGAACTCTCGCGGTGATGCCCGCAGGTGCCCCGTCGCCCATCTCGTTGACTGCGGCGACCGTGAAGGTGGCCGGTCCGGGGGGCAGCCCGCTGAGGGTGTGCTGGGTCGCGCTGGCGGGCAGGTCGATCGGGGCGCTGCTGCCGACGGTGACCCGGTACCCGGTGATCGGGGCGCCACCGTCGTCGGTCGGGTCCGCCCACGTCAGGGTGACCTGGCCGGAGCCGGTCACGGTCGCGTCCACCCCGGTGGGGGCGGCGGGCACGTCGGGGATGGTCACGTCGGCGATCCCCGGGCGGCTGTTCCCGGCGGAGTTCGACGCGAACACCTCAACGCGGTAGTCCGCGCCGCGGGGCAGCACCATGGTGCAGGTGAGGGCACCATCCGGAACTGGGCACGGCTCGCCCAGCCCCCCGTTAGCGGACGCGATCGCGAGGTAGGTGAGGTCGCTGTCGCCGCCGTCATCGGCCGGTGAGGACCATCGGATGGTGATCCTGTCCCCGGTGCGGGTCACGATGATGGCGCGCGGGGCGCTGGGAACCTCGACCGGGAGCAGGTCAGGTGAGACGACTGTGGCGTAGGCCCGTGCGCCCTCGCCCCACCTGTTCTGTGCCGCGACCCAGATCGGAATCGCCCCACCGACGGGAACATCGACCGTGAAGGTGGGAGTTCCCGCGTCAACGGTGTGCACAGTCGAGCCGATGACCACTGTGTAGTGGAGGACCGGTGTGTGCACGTCCGTGTCGGCAGGTGCCCCCCATGTGACCGTGAGCGGGACGGTGGTTGCTCCGCGTGTTCGCGTTCCGAACGAAGTTGACAGGTCCTGCGGCGCACCAGGGCGCCCTTCCACGGTCGTGCGGGTCATCACCGGGGTGCTTTCCGCCCCGGCGGTCAACGACGTGACAGCGAACTCGTACACGTGCCCCACGGTCAACCCGGGTGCCGTGAACGACCGGGTCGACCCCGGGCGGATCACCCAGCCCACCGCCCCGCCGGGGATGCTCGTGTCGGTCACGTCCACCCGGTACTCCTCCGGGGTCGGGCCGGTGCTCGGCGCGATCCATTCGACGGTGACCTCACCGTCGCCGGACGGGTACGAACGACTGCTGCTCGGTGAGTCCGGGGCAATCGGGACGGTCACGGTGTCAGTTGCCTCCGGTGAGTACCCGAGGGCGTTGCGGGCGCTCACCGTCACGGTGACCAGACCGGCGAGCAGTATGACCTCGGGGACGGTCCGTTCCCCGGCGGGCGTGTTGAACTCGATCCTGTTGCCCGGGTGGGAGAACACCACCCGGTAGCCGAGGATCGGGTCACCACCATCGTCGGCGGGCGGCTGCCACGTGACGGTCACCGGTCCGCCGTCCCGGGACGCCGGACCGGTTCGCGTTGCGGTCACCGCCGTCGGCGCGCTGGGGGCTGTCCGGGCGACGGTGATCGTTGTCGACGCGGTGGTCCCCGCCACCCCATATGCCCCGCCCGCGTGCACCGTCACTGTGTACGTGTCATCAGCAAGGCGAGGCAACGTGCAGGACAGCGCGGTCGTCGGTGGGCAGGTGGCGACCGTCCCCCGCGGGCCGGAGACGACCGTCACGTCGTAGGTGGCGCCGCCGACGTCGTACGCCGACCAGTTCACCGTCGGGCGGGTCCCGCGCGCGTCGGACACGGTCGGGTTCAACGCCGGCACACCGGGCACCGTGAACGTCAACGAACGCGCCGGGGACGTCCCCCACGCGGTGATCGCCTCCACCGTCGCGGTGTGCCGACCGGGCGACAGTGGCAACCGCCGGGTCAACGCGGTGTCCGTGTACGCCGCCCCGTCAACCGTGAACCGGTACCCGGTGACAGGCGTGCCACCGTCGCCGGCGGCAGGCCACCCGAACTCCACCACCCGGTTGGCGCCGTCCTCCCCGACGACCATCGCGGACAACCCGGACGGCGCGGACGGCGCGCCCGGGGTGCGGACCCACGTGGTCGAGTAGTCGCCAGTGTCGTAGTCGGTCACCGACACCGTGTAGACGGTGCGCGGCAACAGCCCGGTGACCGCACACACCGGGGGCATCGGGGCCCACGTGTAGCAGTGGAAGATCTCGCCCACACCACCACCGGCCGCGTCCTCCTCGACGGACACGGCGTAGTCCCGCCCCGGCTCACCGGCCCAATCGACGCGGACCCCGCCGGTGATGAACGTCACCATCGGGGCCGACACCGCCGCGGCGGGCGCGGCGGGCAGCGGCACTCCCACCAGCAGCAGGCCCAGGGCGCAGACGGCAGCGCGAGCGGGGATCGGTCGGGCCATCGGGTACCACTCCTCGGAGGCCGGGTTCGACGCGCCGGGAGCGTCCAGCGGCCCCCGGGTTACACCCGCCAGGGTCTGTCATCGGCAGATCAGGACCCCCCCTTGACAACAAGTTACTGGCCAGTAGTAGGCTGTTGACACTTGCTCAACAAGCCGAACCCGCGATCCTGTGGGCGATCGGAATTGAGCATCACCACGACAGCAGGCAGGAGAGATGCAGGCGTGATTTCCGAGGCGTACATCTACGAGGCGATCCGTACCCCGCGCGGCAAGGCCAAGAACGGTGCCCTGCACGGGGTCAAGCCGGTCACGTTGCTGACCGACCTCATCCACGAGATCCTGGACCGCAACCCGGGCCTCGACCCGCTGCTGGTCGAGGACATCGTCGTCGGGTGCGTGACCCCGGTCGGTGACCAGGGGGCGAACATCGCCCGTACCGCCGCCATCGCGTCGGGCCTGCCCGACGCCGCCGGGGCGGGTACCACCATCAACAGGTTCTGCGCATCGGCCCTCGAGGCCGTCAACCTGACCGCGGCCAAGATCCGCTCCGGCTGGGAGTCGATGGCCATCGCCGGTGGGGTCGAGTGCATGAGCCGCGTGCCCATGGGCATGGACGGCGGCGCCTGGGCCATGGATCCCGAGACCGCCTACGACAGCTACTTCGTGCCCCAGGGCATCAGCGCGGACCTGATCGCCACGATCGAGGGGTTCACCCGTGACGACGTCGACGCGTACGCCGTCCGCTCGCAGGAGCGTGCGGCAGCGGCGTGGGCGGATGGGCGCTACGCGAAGTCGGTCATCCCGGTGAAGGATCGCAACGGCATCGTGCTGCTCGACCATGACGAGCACATGCGCCCGGGAACAACGGCCGAGATGCTCGGCAAGCTCAAGCCCTCGTTCGCCGGGATGGGCGAGATGGGCGGCTTCGACGCCGTGGCGCTGCAGAAGTACCACTGGGTCGAGGGGATCAACCACGTCCACACCGGCGGCAACTCCTCGGGCATCGTCGACGGTGCCGCGATGGTCCTCATCGGCAACGAGCGCGTCGGTCGGGAGTCGGGCATGACCCCGCGCGGGCGCGTCGTCGCCTCGGCGGTCGTCGGCTCCGAGCCCACGATCATGCTCACCGGGCCGACCCCGGCCACCGAGAAGGTGCTGAAGACCGCGGGCCTGCGCATCGACGACATCGACGTGTTCGAGCTCAACGAGGCCTTCGCCGCCGTCGTGCTCAAGTGGATGCGGGACCTCGACGTCGACCCGGACAAGGTCAACATCAACGGCGGTGCCATCGCCATGGGTCACCCCCTGGGCGCGACCGGCGCCATCATCACCGCCACCTGCCTCGACGAGCTCGAGCGGACCGGCGGCAAGTACGGCTTGATCTCGCTGTGCATCGGCGGGGGCATGGGCGTGGCAACCATCATCGAGCGGCTCTGAGACCCCGACCGGACAAGGAAGGCATCAACACATGACTGACATCAACATGTTCGGCTGGGAGTCCGACGAGGCCGGCATCGTCACCCTGACGATGGACGACCCGACGGCCCCCGTGAACACGATGAACGAGATCTTCGTGACCTCGCTGCAGGCCACCCTGGATCGGCTGGAGGCGGAGAAGGACAAGGTCAACGGTGTCGTCCTGACGTCGGGGAAGAAGACCTTCTTCGCCGGCTTCGACCTCACGCGGGTCATGGACACCACGCCCGAGGACGCCGCGATGTGGACCGCCGAGGCCAGCAAGCTCAAGGAGCTCTTCCGCCGATTGGAGACCCTCGGCCGCCCGGTCGTGGCCGCGATCAATGGCGCTGCCCTCGGCGGGGGCCTGGAGATCGCCCTGGCCTGCCACCACCGCGTCGCCCTCGACGCCAAGGGCTCGATGATCGGCCTGCCCGAGGTCACCCTCGGCCTGCTCCCGGGCGGCGGCGGCGTCGTGCGCACGGTCCGGATGTTCGGCATCCAGACCGCGCTCATGAACCACCTCCTCCAGGGCCAGCAGCGCAAGCCCAAGGACGCACTGGCTGCCGGGGTGGTCGACGAGCTCGTCAGCACCCCCGAGGAGATGATGCACGCGGCCAAGACGTGGGCGCTGTCGAACCTCGACGCCGTCCAGCCGTGGGATGTCAAGGGCTACAAGATCCCCGGCGGCACGCCGATGACCCCGGCGTTCGCGGCGAACCTGCCGGCGTTCCCGGCCAACCTGCGCAAGACGCTCAAGGGCGCGCCGATGCCCGCACCGCACCACATCATGGCTGCCGCCGTGGAGGGTGCCCAGGTCGACTTCGCGACCGCGGAGACCATCGAGACGCAGTACTTCGTGAACCTCGCGATCGGCCCGGTCAGCAAGAACATGACCCAGGCGTTCTTCTTCGACCTGCAGCACATCAGCAAGGGCGGTGACCGGCCGAAGGACGTCCCGAAGTACACCGCGCAGAAGGTGGTCGTCCTCGGCGCCGGGATGATGGGCGCGGGCATCGCCTACGAGTGCGCCCGGTCCGGCATGGAGGTCGTCCTCAAGGACATGACCCTCGCGGCCGCCGAGAAGGGCAAGGCCTACTCGCAGGGCATCCTCGACAAGGCCGTGGCCCGCGGCAAGATGACTGCCGAGGGCCGCGACGAGATCCTCGCCCGGATCCTCCCGACCGAGAACATGGCCGATGCGAAGGGTGCTGACCTCATGATCGAGGCGGTGTTCGAGGACCCGGCCCTGAAGAAGTCGGTGTACGCCGAGGTGGTGCCGCTGCTGACCGAGGACGCTCTCCTGGGATCCAACACCTCGTCGCTGCCCGTCACCGGGCTCTCCGAGGGCGTGGACCGGCCGGAGGACTTCATCGGCCTGCACTTCTTCTCGCCAGTCGACAAGATGAAGCTGCTGGAGATCGTGGTCGGCAAGCAGACCTCCGACGAGGCGCTGGCCAAGGCCATCGACGTCGCGGTGCAGATCCGCAAGCTGCCGATCGTGGTCAACGACAGCCGCGGCTTCTTCACCAGCCGTGTCATCGGCACGGTCGTGGCCGAGGCTGCGTCGCTGGTGGGCGAGGGCGTTCCCGGCGAACAGTGTCGAGCAGGCAGCCCTGCAGGCCGGCTACCCGGTCGGCCCGCTGGCGCTGACCGACGAGGTGAGCCTGACGCTCGGCCTGAAGATCAAGAAGGAGGCTCGGCCGCGGCGGCCGCGGCCCCGAGGGTGTCGAGTGGGTCGCGCACCCGGGCTACGCGGTCATCGAGAAGATGGTCACCGAGCACGAGCGCGGCGGCCGGGCCGCGGGCGCGGGCTTCTACGAGTACGCCGAGGGCAAGAAGCTCGGCCTGTGGAGCGGCCTGAAGGAGCTCCTTCGGCGGGGACAACCTCGACCTCCCGCTGAAGGACCTGCAGGACCGGATGCTGTTCATCGAGGTGATCGAGAGCATCAAGTGCCTCGACGAGAACGTGCTGCGCACCGTGCCGGACGCGAACATCGGCTCGATCTTCGGCATCGGCTTCCCGGCCTGGACCGGTGGCGTGCTGCAGTTCGTGAACACCTACGACGGTGTCGGCCCGAAGGCCTTCGTGGCGCGGGCCAACGAGCTGGCCGCGAAGTACGGCGAGCGGTTCGCCCCGCCGGCGTCCGTCGTGGCGCTGGCCGAGGCTGGCGGCAGCTACAAGTGAGTCGCAGCGGTGGCCCCGGAGCAGCCCCGATGGGGGCCGTCCCGGGGCCACCGCGCATGTCGGCCCAGGACCGGCGCCAGCAGCTGGTCGACATCGGCCTGGACCTGCTGGCGACCCGGTCGATCCAGGAGCTGGCCATGGACGAGGTGGCCGCGGCGGCCGGGGTCTCCCGGACCCTGGTCTTCCACTACTTCCCCTCGAAGGGCGACTACTTCGCCGCGGTCGTGTCCAGCGCCGGCGATCGGTTGATGGAGGCGGTTCCCCGGGATCCGGGAACCGACGTCGACACCCGGCTGCGCGACATGGTGCGTGCGTTCCTGCGGTTCGTCGCCCGCAAGCGTGGGGTGTACGTGGCCCTCGTGCGCGGGGCCTCCGGGGGGGACCCGAAGGTCCTGGCCGTCCTCGACGAGGTGCGCACCAACCACGTGATCCGGTGGCTGGATGCCGCCGAGTGGCCGGCCCGCGACGACATCACCCAGCTGGCGGTGCGCGGCTGGCTGGGCTCGTTGGAGGAGGTCGCCCTGGCTGCCACGACGTCGCCGGTACCGCGGGACTCGGTGGTCGAGCTCCTCGTCGAGGGCCTCATCGCCGATCTCGAACGCGCTGGTCGGCTGCGGCCGCACTCAGGTGGGACACTGGGGCATGCCTGACCAGGAGCACGTCGTCGGGGTCCCGCTTCGTCGGCTGCCCGGTTGGCTCGAGGGGTTCGCCGCCCGGCACGGCGATTGGTCCGCCACCCGGTCGGCCGAGCCAGTGGGCTGGAACCTTGTGGCGCCCGATGCAGCCCGCGCCCAGGTCGTGGTGCCGGCCTGGCTGGAGCCCGACGGGCTGGAGCCCTTCGATCCTGAGGCGCTGGCCGGGCTGGAGCCGGCCTTCGGAGTGCTGCTGCTGCGCCGGGCCGGCTACGCAGTGGCAGCGTTCGAGGGCTCGACCCTGTCGGAGAAGAAGATCGGCACCCGGCACATCCACGGCCGCACGGCTGCCGGTGGCTGGTCCCAGCAGCGCTACGCCCGCCGTCGGGACAACCAGGCCGATGAGATCGTGGGTGCCGCCGCGGAGACCGCCGACCGGATCCTCGGCCCCCGCGCCGACCTGGCGTTCCTCGTGACCGGGGGAGACCGCCCGCTTCTGAACGCGGCCCTGAAGTCCCTGGATCGCAGGCTGGCGGACCTGCCCATCGGCGCGCACCTCGGCGTGGGCACCCCCGACGCCAAGATGCTGGCGGTGATCCCCGACCGCGTGCTTGCCGTCCAGATCCGGATCGGCGGCCCACAGCCGGATCCCGGCTCCTGACTGCTCGACCCGAGCCCCGGCTCGGAGCAGTTCAGGCAATTAGGACCAGTCAGACCTATCACCTAGACTGGCCCCCAGTCGCACCCCATGGTCGGAATCGGAAACACACGATCCCATGGGGTTTGCGCCGCCGGTGAGGAACGACTTCACCGGCAGGGAGGGATCACACCACTCATGCGCCGTTTCTTCGCGCTCGTCCTGAGCATGCTGCTCGCATCGCTGGGAATCATGGCAGGGGCTGCACCGGCCTCTGCGCACCACAACACTGTGTCCGGAACGGCCGTCTGCGAGGCCGATGGGACCTACAGCGTCACGTGGCAGTTCCGCAACAGCGAGGCCATCGAGGAGTACGCCTGGGTGTCGTCGTCGACGCCGGATGGCTCGGCGATCGTGAAGGACACGGGAGCGAACCCGTGGGAAGTCACCCAGACCGCGTGGCCGCAGGGGCCAGCCCCGACCGCGTCGCAGTCGAACGTGGCCGCCGGTGCCACCGTGACGTTCCGGCAGACGGGCATACCCGCCACCGCCACCCGCGCGGACGTCACCATCAATGGCGTCTGGACCAACGGGAAGACCCGAACCGTGGGACCCAACGACAACTCCACCTACTACGCCGGTGTGCAACTGCCTGCGGGGGGCTGCGGTCAGGACATCACGGTCAAGCCGGCCACGATCTGCGGTCACGACACGGACAACACCGAGTGGCACTTCGTGATCACTCAGACAACTGAGGCCCAGGCGCCCGCGTCGATCCAGGTCACGTGGGTCGGTGGGCCGACGTCAACTGTCCCGCTGGACAAGGTGACAGGGGGAACAGCCCACTACCGGACGACGGCCAACCTGAACAAGGATCTGCAGACCGCCACCGCGCGGATCCTCGGAGCCTGGACCGGCCAGTTCAACGTCTCCCACGGCCCCGCCTGCGGGTCAGAGGTCAACAACCCGAAGTACACCGTCGACCAGAAGTGCGGCTCCATCTCCGTCGCCTTCACGAACAAGGACATCCCTGCTGGGCCGACTGACACCAAGGTCAAGGCAGTGTTCACGGTCAAGGTCGACAGTGACGCCCCTGAGACCATCGAGGTTCCGGCCGGCGGCTCAGCCACCTGGTCGAAGTCATTCGCGGAGGACTCAGGCAGCCACAAGGTCGTCGTCACGCCGCAGGGCGGCTCGGCCACGACCTACACGGTGGAGACCGACTGCGTCGTCCCAGCCGTCCCCACGGCGATCATCGAATCCAGGTGCGTCGCGACGGGCGGGGCGCAGGGCACAGTCACCCTGACCAACGGGGCCACCCCACAGGCAGGGCAGTCCAGTGCCCCGGTGACATTCACGGTGAAGGTCGCGGGCCGTGCCGACGAGCAGGTCGAGGTCGCCGCGGGGAAGTCCACGATCGTGGTGTTCGGCTTCCCGGAGGGCACCGGCACCAGGACCGTCTCCGTCAGCGCGGACGGCATGACGCCGGTCAGCAAGGAGGTCACCGTCGACTGCTTCGTTCCCGCGGCGCCGCAGGCCTCGATCAGCGCGGCGTGCGTCGCGGAGGGCGGTGCGACGGGCACGGTCAGCCTGACGAACGCAGCGGTGACCACGGGCGACCAGACCGGAGCTCCGGTCACCTTCACAGTGGCGGTCGAGGGTCAGGCGACCCAGCAGGTCGTGGTCGCCGCGGGCACGTCCGGGACGGTGGAGTTCGACCTTCCCTGAGGGTTCGGGCACCAGGAACGTGACCGTGACTGCCCCGGACATGACCACGGTCACCAAGGACGTCACCACCGACTGCCAGGTCAGCAACCCGGCCTACGCGCCGGTCGTGACCTGCGGCCAGGCCGTGGTCACCTTCACCAACGCCGTCACCCCGCTCGCGGGCCAGTTCGCGGTAGACGCCACGTTCGACGTCGAGGTCGACGGCGGCCAGGCGGAGAGGGTCGTGGTCGGGGCCAACACCACGCAGAGCCGCACCTACACCTTCGGCGAGGACACCGGACGCCACCAGATCGTGGTGAACGCCGGCACTCCGATCGTCGTCGAGTCGGACTGCATCGAGAACACGGCCACGCTGAACATCCGCAAGGTCGTCGTCGGTGCCAGCCAGGCGCAGCAGTCGACCCCGTTCGACTTCACCGCCACCACCGTCACCGGAGACCAGCAGGTCACGGTCCCGGCCGGCACCACCAGCGCGCTGACCTACACCGTCCCGGCTGAGGGCAACGGCCTGCAGGTGTCCGTCGCG
This sequence comes from uncultured Actinomycetes bacterium, assembly GCA_963774745.1. Classification (GTDB taxonomy): domain Bacteria; phylum Actinomycetota; class Actinomycetes; order S36-B12; family CAIYMF01; genus Prado023. Next base: position 232,496 of record CAVZGE010000011.1, on the reverse strand, counting down.
GAGGCCGCGAAGGCCGGGTGGCACATGCTCGGCACGCCGGTCTGCGTCCAGGACAACCCCGCTGAGGATCGCCCGCTCCCCGCGGGCGAGAACCGGGGTGGGGCGGCCAGCACCACGGCCGACGTCCTGCTGTTCAACGGGGCGGAGTGGACCTGCACGTTCACCAACGAGCCCGACGGCCAGCGGATCGACAAGTCCGCCGTCGTGGCGGAGGGCACGGCCGTCGAGGCCGGCGAGCAGATCACGTACTCGGTGAAGGTCGACAACGTCTCCAGCGTCGACACCGCCAGCGGCGACGTCGTGGACACCCTGCCGGCCGGCGTGTCGCTGGTCAGCGGCTCGATCTCGGACGCCGGGAAGGCCAACGCCGACGGCACGACCGTCACGTGGTCCGACGTGTCGCTGGCACCCAGTGCCAGCCGGACCTTCACCTACAAGGTGACGGTCGAGGCCGGCTTCGGGACGCAGACCCTGGTCAACAGGGTCACCTGGCTGGGGCAGTCCGACCAGACGGTGCACCCGGTGAAGGCGATCAAGGTCTCGGTGTCCGACACCTGCCGGGCTGACACGCCCTTCTACGCGGTGAACGTCGAGTCGCAGAACCTGCCCGCCCTGGATCCCGCCACCAACCAGCCCTACACGGTGACGGTCGAGTGGCTGCAGGCCGACAGCAACGGCAAGCTGATCCTCGTCGGCGGCAAGCCTGTCGCGGCCTTCGACCCGGCGACGAACCTGCCCTACGTCGACACATACCCGCTCGTCGACGGGAAGCTCGCCACCGGTGAGCTGCTCTGGAAGGGCGCGAAGGTCGACTCCCAGGGCCGGCCGACCGACTGGCCCGGTTGGGACCAGCTGGCTGACGGCACGTGGATCGAGGTTCCCGACGGTGGCGTGCGCCCGGCAGCGATCCTGCGCGTGTCGGTGAACCCCAGCATGGACACGGTTGCGCTCTACCCGCCGGCCACCCCGGCGTGCAGCGCGAACCCGCCGGCGCTCGTCAGCGGCGTCGAGGACGACCAGGACGCCGAGGCGACTCCCGACGAGACCGAGGAGGCCGTCGTGGCCGGCAGCGAGGACGAGCTGGCCAGGACGGGTGGCGACCTCGGTCCGCTGCTGGCCCTGAGCCTCATGGCCCTCGTGGGCGGTGCGTCGCTGTTCGTGTCCGGTCGGATCGCGCGACGGTGATGAGCGTGCCGGCGCGGGGGTAGCCCCCGACCGGTGCGTGGGATGACCCTGGCGGCCCGGGAACCTCGAGGAGGCTCCCGGGCCGTCGCACGTCCGTGGTTGGCTGGCGTCATGGACACCTTCGACCTCTCCGCACTGGTCGCCGCGAGGCCGACCGACCACCCGCTGCGATTCACCCTCGACGTCCCCGACGGGCTCCAGCAGGGGCGCGGGGCCTGGGGCGGTGTCGTGACCGGGGCCATGGTCTCCGCCGCGCAGCAGGTGGACCCGCGTCCGGGGCTGACGGTGCGCACCATGAGCGCACAGCTGGTGGCACCCGTCCTGGTCGGCCGGCTGCACCTCGTGGTGGAGGAGCTCCGCCGCGGCTCGGCGACGAACACCCTGGCGGTTCGCGGCCTCGACGACCACGGGGGGCTGCTGGCCCACGGGGTCGTGGTCCTCGGGTCGGCGCGCCGGGGGGACTCGATGCCCGATGGTCCGGGGTGGTTGGGCGTGGCGCCGCCCGCTGAGCTGGCCGCTGGTCCGGAGGCCGTCCCCGAGGCGCCCGTCGGGCCGCCCCTGGCCCCCGACTTCACCAGGCACCTGGAGATGCGTCCCATCTCCGGATTGCCCTACCAGGGCGCCGACACGGACCTGACGATGGGTTGGGTGCGCCCCCGTGGTCCGCTGGAGCGGGTCGACGCCAGCGTGGTCACCGCGCTGGCCGATGCCTGGTGGGTCTCGGTGATGGCTCGCCTGGACCGCCCCCGACCCGCCGCGACCCTCGGGTTCACCCTCGACTACGCCAGCGATCCGACCACCCTGCCGCGCGATGGCGAGGGCGGGATCGCGCCGCTGTTCCACCGTGGGCGCAGCGTGGCTGCCCGGGAGGGGTTCACCGTCGAGACGCGCGAGCTCTGGACGCGCACCGGTCGACTGGTCACCTGGAACACCCAGACGGTGGCCGTCATCAAGTAGCCGTCGGCCGACGGGAGCGAGGGAGGATGTGGCAGGAGCGGGCACGCGAGTCGCACGCCGTTCTGGTCGACGAGTACTGGGACCACAGGACGGGTCTGTTCCGTGTCGGTGCGGCGGTGCCAGGGCGAGTGCGGGCGCTGATGCCGTGGCGGCCCTGGCACTACTGGTGGCAGGCCCACGGGCTCGAGGTCCTCCTCGATGCGCACGAGGCAGGGGACCGGCAGGCAGGGCAGCGGGCGGTGCGGCTCATCGAGGGAATCGCCCACCGCAACCGCGGCGACCTGACCGCGAACCGCTACTACGACGACGTTGCGTGGATGGGACTGGCGACGCTGCGAGCCCACCGTCTCGGCCTCATCGATGTCCAGACCCCCTCAGCCCTCGCGGACGCCGTCATGGGCGGCTGGGACGTCGGCCTGGGCGGGGTCCGCTGGCGCGTCGGTGACGAGTTCCGCAATGTGGCGGCCACCGCGCCGGGCGCGATGCTGCTTGCGGGGATCAGCTGGCTGCATGGCGACGCCGGGCGGCTCGGGATCGCGCGCGCAGCCGCGGACTGGCTGCATTCCACGCTCGTGGATCCATGCGGCATCGTGTGGGACGGTTGCCGCCCGCAGGACGGGGTGCTGGTGCCCGAGGGCCGCCTATGGTCCTACAACGTCGGGACGGTCGCCGGGCTGGACGTCGTTCTCGGTGGCATGGCTGACCCGGTTGAGGCCCGACGGCTGAGCGCACGTGCCGCCAGGGTGGTTCGGGCGGGCTCGGCGGCGCTTCGCGCCCAGTGCGCCGAGGTGAGCCGGGCGGTGGCTCTGGTCGCCGAGGGATCGGCAACGGCGATCGCCTCGGGGGCCGTCTGGCGTGACGAGCTCCACGACGGAGCGGGCGCCGATCCACAGCTGTTCCGCGGGATCCTGGCTCGTCACGCGGCGACCCTCGTGCTGACCGACCCCACCCTGATCGACGTCGCCCACGACCTCGTCGTCCAGGGCGAGGCGGTGTGGAGGGCGCGGGATGGCCGGGGCCGCATCAGCCCGTCCTGGGCCGCGGATCGGCCAGTGTGGTCACGGGAGAGGGCGCCCACCCTCGCGGCCCACCTGAGCGGAGCGCTCGCCCTGGCCAGCCTGGCCCGCCTGGAACGGGCAGGTCTCACCTGACGGAGCGCGTGACGACCGTGTCGGCCATCGCGTCACCGATTCGCTGGTGCTTGGTCGTCACCAGCATCGAGATGAGTCCGACCGCACCGAGGAACATGGCGTCCACGACCAGCAGCAGCCAGCGCAGCGAGAGCTGGCTGCTGCTGGGCTCGCTGCCGTCGACGCAGACCACGCGAAGCCCGAGCCAACGCATCGCCAGGGTCTGGCCGCCGCGACGTCGGGGCAGTCGCGCCCAGTACCACCAGCTGATCAGGACGGCCACGACCAGCAGGACGAGGATGACGGGGATCGTGATCAGCAGCTGGCCGAGCGTGTCATCCGGGTTGCGGGGCAGCAGCAGGAGGGTCAGTGCCGTCGGGAGGAGCGTGATCAGCATCACGATCGCCAGGTCGACGGCGAACTGCACGACCCGGAGCGCGACCACGGGGGTGCGATCGAGGAGGCCGGCTGGCGTGGCCGCGGCAACGTCCTCGGTCTCGGGCACGACGGCCATCCTAGGGTCGGACCCCGGCGGCCCGCCCGAACCTCACCTATCGTGGTCGGGTGCGTCTCCTCGCCCTGGTCGCCGCGCTGGTCGGGACACTCCTGGTCCTCACGGTCGGCTGCGGGGTTGCCCTGCCGTGGGAGCCGAGATGTGCGGTCGTGGACCCCGCCGGCGTCGTCCTGCTCGAGGGGTCCCCGTCCGAGGTCTCCGCGCTGGTCGCGGCTCCTGAGGACGATCTCGCGGGCGCACTGGGCGCGGGGCCGGCCCTGTCGTGCCGGATCGGCGCTGTCGCTGCAACCGACCGGCCCAAGGAGCCGCCACTGGGCCTGACCCCCCGCGCCCAGGCGCTGCGCGCGGAGGTGCGCGAGCAGTTCGGGGATGTGCCCGACGGCGGGTACGGCCCGCAGGAGACCCTGCCGGGCCGCAGCCCCGATGGCGAGCACTCGCTCGGCCGGGCGATCGACTTCTTCTTCCGCCCCCATGTGGATCCCGAGGTCCAGCAGGACGGCTGGCGGTTGGCGAACTGGGCGGTGGCCAACGCCGAGCGGCTGGGCATTCGCACGGTCATCCACCGCGACCGGATCTGGACCGCCCGGCGCTCGATCCAGGGATGGCGCGAGTACCGGTTCCGCGGACCGGACCCCGACAACCCCGTCAACCGGCACCTCGACCATGTCCACGTGGACGTGGCCTGACACAGTGGCGGGCCCGGCCCGTGCCCGGCCAGGTGCCCGATCAGCCAGCAGGATCGGGCTGCGCCCTGTGGTCGTCCGCGCGCAGGCGTTCGCGCAGCAGCCCCTGCTCCGCGGGGTTGCCGGTCAAGGTCAGCGCGATCCGGTCGGCCGCACGGGCCTGGTCGTCCCGGCCGAGCCGGCGCAGCAGCTCTGCGCGTGTGGCATGCCACGGGGCGTACGTGCCCAGGCGGCTACCGAGGGCATCCACCTCCCGCAGCGCCTGGCCGGCATCGACGAGCTCCGCGCTGGCCACCGCCCTGTTCAGCCGCGTGACGGGCGAGGGATCCAGGTGCAGGAGCATGTCGTAGAGGATCACGATCTGCAGCCAGTCCGTCTCCTGCCAGGTGGGAGCCTCGCAGTGCAGCGCGGCGATCGCCGCCTGCAGCTGGAAACGGCCCGCCCGGCCACCACCGAGCGCGGCCGCCCGCTCGAGCAGCCCGACAGCCCGGGTGATGTCCTCGGTGCGGTACAGCGTCCTGTCCTGGTCAGGCAGGCGCACGAGTCGACCGCCGGACGTGCGAGCCTCCCGGCGGGCGTCCTGCAGCGTCATGAGGGCCAGGAGGCCCAGCGCCTCGGGCTCCCGGGGGAAGGTCGCGCAGATGAGCGTGGCCAACCAGATCGCATCCGCGGCGAGGGCTTGGTCGTCCATCGCCGGACCGGTGGAGCTCAGGTACGCCTCGTTGTACATCAGCGCGCACACCGAGAGGACATCGCCGAGCCGCATGGGCAGGTCCTCGGCCTCGGGGACCCGCAGGCTGATCCCGGCGCTGACGATCTTGCGCTTCGCCCGGCTGATCCGCTGGGCGATCGTCGGCGTCGGGGTGAGGAACGCGCGGGCGATCTGCTCGGTCGTCAGGCCGACGACCGCCCGCAGGGTCAGCGGCAGTCGCGACTCCACGGGCAGTGCCGGGTGGCACGCGGCGAACAGCATGGGGATCCGCTCGTCGACAGGGGCTGCCGCTCGGGGAGCTCCCACTGCCCCGGAGTGCGCCCCCGCAGCCGCGGACGGTCCCTCGACGCCAGGCGTGGCAGCGGGCGCTTGCGGCCAGGGCGGTTCGTCGGGTGCGTCGACCTGCACCCGGGCCCAGGTGGGGTCGGCGCCGAGGCGGTCGACCAGCTGCTGGGCCCGCTTCCGCGAGCGCAACCGGTCGATCGCATTGCGGTGGGCCGCGGTGGCCAACCACCCCGTGGGGTTGTGCGGCACTCCCGCGACCGGCCACGTGGCCCAGGCATCGGCGACAGCCTCGGCAACCGCGTCCTCCGCGGTGTCGAAGTCGACCACGCGGGCCAGCCGGGCGACCAGCCGGCCCGCGTCCGAGCGGATGGCCCGCTCGAGGTCGGGCTGGGTGTCCACCCCGGCCTACGCCATGTGGCCTGAGTGGTCGACCACTGGACGGATCTCCACAGCGACTCCGGGCAGCTTCAGCGACGGCCAGGTCCTGGCCAGCGCGATCGCGGCATCGAGGTCGGGCACGTCGATGACGCTGAACCCACCGATGACCTCCTTCGCCTCGCTGAACGGACCGTCGACGACCACCGAACCGCCGTTGCCGCGCACGGTCGTGGCTGTGTCCACGGCCTGCAGCTCGGCACCCATCTCGGTGATCACCGCGGCGTTGCGCTCGAACCAACCGAAGATCTCGCCGTACACGGCCTGGGCATCCGCCGGGTCGAGGGCGGCGTCGTCCTCGGGGCGCGAGGTGTACATCAGGACGTACTTCATGCGTGTTCCTCTCGCAGGGGCGGCGGGGGTGCCGCTACCAGTGTGTCGCGCGAGGGGCCCCGGATTCGACAGGTGCGCCCGACGGATCTGCAGGACCCCGGAGCGGGCCCGGGATCCGACCAGCCGGGGATTGCGCCGAACGGGTGACCATCTGGGCGAGCGATCCTTCGAGCGCGGTGGGTACCGTCGTGGACCTACGGTGGCGTAGGGGGAATGGTGCGGGGACTGCGGGTGGCGGCGATCGCCGCCTTGGGCATGGCACTGACTGCCCAGCCGGCGCTCGTCCCCCCAGCGTCTCCTGCGGCGCTGACAACCGGTTCGTGGGTCGTGCCTGCGGCCCAGCGGCCGGGGTCCGGCCCGCGGACTGCCGTGGGCGCGCTCGAGGCGACCGCCTCCCTGTTGGCCAACGGCCGGCTGCGGGTGCAGGTTCGGACCAGTGCCCGATCGGTTGGGATCAGGTACCTGATCGCTGGCGGATCGAGCCGGTCCATGACCGTCCGGGTGCGCGGCGGAGCGGCTGGGGTGACCCTGCCGGCGTCGGCCACGTCCATCCGGGTCAGGGGCCCGGCGACGTCGACTCGCCGGGCCACGGCCTGGATCCGGGTGCCCATCGCCCCGTCCTCGCCCCTGGACCAGCCGCCCTCCGCGGAGACGATCGCCGCATGGGAGGCCGAGCTGCTCGGGCTCGTCAACGCCGTGCGTGCCTCGGGCCACACCTGCCCCGGCGGTGAGCGGCATGCCCCAACTGCTGCGCTGGTCCGCAATCCCGCGCTGGATGGCGCGGCCCGCGGCCATTCCTCCTGGATGGCCGAGGTCGGTCGGCTCTCGCACGAGGGACGCGGCGGCTCCTCCGTGGGAGCACGGCTCGCCGACTCGGGGTACGCGTGGCGCCGGGCGGCCGAGAACGTGGCCGCAGGTCGACCCCGGCCAGCCGATGTGCTGGCCCAGTGGCTGGGATCCGCTGGCCACTGCCGCGAGTTGATGAACCCGGCCAGCAGCGAGACCGGGATCGGGTACGCCTATTCGACGGTCTCCGTCTACCGGCACTTCTGGACCCAGGACTTCGCCGCGCCCTGACTGGAGGCTGGGCGCTGTCACGAGGTTTGGCCCGCCCCGCCCCGGGGTAGGTATGCTCAGCACCCGGCACACTGCCGACTTCGTTGAGCAACGTTTCCTCACCTGGCCCTCTGGCGGCCAATCAGACGCGTTGAAGACGACACGCCCTGAGAAGAAGGAAACACCGTGGCTGAGCACGCCCCGCAATCCCGCGCGCCCCGATCCGGACCGCGCACCACATCCACAGCCCCTGCCAGGGGCGCCAAGAAGACCGGCTCCTGGAAGGGCGCCAAGTCGACGAGCTCCTGGAAGGGCGCGAAGGCCACCGGCTCCTGGAAGGGCGCGAAGCCCCAGACCGGCGACCGCACCACGACCCATCGGGACTCCGCCGCTCCCGCCCGCCCTGCGTGGCGGGACCGTGACGACCGCGCCCCGCGCCAGGACCGCGCGCCGCGTGAGGACCGCGCCCCGCGCCAGGACCGCAACGACCGTCCGGTCCGCGCCCCGCGTGACGACCGCAACGACCGTCCGGTCCGCGCCCCCCGTGAGGACCGCAACGACCGTCCGGTCCGCGCCCCGCGGGACGACCGCAACGACCGTCCGGCGCGGCCCGGCCGCCCGAACCGCAACGACCGCTTCGACCGTGGCCCCCGCAACGACCGCAACGACCGCCGCGACCGCGCCGATCGTCCGCAGCGCGCCCCGCAGGTCCCGGCGCTGACCGGCCCGAACGCGTTCGTCGACCTCGGGGTCCCGTCGTCGTTGGCCGCGGTCCTGGCCAGCCAGGCGATCACCGAGCCCACGCCCATCCAGGCCATGACGATCCCGGCCGCGCTGAGCGGGCGCGACGTCCTGGGCCGGGGCCGTACCGGCTCGGGCAAGACGCTGTCCTTCGGCCTGCCGATGCTCACGATCCTCAACGGGCCCCGTCCGACCCGGCGCCAGCCGCGTGGGCTGATCCTGGCCCCGACGCGGGAGCTCGCGATGCAGGTGCTCGACGCCCTGACGCCCCTGGCCGCGACCCTGGGCATGCGCACGCAGCTGATCATCGGTGGCAGCTCCTACGACCGCCAGATCCGCGGGCTGGAGCGCGCAGACATCGTCGTCGCGACCCCAGGGCGCCTGGTGGACCTCGCCGATCGCGGGTCCGTCGACCTGAGCCAGGTCAAGGTCGTCGTGCTCGATGAGGCCGACCACATGGCGGATCTGGGCTTCATGCCCGAGATCGAGGCCATCATGGGCCGCCTGCCCGAGGACGTCCAGGGGCTGCTGTTCTCCGCGACGCTCGACCACGACGTCGACCGCCTCGTGCGCAAGTACCTGCATGAGCCGCTCGTGCACAACGCCGATCCGGCCACCGCGACCGTGGGCACGATGGAGCACCACCTGGTCCTCGTCCACCCCAAGGACAAGGACGCGGTCACGACCGACATCGCGCTGCGTCGCGGTCGGACGGTGGCGTTCGTCCGGACCCAGATGGGGGCCGATCGCCTCGCCGGCCAGCTCGAGGCCGAGGGCGTGCGCACCGCCGCCCTGCACGGCGGGATGAAGCAGGGGATGCGCACGCGCACCCTCGAGGACTTCAAGCGCGGCCGGATCGACGTCCTCGTGGCCACTGATGTCGCGGCCCGCGGGCTGCACGTCGACGACATCGACCTCGTCCTGCACGTCGACCCGCCGCACGGCCCGAAGGAGTACCTGCACCGCTCGGGCCGCACGGCTCGCGCGGGGGCCTCGGGCACGGTCATCTCGCTGGCCACGCTGCGCCAGCAGCGGTCGGTGACCGCGATCACCACCAAGGCGGGAGTGAACCCGGCGGTCCTGCGTGCCCGGCCCGGTGACGAGGCCCTGCACGCACTGATCAGCTGACCTGGTCGACCACGCGGCGCAGGCGGCCCCCCGAGGGGGTTGCCCGCGCCGCGTCGACAGTCGTGCGACCAGATGGCACCATTCGAGCGTGGCTGACACCGACTTCACCTGGAACAGCGTCCTGGTCGACGGCAACTGGATCCGGTACCGGGTCGGTGGGCCGCCGGACGCGCCGGCCATGATCCACCAGCACGGGTTCGCCATCTCGGGCAGCTACCTGCTGCCCACGGCTGAGCTGCTCACCGACTCCTTCCGGGTCTACGTCCCAGACCTCCCCGGGTTCGGCCGCAGCCCGAAGCCGGCGCAGCCGATGAGCATCGAGGAGCTGGGCACCGCCCTGAACCACTTCATGGATGCGGTGGGGATCGAACAGGCCGTCGTCGTGGGCAACTCGCTGGGCTGCGCCATCACCGCGGAGCTGATCTTCGAGGCCCCGGAGAAGGTCTCGAGGGCCGTCATGGTCGGCCTGGCAGGGGGGGCACACAACCGGCCGCTGCCCAAGGCCCTGGGGCAGATGGCCCGAGACGGCCTGGTCGAGCCGCCGGCGCTCCTCACGGTGGCCGGCCCGGACTACCTGCGCTTCGGCATGGTCCGCGCGATGAAGCTGTTCATCCAGATGACGAAGTTCCCGGCCTATGAGCGCGTCATGTCGATGCCCGTGCCGGTGATGATGGTGATCGGCAGCGAGGATCCCCTGCGGCCCCCGTGGAAGCGGATCAGCCGTGCGCTGGCCGACCTCCCGCCCCAGGTCACCATCGTGCTGTTCCAGGGGGCGGCGCACGCCATCAACTTCACCCATCCCAAGGAGCTCGCCAGCGCGATCCGGCAGTACGTCGCCGGTGACGAGGTCCGGATGGATGCCGACAACCCGGCGGGAGTGCCCGTCCTGCAGCTCAAGCGCCCCGTCTGATCGGTCGCCGGGGCCGCGGGTGGGGATGGGCGCGCTCGACTGCGTCCCAATTGCGTCGCAATGGGTGCTTCTGGCAGGCGAACGTTGCCGCGGGAGCGCCACGAGGGGGGAGAATGCTCGGCATGGGCAAGACCGTGATGATCGTCGAGGACGACGAGGAGATCCGACTGGTGCTGCGCTACGCGCTCGAGGACGAGGGGTACCGCGTCCTCGAGGCGGCCAACGGCGAGCAGGCGCTGGTCCTCGGCCAGGACGAGGACCCCGATGTCCTGCTGGTGGACCTGCGGCTGCCGGGGATCCATGGCCTGGACGTCGTGCGCAGCGTGCGGGCCACCAGCCGCGTGCCGATCATCATCGTGACCGCGCAGGCAGACAGCCACGACGTCGTCTCCGGGTTGGAGGCAGGTGCCGATGACTACGTCACCAAGCCGTTCATCACCAAGGAGCTGCTGGCCCGGATCCGGGCCCAGATCCGGCGGGCCAACGATGTGGAGGTCGACCACGGCCTGCTCGAGTGCGGTGAGGTCCGGCTGCGCCCCGACACCGCCGAGGTGCAGGTCGGCGAGCGGATCGTGCCGCTGAGCCCGACGGAGTACAAGCTCCTCGCCGAGCTGATCGGGGCCCGCGAGCGGGTGGTGAGCCGCGATGACCTCCTGCGCAACGTGTGGGGCTACCGCAACCCGGGCGACGGCCGCGTCGTGGACAACCTCGTGTACCGCCTGCGGGCGAAGATGGAGGCCGACCCCGCCGAGCCAGCGCACCTGATGACCGTGCGCGGGTTCGGCTACCGGCTCAAGGCCTGATCGATGCGCTTCGGCCTGCGGACCCGGGTGGCGCTGGTGTTCGCCGTGCTGTCCATGGTGGTCGCCGTGCTGGTGGCCAGCGGGATCTACCTGGTCAGCCGCACCTACCTGACCAACCAGCGCCAGTCTGCTGGCCTCACCCGGGCCCTGCTCGACGCCCGCTCGGTCGATGCTGCCATCGCCGGGGGGACGCAGCCCGGCGTCGTGCTCAGCCAGCTGCCGGTGATCGGCACCTCGTTGGCACTGATCCGGGTGGGCACCGAGTGGTACTCACGGGGCAGCACCGTCGCCCCGTCGGACATCCCGGTGTCGCTGATCGACCTCACCCTCACCGAGGGTGGTGCCCAGCAGACGGTCGTGATCGGCGGCCAGTACTACTACGCGGTGGGCGTCTACACCCGGTCGGGGCTGTACGTCGAGCTGTTCCCGCTCAGCGACCTGCTCGAGACACTGCGCAACGGTGCCCTGCTCCTGGTGCTCCTGGCCCTCGGCGCGTTCGGGGTCGGCGGAGCGATCGGGCGCTACGTCGGGGATCGGCTCATGCGCCCGTTGCAGCGAATGGGCGCCGGTGCCCGCCGGCTCGCGGACGGCGACCTGACGGTGCGCCTGCCGGACACCGGCGATCCGGACCTGGACCCGATCTCCGACTCGTTCAACGAGATGGCGGTCGCGGTCGCCTCCCGGATCGAACGGGAGCGCCGCTTCGTGGCCAACGTCAGCCACGAGCTGCGCTCGCCGCTGACGACCGTGGTGGCCACCGCCGAGCTGCTCGAGGAGCACCACGAGTCGTTCCCGCCCCGGGAGGCCCGCCTGGTCACCAGCCTGGCCTCCCAGTCCAGGCGCCTCACCCGCATCCTGCTGGACCTGCTGGAGATCTCCAGCGTGACGGCGCGGGCTCCCGTCCAGCGGGATGCCACGGACATCGCCGCGCTCATCGAGGCGGTGCTCGCCGGGCGGAACCTCGAGGCCGACCTGCTCCACGGCGATCGCCCGGTGCTGGTGACTGACGCGCGGCGGGTGGAACGGGTGATGGCCAACCTCATCGACAACGCCACGCGACACGGCAACGGGGTCCGCCAGATCCTCATGGTCGCAGGCGATGGTCGCGTGCGGATCCACGTCGACGACGGCGGACCGGGTGTGGACCCGGACGAGGTCGATCGGCTCTTCGAGCCGTTCGCCCGCGGTACGGGCGTGGCCGAACGACGGGTGGAGGGGGCGGGACTCGGCCTGGCGATCGTCCGCGAGCAGTCCGAGGCGATCGGCGGGCGCGTCAACGTCGATGTCTCGCCGTTCGGTGGCGCCCGGTTCACCCTCGACCTGCCCGCGGTGGTCACGCCATGAGCCGGGTCGGGGCCGTCGTGGCCGCGGTCGCCCTGAGCGTGGGGCTGCTCGCCCTCCCCGGCTGCGGGGTCACGGTCCAGGACGAGGCCCAGTCGCTGCCCAGCGGGGCCCTGCCCACCGTGGTGGCGACTCCCACGCCGAGTCCGACGGCCAAGGAGGACACCATGTTCTTCGTGTCGGGTCGCGGGCTCGAGGGGGTGACCGAGCCGGTCAACGACCACTCGGCCGTCGGGGTGATGGCTGCCCTGGCCGCGGGCCCGCCGATCGAGCGCCAGGCCGACCTGCGCACGCTGCTGCTCGACCCGCTGACCGGGGCGCCGATGCTGACCGTCGTGTCGGAGAGCCCGACGGGGCAGGTGGTCCTGGCGCGGACGGACGCCTTCACCTTCCTGCCGGCCACCGATCAGGTGCTCCTCGTCGGCCAGGTGGTCGCCAGCCTCGACGAGGTCGGGCTGGACAGCGTGGTCATCGTCGACCAGGCCGGACTTCCGATCCCCCTGGTGCTCCCCGACGGCCGGGTGCTCGAGGGTCCCGCGACGGCGGCGGACTACGAGGAGCTGGTGGTCCAGCCCGAGCGGTGATGATGTCGCCGCGCCCACGGGATCCTGCGGTTCCGGGGCTGCCGGGGGGTCAGCGCTGGGTGATCCGCATCAGGGCCGGCCGGTCGGGCCTGATCGTCACCAGCGGCAGCGCGTGGACCGGGGCCCCCGACGGGGCCAGCCGGACCGCCCGGCAGATCATGGCCAGCGACAGGACCGCCTCGGCGTAGGCGAAGTCCCGGCCGATGCACATCCGGGGGCCGGCGCCGAAGGGGAGGTACGCGGTCCGCGCGCCCGGCGCCGGGCCCGGGGCCCCGGCCAGGAACCGATCGGGGCGGAACTCCTCGGGCTCGTCCCACACCGTCGGGTGCCGGTGCACGATCCATGGGCTGATGATGACCAGCGACCCCGATGGGACGTGCGATCCGCCCAGCTCCATGTCGGCGGTGGTGCTGCGGGTGATCAGCCAGGCGGGGGGGTGCAGGCGCATCGCCTCGTCGACGACGGCACGGGCGACCTGCAGGCGGGCCAGGACGGCCATGTCGATGGCCGCGGGTGCCCCCGCACGTCCGTCAGGCTCGCCGTCTCGGGTCAGGGTGCCGGCGAGGACCTCGTCAGCCTCCTGGGCGACCCGGTCGGCGATGTCGGGGTGGGTGCCCAGGAGCACGAGCGCCCAGGTCAGCGCGGAGGCGACCGTCTCGTGGCCGGCCACGAGGAACGTCACGATCTCGGCCCGGACCGCGGTCGCGTCCAGGGCCGACGCCTGCAGCAGGTCGAGCATGTCGGGTGGGTCGCTGGGCCCCTGGGCGGCCCGTTGGGCGCGGATCGCGGCCACCGCGGTGTCCAGCTCGGCCAGGGACCGGGCCATCCTGCGGTTGCCGGCAGTGGGCACCCAGGACGGTGCCCGCAACGGCATGCGGGCCATGGCGACGACCTCGGACAGCGCGGTCAGGGTGGCCTCAGCCAGTCGGTCGGCGACCGGTCCCAGCGCGTGGCCGAACAGGGAGTCGCCGACCACCTCGAGCGCCAGGGTCATCACCTCGGCGTCGATGTCCACGATGCCGCCGTCGCCACGTGCGAGCAGGCGGTCCACGAGGCGTGCCCCCGCCCGTGCCGTGTGGCCGGCGACGCCCGGCAGCGTGTCCGCGCGGAAGGCCGGCTGGAGGATCCGGCGGTGCTCGCGCCAGACCGGGTTGTCGCTGGTCAGCAGGCCCTGCCCCGTCACGCGGGAGAGGGCCCGGTACTGGATCGTGTCCTTGCTGACGTCCCGCGACCGGCCCACGAGCACCGTCCGGACGTCGTCGGGGTGGCTGATCATGTAGGTCGGCGGTGCTGGGATCGGGAACTGCACGACGTCGCCGTGGAGTCGCCACTGCCCTGCGAGGAACGCCAGGGGGTCATCGCCGATGCGCCGCATTGCGCGCAGCATGTCCCCGCCGGTCGGGCCCGGGGCAGTGGCCGGGGTCCGACCGTGCCGGCGTGGGCTGTCGGGCAGGTCAGCGCCCCGTCGTGACGTAGTCGACGAGGGCGGAGCGCTCCCACTCGAGGTGCGAGATCCGCGCGGCGACGATGTCGCCGATGCTCACGATCCCGACCAGGGCGCCCTCGGAGATCACGGGCACGTGGCGGATCCGCCCGGCGGTCATGACCGTCATCACCTCGTCGATCGAGGTCTCCGGGGTGCAGGTCGTGACCTCGCTGGTCATGATCTCAGCGACCGTGACCCGGTCGAGGTGGATCAGCCGGGACTCCCGGAACGACGGGAGCCCGCCGTCGCTGCGCAGGGCGCGCACGATGTCGCGCTCGGACACGATCCCGTCGATGTGTGCGCCGTCCGCGGAGACGATCATCGCTCCGATCCGATGCTCGGCCAGGGCATCGACGAGCTCGGTCAGCGTCGCCTCCGGCGAGATCGTCGCGACCTGGGATCCCTTGGCCTTGAGCACGTTCTTGATCATCGGTACCTCCTGTGGCGGTCCGTCCTCCTGATGGAGTCACCGTACTGGACGGTCCCAGCGCCTGAGAAGGAGGTCGAGGCGCCACGCGCGTCGCAGTCCTGTCGCGCCGGCGGGGCATCCTGCGGGCGCCCGGACGGGGGGAGCCGGAAGCGAGCAGGTCCTACGCTGAGCCGATGCGCGCCCCGATCCCCCCGGCGGAGGTGACGGTGGATGCGCGGCTCGTCCGGCGTCTCCTGCTCGACCAGCACCCCGACCTGGCCGCACGGCCCGTGCGCAGGATCGGCGGCGGTTGGGACAACGCCGTGTTCCGGCTGGGCTCGGACCTCACCGTCCGGGTGCCCCGTCGGGAGCTCGGTGCGCGCCTGATCGTCACCGAGCTGCGGTGGGTGCCCGAGCTGGCGCCCGACCTGCCGCTGCCCGTGCCCACGCCGCTGCGTGCGGGCGCGCCCACGGCCTTCTACCCCTGGCCGTGGGCGGTCTGCGCCTACGTCCCGGGGCGCGCCCCGGGAGCCGCAGCGCTCGTGGGTGGAGCGGGCCTCGCGGCGGCCGGTGTGCTCGCGGGCTTCCTGGCCGCCCTGCACGTCCGGGCTCCGGCCGACGCCCCACGCAATCCGTTCCGGGGCGTGCCGCTGGCTGCCCGCGACGGGTCGTTCCACGCCGCTGTCGCCAGCGCCCCGGCCGCGCAGCGCACCCGGATCGAGCGGGCCTGGGCGGACGCCCTGCGAGCCCGACCCCACAGCGGCGCCGACGTGTGGCTGCACGGGGACCTGCACGGCCTGAACGTGCTCGCTGCGCGCGGTCGCATCACCGGGGTGATCGACTTCGGCGACCTGTGCGCGGGCGACCCCTCGACCGACCTCGCGGTGGGGTGGCTGCTGCTGGACCATGCCGGGCGCGAGCGGCTGCGCCAGGCACTGGCCGTGGACGAGGCCACGTGGTCCCGGGGCCGGGGCTGGGCGCTGTTCCTCGGCCTGATGTTCCTCGCGCACAGCGCAGGTGCCCCGGTCAACGAGGCGATCGGCCGGCGGACCCTGGACGAGGTGCTCGGCGACGGAGCCTGATCGCGGGCGGTGCCGTCCGGACCCGTACGCGTTGCCTCCGTCTGTGCCGCTGTTCGGAGGACACGTGGGCTGGGCTTGGCGACCTGATCCGGGGCATACTGGCACACGTGGGGGAAGAGGACTACGAGGTCGAGCGCCGCCTGCGCAGGGGCCGGCGCACCTTCGTCATGGGCACCCTCCTGCTGGTCGGTGCCCTGGTGGCAGGTGGGGCCTGGGTGCACGCCCAAGCCCCCGCCGCTGTCGCCCTGGAGCCGGTCTCGGCCCAGTCCGCGCCTGCGATCAGCGAGCGAAGCGCGGATGCCGAGGCGGTCACCGACAGGTTGGCCAGGGCGTCCGGGCGCTCGATGGAGTCCCTGGCCGCACAGATGCCCGGTGCCGTCGAGAACCCCCTGGAGTCCGAGGCGCCGACCGTGGCGGGCGCCCAGGCAGCCACCGGCGAGTACGCCGAGACCCTGGCCGCCCTCGACGAGGCGGAGAAGGCGGCGGCCGAGCAGCTCTCGGTGACCGAGGAGGAGCTGGCCCAGGCGGAGAAGGACCGGGCGAAGGCGGCCAAGGATCTTGCCGCGGAGGAGGCAGACGCGGCGAAGGCGATCGACTCGGCCATCGCCGCGGCCATCTCCGCCGCACGGGCCCAGGCCGCGTACACCGTGCCGCTGGGTGGGGACTTCGGCGGTGCGGTGCCCCAGGGCGGGTCGACCAGCTCAGCCGAGGTCCTGGACCTCGTGAGCGCCAACTTCCCCGCCGACCAGGTCGGCAACGCCATGGCCGTGTCGCGGTGCGAGTCCGGGCACGGCAACCGGGTCAGCAAGCCCAACACGAACGGATCCCGGGACTTCGGGGTCTTCCAGATCAACGACGGCGGGACGCTGCAGGCCGCCCTGCGCGCGATCGGCGTGAGCTTCTCGGACATCACGGAGGCGCGCAAGAAGGCGCTGGACCCGGCACTCAACGTGCGGATGGCCCGAGCGATCTGGGACTCGCGGGGGTGGCAGCCGTGGACGTGTGCCGCCAAGCTGAAGATCGTGTCCGGGCTCTACAAGAAGTCACCGGGCCCGATGGCGGGCAACTACGACAACTACGGCCGGGCGACCTAGCCGCGGGCGGGTTCGGTCGTCCGGGCACGCCGCCGGCTCAGGGTTGCTCGGCCTCCGAACGGTTGCGCGCGGCGCCAGGCTCAGGCGGTCGCGTCGCCAGCAGGCGCCGCAGGGACTCCAGCCGCGCGATCCCGGACTCCCCAGCCCCGCCGGACGCCGCGAAGGCATCGAGCGCGCAGTCCTGGGCCCCCTCCGTGTGCGGGCATCCACGTGGGCAGTCCTCCAGGGCCGGGTCGAACTCCGAGAACGCGTGCAGGACCCGGTCGGGCACGACATGGGCCAACCCGAATGAGCGCACGCCCGGGGTGTCGATGAGCCACCCGCCCTGGTCCAGGGGGATCGCGACCGCCTGGCTGGAGGTGTGCCGGCCGCGACCGGTGACCTCGTTGACGACGCCGACCAGCCGGTCCGCGCCCGGGACCAGGGCGTTGACCAGCGTGGACTTGCCCACGCCGGAGTGGCCCACGAAGCAGGTGACGCGGTCCACGAGGTGGCCGGTCAGCTCGGCGAGGCCCGCGGGGTCGGCGGACCCGTCCTCGGTCATCCCGCACACGACAGCGGGGACCTCGAGGGCGGCGTACAGGTCCAAAAGGCTCGCGGGGTCGGCCAGGTCGGACTTCGTCAGGACCAGCAGCGGTGCCAGGCCGGCGTCGTAGGCGGCCACGAGGCAGCGGTCGATCAGTCCCGGGCTCGGCTCCGGGTTGGTCAGGGCGGTGACGATCGCGAGCTGTTCGGCGTTGGCGACGATCACCCGCTCGTCGGGATCCGAGTCGTCGGCGGACCGGCGCAGGACCGTCGTGCGCTCCTCGATCCGGACCACCCGGGCCAGTCGATCAGGCCCGCCGCGCATGTCCCCGGTGAGCCACACGGCATCGCCGACCACCACGGACTTGCGGCCCAGCTCACGGGCCTTCACGGCGAAGACAGGGGCGTCGGAATCGTCGAGGATCGCGGTGAAGCGGCCCCGATCCACCGCGACGATCCGACCCGGTGCCCCGGCCGAGTGCGTCGGGCGGTCCTTGCTGCGCGGTCGGGACTTGCCCCTGCCCGGCCGGATCCGGACGTCGTCCTCGTCCCAGTGCCTCACGCGTCCCCGCCGAGCATGTCCCGCCACAGGGTGGTGAACCCCGGCAGGGTCTTGCGGGTCGTGTCCACGTCGACGATCCGCACCCCGGGAACCCGCAGGCCGATCACGGCTCCGGCCATGGCCATCCGGTGGTCGTCGTAGGTGTGGAAGGAACCGCCGTGCAGGGGTGCCGGGGTGATGCGCAGCGAGTTCTGCTTGGCCCGCACCGCGCCGCCCAGCCGGTTGATCTCGGTGGACAGCGCCGCCAGGCGATCGGTCTCATGACCGCGGAGGTGGCCGATCCCGCGAAGGCGGCTGGGGGTGCTGGCCAGGGCGGCGACCGCGGCCACGACGGGGGTCAGCTCACCCACGTCGCGCAGGTTGATGTCGATGCCGGAGATCTGCTCCGGGCCGGTGAGCGTGAGGCCCTTGCCCGTGAGCTCCGTGGTCGCGCCCATCTCGGTGAGGATCTCGCGCAGGTGGGCACCGGCCTGGGTCGTCGACGCCGGCCAGCCGGGGATCGTCACCCGGCCGCCGGTGACCATCGCCGCGGCCAGGAAGGGGGCCGCGTTGGACAGGTCGGGCTCGATGACGCGGTCGACCGCCCGGATCGGCCCGGGGGCCACCACCCAGCGGGCGTCGGTGGGGTCATCGGAGGAGACGCTGACCTCGACCCCGGACTCGCGCAGCATCGCCACGGTCATCTCCACGTGCGGCAGCGACGGCAACGGCTGGCCCGTGTGGCGCAGGTCCACGCCCGCATCGAAGCGGGCCGCCCCCAGGAGGATGGCGCTCACGTACTGGCTCGAGGCGCTGGCATCCATCGAGACCCGGCCGCCGGGGACGGCTCCCGCGCCGCGAACGGTGAAGGGCAGGCTGTTGCGCCCGTCGTCGACGATCGTGACGCCCAGGGTCTCCATCGCGCCCAGGATCGAGGCCATCGGTCGCATGCGGGCCCGCGGGTCGCCGTCGAAGCGGATGTCGCCCTTGGCCAGGCCGGCCACGACGGGCAGGAACCGCATGACCGTTCCCGCCAGGCCGCAGTCCACGTGCGCGGGACCCTTCAGCGCGCCGGGCTCGACCCGCCATGCATCCCCGCTTGACGAGATCCCGGCTCCCATCGCCCGCAGGCCGGCCATCATCAGCTTCGTGTCACGGGCCTTGAGTGCTCCGGTTATGGTGCTCGGCTCGTCGGCGAGTGCCGAGAGCACAAGCGCCCGGTTGGTCTGCGACTTGCTCCCGGGGACTGCCACCTTGGCTCGCACCGGCCCATCGGCCATGGGTGCTGGCCATGGATCCTCCTCAGCAGGCACGCGCGGCAGCCTACCGGACTGTGGCAGGCTGCACCGTGTGTGCGGACGTTACGCGGCTGCCAAGGACACGGCCACCCTCGTCGAGGAGTTCCAGGTCGAGACTGTCATCGACCCCGCACCGGGACCCAACTACAACGTGGCTCCCACGAACAATGTCGCCTTCGTCGTGGACCGGCCCGTCGAAGGGCCCGCGGGCGGGGCGGCCGAGGGGGTGGCCGAGGGTTCCGTGGGTGTCCAGCGGCAGCTGCGCGTGGCCCGCTGGGGGCTGGTTCCCTCGTGGGCGAAGGATCCGAAGGTCGGCGCGCGGATGATCAATGCGCGCTGGGAGAACGCTGCGCAGAAGCCGGCGTTCCGCTCAGCGTTCGCCAAGCGGCGCTGCCTGATCCCCGCCGACGGCTACTTCGAGTGGTACCTCCCCTCAGGCGGGTCGGGTGCCGCCAAGCCGGTGAAGCAGCCGTACTTCATCCATCGACCCGATGGGGCTGGCCTGGCACTGGCCGGACTGTACGAGTTCTGGCGGCCCTCCCCGCAGGAGCAGTGGTTGGTGACGGTGACGGTGCTCACCACGGACGCGACCGGGCCGTTGGCTGCGATCCACGACCGCATGCCTGTGATGATCGACCCGTCCGGCTACGCCAGGTGGCTGGATCCGGCAGGGACCGCCGATCAGGGGTTCGACGCCATGCTGCCGGTCGACCAGCTCACCGCCTATCCGGTCAGCACGGCGGTCAACTCCGTTCGCAACAACTCCCCGGCGCTACTGGCTCCGATCACCGCCGAGCCTGAGCCGGACCAGTTGTCGTGACGACCGTGTGGGACATCGAGACCCCGTCAGGGCTGGCCCGGGCGCACGTCCACCCCGTCCCACATGGTCGGCCACGAGCTTCGCTGGTGCTCGGCCACGGGGTCGGACGGGGAGTCGACTCCATGGACCTGGTCGCCATCGCGGGCGCCCTTCCCGACGATGGGATCGAGGTGGTCCTGATCGAGCAGCCGTGGCGGGTCGCGGGTCGACGCCTGGGGGGCGCGGCCACCACCCTGGACCGTGCCTGGGTCACGTGTCTGCGGGACCTGCGCTCGCGGGGGATCGGGACCAAGCGGCTCGTCGCCGGCGGTCGCAGCACCGGCGCACGAGTGGCGTGCCGAACAGCAGCAGAGGTGGAGCCGTCCGCGCTGCTCCTGCTCGCCTTCCCCCTGCACCCGTCCAGGCGCACCACGGTGACAGGTCCGGCCCCAAGCCGGTTGCCGGAGCTCGTCGAGGCGGCTCGGTCCATACCCACGGTCGTCGTGCAGGGGACGCGTGACGCCCTGGGGTCGCCCGGGGAGATCGCGGTGGGGCTCGCCGAAGGGGATGTGGCGGCGCGCGTGGTCCCGATCTGGGCGGCGGATCACTCCTTCGCGGTGCCCGCCCGCGCTCAGACCACCACCGCGGAGGCGCTGGAGATGGTGGTCCGCGCCGCGCGTTCGACTGCCCTGCGGATCGTGGACGGCCGCTACTGACGCTGTCACGTTCGCCAGCGGGTGCGGTGTTGGGTGCGGATGGTCCAGGGTGCTGCGTTGTTGGCGGGCCAGGGTGTTCCGGGGGGTGCCCCCGGCGGTGGTTCCGCGACTTGGCCACCGGGGTCGGCGGGTTCGATGGTCCACATGCCGAGGTCGACCTGGCGGTGGTGGGTCCAGCAGAGCAGCGCCAGGTTGTCGATGTCCGAAGGCCCGCCGACGGCCCAGTCCTGCACGTGGTGGGCTTGGCAGTTCGCGGCGGGGATCTGACATCCGGGAATGACGCAGCCGCCGTCGCGGGCGGCCAGGGCCTTGCGCTGCGCCGGGGTGGCGGTGCGGGAGGTACGCCCGACCGCGAGTGGGATGCGGGGTCCGTCGAAGAGCAGCGCGGCCAGGGCCGCGATCCGGTCCGCCGCGGTGGGCTCGGCCGTGGGGGTGGTGTTCTCGGGGCCGTAGAGGTCCTCGGGGGTGTCTGGGCAGCGTGCGGCGAGGTCGGCCGGTTCGTGGTCGGGATACCGTGCGGGGGTGGTGACCGCGATGGGGGTGAGGGTGGGGTCACACGCGGTGAAGCGTTGTTCGGCGGGGGTGAGCAGGTGGCCGCGGCTGGTGGTCCAGACGGGGTCCCCGTGCTGGGTGTGCTCGAGGGTGACGGTCAGGGCCACGGGCAGCCCGCCGCGGGTGGGAAGCGCGCCCGCGGTGGCGGCGGCATTCACGAGCTCGACCAGGGCGTCGGCGCGCCGGGCTCCGGCGGGGGTGTGGTCGGCGGTGGAGCGGAGTCGTTCGGCCAGGGCGTCGATGGCGGCGATCACGGCTTCACCTTCGAGGCGGGGCAGGGTGCCGGAGAGGATGACGGTGTCGCCGAGTAGGGCGAAGGACAGGTCCCGGGTGCTGTGCGCGTCGGCCTCATCGGTGGTGGGGTCGTCGGTGGGTGGGTGCAGCAGGCGGATGGCGCTGAGGACGAACCGGGTGATCATCGGCGGGGACCACTGCCCCCACCGGGGTTCCAGGGTGGTGATCACCGCCGCCAGCTGGGCTTCGGTCAGGGGGCCGGTGTTGCGGGCGAGGGCGTCGACGTGTTCGGAGGTGATGATCCCGGCGGCCCACGCACCGGCCAGGGCCGGGTGCCCGGCGGCCAGGGCCCCGGTGCGGGCCAGCCGGCGGGCCTGTGGGTGGTGCCAGCCGCGGGCGGCCAGGACCGCCCCGGGGCCGACCAACGGCAGGCTGCCGGCGGTGGTGGCGGCGTGCATCCGGCGGGCCAGCTCGTACTCGACCACGGCGAACGCCCCAGCCAGCACCTCCACATCAGCGCAGGGGCGGTCCCCGGCGAGCAGACCCATCGCGGGCAGGTCCCCAACCGCGCACGACATGGCCCGGGCCCACACCTCGGCCACCTCTTCCGACGCGGCCGGTACCGCGGTCACCGCCCGCCGGTCGACCACCACCGGCTGGTCGACGATCGTGCTCGTCACACCCCCACCCCCCGATTAGAACTGATGTTCGAACCCTACTCCTGGCGGCTGACAACGCCAGAGTCCGTCAACGCACCTGTGGACGGTTCCGGGGGTCCAGTGAATCCGGCGGTCCAGCGCGGCGGCCCTCGCACCCGGCGGCCCTCACGCGCGCGGGCGTCCAGCGAATCCGGGGGTCCAGCGCGGCGGCCCTCGCACGCGGCGGCGCCCCGAATCCCGCCCGCGCCCACCTGCGGCGCGCCGAATCCCGCCCTCGCACGCGGCGGCGCCCCGAATCCGGCCCGCGCCCACCTGCGGCGCGCCCACCTCCCGCCCTCGCACGCGGCGGCGCTCCACGCTGCGCGGCGCGAAGTTAGGCTGCCCCCATGGGCATCCAGATCTCCCCGAGCATCCTCGCGGCTGACTTCGCCGACCTCGCGCGCGAGTGCGAGCGTGTCGCCGGAAATGCGGACTGGCTGCACGTGGACGTCATGGACAACCACTTCGTGCCCAACCTGACCCTCGGCCTGCCCGTCGTGCAGGCGCTGCTGGCACACGTCAGCACGCCTGTGGACTGCCACCTCATGATCGCGGACCCCGATCGCTGGGCGCCGGCCTACGCCGAGGCCGGTGCGGGAAGCGTCACCTTCCACCTCGAGGCTGCCGGAGCACCCGTGCGTCTGGCTCGGGAGATCCGCCGGCAGGGCGCGCGTGCCGGAGTCGGCATCAAGCCGGCCACGCCGGTGGACTCCCTGGCCGACCTCGTCGATGAGATCGACATGATCCTGATCATGAGCGTCGAGCCAGGCTTCGGCGGGCAGCCCTTCCTCGAGCTGGCACTGCCCAAGATCCGCCGCGCCCGGACGCTCATCGGGGACGCCGACATCTGGCTGCAGGTGGACGGCGGGGTCTCGGCTGAGACGATCGAGCGCTGTGCCGAGGCCGGCGCCGATGTGTTCGTGGCCGGGTCGGCCGTCTACGGCGCCCAGGATCCGGCCGCGGCCTGCACGGCGTTGCGGGCCGCTGCGACCGCCGCCTCGCCGCAGTGAGCACGGCCGAGCCCCCGCAGGAGGCGACGGGTCCGGCAGCGGCCGAAGCCCAGTTGGCCGCCGCCGCTGGCCCCACCCACGGGGGCGGCGCCACTGCTGCCGAGCATGCCGCGATGCGCCGCGCCCTGACCCTGGCGACGACCTCCGGGGTACCCAGGGGGCCCAACCCCCGCGTCGGCTGCGTCCTGCTCGATGCGACCGGTGCCACGATCGCCGAGGGCTTCCATCGGGGCGCCGGCACCGCCCACGCCGAGGCGGCAGCCCTCGCCACCGCCGGGCCTGCGGCAAGTGGGGCAACCGCCGTCGTCACCCTCGAGCCGTGCAACCACACCGGCCGCACGGGCCCATGCGTCGATGCACTGCTGTCCGCCGGTGTGCGCCGCGTCGTCCTGGCCCAGTCGGATCCGAACCCGCTTGCCGCCGGGGGAGCCGAGCGACTGGCCGCCTCGGGGGTCGAGGTGGTCCGCGGGATCCTCGCGGCTGAGGCGGCGGCGATCAACGAGGCCTGGACGTTCGCCGTCGAGCATGGCCGTCCGATGGTCACGTGGAAGGTCGCCAGCACGCTCGACGGTCGGGTGGCCGCGTCGGACGGCTCCAGCCGGTGGGTCACGGGAGAGCCTGCCCGCGCGCAGGTCCATCAGTTGCGCGCCGAGGTCGATGCGGTCCTGATCGGGACCGGGACCGCGCTGGTCGACGACCCCTCGCTGACCGCTCGTGACTCGCAGGGCGTCGCGGCGGCGCGGCAGCCGCTGCGCGTCGTCATGGGGCGGCGCACGGTCCCACCGGGCGCGGCCCTGCGCGACGGGCTCGCGCCGCTGC
The DNA here is from genome assembly GCA_963774745.1 of uncultured Actinomycetes bacterium. Classification (GTDB taxonomy): domain Bacteria; phylum Actinomycetota; class Actinomycetes; order S36-B12; family CAIYMF01; genus Prado023. Next base: position 208,436 of record CAVZGE010000011.1, on the reverse strand, counting down.
GCGTATTCCCGACCGAGGGCCCAGCCGAGGTTCTGCGGGCCCTGGCCCATCAGGAGGTCCAGCACGTCCTGCTGGAGGGCGGCCCCTCCCTGGCTGCGGCGTTCCTCCGCGCAGGGCTGGTCGACCGTGTCGTCTGGTACCTCGCCCCGAAGATCCTGGGCTCCGGACCGGCCGCGGTGGGCGATCTCGGGATCCCCGGGATCACCTCCGCGATGCAGCTGGAGATCACGGGAATCACCCGGGTTGGCCAGGACGTTCGGGTGGACGGGAGAATGGTCCCCGGGAACCCGTCCTGACGGCGCACGTGGCGACGTCCGATGTGGGGTCGCCCACCGTCGAGGAGGTCACAGCTGTGTTCACCGGGATCGTCGAGGAGCTCGGTCGGGTCGTCGAGGTCACCAGGCTGGCCGACGACTCGGCGCGCCTGGTCGTCTCCGGCGGGGTCGTGACCGCCGACGCCAAGCACGGCGACAGCATCGCGGTCAACGGGGTGTGCCTCACCGTCGTGACCCTCGAGGAGGGGGCGTTCAGCGCCGACGTCATGGCCGAGACCCTGCACCGCAGCTCGTTGGGCGCCCTGCAGCCGGGGGACCCGGTCAACCTGGAGCGACCGATGGCCGCCGACGGCCGGTTCGGCGGGCACATCGTGCAGGGCCACGTCGATGGCCTGGGGCGGATCCGCGCACGTCGTCCCAGCGAGAACTGGGAGGTCGTCGAGATCGACCTGCCCGCCGACCTCGCCAGATTCCTGGTGGAGAAGGGGTCGATCACCGTCGACGGGGTGTCCCTGACGGTCGTCGAGGTCGTCGACGCTGACCAGCCCTGGTTCTCGGTGTCCCTGATCCCGACCACGCTGACCGCAACCACGCTGGGCGGGCGCCAGGTGGGCGACCCGGTGAACCTCGAGGTGGACGTGATCGCCAAGTACGTCGAGCGCATGGTGGGGGTGCGGGCATGATCCCGGCAGACCAGATGTTCGGGCGTGCGGGCATCCCCATCGACCGGGACGCCCATGAGCAGCCGGGCGCCGGGAGGGGATCGGAGGCTGATGCCGATCCCACGTCAGCGGCCGGGACCGTCCCGGCGCCCGACGCCACGGCAGCGGCCGACCTGGGCACCGCCCGGCCGGCCGGGGCCAGCGTGCAGCCGCCCCACCCCGCAGACGCCCCGACGTCGGCGGCCGGGGGAGTCCGGCTCGACAGCATCCCCGACGCCATCGCGGCGATCGCCCGCGGCGAGGCGGTGGTGGTCGTCGACGACGAGGACCGGGAGAACGAGGGCGACCTCATCTTCGCCGGCACCCGCGCGACCCCCGAGCTGACGGCCTTCATGATCCGGCACACCTCGGGCTACATCTGTGTGAGCCTGCCCGGCGAGGACCTCGACCGACTGGGGCTGCCGCCGATGACGGCCGTCAACGAGGACCGCAAGCAGACCGCCTACGCCGTCTCGGTGGACGCCCGCGACGTGGAGTCCACCGGGATCTCGGCCGCCGACCGCGCGCACACCATCAAGGTCCTCTCCGACTCCGCCACCGAGCCCTACGACCTGACCCGCCCCGGGCACGTGATGCCGTTGCGCGCGGTCCCCGGCGGCGTGCTGCGCCGAGCCGGGCACACCGAGGCGGCGGTCGACCTCGCCCAGTTGGCCGGCCTGAGCCCGTCGGGTGCGCTGTGCGAGCTCATGAACGAGGACGGCACGATGATGCGCGCGCCGCAGTGCCGCGCCTTCGCCGACGAGCACGGGCTGATCATGGTCTCGATCGCCGACCTGATCCGCTATCGACGCGGCCACGAGCGCCAGGTCGAGCGGGTGGCCACCACCACCCTCCCGACCGCGTTCGGCGACTTCACGGCCGTCGGCTACCGGTGCTCGCTGGACGACATCGAGCACGTCGCGCTGGTCGTCGGGGACATCGGCGACGGCCAGGACCTCCTCGTCCGGGTGCACTCAGAGTGCCTCACCGGGGATGCGTTCGGATCGCTGCGCTGCGACTGCGGCCCGCAGCTGCAGGCAGCGATGCGCGCCGTCTCGGAGGCGGGTCGTGGCGTGGTCCTCTACATGCGCGGCCACGAGGGCCGGGGGATCGGGCTGGTCTCGAAGCTCTCGGCCTACGCCCTGCAGGACGGTGGCCGGGACACGGTGGACGCCAACCTCGACCTGGGCCTGCCGGCCGATGCCCGCGACTACGGCACCGGTGCGCAGATCCTGGCCGACCTCGGCGTGCGCACGATGCGGCTGCTGACCAACAACCCGGCCAAGCTCGCGGGCCTGTCGGGCTACGGCCTGGAGATCGTGGATCGGGTTCCGCTGGAGATCGCGCCCAACCCGTTCAACGCTGCGTACATGGCGACCAAGCGGGAGCGCATGGGTCACATGGGAGGACACCGATGAGTGGAGCCGGCGCACCGAGCGTGGAGATCGACGCGGAGGGCCTGCGCGTGGCGATCATCGCCTCCTCGTGGCACGACGCCGTGATGGACGGGCTGATCGCGGGGGCCGGCGCCGCCTGCACCCGCGCAGGGGCGGTCAACGTCCTCTACCGGGTGCCGGGGTCCTTCGAGCTGCCGCTGGCCGCCCAGGTCGCGGCGAGCGCCGGCTTCGACGCCGTGGTGGCCCTCGGCGTGATCATCCGGGGTGGTACGCCGCACTTCGAGTACGTCTGCGATGCCGCCACGTCCGGGCTCTCGCGGGTCGCCCTCGACACCGGCGTGCCCATCGGGTTCGGCCTGCTCACCTGCGACGACGAGGCGCAGGCCCTCGACCGGGCGGGCCTGCCCGACTCGCGCGAGGACAAGGGCCGCGAGGCTGCCGAGGCCGCGCTGTCGCTGGCCCTGACCCTCAAGACCGTCCGGCGCCCGGGCGGCGGCATCACGACCGGGTTCTGACGGGCGCGTAGGCTTGACCCCCGTGAAGACCTTCGATGGGCTGTTCGCCGAGCTCTCCGCCAAGGCTGCGGCCGGTGATCCTGCATCCGGGACGGTCGCGCTGCTCTCCGGCGGGGTCCACGCCGTGGGCAAGAAGGTCGTCGAGGAGGCCGCCGAGGCCTGGATGGCCGCCGAGCACGAGGGCCCGGCGCGCGCGGCCGAGGAGATCTCCCAGCTGCTCTACCACGCCCAGGTCCTCATGATCGCCGCCGGGCTGAGCCTCGACGACGTCTACGAGCACCTGTAGCCCACCGATCCCAGACAGGACTGACATGCTCCGCATCGCCGTGCCCAACAAGGGCGCCCTCGCCGAACCGGCGCGCGGGATCCTCCGTGAGGCCGGGTACCTGGCCGGGGCCAACGTGCGCGACCTCGTGGTCACCGACGAGGCCAACGACGTCGAGTTCTTCTTCCTGCGACCCCGCGACATCGCGATCTACGTCGGCTCCGGGACGCTGGACCTGGGCATCACCGGACTGGACATGCTCCTGGACAGCCGCGCCCCGGCCAAGGAGGTCATGCGCCTGGGGTTCGCCCCCTCGACCTTCCGGCTCGCGGTCCCGGCCGGGGCCGCCCGCACGGTCGCGGATCTCGACGGGTGGCGGATCGCCACCTCCTACGCGGGGCTGCTCGATGACTTCCTCGGACGCGTGAACGTCTCCGCGACGATCGTGCGCCTCGACGGAGCTGTCGAGAACGCGGTGCGCCTCGGCGTCGCCGATGCGGTGGCCGACGTCGTGGCCACGGGCGGAACGCTGCGACAGGCCGGCCTCGAGACGATCGGTGACCCGCTGCTGGTCAGTGAGGCGCTGCTGATCCGCCGCGCCGGGGTCGGTCAGGACGGCGAGGTCGCCACGTTCGTCCGCCGGATCCAGGGAGTGATCGCCGCCCGGACCTACGTGATGGTCGACTACGACATCCCCGCCGAGCTCGTCGCCCGGGCCTGCGTGATCACGCCGGGCATCGAGTCGCCGACGGTCTCCCCACTGGCCGATGCCCGGTGGGCGGCCGTGCGCGCGATGGTGTCCCGGGAGAAGGTCCACCACGTGATGGACGAGCTCTACGAGCTCGGCGCGCGCGGGATCATCGTCACCGACATCCACGCCTGCCGGCTGTAGGACCGCTCCGGGCTGCCGAGCTACGCCAACAGGCGCTCGACCCACGACAGCAGGTTGTCCGGGTCGAACGGCTTGGTCAGGTAGCACGTGGCCCCGGCCGACCAGCCGTCCCACGTGGTCTGGTCGTCGCCGGCTGCCGTGAGCAGGATGACCGGCACCTCGGCTCCGCCGGGGCGGCCGCGGATCTCCTTCAGGACGTCGATGCCCGACATGCGGGGCATCATGATGTCCAGGATGACCCCGTCCGGGCGGCGCTCGTCGAACGACTCGAGCGCCTCGGGACCGTCGATGGCGTCACGGACCTCGTACGCGTCCAGCTCGAGGGTGTCGCGCAGAAGCATGCGGACGGACTCCTCGTCGTCGACGACCAGGATCAGTGGCATCGTGGCTCCTTCATGCATCCGTCACATCGCTGCCAGGTGGGAATCCTGCGGCTGGTCCATCGTGTCATCCCCGGAGGGGGAGTGCCCGGAATCCGAGGCATCGGCGCCCTCGGGTGAGTCCGTCGACTCGGCCGGCTCCTGCGGGCAGTCCCCTGGCAGGTCCGAGTCGCCATCGTGGGTGGGTGGTGCCGCCTGCGCCACCGTGACCCTGGGGGCGTCCGCCGTCACCAGGTGCAGCACGAACTCCGCACCGGGGCCGGCCGCGGGTGTCTGCAGCGTGAGTCCGCCGCCCATCGCCACCGCCAGCTCGCGCGCGATGTGCAGGCCCAGGCCCGCGCCGCCGGTGCGCATCGTGAAGGGGTCCTCGCGCCGGTAGAACCGCTCGAAGACCCGGGCCTGCTCCGATGGGGGGATGCCGGGTCCCCGATCGCGAACGTGGATGTGGACCATCGTGCCGGTCACCTCGGCGCGGATGTGGATCGGGGAGTCGGGCGGGGTGTACTTCTGCGCGTTGCTCAACAGGTTCGACAGGCACTGCTCGGCACGGATCAGGTCGCACTGGACCGCGACCGGCTCCTCGGGCAGCTCGACGGTGAAGCGGCCAGCCATCTGCGGGAAGCTCGAGACCGACCGGCGGATGAGCGAGTCGAGGTCCTCGACCCCCATCTCGATGGCAAGTCGGGTGCCGTCGGACACCTTCGAGGCGATCAGGAGGTCGTCCACCAGCCGGGCCATATGGTCGGCGCGTCCGGAGATGACCTGTGCCCAGAGCGTGCGCTTCTCCAGGGGGATCAGGTCACCGCGTGTGGCGATCAGGTGCGCGTAGCCCTTGATCGGGGTGATCGGCGTGCGCAGCTCATGGGAGATCGTGGCGACGAAGTCGGCCTTCATGCGCTCGACCCGGCGCTCGCGGGTCTCGTCGTGGACGGTCAGGATGCTGACCCACCCCGTGGTCTCGGACGTCGATGATGTGGCGGCCTCGCGCACCCTGACGGTGGAGATGGTGACCTCCAGCTCCTCGCCGTCGGCACGGACCAGGCGGGCGCGGACCGGGGCGGGTGTCCCGTCGGAGCGGTTCTTGACCGTTGTCGAGGCGGTGACGAGCTTCTGCACGATCGCGGGCGCCCGGTCGATCTGGCTGGGGATCTGGCCAGCCTCCACGCCGGTCATCCGGGCCATGGTCTGGCTCCACAGGCGCACCTGCCCGGCGTCGTCCACCATGGCGATGCCGTCGGAGGTGTTGTCCACGACGGCCTGCATCGTGGCGGTCTTCTCGGCGAGCTCGTTGAATGCCGCGCCCGCCCGCATGGCGCTTCCGACGGCGGCGACCAGGGCGCCCAGCACCGGGGCGTCGGCCTCGTCCAGGGACCACCCACGCGTGCGGCCCGCGATCCGGCTGTGGCGATAGTGGTCCGTCGAACCGAGGAGCAGCGCCCCGGGGTTCGCCGTGCCCATGTCCAGGCGGGTCACCACCCCGGTCTGCCACTCGTCGGGCAGCTCGTCGGGCTCGAGCGGGCGCGGGCCCGGGTCGGCCCACGTCGAGGACAGGATGCGTTCCGCGCGCTGATCCTCGGCCCCCGACTGACCGTTGGGCTGGAGGACGAGCATCTGCGGGGCGCCGACGATCTGCTGGATCGCCTCAGCGGAGTCGCCCAGGGTGTCGGTGCCCTGCCCGTGCTGGGCCAACAGCCCGCCCAGGCGCACCAACCACTTGTTGCGCTCGACTGCCTCGACGTGCTGAGCAGCCGCGCCGTAGGCGTACCACATCGCCAGGGCGGGCAGAGCAACGAACGGCAGCAGTGCCCAGGCGGGACTGTCCGCGAGGAACACGGCCGTTGTGCCGATGCCCACACCCCCGACGGCCATGGTGGCCGACAGGCGCCACTCGTCTGCGATGTACTCGCGCGGGTCCGAGCCTGCGACGACGTGGAACACCAGCGACAGCAGGGACGTGTTGATCAGCGAGAAGACCAGGGTCGCGAGCAGCAGCGCCACGACGGACTGCCAGCCGAACCTGCCGGCACCGCCGTCGAAGGTGTAGTAGATGAGGATCATCAGGGCCGTCGAGGTCGCGTACGACCCCACGTTGAACAGGGTCTTGGACCAATCCCGACGCTGGATGATGCTCGCTGCCACGAGCCCGGTCAGGACTGCGGCGATCGTCACCAGGGCCGGCATCGTGAGCACGGCGGCCACCAGGACCGCTTCGAGGAAGGTCAGATCCTCAGATGCGTTACCGCGCCTGATCCGGACGGAGACGAGCTCCCCTGCAGCAGCTAGGACGACGAACAAGCCAGCAACTGCCCACCACGACTGCGATGTGAAGAAGTCCGCCCGGAGCCCGATCGGAATCGTCACCCATGGGCTGGCTACCCAGACAGCCAGCGCGAGGATCGACAGGGTTCCGAGAAGCAGGACGAGGGCGACGACCTGACCGACTGTGCGGGGGAGGAGGCCCCGGGGGGCCTCCTCCCCGACGCTGTCGTGCTCTGACACAGGGAGAACCTACTGCGGATCCATTGACCAGGAGTCCGTTGACCACGCCCGAGCCGACCATGCCCTGGCCTCCCAGACGAAGTCGGACCAGGCGCGGGCCGACCATGCCCGGGCGCTCCACGCCCGCGCACTCCACGCACGGGCGGACCACGCCCGTGCATCCCACACCGCACCGCTCCACGCGCGAGCCGACCATGCCCGGGCGGCCCAGTCGTCGTCGCTCCAGGCGCGGGCGGACCAGGCGCGGGCCAGCCACCGCTCGTCGCTCCAGGCACGCGCCGACCATGCCCGGGCCAGCCACTCGTCGTCGCTCCAGGCGCGGGCGGACCAGGCGCGGGCGCTCCACGCCCGGGCCAGCCATTCCTCTGCCGACCATGCCCGGGCCGACCAGGCGCGAGCCTCGAAGTCCTCCGGATCAAGGGCCAGGCCATTGGCCACGACGGCCATCGACCAGGCGCGAGCTGCCCAGATGCGGGTCCGCGGGCTCAGCGAGGACCAGGCCCGAGCCAGCGCCTCGAAGTCCCCGTCCTGCCATGCCTTGGCGAATGCTGCCCACGCCTGCGCGTCCGCCTCACTCGGCCCCGCGTCGCCCGCCGGAACCTCGGGGGCGTCCTGCGGGACATCCAGGGCGGCGGTCGGTGCAGCTGCCACGGCTGCCTGGAGGTTGAGTGCTCCATGCCCCGCGCCCGCGACGCCCGGCATGTAGGCGGTTCGGGCCAGGAGGGCCTTGACGCCGTTGGGGGTGAGTTGCGGGTTGGTCCCGAGGACCGCGGCCACTGCGCCGGAGACCACGGCCGCCGACATCGACGTCCCGGAGCCACGCATGTAGCCGTCGCCGACGAGCGCCTGGGGGTTGTCCTTGACGGCGCTGCTGCCCGGGGCAGCAGTCGACACCAGGGACACGCCGGGCGCCACGAGATCAGGCTTGGCCGAGGAGTCCACAGTGCCCCGCGCACTGAAGTCGGCGACGGAGTCGTCCTCCCAGGTGGCAGAGTCGTTCTCGTCGAGGGCGCCGACCGTGATGAGCACGGGGTCATTGCCGGGAGAGCTCACGGTCCCCTCGGTGGGGCCGTCGTTGCCCGCAGCAGCCACCACCGTGACGCCGCGGTCCCAGAGCCGCTCAAGCGCCCGGGACAGTGGATCGAAGGCCGGCGGCAGCGGGCTTCGGGTCGAGAGGCTGATGTTGACGACATCCGCGTTGCCGCGCCCTGCCGCCTCCAGGCCGGCGAGCACCTTGCTCAGCGAGGTGTTGCCCTGCGCGTCGGCCACCTGCACGTCCAGGAGCGTGGCGTCCGGGGCCACCCCCTGGAATGTCCCACGGCCACCGATGATGCCGGCCAGGAAGGTCCCATGGCCCAATCCATCGCCGGCAGCTCCACCCGAGACATTGATGTGCTTCACGTGGCGCAGGCCGTCAGCCCGCCGTGAGACGCCGGTATCGATGAGGGCGACTGTCACACCGCTGCCGACGGGGACGCCGACCGGTGCCCCGATCGTGTCCTTGTAGGTGGGCACGGTGGCATTCGAGTAGGTCCGCGTCCCATTCACCTGCATGGGGGTGTCCGGGATCTCGGCGGACCCGGCCGGAGCGCCAACGCCGGACGGCAGCTCCACGAGCAGGGAGTCGGACAGCTCCAGCGTTGCCAGTACCCGCCCGCCCAGTGCGCCGACGGTGTCGGCAAGCTGCGTGAGGCTCGCACCCTCAGTCAGCGTCAGCAGCACAGTCCGCCCCTGGCCCTGTGCCCCTGCCGGTACGGGCATGGCGAGAAGTGTGAGGGCAGCAAGTGCCGCTGCCATCCGGGTTGGCACTGCTCCCCGCGTCCGGTTCGCTGTGGTGCTCATGGTCTTGTCCTCCCTGGGTTGTCCACGTCCCATGTCGGACCGACGTCGCCCCCCGATGAAGCCCCCCAGGCCCATCTGGCTTTGAAATTCGGCCGTACGGGTGACAACGATTCACCCGATAGGGGTAATGATGCGCGATGAACCCGCATTTAGGCCAGATTGTTTCGCGCGGTACGGTCGTGGTGTGAACGCGCTCTCCGCTCTGGCAGCCGTGCGGGCCATCGCCGACCCGGACACGTTCTGTCCATGGGACGGTGAATTCCTCGGTCCCGACCCATTGACTGAGGGCTATTCCCAGGAGTTGCGGGGTGCAGTTGCCACCTCGGGTTCCCCGGAGTCCGTTCTGGCCGGGGTTGCCCGAATTGGCGGTATTCCCGCGGCCATCCTTGCCTGGGAGTTCGGATTCCTGGGCGGTTCTGTGGGGGTGGGAACCGCTGCTCGAGTTGTCGATGCCATACGCCGGGCGACGGCCAATGGAATGCCATTGCTGGCCCTGCCCCGGTCCGGGGGCACCCGCATGCAGGAGGGTGCGCCGGCCTTCGTCCAGATGGTTGCGATCGCCGCCGCCCTTGCCGAGCACCGGGCCGCCGGCCTGCCCTACCTCGTGCACCTGTGCGGTCCCACGACCGGCGGGGTGCTGGCCACGCTGGGCTCGGCTGGGGACATCACGTCGGCCGAACCCGGTGCGATGGTGGGCTTCCTCGGCCCCCGCGCCTACACCGCCATCACCGGTCAGGTCTTCCCCGAGGGGATCCAGACCGCGGAGAACCTCGTCGCTCGCGGCCTGATCGACGCCGTCGTCCCCTGGGACCGCCTGCGGGACCACTGGTCCACCATCCTGGGCCTGTGGTCCGACCGGCTCGTGCCCGGCGCCGCCGGCGATGCGGATCCCGGCCACGTGGCCGGCGCCCGGGTGCCCGGCGCCCCGGAGTCGGCCGGCCAGCTCTGGGAGTACGTGCAGGTCTCACGCCGGGCGGACCGGGTCGACAGCGAGCAGTTCCTCGCCGCGCATCTGACCGACAAGGTGCTCCTGCCAGGCACGATGCAGGGCGAGGTCGCCCAAGGGGCGCTCGTGGCACTGGGACGCCTGCGCGGGATACCCGTGGTGGTCGCCGCGACGACGGACCGCCGGACCGGCGAGCCGTTGACGGTCGGCGGCCTGCGCACCATCCGCCGGGGAGTCGCGCTGGCGCGGTCGTGGGGCCTGCCGGTCGTCACGATCGTCGACACCCTGGGGGCGCAGCTGTCCGTCGAGGGCGAGCAGTCGGGTATCGCGGGGGAGATCTCACGGACCATGCTTGACCTCGTGTCCGTGCCCCGCCCCACCGTTGCGCTGCTCCTGGGAGCCGGGACCGGGGGAGCGGCGCTGGCCCTGCTGGCCACCGACCGGATCGTGGCCGGCTCGCACACGTGGGTCGCACCGCTCGCGCCGGAGGGTGCGGCCGCCATCCGGCACGGCGGCACCCACGACCCGGCCCAGATCGCCTGGGAGCAGCGGATCGGGGTGCACGCCCTGTCCGAGCTGGGGTTCGTCGATCGCATCGTGCGCGAGTCGGATCCCGGGTGGGTGTCGGTCGCCGCCGATGAGGTGGCAGCCTCCCTGCGGGAGGTCATCGCGGGGCAGGATCCCCGACGGCGCTACGAGAGGTTCGCCGCATGGGCGACCTGACCGGCCCGGGGGCGTTCGCTGGCGACGACGGCTCCGTCCCCTCCGATGTGGCCGCCGTGCTCGCCCGACGGGTGACCGGGGCTGCGGGGCTCCGCGAGGTCGTCATGTGCCTGGCGGCCCACCGGGTGCTCATCCCGCTGCTCGAAGTGGATGGCGACCTCCTCGAGGGGGACGACTCCGACCCGTGCGCGGGGTCCGACCGGGCCGTTGCCGCCGTGTCGGTGCGCGAGCCCGACGGCAGCCCCGTGGGACTGGCGTTCACGGGGATGGCGCACCTCGTCGGGTGGGACGCCTCGGCCCGGCCGATGCCGGTGGCGGCCACCCGAGCAGCCGGTGCCATCCTCGCCGAGGGTGGCCGAGCGATCCTGGTCGACCCGGGCTCGGCCCACGCGCTGCGCATCGAGGGGGTCGCGCTCGGCCGACTCGCCTCCGGGGAGCCATGGCCCGACCCGTGGGTGGACCCCGCGGTACGCGCGGCCGTGATCACGGAGCTGGGGCCGGTCCTGGCCAGCGGGGAGATCCAGGTGCGTCTCGTGGGCCCGGCCCCCATCGAGGCGTCGGGCGCGGACCTCGGCTCCGGCCCGGGGGATGGTCGGGCACCCGGCCTCGTGCTCGAGGCGCGCTTCCCGGCCGAGCTGCCGTCCGAGCTGGCCGAGCAGCGTGCTGCGGTCATCGCGACGCGGATGTCGACGTCCGCTGCCCTGCGCGAGGTCTTCGACGGCGTCCTGGCGGTGACGGTCAGCCACTGAGGGCGTCCGGACGTCCGCCCGCCGGGGGAGGCTCGATGCTCGGCAGCTCGCGTCCGCAGCCAGCCCGCGGCCCGGACCTCAGATGACCGGTCCGGTCAGCTTCTCGCCGGGACCGTACCCGGGCGGGTCCGGGAACTCGGAGGCCTCGCGGAAGGCCAGCTGCAGCGACTTCAGGGCGTCGCGCAGGGGTCCGGCGTGGAACGTCCCGAGATCGGGTGCGGAGGTCACCACGAGGCCGGCGAGCGCGTTGATCAGCTTGCGGGCCTCATCGAGGTCGAGCGCGGCGTCGCCCTCCTCCCCGAGCCCGCACTTGACCGCGGCGGCGCTCATCAGGTGCAGGGCCACGGTCGTGATCACCTCGACGGCCGGGACCTCGCCGATGTCCCGCACTGCCCGGTCGACCTCGACCGGATCGAGCACATCGGCGCCGGACTGGAGGGTGGGCTCGGGATTCGTGGGAACCTCAGTCATCCTGATACCCTGTCATGGACGACCGATCTGCCCCAACTCGGTGCACGCGCCGAAGGGGTGGTTGGCGGAGAAGAGGGGTCTCGAACTCCCACCCGGACGGCTCTTGGGCAGTCGGGTAGTGATCCGGATGGTTCAACTGCGTCCGGTGCCGGTGCTGCGCCGGCGTTTCGAGGCCTGCTCACCTGCCCGTGAGCGGGCCTCCTCCCATGAGGGGCCCGGCCACCCCGACCCGGGGCGGCGGCGGTCGCGCACATGACACGCGACCCAAGGAGGCGCCATCAGCGTCGAGCCCCGGATCAACGATCGGATCCGCGTTCCTGAAGTACGACTCGTCGGCCCCAACGGCGAGCAGGTCGGCATCGTCCGCATCGAGGACGCCCTGCGACTGGCTGTCGAGGCTGACCTCGACCTGGTCGAGGTGGCCCCGGACGGCAAGCCGCCGGTCTGCAAGCTCATGGACTACGGCAAGTTCAAGTACGAGTCGGCCGTCAAGGCCCGTGAGGACCGCAAGAAGCAGGTCAACACGGTCATCAAGGAGATGAAGCTCCGTCCGAAGATCGACCCGCACGACTACGAGACCAAGAAGGGTCACGTGGTGCGGTTCCTCAAGCAGGGCGACAAGGTCAAGATCACGATCATGTTCCGCGGCCGCGAGCAGTCCCGGCCCGAGTTGGGATACCGACTCCTGCAGCGGATGGCCGAGGAGATCGCCGAGTTCGGGATCGTCGAGAGCTCGCCGAAGCAGGACGGCCGCAACATGATCATGGTGGTGGCCCCGACCAAGAAGAAGGCGGACGCGCGCGCCGAGCGCGAGGCGGCCCGCAAGAACCCGGCAGCGGAGGCCACCGAGGCCCTGGATCCGTCCGGGGCCTGACCACGAACCTCGCGATGGGTGACCATCGCGGACAAGCCCGCAGCGGTCGACCCGCACGCGGTGAACCAAGGAGAAGCAACGATGCCGAAGATGAAGACGCACAGCGGCACCAAGAAGCGGGTCAAGAAGACCGGCTCGGGCAAGCTCATGCACGAGCAGGTCAACAAGCGCCACCGCCTCGAGGTGAAGTCGAGCAAGCGTTCGCGCAAGCTGCAGGCGGACTCGCCTGTCTCGTCCGCCGACACCAAGAACGTCAAGCGCCTGCTCGGCATGCGCTGACTGTCCCCGAACCCGAACACGAAGGAGTAACACGTGGCACGCGTGAAGCGGGCAGTCAACGCCCAGAAGAAGCGCCGCGAGATCCTGGAGAAGGCCAGCGGCTACCGCGGTCAGCGCTCCCGGCTCTACCGCAAGGCCAAGGAGCAGGTCACCCATTCAGGTGTCTACGCCTACGACCACCGCAAGGACCGCAAGGGCGACTTCCGCCGCCTGTGGATCCAGCGCATCAACGCCGCGTCCCGCGCGCACGGGATGACCTACAACCGGTTCATCCAGGGCCTGAAGGCTGCCGGCGTCGAGGTCGACCGCCGCATGCTGGCCGAGCTCGCCGTGAACGACGAGGCGGCGTTCGCCTCGCTGGTCGAGACCGCGCGCGCTGCGCTGCCGGCCTCGACCCCGGCCGCCTGACCCGACCGGATCGGCCCGTGGGCCCCGTCCTCCCCAAGGGGAGCGGCGGGGCCCACGCGCGTCCTGGGCCCGCCTTCCCGCGTGGCGTTGGCCGGTGCCCCGCTACCTCGCAGCTCGCCGCCCCGGGTCAAGCCCGCCGCCCCGACCCACGGCGCCCCGACCCACGGCGCCTCGACCGACGGCGCCTCGACCAGTGATCCATTCGGGTTGGGGACGATCTAGCCTCGCGAACCTGCATGGATCACCGGAGGGGGCTGCGGCGCGGACACCGGGGCGCCTCGGGTGCGCAGCAGCACCGGCCGCCGGTGGCCTGACATGCTTGGTCGCGTGCCCGCCGACGAGCCCACCCTGAACGCCCGGTCGGCGCGTGTGCGCGACGCCCGTCAGCTCACGCAGGGCAAGTACCGCCGGGCGCGCGGCCAGTTCCTCGCCGAGGGTCCGCAGGCCGTCCGCGAGGCGCTGGCGGCCGGGGCGGCCGTCGAGGTGTTCGTCGATGTGGAGTGGCTCGAACGCCGCGACGAGGCGGTGGCTGCCGCCCGCGACGCAGGTGTGCCGGTGCACGTCGTCGACGAGTCCGGGTTCGCCGGGCTGGTCTCCGCCCAGACCCCGCAGGGTGTGGTGGCCGTCTGCTCCTGGGAGCCGGTCTCGCTCGCCGACGTTGCCGCGGCTGAGGGACCCGGTCAGGTCGTGCTCGCCCATGAGATGTCCGACCCGGGCAACGCGGGCGCCCTGATCCGCGTCGCTGACGCCGCGGGAGCCCTCGGAGTGGCGCTCTCGGAGCGCAGCGTCGACCCGACGAATCCCAAGTGTGTCCGCGCCACGGCCGGGTCCCTGTTCCACCTGCCCGTCGTCGCGGCGGGGGGCACCCTCGTCGCGATCGGGACGCTCCGCGACGCCGGCTACCGGCTCCTGGCCGCCGACGTGACGCCCGATTCGCATGACCTGTTCACCGCTGAGCGGGACGGACTCCTCGCGGGCCGGATCGCCTGGGTGTTCGGAAACGAGGCACATGGGCTGCCGGAGGAGGTCCTGGCGGCCGTCGACCACGTGGTTCGGATCCCCATCCTCGGCGGCGCAGAGAGCTTGAACCTGGCCACTGCCGCTGCGGTGTGCCTGTACGGCCACGCCCGGCTCAGGTCGCAGCCCGGATGACGGCTCGCCGAGCGCTGCCCGCCACGGTCCCGCAGGGCACGTGGGCCTCCCTGTACGGCCCGGAGGTGGGCCAGCCGGTCGGGTCCACCTACCAACCGCTCGCGCGGTTGGATCCATGGCAGAGCGTGGTGATCGCGCGCGGGTGAACGACAGGCCGGAGCTCCCTCGTGGCGCCGGTAGACTCGCGCCCCAGCACCCACAGTCCCCGGAAGGCACCATGTCCGCCCCGAACAAGAGCTACGACCCGGTCGAGGTCAGCGCCCTGTCCGACGACTCGGTCGCCGCCGCGCAGGCCGCTGCCCTGGCAGCGATCGCCGGCGCCGTCGACCTCGACGCCCTCAAGGCCGTCCGGCTCGAGCACGCCGGCGACCGCTCGCCGCTCGCGCTCGCGAACCGCGAGATCGGCGCCCTGCCCCCGGCAGCCAAGGCCGAGGCGGGCAAGCGGGTGGGCATGGCCCGCGCTGCGGTCAAGAGGGCCCTGGAGGAGCGCGAGGTCGTGCTCGCGGCCGAGCGCGACGAGCGGGTGCTCGTCGAGGAGTCCGTCGACGTCACCCTCCCGACCGACCGCCGCCCGCGCGGTGCCCGGCACCCCCTGACCACGCTGATGGAGCGCGTCGAGGACGTGTTCGTGGCGATGGGCTACGAGGTCGCCGAGGGCCCCGAGGTGGAGGCGGAGTGGTTCAACTTCGACGCCCTGAACATCGCCCCCGACCACCCGGCGCGCACCATGCAGGACACGTTCTTCGTCGGCTCGCCGGAGAGCGGCGTCGTGCTGCGCACGCACACCTCGCCCGTGCAGGTCCGCTCCATGCTGGACCGTGAGCTGCCCATCTACGTGATCTGCCCGGGCCGGGTCTACCGCACCGACGAGCTCGACGCCACGCACACGCCGGTCTTCCACCAGGTCGAGGGCCTCGTCGTGGACGAGGGCATCACCATGGCCGACCTCAAGGGAACCCTGGACCACTTCGCGTCGGCGATGTTCGGTGCCGGGCTGGTCACCCGCCTGCGCCCGAGCTACTTCCCGTTCACCGAGCCCAGCGCCGAGGTCGACCTGCAGTGCTTCGTGTGCCGCGGAGCCTCGGTCGGCGATCCGGCCAACCCGTGCCGGACCTGCTCGTCCGAGGGCTGGATCGAGTGGGGCGGCTGCGGCATGGTCAACCCGCGCGTGCTCACCGCGTGCGGCATCGACGCCGCGCGCTACACCGGCTTCGCGTTCGGCATGGGCATCGAGCGGACCCTGATGTTCCGCCACGGCGTCACCGACATGCGCGACATGGTCGAGGGCGACGTCCGGTTCACGACCGCATTCGGCTCGGAGGTCTGAGGTCATGCGCGCACCCATGAGCTGGGTCCGTCGGTACGTCGACGTCCCCGCGGACCAGACCGGGCGGGATGTTGCCGCGCGCCTGATCGCGGCCGGGCTCGAGGTCGAGACCGTCGAGGTCCTCGGGGCGGAGGTCACCGGGCCGCTGGTCGTCGGCCGCGTGCTGTCCGTCGAGGAGCTCACCGAGTTCAAGAAGCCGATCCGGTTCTGCCGGGTCGAGGTCGGTGCCGGCAACGGCGAGGTCGTCGACGGGGTCACCACCACCGAGCGCGGGATCATCTGCGGGGCGAGCAACTTCGTCGCCGGCGACCTGGTCGTGGTGGCGCTGCCCGGCGCCGTGCTCCCCGGTGGCTTCGCGATCGCCACCCGGCCCACCTACGGCCGGGTCTCCGACGGGATGATCACCTCCGAGCGCGAGCTCGCCCTGGGCGATGACCACAACGGGATCATCGTCCTGCCCGCGGGCTCGGCGGCACCCGGCGACTCCGGGTACGAGGTCCTCGGCCTCGGCGACGAGGTGCTCGACATCGCCGTGACCCCCGACCGCGGCTACGCCCTGAGCATCCGCGGCATCGCCCGAGAGGTCGCCACCGCCTACGGCCTGCCGTTCGCCGACCCCGCCCTGGTCGACCCCGAGGCGCTGCTCCCGGCGGCCTCGGGGGCGGCCCCGCACGCCTGCTCGATCACCGATCCGACCGCCGCCGACCGCTTCGTGCTGCGCTCGATCGCCGGCCTGGACCCCAAGGCGCCCAGCCCGCAGTGGATGCGCCGAGCACTCGTCGCGTGCGGGATGCGCCCGGTCTCGCTGGCCGTGGACGTCACGAACTACGTGATGCTCGAGCTCGGCCAGCCGCTGCATGCCTTCGACCGGGCGAAGCTGTCCGGGCCGCTGACCGTGCGCCGCGCGGCGGCGGGGGAGCCCCTGGAGACCCTCGACCACGTGCAGCGCACGCTGACTGCGGACGACATCGTGATCGCCGAGCCGCGGGGCCCGCTGGCACTGGCCGGAACGATGGGTGGCCTGGAGTCGGAGATCGACGACGACTCGCACTCGGTCGCGATCGAGGCAGTGCACTTCTCCGCGCACGTGGTGGCCCGGATGTCCCGTCGGCACAAGCTGTCCAGTGAGGCGTCGCGGCGCTTCGAGCGCGGCGTGGACCCCGAGCTGCCGGCCATCGCCTCGGCCCGCGCCGCGGCGCTGCTGATCGAGCTCGGCGGCGCGACCTACGTGGGCGCCTCCCGGGTCGATGCCCTCGCCCCGATCGAGCCCATCGTCATCCCGGCCGACCTGCCCGAGCGGATCTCGGGCCTGCCGATCTCGGCGGACCAGGCGATCACCCGGCTCGAGTCGGTCGGCGCCACGCTCACGGTCGAGGGCACCTCGCTGGTCGTCACCCCACCGTCGTGGCGACCTGACCTGACCGACCCGGCCGACCTCGTCGAGGAGGTCGTCCGCCTCGAGGGGTACGAGAACCTGCCCTCGACCCTGCCGGCCGTCCGCGCCGGGTTCGGCCTGACCACCGACCAGCGGTTGCGCCGCCGCGTGGGCCGCACGCTTGCTGCCGCCGGACTGGTCGAGATCCTCAACTACCCGTTCCTCGGGCGGCAGGACCTCGACGACCTCGGCATCACGCCCGACGACCCGCGGTCCGCCCTCGTGGAGCTGGCCAACCCGCTGTCCGACGAGGCTCCGTACATGCGCACGACGCTGCTGCCCGGCCTGGTGGGCGCCGCGCGGCGCAACCTCAGTCGCGGTGCCGCGGAGGTGGCCCTCTCGGAGGTCGGGCTGGTGTTCCGGGACGCCGGCACGGGCAGCGCCCTCGAGCCGCCCCGTCCGTCGGTCGCCGACCGCCCGAGCACCGTGGAGGTGGCCGCGCTCGAGGCCCTGCTCCCCGACCAGCCCCGGCACGCCGCCGGCATCCTCGCCGGGGAGCGGGACCGGGGAGGGTGGTGGGGCACTGGCCGTGCCGCCGACTGGTCCGATGCGATCGGGATCGTGCGCGACCTCGGTGCTGAGCTGGGGGTGGCGATCGAGGTCGCCGCAGGTTCCAGCGCCCCCTGGCACCCGGGCCGGTGCGCGGCAATCTCGGTGGGGGGGCACGTCCTCGGGTACGCCGGCGAGCTGCACCCCAGGGTGATCGGCGAGCTCGGCCTGCCGGCACGCACCGTGGCCTTCGAGATCGATCTCGATGCGCTGCTCGCCGCTGCGCCGCCGACGGCTGCCGCGCCCGAGTTCTCGACCATGCCGGTCGCCAAGGAGGACCTCGCGGTCGTCGTGGCCGACGACGTCCCGGCCGAGGTCGTGCGCCAGGCGCTGGTGCGGGGGGGCGGCGAGCTCCTGGAGAGCGTGCGACTGTTCGACACGTACTCCGGTGAGCAGGTGGGCGCGGGGCGCACCTCGCTTGCGTTCGCCCTGCGGATGCGGGCCCCGGACCGGACCCTGTCGGCTGCGGAGGTCGCCGAGGTCCGCCAGAGCGCGCTCGCCGCGGCGCAGGAGCACTGCGGGGCGGTGCTGAGGGCCTGAGCCGTCGGGCCGGTGACCCGCCCGGCGGGCACCGACCGGTGGGAGGTCGCGGGGGACCGTGCACTGCGGCCAGCCCGCGCCTAGGATTCCGGGGTGGCCTCGCTCTGGGACGAGTTCGAGTTCGACCCGCGCACCACCTCGAACGGACTGCTGCGGGCCTCCGACGCCGATCGTGACGTCGTGCACCGGCTCCTCGGTGGCGCGTACGCCGACGGGCGCCTGACCCGCGAGGAGTTCGACGAGCGCAGTTCGGCCGTCCTGGGTGCTCGGACGCTGGCTGAGCTCCCCCCGCTGGTCGCCGACCTCGTGCCGGCCACCGGGGTCACGGGGCGCAGCGCGGTGCCCGCACCGGACTCCGTGGCGCTGCAGGCGCGGGCGGTCGCGGCCTACCGCTCGGACCTTCGGGAGGCGGCCTGGGGATTCATCTCCGCATCGATCATCTGCTGGGTGATCTGGGGAGTCACGTCCGGCGGCGCGGCCTTCCCCTGGCCCGTGTTCGTGATGCTGGGCACCGGCCTGCACGCCCTGCGCCTGCTGGTGATGCGCGGCGAGCAGGTCGAGGAGCAGCGCAAGCGGTTGGAGCGCAAGGACCGCAAGGCCGTGGAGAAGCAGCAGCGACGGGCGCTCGAGGCGGGCGGTGACGATGAGCAGTGACCGGACCCGGACCGCCGTGGCCTCGTGTCCTCCCCGACGACACAATGGGCCGTCCCCGCGAATCGAACAGGGAGGCCGATGTGCCTGACATGCCCGTGGCCATGATCACCGGGGCCTCGCGGGGCATCGGCCGAGCACTGGCCGAGGACCTCGTCGCCCGCGGCTGGCGGGTCGCTGCCCTGGGCCGCGACGTCGAGCTGCTGTCCGGGCTGGCGGGCGCGTCCCCGCCAGATCAGGTCCTGCCCCTGGTGGCCGACGTCACCGATGGGACGGCCATGGCCCAGGCGGTCGCCGCCCTGCACGCCATCTGGCGGACTCCGGACCTCGTGATCGCGAACGCCGGCGCCCTCACCGCGGTCGGCCCGACCTGGGAGGCGGATCCCGACCAGTGGTGGCACGACCTGGAGGTCAACGTCCGGGGAGTGTTCATCACGATGCGGGACGTCGTCCCGGCGATGGTCGCCAGGGGCAGCGGCCGCGTCATCGTCATGGCCTCGGGGATGGGGCGCTTCCCGTCGCCGTGGACCTCCGCGTACGGGGCGAGCAAGGCGGCGGTCGCGCACCTGGCCTCCTCGGTTGCGGCGGAACTGGCGGGGACTGGCGTCGCGGTCTTCGCGATCAGCCCGGGGATGGTCCACACGGACATGACGCGCTGGTCCGACGCCCTGATCACCCACCGGCCCGACCTCGCCCAGATGCCGGAGTCGGCCTACCTGCCCCCGTCGGCCGCCGCACACCTGGTCGCCGACCTGGCCAGCGGGCGCTTCGATGCACTGAGCGGGCGCTTCATCCACGTCCGCGACGACCGGGAGGCCCTCCTGGCCAAGGTTCAGCGGTAGTCGAGCGGAAGCTGCCCGACCGATCGAGATAGTTGCATGATGCATGCAACTATGGTTTCCTTCTCCGGTGAACGATCCGTGGGTTCCTGAATGCGCCGAGGACGAGCTCCTTGTTGCGATCGCCGCGGTCAAGCGTGGATTCCACGCCAACGCCGTCGGTGTGGACCCCGGTACCTTCCCCGTCCTGCACCACCTCGCGGCCGTCGGGCCGTCCCGTCAGGCGGCCCTGGCTGAGGCTCTCGGCCTGGACGCCTCCACTGTGAGCCGGCACGTCCGGGCACTCGTCGACGAGGGGCTGGTGGAGTCCTCACGCGACCCCGATGACGGCCGGGCCACCGTGCTGTCGATCACCGACCCGGGCGGGGACTTCCTCATGGACCGTCTGCGCTCCCACCGGGAGACCCTGCAGGCGGCGACGTCGGACTTCACCGAGGGCGAGCGGGCCGAGCTGGTCCGCCTCCTGCACAAGCTCGCCGCCGCACTTGCGGCACACAAGGAGAACGCATGAGCAACGAGACAGTCCCGCAGCCCGGGAGCGCGGCAGCGCCGGCACCGGCCGCGAGCGCCCTCACCACCGCCCCGGACGGCCCGTCCTACCTGACCCACCGCGAGATCATCCAGGTGATGATCGGCCTGATGGCCGGCATGTTCCTGGCCGCGCTCGACCAGAGCATCGTCGGAACGGCGCTGCCCACGATCGTCTCGGACCTCGGTGGCCTGGAGCACCTGTCGTGGGTGGTCACCGCGTACCTGCTGACCTCGACGGCCTCAACCCCCCTGTGGGGCAAGATCTCGGACCTCTACGGCCGGCGCCCCATGTTCCAGGCGGCGATCATCATCTTCCTGCTCGGGTCAGTGATCGCCGGTGCCTCCACCTCCATGGGCATGCTCATCGGCGGGCGCGCCGTGCAGGGCCTGGGCGGTGGCGGCCTCATGGCGCTGTCGCTGGCGATCATCGGCGACATCATCCCGCCGCGGGAGCGCGGCAAGTACCAGGGCATGTTCGGTGCCGTGTTCGGCATCTCGAGCGTCGCCGGCCCGTTGCTCGGTGGGTTCTTCACCGACGGCCCCGGCTGGCGCTGGATCTTCTGGCTGAACATCCCGATCGGCCTCGCTGCCCTGTTCGTCACCTCGCGTGCGCTGCACATGCCGCTGGTCCGGCGTGACCACCGGATCGACTACCTGGGCGCCACAGTCATCGTCGGCTCGGTCACCTCGCTGCTGCTGTACACGTCGTGGGCTGGGCCCGACTACGGCTGGACCGATCCGGTCAGCCTCGCCCTGCTCATCGGCGGGCTGTTCCTGGCGGTCGCGTTCGTGTTCGTCGAGCTTCGCGCCGAGGAGCCGATCATCCCGATGCACCTGTTCAAGGGCCGGGTGTTCCGGTGGTCGGTGGTGTTCGCAGCGATCCTGGGCATGGCGATGTTCGGCGGGATCATCTACCTGCCGTTCTACCTGCAGGTCGTCAAGGGCTACTCGCCGACGGAGTCCGGACTGGCGCTGCTGCCGATGGTCGTCGGCATCTTCATCACGTCCATCGGCTCGGGGCTGCTCGTCACCAAGTACGGCCGCTACAAGGTCTACCCGATCCTCGGTGCTGCCATCACGCTCGGTGCGATGGTCATGCTCAGCCGCCTCGCGGTGGGCACCTCCTATGGCTCCTTCGCCCTGAGCACCTTCCTGCTCGGCGCCGGCCTGGGCTTCACGATGCAGACGGTCGTGACCGCCGTCCAGAACGACGTCGCCTTCCGCGACCTCGGCGTCGCGACCTCGTCGGTGACGTTCTTCCGCTCGATGGGTGGCGCGTTCGGCACCGCGATCTTCGGGGCTGTCCTGAGCACGCGCCTGGCGCACTACCTCGAGCAGGCGTTCGCGGGGGCTCCCGGTGGAGCGGCCGGTGTCGGTGGCTCGCTGGCCGATGTCCGAGCCATCCAGGCCCTGCCCCCGGAGGTCAAGGAGCCCGTCCTGCAGGCGTTCGTGCTGGCCCTGCACGACGTGTTCCTCACGGCGATCCCGTTCCTGGTGGTGGCGTTCCTGGTCGCGTTCCTGATCCCGGAGGTGCCGCTGCGCACCCGCCAGGAGGGTGCGGCCGAGGCGCTCGGGGAGCCCGCACCGATGGCCCTGGAGTAGCTGATCCGGCTGGGTATCCGTATATGCGTATACTCGGCCCGTGACGTTCATCGTGTCGATCGCTGGGGCCTCCGGGTATGCCGGCGGTGAGCTGCTGCGCCTGGTGCTGGCGCACCCCGAGCTTCGGCTCGGTCCGATGGCCGCCGGGAACCGCGCCGGCCATCCGGTGACCGCGACCCATCCGCAGCTCGTGTCGTTGACCGGCCAGAGCTTCGTCCCGACCGACGCCGACACCCTCGCCCGGGCCGACCTCGTGCTGATGGCCCTGCCGCACGGGGAGTCCGCTGCGCTGGTCGCAGCCCTGCCGGCGGACCTGCCGATCGTGGATCTCGGCGCCGACTTCCGCCTCGCCGACGGCGGTGCCTGGGACCGCTACTACGGCAGCACGCCGCATGCTGGCGCGTGGCCCTATGGCCTGCCCGAGCTGCCGGGGCAGCGCGAGCGCCTCGCCGAGGTCAACGCGCGTGGCCAACCCCGGCTGCTACGCGACGGCCGTCGCGCTGTCACTGGCCCCGCTGCTGGCTGCCGGACTGGTCGAGCCGGCGGACATCGTGGTGGTGGCCGCGTCGGGCACCTCCGGTGCCGGGCGCAAGGCCACCGAGTCGCTGCTCGGCAGCGAGGTCATGGGCTCGATGAGCCCGTACAAGGTGGGCGGGATCCACCAGCACACCCCCGAGATGGAGCAGGCCCTGAGCCGCGCCGCGGGGGAGCAGGTCACGATGCTGTTCACCCCCACGCTGGCCCCGATGCCCCGCGGGATCCTCGCGACCTGCACCGCCCGAACTGCGCCCGGAGTCGACGAGGCGACCCTGCGCGATGCCCTGCACGCGGCCTACGACGCGGAGCCGTTCGTCCATGTCCTGCCCGCCGGGCGGATGCCCAGCACCGCCGCCACCGTCGGGTCGAACAGCGTGCACCTGCAGGTCGCCCACGACCCGCACTCAGGGCGCACGACGGTGATCGCCGCCGAGGACAACCTCGTCAAGGGTGCCGCCGGCCAGGCCCTGCAGAACGCCAACCGGATCCTCGGCCTGCCCGAGGCCCTCGGCCTCCCCGTGAACGGAGTCGCCCCATGACCGAGAACGTGCCCGAGGAGCTGGCAGGGTTCTCCACCTTCACTGTGGGTGGGCCGGAGTGCGCGGGCGTCACGGCACCTGCGGGCTTCCGGGCCTCGGGACTGGCCGCCGGCCTGAAGGCCTCCGGCGCCCCCGACCTGGCCCTCATCGTCAACGACGGCCCCCGGCACGATGCCGCTGCGGTGTTCACCTCGAACCGGGTCAAGGCGGCTCCCGTCCTCTGGACCGCGCAGTGCGTGCGCGAGGGCCGGTTCCGTGCCGTGGTGCTCAACTCCGGCGGGGCCAACGCGTGCACCGGGCCGGCGGGCTTCGCCGACACCCACCGCACTGCCGAGCATGTCGCTGAGCGCCTCGGCGTCGCCCCGATCGAGGTGGCCGTCTGCTCCACCGGATTGATCGGCGAGCGACTGCCGATGGACCTGATCCTGGGCGGGGTGGACGCCTCCGTCGCCGAGCTGTCCGCCGACGGGGGCCCAGCCGCCGCCCGCGCGATCATGACCACCGACTCGGTGCCCAAGCTGGCCACAGCGGCCCACGCGGACGGCTGGACCGTCGGCGGCATGGCCAAGGGGGCGGGGATGCTCGCCCCCGGCCTGGCCACGATGCTCGTGGTGCTCACCACCGACGCCGTGGTCGACGCCGACGACCTCGACGTGGCACTGCGCGCGGCCACCCGCACGACGTTCGACCGGATCGACTCCGACGGCTGCATGTCGACCAACGACACCGTGCTGCTGCTGGCCTCCGGTGCCAGTGGCGTGACCCCGGATCCGATGCAGTTCCAGGTGGCGGTCACCGCCGCGTGCGCGTCCCTGGCCCGCCAGCTCATCGGCGACGCCGAGGGCGCGACCAAGGACATCCGGATCGACGTGCTGAACGCCGCGACCGAGGACGACGCGGTGACCGCTGCGCGCGCCGTCTCGCGCAGCAACCTGCTCAAGTGCGCGATCCACGGCGAGGACCCCAACTGGGGTCGCATCCTGTCTGCGGTCGGCACCACCGATGCCGCCTTCGAGCCCGACGCCATCGACGTGGCGATCAACGGCGTGGTGATCTGCCGCGACGGCGCCGCGTTCGGCGACCGGGGGGAGGTCGACATGACCGGCCGCGAGGTGACGATCACGATCGACCTGCGCGCGGGCGAGGCCGGGGCGACGCTGTGGACCAACGACCTGACCGCCATGTACGTCCACGAGAACTCCGCCTACTCCACCTGATCCGACCAGCCTCCGAGGAGTCCCGATGAGCCCCAGGTCCCGCGCGGTGCCCACCGCCGACGCGCTGACGAAGGCCGAGGTGCTGGCCGAGGCGCTGCCGTGGCTGGAGCGGTTCAAGGGCGCCACTGTCGTGGTCAAGTACGGCGGCAACGCGATGACCTCGCCCGACCTGCAGCGCGCCTTCGCCGAGGACGTCGTCTTCCTGCGCCTGGCTGGGCTGCGTCCGGTCGTGGTGCACGGCGGCGGCCCGCAGATCAACGCCATGCTGTCGCGGCTGGGGATCGTCAGCGAGTTCCGGTCCGGCCTGCGCGTCACGACACCCGAGGTGATGGAGGTCGTGCGCATGGTGCTCACCGGCCAGGTCCAGCGCGAGCTCGTCGGCCTCGTGAACGCCCACGGGCCCCTGGCTGTGGGGATCTCCGGGGAGGACGCGCACCTGTTCGCCGCCGAGGCGCGCACCGTGGCCGCCGACGGCCAGCGGATCGACCTCGGCCTGGTCGGCGACGTGACCGAGGTCCGTCCGGACTTCGTCACGAGCCTGCTCGACGACGGGTTCATCCCGGTCATCTCCACGATCGGGGTCGCAGGCGACGGCCAGGTCCTCAACGTCAACGCCGACACCGCCGCCTCGGCGCTGGCCGTGGCCCTCGGGGCGCAGAAGCTGGTGGTGCTCACCGACGTCGAGGGACTGTTCGCCGACTGGCCGGACCGCGACTCGCTGGTGGCCGAGATCCGGGCAGCTGAGCTCGCCACCCTGCTGCCCACGCTGGACTCCGGGATGGCCCCGAAGATGGAGGCCTGCCTGCGCGCGGTCCTCGGCGGGGTCGAGCGCGCCCACGTGATCGACGGACGCCTGCCGCACAGCCTGCTGCTCGAGGTCTTCACGACCGAGGGCATCGGCACCATGGTGCTGCCCGACGAGCCCGCCGAGGAGGTTCCCTCGTGACCGGCCGGCCGCCCCAGCCGGCCAACCTCGTCACCCCGGCCGAGCGCTGGCAGGCCGTGATGCAGGACAACTACGGAACGCCGCCGGTCACGCTCGTCGCCGGCGAGGGTTCCTGGGTCACGGACGACACCGGGCGCCGGTACCTCGACCTGCTCGGTGGCATCGCGGTGAATGCGCTGGGCCACGCGCACCCGGCGGTCGTCGCCGCGGTCAGTGCCCAGGTCCGCCGGCTCGGCCACACGTCCAACCTGGCGATCACCCTGCCGGCCCTGGAGCTCTGCGAACGGCTGGCCCTCATCGCGGACCCGAGCGGTGGGGCGCAGGTGTTCCTGTGCAACTCCGGGGCCGAGGCGAACGAGGCTGCGTTCAAGCTCGCCCGCCTGACGGGCCGCCCGCGGATGATCGCCGCCACCAACGGCTTCCACGGCCGCACGATGGGGGCCCTGGCACTCACCGGCCAGCCCGCGAAGGCAGACCCGTTCCGGCCACTGCCCGGGGAGGTCGACTTCGTCCCCTACGGCGACGTCGCCGCACTGGGGGCCGCCGCGGACGAGCGGACCGCCGCGATCATCCTCGAGCCGATCCAGGGGGAGGCCGGGGTGGTGGTCCCGCCCGAGGGTTACCTCGCTGCTGCCCGCCGGATCGCCGACGGCGTGGGCGCGCTGCTCATCCTCGACGAGGTCCAGACCGGGATCGGGCGAACCGGCCGGTTCCTGGCCCACACCGAGCCCGGGAACCGGGGGATGCGCCCCGACATCGTCACGCTGGCCAAGGGCCTCGGCGGCGGCCTGCCGATCGGCGCGATGATCCGACTCGGCCACCCCACCACGCCCGAGTTCACCCCGGGAGCGCACGGGTCGACCTTCGGCGGCAACCCGATCAGCGCCGCCGCTGCGCTGGCGGTGCTCGACACGATCGTGGCCGAGGACCTGTTCACCAATGCCCGCGAACGGGGCGCGCAGTTCCGGGAGGGGCTGACGCTGGTCGGGGGAGTCGACGAGGTGCGCGGCGCGGGCCTGCTGCTGGGCATCGTCCTCACCGACCCGATCGCCAAGGCGGTCGAGGCCGCCGCCCGAGATGCCGGCGTGCTGGTCAATGCTGCTGCCCCGGATGTCATCCGGTTGGCCCCCCCGCTGAACATCAGCCCTGACGAGGTCGCCCACGGCATCAGGAACCTGGCGCTGGCAATGGCGGCGGTCCGCCCCCAGCCGGAGGGCCCGCGATGACCATCCCGAACACCAAGGCCGCCCGGCACCGCCGGATCGTCGAGCTGCTCGACCGTTTCCCGGTCGCCTCGCAGGCGGCCCTGGCCGACCGGCTCGCCAGCGACGGGTTCGCGGTCACCCAGGCCACACTGTCGCGGGACCTCGACGAGCTCGGGGCGGTGAAGGTCGCCACCGGGTCCGGCGACCAGGTCTACGCGGTGCCCGCCGAGGGCGGGGACACCCGCCCGCACGCCCCCGACGGTGATTCCATCGGGCGGCTGTCGAAGGTCGCGCAGGACGTGCTGGTCGGCGTCGACAGCTCGGCCAACATCGTGGTCCTGCGCACCCCCCCGGGTGGTGCCCAGTACCTCGCCTCGGCGATCGACCGCTCCGACTGGCCGGACGTCATCGGCACGGTGGCCGGCGACGACACGGTCATCCTGATCACGAGGGTGCCCGACGGGGGAGCCACTGTCGCAGCAGCGATCCTGGGCCTGGTCGACCCCCGCCGCTGACCCGCCCACGGCAGTGCAGCCCGCCGAGTGGGCCACGCCCGTCGTTCCGTCGCGCCCCCTGCTGTCCCCTGCGCGATCCATTCGGGTTGGGTGCCTTCTAGCGTCGCCACCCTGCCTGGATCACCGGGTGGGGAGCGCTCGAACCGGCATACGCATATGCGTATACTGGGTCCCGAGCGCGCGGGACCCGCGCACGGAACTGACTGGAGAGACTCATGGCTGACCGCGTCGTACTGGCCTACTCAGGCGGGCTGGACACGTCCGTGGCGATCGGATGGATCGCGGAGCAGACAGGTGCCGAGGTGATCGCGTGCGCGGTCGACGTCGGCCAGGACGGCGAGGACCTCGAGGTCATCCGCGAGCGGGCCCTGGCCTGCGGCGCTGTCGAGTCCGAGGTCGTCGATGCGCGCGCTGAGTTCGCCGACGACTACTGCCTGCCGGCGCTGAAGGCTGACGCGCTCTACATGGACCGCTACCCGCTGGTCTCCGCGCTCTCCCGGCCCACGATCGTCAAGCACCTGGTGGCGACCGCCCGCAAGCACGGCGCCACGGTCGTCAGCCACGGGTCCACCGGCAAGGGCAACGACCAGGTCCGCTTCGAGGTGGGGATCACCAACCTCGCCCCGGACCTCACCTGCATCGCCCCCGTCCGTGACCTCGCGCTGACCCGCGACAAGGCCATCGACTACGCCGAGGCCCATGACCTGCCGATCGACGTGACGAAGAAGTCGCCGTACTCGATCGACCAGAACGTGTGGGGCCGCGCGGTCGAGACCGGCTTCCTCGAGGACATCTGGAACGGTCCGATCGAGGACATCTACTCCTACACCCAGGACCCCACGGTCCAACGGGACGCGGACGAGGTCGTCATCACGTTCGCCTCGGGAGTCCCGGTCGCGATCGACGGGCGGACCCTGCCGATGCTCGAGGTGATCCAGGAGCTCAACACCCGGGCTGGTGCCCAGGGCGTGGGCCGCCTGGACATGGTCGAGGACCGGCTCGTCGGGATCAAGAGCCGCGAGGTCTACGAGGCCCCCGGCGCGATCGCCCTGATCACCGCGCACCAGGAGCTGGCCGCGGTCACCGTGGAGCGCGACCTGGCCCGCTTCGGCCGTGGTGTCTCCCAGCGCTGGACCGAGCTGGTGTACGACGGCCTGTGGTTCTCACCACTTCGCCGGGCCCTCGGCGGCTTCCTCGACGAGCTCAACGAGTCGGTCAGCGGGGACGTCCGGATGACGCTGCACGGCGGCCGCGCGACGGTGACCGGTCGGAAGTCCCCGGAGTCGCTCTACGACTTCGGGATGGCCACCTACGACACCGGCGACACGTTCGACCAGTCGCTGGCCAAGGGCTTCATCGAGCTCTGGGGCCTGCCCTCGAAGATGGCTGCCGCCCGCGACCTGCGCATCGGCCGGAGCGTCGAGTGACGCAGCCGCCTGCCGAGGCCGGGCCTCCTGCGGGGGGCCCGACCCGGCTGTGGGGCGGCCGGTTCACCGGAGGTCCCTCGCCGCAGATGGCCGCGCTGAGCCTGTCGGTGCACTTCGACTGGCGCCTGGCGCCCTACGACCTGCTGCAGACCCGCGCCCACGCCGGCGTCCTGCACCGGGCGGGGCTGCTCGACGCGGGCGAGCACGATCAGGTCGTGGCTGCGCTCGACACGCTGGCCGCGCAGGTCGCAGCCGGCACCTTCGCCGCGACCCCGGATGACGAGGACGTGCACACGGCCATCGAGCGCGGGCTCCTGGAGCTTCTCGGCCCGGTGGGCGGCAAGCTGCGCGCCGGACGCAGCCGCAACGACCAGGTGGCCACCGACCTGCGGCTCTACCTGCGCGATCAGTCCCGGGCGGTCGCAGGCGCCCTCGTCGACCTCGTGATCGCCCTGACCGACCAGGCCGAGGCGCACATCCACTGCCCCGCGCCGGGCTTCACGCACCTGCAGCACGCCCAGCCCGTGTCGTTCGGGCACGAGCTGGCCAAGCATGCCCACGCCTTCGGCCGCGACCTCGACCGGCTGGCCGACTGGGACGTGCGCGCCGCGCTGTCGCCGCTGGGCGCCGGGGCCCTGGCCGGCTCCGCGCTCGCGCTCGACCCGCAGGCCGTCGCCCTCGAGCTGGGATTCACCGGTGCCATCGCCAACTCCATCGACGCCGTGAGCGACCGCGACTTCGTCGCCGAGTTCCTGTTCGTCGCGGCGATGGTCGGCGTGCACCTGTCGCGCCTCGGCGAGGAGATCTGCCTGTGGGCCTCGCGGGAGTTCGGCTGGGCCGTGCTCGACGACGCCTGGTCCACCGGCTCATCGATCATGCCGCAGAAGAAGAACCCGGACATCGCCGAGCTCGCGCGCGGCAAGTCCGGCCGGCTCATCGGCAACCTGACCGGCCTGCTGGCCACCCTCAAGGGCCTGCCATTCGCCTACAACCGTGACCTGCAGGAGGACAAGGAACCGACGTTCGACGCGGTCGAGACGCTCCTGCTGGTGCTCCCCGCGATGGCCGGCAGCGTGGCGACGCTGCGCTTCGACACCGCCCGGATGGCCGCCAGCGCCCCCGAGGGGTTCGCGCTGGCCACCGAGATCGCCGAGTGGCTGGTCCAGCGCGGGGTGCCCTTCCGTGACGCGCATGAGATCTCGGGGGCCTGCGTGCGCGCCGCCGAGGTCCGCGGTGTCGAGCTGTGGGACCTCACCGACGAGGAGCTGGCCGCGATCTCCCCGGCGCTGACCCCGGAGGTTCGCGACCGGCTCACCGCCCAGGCCGCGGTGGACGCCCGCTCGAGGTTCGGTGGCACCGCCCCCGTCCGGGTGTCCGAGCAGGTGGCTGCCCTACGGGGGCAGGCCGCGCAGTGGTCGCGGTGGGCGCAGTCGAACCCGGTCCCGCTGCTGCGCTAGCCCGGTCAGGGCCGCAGCAGAGAACGGCCGGCGGCGCGACGGTCAGGCCCCGGTTCGGATGATGTAGACCTTGCGCAGCTCCTCGTGGATGGTCCACGTGGTCTGCGCACCCGGGGGCAGGACCCCCACGTCCCCGGGCCCGACGGTCATCACGGTCCCGTCGGCGAACGCGATCGAGGCCCGCCCCGACAGCACGACGAACACCTCGTCGGCCTCCGTGTCGGTGCTGACTCCCGCGGTGTGCGACCACACGCCCACCTCGACCCCAGGTGCGATCGCCACCTCCGCCGATCCGACCTGCGGGTCACCAGAGACGCGGTGGGCGCGATCCACAGGACCCCAGTCGAGCGGGAGGTGCGCGGCGTGGATGACGCGGGGGCCGGAGTCGCCGGCGAATGTGGGCATGGCCCCATGCTGGCACCCGTCGGGCGGCGGATGCGGAAGAATGCGCGCCATGACCATCGACCCGTCCACACCTGATCAGCTCCCGTTCGGCGGTGCCTCGGTCCTCGACGACCTCGCCTGGCGGGGCCTCATCGCGCACAGCACAGACCTCGATGCCTTGCGCGCCGAGTTGGCGACGGGCCCGATCACGCTGTACTGCGGGTTCGACCCGACCGCGCCCAGCATGCACGTCGGGCACCTGGCCCAGACCCTGACGGCCCGCCGGTTCCAGCTGGCCGGCCATCGACCGCTCGCCCTGGTCGGCGGGGCCACCGGCATGATCGGCGACCCGAAGCCCACCAGTGAGCGAACCCTCAACGAGGCCGAGGTGGTGGCCGCGTGGTCCGATGGCATCCGCCGTCAGCTCGAGAGGTTCTTCGACTTCGATGGGCCAGCCGCTGCGCGCATGGTGAACAACCACGAGTGGACCGCGCCGATGTCCGTGATCGAGTTCCTGCGCGACATCGGCAAGCACTTCAGCGTCAACCGGATGCTGGACCGCGAGGCAGTGGCCCGCCGCCTGGCCGACCAGGGGATCTCGTTCACCGAGTTCAGCTACGTGCTGCTGCAGTCCATGGACTACCTCGAGCTGTTCCGGCGCTACGGCTGCCGCCTGCAGACCGGCGGCTCGGACCAGTTCGGCAACATCGTGGCCGGGGTCGACCTCGTGCGCCGCGTCGAGGGGGTATCCGTGCATGCCCTCACGACGCCCCTGATGCTCAAGGCCGACGGCACGAAGTTCGGCAAGACCGAGGGCGGGGCGGTGTGGCTCGACCCGGACCTGACCAGCCCGTATGCCTTCTACCA
>CAVZGE010000011.1:0-172500 GCA_963774745.1 uncultured Actinomycetes bacterium | reverse complement strand
TAGGCCTTCGGGCCGAAGCTGAGAACTTAAGCGCCAGTAAACGGCGGTGGTAACTATAACCATCCTAAGGTAGCGAAATTCCTTGTCGGGTAAGTTCCGACCTGCACGAATGGCGTAACGACTTCCGCGCTGTCTCAACCATGAACTCGGCGAAATTGCACTACGAGTAAAGATGCTCGTTACGCGTGGCAGGACGGAAAGACCCCGGGACCTTTACTATAGCTTGGTATTGGTGTTCGATTCGGTTTGTGTAGGATAGGTGGGAGACTGTGAAGCTCGGACGCCAGTTCGGGTGGAGTCATCGTTGAAATACCACTCTGATCGTATTGGATGTCTAACCTCGGTCCATGATCTGGATCAGGGACAGTGCCTGGTGGGTAGTTTAACTGGGGCGGTTGCCTCCTAAAATGTAACGGAGGCGCCCAAAGGTTCCCTCAGCCTGGTTGGCAATCAGGTGTCGAGTGTAAATGCACAAGGGAGCTTGACTGTGAGACCGACGGGTCGAGCAGGGACGAAAGTCGGGATTAGTGATCCGGCACCGGCATGTGGAAGCGGTGTCGCTCAACGGATAAAAGGTACCCCGGGGATAACAGGCTGATCTTGCCCAAGAGTCCATATCGACGGCATGGTTTGGCACCTCGATGTCGGCTCGTCGCATCCTGGGGCTGGAGTAGGTCCCAAGGGTTGGGCTGTTCGCCCATTAAAGCGGTACGCGAGCTGGGTTTAGAACGTCGTGAGACAGTTCGGTCCCTATCCGCCACGCGCGCAGGAGTCTTGAGAAGGGCTATCCCTAGTACGAGAGGACCGGGATGGACGAACCTCTGGTGTGCCAGTTGTCCTGCCAAGGGCACGGCTGGTTGGCTACGTTCGGAAGTGATAACCGCTGAAAGCATCTAAGCGGGAAGCACGCTTCAAGATGAGGACTCCCACAGGGTTGACCTGGTAAGGCCCCCAGTAGACTACTGGGTTGATAGGCTGGAAGTGGAAGCACGGCAACGTGTGCAGCTGACCAGTACTAATAGGCCGAGGACTTGTCCACTCACAATCATTTCTAATGTTTGCGTCCACTGTGCGGTTCCCGAGATACGGTCGGGGATCATATCTCAATAGAGTTTCGGCAGTCATAGCGAGAGGGAAACGCCCGGTCCCATTCCGAACCCGGAAGCTAAGCCTCTCAGCGCCGATGGTACTGCAAGGGGGACCTTGTGGGAGAGTAGGACGCTGCCGGACATTCTTTCAAAAAGGGCCGCCCCATTGGGGCGGCCCTTTTTGCGTTGTCGGCGAGTTGACTAGATCGCGTCCTTGGCTGCCTGGGCCGCTTGGTCGATGATGGGGTCCGCCTGGTCGGGAGCCTGATCCTTCACCGCGTCAGCGCCCTGCTCGATGACCTCGTCGACCTTGGCGTCGCCGCCCAGGGCCTCCTTGGCCTTGTTGATCATGTCCTCGACTCCCATGCAGGATCCCCTCTCACTCTGCCCGCCGGCCGGTCCGACGAGTCCAGTTGGGCCGACGTGCGCCGTCGGCCTCCCGCGAGGTTAGGGCGGAGGGGGCCGAGTTCGCCACCGGTGCAGGGCCTGCGTTGAAAGGGGACGAATGGCTGATGCCCGCACAGGGTGCGAAGCGCCACGAAGCGACTGCCGTGTGCGATCCCGGTCGTGACCCAGGTGTGCGCTGCGCGGAAGTGGAGGTGTGCCCGTCCAGATCTCGGTAGGCTGACCCGGTCGAGAGGGATGGTCAATGAGCGACAAGCAGTCCAGTGGGGGATCCCCTCGCAGTTCCGGTGGGTCGGGTGGGTCTCGAGGGTCATCGGGCGGTTCCCGGGATCGCAGAGCTCAAGGGACGGGCGCAGGCTCGAAGGGCTCTGGCGCGTCATCGGGTTCTGGCCGGCCCCGCACGAAGGGGGGTGCGTCCTCGGGGACGCAGTCAGGTGCTGGCCGTGCGTCGTCCGGAGCTCAGCCAGGAGCCGGCCGGTCGTCCTCGAGGCCGCAGTCCGGGTCCGGTCGTCCCCCTTCTGGGTCCGGTCGGCCCTCCTCAGCCGGTAGGCCGTCGGGTGGTACCCCGACGTCCTCGGGCTCCGGCACTGGTTCGAGGGGGTCTGGCGGGGACTCCCGGTCCGAGGATCGCGGTCGTGCACCCCGTTCGACCCGTCCCCCGTCCTCGAGGTCGGGGGATTCGGGCAGTGGTTCCCAGCGTCCCCGCTCGTCGCGTCCGGCAGATGCTGTCAGTGGTTCCGAGCGTCCGCGCTCATCGGGGTCGGGGGATTCGCGGGGCACCTCGGATCGGTCGCGCACCGATCGGGCGCCATCGTCGGGTGGGTCGGGCCGGTCATCCTCTGCGGGTCGCTCCAGTGGACCTGCCAGGGATTCCCGGACGGGTTCGGCGGCCCGCAGCACCGGTGGGGACCGCTCGCAGCGCCGCGACTCGGGCTCGCGAGGGTCGCGACCCGAGTCCCGGCCAGCGCCTCGCGACTCCGGGGTCCAGGACCCCGTGATCCCGGAGGGGGTGGAGCCCTCCGAGCTCGATCGGGTGACCCTGAACTCCCTGCGTACGCTTCCCGACGGGCTTGCCGAGATCGTCGCGCTGCACCTGGCGGCAGCCGCGCGCCTGCTGGCCGACGAGCCAGAGCTCGCGCTCGCCCACACCAGGGCTGCGTCTCGGCGTGCCGGCCGGGTGGCCATCGTGCGCGAGGCCGTGGGGGTGGCCGCCTACGCAGCCGGGGACTACGGGACCGCCCTGACCGAGTTGAAGGCGGCCGCGCGCATCTCGGGCTCGTCGGACTACCTGCCGATGATCGCCGACTGCGAGCGCGGGCTGGGCCGTCCTGAGCGGGCGCTGGCCCTGGCCTCGTCGCCGGAGGCAAGCACCCTGGACCGGTCGGGCAAGGTCGAGCTGCTGATCGTGGCCGCAGGCGCCCGTCGGGACCTCGGGCAGGCGGAGGCCGCAGTGCTCACCCTGCAGGTGCCGGCGCTCAAGTCGCGCGGGCAGGGCGAGTGGCTGGCCCGGTTGCGATACGCCTACGCCGACGCGCTCCTCGAGGTGGACCGGGTCCGCGAGGCTCGCGAGTGGTTCGTCCGGGCGGCGGAGGTCGACCCGGAGGGGTCCACCGACGCCCAGGAGCGGGTGAGCGAACTCGACGGGATCACGTTCGACGAGGTCGAGGAGGCAGGCGGGTCCGAGGATGTGGACCCGTCCGGTCTGTTCCTGCAGCCGCCGCAGGGTGAGCGGTCCCCCGGGGCTGACGACGCAGGTCCGACCGACGGCGAGCTGGGGGACGAGTCCGGTCGGCAGCACACAGGGGCTGACCGGGATGGTCGGTGAGCCGGACGGCGGCCCAGGGTCACCGACCGTCGGGGATGTCGAGGCTGGGATGATCGCCGGCCGCGACCCCACCCCCACCCCCGGCCCCGGCCCGACCCCCGGCCCCGGCCGCGGCCGCGGCCCCGGCGTCCGTCCGGTCCCGCTGGCCGCCCTGCATGACGTGGCCCTGCTCGACCTGGACGGCGTCGTCTACGTCGGCGCCGGGGCGGTTGCCCATGCGGCGGAGTCGCTCGACGCGGCCCTGGAGCGCCACGGGATGCGCTCTGCCTTCGTCACCAACAACGCCGCGCGAACCCCGGCTGTCGTCGCCGGGCACCTGGTCGAGCTGGGGATCCGGGCAGAGCCGTCCGATGTGGTCACCTCGGCCCAGGCGGGTGCCCGGATGCTCGCGGAGCGGCTCCCCGCCGGCTCGCGGGTGCTGGTGATAGGCGGTCCCGGGGTCCCCGCGGCGCTGCTCGAGCGGGGGCTGGTCCCGGTCCAATCGGTCGACGACGGGGCGGTCGCGGTGCTTCAGGGCTATGGACCCGACGTCGGGCTGGCGGGAGCTCGCGGAGGGTTCGCTGGCGATCGGGCGTGGGCTGCTCTGGGTCGCGACCAACCTGGACCGGACGATCCCGAGTCCCCGTGGTCGCGTCCTGGGCAACGGGTCGATGGTGGCCGCGCTGCGCCATGCGTCCGGCGTCGAGCCGCTGGTGGCCGGCAAGCCCGAGCCGCCACTGATGCTCGAGTCGATCGAGCGCTCCGGGGCTGAGCGCCCGATCGTGGTGGGTGATCGGCTCGACACCGACATCGAGGGCGCCACGCGCTCCGGGATCCCGTCCCTGCTGGTGCTCACAGGCGTCACCGACTGGCAGGACCTCCTCGGTGCCGCACCCGAGCACCGCCCCACCTACCTGGGCCATGACCTGCGTGCGCTCCTCGAGCCGGCGCCGACGGTGACGGTGCGGTGGGGAGCCGCCGCGGTGACCGGACGGTGCGGGGCCGTGTCCGTCAGCATCCCGGTCGCACCGGCGGAGGCAGTCGCTGGGCAGTCGGGGACGGATGCCGGGGCCGATGCTGCTGCGCAGCCACGGGGCACGCCCTGGTGGCTGCCTGAGGGACTGGGTGCAGGAGGCCGTGGCGGCGGGATCGCCGGGGAATCCGCCGATCTCGACGTGGTGCGCGCCCTGGTCGCGGCGGCGTGGGCGGTCTCCGACGCCGGCTGGACCATCGCCGGCCCGGCTCAGCTGCATGCCACGACCGGATGATCCTGCGGCCGGGCGGTACCCTGCGGGAAGGGAAGGGGCCGCAGTGATCGACATCGTCAGGGACTACACCGCCATCTGCCTGGGCAGCGCGCAGGCGACGACCGCCAAGGTCGTGGGGGGAGCGCAGACCGGGGTCCATTGGGTGACCACGTGGGGCCGTCCGGAATCGGTCGGGGACCCCGCCGAGTCGCCCGCCACGCACATCGCAGCAGTTGCCCGCGCACCCAGGGCCATATCCGCACACGTCCAGGGCGAGGTCGACCGCATGGTCGGGCGGCTCGGCCTCGTGTCCGAGGCCGAGGTCCGCGCGTTGCGCCAGCAGGTCCAACGCCTCGAGCGCCGCATCGGTGACCTTCGGGGCGACCGGTGAGCGACACCCCGACGCCGTCCACCCCGTCCCCGTCCACCCCGTCCCCGTCCACCGGGACTCGTGCGCCAGTGACCCCGGGGTCCCTCGGGATCCCCACCGGCACCCAGTCACCGCCGCCTGCCGTTCCGGTCGAGGCGCCGACAGCGAACGGCACTCCGGGCACTGCGGACCCTCGGGTGGACGACGCGCTGTCGCGGCTGGCCGAGGTCGACTCCCTCCCGCTGGCTGAGCAGGTCGAGGTCTACGCCGACATCCACCGGCGCCTGTCCGGCGTCCTGTCCGATCCCGACAGCCAGGCGTAGTCCGGATGGCCCGACGGCGGCTCGATGCCGAGCTGGTCCGCCGCGGCCTCGCCAGGTCGCGTGAGCATGCCCAGCAGCTCGTGGCCGACGGCCGGGTCCGCGTGGCCGGAGCCACGGCGACCAAGCCGGCAACGCAGGTGGAGGAGGCGGCGGCACTCGTGGTCCTGGAGGCGGCGACCGGACCTGACTACGTCTCCCGGGGCGCCCACAAGCTGATCGGTGCGCTGGACCGCTTCGACCGAGCCGGGACCATGGTCACCGGCCGCTGGGTGCTGGATGCCGGGGCCTCGACCGGTGGGTTCACCGACGTGCTCCTGCGCCGCGGGGCCGCCCACGTGTTCGCCGTCGACGTCGGCTACGGGCAGCTGGCGTGGTCGCTGCGCAGCGACGAGCGGGTGACGGTGATGGACCGGACGAACATCCGGGCACTGACCGCCCAGGACCTGCCCCGCTGCCCGGACCTGGTCGTCGCGGACCTGTCGTTCATCTCGCTGCGGCTGGTGCTCGGGGTTCTCGCCGGGATCGTGGCCGAGGGCGCCGACCTGCTGCTCATGGTGAAGCCGCAGTTCGAGGTGGGGCGCTCAGCCCTGGGCAGCGGTGGTGTCGTCCGCGACCCGGCGCTTCGTGAGTCCGCCGTCCTCGACGTCGCCCTGGCTGCATGGGAGGTCGGGCTCGGGACGGCGGGGGTGGTCGCCAGCCCCCTACCGGGACCCAGCGGCAACGTCGAGTACTTTCTGCACCTGCGGGCTGATGCCGGCCCGCCCGATCCGGCGGACGTCCGCCGCGCAGTCGAGGAGGGTCCGCAGTGACCGGGTCCGCGCCGCAGGAGGGTGCCGCGATGGGTGACCGGAGGATCCTGCTGGTCACGAACACCCGCCGGCACGAGGCCGTCGCTGCGGCCCGCGAGACGGCGGCGGCACTGCTCCACCAGGGGATGGGCGTTGCTGCCACCCGCGACGAGTGGGAGGTGCTCGAGGTGCCCGGGGTGATCCCCGTCGACGCCCGGCCGGATGGCGCCGCTGCTGCGGGGTGCGAGCTCGTCGTGGTGCTCGGCGGTGACGGGACAGTCCTGCGCGGCGCCGAGCGCGCCCGCAGCATGGGCGTCCCCCTGCTGGGCGTGAACCTCGGGCACGTCGGCTTCCTTGCCGAGCTGGAGCGCGAGGATCTCCAGGAGGTCGTCCAGGCCGTGGTGGCGCGCGACTACCGCGTCGAGCAGCGCATGACCGTCGATGCCCGGATCCTCGACAACGGCGTCGAGGTGGCCCACACGTGGGCGCTCAACGAGGTCTCCATCGAGAAGGCTCCCGAGGACCGGATGCTGGACCTCATGGTCGAGGTCGACGGACGGCCGCTGTCCCGATGGCTGTGCGACGGCGTCGTCTGCGCGACCCCCACCGGCTCGACCGCGTACTCCTTCTCCGCCGGCGGTCCGGTCGTGTGGCCGGAGGTGGAGGCGCTGCTGCTGGTGCCGCTCAGCGCCCACGCGCTGTTCGCCCGCCCTCTGGTCACCGCCCCCACGACGCGCATCGTCGTCGAGAGCGTCGCCCCGGAGAAGCAGGGCGTGCTGTGGGCCGACGGTCGTCGCTCGTTCCCGCTGCCGCACAATGCGCGCATCGAGGTGAGCCGGCACCCGGAGCCCGTGTCGTTCGCCCGGCTGCGCGACGCTCCCTTCACCGACCGACTCGTGGCCAAGTTCGCCCTGCCCATCCAGGGATGGCGCGGATCGGCGACGGAGCGCCCGTGATCCACGAGCTGCGGATCACCGGGCTCGGCGTCATCGCCGACGCCACGTGCCGGTTCGCGCCCGGGTTCACGGCGGTCACCGGCGAGACCGGGGCGGGCAAGACCATGGTCGTCAGCGGGTTGGGCCTGCTCACCGGCGGCCGTGCGGATCCGGGGCTCATCCGGGTCGGGGCGTCGCAGGCCGCCGTGGAGGGCTGGTTCGATGCACCCGGGGACCCGATCGCCGGGATCGTCACCGACGCCGGTGGGGTCCTCGACGACGACGGGCTCACGGCCGCGCGGATCATCGCCACCCGGGGGCGCAGCGTGCTCGGTGGTCGCGGAGTCCCCACGGCGGTGCTGGCTGACGTCGTCGGCCAGCTGCTGGTGATCCACGGCCAGCACGACCAGACCAGGATCGGCAGCCGGGCGCTCGCGCTGCTCGATGCCTTCGCCGGCGAGGCCACCCAGGAGCTCGCGCGGCGCGTGGGACAGCTGCACGGCCAGCTCCGCAGCCTCGACCGGGAGCTCGGCGAGCTGCGCGCGACCGAACGGGAGCGGGCCCGCGAGCTGGACCTGCTCGAGTACTCCCTGACCGAGATCGCGGGGATCGACCCACAACCAGACGAGGACGTGCTCCTCGCGGCCGAGGCCGAGCGACTGGCGAACGCCGATGACCTCGTGGGTGCGGCGCAGACGGCCCGGGAGGCGATCACCTCCGACGCCGACCTCGACGGTGCCTCGGACGTGATGGGCCTGCTCAGCGCCGCGCGTCGGGCGCTGGAGTCGGCGGCGGCGCACGACCCGGAGCTCGCGGCTCCCGCAGCGGCCATCCGCTCGGCGATGGCCCAGCTCGGCGATGTCGCGGCGGACCTGTCCCAGTACGCCCAGGACAT
Source organism: uncultured Actinomycetes bacterium (assembly GCA_963774745.1). Taxonomy (GTDB): domain Bacteria; phylum Actinomycetota; class Actinomycetes; order S36-B12; family CAIYMF01; genus Prado023. The sequence goes on along the minus strand of CAVZGE010000011.1, from coordinate 164,645 downwards.
CGACGCCGACCCGCGCCGGCTGGCTGCGATCCAGGATCGGCGCGCCGATCTCGGGCGGCTGACCCGCAAGTACGGGTCCAGCATCGCCGAGGTGCTCGAGTGGTCGGCCACGTCGGCCGCACGGGTGTCCCAACTGGCTGGGGCTGACGACCGCATCGAGGCGCTCGAGGCCCAGGCGCACGAGCTCCGGGCCCGGGCCGCCGCGCTCTGCGCCGAGCTCAGCGCTGCCCGACGGGTCGCCGCGGACCGGTTCGCCGCCGAGGTCGCCGGCGAGCTGGCTGCGCTGGCGATGCCCCGTGCGCGGGTGGCGTTCACCGTGTCGTCGACGCCGGACCCCGACGGGCTCCTGCTGCCGCCTGTCGACCCGGCCGACCGCAGCGTCATGGATCCGGTTCACGAAACGGCCCAGATCCATGACACAGGCGCGCTGGGAGTGCCCGCGCAGGCAGTGCCCCCGCAGGGAGTGCCGGTCGCCTTCCGGGCGACCGGGGTCGACGACGTGGCGCTGATGCTCGCGGCCAATCCTGGCGCCCCCCTGCGACCGATCGCCCAGGCGGCCTCCGGAGGCGAGCTGTCGCGGGTCATGCTCGCGGTACAGGTCGTCCTGGCTGGGGCCGACCCGGTGCCCACGATGGTCTTCGACGAGGTCGACGCCGGCGTCGGCGGGGCAGCGGCGATCGAGGTGGGCCGACGCCTGCAGGCGCTGAGCACCCGGACCCAGGTGATCGTGGTGACGCACCTGGCCCAGGTCGCGGCCTTCGCCGACCGGCAGCTGGTGGTGACGAAGGACTCCGACGGGTCGATCACCGAGTCGTCGGTGCAGGTCGTCGAGGGGGAGCAGCGCGTCCGGGAGCTCTCGCGGATGCTCGCCGGGCTGGCCGACTCGGAGGCGGCCGGGGCCCACGCCAGCGAGCTCCTGGAGCTGGCTCACCGCGCGTCGCGGCGCGGTGCGGGCGGAGCTGGGCATCCGGCGCGATAGTCTGGTGGCCCATGGGTGCGCCGCAGACGACCAAGCATGTGTTCGTGACCGGAGGCGTCGCCTCCTCGCTCGGGAAGGGCCTGACGGCCTCGTCCTTGGGCAGCCTGTTGAAGGCTCGAGGCCTCCGGGTGACGATGCAGAAGCTCGATCCCTACCTCAATGTGGATCCCGGGACGATGAACCCGTTCCAGCACGGCGAGGTGTTCGTCACCGACGACGGTGCCGAGACCGACCTCGACGTCGGGCACTACGAGCGGTTCCTGGACACCGACCTGCACGGCTCGGCGAACGTGACCACCGGGCAGGTGTACTCCACGGTCATCGCCAAGGAGCGTCGTGGCGAGTACCTCGGGGACACGGTGCAGGTCATCCCGCACATCACCAACGAGATCAAGCGGCGCATCCGCGAGATGGCCGAGCCGGGCGTCGACGTCGTGATCACCGAGGTCGGCGGAACGGTCGGCGACATCGAGAGCCTGCCGTTCCTGGAGTCGGTGCGCCAGATCCGCCACGAGGTCGGCCGGGACAACACGTTCGTCCTGCACGTCTCGCTGCTGCCCTACATCGGGCCCTCCGGCGAGCTCAAGACCAAGCCGACCCAGCACTCGGTGGCGGCCCTGCGCTCGATCGGCCTGCAGCCCGACGCGATCGTCCTGCGCGCCGACCGCGAGGTCCCCACGGGGATCAAGCGCAAGGTCTCGCTGATGTGCGACGTCGACGACGAGGCCGTCGTGGCCGCGGTCGACGCGCCCTCGATCTACGACATCCCCAAGGTCCTGCACACCGAGGGCCTCGACGCCTACGTGGTGCGCCGCCTGGGCCTGCCGTTCCGCGACGTCGACTGGACCAAGTGGGGTGAGCTGCTGCGGCGGGTGCACTCCCCGGCGCACGAGGTGACCGTGGCCCTCGTGGGCAAGTACGTCGACCTCCCCGACGCCTACCTGTCGGTGACCGAGGCGCTGCGTGCCGGCGGGTTCGCCAACGACTCGCGGGTCAACATCCGCTGGGTGGCCTCGGACGACTGCTCGACCCCGGCCGGCGCCGAGAAGGCCCTGGGTGGCGTGGACGCCGTCTGCGTGCCCGGCGGGTTCGGCGTGCGGGGCATCGAGGGCAAGCTCGGGGCGCTGACCTGGGCCCGCGAGTCCGGCACGCCGACGCTGGGCCTGTGCCTGGGCCTGCAGTGCATGGTGATCGAGGCTGCGCGCAACCTGGCAGGAATGCCGGGGGCCAACTCGCTGGAGTTCGACGACAGCACCCCGGACCCGGTCGTGGCCACGATGGCCGACCAGGTCGACGTGGTCAGCGGCGAGCGTGACATGGGCGGGACCATGCGCCTGGGCCTCTACCCGGCGGAGCTGGCCGAGGGCAGCGTCGTGGCCGAGGCCTACGGTGCGACGCACGTCGACGAGCGCCACCGGCACCGCTACGAGGTCAACAACGCCTACCGCCCGCAGCTCGCCGAGGCGGGCCTGGTCTTCTCCGGCACGTCGCCGGACGGCCATCTCGTGGAGTTCGTCGAGCTCCCGCGCGAGGTGCATCCGTACTACGTGGGTACGCAGGCGCATCCGGAGTTCCGGTCGCGGCCGACGCGCGGGCATCCGCTCTTCGTGGGACTCATCGCCGCGGCCCTGGCCCGGCGGACCGCGGGATGAGCGACACGGAGCATGACCTGCCCCTGGCCGACGAGCCGCACCGCTTCCCGGTGCTGGCCGAGGAGCACCGCTTCGCCGGCGCGAAGTGGTCGGTCTGGTCCGAGACGGTGGACATCGACGGCGACGTCGTCGTCCGCGATGTCCTGCGCCATCCGGGGGCCGTGGCCGTCGCTGCGGTGGACGACGAGGGTCGGCTGCTGCTGATCCGCCAGTACCGGCACCCGGTCGCGGCCTACATGTGGGAGATCCCCGCCGGGCTCCTCGACCTGCCGGGCGAGGATCTCCTCGACTGCGCCCGCCGCGAGCTCGCCGAGGAGGCGGGGGTGACGGCCACGCAGTGGAGCCCCCTGCTCCAGCTGGCGCTGAGCCCCGGTGGCACCAGCGAGCGGATCACCATCTTCCGGGCCACCGGGCTGACGCTGGACCCGGAGGCCCGCCCGCACACGGGCGAGGCCGAGGAGCGCGAACTGCCACAGCTCTGGGTTACGATTTCCGAAGCAGTTGAGCGTTGTCTCGACGGATCCATCACCAATGCGACGGCTGTAGCTGCGGTTCTGGCACTCTCAGCCCTCCAGGACTGAGGAATCCGTGGCAGGGACTGGGGTGCGGCGTTCATTGTCACGAGCCCGCTGTTGGGGCATGCTCACATCCGGTAGTCAGGAGAGGACGCACAGATGAAGGTCGGCATCCCCAGCGAGGTCAAGAACAACGAGTTCCGCGTCGCCATCACGCCGGCCGGCGTCAACGAGCTGCGCCTGCACGGGCATGACGTGTTCGTCCAGCGGGATGCGGGTCTCGGGTCCTCGATCACGAACGCGGAGTTCGAGGCCGCGGGTGCGACGATCCTGGACACCGCCGACGAGGTGTGGGCCACCGGTGAGCTGATCCTGAAGGTCAAGGAGCCCATCGCCGAGGAGTACCACCGGATGCGCTCCGGGCAGACCCTGTTCACCTACCTGCACCTGGCCGCCTCGCGGGAGTGCACCGATGCGCTGATCGAGTCCGGGATCACCGCGATCGCCTACGAGACCGTGGAGCTGCCCGACCGCTCGCTGCCGCTGCTGGCCCCGATGTCCGAGGTGGCCGGCCGGCTGGCCCCGCAGGTCGGCGCGCACGCCCTGATGCGTGCCTACGGCGGGCGCGGGACGCTGATGGGCGGGGTGTCCGGCGTGTACGCGGCGAAGGTCGTCGTGCTCGGCGCGGGTGTGGCGGGCATGAACGCCGCGACGATCGCCCTGGGCATGCAGGCCGAGGTCCTCCTGCTCGACCTGAACATCGCCCGCCTGCGCGCTGCCGACGCGATCTACCACGGCCACATGCAGACGATCGCGTCCAACCGGTACGAGGTCGAGCGTGCCTGCCTCGATGCCGACATGGTGATCGGCGCGGTCCTCGTCCCGGGGGCCAAGGCTCCCAAGCTGGTCAGCAACGAGCTGGTCTCGCGGATGAAGCCGGGATCGGTGCTCGTCGACATCGCCATCGACCAGGGTGGCTGCTTCGAGGACTCCCGGCCGACGACGCACGCGGACCCGACCTACCGGGTCCACGACTCGGTGTTCTACTGCGTGGCGAACATGCCCGGCGCCGTCCCGCACACCTCGACCTATGCCCTGACCAACGTCACGCTGCCCTACGCCGTCGAGCTGGCCAACAAGGGGTGGAAGCAGGCCTGCCTCGACGACCACCCACTGGCCCTGGGCCTGAACGTGCACGCCGGTGAGGTCGTCTACGCCGCGGTGGCCGAGGAGTTCGGCCTGGAGCACCGGACGCTGGAGTCGGTCCTCATCTAGTGCCCGAGTCCAGATCAGCCGTGAGGTCGACTGGGCCCTCGGCACTCGCGCGATCAGCGCAGGTGTACCGCGATCACCTGACGGTCGAGCGCGGGCTGGCGCCCAACTCGTTGGCTGCGTACGGTCGCGACCTGCGCCGGTACCTGGAGTTCTGCGCGAGTCGCGGTATCACGGCTGCTGACCAGGTGACCGAGTCCGACCTCGGCGACTTCCTCGCGTGGTTGCGCCAGGGCAGCCCCGAGCACCCCCCGCTGGCCGCGGCCAGCGCGGCACGGACGCTGGTCGCGGTGCGGGGCTTCCACCGGTTCGCGGTCCAGGAGGGGATCAGTGCCACCGACCCCGGCCGGGAGGTCAAGCCGCCGGCGGCAGCCAAGCGACTTCCCAAGGCCCTGACGGTCGACGAGGTCGAGGCGATCCTGACCAGCACCGGAGGTGTGGCTGCCGAGCCCCTCGGGCTGCGCGATCGGGCCCTCCTGGAGTTCCTCTACGGCACCGGGGCCCGGATCAGCGAGGCGGTGGGCCTGGACCTCGATGACCTCGACGTGGACAACGCCGTGGCGCACCTGCACGGCAAGGGTGGCAAGCAGCGGCTCGTCCCGATCGGCAGCAAGGCGCGCGAGGCGTTGTCCGCCTACCTCGTTCGTGCCCGCCCGGGGCTGGTGGCCAGCGCCCAGTCCGCGGTGTTCCTCAACGCCCGTGGGGGGCGGCTGTCGCGGCAGAGCGCATGGACGATCCTGCGGACGGCGGCCGACCGGGCGGGGGTGACCGCCGAGGTCTCGCCGCACACGATGCGCCACTCGTTCGCCACGCACCTGCTCGACGGGGGAGCCGACGTCCGGGTCGTGCAGGAGCTGCTCGGCCACGCGTCGGTCACGACCACGCAGGTCTACACGAAGGTGACCGTCGAGCACCTGCGCGAGGTCTACGCCCTGGCCCACCCCCGCGCCCGCGGCTGACCCCGCTCGCCGCCGCCCCGCCGCCGCCCCGCCCCCCGCTCGCCGCCCCGCGATTCGTCCGGGAACGCGCCCGTTCGCCGTCGCAGATCCGGACGAACCCAGGAACGGTCCGCGGGAAGGTGGACCGATCGGTGGGGGTGGGGTGGGGGGTGGGGGGCATTAGGCTGGGGTTCGATTCAGCACGCCAGGAGGTGCGCGCATGGCGGCAGCACGCAAGGCCGGCGACGGCCTGGGCCCGACCGGCCGGACGTTGCCGGAGTTCGGCGTGCCCGGTCCCCGGACGACGTCGGGGCATGCGGACATCATCGCCCTGTGCAACCAGAAGGGCGGGGTCGGCAAGACCACGACGACGATCAACCTGGGTGCGGCGCTGGCGGAGTACGGCCGCCGGGTCCTGCTGGTGGACTTCGACCCACAGGGCGCGCTCGGAGCCGGGGTGGGGATCCATCCGCACACCCTCGAGCACACGATCTACGACGTGATGATCACCGGCGAGGCCAGCGCACAGGAGGTCATCCGGCCCACGGCGGTGCCCGGGATGGACCTGATGCCGGCCAACATCGACCTGTCGGGCGCAGAGCTCCTGCTGGTCTCCGAGGTCGGGCGTGAGCAGTCGCTGATGCGTGCCCTTCGACCGGTCCGCAACGACTACGACGTGATCCTGATCGACTGCCAGCCCTCCCTGGGCCTGCTCACGGTCAACGCCCTGACCGCTGCGCGGTGGGTGATGATCCCGCTGGAGTGCGAGTACTTCTCCCTGCGCGGGGTCGCGCTGCTCCAGGACACCATCGGCAAGATCCAGGAGCGGACCAACCCCGACCTCGAGCTGCTCGGGGTGCTGCCCACGATGTTCGACCGGACCGTGCACGCCCGTGACGTGCTCGCGCGGCTGGTGGAGGCGTTCGGCGACACGGTGTTCCACACGGTGATCAACCGCACGGTGAAGTTCCCGGAGACGTCGGTCGCGGGGGTGCCCATCACCGTGTACGCGCCCACCAGCGCCCCTGCCGAGAGCTACCGCCAGCTGGCCCGCGAGGTTCTGGCCCGCATCGACCCGGACAGCATCGGCGAGGTCGCCCCCGCGCCGGGTGCGCCCGGCGACGACGCACCTGCGGCCGAGCAGCTGGCGCTCGGATGAGCCGCCGGATGCCGCGGTGACGCCCGGGGTCGAGGTCGCGCCGGCAGGTGCGGGCGCAGCGGCCGTCGAGGACGCGCCGGTCGACCCGGGCACGCGGGCCGCAGCTCCCGCAGGGCTCGCCGATCCCGGGGCTCTCGACGCGGAACTGACCGAGGCCGGGCCCAAGGCCTTCGCCGTCCGGGTGGCCGGGTTCGAGGGCCCGTTCGACCTGCTCCTGAGCCTCATCGCCCGGCACCGGATCGAGGTCACGGAGCTCGCCCTGCACGTGGTCACCGACGACTTCATCGCCCACGTTCGCGCCCAGGGCGTCGAGTGGGACCTCGACGAGGCGACGTCGTTCCTGGTGATCGCCGCCACGCTGTTGGACCTCAAGGCTGCCCGGCTGCTGCCGGACGGCTCGGTGGAGGACGAGGAGGACCTCGCCCTCCTCGAGGCGCGTGACCTGCTGTTCGCCCGCCTGCTGCAGTACCGGGCGTTCAAGGAGGTCGCCGCCCTGTTCGACGGGATGCTCACCGATGCCGCGACCCGGCGACCCCGCGACGTGGGACTGGAGCCCTGGCTGGCCGAGCTGCTGCCGGAGGTCCTGCTGGGACTGGGGCCGGTCGAGTTCGCCGCGATCGCCGAGGCTGCGTTCGAGCCGAGGCCGCCGGATCCCGGTGTCTCCATCACGCACATCCACGCCCCGGCGGTGAGCGTCCGGGAGCAGGCCGCGATCATCGTGGAGCGCCTGCGCCGTCGCGGTGTGTCCACGTTCCGCGCGCTCACCGACGACGCGCCGACCACGCTCGTCGTGATCGGGCGCTTCCTCGCGCTGCTCGAGCTCTACCGCGACGGTGTGGTGACCTTCGAGCAGGCCGCGGCGCTCGGCGACCTGAGTGTGCGCTGGGTCGGGCCTGACGACGAGGCCGAGGCGGCGCAGATCGCCGAACGAGCGGTCACCGATGAGTTCAGGGGCGTCGTCGAATCGACCGATGCCCGACCCGAGGAGGAACAGTGACCGAGCTCGATGAGGCTGAGCACGACACCGGGGTGGACCCCTCGGACGAGGCGCCGGACGTGTGGCCTGCGCCGGACGATGCGGGCACCGACGCCCTGCTCGCCGATGCCCTGGGCGCCCCGAGCCTGGAGTCGGCCTGTGAGGCCGTGCTGCTGCTGGCCGACGAGCCGATGGACCTGCTCACCCTGGCCACCATCGTGCGCCGGCCGGCCGACCAGGTGCAGGCCGTCGTGCGGGGGCTGTCCGCGCAGTACACCGAGGACGGCCGGGGCTTCGACCTGCGCGAGGTGGGCGGCGGATGGCGGTTCTACACCCGCGGTGACTGCGCCGAGGTCGTCAGCCGGTACGTCGTCGACGGCCAGCAGGCCCGCCTGACGCAGGCCGCCCTGGAGACCATGGCGATCATCGCCTACCGGCAGCCGATCTCCCGCGGACGGATCAGCGCGGTGCGCGGCGTGAACGTCGACGGGGTCGTGCGGACGTTGATCACGCGCGGGCTCGTCGAGGAGGCGGGGGTGGAGCCCGGCGGGCACGCCACGATGCTGCGCACGACGCCGTACTTCCTCGAACGGCTCGGGATCGCCAGCCTGGCGGAGCTGCCGCCGCTGGCCGACCACGTCCCGACGTACGCCGAGATCGGCGACCTGGTGGACCTCCCATGAGCCCGCGTGACGATTCCCGCGCCTCCGAGGGGGTGCGCCTGCAGAAGGTCCTGGCCGCGGCCGGACTGGGAAGCCGGCGTGCCTGCGAGGTCCTGATCGACCAGGGTCGCGTCGAGGTCGATGGGAAGGTCGTGCGCGAGCAGGGGATGCGCATCGATCCGCAGTCCGCTGTCGTGCGCGTGGACGGCCAGCGGGTGCCGACGGCGGCCGGGACGATCGTGGTGGCCGTCAACAAGCCGCGCGGGGTGCTCTCGACGATGTCCGACGACCGTGGCCGCCCATGCCTGGGTGACCTCGTCGCCGACCGCTCCGAACGGCTGTTCCACGTCGGTCGCCTCGATGCCGACACCGAGGGCCTGATCCTGCTCACCAACGACGGCGAGCTGGCCAACCGGTTGGCGCACCCGTCGTACGGGGTCGCCAAGACCTACCTGGCGACTCTCGCGGCACCCCTGCCGCGCGGGGTGGGACGCCAGCTGACGACCGGCGTCGAGCTCGAGGACGGCCCCGCCCGTGCGGACTCGTTCAAGGTCGTCCAGAGCCTGCCCGGTCAGGTGCTGGTCGAGATCGTGCTGCACGAGGGCCGCAACCACATCGTGCGGCGGATGTTCGAGGCTGTCGGTCATCCCGTGCTGTCCCTGGTGCGCACGCGCGTGGGTCCGATCGTGCTGGGCCAGCAGCGTCCCGGCACTGTCCGGGTGGTGTCCGGGGCGGAGGCGCGCTCGCTCTACACCGAGGTGGGCCTGTAGCCGCCTCGGCTCGCGCGGCTCGGGGTCAGGCGCTGGCGGGTGGGTCAGCGCTGGCCGGCCCTGATGTCGCATCGACGGGGGAGCTCGGCCCAGGGGCCGTCGTCCCCGCGCCCCTGCCGGTCCACGTGTCCATCGTCGTCGTCCCGCCGAAGAACCCGTTCACGGCGTTGAAGGCCCGGTGGGGCAGGACGCCCCGCAGCACCGGGGCGACCTTCACCAGCCACGGGGTCCGCACGTAGCCCCGGTCGTGCAGCACGCCTCGGACGACCGCGTCCGCGACGTCGTCGGGCGTCAGGATCCGGGTCAGGCGCAGCGCCGTGGCGCCATCGAACAGCCCCGTGGACACCACCCCGGGACAGACCGTCGTGACGTGGACGTGGCTGTGGCCCTGCTTGGCCAGCTCGAGCTCGATGGACTCGGCGAAGCCGATGACGCCCCACTTGCTCGCCCCGTACGTGGATCCACCCGGAGCGCCGCCGTACCCGGCCAGGCTCGCGATGGTGACCAGGTGGGCGTCGGGGCGGGCGATGAGGTCCGGCAGGAAGGCGTGCGTGAGGATCACCGGACCGAGCAGGTTCACCTCCAGCGTTGTCAGGTGCCGCTCGAGGGGGACGTCGAGGAAGTAGCCGCCGAACACGATCCCGGCGTTGTTGACCAGCACGTCGATCGGGCCGCCGTCGGCGTTGATCCGGTCACGGGCACGAGCCACGTCCTGCGGGTCGGTGACATCGAGTCGGTACTCAGCCACGTCGCAGCCGGCGTCGCGCAGGCGCGTCGCAGCCTGGGCCAGCAGCGACTCGTTGATGTCGGTGAGCACCAGGCGGGCTCCCTGCGCGGCGAAGCGCTGCGCCATGGCGTAGCCGATCCCGGAGGCTCCTCCGGTGATGAGCACGCGCTTGTCGGTGAGCGTTCGCACGGTGGCCTCCTGTTCGCGGCTGCGGTGCCGTGAGGATGCACGCTACCGGTGCCCGCCCGTGCCGCCGGTGCCGGGCGGGGCCGGGCGGCCGATGGGCGGGGCCGGGCGGCCGATGGGACCTTCCGCGCGCGGGAGGCGTGCCGGGTGGTCCGGCCACGTCACCGGCTGCCTCGACCGGCGGCGCGTCGGGGACCGTTAGGCTGGGCGCCGACGATCCTGGGGAGGCGAGATGGCCGTGCGGGCTGTGCGTGGGGCGACGCACCTGAGTGCCGACGACGCCGACGAGATGCGCGCGGCCGTGGTCGAGCTGGTCACGGCGATGCTCGAGCGGAACTCGCTGGGCACCCACGACCTGATCTCGGTGCTGTTCACGGCCACGCCGGACCTGGTGTCGGCGTTCCCCGCCGGTGCGGCCCGGGCCCTGGACATCGGTGACGTCCCGTTGATCTGTGCCCAGGAGATCGACGTGACCGGCGCGATGCAGCGGGTCGTCCGGGTCATGGCCCACGTCGAGTCCGACCTGCCCCGCGCCGAGGTGACGCACGTGTACCTGCGGGGGGCCGAGGCCCTGCGCACGGACCTGGCGCAGTGAGCGGCCTGCCCGAGCCGGTGCTGATCGTGGGCACCGGGCTCATCGGAACGTCCCTGGCCCTGTCGCTGCGCCGACGCGACGCCCTGGTCTGGCTGGCTGATCGGGCCCCGGAGGCCGTCGCCGTGGCGGTGGCCCGGGGCGCGGGGCAGCCGCTCCCGGTGGATGCGCTCGGTGCAGTGGCCGCTCCATCCCCGGGGCTGGTGGTGGTGGCCGTTCCGCCGGCGATGACGGCGGCCGTGGTCGCCGACGCGCTGCGGCGGTTCCCCAGCGCCGTGGTCACCGACGTCGCGTCGGTGAAGGTGCCGATCCATCGGGCCCTGGTCGCGGCCGGCGTGGATGCCTCCCGGTACGTCGGCGGACATCCGATGGCCGGGCGCGAGGTGTCCGGGCCGGCCGCTGCGCGCGCGGACCTCATCGATGACCGGCCCTGGGTGATCACCCCGCACCCGGGTGCCGATGAGGCCGCCGTGGATGCCGTCCAGGAGCTGGCCCTGGCGGCCCGCGCCCTGCCCATCGTGATGCCGGCCGCGGAGCACGACCGCGCCGTGGCCGTGGTCTCGCACACCCCGCAGATCCTGTCCTCGCTGCTGGCTGCCCGGCTGCTGGACTCCTCGGACACCGTGGTGTCGATCGCGGGGCAGGGGCTTCGGGACATGACCCGGATCGCTGCCTCCGACGCCGACCTGTGGGTCGAGATCCTCTCGGCCAACGCGACCCCGGTGGCCGCGGTCCTCGGTGCCCTGCGGGCCGACCTGGACTCCCTGCTCCATGCGTTGGGCAGCATCGACCAGGGCGGCGAGGACGTCCTGGCCGAGGCGCTGCGGCGCGGGAATGCCGGCCGTGAGCGGGTTCCGGGCAAGCACGGTGCCCGCCCCTCGCCCACCGCGGTGGTGCCCGTGGCGGTCCCCGACCAGCCCGGTGAGCTCGGCCGGCTGTTCGCTGCCGTGGCCGATGCCGGCTACTCGGTCGAGGACGTCCGGATCGAGCACGTGCTCGGCCGCCCCACGGGCGTCGTGGAGATCACCGTCGGCGAGGTGTCGGCGGTGCCGCTGGCCACGGCACTCGGCGCCCAGGGCTGGGACGTGCGGGCCTGACCCTGGGCCCGGGCACTAGGGTGTCTCGTCGTGGACACCAGTCGTGCGGTCGTTGCCATCGATGGGCCCTCCGGGAGCGGCAAGTCGAGCACCAGTCGGGGAGTGGCCCGGGCGCTGGGCCTGGACTACCTGGACACCGGCGCGATGTACCGCGCGATGGCCTGGTACATGCTCGACCGTGGGGTGGACGTCGCCGATCCGGCGGCGGTCGCGGCCCTGGCAGACCAGCCGACCCTGGTCTCGACGACGGACCCCGACTCCCCGACGATCGCCGTGGATGGCGTCGACGTCAGCGAGCCGATCCGCGGGGAGGCGGTGACCGGGGCCGTGAGCCCGGTGGCCGCGGTCCCCGAGGTGCGGGCACGCCTGGTCGAGCTGCAGCGCGCGGTCGTGGCGGCAGCGCTGGCTGCTGGGCGGGGGATCGTGGTCGAGGGACGCGACATCGGGACGGTCGTCCTGCCCGACGCGACGGCCAAGATCTTCCTCACCGCCGACGCCGGGGCCCGAGCCGCCCGTCGGGCGCTGGAGGATGCCGGCCGCGCGGGGGACGGCGCCCCGGCCTCCGGTGACATCGCTGCGACCGCCGCCTCGCTCGCGGCGCGCGACGCCATCGACTCCGGTCGCGCCGTGGCCCCGCTGCGTCGCGCGGACGGCGCGGTCCAGGTGGACGGCACCCACCTGACCCTCGACGAGGTGATCGCCACGATCGTGACGATCGTCAAAGAAGCGACCTGACGCGCGGCTCGCCCTGCGGATCGCGTCGGGTTCGCTGGGTGCAGCGCGGGATCGAGTCGGATCTCGACGAACGCGATCCACCGGAACCCGACGCGATCTCCCACCGGGGCTTCGTGACGCGCGGGTGGGGGCGCGTTGCTCAACTACCCTTGGCACATGAGTGACACGCCTGGCCAGGACACATCCGACCCCGATGCCGGGCAGTGGGTGTCGCTCGGCGACGTCGACCCGACCGCCGGCGACGGCACCTTCGTGGTCGACGAGGCTGCCTGGGAGTTCGACGAGGAGGCGGAGCGCGCGGCCCTGGCGGCAGCCGCTGAGGAGTTCGGCGTCGAGCTCGACGAGGACGACCTCGCCGAGGCCGGTGGGCATGCGTTGCCGGTGGTGGCGATCATCGGGCGGCCGAACGTGGGCAAGTCGACGCTGGTCAACCGGATCCTGGGCCGCCGGGAGGCGGTCGTGCAGGACATCCCCGGGGTGACCCGTGACCGCGTGGCCTACGACGCCGACTGGTCGGGGCGGCGGTTCGTGCTTCTGGACACCGGCGGCTGGGATCCGGATGCCAGTGGCCTCGCGGCCCGCATCTCCGACCAGGCCGAGCGGGCCGTGGCGATCGCCGATGTGGTCATCCTCGTCGTCGATGCGACGGTCGGGGCCACGGACGCAGAGGAGGCGGTCATCAAGGTCCTTCGGCGTGCCGGCAAGCCCGTGGTGCTCGCGGCGAACAAGGTCGACGACGAGCGTGCCGAGGCCGATGCGGCGATGCTGTGGTCGCTCGGACTCGGGCAGCCCTACCCGGTCTCGGCGCTGCACGGCCGGGGCAGTGGCGACCTGCTCGACGCGGTGCTCGAGGTGCTGCCCGAGCAGGGCAGCGGCCGGTCGCACGACACCGGCCCGCGTCGAGTGGCGCTGGTCGGCAAGCCGAACGTGGGCAAGTCCTCCCTGCTGAACAAGCTGGCGGGCCAGGACCGGGCCGTCGTGTCCGAGGTGGCCGGGACCACCGTCGACCCGGTCGACGAGATCGTGATGCTGCGTGACCGCGAGTGGCTGTTCGTCGACACTGCGGGCATCCGCCGCCGGGTCCGGGTGGCCAGCGGACACGAGTACTACGCCTCCCTGCGCACACACGCCGCGCTGGAGAAGGCCGAGGTCGCGGTGGTGCTCGTCGACGGCGGCGAGCCGATGAGCGAGCAGGACCTGCGGATCACCTCGATGGTCGTCGAGGCCGGTCGTGCGCTGGTGCTCGCGATCAACAAGTGGGACCTCGTCGACGAGGAGCGCCGCCGCTACCTCGAGCGCGAGATCGAGCGCGACCTGGCCCCGATCGCGTGGGCCCCGCGGGTGAACGTCTCGGCGTTGACCGGGCGCTCGGTGGACAAGCTCGTCCCGGCGCTCGATGCTGCCATCGCCGGCTGGGAGACGCGGGTGTCGACCGGACGGCTCAACCAGTTCCTCAAGGAGCTGGTGGCCGCGCACCCGCACCCGCTGCGGGGTGGCAAGCAGCCGCGCATCCTGTTCGGCACCCAGGCATCGACCCGGCCGCCGACGTTCGTGCTGTTCACGACCGGGTTCCTCGAGGCCGGCTACCGGCGGTTCGTGGAGCGTCGCCTGCGCGAGGAGTTCGGGTTCGTCGGCACGCCGATCCGGATCAACCTGCGGATCCGGGAGAAGCGCGGCGCGGGCCGCCAGGGCTGAGGCGCCGCCTGAGTCCGTCGCGGGTCGCTCAGACCTCCTTGGGTACCTTTCCGAACAGCGTGAACAGCCGGCACATCACGCGGTGACCGCCGTCGGAGGTGGGTCCGTACATGAGTGGGCAGCCGCCGTCGATCACGGTCACCCCGTTGGCCCGGCCCAGCTCGGTGGCCGGCTCCGAGACGCTGCCGGCACCGAACGAGCGGTGCATCCAGACGTGGTCGATCCCCAGATCGATGGCCTCGCGCATCGTGGCCTCGGCGCGCTCCGGGCGGGTCCCGATCACGACGGCCTCGACACCGCCGGGGATCGAGGCCAGGTTCGGATAGGTCTGGTCGCCCTCCGCGGTCGGCTCGTTGGGATTGACGGCGAACACCTCGTACCCGCGCTCGCGCATGCGGACGTAGACCGCGTTGCTGCCGTGGCCCTTGGGGTTGGCTGAAACGCCGGTCACGGCCACTCGCTTGAGCGCGAGGAACTCGGTGGCGGCGTCCTTGGTACGGGTCATTCGGTGCGGCTCCCTGACGGATGGCGCCGGCGATCGGCGCCGCACCCCACGCTAGCCGCCCGCCGGGGCCGCGCGGGACGGCCGATGGTCCCGACCTTGGCCGGCTCCCGGCCCCACGATTGCGTTGCATCTGCCACGATCTGGCGTCCGAGGCGCAACGCAACCCCGTGTCGCGCGCAGCGGGCGCAACGCCACATGATGGGTCGTGCGATTTCGGGTGGGCGTCCGGCTGGGATATCCTTGCGCGGGCCCCGCGAGGGGAGTTCGGGCTGTAGCGCAGCTTGGTAGCGCACTTGACTGGGGGTCAAGGGGTCGTGGGTTCGAATCCCGCCAGCCCGACGGTGTTAGCGCAGGTCAGAGGCCGGTTTCCGTTCTGGGAGGCCGGCCTCTGTGCTGTTGTGCGCCAGTTCTGCGCCAATTCTGTGAGGGGAGGTCAAGGGCAGGATTGGGGGAGGGCACAGCAAATTCAGCAGACTCTCCCTTTGGGAGGGCCGCGAGGGCGCGGCACTGATCGGCAGCGAGCCCACCCTCGCGCCCGGGCGCGACGTGGCTAGTCGAACGCCTCGGGGCGAGTAGCGGGTCCGCGCCTCCGTGCCGACGGCATCTGTGCGGAGCGAGGGGCGCGGCATACCGGCCTAGAAGGACGTGCGCCCTTGCGGGGTTCTCTGCCGATGTGGGGAGTGTCCCGCGCACACGGCACGCCGTCTAGGACTGTCAAGCACCGCGGGCCGTGGGAGGACATTCCGCGTGGCTGTCAGCTGATCGGGCGGATTCGCGGGTGGTTGCCCGAGCGGTACCCATCGCGTGTGGCGGGTCCGAGGTTCGCGCCGTTGAGGTCGACCTGGGCCAGGCCACCCTCGCCTGTGCCGAGGTCGGCCACGAACGCGACTCGTGCGCTGTCGGGAGTGAAGGTCGGATGGATGGCGCTACCCCCGTCGGCGGCGAGCTGGGTCACCTGGGTCAACTCGGTGCCGTCCGGGCGGATGGTGAACAGGTCCGGGGAGGTGTCGCCGGCCGCGGCAAGGGCGGAGTAGGTGATGAGGGTGCCGTCGGGGCTCCAGTCGGCGGTAACGGCGAACAGCGCCGGGTCGGTGATGCCCGTGACCGCATGAGCAGCGGTGCTCAGGTCCACCACAGACAGGGTCACCCCTGTCACCTCCGCCCACGGGTCTGGACCCGCCTTGTCGACCACCTCGACAACCGCCGCCGAGCCATCGGGAGCGGGGCGAACGCCGGAGAAGGACGTGGTGGACTCAGGCCCGAGCACCACCTCCACGTCTCCGGTCGCGAGCTGCACCACCTCGACGGTCCCGAGCCCGATCCCGCCACTGGCGTCGTAGGCGTTCCTGCTGTAGATGATCGACTGGCCGTCGGGCATCCACGATGGGTCGTCCACGTTCCGGCAGGGGTCGGCGCAGTCGAGGATCCGCTCAGCGTTCGCACCGTCCACGTCGACGACCCACAAGTCCTCCGTGCCGTCGTCGTCGGCCACGATCAGCGCGATGCGCTGTCCGTCGGGCGACCAGTCGGGGTTCGTCTGCGCGCCGCCGGGCAGGCCCACGGTGGGCGAGTGGACTCCCGTGCCGTCCGGCCGAACGAGGCTGGCCCTTGACTGGTCGTCCTGGTACAGGATCCACTCCTCGCCGGGCCGGACGGAGATCGTCTCGGGGCTGGCAGACGTGCCGGTCTGCGGGGCCGGCCCCGAACCCGCCGGGGAGCCAGCATCCCCAGTGGCCACAGAACCTCCAGACGTGCACCCTGCAGCGAGGGCCACGAGCATGCCGAGCATGATCGGTGCCCACGCCCGGGGGCTCACGGGCGATCGGGACGCAACCAGTTGAGAAGCCGCGAGGTTCCTTGGATGACTCATGACGTCTCGCCCCGTTCCGTAAGTGCCCCGGCGGAGGTGGAGGGAACCAGAGGAGGGGGCAGCCAGCCCTACCCAAGTAGGGCACGCGCAGCCTCGAGGGTCAAGGGCCCGGCGGCAATTCGGTGCGGCTCTGACAGGTCCGCCGCAGAGCAGGAAGGGGGCTACGCCGGAGTCCAGCCTTCACACGATCGACCTGGCGGGGTTCGTGTCTGAGGCTCCTCTGACGGTGCTCTGACTGGATGCGGTCACTCCGGCCGCGAGTCGGCGCGCACGGACGGTCAGAGCGCCGTGCCCATTTGCCGTGGACTCCCCGCCCGCGGGGTCGCTTGGCTGGTGTGGCCGTGCCATGTGCGCATGCTCGAGGTTAGGCCGAGCAACTGCGACAGTGCGTTGAAACTCGCCTCGGGTAGTAGCCCCTTGAGGGCGGGGATCGTCTTGACCATGAACGGCTCGCGCACGTGGGTCCGGTTGTGCAGCACGGCATCGACGACCAGCTCGGCCTGGATCGACTCGGAGAACCCGAGAGTCGCCCATTTGCTGGCCGCGTAGGTCGTGCTCATCGGAACCGGGAGGTACCCGGCGGCGCTGGCCACGTTCACCAGGTGGGCGTCCTGCCTGCTGATCAGGTCGGGGAGGAACGCGTGGGTGAGCATGACCGGGCCGAGCGCGTTCACCCGCAGCGTGGTGAGGTGTGCCTCAATCGGGACGTCGAGGAATGCCCCGCCGAAGACAACACCTGCGTTGTTGACCAGCACGTCGATCTGTCCGCCATCCTCGTGGACCACGTCGACCAGCGCGCGGACCTGGTCGGAGTCGCTGACGTCCAGCCGAAAGGCCTGGGCCCGGTAGCCAGCAGCGAGCAACTCGTCGGCCACGGCGGTGAGGTGTGCGTCGTCGATCCGCTCCCGACCGGTATCGCGGCCGGGCCCTTCCCTGGTGCTCGGTGGAACCGTATGGTGAATCGGTTAGGTCACCCTGACCTGGCGCTCAGGGCGATGCGAGCTACTGGAGGTAGTCATGGTGATGGTGCATATGCAACACACGGTGCGGGACTTCGCCGACTGGAAGGCGATGTTCGACGCGGATCCCCTGGACCGCAAGGGCAGCGGCGTTACTGCCTACCGCATCTGCCGTCCGGTGGACGACCCCGGCCTGGTCATGATCGACCTGGACTTCGAGGGCCGCGATGAAGCGGACCAGTTCCTGGTGAGGCTCCGGGCCCTCTGGCAAGGTCCAGCCGCCGGGACGATCCAGAATGTCGATGGCTGGGTCGTCGAGGTCGCTGAGTCAGCGACCCTCTAGCCTCCTCGCGCCGCCGGTGGGCGGTCCCCTTCGAGAGGAGTCGCGCCGGCAGACCGGTCCCGCGTCGGCCAATGCCGGTCGCCTGACGTCGAGCACCAGCCAAGGGGAGCCCCCGCAGCAGCGTCCAGGGGCGGGTACCGGCGGGTGGATCTGGCCACCGGCTGACCGGGTCACCAGGTGGGGAACGGGTCCCCGACCATTGCGACCCCTTCGGAACGCAGCCAACGACCCAGCGGGACGAGTCCCCCGCGGGTGCCCTGGTGCTGGCCGGGAACCGCCGCACGTGAGCGGTGAGGGAGCCGGCAGGGTGCGGCATTCCGCTGCCTGTCGCGCGCGTTGGGCAGTCCGAACTCCCAGGAGGACCCTCACCCTCGGGGCGGGGACCTTCGGCTCGGGGGAGGAGGAGCCGTCCGTGGGTGATGTCAGGGTCCTTGAGGGGTACGACGACGATCAATCCCTCGGCTCGACTCCTGCCCCAGGGCCTCAGGGGTGGGGATGTGCTGGAGGTGAGTCCTCAGGGCGCCCCAGCCACGCGGCCGCTCGATCGTGGGCTTCGGCGAGTGCGCCGTCGGTCTCCTCGCCCTGGGGGATCAGCGTGATCGTGTCGGGCAGGCCGGCGGATCGGAGCTGGGTGATCGTCGCTGGTTGGAGCCCACACACGATGAGCGAGCCTCCTGCGGCCGTGACACCTGCGGCGTAGGTCTCGAGGGCCTTGACGAGGGTCAGGTTGGTGCGTAGGTGGCCACGGAGCCGGATCACGACCGCCAGCGTCCTGCTGCCGGGCCCGGCACCGGGCGCGGCCTCTTCCGGCGGCTGGGGCAGGTGTTCGAACAGCCCGGGTACGGAGGTGAACGTCCCGGGGCCTTCGACGTCGAGGACGGTGATCTGCCTCGGCGGCAGTGAGCGGGGTACGGGACCGCGGCGCCAGCGGCCTGGGCCGACGGGTTCGAGGGTGACGATGTGGGTGGTGGATGCGCTGTTGATCCCGACGAGCAGCAGGGTGAGGATCACACCGATCAGCACGGCGATGTGGATCGGCACCAGCAGGGTGGCCACCATGGTGACCAGTGCGGCGGCTCCGGAGGACTTGCTGGTCTGCCAGGAGCGGGCCAGGGCGCGGGGTTTCAGAGACCCGAAGCCGGCCAGGATGAGCAGCCCCGCGAGGGCCGGGATCGGCACCTCGGACAGCAGCGGGCCCAGCGCGACGACGAAGACCAGCATCCACAGCCCGCTGATCACGACTGCCCAGCGGGTGCGCCCGCCGGCCATCACGTTGAACGCGGTCTGTCCGACGCTGCCGCCGACCGGGATGCCGCCGAGCAGGCCGGAGGCCACGTTCGACCCGCCCTGGGCGTAGAAGTCGCGGTTCACGTCGTTGCGGCTGCCGTCGGTGTTCGGGTAGGCCGCGCCGACGCCCGCGGCTTGGACCAGGACCACGAGGGTCAGTGCGGCGGCGGAGGCGATCAGGGTCGGGGAGATCAGCCCGAGGTCGGGTAGGACCAGGGGTGGCAGGCCGACGGCGATGGGTCCTGAGGTCGAGGCCACGGTGGCGACGTCGGCGCCGGTCGCGGTGAGGACCACGGCGGGGATCACGATCGCGACCAGGGGTGCCAGGGCCACCCATCTCCCGCGCCCGAGGATGATGCTGATCCCGATGGCCGCGGCGGCTGTGAGGACCGAGGCCCGGTCGAAGGACTGCCATTGGCGCAGGGTGTTCAGCGCCTTCTCCAGGGTGGACCCGCCGCTGGTGGTGACCCCGGTGGCGTCGGCGAGCTGGCCGAGGATGAGGATCAGCCCGACGCCGAACATGAACCCGCTCATCACCGACGCGGACACGAACCGCATCAGGCGAGCGAAACCCAGCAGGGTGGCCAGGAGCATGAACGCCCCGCCCAGCACCGTGAGCGTGGCCAGGGTGCGGATCGGGTCGACCGGGCCGCCGTTCATGACCTCAGCTGTGGTGACCGCTGCGGCTGAGGTGGTGGCGATCACCATGACCGTGGTGGACTGCATCAGTCCGCCGGCGACGGGTCCGGCGAACGACGCGTACAGCCCGGCCATCGGGTTGGCCCCGGCCAGCACTGCGGTGGCCATCCCGTCGGGGACTGACCCGATCGCCCCGGCCAGGCCGGCCATCGTCTCGCGGCCCCACGCCACCTTGGCCATCACTGCCCTCCTGTTCGGCCGGCCCACGCCCAGGATGGCGCGTCGGGCATGGTCAGTTCCCGTTCTGGGGGTCGAGGGCGGCGTCGACCGTGGGATAGGGGTTCGCCAGTCCGGCGAGCTCGGCAAGTCGCAGGCGTGCGGCGTAGTCACGCAGCTGCCGGTGGGCGCCGGCGAATCGGATCTCAGTGCCTTCTCGGCGCAGGTCGTCGACGAGGGCGGCGAGGGCGTCGGCGGCGGTGACGTCGATCTCGTAGCAGGCGCTGAGGTCGAGGACCACCAGTGCGGGGGTGGGGGTGCTGTCGTGCACGGCAGCGCGCAGGGTGTCCAGCGCCCCTTCGACGCTGGCGAAGACCAGCGGTCCGTCGACTCGGAAGATCAGCGTTCCGGGGGTCTGCGCGGCGTCGGGGTACACGGCGAGGTCGACGTAGCCGCGCTGCGGGTGCCGGCCGAGCACGGCGGTGTGGGGTCGGCTCAGGCGCTGCAGGAGCAGCACCAGGCTGAGGACCACGCCGATCACGATTCCGGCCATGACCCCGATGAGCACGACGCCGAGGAAGGCGAACAGGGCCAGCCAGAAGTCGGGGACCCGGATCTGGCGCAGGCCCCAGATCTTCAGCGGCTTGATCATCCCGGACACGGCGTGGATCACGACGGCTCCGAGCGCGGCCTCGGGAAGGTTGGCGAAGAAGCCGGTGAGGAACAGGATGGTCAGCACGACGAGTCCGGCGGAGATGACGAAGGCCATCGCGCTGCGGGCGGCCGCGCGTTCGGCGGCGGCGGACTTCGACAGGCTGCCGGCCGGGGGGAAGCCCTGCAGGACCCCGGCCCCGAGGGTCGCCACTCCGTAGGCCATGAGCTCGCGGTTGGCATCGACCGGTGTGTGGTCCTTGGCCGCGTATGCCTTGACGATCGCCAGGGACTGGGCGAACCCGACGACGACCAGGGCCAGCGCCCCGGGCAGCAGCGCCCACACGTCGGAGATGGTGATCCCGACCCAGGGCAGCATCGCGAAGCCGGAGGGGATGTCGCCGACGACCTCGACGCCGCGATCCGCCAGGGACAGGGCGGTCACCAGCGCCACGGAGACCGCGACCACGATGATCGTGGCCGGCACCTTCGGGATCAGGTGCTCCAGCACGAGCAGGGCGACGAACGACCCGACGCCGATCGCCACGGTGAGCCGGTCCCAGGACCCCACCTCTCGGACCAGCTCGACGAGCTGCTGCACGCTGTTCCCGGGCGGTTTCTCGATGCCCACCACCTTGGGCAGCTGCCCCACTGCGATGAAGACCCCGAGCCCGACGATGAACCCGTCGAGCACCGGGCGGGCGAACAGCCGGGAGATGAACCCCAGCTTCAGCACGGCCAGGACCAGGTAGATCACGCCGGTGAGGATCGCCAGCGTGGCCGCCATCAGCACGTAATTGTCGGTCGAGGCGGCCGCCAGCGGGGCGACGACGGTCGCGGTCAGGGCGGCGATCGTGGAGCTGGGGCCGACGAACAGGCGCTGGGAGCTTCCGAACCAGGCGTAGCCCAGCACCGCCAACGGGACCGAGTACAGGCCGAACTGGGCCGGCACGCCGGCGATCGACGCGAACGCGATCGCCTCGGGGACCACGAGGGCCCACAGGGTCAGCCCGGCCAGCACATCGGCCACGACCCAGCGGCGCTGGTACCCGGTCAACCACGTGGGCGGAGCGGGTGACCAGAGCCCTCGAGTACCGGGGGACGGGGCTGGGGCAGGTGCGGTGTCAGCCATGGCGCTCCTCCCCAGCGCTGCTGGAGTCGGGCGCGCGTTCCGTCACAGCAACGACCTCCAGACCCGCAGCCTCCAGGGCCTCCAGGACCGCACCTGCTTGTCGCTGGTTGGCCACGATGATCCGGGTGAACAGCCGGCGTTCGGCGGTGAAACTCGGGAGGGTGGACAGGACGAGGTCGCCCAGGGCGCCGGCAACGACGATCTCCACATCGATCATTGGTCGCCCCCTCAGGGGTGCTCGGCCGGTCGGTGGCCGACCGGGTCGGCCGGTGCCTGGCGCATCTCGACGAGTTCCAGGCCGAAGCTGTGCAGGTGGCGCAGCACGCCCTGGAGCTCGGCCTGGTCACGGACCTGCCCGCGCAGGACTGTCTGGGCCTCCAGGTCGGGATGGGAGTCGCTGATCTCCTGGAGCAGGGACGCGGGCACCAACCCCCGGATGAAGATCTCGTACCGCCTGGTCAGCATCGGCGCACCCCGCTCCTCGTGTCACCCCAGCGTCGACCCGTCGGAGCGGGGCTCGCATCACCCGCAGCGGGTAGTCCCCCGGCCGGGCGCAGGCACGTCAGGGGTGTCGTCCCCGGATACGATCCGCTCGTGTCGCCGACGCCCGTGGAAGCCCCTGTGCCCTCTGGGGCCAGCCCTGGGTTGGGGCCACGCCGGGGCGACCGGGACGACGCGCGCAGGTCGGTGCCGGTTCCCTCGACCGGCACCATCGCCCGCCCTGAGTTGCGCGGACTGTTGGACTCGGCCAGCGTCCGGCGGCTCACTGTGGTCTCGGCCGGTCCGGGCTGGGGCAAGTCGACAGCGGTCGCCCAATGGGTGGCCTCGCGTGGCGACCTCCCGGTGGCCTGGCTGACCCTGACCGACATCGACGACCACCTGAACGTCTTCTGGCGTGACCTGCTCCAGGCGATCCTGGCCACCGGAGCCATCCCGACCGACCATCCGCTGAGCCGCGCCTCGACCGCGGCGGGCGTCCCGGCGGAGGTCATGGTCACCCTGCACCAGGGCCTGGCCACGCTGCCCGGGCCGATGGTGCTGGTCCTCGACGACTTCCACGTGATCGAGGACGCAGGTGTCCTCGAAGCCGTGCAACGGCTGGTCGACCTCCACAGCCCGCTGCGGCTGATCCTGCTCACCCGAGTCGATCCGCTGCTCGCCCTGCACAAGTTGCGCGTCGAGGGCCAACTGGTCGAGCTGACCTCCCGGGACCTGGCCTTCGGGCCTGACGAGGTCGAGCGGATGGGGCGTGCCGCGTCGCTGGCCCTGACCCGCCAGGACGTCGACCAGGTGCTGGCGCACACCGAGGGATGGCCCGCCGGGGTGCGGCTGGCGACCATGTACCTGTCCCGCCCGGGGTCCGACAACCCGATCAGCCAGTTCACGGGTACTGAGCAGTCGGTCAGCGAGTACCTGCTGGCCGAGGTGCTCGATCGCAACGACCCCGCCACCCGGCAGTTCCTGCTGCGCACGGCGGTAGCGGACCGACTGACCGCGGAGCTCGCCGATGCGATCATCCCGGGTTCCCGAGGACAGGCACTGTTGGAGCGCCTTGAGCGCACCAACCAGTTCGTCACCGCCCTGGGTCCCGATCGGACCTGGTTCCGCTACCACCCCCTGCTGCGCGACCTGCTCGTGCACACCCTGCGCCGCGACGACCCCGAGGCCTTCCTGGCCGCCCACCGGGCGGCCGCCACCTGGCTGGCCTCCCGCGAGCCGCTGACCGCCCTGGAGCACGCCGCAGCGGCCGGCGACTGGTCCCTGTTCGCCGCGATCTTCACAGCCGCTGCCGGGCCGGCCCTGGTCGGGGCGGCCCGGCCCATCCTGGCCCAGCAGCTGCGCCACGTCCCGTACGGGCAGCTGCCCGCCTCGGTCCCGATCCAGCTGTGCGCCGCGGGACTGGGCCTGGCAAGCGGGCAGATCGACGCCATGGACGAGCACGTAGCCCAGGCGCGGGCCCTGCTGGACCACGACGAGTCGCCGCCGGATCCCGCCGCGGTGATCCTGCTCGAACTACTCGCCGGGGCCCGCACACGGCACCGGGGAGATGCCGCCGGCACCCTCGCCTCGGGCGCGGCAGCGATGAGAGCCCTCGACGCCGCGGACCCGTTCCCGGCCGCGGACAGCTACCGGGCGATCGCCGCGCACAACCGCGGCGTCGGCCTGCTGTGGACCGGCCACACACCTGAAGCGCGAACCTCGTTCGAGCAGGTCGAGATCCTCGACCCGGCCAGCGACATCGAGATCACCCGGGTCACCGCCCGGGGACACCTGGCGATGTGCCACCTGATCGAGGGCCGACTCGACGAGGCACAACTGCTGGCCGTGGCGGTCGTGGAGTCCGCGGCCGCCCGCGGCTGGGCCTCGATGTTCTACATCCGCCCCGCGCACTGGACACTGGCGACCGCACGCCTGCTCCGCGGCGACGCCCAAGGCGCGGACAGGGCCGCCACCGCGGGGCTCGCCGCCGACATGGGCGGCGTGGAACCAGCGCCGCTGCTGGCCCTGACCATCACCCAGGGCCTGACCGCTGTCTCCCTGGGACGCCCCCGCGCGGCCGAACAGGCCGCCGCCCGGATCCGGGCCCAGCTCTCCGGCTGGACAGCCCCGGACCACCTCGCCGACGAAGTCGAGCGCCTGATGACCGAGATCTCGCTGGTCACCGGCGATTCGGGTCGGCTGACCGGCCCGGCGCCAGTCTCGGCCGGATTCTCACGCTCGAGCGCCACCGGCCACGCCAGTCGCGCACGCCTGCTGCTCGCGACTGGTGACCTGGCCGGAGCCCGGGAGGCCGCCCAGCGGGCCACCTCCGGACAGGACAACGCCACAATCGCCGACCTCGTCGCACAGGTCGAAGCGTGGATCGTGCTCGCCCACGTCGCCGATCGCCGGCGGCTGCGGGCCGAAGCGGTGGACGCGCTCGGTCATGCCATCGACCTGGCCCGACCCAGCGGGCTGGTACGGCCCTTCCAGGTCGCCGAGCCCGGCATCGCCCCCCTGCTGAGGGAGCTCCACCCGGGTGGCGCCAGCACTGACGCATTCACTACAGGGCTCGCGACCCGGCTCGCCCGGGGCGGGCCGTCAGCCCCTGAACCGCAGCCGTTGATCGAGCCGCTGACCGCCCGCGAGCTCGCCGTCCTGGCCGAACTGCCCACCATGAAGAGCAACAGCGAGATCGCCGCCGAGTCCTACGTCTCCGTCAACACCGTCAAGGCCCACCTCAAAGGCGCCTACCGCAAGCTCGACGTGAGCAACCGACGGGACGCTGTCCGCCGGGCCCGCGACCTGGGACTCATCCCGTGAGCCGCTCCGGGACCCGAAACCCCCGCGGGACTACCCGCCACGGGTGAGGCGGCGACTCGGAAACCAGTGCA
The DNA here is from genome assembly GCA_963774745.1 of uncultured Actinomycetes bacterium. Taxonomy (GTDB): domain Bacteria; phylum Actinomycetota; class Actinomycetes; order S36-B12; family CAIYMF01; genus Prado023. Next base: position 139,714 of record CAVZGE010000011.1, on the reverse strand, counting down.
CAGTGGTGCAGAAGGGACCTGATGGCCGTCCCCCGACGGATGGAGACAGCAGATGCGAGGACATGAGCGTCGCGAGGAGCGGCGTGAGGAGCGCCAGACGTTCGGTGCGCGCGGGGACGCAGCCCGCTATCAGATGCGCGAGAAGATGCTGTCGATCGGCGATGACTTCTGGATCGAGGACGAGTCGGGGCGCCGGGCGTTCAAGGTGAACGGCAAGGCCCTGCGGGTGCGCCAGACCCTGGTCATCGAGGACGCCAACGGCTGCCGAGCTGATGAAGATCCAGGACCGCCCGGTCCGGGTGCGCGAGGTGATGGAGGTCGAGAACGCCGGCGGTGCGACGGTGGCCACGGTGAAGAAGGCGAAGATCTCGCCGCTGCGTGAGCGGTTCACCATCGACCTGGCCGGCGGCGGGCAGATGACCGCCCAGGGCAACATCACCGACCACGAGTTCGAGATCGAGTACGGTGGAAGCAAGGTTGCCGAGGTGTCGAAGAAGTGGTTCCGGGTCCGCGACTCCTACGGAGTCGAGGTCGCCCCCGGACAGGACGAGGCCCTGATCCTGGCCGTCGCGGTGTGCATCGATCAGATGGCCGCCGGCTGACCGTACGAACAGCGTCCGGCACCTCGTCGGGCGCAACCCCACTCACTATCCGAAAGGCACTTCGATGGACTTCAACTCGACCAGCCTCTGGGACGTGCTCCTCTGGAGCTTCTGGTTCTTCATCATGATCTCGGCGATCATGATCTGGTTCCGCTGCATCATGGACCTGTTCTCCGACAACACCCTGTCAGGATGGGGCAAGTTCGGCTGGTCCCTGCTGCTGATCTTCATCCCCTGGCTGGGCGCGTTCATCTACCTGATCGCCCGCGGCAAGAGCATGAACGAGCGCCAGTTGGCCAAGATGGCCGACGCCCAGGCCAGCCAGGAGAAGTACATCCAGTCCGTGGCCGCCAAGACATCAAGCCCGGCTGAGCAGATCGCCAGCGCCAAGTCCCTGCTGGACTCCGGGGCGATCAGCCAGGCCGAGTTCGACGCCCTGAAGGCCAAGGCCCTGGCCTGATCCACGCCGGCGTCCCCCGCACCACCAGATGAGGAAGGACCGCCCGATGGACATCCCCGAGACCACCCCCAGCCCCCGCAGGAGGGGCCGCTGGAAGCCGGTGGCGGCAGTCGCCGTCGCCGCGGGTCTGCTCGTTGCCCTGTCCGGGTGCAGCGGGGACACCTCCGAGACCGCGGTGGCGGCCGCGCAGGCCAGCGTGTCGGCCAAGGAGCAGGCGCTCGCCGAGGCCGAGACTGCGGCCAGCTCGGCCGCCGAGGCGTTCTGCGCCGCGAGCGCGGACTACGTCACGGCCCTGGACCGCTACGGCGACGTCCTGAGCGTCACGGCGCCGACCGTCGGTGACGTCCGGGACGCCGGCCAAGACCTCATCGAACCGCGGGAGGACGCGCTGCAGGCCGGTGAGGCCGCGGCCAGCGCCCGGGACGCGGTCGCGGTGGCGGAGCAGGACCTGGCCGAAGCGCAGGCGGCCCTGGACGCCGCCGAGGCCTCCGCCGCCGGTGAGCCGGCCCCGGAGCCGGAGGCCAGCAACCAGGCCAGCGAGGCCCCCGCCGCGCCCCCGGCCACGGTGGCCCGCGTGCAGCAGGCGGAGGCCGAGTTCGCCGCCGCCTCCGAGGGCATCACCGACCGGACCCCGCTCGCGCAGGCCGCGGCGCAGTTCAACGCCGCCGCGGTGGCCCTGGAGATGGCCTGGCTGCAGTTGCTCGCCCAGTCCGGTTGCCTGACCGACGCCCAGCAGGATCAGGCCGCCGCCGCGGTGCGTGATTACACCTTGGCGCTGCAGCAGGACCTGGCCGACGCGGGCTACTACGAGGGCAAGGTCGACGGCGTGTATGGCCCGGAGACGGTGGCCGCGGTGGAGGCCCTGCAGGAGGCCAACGGGCTGCCCCGGACCGGGACGATGGACAAGGCCACCGAGGCGGCCCTGCGCTCCGAGCTCGAGGCCGCCGGAGGTGCCGCCGCCAGCGAGGCGATGGCCTCGACCGCGGCGCTCCAGCAGACCCTGAAGCTGGCCGGGTACTGGGACGGCCCGGTCGATGGGCAGTGGAGCGACGAGCTCACCGAGGCCCTCGAGACGCTCCAGGAGGACCTCGGCGTCGAACCCACCGGCACGGTGGATGCTGCCACCGTCGCGGCGTTCCAGGAAGCCCTGGCCACCGCTCAGCAGACCCCGACGCCCAGTCCGTCGCCGGAATCGGCGACGCCGTCACCCGAGGTGCCGTCCGAGCAGCCGTCACCGGCGGGCTCCTCCTCCGACGGGGCCTGACCGCCCCGGCCGGCCGACGACTGGGACCGCCCGCCGGGTGGAAGGATCCGCACATGGCCGCTGCCGCCGCTGCATCGCTTTGGGACTGGTCCATCCCGGGCCCAGCCCGGCGGGCCGCACTCGTTCTCACCGTTGCCACGGTCGTCCCGACCCTCGCTGCCTACGCGGCCTTCGGGTTCGCCACCGCCCTGGCGGTGTTCCTCGGGTTCGTCGCGAACCTGACCCCGGCCACCCGCCTGCCCTGGCGCCTCGGGTTGGCCGCGGCCTCCACGACCGCCCTGACCGGGGCGGTCGCCACCGCCCTGCTCGGCGATCCCGTCCCGGCAGCCTGCTTCACCGCGCTGGCCTGCCTGGTCGCGGCACCGGGGAACATCTGGCACAACAACCTGCTCGCGGCGATCCCCACCGTGGCCGCGGTCTACACGACGCTGCTGATCGACGCCGACCCGCTGGGGACCCTCGGCGGGCTGATTGTGGGCGGGGCGGTGGCGGTCGCCCTGACGGCCCGACGGCCCGGCGCCGGGCAACTTACCGGGGTGCCGGAACGCGTGGCCTGGCGGCACGCCGCGGTGATGGCCCTGAGCGTCGGTGTGGTCGTGTACGTGATGAGCGTGCTGGAGGAGCCCTGGGGCTACGTCTTGCCGATGACCCTCACCCTGGTGCTGCGACCGTTCGTCGGCGAGACCCTGCCCATGGCCCGACACCGCGTCCTCGGCACCCTGCTCGGTGCCGTGCTGGCCGCCGCCCTGGTCGCCACGCTGCCCCTGCAGTTCCAGCTCGTGGTCCAGCTGTGCCTGCTGTTCCTCCTGCTGGCCTACTCCACGCTGGGCCGGTACGCCCTCTACGTCGTGTTCGTCACCCCGTTCGTGATCTTCCTCGGCGGACGGGCCACCGCCTACACCGCCGAGATCGGCCTGCAACGCGTCCTCGCCACCCTCGCCGGCGCCGTCCTCGCCGGCCTCATCGCCATGTGGCTGGCCCGCGCCGACCGGGCCGACGCGGGCGCAGAAGCCGCAACGACACCGCCCCTCCCGTCGACGTAGCCCGTAACCCGGCCGCCTTCGTCGATGCCCTGCTGGGCCTCGGGTCAAGGGCTCGAGGTCAAGGGCACCGCCGGCCCTTCAGGGCCCGCGTGCGGAACACCAGCACCGAGATCCCGAGGGCGCACAGCCAGAGCGGCACACCGACGAATGCCAGGACCGCCCAGATCATGACGGGGCCGCACCTGCTCCGCGGGGGTCGCTGGGGAGCTTCATCAGGTCCGGGTCGAGCTGGTAGGTCCAGGGAAGTCCCGCGTTGCGCCAGCCGTTGCGCATCCTCAGCCCGTGGAAGGCGCTGCCGGGGTCGTCGACGAGGTCGCCCTCCATGCCGTCGAGGACGTTGTACAGGTTCGACAGGCCCGCGGCCGCCAGGGCGTTGATCGCCATCGCGGAGCGACCCCCGGACCGGCAGGTGACCAGGATCTGGGTCCCCGGCTCGGCCCACTGCGTGACCGTGGGCACGAACTCGGGACTGGGTGCCCAGCGCAGGGCCCGGCCGGTGGGGTCCCAGTCGTAGGTGGGGACGGCCAGCGGGATCAGCCAGGCCATCGGGGCGTGTCCGATCAGGGCGTACTCCTCGGGGGCCCGCACGTCGAGGATTCGCACCGCCTCGGGATCGGCGCGCCACAGGTCGTACGCCTCACGGGCTGTGACGTAGAGCCCGAGGCTGGTCTGCCGCGCCGTCGCGACGGGAAGGCCGTTGTGCATCACGTCCACAGTGCTCTCCTTTGATCCGGATGGCTTCGCCCAGTGGGTGGGTTCGTCCAGGTGTGGGGCCCGCCCGCCCCCCCGCGAAGGGCGGGCCCCACTCCTGGCTTCTCGCGACTAGCCGAGGCGCATGGTGGAGGCCAGCAGCTCGGAGGCCTCCGGCAGCTTCTCGGTGGTGATCCTCTTCCACTTCTCCTCGACCAGTTCCTCCGCGGCCTTCTCCAGGAACTCCGGCGCGGCCCACTCGTGGACGTCGAAGTCGTTGGTGATGTAGCCGTGACTGAGCATGAAGTCCTTGCCGATCTCGATCGAGGCCATGTTCTGCGGCGACAGGTTGGGCACCAGGTCGATGTCCTTGATGCCCCGGTAGGTGTCCTCGACGTCGCGGTAGAACGTCTGCTTGTCCAGGATCGCCGCGGCGGCGTGCTTGTGCTCGTTGCCCCACCGCCCGACCTTGATCATCCCCTTCATGAAGGTGACGACCAGCTCGGGGTGCTGCTCGGCCATCTCCGCGGTGCAGGTGATCACCGCCGGGATGTTGGCGACCTGCAGGGTCCAGTCCGGGTAGCGGGTCAGGTCCTCGATGGCCTTGAACTTGCCGGTCGCCTCCTGCAGGTGCTGGAAGACCTTGCTCTGGGTGTAGATGGCATCGACGATGCCGGTCTCCAGCGCGGTCTCCAACGGGCGGAACGCCAGGTCGTGCTTGTGGTCGCGCTTGAGCCACAGCTCGGAGGCGTTGTCCATCGGGTCGAGCATCTCGGGCCTGTCGTACCAGTCATCCGGGTAGGGGAACTCGACGATCTCGACATCGTCACGGGTCATCCCGTTGACCCGCAGCATCAATTCGATGCCCTGCTCCTCCTGGATGCGCCACCAGTCGTTCTTGATCGTGTTCAGGCTCTTAGTCAGCCCGATCTTCTTGCCCTTGAGCTCCTCCATCCGGTACAGGTCGTCGCGGGCGCGGACCATCAGGCAGCCACCCTCACGCGGGGCATGTGTCGCGCCGAGGAGCCGGGTGCGCCGGATGTCGGCGTTGACGTGGATCGGCGGGAACAGGCCACCGAAGCGGATCAGGTTGTCCATGTTGTGGATGTAGTGCGGGTACCAGTCGTTCTCCCGCCGGGAGCGCAGGAAGGCGTACTTGACGCCGAGCTTCTTGAACTCCTCGCGGGTCCAGCCCAGTTCCTGGTCGACGTTGCTCGCCGACACCAGGGGGCAATTGGTGTAGTAGACCTCGCTCCAGTCCAGGGCGACGGTGCTGCCCTTGGTGGGCACGTCAGTCATAGCGGTTCCCTTCTGTCGTCCCGAACCACCCTCGTGGATCTCGGGTGCACACGGACCGGCGGATTGCGCTCCGATTGGCGTCCGTGCTCCGAGCATCCACCCGGGGCGACCGTGCCCACCTCACCCGCAGCGGGTAGTTCCCCGCCTCGACGACCGCCCAGGGCGTTGTGACCGACCCTGCCCGGGTCCTGAACGCCGCCGGCGCGGAGTCGACGTGGTGGGACTTCGGGCGCGCGGCCCTGGTGGGCGGGGTGACGACGGTGACCGACCTCGGCGTGGACATCCTGGGCCAGCCGGACCTGCGGCGCCTCATCGGCGGGATCGTGAACGATTCGGCCTTTCCCGCGCGTGTGGTCACCTATGCCCTGCCCGCGGCTCATGGGCAGGCGTGGGATCCGGCGCAGGTGGCCGACGCGTTCCACGCCCTGCGCTCGCAGCAGACCGACCGGTGGCGCCTCGGTGGGATCAAGCGGTTGCCGATGGGTCGATCCAGGGGTGGACGGCGGTGCTGAACCCGCCCGGCTACCGGGACGGCTCGCCGGGCATCTGGATGGTCAGTCCCGAGGAGATGCTCCGCTCGGTCCCGGTCTTCCACGCCGCTGGCATCAACGTGCACTGCCACGCCAACGGCAGCGCGGTGATCGACGCGTTCTGCGATGCCGTCGAGTGGGGCCGATCCCACATCGTCGCAGGGCGTGCAACGGCTCTGATGCCACGGGCCTTCCGTCCGGCCCTGCCACGGCTGCGGCTTCCCTCGCCTCGTCGCGCTCATCTCGGGTTGCACGGTCCTGCGGTATTGTACAAATGCGCTGCTTCAGCGGTACCGTGATGGCATGAGTGAGATGACGGTCAGCGATGCTCGGGCCCGGCTGGCGGATGTGGTGGATGCCGCGCGGGTTCAGCATGACCCCGTCTACCTGACCCGGCGTGGCCAGCGGGTTGCGGCGGTCATCGGCGCCGAGGACCTCGACGCGTTGATCGCTGCCGCGGAGGACCTGGCTGACCTCGAGGCGGCACGGGCTTCTCGCGAGGAGATGGCCGGCGGGCAGGCCGCGATCCCGTGGGAGGACGTCAAGGCCGACCTGGGCCTGGCATGAGTCACCGCGTCGAAGTAGCCCCGTCCGCGGTCCGTCAGCTCCGAAAGTTCGACCCCGCGGCGAGGCGACGGATCCAGGCAGCGATCGAGCTCCTCGCCGAACAGCCACGGCCCAGCGGCGCCAAGAAGCTCGTGGGCGGACACGGAGAATGGCGGGTCCGCACCGGCGGCTACCGCATCGTCTACGAGATCCACGACGATGTACTCCTGGTCCTCGTCGTGGCAGTTGGCCACCGGCGAGATGTCTACCGACCTCGCTGACCAGCCCCGCCATCGCATCAAGGTGCCCCTGCCGCCGCGAGTTGGGCGCCTTCAGGAGGGCATCACTGCGCCCAGAATGGACGCGGGATCGTCAACGACTGTCCCGAACACGGAACCCCTCCGGCATTCGGCAGCGGCGTAGCGTGTCAACGCTCGAGTCGGCTGGGCGGTGTTCGCTCAGCGCACTGCCTCGTTGGTGGCCCTCGAGTGACCGGCGGCCTCAGCCGGCGGCGATGCGGTGCAGCCCCATGAAGACGTCATAGATGCCCGACACGAAGTCGGCCGCTTCCGGGGCCAGCACGGCGACGGCGACGGGCTGGTCGCCGGTCCAGACGTGCATGGCCGTGGTGAAGGCCGACTCGGAGCCGCCCCCGGCATGGCCGACCATGAGGACGAGATCATCGCTCATCACGATGGTGCCCAGGCCGTACAGACCCACGTTCGGTTCGGACTGTGGGTCGGCCTCCATCTGCGTGACCAGGGTCGAGTCGATGACCTGACCGCCGTAGAGCTGGTAGCCCCACCGGGCGACGTCGGCCGCGTCCGCAGCGACGGATCCAGCGCCGAGGGTGAATGAGGCGAACGACCGTGACGGCATGAACGGACCGGCGGGGTCGACGATGTCGGCGTATGCCGCTTGCCCGCCGACCGTCAGTGGCGCGGTCGGGGTCTCACCGGTCTGCACCCAGGTGCGTTGCAGACCAGCCGGGTCGAGCAGGTCCGCGCGCAACGCCTGCGCGAACGACTTGTTGGTGACCTTGGCGACCAGCTCGGTGAGCAGCTGGTAGTTGAGGTTGTTGTAGCGCGGCGGGCCGCCGACGGTGCCCAGCCCTTCTGCGTTCTCGGGCAGGGTGGCCAGCGCCTCGGGGACGGTCCACTCCCGGTCGAGGTCCTCGGCGATCGCTGTCTGGGACGCCTCGGTGGTGTAGTCGGGGAAGCCGCTGCGCATCGCCAACACCTGGCGGACCGTCGCGCCCTGGGTGTCGAACGGCACCTCGACGTAGTCCGTGATCGGTGCGTCGAGGTCAACCAGGCCGCGGCCTGCGAGCAGCATCACTTCAGCCGCTGTGTAGGTCTTGGAGATGCTCTGGAGCGACAGCGCCGAATCGGGCTGCAACGGGGTGCCCGCGCCGTCGACGCCGGCAGCCCCGGACCATACCCCGTCGGGTGTGACCACCGCGGCGGTCATCCCCGTGAGGCTACCTTGCTCGACCCACTGGTCGATCGCGGCCTGCAGCTTGTCCGCGGTCTGAACACTCAGGTCCGCGGTCCCTGGTGGGGCCCATAACGGGGACGAGCTCATGGTGGGTGAGGCCGCGGGGGTCGTGGTGTTGCTGGTCGAGTTGGTGCTGCAGGCTGCCAACCCGAGCGATGCCACCGCCAAGGCGACAATGGCCACACGAGCAGGTCGGTGATTGATCATGACGATCGCCTCCGATCTGATCGTCGCGCCGGGAACGCCCACCCGGTAGGGGCTTTGGGCCTGGCCCCCGCGGACGGCCACTCCGTGGGCGATTGTCCGGCCCGTGGGCGGGGCCTCGCATCGTTTCGGGACTCTTGCCCAGCGTCAGGTCCATCCCCGCGCTTGGGTGAGCGTGAGGGCGCAGGAATCCGAATGCGTTCCATGACGCGTGGATCGAGTTCAGGTCGAAGGATTCGTCGCGACGTCCATGATGACCTTCGCCCCTACCGCCCCTTGCCCCCTCCGACGGAGACTGGTGGTGGACGAGGGAGATGGTTGGCCATGCGTCGTCGGTGGGTGGTCGTGGCAGCGGCGGTCCTGGTGGTCTGCGGGTGCACCCGCGCAGCAGATGGGGGCATCGGGACCGACCCGGAACCTGCGCCGTCCGCCACGCCCAGCTGGACCCCGGGAACCGTCGTTCCCTCAGTCGCCAGGTGCGCGGAGGGGGCGACCCCAGGCCGGCCACGACGTGCGGACCCTCCCTCACCTATCGACCCCGCGGCGATCGACGCCCAGTCGGGGCAGCTGGTGGTCGTCTCCTCCTACTGGGGCCGGACCACGAGCTTCGACGTGTGCACCAACACCTGGGCGTCCCCCAAGAGCTCGCCGTGGACGCAGGCGAGTTGGGGCGGGCCCGCCGTGGTGTACGACCCGGGTACCGACGCACTGATCGCCCTCACCGTCAGCGAGGCCCACCACACCCAAGCGGAGACGTACTCCTCGGCAACCCACGCGTGGACCCGGACCACGAACCCCCAGAAGTTGCTCCCGTGGGCCTACTCGGTGGACCTTGACCGCTGGGCCTTGCTCCCCCCCATCGGCTTCCCCGCGGGCCTGGAGTCCGCGGCCGTGACACATGGGGTGCTGGACCCCACCACCGGGCAGGTGCTGTTCCTGATGGAATCCGCAGGGTCGCGAACACTCTGGTCCTACAGTCCAGGATGGAGGACGCTGACGCAGCTGGGCGGGCAGGTACCCGCCGGGCGATCCGGCGATCCCACACTGATCCTCGACGCCGGCGCGCGCCGCCTTGTCCTGATCCTCTGGGGCTCGTCCGTGGGGATCCCCGGCGAGACCTGGACGTTCGACCTGTTCACACAGCGGTGGACCAACCAGCACGCCGAGCCTCCCGGCCCGAACTTCGACGAGACTGCCTCGTCCCTCCTGGAGCCCCACCGCGAGGCCGCGTTCGATCCGGTCTCACAGCGGACTTTCGTGCTGAGGAACGGCAATTTGGCCGCCTACCAGACGGGCACCGACCACTGGGACGCGGTGACCGAGGGGGCGGGGGCGGGCTGGCCGTCGAGCGGCTGGTTCACCGGCCCGTTGACGAGGACGGGACACTCGTTGGTCTACGACCCGGTGAACCAACGCATCCTCGTGTTCGGAGGGACCTGGCAGACGACCAACGGCGAGAAGAGGACCGGCGACGTCTGGGCATACGACGCGCCCACCAACACCTGGACGGAGCTGGTAGGACCCATTGCTGGATCGCAGTAGTCAGGGCCGGCCGACTTGCTGACATCACCGAGAGGCTCGGAGCACTCGTGCCCTGACTGTCGTCGCCGCTCACAGCGATGAACGTCGACCCGCTGCATACCGCCGCCTGTGGACGCGATCAGGTCGAGCCTCGTTGGTGACGATCCGCTATTCATGGCCGTGACGTTGGCATCCGTTCAGTTGGTCCAGAGCATCCCGGCCGAACGCGTCAGGGCTCAACGTCGAGCAGTCGTTGCCAACGCTCCGCGATGTCGGCGGGCGGGTCAGTGACCTTGACGAGTTCCTCGCGGGCCGTGTGACCCTTGACGATCGATACCTGGCGGGGCCGTACGGCCAATGCCTCCGCGACCGCCCGTGCCGCCGCCGCAGTTGCGGCTCCGTCGACTATCCGGGCTCGCACGCGGACCTGCAGGCAGGGTTGGTCGCCCCGGGCGTCTAGGGGTGGGACCGCACCACCCACCTGGTTGGTGCGGGCGCCAGGCTGGACGCGGATCGCCGCCAGGAATGTGGGCATGTGCAGATCTTCACGCACCGAAGGCGGCAGCGCGACTGCCCCGCCCGCGGAGCTGCTCGAATTCCGGCGGTCTGCTCGCCTCCGAACGCGGGCGGATCCCACGCAGGCGAGCGAACGCGGATGCGGCGACGGCTAGGCCGAGCACCATTGGCGTGTAGCGGAGGCAGCCGCGAGCTGGGCGCACCTTGGCGCGGGCATGGCCCCCCCACTGCCACGTAGCTGTTGGCGGGGTGGTGGGCCCGCTCTCCGCCGCAGGCAACGGTCGCGGACCGCGTCGCGACTTGGGTACGCCTGATCCTTGGCCAGGCACCGGAGCAGGCGTACACTACATGTATCGCAGGAGGTGATCTGATGCCGCTGTCCGTTCGGCTGACCGCAGAAGAAGAGGCACGTCTGGATGCTCTTGCTGCGCGCACTGGGCGCTCCAAGACCTTCTATGTCCGCCAGGCGATCGAGGCGCACCTCGATGAGTTGGAGGAGCTGTACTGGGCCGATGAGGCAGTCCGGGAGTGGGAGGCATCCGGGAAGAAGTCTCGACCCGCGCGCCAGCTGTGGGATGAGCTGGGCGTGTGAGTCGATGGGGGCTTGAGACCTCACCTCAGTTCGACAAGGCAGCACGCAAACTGGATCGACATGTGCTACGTCGCGTCAAGGCCTATCTCGACGAGGTGTGCGAACTCGACGATCCACGCTCGCGGGGCAAGGGCCTTACGGGGGATCTCGCCGGCTACTGGCGGTACCGCATCGGTGACTACCGCGTCCTGGTCGAGGTCCGCGACGATGACCTGGTCATCATCGCGATCACGCTCGGGCACCGATCCGGAATCTACTGAGCATGCGCGTCACACCGCCGCTTGCGGACGCACCGCGAAGCGAAGCGGACACTGTCTCGCTCTCGGGGTTATCCGGTTATCCGGAGACGCTAGCCAGGTGAGCGGCACTGGCCGCGGCACAGCCCGCGGCCCCCACGTGTCGGCACGTGACGATGCGGTCATCAGGCGGGCGACGAGGGCACCGGGTGTCTCTATGTCTTAATCATTGCGCCATGGGATAGGCTGGTGTCCGAATGATTGGGGCATTGGGACATGGATGGGTTGCAGCTGTTCGACACGCCTGGGGTCGATCTGGAGGACGCCCAGGTGATCGACGACGTCCGGGCGATGCGGGTCGCGCTGGCCGATGTGCTGCGGGTGCCTCGGCGGCGGTCGGGGGGGTTGCGTCGCACGACGCAGGCGCGGGCGATCCGGGGGTCGAACACGATCGAGGGCTACACGGTGTCGGCCGAGGATGCGGTGGCCGCGGTGGACGAGGAGCCGCCGCTGTCGGCCGACGAGCGGACCTGGGCGGAGATCATCGGCTACCGCCGGGTGCTGACCTACATCCTGAGGATGGCACCCGAGCCAGGCTTCGGCGTGGACTCCCAGCTGCTGCGATCGCTGCACTTCATGCTCCTCGAGCACGACCTGGTCAAGGACCCGGGCCGGTTCCGGGCCGGGGCGGTGTACCTGCAGGACGAGTCGACCGGTGAGGTCGTCTACGAGGGACCGGACGCTGGGCTGGTCCCCGGCTTGGTCGAGCTGTTGGCCTGGGCGTTGAACGCCGAGCGTGGGGAGCCGATGGTCGATGCGGCGATGGCGCACCTGAACCTGGTGATGATCCACCCGTTCCGGGACGGCAACGGGCGGATGGCCCGCGCCCTGCAGACACTGGTGATGGCCCGCGACCAGGTCCTGGAGCCGACGTTCTCCAGCATCGAGGAGTGGTTGGGTGCCAACACCGAGGACTACTACCGCGTCCTGGCACTGACCGGCGGCGGAGGCTGGAACCCGGGCAACGATGCCGGACTGTGGGTGAAGTTCAGCCTGCGCGCCCACCACATGCAGGCCCAAACCCTGCAGCGCCGCTTCCGGGAAGCAGAAGCCACCTGGACGGCGATCGACGCCCTGATCACCGAGCACGGGCTGCCCGAACGCGTCGGCGACCCGCTGTTCGACGCGATCCTGGGCTACCGGGTCCGCCGACCCGGCTACGTCAAGCGAGCCGGGATCGAGGAACGCACCGCCACCCGCGACCTCAACCAGCTGGTCACCGCCGGGCTGCTCGACGCCGTCGGGCAGACCCGCGGCCGCCACTACACGGCCAGTCAACGCCTGCGCCGCATCGCCGCCGGCGCCCGATCCGATCGGGCCGCCCTGATCGACCCCTACCCCTGGCTACCCGCCCGACTGCGCGCCGGAACAACCTGACAGGTGCCCTAGCCGCCTGTGGACGCTCACCGCGGCGAAGCTTCACCAGGCGTTGGGTGTCGCAGCCCAGATTGAGGCGGCTTGCGGCTCAGACGGACAAGCCGCGGTAGCAGCGTCGACCCGTCTGGCCACCACCCGCGTGGTCAGGGCTCGCGGTTCGGTGGGGGTTTCGGGGCCCTGACATACTCAGCCAGAGCGGCGTCGAGCAGGTCATCGGCCTGGTCCAGGGTCAGCGAGGGTGTGCTCTTGCCCTCCCACGGCGGGATCCACAGCTCGATGCGTACCCCGTCGTCGTAGGCCCGTTCGATCACTCGGGTTCCTTCGACCCCCTGGTTCGAGTCAGGGCCGTGCACGACCATGGTCTGGCTCCACGAGTTCTGCGGCGTAGTCCCGTCCCTCCGGATCGTTGTCGGCCCCTCGGAGCAAGTCGGGTCGCATTCAAGGGCGAAGGACGGCAGTCGCCAGTCCGCGTAGAACTGTGCGATGACACCAGACGTGCGCTCACCCGTGATCATCAGGTACTGCCCGGCGTACTGGTCGGCAACTCCCTTGCCCTCGAAGTCCGGCCTGCCGCTGACCTCGATCCCTTGGCCGGCCAGGTACTCAGCCACGGTCTCTGTGGCATCGGGGGACGACGTGACCGACTGGACGGGAACCGCTGAACTGGTCTGCGGCGACGCCGAGACGGCCTGGCTCTGGCTCGGGTTGGGATCCGCGCAGCCAGCGCATGTCAAGGCCGGAGCCGCCAACCCGAACACGAACCAGGCGCGAACCCTGAGCTTCATCACTTCACCCCGTCCTCCGGCTGCACAGTCTCGCACTCATCGGCTGGACGGCGCGCCTCGTCCACCGGCCGGTCGCTTCCAGGCGAGGTGCAGCCTGCTAGGGCGGGGGCACCGGGGTGCGCGGCCGGCCCGCGACCAGCCAGGCGCTCGCCCCGAGCAGGGGGATGAGCAGGATCAGCAGATCCTGGCCCGCCACGCCGACCCCCGCACCACCGAGCACTACGACCGCGCCCGCGGCAACCTCGACCGCCACGGCGTGCACTTCCTCACCGCCTACGTCGCCCGCGTCTGAACGGAGCCCTGGACACAGATCGCCGAGGTCATGAGCCATGTCGGCGCGATCATGCCCCCATGGGGAAGTCGCGTTCCGGTGGCGGGGGACCCGGCCGCCAGTCAATCGTCTTCGTGGCGTGGCAGCGCGGACACTCCAGCGTCACTCGCTGGGCCCTCGCATCGGCGGCCGAAACCGGGTGATCCTTGCCGGGCTTCGGATAGGCGTGCAGGCCGACTGCACAGCGTGGATCCTTCATGCGGCACCGTCCTGTCCCCGGGAAGGCTCTGGCGCTGCGGCGCCGGGGGTTGGACGTTACGCCTTCACGATCGTCGTGTCACCCGTCCCGGTAGCGGCCGTGCGACATGGCCGCGCACCGTCCCGGTGTCGCGGCGCGCGCGCCTCATGCGTCACTGTGGCCGCGTGTCGGGCGTGTCGTGGCTGGGGGTGGTGGCCGGGGTTTAGCGACGGGCTGCATGGGGCGGACTCGTTCGCCCTCCTTGTCTAGTGGTAGTCCTGGTAGTCGACGAGTTCGACGTCCCCTGAAGGGGCTACGGAGTCTCGGAGGACGCCACGATTGCGTTTCGCTGAGCGTCCGGGTCCCGGGAATCGGTCCGGACGGATCTGACGGGACGTTGTCGAATCGCGCCAAGATCGACTCAGCGGACTCGGGGAGTTCGTGTCGTGAGGAACGGGCGGGCGAGTAGACCCACCAAGGTCATGTGGGGAGTCCTGGGGGGATCAGCCGGCTCGTGGCGGGTAGGGGAAGCGTGGCACTGGCTGCTCGCCAGGTGGCCGTGTGCCCCGTCCACGTTCCCAGGAGGAAGCGTTGAAGAAGAAGAAGCTGATCGTCGCCGCAGCGGTCACCGTGTCGCTCCTGGGCCCGCCCACGCAGGCCGCCCCCTCCGGGTACGAGATCAAGATCGTGGGTTCTGCCGTCGTTGACCAGAGTGATACAGGGCTCTACCGGGGGACGACGGTCCGCATCCCGGTGCATGTCCGGTGCCCCGCGGGGGAGGTCGGCATGGGGGTCTTCGCGGGGTTCCCGGGCTACTTCGACGGCGGCCAGAACGCGGAGCCGTACCAGCAGTCCCACACCGGGCCCGCGCCCTCGATCGTGTGCACCGGGAAGGTGCAGCGCTACGAGTTCTTCGGCCGATCGATCGGCAAGAACCAGGATCCGTCCGCCTACCCCTTCGAGTACTTCCGGCACGACCGGGCGACGGTCGTGGTGGAGGCGAGGTTCGGGGGATCAGCCATCCGGGACACCCGAACCATGCAGATCGTCGTCAAGTAGTAGGCCGGGGACGGTGCCCGGCCCTGAGCGCCGTGGGCCGGGTGGATCGGTCGGTTGAGCTGAGCCCGTGGATGCGGTACGGCGCTGGCTTGACGAAGCCTTAACCCAGTCGTGACGGCGGTTCGTCGCCATCAGTGCATCGGTGGCCTAGCCTCGAACCGTCCTCAAGGTGCGGTGCGACTTCCTCGGAGGTGGAGCGATGCGTAGGGTCCAGGTCGTCCTGCAGGACGACATCGACGGCAGTGAGCCGGCCCAGACAGTCCGCTTCGCCCTGGATGGCGAGGAGTACGAGATCGACCTGTCCGAGGAGCGCGCCGCGCAGCTGCGCACGAGCTTGGAACCCTGGATGGCGGCTGGCCGCCGAGCCGCGCGGTCCCGGATACCCGAGCCGCGGTCCCCCTCGCGTCCCGCTGTGGACACCGCCGACATCCGACGCTGGGCCGAGGCGAACGGCATCCCGGTCGCGGCCCGCGGACGCATCTCCCTGGACCTGCGCGCCCGCTACGACGCCGCCCACTGACGGCCCCGAGCGCACCCTCGCTGCCAACGACGGCAGGGGCCCGGGCGTGAACCCGCGACGACGCGACGACGAGAGGAACACGATGGTGCTCACGGCATCGGCGCAGCGATCCTCCGCCCGGAGGATCCTGCTGGCGGCCGCCCTGGTCGTCAGCCTGGTCGTGGCTGCCCCGCCCCCGGCGCGTGCTGACATCGCCAGGACCGACCTCCCGAGCGCGGCGCAGGTCAAGGCCTCGATGGCGGGTCGCGGCGCATGGCTCCGTGGGCTCAGCGAGCCCAACTACGTGCCCCTGGGCGCGACGCCGGCCACCTGCCGATCGGACCTGCCGTTCGCTGCCTCCCTGGAGTCCCGCAGCGCCGGGTACTCCGGCTCGCTGGCCGGCAGGAAGAAGTACCACGGTCAGGCCCAGGTCAGCCTGTACCGGTTCGCCTCCACCCGCGCCGCTGTCGAGGCGATGGCCGCCCTCGAGGTGTTCCTGCGTGACTGCCGGGTCAGTGAGGAGTGGGTGTGCGAGAACTGCGACGGCATCTGGACCTACGCCCGCCGCCCCGTCGCGGGTCGTCGAGTGGGTGCGCAGTCGCTGGCCTGGAACCAGCAGAGCCTGGGCATGGGTCGCGGCAACGGCCGTGTCATCGCCGCACGGTCCCGCCGACTGATCGTTGTCGCGACGGTGTCGCACCAGACGGACCCGGAGTCCATGAGGAAGCCTCCTGCGCCCACGTGGAAGAGCGCCATCTCGGTGACGAGGAAGGCCCTCGCGCGGGCACGGCGCTAGGCATCGGCACTGCCGGCACCGCCGCGATCCCGTCGGGGCGGAACCCGGTGCCCGCCCCTCGGTACAGTCCTGTGATGGAGTCAGGACTGGACATCACCGTGGCAGCGGCCCTGTTCGACATGGATGGCACGCTGGTGGATTCCACCGCTGTCGTCGAGCAGGTGTGGGCGGAGTTCGCCGAGAGGCACGGACTGGACCTCGAGGAGGTCCTGCGCTTCTCGCACGGCCGGCTGACGATCGACTCGGTGCGGCACTTCCTGCCGGCGGGATCCGACCCCCTGGCAGCCACGGCCGAACTGGACCAGCAGGAGCTGGTCCGACTCGACGGGATCATGGAGGTCCCCGGCGCCGCCGCCATGCTGCGCGACCTCGAGGGCGCGCGCGTGGCGGTGGTGACCTCGGCCTCGCGGGAGCTCGCCCACCGCCGGATGCGGGCCGCTGGCGTGCGGCCGCCGGAGGTGCTCGTCGCAGCCGAGGACGTCGCCTCGGGGAAGCCCGCCCCGGAGGGCTACCTGCGGGCGGCCGCCCTCCTGGGTGTTCCGCCCGAGCAGTGCGTCGTGTTCGAGGACGCCGAGGCAGGTGTCCAGGCGGCTGTCGCGTCGACGGCTCAGGTCATCGTCGTGGGTGGGCACACGTCTGCAACGACCGCGGGCCTTGGCCGGATCCCCGACTTCACCGGGCTCGCGGTGTCCCGGCGGAGCGGACGCATCCGATTCCAGCATCCGTGAGCGGACCGACCAGGCGCCGGCAGCCTCACGCCCTCGGCGGCTCGACCGCGCGGCTGGCTGCGATGCGTCGGGCGAGCTCGTCGCGGCTCATGTTGCCCGGTGCCCGGATCAGGGCGGCCTCGACGGCCTCATCGAGGGGCAGCTCGGCGAAGCGCTGGAACCGCTCGGTCACGGTCTCGGCCGCCTCGGTCCAGCGTGAGGTGGCCGCCACGGTGGCGGCGTGGTCGTCCTCGCGACGCCAGCTGATCCCCATCGCATCCCCTCTCGCGCGTCAGGGCAGGGAAGATACCCGCGGCATGGGTCCGGCACAAGCACCTGGCGGTGGGTGCACCCGGGTGGGCGAACGGGCGACGTCCGGGGCCGACCCTGCGCGTCAGAGGGAGTCGACGACGACGTCGAGCGTGCGCGTCGTGGTGCGCCCGCCACCTGATGGGGCCCCGGGCTCGACGCGGAATCCCACGGCGCGGATCGCGTCCACGAGCTCGTCGGCGGTCTGCGGGCTGGCGTCGGACTCCGCGAGGGCCCGCAGCAACCGACCCTTCGTGGCCTTGTTGAGGTGGCTGGCCACCGTTCGGCGATCCCCCTGCTCGTGGATGACCCGGATCGCCGTGGTGCGCTCGGGAGGTCCGGTCCAGCTCCCCGCGTAGGTCCCGGATCGCAGGTCCACGACCAGCCCGTCCCGTACCGGCTGGGCCAGTGCCCGGCGCAGCGGGTCGCGCCAGAACGTGGCCAGGCGCCCTGGCCCGGGCAGGTTCACGGCACCGGACAGTCGGTAGGCCGGGATCGGATCGGTGAGGCGGACCGCACCCCAGAGCCCGGACCACACGAGGACCCAGTCGCCCAGGCGCGCCTGCGTCGGGGGATCGGCCGCAGCCATGTCCAGGGCGGCGAACAGGACGCCGGTGTAGACCTGCCACGCAGGCGCGGTGGGGGCCCGGCGCAGGCCCCTGTTGCGCTGCACCTCCGTGGCCAGGCCGGGGCCGATGCCCAGGACCTCACGTGCGTGCGCGGCGTCCGCCCGGCACAGGCCCACCAGTGAGCCCAGGACCTTCCGGCGAGCCGGGTTCAGGGCGGGCAGGCTCAGCGCGGCGAGGTCCAGGGCCGGCCCCCCGCTCGGGACGGTCTTGCCCTGGCTGGGCGGGAGGAGGACGAGCACCGGCCCATCCTGTCAGGCGAGCCTGGTGTCCAGTCCCGCGATCCGGGGCGAGTCGATGAGGCGCTGGTCGTGGATGGGCTCGTCGGTCTCGACGATCTCCCACGACCGGCCGAGGGCGACGGCGAGGCTGTGCAGGATGCGTGCATGGCTCCAGGCCGTCCGCGCGTTCGCGTCGAGGTGGTGCAGGCCGGGCTGCGGGTCGACCACGAGGGCCAGCAGCGCATCCACGGTGTCGTCCAGGAAGGCGCACGCCGGGATCCAGTGCCGGCTCGCCGACACGGATCCAGCGGCCGCCTGCTGGGCGTCGGTGTGGGCGACCATGGTGTTCCCGCGGCCGTCCGGATCGATCTGGTACCCGAGCCGGGCGATCATCGCGTCCGGGTTGGCCGACCAGATCGCGTCCTCGCAGCGGATCTTGTAGGCGCCGTACTCGTCGGTCGCCGTGCGCGGCGAGGAGATCGAGTACGGGCCGTCGGGGCGTGCGGCGAAGACCATCGTGGTCGAGGTGAAGGCGAACGGGATGCCGCGGTGCCGGGCGTGCCCGGCGAGCTGACCGGCCCACCCCTCGGCGCCGAAGGCCATGTGCACGATCGCGTCGGGACGCTGGTCATCGAGGAAGCGCTGGCAGGCGTGCGGGTCGTCGGGGGAGACCTGCTCGCGCAGCCAGGGCGTGACCTCGTGACCGGAGGACCGGGCGGCGCCGGCGAAGCGCGGCGCGACCGTCCCCGACATCCCGGTGACCAGGATCCTCACGTCGGACCTGCCCGCCCGCCGGCGTCAGCGGAACGACAGGTGCACGTGGTCGTAGTGGTTGGCCGTGGCCGACCCGCGGTCGGACATCCCGCGCCAGCCGTCGCCGGCTCGCTGGGTCGTCCAGATCCGTTGCGCGTGGATGACCTCGGTGATGCCCAGGGCGGAGGCGTTGGCCCGGGCCCAGTTGGCGACCTCGGTCCCGGTGGAGCCGCTGATCATGACGTCCAGGGCACGCCCGGACGAGTGGTTCGCCGAACCGCCGCGGTAGCCGCCGAAGGAGGTGACCTGGGGGAAGCGCGCGCAGATCGCGCGGTGCGCGGCGATCGCGTTGGCACCGATGCCACCCTCGACGCCCGAGCCGCTGGCGCAGGGCGCCGTGGACAGCCCACCGGAGGTGCCGGCCTTCGGCTTGGACTTCGACAGGAACTCGGCCTTGACCCAACGAGGCTTGTCCTTGTAGATGATCTGGCGGAAGCCGTCCTCGGTGACGTCGGTGATCTTCACCTTGTCAGCCACCTCCAGGACCGTGATCACGTCGGAGTCGGCGTCGGGCGTCGTGCGCACGTTCAGCGGCACCTCGGTGTAGCGCGAGCCCACGATCTCCGGCTCCGGCTCGGCGGGCGGGCTCGGGCGCGGCGGCGGGCTCCGGCTCGGGGGCGGGCTCCGCCGCGGGCTCGGCCGGGGAATCCACCGACGGTGACGTCGCGTCGGAGCTCGGCACGGGGCCGCGGGTGGCCGAACGCGAGGATCGGGCGATCCGGGCAGCGGCCTGCCGGTCGCCCAACTCGACGGGGTCGGCGCTGAACGCGGCCGGCTCCGGGGTGGCTGCGCCGTAGGCGCCCAGGGCGATCGGGGACTCGGGGGAGGTCTGGGGTGCGGCCATGGCGGCGCCGGCTGCGGTCAGCAGGGCCAGCGACATGGCGGCGGTGAGGACGCCCGCACGGCGCGCGGGGCTGGTGTTCCGTTGGTTCGTTCGAGTATCGGGGCAGTCGGTGGAGTCGTTGCGACCCATGGCTGCGTCCTTCCTGTGGACGACGGCGGAGCCCGGGCGACACGCCCGCGAGGGGTGCCGGCAGGCCGCGATGGGGGCCTCTTCGGCGGCGGGTGAGCCGTCCGGGTCCGGGCATTCCATGTCGTCCTGCCCGATCCGGTGCGCCCGCAAACTGTGACCTGCGTCTCACGACCCGGCGCGTCAGCGTTCAGGCCGGGGGGAACCGGGCGTCGTCAGCCCGCGGACAGCTCGGGATCCGCGCCAGCGCCAGCCAGCGGGTCCACGACCTCGACCGGCTCGACCGCGACCTGGTCGCGCCCGGCGCGCTTGGCCCGGTACAGGGCATGGTCGGCCCGCGACAGGGCATCGTCGGTGTCCGTCGTCGCGGCCGCGAGCACCGCCCCGAGCGAGACCGTCACCTTCACCTTGCCGATGTCGGTCGTGACCGGTCCGCTGGCGGCCTGCTGCACGTTGGTGGCCACGGAGAGCAGGGTGTCCTCGTCCGGGCACTGGTCGAGCACGATCACGAACTCGTCGCCGCCGATCCGGCCGACGATGTCCTTGTGGCGGACGGACCCCTTGAGCCGGTCGGCCACGGCCGCGATGACGGCATCCCCGATGCGGTGGCCGAGCTGGTCGTTGATCTGCTTGAGGTTGTCGATGTCGCACCAGAGGACACCGATGTGGTCCGCGGGGGCGGGGGCGAGCCCGAGCCGCTTCTCCAGGCGGGTCAGCAGGCTGGCCCGGTTGGCCAGGCCGGTCTGGATGTCGTGGGTTGCGCGGAACGTGAGGTCGGCCTGCATCCGGCGGGTCTCGGTGCGGTCGGCGAACTGGTGGACGAACAGCTGCGGATTGCCGATCTCGTCGCGCAGGATGCCGACCGCATGGTCGACCCAGACCTCGCCCAGGGGCGACAGGAGGCGGTGCTCGAGGCGGACGGTCTCCAGCTCCCCGAGGTGCAGCTCCTGGCGCAGGTCCTCGACCTGCTCGCGCTCGTCCTCGGGGATGAACTCCCGCAGGCGGTGACCGATCAGGCGCTCTGCGCTCGTTCCCAGGAGCTCGCACAGCGCGGGGTTGACCTGGACGATGCGGTCGTGGGCGTCGGCGACGGCCATGCCCTCGGGCGCCCCGTGCATGGCCATCCGGAACTGCTCCTCGCTGCGGGCCAGCTCCCGCTTGGCGCGCAGCTCCTCGGTGACGTCGCGCAGGCCGAAGGCCATCCCCGTGACCAGCCCGCCCTCGACGGTCAGCGAGCGCGCCGTGACCGACATGAACCGGTAGGCGCCGGTGGTGGAGCGGAACCGGATCACGGCGTCGCGGATCTCCTCGCCGTGGCGGATGCCCGCGAGGGCCGCGGAGAACGCCGCGAGGTCGGGCTTGGCGACGAACGCCGTGAGTGCCCGCCCAGCGAGCAGGCCGGTCTCCCAGCCGAGCAGGGTGGTGACCGAGGGGGAGACCCAGGTGATCATGCCCTGGGGGTCGGTCTGGGCGACGACGTCGGTGGAGTTCTCGCTCAGGACCTGGAAGTGCCGCGCGGAGGCGTGCAGCGTCTGCAGGTTCTCGACCTCGGCGGTGACGTCGGTGAACTGTGCCAGGAACTGCATGGGAAGGCCGGCGCGGCCCAGGGTGGGGGTCACGGCCAGGTCGACCCAGATCTGGGCGCCGTCGGCGGCCAGGCAGCGCTGGCGCTGGGTGAACGACTCGGCGGCGTCGCGGGTCAGGTCGGCCAGGGCCTTTGCCACGTTCGACCAGTCATCGGGGTGGGTGATGTCGAACAGCCCGGAGCTGGCGAGGTCGCCGGCGGTGTGGCCGAGCAGGGCGCAGAGCTTCGGGTTGACCACCAGGAAGCGGCCGTCCATCGAGGTGAGGGCCATCCCGATCGCTGCGAGCTCGAACAGCTCTGCCTCACCACGTTGCGAGGGGCGGGTGCTGCCGTCCTCGGATATCAACCTCACGGGCCAAGAGTACGAGGCAATGCGGACATATCAGAAGGTTGGTGATTGAGCCGAACGGGTGGTTTGCGTGGCCGGAGGGGCGAATCTCGTCACTCTCAGCGCATCTGGGGGGCCCCGAGCGCCGGAATCCGCACACGTTCGAGGGATCCGTGCCAGCGGGTCCAGAACCCCCCGGGGCCGTGAGGCTCAGTGGCGCGCGCCTACAGGGCTCCGGTCACGGCAGCGAACGGCGAGTTGCTGACAGCGTTCCCGGCCGGGTCGGTTGCCGTGCTGAGCGTGTACGTGGAGGTGGACGCGGGCGTCAGGAGGACGGGACCGCCGTTGCCGAGCGTGAGCCCCAGGGTCCGCGTGCTCGGATCCCACGTGATGCTCGAGGCGTTGGCTCCGAAGCCGGCGAAGTCGACGTTGCTGGTCACGTACGCGTTCGAGCCCAGGTCGAGGGAGCCGAAGTCGAAGGTGCCGCATCCCGAGGCGGCCTGGACCGCGAGCCTGTCGGTGGTCGCTCCCGCGCCGTCGACCACGCGGATCGTCACGGCGTTGCTCGCGTTGATGGCGTAGGACGTGGTGTCACTGGTCCACAGGGAGCACAGGTCAGAGGCGTCGATCGGCTCGCTGAACGTCACGGTCAGGGTGTCGCCCCGGTCGATCCTGCCGGCCGTCCCACCGTTGCCGAGCGCGACGCCGGCGATGGTGGGCGGGGTGGCATCGACCTTCACCGTGCTGCTCAGGGAGGCAGCGTTGCCGACGTTGTCCGTCCCCGTCAGCGTGAGCAGGTAGCAGGTGCCCGACGTGACGGTCTGCGTGGTCGTCCCGGTGACCGGGCTCGGCGCGCCGAAGGCACCGCAGGTGTCGTCCACCAGTGGCGCGGACTGGATGGTCAGCGTGCTGGCGGCCAGCCCCGACCGCGTGGTCGACTGCGACTCGGTGAAGTCGGTGCGACCCGACAGGGCCAGGGTCGCCCCCGCGGTCCGCAGGTAGCTCGACGACCCGGTGGTGGTGGCCGCGACGCCGTTGACGGTCAGCGCCCCGCCGGTGGGCTCAGTGATGTCAGCGACCATGCGGTAGGAGCTGGAGGTGGGCGACTGCAGGCCGGCGCCGTTCGTGGCCCGCAGGGTGCGGGCGCTTGTGGTCGTCGTGGGGTTGGGCGCAGTCCAGGAGTAGGTGCGTGCTGCCCCGGTCCCGGTGGTCGACCACCCCGTGCCGAGACTCGGGAACGTGTAGCTGCCGATCCCGGACTCGGCGTCCGTCGAGCTGGCCGTGATCGTGAGGCTGCCGCTCGGTGCTGACCTCCGGTAGTAGATCCGCGCCAGCGAGGTGCTGACGTGGACGTTCGTGAACGACCCGAAGCCCCAGGTCGGGGTGCTCGGGGCGGTGGTGTCGACCTTGACAGTGGTGGTGAGGGTGGCCGCGTTGCCGACGTTGTCGGTCCCGGCGAACGTGAACAGGTAGCAGCTGCCCGAGAGGACAGCCTGCGTGGCGGCCCCCGTGATCGTGGTGGGCGTGCCGAAGGTGCCGCAGGTGTTGTCGGCCAGCGTCGCGGTCTGTCGGGTCAGGGTGCTGGACGCCAGGCCGGACTGGGTCGCGGACTGCGCCTCGGCGAAATCGGTCCGACCGGTCAGGACGACAGTCGTCGTCGTCGCATAGCTCGACGAGCCCCCGGCAGTGGCGGGGACTCCGTTGACGGTCAGCGCGCCGCCGGTCGGTGCCACGGCGTCGGGCACCATGGTGAACGCAGTGGAGCCCGGCGAGACCAGGCCCGCGCCGTTGGCCGCCGAGACGGTGAGGCCCCCGCCGGTCGTCGGCGGGTTGGCGGCGCTCCAGGTGTACGTGCGCGACGCGCCGCTGCCGGAGACCGACCAGCCGCTGCCCAGGTTGGGGAACGAGTAGGTGGCGATGCCCGACTGGTCATCGATTGAGGTCGCCGTGAGGGTCAGGCTGCCGCTGGTGGCGCCCGACCGGAAGAAGACCCGTGCCCCGCTGACGTGGACGTTGGTCAGGTCCGAGAACGTGAGGGTCGGGGCGCTCGGGGCACTGGTGTCGACCAGGACGGTGCTGGCGATGGACGAGGTGTTGCCCACGTTGTCGGTCCCGGTCAGGGTCAGCAGGTGGCAGGTGCCCGTGGTGACGGTCTGCGACGGCGTCCCGATGATCGGGGTCGCTGGCCCGAACGTGGCGCAGGTGTTGTTCGTCAGGCTCGCCGACCGAAGCGTCAGCGTGCTCGACACCAGGCCGGACTGGGTGGTCGACAGGGCCTCGCTGAAGTCGGTCCGACCGGTCAGCGTCAGCGTCGACCCGGCTGGGATGTAGCTCGTCGAACCACCCGCGGTGGCAGGCACCCCGTTGACTGTCAGCGCGCCCCCGGTGGGACCGTCGACGTCCGAGCGCGCGGTGAGGGTCGTGGCGGCGGTCGATCCGGCGCCGTTGGTCGCCGTCACCGAGCCCGTCGCGGTGCCCGCCGCGCCGGTGAAGCTGTACGACCCGGCACTGCGCGACCAGCCTGTGCCGAGCTCGGGGTACGCGTAGCCCGCGATGCCACTCTCGGCATCCGAGGAGGCGGGGGTGATGGCGAATCCGCCGGAGGTTCCGCCCCGGAAGTACACGGTGGTGCCCGTGCCCGGCCAGTACGCGCCGGTGAGCCCGGAGAAGGCCAGTGCCGGGCTGCTGGGCGCGGTGGTGTCCACCTTCACGGTGGTCGACGTGCCCGAGGTGGCGGTGTTCCCGACGTTGTCCGTTGCCCGCTGCTGGTACTGGTAGCACCGCCCGGGGACCACGGTGGTGTCGTTGCCACCCGTCAGGGTGACTGGGGCGAACGAGCTGAACGGCGGCACGCACGTGCCCGCCGACAGCGGCGCGGAGGCGCGCAACAGCGTGACGGAGGCGGCGTTGACCCCCGAGACCGCGTCCGTGACGGACCCCAGGCCGACCGGCACCGACGGGGCGGTGACGTAGCCGGCCGGGACCGTGGGCACGGGAACGGTGGGCGCGGTCGTATCGACGACAACCGGGGCGCTCCTGGGGCTCTGCGTCCCGACCCAGTTCAGGCCGTAGGTGGGTGTGTCGGTGTACTGCCAGGTCCCGTCGGGCACGGCCGACTCCGTGCAGGTGATGGTGGTGATGCCCGCGCACGTCGCGGTGACTGACACGGGGGCACCCGCTGCCGGGTGGCGCCTCAGCGTGTACTGCCCCGCTGGGATCGCGACGTTTCCCGGCGATGTCGAGGCAGCCGCGAACGTGATGGAGACCGTCGTGCTGTTCGGGTTGGGCGTGGTCGCCGCCGTGGGTGTGGAGCCGGTCGGCAGGGTGTCGGCGGTGGCGAGCGACGGGTTGCCGGTCGATGTGGCCAGCCAGTAGCCGAACGCCCCCGTGGCCCCGGTCAGCAGGACACCGACCACCGCGCCGAGGGCGGCCAGCAGCAGCCGGACACGTGGTCCGGGCCCGTCCTGCGGGCGACGGCGTTTCATGACGAACGCACCGTGAGGGTCAGGGGGATCGAGAAGCTCGCGCCCTGGCAGGCGTTCGGGGCCGCGATGCTCATCGAGGCCGCCCCGGGGAACGACAGCGACTGGGTCGCGCCCGCGGGGATCAGGACGCTGAGGCTGCCGGGGCTGGTGAAGCTGACCGAGGCCGGGGTGCAGGTCGGGTGGCCCGGGTCGACGGTCACGACGCCGCCCGCCGTGGCACTGACGACCGTGACCGCGAACAGGTTCGGGTTCGTGACCTCGACGGCGACCTCCGCGGTCCCGCCGGGGAGCAGCCGCGTGCTGGGGACGCCCTGCGCGGCGAGTGCCGGCAGGATCGTGGCAGTGCTGGCCGAGCCGTGGCCGGCACCGCTGGAGGTGAAGTAGCCGAATGCGGAGCCGGCGCCCAGGCCGAGGACCAGGGCGCCAGCCATCCCGACCGCAGCTGAGCCGCGCCGGAGGATACGTCGGGTCATCTCGGCACCACCCTGCAGCGGACGATGGTGTCGCGGTAGTAGCGCGCCGGTGACCCCCGCCAGGAGCGCGGCGGACGGGGCAGTGAGCAGGTGTTGCTGCGCGTGCTGGCCGCCCGCGTGGTGACCCGGTTGTACCGTCCCGTGCCCACGATCACGCGGTTCTTCGTGCCCTTGCGCAGCGTGACGCGGTTCCTGGCCCCGTCGCCCACGGTCACGATGTTCCGCGACCCCTTCACCGCGATCGTGTTCCCGGATCCGTTGCCGACGATGACGGTGTTCCGCGACCCCTTGGCCACCGTGATGCGGTTCCTGGCGCCGTTGCCGATCGTGATCCGGTTCCCGGCGGGCCTGATGACCTTCCTGCCCTTCTTGGCGCCCTTGACAGTGACCCGGTTGCCCGAGCCATCGCCGACGACGACGGTGTTGCGGCTTCCGGTCACGGTGATCGTGTTGCGGCCGTTGCCGGCGATGACCACGTCGGACCCCGTGCCGTCGGAGATGACGTTGGTCCCGTCACCGACCACGACGCAGTCGTTGCCCTTCCCACTGCTGACCCGGTAGTCGCCGTCGACCGCGTAGATGAAGTCGTTGCCCGTGGTCCCGGTGATGACCGGTGCACCCGGCGCGCCGATGATCGAGGTGGTGTACGTCGCGGTGCACTGCGCCGGCGGAGCGATGATCAGCTGCTCGGTGACCGGCGAGGTCGAGCCCGCGAACGTGTCGGTCCCGGAGTAGACCGCGTACAGGGTGCCCGCACCCGGTGGCAGGGACGTCAGGCGCAGGCTGGCCGCGCCCATCGGGTCCAGCGGGATCGTGCCCAGCAGGGTCTGGGTGCCCGAGGGTGCGCGCAGGTAGAAGCTCACGGTCCCGTTGGGGATCGCCTGGGCGCCGGCGGCACCCGTCCCGGTCACGGCACCCGTGGTGCGGGCGACGCGGGCGGTGATCGTGACGAGCTGGCCGACGGCGACCGGGTTGGGGCCGGCGCTGAGCTGCATCGCGGTGCCGACCTTGGCCGGTTGTTCGGGGGCCGGCGGCGGCCCGGGGTTCGGGGGAGGCGCTGGGTTCGGCGGGTTCAGCGGGTTCGAGCCGTCCGAGTACCAGCCGGTGCCGGTGAACGTGAAGGTGAACGTCACGTCCTTGCAGGCGTCCTGGTTCACCGGCAGGTTGAGCAGCGAGATCGGACGCGGCGCCAGGACCGTGGCGGTGCCGCCGGCGGGCACGATGAAGGCCCCGGTCAGCCCGAGCTGGTCGAGGTCGAGGTTCGCCCGGGGGCACACCGGTGGGGCCTGGACGTCGCCGATCCCGAGCGAGGTGACCGTGATCGCCTGCGACAGCGGGTTGTGGACGGTGTACCAGAGGTAGCGGGTCACCCCGGGGTACAGCAGCGCGGGATGGTCGGCCGAGGTCGGCGAGCTGGTGATCGTCGTGCTGATGGTGAAGTCCGAGCCCGGGGTCAGGGGATCAGCCGCGGCCCGTGGCGCCCGGGCGGCCACAATGCCGGACAGCAGGACGAGGACGACGGTGGCCAGGGCCAGAGCCCTGATCCCTCCCATCGTCCTCGTCCTGCCTGGCATGGATCCTCCTCAGTCCAGTTGGCCCACAGGGGCCCTACCGACGGCGTAGCCGGCGTGAGCCATCAAGCGGATGGACCGCCGATGGGGCAGGCTGCCGATGGGCTTCCGGGCCGCGACGGCCGGGTCATGGAGTCGACATCCATGACCCGGCCAAGCGCTCGGGAAGCGGCCTGACATGGCCAGTTCACCCCGACGCCTCCAACTCACATGAGCTACGGGGCAGCCGTGATGGTCAGGGTCAGGTTGGGTGACTGTGCCTTGCAGTCGTCCTGGTTCGCTGCCGCGTTCGTCATGGTCACATTCACGGGGATTGAGACTGCTCCCCCTTGCGCGACATCTGTGCCCCAGGTGGGAGTCGCCCCGGTGACTGTGGGCACGAACCACGAAGCCAGGCACCCGACAACCTCACTCGCGGGCGCGCCGACCATGATGTTGCCGTCCACGTCGGCGTCGATCGTCGCCGCCACGTCCGTGGAGGCGAGTCGCTTGAAGCCGCTGTCGGCGTCGTTCGTGGCGGTGAACGTGACAGTGGCGGTGCCGACTCCCGGGTACATGGTGCCGGTGGAAGTCGCCTGTACAACGGTCCAGTCGGCGGTGGAGCCGACAGCCGCCGTGCCGCTTCCGGTGCCGGAGGCGGTCCAGTACGCGAACGCTGTGCCGCCGCCTACCAGCGTCACTGCGGTGAGTCCACCGATGACGGCGACCCGCTTCTTCGACGAGAAGATCTTCATTTTCCCATTCCCTTCATGGTGGACTGCTGTCGGTTGAGGCACTGCTGTTGGCTCCTCGGGCGCCGTTGCCCGAGTGATCCAGGGGTTCCCTCGTTCGTGGGTCGGCCGTTCGGGTCCGCTCGGTCACCGAGGGCGACCGGGCGGTCAGATCCAGTCATCGGCGGTGATCGTGACCAACTTGAGATGTTCCTGAGACAATTGCGTTCGCGGGGCTCCCCGGGCCGCCATCTGCCCTCGGCGCGGCGGAAACTGAGCACGAATCGGGATTGGACGACCCGATCCACTCCGTGCCTCGTGGCGGGATCGCGCTCTCCGCACCCCCGGCACCCACCTCGATGGTCGCCCTAGACTCGTGCGGACGTTCGGACGCCCAAGCGCTGGCACGCGCAGGGCGTCCTCCCCCGATCGAGAGGTTCGACCATGGTCCGGCCACGCTCCGCCACCAGCAGGGGTACCCGTGCGGCGGTGGTCCTCGCCGCGGGCGCGGATCCCGAGTCCCGGGCGCTGCTGACCCGCCCGCTCGGTGACTCCACCGTGGTCCAGCTCGCAGTCGAGAACGTCCGCACCGTCGTGGATCCGCAGCGGATCGTGGTCGTGGTCTCCCGGGACGACACGGTCATCCGCGGGCTCCTGGGCTCCGAGGTCACCTACGTCGTCCAGGACGCCCCTGTGGGCACGGGCGGCGCGGCGCTGCTGGGACTGGGCTACCTGCTCTCGGACACCGCCCAGGTGCTGGTCACCTACGCCGACACGCCCCTGCTGCGCCCCGAGTCGCTGCTCGGGCTGTTCACCCGGCACCGGCTCAAGGGCGCGGACCTGTCGATCCTCACCGCCGTCCTCGACGACCCGGACCCGACGTACGGCCGCGTGCAGCGTGAGGACGGCCGGATCGCCGCGATCGTGGAGGGCCCGGACCAGACCGAGGCCCACGGCGACATCCGCGAGGTGAACGTCGGCGGGTACGTGGCCACGCCGGGGCTGTTCCTCGGCACGTTGGCGGCGATGGCCGCCGCCGGCGAGCACCGGCTGACCGACCTCGCTCGTCGGGTCATCAACTCCGGCGGGCGGGTGCACAGCTACCAGATCCACGACCCGGACGAGGTCCAGGGGATCAACACCCCCGAGGAGCTCGCCCTTGCTGAGGACATCGTCCTCAAGCGGCTGTTCGTGCCACGGAAGAACACCGACACCAAGATCGTCTTCGGCACCGGCGGCTGGCGCGCGGTCATCGGCGAGGGCTACACGCTGGCCAACGTCCGGCGGCTGTGCCAGGCCATCGCCAACGAGACGATCCGCCAGGAGCTGGACTCCCAGCCGATCGTGATCGGCGGGGACCGCCGGTTCCTCTCGCGCGACTCCGCGATCGCCGCCGCCGAGGTGTTCGCCGGCAACAACATCCCGGTCGTGCTGCTGCCCGACGACGTGCCGACGCCGCTGGTCACGTTCGCCGCCCCGCACCTGGGCGCGGCCTACGGGGTGATCATCACCTCCAGCCACAACCCGCCGGAGTGGAACGGGATGAAGGTCTTCCGTGCCGACGGCTCGCTGCCGCTGGACGAGGAGACCGACCGCTTCCAGGACGAGGCCAACGCGATGACCGTCGACGACGTCATCACCCTGGAGATCGACCTGGCGCGCCGTTCGGGGATGGTCGTCGAGCGCGCGCTGACCACGCCGTACGTCGATGCGATCGAGGCCGTCATCGACGTGGACGCCGCCCGCGACGCCGACCTGCACGTGATCGTGGACCCGATGTACGGCACCAGCCAGCTGACCCTGGGGATGATCCTCAACGACATGCGGGTGCGCACCGAGTTCATCCACGCCGCGCACAACCCGCTGTTCGGCGGCGTCGCGCCGGCGCCGGACCTCGAGCGGCTGTCCGCGCTGATCGGGATGATCACCCACGGCAAGGGCCGCTACGACCTCGGCCTGGCCACCGACGGCGACTCCGACCGGATCGGGATCGTCGACGAGACGGGCGAGTACGTCTCCACCAACGACCTGCTCCTGCTGCTGTACTGGTACCTGCACGAGGTCCGCGGTGAGAAGGGCGGCGTGGTCCGCAACCTGGCCACCACGCACCTGCTCGACCGCCTGGCCGCGCACTTCGGCGAGGAGTCCCTCGAGTGCCGGGTGGGCTTCAAGTACGTGACCGCAGGCATGGACCAGATCGGCGCGGTGCTCGGCGGGGAGTCCTCCGGGGGCCTGACGATCCGGGGCTGGATCAAGGGCAAGGACGGCATCTTCGCGTGTGCCCTCGTGGTCGAGATGCTGGCCCGCACGGGCAAGCGGATCAGCGAGCTGCGCGAGATGGTCCACGAGATCACCGGGCGGCTGTACGCCCTCGACGAGAGCGTGGCCGCCACGCCGGAGATGCGCGTGGCAGTGCCCCGGCGCCTGGAGTCCGAGCCCCTGACCCACATCGGTCCGTACCCGGTGATCGGCGTCTCGCACCTGGACGGCACGAAGATCCTGCTGGACAACGACAACTGGGCGCTGCTGCGGTTCTCCGGCACGGAGCCGGCGCTGCGCCTGTTCGTCGAGGCCGACTCACCGGAGAAGGCCCAGGAGCTGCTGGCCTGGCTGCGCGGCTTCGTCACCGCCGGCTGACCCGACCCCCCGAACCGACCAACGACCAAGGACCACGCCATGCGCTACGGGCACTTCGACACCGCCAACGACGAGTACGTCATCGACCGGCCGGACGTGCCCGTCTCGTTCACGAACTACCTGGGGACCAAGGACTACTGCGTCGTCCTGTCGCACAACGCGGGCGGCTACTCCTACTACCGCTCGCCGCAGAACGGGCGGGTCACGAGGTTCCGGCCCAACGGCGTGCCGCTGGACCGCCCCGGGCACTACGTCTACCTGCGCGACGACGCCGACGGCGACGTCTGGTCGGTGTCGTGGCAGCCGGTCGGCAAGCCGCTGGCCGCCGACGGGGTCGAGGGCGGGGCGCAGTACACCGCCGCGCACGGCATGGGCTACTCGCGGTTCGAGGCCGCCTACCGGGGGATCGAGGCCACCCAGACGATCTTCGTCCCGCTCGACGACGCCGCCGAGGTGTGGGACGTCCGGCTCACCAACACCGGCGACACCGAGCGCAGCCTCACCGTGGCGACCTACGTGGAGTTCAGCTTCCACACGATCCCGATCGACAACCAGAACCTGCAGATGTCGCTGTACGCCTCCGGCTCCTCGTACGCCGACGGCATCATCGAGTACGACTTCCACTACGAGCCGTGGACGGCGCACTACTTCGCCTCCAGCCGGCAGCCGGACTCCTACGACTCCCTGCGGGACAGCTTCATCGGGCCCTACCGGACCGAGACCGACCCGATCGCCGTCGAGCGCGGCCACGGATCGAACCGGAGCGCGACCACGCAGAACCACTGCGGCTCGTTGTTCCACAAGGTCACGCTGGCCCCGGGGGAGTCCACGCGGCTGGTGTACGTCCTGGGCCACGGCACCCGGGACGAGGTGGGCCGCTCGATGCAGGCCAAGTACGCCGACCTCGCCACCACCGACGCCGAGCTTGCCCGGCTGCGCGCGCACTGGCGGGCCAAGCAGGACGCCCTGCGGATCCGCACGCCGCACGAGGGCATGAACACGATGATCAACACCTGGACGCTGCTGCAGGCCGAGACGTGCGTGCAGTGGTCGCGGTTCGCGTCGTTCGTCGAGGTGGGCGGGCGCACCGGACTGGGCTACCGCGACACGGCCCAGGACGTCATGAGCGTGATCCACTCGAACCCGACGAAGACCCGCTCGCGGATCATGGAGCTGCTGCGGGCCCAGACGCGGGCCGGGTACGGCCTGCACCTGTTCGACCCGAGGGCCTTCGATCCCGATGCCGAGCCGCTGCCCGACATCCCGTCGCCGACGGTCGTGCCCACCCCGGCCGGTGCCTCGCTGATCCACGGGCTGGAGGACACGTCCTCGGACTCGCACCTGTGGCTGGTGCCCTCGATCGTGGAGTACGTCAAGGAGACCGGTGACCTCGCGTTCCTCGACCTCGAGGTTCCCTTCGCCGAGGGTCCGGACCCCGACGTGCCCTGCACGGTCTACGACCACCTGAAGGCGGCCCTGGACTTCTCGGCGGAACAGGTGGGGGCCAACGGCGTGGCATTGGGCCTGCGGGCGGACTGGAACGACTGCCTCAACCTCGGCGGCGGCGAGACCTCGCTGGTCACCTTCCTGCACGCCTGGGCGATCCGGGCGCTCCTCGAGGTCGCCGAGCCGCTGGGCCGCACCCAGGACGTCGCCCGGTACACCGCGGAGCTCGAGCGCATCGCCCGGGTGGCCGACGAGCAGCTGTGGGACGGCGCCTGGTGGATCCGCGGCTACACCCGCGACGGGGTGCGGATCGGCTCGCACGAGAACGCGGAGGGCCGGATCTTCCTCGAGCACCAGGCGTGGCCGGTGATCGCCGGGATCACCACCCAGGAGCGCGGTGAGGCCGCCATGGACTCCGTGCGCGAGCTCCTGGGCTCCGAGTACGGCACCCACCTGAACTGGCCGGCGTTCACCCAGGTCGACGACACCGTGGGCTTCGTGACGCGGGTCTACCCGGGCATCAAGGAGAACGCCGCGATCTTCAGCCACCCCAACGCGTGGCCGATCATCGCCGAGGCCGTCCTCGGCCGCGGGGACGAGGCAGTGGCCCTCTACGACTCGATCCTGCCCTACCACCAGAACGACAACATCGACGTCCGCGGCGCGGAGCCCTACGCCTATGTGCAGTTCATCTACGGCCGCGACCACGAGTGGTTCGGCAGGGCCCAGAACCCGTGGCTCACCGGCACGGCGGGGTGGATGTACACGGCGGTGACGAAGTGGATCCTCGGCGTGCGGCTGACCCTCGACGGCCTGGTCGTCGACCCGTGCATCCCGCGTGACTGGGAGGGCTTCGAGGTCCGGCGCGAGTGGCGCGGGGCGGTCTACCTGATCGAGGTGCGCAACCCGGATCACGTCTCCAAGGGCGTGGCCGCGATCACCGTGGACGGTGTCGAGGTGGACCCGGCGCGGCCCGATCCCGGCCCAGCCGGCCGGCAGCACGTGCCGGGTGGTCGTGACCCTGGGGTAGCGCCGCCCGAGCGCACAGGTCCGCGTGGACGAGCTCAGCGCAGCGTCAGCGGCGCCGGGCGCTGAGCAGGCCGCGGACCTCGGCAAGCTCCTCGTGCAGGGGCACCGCGCGCAACCACGAGGCCAGGTCGTGGGCCGGCAACGCCCGCGACCACAGGTAGCCCTGGCCCATGCGTGCGCCCAGGGACTGCAGGATCTCGAGCTGCTCGCGCGTCTCGACGCCCTCGGCGATGACCCCGAGTGCCAAGGAGTCGGCCATGTTGATGATGGCATCCACGATGGACAGGTCACTGGGATCCATGCCACCGAGGCCGTCGACGAAGGAGCGGTCGATCTTCAGGGCGGTGACCGGCAGCCGCTTGAGCCGCGCCAGTGACGAGTACCCGGTCCCGAAGTCGTCGATGATCAGGTGCACGCCCAGCTGGCGAAGGGCGTCCAGGGCCGAGGTCGAGGCGTCCAGCGAGCGCATGACCGCGGTCTCGGTGATCTCCAGGTGCAGGTTGCCCGCGGGCACGCCCGTCTCGGCCAGGGCCCGGGTGACCTTGTGGATCAGGTCGGGATCCGTCAGCTGCCGGGGTGACAGGTTCACTGCCATCCACAGGTCGTGCGCCTCGGGGATCTCCCGGCGCCAACGCTGCAGCTGGCCCAGCGCGGTCTCGAGCATCCACGACCCGAGGGGCAGGATCAGCCCGGTCTCCTCGGCCAGCGGGATGAACTCGTCGGGTCCGAGCAGGCCGCGCTCGGGATGCTGCCACCGGATGAGGGCCTCCATCCCGACGGCCTCACCGGTGGTCAGGTCGATGACCGGTTGGAAGTGCGCGCGCAGCTCATGACGCTCGAGGGCCCGGCGCAGGCCCAGCTGGTCGTCGAGGCGGGCCGTGGCCTGCTCGTGCATCGCCTGGTGGAAGTGCGCCGACTGGTCGCGTCCGGCGCTCTTGGCCCGGAACATCGCCGAGTCCGCCTCCCGGAGCAGCGACTGTGCGCTCGACCCGGGGGTGGCCGGGGCAACCCCGATGCTCGCCGTCAGGGTGACCTCGTGCGTGGCGATGGTGAACGGTGCGGCGATCGTCCGCCGGATCTCCTCGACGAGGAGCTCCACCTCCTGGTCGCGGATCGATTCGCACACGATGGCGAACTCGTCGCCGCTGAAGCGCGAGAGCGTGTCACCGGGCCGGGTGACCTGCCGGAGCCGCTCGGCCACGTCGACCAGGAGGGCGTCGCCGATTCCGTGGCCGAGTCCGTCGTTCACGGTCTTGAAGGAGTCGAGGTCCAGGAACAGCACCACCAGGCGCTCACCGCGCGGCGGGGTGCGGGTGAGGCCGGCCTCGATCCGGTCGGACAGGAGGGTCCGGTTCGGCAGCCCGGTGAGCTGGTCGTGCAGGGCTCGGTGCTCGCGGTCCTGGGCCAGGCGCTCGCGCTCCTGGGACATCTGCGCCGTGAGGTGCACGGCGAGCAGCGGCGGGATCAGCAGCGGGAGGAGCACCCACGCGCTCGGGTGGATCGCGATCACGGCGACCAGCGGGGACAGGGCCAGGACGGCGAACGTGGACACCGTGTAGAACCAGAAGTCCTCGGTGAACGACTCCCACCATGACTGGTCCTCGGCCAGCCCAGCCACCAGCGCCAGGTTGACCAGGTGGTAGACGATCCAGGACAGGGCGATGAGCGCCAGGTTCCGGGCGGGGATGGTGCTGATCCCCGGCCACGACCCGAGGGACAGGACCGCCCATGCCGCGACGACCGACAGGGTGTAGTTCCCCACGTTGAAGAACAGCTTCCAGGCGACCTTGCGGGCCAGGAGCTCGCTGATGAAGGTCGCTCCCGCCATGAGCGCCAGTGCCGGCCACGGGCCCCACAGGTACATGGTCGCGAAGACGAAGGCCTGCGAGATCGAGATCGGATCGCCCTCGAAGCGGCTCATCATGATGGGCCGCAGCTCGGTGATGAAGACCAGCGCCGCCATGGTCACCAGCTGCGGGCCCCACCCTGCCGCCTTCAGGGCGGCGAACTCGGTGGGCAGCATGCCCAGGGCAAGGAGTGCGACGCCGCATCCGCCGATCGCACCCACGATCCACGTGGTCAGGAAGACCGACGGATGGCGAGCGCGGGCCAAGCTCGCGCGCATCCCCGCCATCTGGGCTCCCTTTCAGAGAGTAATCGCCTTATGGCGCACGGTAATGGATTCTTCATCAGCAGCACAACATCCCCGGCAAATCGTCACGCATTCGGACGCATTCCACCGAATCGCCTCGTCCCATCCCGACCCCGGGCCGGCGAATCGCATCAGGCGTCGGCGAGTCCCTCGACGCAGATCCGGTTCCCGCCCGAGCGCTTGGCCCGGTACAGGGCCTCGTCCGCGCGGCGGAGCGCCTCGTCGGTGTCGGCGGTGGCCTCGGCCAGGACCGCACCCACCGAGATGCTGACGTCGATCGCGGCCGAGGAGGTCTCCACCGGGTGGCTGGCCGCCGCCTGCACGTTGCGGGCGACGAGCGCGAGCTCCTCGACGGAGTCGCAGTGGTCGAGGACGATGAAGAACTCGTCACCGCCGTAGCGCGCCACCTCGTCCTGGCGACGCACCGCCCGTTCCAGGCGGTTGGCCACCGCCGAGATGACGGCGTCGCCCACGAGGTGGCCGTACCGGTCGTTGATGGGCTTGAGGTTGTCGATGTCGCAGAACAGCACCCCGACGGTGTCCGCCGACTCCGGTGGCAGCCCCAGCCGCTGGGTCAGGCGGGTCTTCAGCGACTCCTTGTTGGCCAGGCCGGTCTGCAGGTCGTGGCTGGCTCGGTAGGCGAGGTCGGCCTCCAGCCGTCGCGCGGCCGTGCGGTCGGCGAACTGGTGGACGAACAGTGCGGGGTTGCCCAGGTCATCGCGCATGATCCCGACGGAGTGGTCCACCCACACCTGGCTGGTCTTGCTGGTCAGCCGGTGCTGGCAGCGCTCGATCGTCGCGTTGCCCCACAGGAGGCGTTCGCGCCACTGGTCGACCTGCTCGCGCTCCTCCTCGGGGATGTACTCGCGGAAGCGGTGCCCGATCAGGGACTGCGCGGACACCCCGAGCAGCTCGCACAGGGCCGGGTTCACCTGCACGATCCGGTCCTGGGAGTCCGTGACCGCCATGCCCTCCGGCGCCCCGAGCATCGCCATCCGGAACTGCTCCTCGCTGCGGGCCAGCTCGCGCTTGGCCCGCAGCTCCTCGGTCACGTCGCGCATGGCGATGGCCGTCCGGTGCCCGGTCCCCGCGTCGGCCACGGGGCGCGCGGTGACCGACATGTAGCGATAGGCCCCGGAGCTCGAGCGGAAGCGCACAGTGCGCGTCGTCGGCTCCTGGCCGGGCTCGGAGCCCGCCAGCGCGTCCGAGAACCCGTTGAGGTCCTCATGGGCGATCAGCGTGGTGATCTCCCGGCCGACGATCTCGGCGGAGTGGGACTCCGGGCCCAGGACGGCCCGCACGGAGGGCGAGGCCCAGGTGATCCGGCCGGCATCATCGATCAGGGCCACGACGTCCAGGACGTTCTCGCTCATCACCTCCAGCGAGACCTGGGACTGGACCGAGCTGGTCACGTCGACGGCCTGGGCGAGGATGGCCGGCTCCTGGTCACCTTCCGTCGGCAGCACGCTGAGCGACACGTGCAGCCAGCTGCCGGGGGTCGGCCCCTGGACCCGGGCCATCGAGACGTGCTGGTCGCCCAGTGCTGCCAGGGCCGCTGCCATGCGCTCCCGGTCGGACTCGTGCACCAGCTCGGCCACGGTATGGCCGACCAGCTCGTCGACGGGAACCTCGACCAGGTCGAGCATGGCCCGATTGACCCACGACAGGGTTCCGTCCGGGTCGATCACCGCCGCCCCCACGGCCGCGCCCTCGTGCGCGCGCACGACCCAGGAGGGCACGCCCAGCCGGTCGGAAGCAGGACG
Organism: uncultured Actinomycetes bacterium; assembly: GCA_963774745.1. GTDB lineage: Bacteria > Actinomycetota > Actinomycetes > S36-B12 > CAIYMF01 > Prado023. The sequence continues at coordinate 102,804 of CAVZGE010000011.1, read as the reverse complement.
CGGATCCTCTGCCTGCGGGGTGCCCGTCACGGGGACCACTCTAGGCGCGTTGACCGGTCGGGCCCACCCGGCCATGCTGGGCGCAACCGCCCCACCGGCCCTGGGAGGACTCCGGGATGCGCACGAGCCACGACGTCGCCGCGTCCATGCCCGAGCACGTGCGCGCCGAGGCGTTGGACCCAGGCCGGGGGTGCGCATGCGGATCGACCTGAACGCGGACCTCGGGGAGGGGGTCGGTGACGACGAGGCGCTGCTGGCCGTCGTCACCTCGGCGAGCATCGCCACGGGCGCGCATGCCGGCGGGGGAGCGGTCCTGCGCCACGCCGTGGCGGCTGCGGCCGGCTGCGGGGTCGCCATCGGCGCGCACCCCTCCTACCGGGACCGCGCCGGCTTCGGTCGGGCCTCGCACCTCGACGTCCTGCGCCGCGACGCGTCGGCCCGTTCGCACCTGGTCGCCGACCTCGTCGGGCAGATCCTCGACGTGGCCCGGGAGGCGCAGCGGCGCGGGGTCGCGCTGGCCCACGTCAAGGCCCACGGCGCGCTGTACAACGAGGCGGTGCACGACCCGATGGCCGCGCAGGTCGTGGCCGACGCGGTCCTCGGGGCCGTGCATGCCCTCGGGCATCCGGTGGCGGTGCTGACCCAGCCGGGTGGACGGTTGGCCGACGTCGCCGCCCGCCATGGCCTGGTCATCCTCGCGGAGGGCTTCGCCGACCGCGGCTACCGCCGGACCGGGCGGCTCGTCGCGCGCAGTGAGCCCGGCGCGGTGCATGGGGATCTCGCCTCGATGGTGGCCCAGGCCCTGGACCTGGCCAGCGGCCACGTCGACCCCGTCGACGGGTCACGGATCGAGGTTCCGGTGGACTCGCTGTGCGTCCATGGGGACACGCCCGGGGCCGTGGCCGCGGCACGGGCCATCCGGGCGGCGCTTGCGGGCGCTGGGTGGCAGGTGGTGGCCCCCGGACCCGGCTCGGATGGGCCTGCCCATGACCGGGATCGGCGGCGGACCATCCCCCGAGTCGCAGGCGCGGAGCCGACCGCAGGGGAGCCGACCGCAGGGGAGCCGACTGCCGGGGAGCCGAACGCCGGGGAGGTGGATCGTGACCCGGCGGTGATCCACCCGTTCGGCGACCGGGCGCTGCTGATCGAGCCGTCCCACGGCGGTCTCGCGCGAACTGCGTGGGTGCTCCGGATCTCGGACCGGGCGCGCCGGCGGTGGCCGGGCGCCTCGGTGGTCCCCGGCCTGTCCAGCGTGCTCGTCGCCTTCGCCGAGCCCTCGGACCGGCCGGACCCCCACCGGGCCCGGCTCGGGACAGGTGCCCCTGGGCCGGCCGGTGGATCGGAGCCGGAGCCCCCGGTGCAGGTGGTCCCCACCCGCTACGACGGGCCGGACCTGGCGCGACGTGGCGGGCATGCTGGGCCTGCCCGTCGTGGAGGTCGTTCGCCGGCACCGGGAGGCGGCCTGGACGGTGGCGACCGTCGGGTTCTCCCCGGGGTTCGGCTACCTGACGACCGAGGATCCGCTGTTCGCCGGGGTCGGGCGTCGGGCCGATCCGCGCCCGCGTGTCCCGAGGGGATCGGTCGCACTCGCGGCCGGGATGAGCGCGGTCTACCCGTCGGCGACACCCGGCGGGTGGCAGCTGATCGGGTCCACCACCGCCGCGCTGTTCGATGTCCACGCCGAGCGCCCCGCGCTGCTGCGCGTCGGTGACCGCGTGCAGTTCCTCGAGGTGCCGTGATGGCTGGCCTGCGCGTGGTGGGGCTGGTCGGGTCCGCCCTCTACCAGGACCGTGGCCGGCACCACGTCGACAGTGGCGTGCCGGTCTCGGGGCCCTTCGACAGCTACGCCCACGGGGCCGGGACCGAGCTCGTGGGAGCGTCCAGCGCGCAGGCGTCCCTCGAGGTCGTCGGCCTGATCGAGGTCGAGCCGGACGTTCCCATCACCTGTGCGGTCACCGGCCGGGCCACCGTCCAGGTGTCCGGTCAGGAGGCGGCGCCGTGGACGGCGCTGGACGTGCCCGCCGGGGCCACCGTGACGGTCAGGGCCGAGGGGCGGGGGTACTTCGCGGTCGCCGGCGGCCTCCAGCCCCCTGCCGTGCTGGGGTCGCGATCCACCTGCGTGCTGGGTCCGATCGGGCCGGCTCCCGTCGGGCTCGGCGATCGGCTGCCGCTCGCGTCGTCGTGCACCTCGCGGGCAGCGGGGGACTTCGTGCGGCCCCCGCAGCCGCTGCCCGCCGTCCGGGTGATCCCCGGCCCGCACCTGCGGATGGTCGCCTGCGAGGTCCGCGTGCTGGAGGCATCGCGGATCGGCGTGCGCGTCACCGCCGGTCGGCTGGCGGATGCAACGCCACCGGCACGTGCCGACCTGCCGTCCCTGGGGGTGATCCCCGGGACAGTGCAGGTCCTGCCCTCTGGGGACTGGATGGTGCTCGGTCCCGATGCCGGCACGATGGGTGGGTACCCGGTCGCCGGTGTCGTGGCGACCGCAGACCTCGGCACGTGGGCGCACGTCCACGTCGGGGACGTGGTGCGCCTGCAGGTGATCGGCTCCCACGACGCGCCGCCGGTGCCGATCCCTGCGGTCATCCACGTCCACGGCCTGGGCGGGTGACCTCAGGCCTCGAGGATCGCCCGCAGGATCGTTGCCACCTGGTCCTGGGGGATCTCGTCGAGGTCGAACGCCCCGAGCCATCGGGACTCCAGCACGAACAGCCCCCAGAGGACCGAGGCCATGCATGCGGCCTGCACGCGCGGATCGACCGACGACGTCAGGCCGTTCGACGCACGATGCCGGCTGATGACCTCGGCGATGGTGTTGATCGGCAGCGGGGAGTTCGGCGATGCGAGCTTGCCCTGGAGGGCCCGGTCGGTCAGGACGCGCATCCCGCCCGCGGCCGCATGTGTCGTGCCGATGAGCTGCTCGAGGTTCGCGTACAGGGTGGCGTAGTCGGCCGGCAGGGCGGTGCCGACGGACTCCTCGAGGCGGGCGACCGCCAGGTCGATGAGCTGGTCCTTGGAGGTGGCGTACCGGTAGAGATCCGAGTGGGCGACCCCCGCCTCGGAGGCGATCTGCCGGATGCTGATCTCCTGCCCGGGCCTGGCCACGAGCAGGCGCGTGGTCGCTGCCACGAGGTCCTCGAGGCGCGCGCTGGGCTGGTCGTTGGCGGCTGACTGGCGCGCCCGGAACTCCGCATGCCACGTGAGGATCTCCTCGCGGGTCCACAACCTGCTGCGACCGCCACCCGGGGCGGGCCGGCCGGCCGGGAAGTCGGGGTACCTGCTGCGGTAGGTCGACACGCTGTTGCGGTGCGCGAGGCCGAGGATGGCGGCAACCTCGCCGGCGTCGATCAGGGCGTCGAGCTCGTCGGCGGTGGTGGGCATGGGGGTGAGTCTACTCAAGTAGACATGCCGCGCACGGCAGCTTCCGACGAGCGGGCGCGTCGCCGGCGGCATGCCCCACCGGGCATGCAGGAGGGGCCCGGGACATGTGCGTCCCGAGCCCCTCCTGGAGGTGCGTCGATCAGGAGGCCAGAGCCTTGGCCTTCATGGCGTCGAACTCGGCCTGGGTGATGGCCCCGGAGTCCAGGAGGCCCTTGGCGTCGGTGATCTGCTCGGCCGGCGACTTGGTCTTGGCTGCCACGCCCTGGATGTACTTCTCCTGCTGGGCCTGCGCGTCGGCCATGGCGGCCATCTGGCGCTCACCCATGCTCTTGCCGCGTGCGATCAGGTAGATGAAGGCGCCGAGCCACGGCACGAAGATGAGCAGGAGCGCCCATCCGGCCTTGGCCCAACCCGACAGGGTGTGATCGCCGAACATGTCGAAGATGACCCGGAACCAGATCATCACCGCGGCGATCCAGATGAAGAAGAAGAAGCTCCAGAGGAGGACATCCCAGAAGTTGGTGCTGTTGAAGTCCATCGTCGTACCTTTCGTCAGGGTTTGCGGTTTCTTGCTCGCAGTGTAGACCCCCGTGCGACCTGTCATCGCGAGCGTGTCGTCCGTGGTTCCTGCGGCGTGGCGATCCTCTCGGGGTGGGCCGACCGTCACGTGCGGATCCGGTATCGCCGGCCGCCTGCGATCTGTCCACCGATCCCGTGGGTGCTGCGGGACGGGTGGGTCGCGCGGATCGCCCGGCTGCTCGACTGACCGTGGCCGCTGCGGGTGGTCAGAGCGGCAGCTACCGTGGCCCCATGACGGATCCGGAGCTGGTCGTTCGCCGCGTGAGCGAGATCTCGTACGTGGCCACCCTGGACGGCGTCGAGGTGGGGTGGGCGTCCCTGGCCGTCTCCGACGGCGTGTGGGAGATCTACCGGACGGTCACGGCCCCGGCGTTCGAGGGTCGGGGGATCGCCTCCCGGCTCACCCGGTTCGTCCTCGACGCGGCCGACGAGGCAGGGGTCACGGTCATCCCGAGCTGCTGGTACGTCGATGGCCTGATGGCCCGCTCGGCACCGCGGTACGACCACCTGCGCGCCGGGCACCGACCCCCGCCCGTTGGCGCGGGCGAGGGGGACGCCTGCCGGATCGCGCCGGCGGTCCTGCCAAGGTCGGGCGGCGCCGGCTGAGTCCCGCGGTCCTGCCCCGGGGTCGGGCGGCGCCGGCGTCGGCCCCCGGGCTCCGTGGCCGCGTGCGCTCAGTTCGGGCGGACCAGCCCGGTGAGATCCGTGCCCGGGCAGGTCAGGTTGCGGTCCAGGGACCTGCCGTCACTGCCGGTCCCGATGCGCTGCACGATGGCCGGCCGCCGCTCCCCGAACGAGTCGCGTCCACACGTGGCGGCGGCGCGCTGCGAGGTCGCGGTCCCGATGCCGACCCACGTGGGGACGTCCACGGCCGCACCCCCGGTGATCTCCTCCCAGAGCGCGGGGGCGGAGTAGATGCCCACGGGGTGGCCGGCCTCGGCCAGGACCCGCAGGTGCTCGGTGATCACGGCGCGGTGCCGGGCCTGTGAGCCCGTCCACACCTCGGGCAGCTCGACGTCCAGCCAGATCGGGGTGCCCGTGGGCACGCCATGGTCGGCCAGCGCCTCGAGGTCGCCCCGGGCGGCACGGCGCCCGACCTTCACCGGGTCACCGGTGTTGTCGTCGGCGGTGTTGACGTACACCGCGGCGCCGGACTGGCGTTGCGCGAAGCGCCACTGCGCGTCGAAGCACGGGTTGGGCCGGTCGGGCATGCCCCCGTCCAGGCCGACGATCGCGTAGCCGGCGTCCATGTCCTTGAACGTCCGGCCGCACTGCGGGAACGAGATGTCCACCCCGTAGCCGGGTTGCGCACCCTCCCACGCGACGGCCTCGACGTCCGGGGTCCCGGAGATGTCGGCGGGTCCGCCCTCGATCGGGTCGGTGAGGGCGCCGCCCAGCGAGCTGGCACCGGTCAGGACCGCGAACGCGAGCCCGAGGAACGCCACGGCGCTGACCAGCACGGACCCCAGGCAGCCCAGCCGCCGTCGGCGGACCTCGGCGCGCGACGGTCGGCGCCGCCCGGTCGGGTCGGGGGCACGCCGCACCCGCGGACCCGACCCAGGTGTCGCGGTGCGGCTGCTCACGGCTGGTCCCTTCCGACGGTGGACCTCGATTGTCGCCCACCGGGGCGACATCGGGGTTGAATGACCTGATGGACACCCCCACGCGCGACGCCCGTCCCGAGCCCCCCGCAGCCCCCGCCGCGCGGGCGGCGGGGCATGACCCCGCGCCGGCCGCCGGGCTCGACGACCATGCCGCGGTCAACCTCGCCCAGTGGGACGAGCGGGCCCCGGCCCACGCAGCCTCCCCGGACTACCACCTCGACGACTTCGTCGCCGATCCCGGCTACATCTCCGAGGTGGTGCGCTTCGACCTGCCCCGGCTCGGGGATGTCCAGGGCCTGCGCGGGGTGCACCTGCAGTGCCACATCGGTACCGACACGATCTCGCTGGCGCGCCTGGGCGCCCGGATGACGGGCCTGGACTTCTCCCCCGCGGCTATCGAGCAGGCACGCTCGCTGGCCGAGCGGTGCGGGACCCCGGCCGAGTTCGTCGTGTCCGACGTGCACGCGGCGGCCGACGTGCTCGGGCGTGGCGCGTTCGACCTCGTCTTCACCGGGATCGGTGCGCTCTGCTGGGTGCCGGACATCCGGCGCTGGGCGGGCGTGGTGGCTGGGCTCCTCGCACCGGGCGGGCGGCTGTTCCTGCGTGAGGGGCACCCCATGCTCTGGGCCCTTGCCGACCCGGGGGAGTCGCCGGCGTTGCGCGTGGAGCACCCGTACTTCGAGCAGCCAGAGCCCACGGTCTGGGACGAGGGCGGCACGTACGTGAGCACCGACGTCGAGTTCCAGCACAACGTCAGCTACGAGTGGAACCACGGGCTCGGTGAGATCGTGACCGCCCTGCTGGACCACGGCCTGCAGATCACCGGACTGGTCGAGCACGACAGCATCCCGTGGGACGGCCTGCCCGGGCTGATGGCACCGATCGGCGGTGGCGAGCTCCGCCTCCGCGACCGCCCCGAGCGCCTGGCCGCCAGCTACACCCTCCAAGCAACGAAACCCAGGTAACCAACCGTCCCCAGCCGATCCCCCACCCGTTCGGTCCGCTTTCGCGCGGCTCACGTCCGGCCTGGTCCGGATTCCCGAGCGCGATTGCTCGGAAATCCGGACCAATTGGCGGGCGTGGGGGCCGCGGGGCGGCGGGGCGGCGGCGGGGCGGGGGGTCAGGCTTTCTTGGTTTTGGGCTTCTTGGGTGGGGCGGCTTCGGCTGGGGGGCTTGTCGCTCGGGCGGCCTGGGTGCGGCGCACCGACTCCTGCAGGGCGGCCATGAGGTCGATGACCGTCCCCGAGTCGTCGGCGGCCTCCGGGGTGCTGGGCAGGATCACGTCCTCGCCCGCCAGCTTCTGCGTGACGAGGTCGAGAACCGCCTGGCGGTACTCGTCGGTGTAGGCGGTCGGGTCGAAGTCCGAGCTGAGGCTCTCGACGAGCGACCCGGCCATGGCCAGCTCCTGGGGCCGGACGGTGATGTCGTCGTCGGCGATCCCCTCGAACTCGGGGACGCGGACCTCGTCCGGCCAGAGCATGGTCTGCAGCACCAGGACGTCGTCGCGCACGCGCAGCAGCCCCAACCGCGTGCGCTTGCGCATGGTCATCAGGACCACGGCCGTCCGGTCGGTCTCCTGCAGGGCGCGTCGCAACAGGACGTAGGGCTTCGCCGCTCCCGTGGCAGGCTCGAGGTAGTAGGCCTTGTCGAAGTTGAGCGGGTCGATCTGCGTGGCGGGGGCGAACTCGATGATCTCCAGGTCCCGTCCGTGCGGCACCTGCAGCCCATCGAGCTCCTCCTCGGAGACGATGACCCGTCGGCCGGTCTCGTCCTCGTAGCCCTTCCCGATCTCGGCGTAGGTGACCACCTGCTCGCACGTCTGGCACTGCCGCTGGTACTTGATCCGGCCACCGTCGGCGATATGGACCTGGTGGAACTTGACATCCCGGTCCTCGGTGGCGGCGTACATCTTCACCGGGATGTGCACCAGCCCGAAGGCGACGTTCCCACTCCACATGGCGCGCATCACGTCATTGTGGGGCAGATGGTGCGCCGAGGGAAGGCGTTGCCCGAGGTCCTGGCGTCCTGGACCGGGAACCGTGCGGTTGTCGTCGTCGGGGGCAGAACCCCCCCCCGGATCATCCGGGGGAGTCGTCGGCCCAGGTGATCCGGCTGGGCTTGCCGATGAACGTCGCGAACTCCTCGAGGGACCTCTCGAGTCGGCGCCGGTCGCGCAGCGGTGATCCTGGTGAGGGGTGTGGCGACGATCTCCACCCTGCGCGCCAGCTCGCGGCGCTTCCACGTGCCGACGATTCGCCCGTCCACCACGAGCGTTGGCGCGAACACGCCGTTGCCGCCGGGGACGACGAGCTTCTCGTGGTCGGTGGCGATCTGGGCCGTGCGGTCCCGGTAACCGAGGATCAGCTCGTCGAACCCGGGCAGGGCGCGCGCTGGCAGGGCGCGCGCGGGTGGGGCGTGCCGGTCGGGGGCCGTGTCCAGCTGGGCCTCGGTCACGAACAGGTCGCGGCCACCGAACGGCCGAGCGAGGACGCCGGGCGCCGCGGCCAGTCCGGCGCGGGCGTCGGTCACGGTGAGGTCGGCCCACCGGGCGAGGTCGTGGGCGCTGACCGGGGCGTGGCTGCGCACGAAACGCTCGGCGATCGTGGCCAGGGCGGATGGTCGGTCGAGCTCGACGGCCGGGGGCGCGAACTCGTCGAGCAGGACGAACGTCTGCTCCGTGCCCCGCTGGGGTCCGACGCAGGTGACGCCCTTCTGGCTGGCGTACCAGAGCAGGTGGTACGCACGCTGCCCGGCGCTGGGCAGCCCCGCGCCCTCGAGCGCGGCCACGCACTCGGCGCGCGTCATCGCCCGGCCACCGGACAGCGCCTCGCCGAGGATGTCGGCGGCCCGGTCGGCGTCGTGCGCGGAGAGGCCGAGGAACTGGCGGCGGGCCTCGGCACCGCGCAGCGCACGCGCACCGAGGTGCTCCAGCATCCAGCGCGCGTCGGCCCCGGGCAGGACGTGCAGCGTGCCACGCATCGGCCAGGTGCGCAGGATCGCCCCCGACCCGAACGCTGCGATCACCTGGTCGCGCGTGTCGCCGGTGCGCACGCCCAGGGACCACCCGACGCTGGCGAAGTCCTGGCCCTGCATCGCCCCGAACCACCCGACGACATCGGCCACCGTGCGCTCGGCTGTGGGCCGGTCGTCGAGCAGGAGGCTCGCCATCCGGGCAGCGCGGATCCGCCGGTCGTCCGTTGCTGCCCCGGGCATGATCACCTCCGAGCCGGAGCGTAGCTGCCGGGACTGACACCCGGCCCGTCCCTGCGGGCCCGGACGTGGTTGCCGCGCCGGTGAGGGGCGACACCTGGGCCGGTCGGCCGGCGCGTTCGGCTGTTGTGTCAGACCCCCGTGTCAGGGTGTCGGCATGCGATTCCTGCACACCTCCGACTGGCACCTGGGCCGCCGCCTGCACGGTGCCGAGCTGCTGGCCGAGCAGTCGGCGTTCCTGTCCTGGCTCCTCGAGCTGGCCACCTCCGAGGAGGTCGACGCGGTCCTCGTCAGCGGCGACGTCTACGACCGCGCCCAGCCCGGCGCGGATGCGATCGCGCTCATGGACCGCACGGTGGCGGCCTTCGCCCGGGCCCGGATCCCGCTGGTCATCTCCAGCGGCAACCACGACAGCGCCGTGCGCCTGCAGTACGCCGGGGAGGTCCTGGCCGAGGCGGGGATCCACCTGCGCACCTCGATCGAGCAGGTCACCGAGCCGGTCCTGCTCGCCGACGAGTCCGGCCGGGTCGGGGTCTACGGCATCCCGTTCATCCTTCCCGATGCAGTCGTCGCGCAGCTGGAGGTGGACCGTTCGCATGCCGCCGTCCTCGGCGTCCTGGTCGAGCGGATCCGCGCTGATGCCGCCGAGCGCGGGCTGAGCCGGGTGGTGGTGATGGCCCATGCGTTCGTCACCGGGGGGTCGGCCTGTGAGTCCGAGCGCGAGATCCGTGTCGGCGGGGTCGGCGACACTCCCGCGGAGGTGTTCGACGGCGTGAGCTATGTGGCCCTGGGGCACCTGCACGGTCCCCAGGAGGTCCGCCTCGCCGGGTCGCCGACCACGGTGGCGTACAGCGGGTCGCCGCTGGCCTTCTCGTTCTCCGAGCGCAACCACGTCAAGTCCGTGACCGTCGTCGAGATCGATGCCGCCGGCACCGTGGCGACCCGGCGGGTGGCGGCGCCGGTCCCGCGTCCACTGGTCCAGGTCAGCGGCCGGTTGTCGGACCTCCTCGACCGCGCCCGAGGTGATCTCGCGGGTCTGGCCGACGCGTGGGTCAAGGTCGTCCTGACCGATCCGGGCCGGCTGGCCAACCCGATGGAGCAGCTGCGGGCCCACTGGCCGCACACGCTGGTCCTCGAGTTCGCCCCGGAACGCGCGGACGCGCCCCTGGGCCTGACCCGGATGACCGAGGCCAGCGATCCCGTCGAGATCTGCGCGGAGTTCGTGGCCGCCGTGTCCGGGGCGCCGCCCAGCCCGGTGCAGCGCGAGGTCCTGGCCGAGGTCGTGCTGGCCGCCCGTCGGGTGGAGGTGTCCGCCTGATGCGCCTGCACACCCTGCGCCTGCGTGCGGTCGGCCCCTTCGCCGACGAGCAGGTCATCGACTTCGACCGGCTGGGCGCCGGCGGGCTGTTCCTCTTCGAGGGCCCGACCGGTGTCGGCAAGTCCACGATCCTCGACGCCCTCACCTTCGCCCTCTACGGGGGCCTGGCCAGCGACTCCGGCGATCCGGCCCGGTTGCGCTCGGACTTCGCCGGCCCGGACGACCGTCCTGAGGTCACGCTGGAGTTCTCCGTTCGGGGCGGGCGGCACCGGATCACCCGCTCGCCCGAGCACACCCGGCCCAAGCGGCGGGGCACGGGCGTCACCAAGGAGAAGGCCAGCGTCCACCTGGAGCGCTTCGGTGCGGGCGGCTGGGAGTCCCGCTCGCACGCCAAGGACGAGGCCGGCACGATCGTCGGGGAGCTGTTGGGCCTGACCCGTGAGCAGTTCCGCCAGGTGGTGCTGCTGCCGCAGGGCGAGTTCGCGACGTTCCTGCGCGCCGGGGACGACGAGCGGCGTGAGCTCCTGGGCAAGCTGTTCGGCACCCAGTTCTTCCGGAGCATCACCGAGTCCCTCCAGGCGCGGGCCCAGCAGGCGAATCGAGACCTGGCGGCCGCCGACGCGGAGCTGGGTGCCCGCGTGGCGGCCGCGTGTGAGGCTGCCGGCCTCGCGGCCGAGGCGAATGCGGAGCTGGGTGCGCTCCCGGTCGAGGAGCGGCTCGGCGGACTGGCCGTCCTGGAGGAGCACCTGGCGCAGGGGGCCCGCGCTGCTGGTGAGGCGGCAGAGGTGGCCGAGGAGGCCCGGGGCCAGGGGCGCGCAGTGCTGGCCGACGCGCGCTCGGTCGCTGCCCGTGTGCAGCAACGAGCGCAGCTGGAGGAGGCGCTGGCCGCCGCGCAGGACCAGCGTGCCGACCACGAGGCGCGTCGTGGCCTGCTGGCCCGCGCGCGTCGGGCGATCCCCGTGCGCCCGCTGCTGGAGCTCGTCGACAGCGCCGTGGATCGCGTCGCGACGCTGCGGGCAGCGGTCGTGGCGGCCAGCGCCGGTCGGGTGGCCGACCCCGAGCACCTCGAGGGTGCGGGCTGGCAGGAGCTGGCCCGGCAGGCTGCGGGGGACCGCACCACCGCGGGGGAGCTGGCCCACCTGGTCGTGATCGAGGACGGTCTGGCAGAGGGTCGCGCGATCCTCGACCAGCAGCGGGCCACCGTGCTGGGGCTGGCGGACGCGAGCCGGGCGGCTCACGAGCGCGGCAGGCAGATCCCTGCCGAGCTTGCCGCGGCCACTGCCGAGCTCGGGGAGGCCCAGCAGGCAGCGATGGGGATCGCGGCGTCCACCGCGGTCCTGGCCGCGATCGCCGGCCAGGCGGAGGCAGCAGGGCGCCTGGCCGAGCTCAGCGCACTCGTCGAGCAGCGTCGGGCCGCCCGGCGGACTGCCCGGCGGGCGCACGCGGAGGCGGATCACCACCACCTGCTCCTGGTCGACCAGCGGCTCGCCGACGTCCGGGGCGAGCTCGCCGCACGGTTGGTGTCCGGTGACCCCTGCCTGGTCTGCGGGTCCCCGGAGCACCCGGCCCCGGCCTGGTCGGCAACCGCCGGGGTGTCCGAGGAGCAGGTCCGGCAGGCCGCCGCGCGTCGCGACGAGACCCGGTTGGTCCTCGACGAGGCGGAGGTCGCGCTGGCGCGCGCCGAGTCGGACCTCGATCACGCCACCCGCACGGCCGGGGGGATCTCCGCAGAGCAGTGGCAGGCCCGGATCGACGCGACGACCGCCGAGCTGGCCTCCGCGGAGCTGGCCCTGGCCTCGCTCCCGCGCCTGGAGGCCCGGGTCGGCCAGCTGGGCGCGGAGCAGGCGGAGGTCGGTGCGGAGCTGATCCGCCTGGCCGAGGCGCTCGCGAGCGCCACCGCCCAGCAGGAGCACACGGCTGGCGACCTCGCGGTCCGCGAGGCCCAGGTCCTGGCCGGCCGGGCGGGGTACGACAGCGTCCGGGACCGGGCCGCCGCCCTCGTGGCCTCGGCCATCGCGCTGGAGACGCTCTCGGCCGCGGTGCACGACCTGTCCCGGGGGCTCGAGCACCTGTCCTCCGCGGCCGTGCGGGCGGATGCCGAGGCATCCCGATCCGGATTCGTGGACCTCGACGATGCCCGGTCCGCGCACCTGGCCACCCCCGACCTCGACCAGCTCCAGCGAACCGTCGACGAATGGGAGGCCTGCGTGGCCACGGCGCGGGCCCAGCTCGACTCACCGGAGCTGCGCGCTGTCGCCGACGTCGACCCGACGGATGCGGCCACCTCGGTTGCCCTGGCGACGGCAGAGCTCGAGCGGCGCGATGACGTCGCTCGGGCGGCGCAGGAGGAGGCGACGGTCGCCAGCCGGCAGCGCGAGCGCTTCGCGGAGCGACTGGCCGAGGTCCAGGACTGCGCGGCGCAACGGGCTGAGCTTGCGGCAGCCAGCGCCGAGCTGGTCTCCCTCGACCTGTACGCCCGAGGGATGGCCGGCTCGCCCCGGATGAGCCTGGTGACGTTCGTGCTGCGGTACTGGTTCGAGCAGGTCGTCACGGCTGCGAACGTCCGCCTCGAGTCCATGTCAGCGGGCAAGTACGAGCTGCTCCGCATCGATGAGGCCGCGCGCAAGGACGCCCGGGTCGGGCTCGGCCTGGCCGTCCTCGACCGGCACACCGGCCGGGAGCGCAGCCCCGGCACCCTGTCCGGGGGCGAGACGTTCTACACCTCCCTGGCCCTGGCCCTGGGCCTTGCCGACGTCGTGGTCGCCCAGGCAGGGGGAGCGCAGCTGGACACCCTGTTCATCGACGAGGGCTTCGGCAGCCTGGACCCGGACACCCTCGACGACGTCATGGGCGTGATCGATGACCTCCGGGGCAACGGCCGGGTCATCGGGATCGTCAGCCACGTCCCCGAGCTCAAGGATCGGATCGCCGAGCGCCTGACCGTGCGCCGGGTCCGCCCGGACGGGCCCTCGACCGTGGAGGTGAGTGCCTGACCCAGCCCGCAACGGCCGCCCGGGAGCGCCTACAGTCGAACGCCCGGCACATCGTGAGGATCGGACGGTGCCCACCCATGTCGTATGCGACGCAGAGCGCCTGGCGCGACATCCAGGCATTCCTGCCCCCGGCCTACCAGCTCGGGGTGGGGGCGGAGCCTGCTGAGGAGTGGTGGCCGTGGGGCGGTCACGAGGTCCACCTCGACTGCTACCGCGACCCTGACGCCCCCGCCAAGGTGATCCTGTTCCACGGCGTGGGGACCAACGGCCGGCAGCTGTCCACGATCCTGGGCGCCCCCCTGAGCCGGCGCGGGTTCGAGACCATCGCGATCGACATGCCCGAGTACGGGGTGACCCGCGTGGCCCCCGGCGCGCGCGTGCGCTACGACGACTGGGTGCAGGCCGGCATCGACCTCGTGGCCGTGGAACGCGCCCGCGACGATCGCCCGATCATCCTCTACGGCCTGAGCGCGGGCGGGATGCTCGCCTATCAGGTCGCCGGCGCCACGGGGGCGGTGGCCGGCGTGGTGGGGATGTGCTTCCTCGACCAGTCGGTCCAGCAGGTCGCCGACGAGACGGCGCTGAACGTGGTCATGTCCCGGGTGGGTGCTCCGCTGGTGGGGCTCGCCGCGAGGACGCCCCTGTCCGGGATCCGGATGCCCATGCGGGTGGCCAGCAAGATGCACAGGCTCGTCAACGACCGGGCCGCGCTGGCGGTGTGCCTGCGCGACCGCACCTCAGCCGGGAACGCCATGACGATGAGCTTCCTGGACTCCTACATGGCCTACCGGCCCGCTGTCGAGCCCGAGGCGTTCGACGTGTGCCCGATCCTGCTGACCCAGCCGGGGGAGGACCTCTGGACGCCCCTGCACCTGAGCCGGCTCTTCCTGGACCGGGTCGGGCGGGTCCCGGTGACGACCGTGATCCTCGACGGCGCCGGGCACTACCCGATCGAGCAGCCCGGCCTGGACCAGATGGTCGATGCCATCGAGGGATTCGTCCGCGAGCAGGTGGCTCGCACCGGCTGACCGGCGGTCAGCCCCGCCGGGGGGGCGGGGCGGTGCTGGCGCGCAGGATCAGTTCGGTGGGGACCAGCACGTGGGTGTCCGTCCGCTGCGGTCCCTGACGGATCTGCTCGACGAGCAGGGCGATGAGCCGCTGGCCGATGGTGGCGAAGTCCTGGGCGACGGTGGTCAGCGGTGGCCAGAGGAAGGGCGCGAGGGGGATGTCGTCGAACCCGACGATGGACACCTCCTGTGGGATGCGCCGGCCGTGCTCGTTCAGGGCGAGCATCAGTCCCGCGGCCATCTCGTCGTTGGCGCTGAAGACCGCGGTCACATCGTCGTCGGCGGCGATCTGCGCACCCACCCGGTAGCCGGAGGGGGCGCTCCAGTCGCCCTGGAACACGGCGGGGACCGGCCGGTCCCACCGCGTCAGGACCTGCTCCCACGTCTCGGCGCGTTCGCGGGCGGGGTTGGAGTCGGTGGGACCCGCGAGGTGGTGGACGGTCCGGTGGCCCAGGCCGAGCAGGTGCTCCACGGCCATCGTCGTGCCGCCGACCTGGTCGGCGGCGACCGCAGGCAGCCCGCCGCCGACGAAGCGGGAGTCCGACACGACGACGGGCAGGCCGGGCGGAAGGGCCAGGGTCGAGGGGATGGCTGTCTCGGCCCGGATGACGATCAGGCCGTCGATGGCCTGGTGGGACATGCGTGCCGCGGCCGCGGTGACATCGTCCGGGGAGGGGGTCTGCAGGTCGACGAGGCTGACGGTGAACCCCTCGTCGCGGGCCGCCTCGACGACGGCCTCCACGGTGTGCGACTCACCGGTCCGCGCCAGCCGGTGGGCGATCACCCCGATCGTCCCGAAGCTCCCGTAGCGCAGGGCCCGGGCCGCACTGTTCGGGGAGTAGCCCAGCTGGGCCATCGCGGCGAGCACGCGTTGGCGGGTGGCCGGACGGACGTTCTCAGCGCCCATGGAGACCCGGGACACGGTCTGCGAGGAGACCCCGGCAAGCGCTGCCACATCGGCCATGGAGGGTGCCGAGCGGACCCGCGCGCGCCCCGACGCGGTGTCCGGGGGGGTCGGGGAGGTCACGGGGCCGGCCGTTGCACCGGCAGAATGTTCACGTCACCATTTTGGTCCCCCGACACGCTTGACACAACCCATCGGCACGTGCAAGTCTCCGTGGAGACGAAATGTTTACGTAAACATTCGAGAGTCCGACGTCCTGGAAGGAGGTGGTCCACGGTGTCCGTCGACACTCCCAGCGCGCAGGACGAGCGAGCGCCGGAGCGCCGCCGCCGGCCCGCGCGGTCCTGGACCGGGTGGGGCTTCGTGGGTCCGTTCATGGCCGTCTTCGCCCTGGTGTTCCTCGCCCCCATCGCCTACTCGCTCTACATCAGCCTGTTCCGCCAGCAGCTCATCGGTGGCAACCGGTTCGTGGGCGTGGACAACTACCGGACCGCGTTCAGCGATCCGCTGTTCTGGTCCGGGGTGCAGCGGGTCGGGCTGTTCCTCCTGGTCCAGGTGCCGATCATGCTCGGGATCGCGCTGTTCGTGGCCCTGGCGATCGACAGCGGCCGGTTGCACGGGCGCAACTTCTTCCGGATCTCGATCTTCCTGCCGTACGCGGTCCCGGCCGTCGTGGCCACGCTGATGTGGGGGTTCATGTACGGCAAGCGGTTCGGGCTGGTCGCCACCCTGGACGGATGCCGTGGGCTTCCCGCTGCCGGACCCGCTGTCGCCGGACGTGGTGCTGCTGGCCATCGGCAACATCGTGACCTGGGAGTTCGTCGGCTACAACATGCTGATCTTCTACTCCGCGCTGCGGGTGATCCCGGTGTCGCTGTACGAGGCCGCGGCCCTCGACGGAGCCGGGCAGTGTGCGCATCGTCCGGGCGATCAAGCTGCCGGCCATCCGCGGAGCGCTGGTGATCGCCACGATCTTCTCGATCATCGGCAGCTTCCAGCTGTTCAACGAGCCGAGCATCCTGCAGGGCCTGGCGCCGAACGCGATCACCACCTACTACACGCCGAACCTGTACGCGTACTCGCTGTCCTTCTCCGGGCAGCAGTACAACTACTCGGCCACCATCGCGATCATCATGGGCGTGGTCACGATGGCTGTGGCCTACGTCGTCCAGCTGCGCGGAATGCGCAGGGAGCTCTGATGACCACGACCGTGCAGGGCGCCCCCAGCCAGCTGCGCTCGCGGCCCCGCCGCAGCCGCCAGCAGTTCTCGAGCATCACGCACCCGCGGCGCAGCATCCTGCTGACGCTGGTCACCGGGCTGGTCCTGGTCTACACGCTGGTCCCGCTGGCGTGGCTGGTCATCAACGCCTCGAAGACCCAGGCCGACCTGTTCTCCTCGTTCGGCCTCTGGTTCCACGGCGCTTCGCCCTGTGGGACAACATCGTGGCCACGCTGACCTACGACGACGGCATCTTCCTGCGCTGGTTCGCCAACACGCTGCTGTACGTGGTCGCTCGGCGCCGGTGGGGCCACCGCCCTGGCCGTGCTCGGCGGGTACGGCCTGGCCAAGTTCGACTTCCCCGGCAAGCGGGCCGTGTTCGCCATCGTCATCGGGGCCGTCGCCGTCCCGGGCACGGCCCTGGCCGTGCCGACCTTCCTGATGTTCAGCCGGATGGGGCTGACCAACACCCCGTGGGCGGTGATCATCCCGTCGCTGATCTCCCCGTTCGGCCTGTACCTCATGTGGACGTTCGCCAGCGAGGCGATCCCGACCGAGCTCATGGAGGCCGCGCGGGTCGACGGCGCCAGCGAGTTCAAGACGTTCTGGAAGATCTGCCTGCCGCTGCTGGCCCCGGGCATCGTGACGGTGCTGCTGTTCGCGATCGTCGCGACCTGGAACAACTACTTCCTGCCGCTGATCATGCTCCGGGACCCCGACTGGTACCCGCTGACCCTCGGCCTGAACGCCTGGAACGCCCAGGCCGCGACCGCCGGCGGGGAGGCGATCTTCAACCTCGTGATCACCGGGTCGCTGCTGACGATCCTGCCCCTGATCGCTGCCTTCCTGCTGCTGCAGCGCTACTGGCAGTCCGGCCTGAGCGCCGGAGGCGTCAAGGAATGACCGCCCACCACCGGGCCCACCACCGGGCCCACCACCGGGCCCACCACCGGGCCACCACCGACCACCGCTCCACCACCACTGAATCGGAAGGAACCACCATGTCCAGCTCCACCCGCCGCGCCGCCTGGCGCAGCGCCGCCCTCGTCGGGGCGCTCGCCCTGACCCTGACGGCATGCAGCTCGAGCGCATCCGACTCCGTGGACACCGGGGCCAGCGCGAGCGCCGATGCCCAGTCCGCCCTCGAGGCCGGGGGCAAGATCCTGGTCTGGGCCTGGGAGCCCACCCTCGAGCAGGTCGTGACCGACTTCGAGGCCAAGTACCCGAACGTCGACGTCGAGCTGGTCAACGTGGGCACCGGCAACGACCAGTACACCGCGCTGCAGAACGCGATCGCCGCGGGCAGCGGCGTCCCGGACGTCGCCCAGGTCGAGTACTACGCGCTGCCGCAGTTCGCCATCGCCAACTCCCTGGCCGACCTCGACCAGTACGGCGCCGGCTCCCTGGACGGCACCTTCACCCCCGGTCCGTGGACCTCGGTCAAGGCCGGTGAGGGGATCTACGGGCTGCCCATGGACTCCGGCCCGATGGCGCTGTTCTACAACGAGGAGGTCTTCAAGGAGGTCGGCGTCGACGTGCCGACCACCTGGGACGAGTACCTCGAAGCCGCCCGGGCGATCCACGAGGCCGACGAGGATGCCTACATCGCCAACGACACCGGCGACGCGGGCTTCACCACCAGCATGATCTGGCAGGCCGGCGGCAAGCCCTACACGGTCGACGGCACCAACGTGACGATCGACTTCACCGACGCGGGATCGACCACGTTCGCCAGCACCTGGCAGAAGCTCATCGACGAGGAGCTGCTGGCCCCGATCGGCTCCTGGAGCGACGAGTGGTACCAGGGCCTGGGCAACGGCACCATCGCCACCCTGACCATCGGTGCGTGGATGCCGGCCAACCTGGAGTCCGGGGTCCCCTCGGGCGCGGGCAAGTGGCGGGTGGCCCAGATGCCGCAGTGGCAGTCCGGCGCCAGCGCGACGTCCGAGAACGGCGGCAGCTCGCTGGCCGTCCCGGCCGCCAGCGCGAACCAGGAGCTGGCCTACGCGTTCCTCGAGTACGCCACCGCCGGTGACGGCGTGGCCACGCGCGTCGACGGCGGCGGCGTTCCCGGCCACCACCGCGGAGCTGGCCTCCGAGGAGTTCCTGACCAAGGAGTTCCCGTACTTCGGCGGGCAGAAGGTCAACGAGGTGCTGGCGGCGTCGGCTGCCTCCGTCGTGCCCGGATGGCAGTACCTGCCCTTCCAGGTCTACGCCAACAGCATCTTCAACGACACCGTCGGCCAGGCCTACGTGGGCAAGTCGACCCTGACCGACGGGCTGGCCGCCTGGCAGGAGCAGTCGACCGCCTACGGCAACGACCAGGGCTTCACGGTCACCAACTGACCTGCCCGGGTGCCGTGGGGTGACGCATCCCACCCCACGGCACCACCCGGTCGCGCTGCGCCGACGCCGTCCGAACCCCACCTGTGAGAGAGCCATGCCTCGATTCGAGATCGGTCCCGACGAGTTCCTCCTCGACGGCCGTCCGCTGCAGATCATCTCCGGAGCGCTGCACTACTTCCGGGTCCACCCCGACGCTCTGGGCCGACCGGATCCACAAGGCCCGGCTGATGGGCCTGAACACCATCGAGACCTACGTGCCCTGGAACCACCACGCACCTGAGCCCGGCGTGTTCGACACCAGCGGGTCGCGCGACCTGGGCCACTTCCTCGACCTCGTGGCCGCCGAGGGCCTGCACGCGATCGTGCGCCCGGGGCCCTACATCTGCGCCGAGTGGACCAACGGTGGGCTGCCCAGCTGGCTGGTGCGCACCCCCGGGATCCGGCTGCGCGCCGACGACCCGACGTTCCTCGGCGGCGGTCGCCGACTACCTGGACAACCTCGCCCCGATCCTGGCCCCCCGCCAGGTCACCGGCGGCGGGCCGATCCTGATGGTCCAGGTGGAGAACGAGTACGGGGCCTACGGCCAGGACCCCGGCTACCTGCGGTCCCTGGCGGCCCTGACCCGGGACGCCGGCATCGAGGTGCCGCTGTTCACCTGCGACCAGGCCGACCCCGGGATGCTGGCCCGCGGCGGGGTCCCCGAGCTGCTGCGCACCGCGACCTTCGGGTCGCGCAGCCTCGAGCGGCTGGCCCTGCTCCGCCAGTTCCAGCCGACGGGGCCGCTGATGTGCATGGAGTTCTGGAACGGCTGGTTCGACAGCTGGGGGCTGCCGCACCACGTGGCTCCCGCGCAGGCCAACGCCCGGGACCTCGACGACCTGCTGGGCGCCGGGGCGTCGGTCAACCTCTACATGTTCCACGGCGGGACCAACTTCGGGTTCACCAACGGCGCCAACGACAAGGGCACCTACCTGCCGATCACCACCAGCTACGACTACGACGCACCGCTGTCCGAGTCCGGCGCGCCGACCCCCAAGTACCACGCGATGCGCGCGGTGATCGCCGGCCATGCGCCGGTCCCCGACGAGCTGCCCACCGAGGCGGCGCCGGCTCCGCAGCTCGAGCTGGACCTCGACCAGCACCTGACCCTGTGGGACGCGCTGCCGTACCTGGGTCGGGTCCAGGACTGGGACCACCTGCCCACCCTCGACGAGGCCGCCCCGGCCAGCCACGTCATGCTCTACCGAGCCCAGGTGGAGCCCGAGGACCTCGTGCTCTCCTTCGACGAGGTCCGCGACCGGGCCCTGGTCTTCCTCGACCGGGATCCGGTGGGCCAGCTCAGCCGCACCGACCAGGTGCACACCGTCGCGCTCCCGCCGCGACGGGGAACCGTCGAGATCCTGCTCGAGGACCAGGGCCGCGTGAACTACGGGCCCCGCCTCGGCGAGGCCAAGGGACTGATGGGTACGGCCCGCACCGCCACCCGGGAGGTCATGGCCTGGCAGGCGACCCCCCTGGCCCTCGACGAGCTGGATCCCGACCTCCTGCGCCGGCTGCGCGCGAGTCGACGAACCGACCCGAAGGACCCCGTCGCCGGTCCCGTGCTCGTCCGCGCCACGTTCGACTCGGTCCCCGGAACCGACCACTTCCTGCGCACGGCGGGTTGGGGCCGGGGCCTGGCCTGGGTCAACGGGTTCCTCCTCGGGCGCTACAGCGCGGCCACCCCGACGCGCACGCTCTACGTCCCCGGACCGCTGGTCCAGCAGGGCACGAACGAGCTCATCCTGCTCGAGCTGCTCGGCGCGGCGACCGCGACCGTGGCCTTCGTGGCCTCGCCCGACCTCGGGCCCACCGAGTCATGACCGCGGATCAGGTCCCGCCGTTGCCCGCTCCTGCGCTGCCGGCGTGGGGCGACCGCGTGGGTGCGGCCCGGGCCACCGCGCTCTTCGCCCGGTCCTTCGACGGGGAGCCCGACGGCGTGTGGGCCGCCCCCGGTCGGGTGAACCTGGTCGGGGAGCACCTGGACTACAACGGCGGCCCCTGCCTGCCGATCGCGCTGGGGCACCGCACCTTCGTCGCCCTGCGCGCCCGCGACGACGACCGCGTCCGGCTCGTGTCCGCGCTGGAGCCGGATGCGGTGTGGTCCGGCGCCGTGGGCGACATCGCTCCGGGGACCGTGACGGGGTGGGTCGCCTATGCGGCGGGGCCGGCCTGGGCGCTGCGCGACGGCGGGCTGGACATCGGCGGCTTCGACGCCGCGGTGGACTCCTGCGTCCCCGTCGGCGCGGGGCTGTCGTCCTCGGCCGCCCTCGAGTGCGCGGTGGCGATCGCCCTGGACGAGGTCCACGGCCTGGGACTCGGGGGCGACGACCCCGGCAGGGCACGGCTGGCAGCTGCCTGCGTCGAGGCCGAGAACAGGGTCGCCGGTGCCCCGACCGGTGGCATGGACCAGGCCGCGTCGCTGCGCGCCCGGGCCGGTCACGCCCTGCTGCTGGACTCCCGGGACCACAGCGTGACCCACGTGCCCCTCGACCTGGCGTCGGCCGGGCTCGAGCTGCTGGTCATCGACACGCGTGCCCCGCATGCCCTCGTCGACGGGCAGTACGCCGCCCGCCGCGACACCTGCCACGCCGCCGCCCGGCGGCTCGGCGTGGGCACCCTGGGTGAGATCACCGACCTGGACGGGGCGATGGCTGAGCTGGCTGACCCGCTGGAGCGGCGGCGCGTTCGGCACGTCGTCTCCGAGGTCGCCCGAGTGGGCCAGGTCGTCGACCTCGTGGCTGCGGGTCGCGTGCGCGCGGTCGGCCCGGTGCTGGACGCCTCCCACGAGTCGTTGCGGCGTGACTACGAGGTCAGCTGCCCCGAGCTGGACGTGGCGGTCGAGGCAGCGCGGGGGGCCGGCGCCCTCGGCGCCCGGATGACCGGCGGCGGCTTCGGCGGCTCGGCCATCGCCCTGATCGAGGCAGGCACCGCCCCAGCGGTGATGCGGGCGGTGGACGCGGCGTTCCGCGCGCACGCGATGGACGCACCCGGGTTCCTGGCGGCGAGCGCCGGCCCGCCGGCAGGCGTCGTGGCCCGCGCACGGGTGGCCGACCGATGACCTGGCTGGTGACCGGCGGGGCCGGCTACATCGGCGCCCACGTGGTCCGGGCGTTCGCCCGCGCCGGTATCGCCGCGGTGGTCATCGACGACCTGTCCACCGGCCACGCACGGTTCGTGCCCGCCGGCACCCCGCTGGTCCGGGGAACGATCCTGGACACCGGACTGGTCGCGCGCACCCTGCGGGAGCATGCGGTCACCGGCGTGGTGCACGTCGCCGGGTTCAAGTTCGCCGGTGTCTCGGTCCGCGAGCCGCTGCTGACCTACCAGCAGAACGTCACCGGCACGGCCAGCGTGCTGCAGGCCATGCAGGACGTCGGCGTCGACCGGATCGTGTTCTCCTCGTCCGCTGCCGTCTACGGGACCCCGAGCTCGCAGCGGGTGACGGAGCAGACCCCGACCGCGCCCGAGTCGCCCTACGGGGAGTCCAAGCTGATCGGCGAGTGGCTCCTGGCTGACCACGGCCGGGCCCACGGCACCCGGCACACCTCACTGCGCTACTTCAACGTGGTCGGCTCAGCAGACCCCGTGGTGCACGACACCAGCCCGCACAACCTGTTCCCCCTGGTGTTCGCCGCGCTGCTGGCCGGCGCGCGGCCGGTGGTCAACGGCATCGACCACCCCACCCCGGATGGCACGTGCGTACGCGACTACGTCCACGTCGGGGACCTCGCCATCTCGCACGTGGCCGCGGCGCGGGCCCTGGCTGCTGGTGCCCCGCTGCAGCCGGTGTACAACCTGGGCAGCGGGGCCGGGGTCTCGGTCGCCCAGATCATGACCGTGATGGCCGAGGTCACCGGTGTCGACTTCGCCCCGCGGATCGGCCCCCGGCGCCCCGGCGACCCGGCCCGCATCGTCGCCGATGGCCGGTCCGCGGCCGCTGACCTGGACTGGAGCATGCGGCACAGCCTCGAGCAGATGGTCTCCACCGCCTGGGCGGCCCACAGGGGAGCCGCTCCCCGTCCGTGAGGGTGCGCGGTCACCGGCGCCCCCCGCAACTCCCGCCCGCCGCCTGTCGGGGACGTTGTCCTCTGTCCGCGGGCCCATCCCCGGGGCCAGCATGGAATCAGTGGGAAGGGTGGTGCGGACGTGACTGCGGCCGGGGTTGGGCAGGACGCGCAGGCCGCGTGTGGGGTCCGGGGTGGAACGAGCGGAGGAGGCGGGTCATGAGCAGGCAGGTTCGTACCAGGGGTGCTCTGGTCGGGGCAGCGGTGCTGCTCCTGGCCGCGTGTGCCGGAGGTGGCTCCGAGTCGGCGTCGTCCTCGTCGGGTGCCTCAGCCGCGTGGCCGGCGGGGTCCGTGCCGACGGCTGAGCAGCTGGCCTCGGTGCTGGTGACGGCCGAGGACTACGACGGCACGTGGACAGTGAACGTGCCGCCGGACGCCCCGGAGCTGAGCTCCGGCGTGGTGCCCGAGGCCCAGCAGCAGATGTTGCCGACGATCGAGCTGTGCGACAGGGCCAGTGCGGAGTCCCGCGCGGCTGTGGAGGCATTGCGGTGGCAGGCCTTCCGGCAGCTCGACCAGTCGGAGGCCGATCCCATCGACATGGCGGCAGGCGATCGCGTGGGCCACATGATCTTCGTCCAGGAGTTCCTCGGGTCCGGGGACCCGGCGCAGGTCGAGGCGACGTTCACCGCGCTGCGTGACGGCCTGCAGGCCTGCCAGGGGGAGATGCCCGCTGGTGACGAGGGTCCGGGCAAGACTGAGCCCATGACCATCCCTGACGTGGGCGAGGACCGCTACGGCGAGTTGATCTCCGTGGAGGAGGCCGGCGGCGGCGCGATCTGGCTGCTGCACCACTCCCTGGTTCGTCAGGGCTCGGCCCTGATGGAGATGCTGGTGACCGACATCGCGATGGGCGAGGGCGTCGAGCCTGAGTTCACGCCCGACGACATCGCCACGTTCCTCACGACAGCGGTCGACAAGCTCCCATGAGGACGCGACCGCAGGGCGGCCGGAGTCCCGTCGTCCCCGCGAGGTCAGCCGTCGGGAGTGCGCTCGCGATCGGGGCAGCGGTCGGCGCGGCGGTCGGGGCGGCGAGGGTCGCCCGGGTGGTGCGGGCCCGACGGCGCCTGCTGGAACCGGTCCTCCCGGAGCTGCGCCACCCGCTGCTCCTGGTCCCGGTGAGCTTCGGCCCTGGGTCGCTCCGCCTGGTCCGCAGGGCCCCGATCCTGCCCGGCACCGTCGCGCCGGGGATCGACCTCGAGCTGCGGACCGTTCCAGCCCGTGAGGAGCGCCCGGAGGTCCCGGTGTTCGTCTACGACCGCGACGCCCGAGGGCGACCCTCGGGGGCGCTGCTGTGGATCCACGGCGGGCTGGTCATGGGGCATCCCGCGACCTACCACGAGATCTGCAGCCGGTTCGCGCACGACCTGGACATCGTGGTCGTCAGCGTCGACTACCGCCTGGCCCCGGAGGACCCGTTCCCGGCCGGCCTCGAGGACTGCTACGCCGCGCTGCGGTGGGTGCACGACCATGCTGACGAGCTGGGCGTGGATCCGGGCCGGATCGCCGTCGGGGGGGACAGCGCCGGTGGTGGCCTGGCCGCCGCCCTGGCCCAGCTCGCCCACGACCGGGGCGAGGTCCCGGTGTGCTTCCAGCTGTTGGTCTACCCGATGCTCGATGACCGCACGGTCCTGCGCACCGACCATGCCGGCACGGGCGCGTTCGTCTGGACGCCCCGGAGCAACGAGTTCGGCTGGACGGCCTACCTCGGGCACCCGCCGCGCGACGACGAGCAGCGGCCGTACGCGGCGCCGGCGCGGCGCGCGGACCTGACGGGCCTGCCCCCGGCCTGGATCGGGGTCGGCGACCTCGACCTGTTCCATGCCGAGGACCTGGCCTACGCCGAACGGCTGACGGCCGCCGGCGTCCCCTGCCAGGTCGATGTCGTCGCGGGCATGTACCACGGCGCCGACGTCTTCTTCCGCACGTCCCCGGCGATGGCCGCGTTCCGGGCCGCGCGGCGGGACGCGCTCAGGGCAGCGCTCGACACCGTCTGAGCGGCCCGCGCCACCACGCGGTGACGGTGCGGGTGTGCGGCGGGCCGGGATCGCCGGACGGCGTTCGAGCCGGGAGGATCGGCCGCGGATCCGGTTTCTGCCCTGGCCGGCCCCTATCCTGAACCCGCCTGGCCGAGCGGGGCGGACGAGTCGCGCCGGTGGGCCGCGAGCAGGGCCACGAACAGGGGCCGTGCACATCGAGTGAGGGGGGATCGCCGTGGCCGTCAACGACCAGCGCTGGCACCAGCTCGGCGACCCCGTGACCGCTGCCGAGGCCCAGGGGCTGCAGGCCCTGCGCGACCTCCTGCCGGACTCCCCGCTGACCCACGCCTGGACCAACGTCACCTTCCGCGACCGCGAGGGTCGGGCCAGCGAGATCGACGTGATCCTGCTGCACCACAACGGCCTGCACTTCCTGGAGCTCAAGGGTTGGCACGGCTCGATCTCCGGGGACCAGATGACCTGGCGGGTGACCGCCCCGAATGGGAACGTCCGCGTCGACAAGGACCCGTTCATCGCCACGGACGGCAAGGCCAAGCGCTTCGGCTCCGAGCTCAAGCACGCGGCCGCCCAGCGCGGCGTCCGGCCCAACGAGGTCCCCAGGATCCGGGCAGCGACCGTCCTGCACGGGCAGGGCAGCACGGTGAGCCTGTCCGAGCAGTCCGCGGCCAACACCTACGGCCTCGACGGGTACCAGGTCACGGGCGTGCGCTCGATCCGGGTGCTGCTGGATGCCGCCCCGCAGAACCAGGGTGACGTCATCGACGCCCAGCGGGCGAAGGCACTGGTCGCCCTGATCAAGGACCTGGGCCTGCAGGCCACCCCGAAGGTCCGCACCGTCGGCCAGTACGTCATCGACTCCGCCGACCCGCTCGGGGAGGGCCCCGGCTGGGTGGACGTCCGCGCCCAGCACCCGGCGCTGCACGACGAGTACCGCCGGATCCGCATGTACGACGTGCCGCCCAAGGCCACCGCGAACGAGCGCCACGAGATCGAGCGGATGGCCACCCGCGAGTACGCCCTGGCCAAGCCGCTGGAGCACCCGGGGGTCGCCCGCCCGCTGGAGGTGCTGACCACCGAGGCCGGCCCGGCGCTGGTGTTCCCCGACGACTCCGGCCAGCTGCCCCTGACGACCTACCTGACCGCGCACCCCCTGGATGCCGACGGCCGGCGGGCGCTGATCCGCCAGGTCGGCGAGGTCGTGGACTACGCCCACAAGCGGGGGGTCCAGCACCGCGCGCTGTCCCCGGCCTGCGTGTACGTCGGGGTGCGCGACGGTGCCCCGAGGGTGCAGGTGCGCGACTGGCAGACCGGCCGGCGGGACCTGCAGGGCGGCACCACCCGCAACCCGACGATCTACCACGGGGTCTCCGAGGTGGCCGGCCGGGTCGTCCAGGACGCCCTGCTGTACCTGGCTCCCGAGGCGCACCAGCCCGACCCGGCCGGCGTGCCGCTGGACGTCTACGGCCTGGGGGTCCTGTCCTACCTGATCCTCACCGACGCCCCGCCCGCGACCAACTTCGCCGCCCTGAAGCAGCGGCTGGAGCTCGGCGGGCTGGACCCGGCCGCCGACCGCGACGGGCTGCCCGCGGACATGTGCGCGCTGGTCCGCGAGGCCACGAACCCCGACGTCGTCGAGCGGACCCCCAGCGTGGCGGCCTTCCTCGACCAGCTCACGCTCGCGGCCACCGTCGACGTCGACGAGCCCGGCCCGGTCGCCGATCCCCGCGACGCGGAGGTCGGCGACGCGATCAGCGAGCGATGGATCGTGCGGGCCCGGCTCGGCTCGGGCGGCTCGGGGGTCGCCCTGCTGGTCGACGACGCGGACCTCGGCACCGAGGGGCTGGTCCTCAAGGTCGCCCTGGACGACAGCGCCGCCGACCGGATCGCCGCCGAGGCCCAGGTCCTCGAGGGGTTGGACCACCCCCGGGTCGTGCGGTGCCTCGACGGTCCGCTGGACGCGGCCGGGCACACCGCGATCGTGGTCGAGGATGCCGGGCGCCCCACCCTGGGGCGGCGGCTGCTCGACGAGGGCCGGCTCACCCTCGAGCAGCTCGAGGGCTACGGCCGCGACCTGTTCGAGGCGGTGGCCCACCTCGACGCCAACGGCGTGTTCCACCGCGACATCAAGCCCGACAACCTCGGCGTGCGCGAGGCCCGCGGGGACCGGACGCGGCACCTGGTGCTGTTCGACTTCTCGCTGGCCACCGAGCCGCTGGACAAGGTCCGCTCGGGCACCCACGGCTACATGGATCCGTTCCTGGGCCATGGGGCGCGACGCCGGTACGACTCCGCGGCCGAGCGGTTCGCGGTCGCGGCGACCCTGTTCGAGATGGCGGCCGGCACCCGGCCGGAGTGGGGCGACGGCCAGTCCGACCCGGCGCTGATCCCCGATGAGGTGCACCTGGCTGCGGGCATGTTCGAGCCGGAGGTCGCCGACGGGTTGATCCGGTTCTTCCGCCAGGCCCTCGCCCGCGATGCCGCCGCCCGGTTCGACGACCTGGCCGCCATGGCCCAGGCGTGGGCCGCGGTCTTCCCGTCCTCGCAGGCCAGCACCACCCAGGAGGCCACCGAGGCCGAGCGTGACTCCGCTGCCGACGCGGCGACGCCGAGCACCCCCCTGGGACAGGCCGGCCTGACCGCGCGGGCCGTCAGCGCGGCCCGGCGGATCGGTGCCGAGACCGTCCAGGAGCTGATCGACGCCTCCGCGTTCGACATCAACCGCATGCCGGGGGTGGGTGTCGTCGTGCGCAGCGAGCTGCAGAGGCGCCGCCGGCAGTGGGCCACCCGGTTCGCCGGCACCACCAGCACGATCGACGACGCCGCGGGCGTGCTGCTCCGCGGCGTCGAGAGCACCCAGGCGGCACTCGTGCCCAAGGGCAGGTCCCGGGCAGCCGCGGCGGCCGGACTGGCCCGGCGGCTGCTCAACCTGGACCTCCCCGAGGGCGCGCCCACGTGGCCCGATCACGCCGCCGCGGCGGCCGACGCCCTCGTCGCCACGGACCCCACCGGGAGTCTGGCCGCCCTGGCCGCGCACTGGGCCAAGTCGCCGATCGTGGCCGACCTGCGAGGCGAGGTCATCGACGCACTGGCCGTCCTGGGCGGCGTCGCGACCGCCGACGAGCTCGCCGAGCGGCTGGTCGCGCTGCGCGGCTCGACGGCCGAGGGCTCGGATCGTCGGCGCAACGCGGTCGGGCTGGTCCGGGCCGTCGTGGAGGCCGACGCCGGGGAGTCGCTGGCCCTCGTGCGCCACGGCGACCAGGTGCTGCTCACCACCACCTCGGGCACCCCCGACGAGCGGCTGGAGGCCGCCGTCGCCCTGGCCGACTCCACCGACGCGGCCCTGGCCGCCGCGGCCGCTGGCGGGACCACCGGACCGCTGGGCCCGAACGTGGGCCTCGACCTGGTCCGCACCCACCCCCGCGCCGGCGACCTCGGCATCGGGGACCCGCAGCGCGCCCTGGCGCTGGCCGCCCGGGCGAGCGCCACCGCCGCAGTGTCCTCGCGCTCCGAGCTCTACCCGCGGGGGATGTCCGCCGCTGCTGCCGTGGCTGCGGTCCTCGGGGCCACCCAGTCGCGGATCACCCCCGACCGGCTGCGCGCCCTGGCCGGCTCCCGGTTCCCGGCGGCGCTGCCCGCCCCGGACCGCCCGGACCTCGACCCGTTGGTGGCCGCGGCCGCGCCGGCCCTGACGTGGGATGCCGATGCTCGGGTGTATGTCCGCAAGGACTCCGGCTCCGGTTCGCTGCTGAGCACCGGAACGGTCTACACCCCCGGCGTCCCGGTGCGCTTCGACGAGGTCCACGAGGCCCTGTCCGCGAGCCTGGCCAGTCACGCGGCGACGGTCCTGACCACGGGCCACCACCACCTCGTGGCCGCACCGGGCGCCCTGGCCCGCCGCTACGGGGTGACCGTCGTCGACGTCACCGCCGAGCTGATCGCCGCGATGCGCGACCGGGCGGGGGCCGCCGGGGTGGACTGGTCGCTGGTGCTGCGCGCCGACGCTGCCGCGCCGGGCAGCGGGGACCGCGCCAACCTCGAGCGCCTCGTCGCCGACGCCACCGCACAGTTCTGGCCCGCGCTGCTGGCCCGACCCGAGCCGCTGCTGCTCACCGACGCTGCCCCGTTGGCCCGCTACGGCCAGATCGACCTGCTGGCCGCCCTGCTGGACACCGCCACGATCCGTCCCGCGGCCCGGTGGCTGCTGGTCCCGAAACGGGCCGGCGCGCCGGCGCCCACCCTCGACGGCGTGGCCATCCCGGTCGCCTCCGGGACCTGGATCGAGCTGCCCGAGACCCAGCAGGCGAGCGCATAACGGGGAAGAGCCAGGTGAGAACATGCCCAGCGCTATTCCGACTTGGAGTCACCAAGTCGGAATAGCTCGCTCAGCGGCCCAGCACCGATGTCGGTTCCGTGCCTTCCGGGCACAGCGCATCCAGGCGGGCGAGTAGGCGCATCCGGTCGGCAACCGAGGATGTGCCCGGCAGGTTCACATGCTCGGCCGTGACCCGGTACACGGCGTTCACTCGCCACAACTCATGGATCAGCGGCGTCAGCGCGTCGGGAACGTAGCCGAGCGCGTCGTCGCGACTCCGAGTGCTTTCGGGGCCGACCAGCACGGCGCGCTCCGAAACCTCATTGCCGGGCTCAGGCACCAGCTCCAGCCGGTCGCCGGGGCGGACATGGCGCAGGCGCTCAGCATGGGGGTCCACATATCGCCATCCATGCACCAGGAACCGGAAGGACACGACGCCGTCGGGTGTGAGGTTCGGAATGGGCACGACCTGAACGCGATCAGTCGCTCGAGCGCCCAGGGTTCGGGCTAGGACCTCGAACGGATCGGCGCTCTCGCCAGCCAGGCCGAGTGAGTGCAGGTAGTGCGCGTACCCCTCACGCCGCGGCGTCATCACCCGGTTGGCAAACAAGGGGAACAGATGCGGGGAGCGGTACTCCTGCTCCACGTCGGGGAAGCTGGGGAACCCCGGGAATCCGGGAGGGAGGGTGCGCTCGTAGTGAAACGCGTATTCCCCGCCGACCCGGCTCAAGGTCCCGACCCGTAGGTGCAGACGCGTCTGCGGGTCCTGCCACAGGACCATGAAGCACTCCGGGGCAGCG
The DNA here is from genome assembly GCA_963774745.1 of uncultured Actinomycetes bacterium. Lineage (GTDB taxonomy): Bacteria > Actinomycetota > Actinomycetes > S36-B12 > CAIYMF01 > Prado023. The sequence goes on along the minus strand of CAVZGE010000011.1, from coordinate 72,967 downwards.
AGGTCGGGTAGGTGGCCCTCCAGAGCGGTAGCAGTCATGCCAGGAGCCTCCTTCGGTTCTCGCGCAGCAACTCCATGACAAAGGTACGGGCGCCCTCTGACATCCACTCGGTGGGCAGCGAGCGCACGACTGTCTCGATGGTAGCGAGGTCCAACTCCTGGACCCGTGTGATCCAAAGGTCGCGGACCTCGGGCCGAACTGCGCCCAGAGCGCTGAGGGCCAGGTCCACAGGCGTCGGCTTGCCCGGGAAGTGGCGTGCGCGGCCGCCACGGGCGACCCGCGCGAGGTCGATGCGTCGCGCGGGCGGGACGTTGAAGCCGAGGGAGGCGCCGTGATCGAAACTGGGGGCCAGCATGCCAAGGCTCCCGATGACCGCCCAGTTCTCATGATGCCGGTCGGTATTGCTGATCAGGCCGTCGAACATCAGCAGCCCCACGAACGACTCGAAGGCCGTCAGCCCAGGCTCGGCTCCCTGATACCCCTCCAGGGCCCTTTCGATTCCGCGCAGGTCATAGCCGGGGACCAGCCCCGTGCGCTCGAACTCGTACGCCGGGTCTTTGCCCGAGAGCAACTCGTTGCCGTGGACGAGGTCCTCAGCGACCCGGCGGCTGACGATCCCGTGCAAGTCATCCCAAGCCGCGAGGCGGGTCTCGGCAGCGGGCACACCGAGCAGTGGCGCTACCCGGGCAGCGATCACTTCAGCCCAGAGGTCGGCTCCCGGTTCCGGCAGGAGCGCTGCCTCCCGACCCGACTTCCAGAGCCAGGCATCCGATGGATCGCCGGGGGACATCCACATCTTCTTGCGCGCACCGAGTGGTTCCTCCGCCTCCTCCAGGGGCGACCAGCCCGACACGTCGACGACAGGGATGGGCGGCACGGTCACGCGAAGGACCCTACTTGCTGGGGCGGACACCGCAGGGTCGCGCCGGGGGGCGGGCTGCGTACATGGGCCACTGAGCCACGTGGTGTGGATACTGTGGCGTGGGCGGCGGGCGCCTTCGTGGGACTGCCCGCCAGAGGCGTTGGCTGACGAGCGGGGAGAACCATGGGCGCGGAACTGACTGCCGACCTGCGCAAGCAGGTGGCCGCTGCGGAGGCTGATCTGCGGGCGCGGTCGGAGCTTGGGCCGGGCGCCGTCACAAAGGACTGGAATCCCGACGACCTGGAGTGGGAGTTCGCTCCCCGGACGCCTGCCGACGCGTGGGCGATGCTGTTGCGTCACGAGTACGACACGGCGTTCGCTGCCGGGCGGACGGGGTTGTCGTGGTCGGAGTGGCGGGACGGGGAGATCGCCCAGGGCGCGGTCGCGTGGGTGCTGGCGGCGGTGTTCGTCCGGTTCGCCGAGGACAACGACCTGGTCGCCGGGCGCTGGATCGCCGGCCGGGGCGAGGGTCTGCGGTTGGCGGTGGATGCGGAGTCCGCGTTCTACGCCGCCGACCCGCGCCGCGGCACCGCCGACTGGCTGCGGGAGGCGTTCGGGCACCTCGCCGACCTGCCGGCCACGGGCGGGGTGCTGGACCGCGAGCACTCGCTGGTGTGGTCGGTGCCGCTCGGTGACGACACGTGCCGGGAGATCCTGGGGTACTGGCGCCAGACCGGCCCGGACGGTCAGCCCCTGCGCGCCCTGGACAGCTCAACCCTGGACACCCGGTTCCTCGGCGACCTGTACCAGGACCTCTCCGAGCTGGCGAAGAAGAAGTTCGCCCTGCTGCAGACCCCGACCTTCGTCGAGGAGTTCATCCTCGACCGCACCCTGACCCCGGCACTGGCCGAGTTCGGGCTGCCCGGGCTGCGGCTGATCGACCCGACGTGCGGGTCCGGGCACTTCCTGCTCGGCGCGTTCGACCGGCTGCTGGCCGCGTGGCGGGAGCGCGAGCCGGGCGCCCCGGCGGGGGAGCACGTGCGCCGCGCGCTGGACTCGGTGCACGGCGTGGACATCAACCCGTTCGCGGTGGCGATCGCCCGCTTCCGCCTGGTGGTCGCCGCCCTGCGCGCGGCCGGGTACACGCGGCTGGCGGACGCGCCCGACGTACGACCTGCACCTGGCGGTCGGGGACTCCCTGCTCGGCGGGGTCGCCCAGGGCGCCCTGTTCGACGACACCGGGGCGGCCACCTTCCACTACCGCAACGAGGACATCCACGAGCACCCCGGCATCCTCGAAGCCGGCCGGTACCACGTGGTCGTGGGCAACCCGCCGTACATCACGGTCAAGGACAAGGCCCTCAACGAGGCGTACCGGCGCGGTCTACAGCACCTGCCAACGGGCAAGTACGCGCTGTCGGTGCCGTTCATGGAGCTGTTCTTCCAGCTCGCGATCCGCGGCGACGCGCCGACGCTGCCAGCTGGCTTCGTCGGGCAGATCACGTCCAACTCGTTCATGAAGCGCGAGTTCGGCACGAAGATCATCGAGGGCCTGCTGTCGGGGGCGGACCCGCTCGAACCCGGTGGACCTGCTCGACGTGATCGACACCTCCGGCGCCTACATCCCCGGCCACGGCACCCCGACCGTCATCCTCGTCGGACGTCGCCGCCGACCCGGTCGGCGCCGACCGTGCGCGCCGTGCTCGGCGTGCGCGGTGAACCCGGCCAGCCGGACAACCCCGCCAAGGGACTGGTCTGGACCGAGATCGTCGACCACATCGACGAACCCGGATTCGACGGCGAGTACGTCACCGATCACGGACCTCGACCGGACCGTCCTCAAGACCCACCCGTGGTCGCTCAGCTGGTGGTGGTGCCGGCGACGTCAAGGAGCCGATGGATGCCAGCTCCGCGCGGTCTGCGGGCGTGGTCAGCGACCGGCTACGTCGGGCATCACCAGCGTCACGCTGGAGGACGACGTCTTCCTCGCCGGACGCGGGCGCATTCAGCGACTACGGGCGTTGACGCCGACTGGTGCCGACGATGGTCGTCGGCGAGGTCGTCCGGGACTTCGCAGATCGGCAGGCAGCCGACTGCGTCTTCTGCATACGACGACCGATCTCGCGGACAGTGCCGTCGAGCATGCCGAGCGCGATGCCGCTGGATGTGGCCCTGCGAGACGTCACCTCGCGAACAGCGCCACGTTCGGCAGGCGCTACGACGGAGGAGGGCTGCGTTGGTCGGAGTCGGCAGCATGATCGCGTCGCAAGCTCCGGACGCCGTTGTCGATCGCGTTTGCGGAGGTGGCGACGCACAACCACTTCGTGCTGGACCGGGGTGGGAAGGTGTTCAAGCAGTCCGCGCCGGTGATCAAGTTGCCGGCGGGGGCGAGTGAGGACGATCACCTGGGGTTGCTGGGGGTGCTGAACTCGTCGACGGCCTGCTTCTGGCTCAAGCAGGTCTGCCACAACAAGGGCGGACGGTGGGGCATGCGGCGGCGGGATCGCAGATGAGCCTGGGAGCGACGGTTACGAGTTCACGGGCACGAAGTTGGAGGAGTTCCCGCTGCCCGCGGCGCTGCCCCTGGAGTGGGGCCGCCGGCTGGACTCCCTGGCCCAGCAGTTGGCCGCGTCGATCGCCAGCCGCGGTGTGCGCCGCGGGTGCCCCGTCCCGTGCCGCTCTCGACGCAGCCCGGGCCGAGTACCTGCGGATCCGCGCCGAGATGATCGCCGCGCAGGAGGAGCTCGACTGGGAGGTCTACCGGCTCTACGGCCTGATCGACGAGGACCTGACCCATCGCGGGCGAGGTGCCGGGCATCGCGCTGGGGGAGCGGGCGTTCGAGATCGTGCTGGCCCGGCGGGTCGCGGCCGGCGACGAGTCACACGGCGTGGTTCACACCGGCACGGGTCGCGTCCCGATCACCGAGATCCCCGCCCACTGGCCCGCCGACTACCGGGCTACCGTCCAGCGACGCCTCGACGTGATCGCGTCCAACCCGGCGATCCGGCTGCTGGAGCGGCCGGAGTTCAAGCGGCGGTGGGCGTCGGAGTCGTGGGAGGTGATGGAGACCCGGGCGGTCTCCGAGTGGATCCTCGACCGGTTGGAGGAGCCGTCGCTGTGGTCCGACGCGAGCGGTCCGCGGGTGCTGTCGACGGCGCAGCTCGCGGCCGCCGTCCGTCACGACGCGGACCTGGTGGAGGCGGCCCGGGTGCTGACCGGGGAGCAGGACCCGAACCTGGCCGCACTCGTCGGCAAGCTGGTCGCGGACAGGTGCGTCCCGTACCTGGCGGCGCTGCGCTACACCGACTCCGGGCTGCGCAAGCGGGCGGAGTGGGAGAACGTGTGGGCGCTGCAGCGTCGGGAGGACGCGGGGGAGAAGGTCGCGATCCCGGTCCCGCCGAAGTACACGAACAAGGACTTCACGAGGGCCTCGTACTGGCAGGCCCGCGGGAAGCTGGACGTGCCCAAGGAGCGGTTCGTCTCCTACCCGGGGGCGGAGCCGTCGGGGGATGGCAGCCTGGTGATCGGCTGGGCCGGGTGGGACCACGCGGAGCAGGCGCGGGCGCTGGCCCGGTTGATCGTGGAGCGGGTCAACGCCGAGGGCTGGGGCGCGGACCGGATCACGCCGCTGCTGGCCGGGCTGGTCGAGCTGGAGCCGTGGCTGTTCCAGTGGCACGACGAGCCGGTGCCCGGGTTCCAGGCCAGCCCCGCGCAGGCGATCCGCGGGCTGCTCGACCAGCGCCTGGCCGGAGTCGGACTGACCCGCGCCGACGTCACCCGGTGGCGGCCGCCAGCGCCCGTGCGGGGGAGGCGGGCGGGTCGCAACCAGTAGCCGGGCCCACTGGCAGCGGCGTGCCGGTTCCGGCCGTCGTAGGCTGCGGAACATGCCCCGAACGAACCTCTTCTCCGGCTACCGCCAGGGCGAGAACAGGGTCACCGGCAGCCTCATGGCCGTCCTGGAACGACTTGACCTGGAGTCGGTCGAACGCGTCCTGAACGCAGCCGGCGGCGAGAGTGCGCTGCTCGAGCTGGTCCGGTTCGAGCTGCAGCCCCCGGGCCGGGGTCGGTCCGTGCCCGATGGGTGCATCCGGGCCGACTTCTCGCTGTGGCTGGAGACCAAGACCGTCCGCCACGCCTACGAGCACAGCCACGCCCGCGGGCAACTCGTCGAGCACCTGACGAACCTGCGTACGGAGCGGGAGAACGACTGGCTGATCGTCCTGACGCCCGACGTGGACGAGCCCCGGTACCTCAGCGAGCTGGCCGACGGGCGGGTCCGATGGATCTCGTTCGCGTCGCTGGCCTCAGCGTTCGGGGAGCTCCTCGAGGACGCGAACCGGCCCTCGGAGGTGGTTTCCCTGCTGATCCGGGAGCTCATCGCCATGTTCGAGGACGAGGGCCTGCTCAGCTCGGACGACGTCGTCGTGGTGGCCGCGAGATAGTGCCTACCCGCAGTACCTGGAGCACGGGGTCTACCTCTGCCAGGCGGGCCGTCCCTTCAAGGAGGGCCTGACGCACCTGGCCTTCTACGCCGAGCAGGAGATCAAGACGCAGGTGCCCCGGATCCAGCACGTCGTCGACGACGTCGAGATGACCGAGCAGGGGATCGACGCCCTCGAAGCCGACGGAGGCCCGGTGGGTCGGTCCCTGGCGGAACGGCTGAGGGGGATCCTGGTGTCACGGCCGGAACGGCACGGCCAGACCAACAAGGTGTTCCTGCTCTCGTTGCCCGATGAGTCGGAGACCCTCTGCCTGCCGGCCGCGATCCCCAACGACCTGACGGGCAAGTCCGGCAAGCGCGTCGCGTTCACCATGGGGCAGCGCTACGCCGCCACCGAGAGGCTCGTCCAGGCAGCCGGAAGCGGCAGCGGCACCAGCGGGCTGTAGGCCCTGACGTGCACCCGGGCGGCCGTCGGCGCCCGTGCGGGGACGCCGCCGCAACGGGAGGGGACTGGCAGCTACGGGACTGTGACGCTCACAGTCGCCAGCGGGTGCGGTGTTGGGTGCGGATGGTCCAGGGCGATCCGTTGTTGCCGGGCCAGGGTGTTCCTGGGGGTGCCCCGGGGGGTGGTTCCGCGACGGCCACCCCGGGTTGGGCGGGCTCGATCCTCCACATGTCGAGATCGACCTGGCGGTGGTGCGTCCAGCACAACAAGGCCAGGTTGTCGATGTCCGACGGGCCGTCTGCGGCCCAGTCCTGCACGTGGTGGGACTGGCAGTTCTCGGCCGGGATCATGCATCCGGGAATGATGCATCCGCCATCGCGGGCCGCCAGGGCCTTGCGCTGGGCGGGGGTGGCGGTCCGGGAGGTGCGTCCGACGGCCAGCGGGATCCGCGGCCCGTCGAACAGCAGCGCGGCCAGGGCCGCGATCCGGTCCGCGGCGGTGGGCTCTGTCGTGGGCGTGGATCCCGCGCCGATGGTGGATCCCGCGCCGGCCGTGGGCGTTCCGCCGGCCGTGGGCCCGGTGTTCTCGGGGCCGTAGAGGTCCTCGGGGGTGTCCGGGCAGCGTGCGGCGAGGTCGGCCGGTTCGTGGTCGGGTCGCCGTCCGGGGGTGGTGATCGCGATGGGGGTGATGGTGGGGTCGCAGGCGGTGAAGCGTTGTTCGGCGGGGGTGAGCAGGTGGCCGCGGCTGGTGGTCCAGACGGGGTCCCCGTGCTGGGTGTGTTCGAGGGTGACGGTGAGGGCCACGGGCAGCCCGCCGCGGGTGGGAAGCGCGCCCGCGGTGGCGGCGGTGTTGACCAGCTCGATCAGGGCGTCGGCGCGTCGTGCTCCGGCGGGGGTGTGGTCGGCGGTGGAGCGGAGTCGTTCGGCCAGGGCGTCGATGGCGGCGATCACGGCTTCGCCTTCGAGGCGGGGCAGGGTGCCGGAGAGGATGACGGTGTCGCCGAGTAGGGCGAAGGACAGGTCCCGGGTGCTGTGCGCGTCGGCCTCATCGCGGGTGGGGTCGTCGGTGGGTGGGTGCAGCAGGCGGATGGCGCTGAGGACGAACCGGGTGATCATCGGCGGGGACCACTGCCCCCACCGGGGTTCCAGGGTGGTGATCACCGCCGCCAGCTGGTCGGTCGGTGAGTGGGCCGGTGTTGCGGGCGAGGGCGTCGACGTGTTCGGAGGTGATGATCCCGGCGGCCCACGCACCGGCCAGGGCCGGGTGCCCGGCGGCGAGGGCCCCGGTGCGGGCCAGCCGGCGGGCCTGTGGGTGGTGCCAGCCGCGGGCGGCCAGGACCGCCCCGGGGCCGACCAACGGCAGGCTGCCGGCGGTGGTGGCGGCGTGCATCCGGCGGGCCAGCTCGTACTCGACCACGGCGAACGCCCCAGCCAGCACCTCCACATCAGCGCAGGGGCGGTCCCCGGCGAGCAGGCCCATCGCGGGCAGGTCCCCGACCGCGCACGACGTGGCCCGCTCCCAGAGCGCCACCACCTCCTCCGACGCGGCCGGAACCGCGGCCACCGCCCGCCGGTCGACCACCACCTGCTGGTCGACGATCGTGCTCGTCACAACCCCCACCCCCCGTTCGAACTGATGTTCGAATCCTATCAGGGGCGACCGACACCAACAACCCCGACCCGGGTGTCGGTGGACACCGCCCGGACCCCGAGCGCACCCGCCGGCGAGCACGGATGCAGTGGCTTATGCGCCCCTATTGCGTGTTGCTATACGGCCCGATAGTTCCCTACACTCAGGCGGATGGATCCCGTCAGCAACCCCTACGCACCCGGTGCCGGCCGACCCCCTGCGGCCCTCGTCGGCCGCGGTGAGCCGCTCTCCGCGTGGGAGATCGGACTGCAGCGCGTCGAGGCCGGCCGCGACGCGCAGTCCGTCGTGCTCTACGGGTTGCGCGGCGTCGGCAAGACCGTGCTGCTCTCCCGGTTCGCCCACCTGGCCCGCGATCGCTCGTGGCTGGTGACGCAGGTGGAGGCCCGCTCCGGGCAGACCATGCGCGCGATGATCGGCGAGGGGTTCCACGACAACCTGGTGGACCTCGCCCGCCCCGGTGTCGGCACCCGCGTGCTCAAGGCGCTGCGGACGGCCCTGAGCTTCAAGGCCTCCTACGACTCCGCCGGCCGGTGGAGCTTCGGCCTCGACCTCGAGGGAGCGCCGGGCGGCGGCGCGGACACCGGCGCGTTCGAGTCCGACCTCGGCAAGCTGCTGCGCGACCTCGCCGGGGCGGCTGAGGACCAGGGCGTGGGGGTCGCGGTGCTGGTCGACGAGGCGCAGGACCTGCCGGCCGAGGAGCTGATCGCACTGTGCTCCATCGTGCACGCGGCCAACCAGCGGGGGGATCGGCTGGTCGTCGCGCTGGCCGGCCTGCCGAGCCTGCCGCGGCGCCTGGCCGAGGCGAAGTCCTACTCCGAGCGGCTGTTCCGGTTCCACCGCGTCGAGGAGCTCGACCGGGCCGCTGCGCTCGACGCGCTCATCGAGCCGGCGCGCCGGGAGGGCGTGACGTGGCAGGACGCGGCCGTGGAGCTCGCCGTGCGCGAGTCGCGCGGCTACCCCTACTTCCTGCAGCAGTTCGGGCAGGACACCTGGAACGCAGCGGACGGCCCGCTGATCACGCTGTCCGACGCGCGGGTCGGCGTGGCCATGGGCCGCCTGGCCCTCGACAGCGGGTTCTTCCGGGCGCGCTGGGACCGGGCGACCCCCGCCGAGCGGGAGTACCTGCGCGCGATGGCCGTCGACGGCGACGCCGGCAGCCCCACCGGCGAGGTGGCGGCGCGGCTGAACAAGCGGATCACCTCGCTCGGGCCGACCCGGGCCAACCTGATCAGCAAGGGCCTGATCTACTCACCGGACCACGGCATGGTCGCCTACACGGTGCCCGCGATGGCCGAGTTCGTCCGGCGGCAGGACGCCGAGGCGTGAGCTGCGCGCTGCGCCGACGTCGTGTCGGACCGATCCGTCATGATGGGCGCGTTCGACTGGTCGTGGGAGGGGGAGCGCTGATGCAACCGAACTCGCTGCTGCGGGAGGTCTTCGACATCCCGGAGGTGGTGGCGGCCTCGGACTTCGTGCTGCAGCTGCACACCGGCGTCGACCACGCCGCGCAGACGGTCGCGGACTACGTGGCCACCGAGTCGCTGGCGCGCTCCTTCGACGACGCCCTCGGGTACGTGGGTGCCGCGCTGGTCCGGGGCACGGCGCAGGGGGTGTTCCTGCACGGGTCGTTCGGCTCGGGCAAGTCGCACTTCATGGCGGTCCTGGACCTCATGCTGCGCGGCGACTCCGGGGCCCGTGCCGTGCCCGGGCTGCAGGCGGTGGTCGCCAAGCACTCCGACGTGCTGGGCCGGAAGCTGCTGACCGCCGAGTACCACCTGATCGGGGCGAAGTCCCTGGAGGAGGCGGTGTTCTCCGGGTTCGCGCGGCGGATCGCTGCGATCCACCCGGACGTCACCGCACCCATGCTGCACAAGTCCGACCGGCTGTTCGCGGATGCCGCCGGCCGGCGCGCGGTGGACGAGCCGGCGTTCTTCGCCGCCCTGAACGCGGGCAAGTCGCCCGGCGGGTGGGGCGCGTACGGGTCGGCGTGGACCCCCGAGTCCTACGACCGGGCGGCTGCGGCGGGGCCGGCGGACGAGGACCGCGCCCGGCTGGCCGCGGACCTGGTGGCCACCATGTTCACCGGGTACGCCGCGGCCGGCGAGTGGCTGGACATCGCCGACGGCCTGGCGGTGATGACCCGCACGACCAAGGACCTCGGCTACGAGGGCCTGGTGCTGTTCCTCGACGAGCTCGTGCTGTGGCTGGCCTCGCACGCCTCGGACGCGGCGTTCGTGTCCAGCGAGGCCTCGAAGGTGGCCAAGCTGGTGGAGTCCGGCGTCGGCCAGCGGGCGGTGCCGATGGTGTCGTTCGTGGCCCGCCAGCGCGAGCTGTCGGACTTCATCGGCGACAAGGCCGCCGGGGTGCAGCGGGCCCAGGTGGGCCAGACCATCCAGTACTGGGAGGACCGCTTCGACACGATCAACCTGTCGGCGTCCAACCTCCCGGACGTCGCGCACAAGCGGCTGCTGACCCCGGTCAGCGCCGAGGCGGCGGCCGTGGTCGCGCAGGCCGTGGCGGCGGTGAAGGCCTCCGCCTCGTGGGACGTGCTGCTCCAGGACGACGCCGGCTCGGACGAGGCCTCCTTCGCGAAGGTGTACCCGTTCAGCCCCGCGCTGGTCGACGTGCTGGTCGCCCTGTCCGGGCGGCTGCAGCGCGAGCGCACCGCGCTGAAGGTGATGGCGCACCTGCTGTCCTCGCGCCGGGAGTCCGGGCGCATCCAGGAGGTCATCGGCGTCGGGGACCTCTACGACGCGATGATCGGCTCCGGCGAGCAGCCGTTGAGCGAGGAGATGCGGGCGATGTTCGCCGTCGCCCGCGCCCTCTACGTCCAGCGGTTCACCCCCGTGCTGCTCGGCGCGCACGGGCTCGCCACGGCCGACGGGCTGACCGCGGACCATGGGTTCCACAAGGACGCCCGGCTGGCCAAGACCCTGATCGTGGCCGCCCTCGTGCCCGAGGTGAAGTCCCTGTCCCGGCTGACCGCCGGCCGGCTCGCCGCCCTCAACCACGGCACCGTGCAGGCGTGGATCCCGGGCGAGGAGGCCACCCAGGTCCTGGGCTCGGTGCGGGCCTGGGCCCAGCAGATCGGCGAGCTGCACATCTCCGACGGCGTGGACCCGGTCATCTCGGTCGAGCTCTCCGGTGTGGACTACGACTCGGTGCTGGCCAACGTCGAGGCCGAGGACACCCCCGGCGCCCGGCGCACGCTGCTGCGCCGGCTGCTGTTCGCCGAGCTGGGCGTGGCGGAGCCGACCCAGCTGACGTTCGCCGGGCTGACCGTCGACCGGGTGTGGCGGGGCACGAGGCGCACGATCGACGTGGTGTTCGGCAACATCCGCGACGCCTCCGCGATGCCGGACGCGACCCTGATCGCCGAGGGCGACCGCTGGAAGCTCGTGGTCGACTACCCCTTCGACGACGCCGACCACGGCCCGCAGGAGGACGTCAACCGGTTCGCGCAGCTGCGGATCAGCGGCCAGCAGAGCCGCACCGTCGGGTGGGTGCCGTACTTCCTGACCGCCGCCCGGCAGGCCGACCTGGGCCGGCTCGTGCAGCTCGAGCACCTGCTCGGAGGGGCCGGCGGGCAGTTCGACTCCAACGCCGCCCACCTGCCCGTGGACCAGCGGGCGATCGCGCGCCAGACCCTGGAGAACCTGCGCCGGGCGCTGACCGAGACCATCCGGGGCACCCTGCGGCAGGCCTACGGGATCGCCGCGGCCAGGGACACCGACATCGACCGCTCCGGGTACGGGGAGGTGACCCAGCTGCCGACGCTGTGGCGCGACGAGCCCCTGCGCAAGCCCGCGGGCGCCACCCTGTCCGGGGCGCTCGACGGGATCATCGACCAGATGCTGGCCATCCAGTACCCGGCGCACCCGAAGTTCGACTCCGGCGAGGTGGAGGTCAAGTCCGGTGACCTCAAGGCCATGTGGGAGGTCATCGGCAGGGCCGCCGCGTGCCCCGGGGGCCGGTTGGACCCGGTCGAGCAGAACCGCCGCGCGGTCGTCCGCCGCCTGGCGACCCCGCTCGGGCTGGGGTTCGTCGGCGACACCCACTTCGTGTTCGACGAGACGAACGTCGCGTGGCTCAACCGGTTCCTCCCCGCCGCGGCGGCCGAGGGGCTGGCCGACGCGATCCCGGTGACCTCGATCCGTGCGTGGCTGGCGCCGTACGGGCTGACCCGCGACATGGGCAACCTGGTCATCGCGGCGTTCGCGCTGCTGCAGGACAAGCAGTTCCAGCTGCGCGGGGCGCACGTGCCGGTGCGCGACTTCACCGGGATCACCGACGACATGGTGCTCGTCGATCCGCAGCTGCCCACCGCGCAGGAGTGGGAGCTGGCCACGGCCCGGGCCGCCGACCTGTTCGGGATCGCCGCCGGGAAGATGCGCACCGCGGCGAACGTGGGTGCGTTGGCCCGCGAGCTGGGCGCCGCGGCCACCGAGCGGCGGGGCCCGTGCCGGGACCTGGTCGCGGTCCTCGAGGCCCACGCCACGACGTTGGGGCTGGCGGCCGACGCCCCGCGGCTGGCGACCGCGCGGCTGGGCATGTCGCTCATCGAGGGGCTGGCCTCCGCACGTGACGACGTCGCCCGGGTGGCGGGCCTGGCGGCCATGGGGGTTCCGGCCGAGCCGCAGCCGTTGGCCCGGTCGATGTCCTCGGCCGGGGACGTGCTGGGCGCGCTGCGCCGCCACGACTGGACGACCCTGGACGCCGTCGCCCGGGCCGCGGATGCCGGCGAGGAATCCGCGCAGGGTGCGGTGGCCGGGCTGCGGACGGCCGCCCGCGCGCAGGAGCTGCACTCCCCGTTGCAGTCGGCCCTGGCCGTCGCCCACCAGGCGGCGACCCAGTGGCTGCTGAACCGTCGGGTGGTCGAGCCGCCCGTGCCCCCGGGACCCACCTCACCTGAGCCGTCCACACCGGGGCCGACGCCGCCGCCCGGGCCCGCGCCTGCAGCCGGGGCTCACGCCGCGCGCCGGGGCCGACGCCGCCGATCACCAACCCGGACGAGGTGACCCTCGACCTGGTCGCCGAGGGGCTCGATGACCGGATGCTGACCCTGGCAGAGGAGATCGGCGAGGCGTTGGCGGCGCACCCGGGCCGGAAGGTCCGGATCACGTGGAGGCTGGAGTGACCCTCGGCCCGCCGACCGCGGACCCGCGCACGATCGAGGCGTACGCCCGGGAGCTGGTCGGCAAGGGCGGCACGGGCGGCACGGGCGGCAAGGGCGACACGGACCGCGCCGGCGAGGCTCGTCTGGTCGGGTCGCGGGTCCTGGCGCTGGCAGCGGACCCCGCGTACCACGGTCCGTCGCGGATCGACGTCGACGGCACCGAGGTGACCGTGCACGGCTGCGTGTCGGCGCTGGCGGTGCGCGAGGCGCTCGTCGGGGTGCCCGAGGGCGGCTTCGCGATCCTGCTGACCGACCGTCCGGTCGCCGACCTCGGGGACTCCCTGGTGGCCCGGTTCCGCCGCCAGCGCGTGGAACCGCTGGACTCCTGGACGACCGTTCCGGGCATGTTCGCCGGCAGGTACCTGGACGCGGGGCTGCGGCACTCGATGCCCTGGCTCCCGGAGCTGCTCTTCGAGTGGATGCCGCCGGGCGGGTACCCCCCGAGTGCGACCGAGCAGGTCACCCGCGACCACATCCTGGGCTCGGTGACCGAGGTGGTCCTCGGCGTCCCCGGGGCCGACGTCGGGCTGGGCAGCCTCGTGGACCGGTTGGGCGACATGGGGGTCCGCCAGGCCTGGGCCGGGCTGTCCGAGCAGGCCCGCGAGTCGATCCGCGACTGGGTCGGGGAGCGAGCCGGGTCGGCCGCCGCAGCCGTCCTCGACCTGGCGGCATCCGGGACCACCGCGCACGTGCACGTGCTGGCCCTCGGGCTGATGCTCGACGTGCTCCACGGCGAGGACGCGGCCGCGGCGGACGTCGTCGAGGCCCGACGCGGCTGGGAGACCGGCTATCGACTGCCGCGGATCAGCGCGTCGGCGGCCGGCCAGATCGGGGCCGCGGCGCGTGGTCGCATGCGGCTGCTGGCCGACACCGACCCGGGCTCCCGCCACGACGTGTGGCGCGACACCCCGGAGGCGTTCGCCATCGCCGGCTTCCCGACCGGGATCGAGCGTTCGCCGAGCCACCCGCAGGGCTACCGCGCCCGCCTGGCCGACGTCGCCCGCGCCCTGGTGGACGCCCTGCCCAGCGGCCCGCGGGCCCTGCCTGCGGCCGGGGCCGTCGGCGAGCTGGAGTCGGCGGCGGGCCGGCTGCACGCCCACGACCTCGCCTGGTCGGACCACGCGGGCGACACCGAGCGCGTCGACATGGCCGTCCGCCTGGTGCGCTGGCTGGCCACGGAGCCCTCAGCGCCCACAGCGGCACACCCGCCCGTGGGAGCCGCACCCGCCGCGCCGGCACGGACGGTGCCGGCCGTTCCGGGGGGCCTGCCCGATGGGGTGGGCGGTCCCGCGGACCTGGGCGCGGCGTTGCGCCGGCAGGTCGCGGTGGACGGGTGGGTCGACCGGGCCGTGGCCGACGTGTGGTCGGGCAGCACCCATGCGGAGGTCGCCACCGCCTACAGCGACCTGTGCCAGGTGGTGCTGGCCGCGCGGCGTGAGCACGACCGGCAGTTCGCCGAGCTCCTGGCCGACGTGACCTCCCGCGACGTGCTGCCCACGGGGCTGCTGCCGGTGGAGCGGGTGCTGGTCGATGTGGTCGAGCCGCTGACCCGGGTCGCGCCGGTGCTGCTGATCGTGATCGACGGGATGAGCGCGGCTGTCGCGGCCGCCGTCGGCGACGGGATCAGCCGGCTGTCGTGGGTCGAGCACGTGCTGGCCGAGGGCGCGGACGTGGGCCCCCGGGCGACGCGCGCGGCCGTGCTGGCCGCCCTTCCGACGATGACCCGGTTCTCGCGCACGTCCCTGCTGTGCGGGCGGCTGCGGGAGGGCACCCAGGTCGACGAGAAGCGCGACTTCGCGGTGGTCACCGGTGGGTCGCTGTTCCACAAGGACGACCTGAGGGCGCCCGCCGGGGCGGCGGTCAACCCCCAGGTCAGTGCGGCCATCGCGTCGCCGGCCAAGGTCGTGGGCGTGGTCCTCAACACCGTCGACGACACCCTGGCCAAGCACGATCCCGACGGCACCCGGTGGTCGGTCGACACCATCCAGCACCTCGCCCCGCTGCTCGAGGTCGCCCGGCAGCACGGCCGCACGGTGGTGATCACCTCCGACCACGGGCACGTCGTCGAGCGCGGCGGGCGGTCCGAGCCGCGCCAGCTGGCCGACACGCGGTGGCGCCCAGCCGCGACCGGTCCCGCCGGGCCGGACGAGGTGCTGCTGACGGGCTCGCGGGTGCTGGCCGGCGGCGGCTCGATCGTGGCCCCGTGGGTCGAGGACCTGCGCTACGGGCACAAGGCCGCCGGCTACCACGGTGGCGCCTCGGCGGCCGAGGTCACGATCCCGCTGCTGGTGTTCGCGGGCAACGGCGTGGACCTCGCCCCCGCCGGGTGGCAGCCGGCCGGCGAGCAGGCGCCGTCCTGGTGGGAGGGCGCTGCGCCGGCCGTTGCCGTGACGCCCCCGGCCGCGGCGCCAGTGCGGCCGCGGCGCCGGGTGCGCTCGGTGCCGACGCAGGACGGCGAGGGGCTGTTCGCCGTCGAGCCGCGGGAGCACCTCCAGACGATCCAGGACACCCACCAGGTCACGCCGACCGACGACGCGGCCGCGGACCTGCTCGCCACCGGCTACAGCTCGGCCATCGACGCATGCCTGGGCTCGTCGGTGTACCAGCGGACCCGGGCCGCCGCGGGCCGGGGTGCGCTGTCCGACGCTGCCGTTCGCCAGGTGCTCCGGCTGCTCCTCGCCGGCGGCGGTCGGGCCCCTGCCGAGCAGGTCGCCCGGGCACTCGGGGTTCCACCCGGTCGGCTTCAGATGGCTCTGGCGGGCCTGCGCCGGCTGCTCAACGTGGAGGGCTACCAGGTGGTGTCCATGGATCCCGACGGTCGCACCGTCGTCCTCGACGAGCCCCTGTGGCGCACCCAGTTCGGCGTGACCGACCGATGAGTGAGTTCACCCCGGAGGTCAGCGAACGCCGCCGGCTCGAGGTCATCGACGCGCTTCGCCGCGGGACCGTGCCCTCCAACGGGCTCGACCTGCTGGCCGTGGGCCTGACCCGGTTCGAGGGCTCCGTCGCTGAGGACCTGGCGACGGTGGCCGCCGGCGGGTCCGTGTTCAAGGCGGTGCGCGGCGAGTACGGGGCCGGCAAGACGTTCTTCTCCCGCTGGCTGGTCGAGCAGGCTCGCCGGTCGGGGTTCGCCTCCGCGGAGGTGCAGATCAGCGAGACCGAGACGCCGCTGCACAAGCTCGAGACGGTGTACCGACGGGTGGCCGAGAACCTGGCGACCGCCCAGTTCCCGCCCTCGGCGCTGCGCGACGTGATCGACGGATGGCTGTTCACGCTGGAGTCCGACGTGCTCGCGGCCGGAGCCGACCCGATGGACGAGGCCGCGCTGGACCGGGAGGTCGACGCGCTGCTGGAGAAGCGGCTGGCCGCGGTGGCCCGCTCCACGCCGGCGTTCGCCGCAGCCCTGCGCGGGTACCGGGAGGCCACGCTGGCAGGGGACGCCGCGCAGGCCGAGGGCATCCTGTCGTGGCTGGGTGGGCAGCCGCACGTCGCCGCGTCGGTGCGCCGGGCCGCCGGCGTGCGCGGCGACCTGGACCACTTCGGTGCGCTGGGATTCCTCCAGGGCCTGCTGATCGTGCTGCGCGACTCCGGGTACGCGGGGCTGGTGCTGGTCCTCGACGAGGTGGAGACGCTGCAGCGCGTGCGTGGGGACGTCCGGGACAAGGCGCTGAACGCGCTTCGCCAGCTCATCGACGAGGTCCACTCCGGTCGGTTCCCCGGGCTGTACCTGCTGATCACCGGCACGCCCGCGTTCTTCGACGGCACCCAGGGCGTGCAGCGGTTGGCGCCGCTGGCGCAGCGGCTGGCCACCGACTTCTCCACCGACGCCCGGTTCGACAACCCCCGCGCCGTGCAGCTGCGGCTCGCCGGGTTCAGCCGCGAGTCGCTGGTCGAGCTCGGGGGGAACGTGCGCGACCTGTACGCGGTGGGCGCCGACCCCCGGGTGCCGGGCGTGGTCGACGACGCGTACATCGCCGACCTTGCCGATGCCGTGGCCGGACGGCTCGGCGGCAGCGTGGGTGTGGCGCCCCGGCTGTTCCTGAAGAAGCTCGTCGGGGAGGTGCTGGACCGGGTCGACCAGTTCCCGGACTTCGACCCCCGCCAGCACTACGCCCCGACGCTGGCCAGCGGGGAGATGAGCCGCTCGGAGCGGGCCGCCGCCGGCGTCGACGACATCGACCTGGAGCTCCCGGAGTGAGCACCGGGCTGGCCCCCGCCCTGGAGTACCACGTGGTCAACTCCCTGGGATGGCCCGACCTGCGGCCGCTCCAGCGCGCGGCGGTCGCGCCCGTCCGCTCCGGCGGGGACGCCCTGCTCCTGGCACCCACCGCGGGGGGCAAGACCGAGGCCGCGGTGTTCCCGCTGCTCTCGGAGATGGTCGAGGGCGACTGGTCCGGGCTGTCGGTGCTCTACGTCACGCCGCTGCGGGCGCTGCTGAACAACCTGCACCCGCGGCTCACCGGGTACGCGGGGTGGGTGGGTCGGCGGGTGGGGCTGTGGCACGGGGACGTCGGCCCAGCAGCCCGGCGCGCCATGATCGCCGACCCGCCCGACATCCTGCTCACCACGCCCGAGTCCCTCGAGGCGATGCTGGTGTCGGTCAACGTCGACCACCGGGCGCTGTTCGGGCACGTGCGCGCGGTCGTGATCGACGAGCTGCACGCGTTCGCCGGGGACGACCGCGGCTGGCACCTGCTCTCCGTCCTCGAGCGGGTGCAGCGGTTGGCGGGGCGACGCATCCAGCGCGTCGGGCTCAGCGCCACGATCGGCAACCCCGACGACCTGCTCGCCTGGATGGGCGGGGGAGTCCCGCCCCAGCAGGCGGTGGTCGTCGCCCCCGACATCCCGCCTGCACCGGGCGGGGCAGCGCCCCCGTCCGCCGACGTGACCCTGGACTACGTGGGTTCGGTGGTCAACGCGGCGAAGGTCATCGCCGCGCTGCACGGTGGCGAGAAGCGCCTGGCGTTCTGCGACTCCCGCGCACAGGCTGAGCAGCTGGCCATCGCACTGCGCGCCCGGGAGATCACCACGTTCGTGTCGCACTCGTCGCTGTCGGCCGAGGAGCGTCGCCGCAGCGAACAGGCATTCGCCGAGTCCCGCGACTGCGTGGTCGTGGCCACCAGCACCCTCGAGCTGGGCATCGACGTCGGCGACCTCGACCGGGTCATCCAGGTCGACGCCCCACGGACCGTCGCCTCCTTCCTGCAGCGACTGGGCCGGACCGGCCGGCGACCCGGGACCGAGCGCAACACCCTGTTCCTGGCCACCCGGCACGACTCGTTCCTCCAGGCCGCCGGGCTGCTGCGCCTGTGGCAGGCGGGGTTCGTCGAACCGGTCGTGCCACCGTCGAGCCCACGGCACATCACCGCCCAGCAGCTGCTGGCCCTCGCCCTGCAGGAGGGCGCCTTCGGCCGCAACGGATGGGCGGCCTGGTGGGGCGACCTGCCGGTGTTCGCCGGCGCCCAGGAGGTCCTCGACCACCTGCTCGGCGAAGGCTTCCTGGAGTCGGATGGAGACCTGCTGTTCATCGGACCGGCCGCCGAGCGGCGCTTCGGCCGGCGGAGCTTCATGGACCTGACGGCGGTGTTCACCGTCGACCCCGAGCTGACGGTCCTGCACGGGCGGGCGGAGGTCGGCAGCGTGTCCCCGGCGTCGCTGACCGCGCGACTGCCCGAGGGCCAACCCCGGGTGCTGGCCCTGGCCGGACGGGCCTGGGTCGTCACGCACGTCGACTGGCGGCGGCGGGTCGTCCACGTCGCACCCTTCGAGGGGCGGGGACGCAGTCGGTGGTCCGGCCGCGGGGGTACCGGGCTGGGCCGGGAGCTGGCGCAGTCCATGCGCGCCGTGCTCCTCGGGGAGGAGCCGGGCGTCCCGCTGTCGCGGCGCGGAGTCGCGGCGCTGGAGGGGTTGCGGTTCGAGCGCGCCGGCACCGTCACGCAGGACGGGACGGTCCTGGCCATCGACGAGGGCGCCGGCCGCTGGTGGACCTACGCCGGCGGTGCGGCCAACACCAGCCTCGCCGCGGCCCTGGACGTGGGCGGCTTCGAGGCCACCGCCGACTCGCTCGGGATCACCCTCGCCGGACGGGTCGACGCCGAACAGGTGCGGGCAGCGGCTGCGACCGGCCTGGCGGAGGGCGCCGCGCCCGCGATCACCGATGAGGCCCTGGACGGGCTGAAGTTCGCCGCGGCCCTGCCCCGGGACGTCGCGGCCGCGGTCCTCGGCGAGCGGATGACCGATCCCGACGCGGCCGCCGCGGTCGCCCGGGCCACGCTCCGGGTCGTGCGGTAGCGCTGGCGGCCCTGGCGGCCCGGCGGCCGGGCGGCCCGACCATCACGGCCCTCGACCATCACCGCACCCGACCATCACCGCCCCGACTCGCCGGCGAGGGGTTGACAGGGCGGTCGGGGCGCGCGGATTCTGGAGGGGAGCCTGACTGTCCGCGCGGGGATGGGGGTGCGTGGTGATGATGGACGACCGACCGCGACGGCTGTGGGTCGCGGGCCTGGCCCTGGGCGTACTGGCCGCCACGGGGTGCACCTCGAACGGGGAGCCGGACGAGGCGACGTCGAGCGCCCCGACCGCCGTGGCCGAGGCGTCGGCCCTGGCCTCACGCGCCGACCCGCTCACGCCGCCACCGGGTGACGAGCCCCTCGCCGGGGCGACGGCGAAGCGACTGCAGGCCGTGATCGACGACTGGGTCGAGGGCGACAACAACATCGGGGTCACCGCTGCGGTCGTGACCGAGGACGGGACCTGGCAGGGTGCCGCCGGCCAGGACGGCGCGGGCACTGACCTGGTGCCCGAGTCCGCGATGGCCATCGCCAGCATCACCAAGACGTTCGTTGCGGCCGAGGTGATGCGTCTGGCCGGCGAGGGGTTGGTGGACCTCGATGCCCCGGTGACCGACTACGTCGCGGTCCCGTTCGACACCGGCGGCGCCACGGTGCGCCAGGTCCTGGCGATGCGCAGCGGGTTCCCACTCGACCCCTTCGAGGAGGTCGTGCGGGCCGCCGCCGAGGATCTCGAGCGCAGCTGGACGACCGCCGACTCGATCGCGCTCGCCGACGCCGACGGCCCGCGCCAGGGCAGCCTGGGCTGGTTGGACTACAACAACCTGGACTACTGGGTGCTCGGCCAGATGATCGAGGCGGTCACCGGGGTGCCGCTGGCCGACTCGCTCACGCGGGACCTGATCGATCCGGCGGGGCTCGACCGAGTCTGGCTCCAGGATGCGCAGCAGCCCGAGCCGCCCCTGACCGTGTCCGAGGAGGACCCGGCCCTGGACACCGTCGACGACGATGGGCCCTGGCTGCCCTCGCGGTCGATGGCCTCGGCGGCAGGCTCCGCGGGCGGAATCGCCGCGGACGCACCGAGCCTCGCCCGCTGGGGCTACCTGCTCTACGGCGGCCATGTCATCGACTCCACCCTCGTCGAGCAGATGACCCAGCCCCAGGCCGACGGCGGGGAGGACGACTGGTACGGGCTGGGCACCGTCCGGATGATGCAGGACGGGGAGCTCCTCCTCGGCCACGACGGCGACATCGTGACCTATCACGGCTCACTGCTGACCACGACGACCGACAACGTGTCGATCGCCGTCCTCGTGCCGGCACCCGCGCGCAACGTGGTTGAGGCCGAGGTCGGCACCGAGCAGGTGCCCCTGCTGCTGCTCGAGGCGCTCCGCGAGGGCTGAACGACCCCGTGCGCCCCGGCGCAGGTCGGTGTCGAGGAGCGTCGGAGCACCTGCGCACCGTGGGCCGTGACCTGGCCGGGGTGGTCCGGTCAGGTGAAACGTCTCCGCCCGGGTCACTGGGCACCCGATGCACCGTGCACATCACCGTCCAGGAGGCCGCATGTCGATCATCCGCCGCACCATGGCCACCGCGTGCGTCCTGGGACTGGCTGGGCTGGGTGCGGTCCCGCTGGCAGCGGCCGCGTCCCCCGGAGCGGGCGAGGGTCCGGCCGACCCGCCGGGGCAGTACACCTGCGCCGGCCAGTCGGCGACGATCGCGTCCCCGGCTCGCCACATCCGCGGGACGAAGGGCAACGACGTGATCGTCGTGCTGGGCAGTGGTCGGCACACGGTGCATGCCCGCGGCGGGGACGACCTGGTCTGCGGGACCGACGGGGTCGACATCGTCTACGCAGGCGCGGGTCGGGACACGGTCTTCGGTCTGGGCGGCCGTGATCGGCTGCACGGCGGGGTGGGGGACGACGACCTCAACGGTGGTGCCGGCGACGACCGCGAGTACGGCGACTCCGGCGACGACGACCTGATCGGCGGCGACGACGACGACCGGATCTGGGGGGGTCGCGGCCAGGACGAGATCGATGGCGACGGCGGCGACGACCGTGCCTACGGCGATCGGGGTGACGACGCGCTGCTCGGCGGCCCCGGCTCGGACTACCTTCGCGGCGGGGCCGGCGACGATGAGGTCGACGGTGAGGACGACGACGACAGCTGCTACGGCGACCGGGGTGACGACGACGTGGACTCCGAGGACCAGGTCGAGCGCGACCACGACGCAGAGGACTCGACGAAGGGCCACCACGGGCCAGACAGCAAGGACCTCTCCGACCGCCACGACGACCACGACAACGACCTCGACGACCCCGACGACGACGAGTCCGCGGGCGACGAGTCCGACGACGACCAGTCCGACGACGACCAGTCCGCGGGTGGCGAGCAGGGCACGTCGCCCACCCTGTGACGACGCGTCGGGGCGGGCGCGGCGCACCTGCGGACGCCCAGCTCGGCGGGCGATCCGCGGGACCTCGGGCCCTTCCGGGCGCAGCAGCGCCCGGCTAGCGTGGAAGGTGCGGGCGCGGATGCCGTCGAGACCCGCCGTCGTGCGCACTCCAGGTCGCCTGGCGCTTCGGGGCCACGCGGGCCGAGGAGGAGTCCGGCCGGCTCGAGGCGATCCTCGCCCGGCCCGTCACCCGGCTGCGCTGGCTCGGCGGGCACGCCCTGCTGTCGCTGCTCGGCGGGCTCCTGCTCATCCTGGTGGGGGGCGCGGCCCTCTGGGCGGGTGCGGCCGCGGCCGGCGCGGCGGAGATCAGCTGGTGGGACGCGATCCGCTCGACCCTGAACCTGCTGCCCGTCGTCGTGCTCACCGCCGGCCTGGCGATCGCGACCTTCGGCCTGGCCCCCCGGCTCACCGTCGCGCTGCCCGTGGCGCTGACCGTGGTCAGCCTCGTGCTGTCGATGGTGGGCCCGGCCCTGGACTGGCCGCGGTGGGCCCTGGACCTGTCGCCGTTCACCCACCTCGCCATGGTCCCGGCCGAACCCTGGGCCGCGACCTCGGGCTGCGCCATGACCGCGATCGGCGCCGTCCTGGCCCTCGCCGGCCTCGTGACCTTCCACCGCCGCGACCTCACGACCGGATGACCGGGGGGCAGCGAGAGCGTCGACCTTGACGGGCCGACCGTGGTGCAGTCCACAATGGGCGATGACCCAGTCCGAGCTCCCGGCAGCGCGCGTCGACCCGATGGTCCGCAATGCGCGGCTGTTCGATGACCTTGCCGACAGCTATGACGCGGTCGGGGTGGAGTTCTTCGCGCCGATCGCCCTGGGCCTGCTGGACGCGCTGGCGCCCGCACCGGGTGAGCGGGTTGCCGATCTCGGGTGCGGCAAGGGGGCCTTCCTGCTGCCCGCGGCCCGGGCCGTCGGCGCTCGGGGCCGGGCGGTGGGGCTGGATGCGTCGCCGGCGATGATCGCGGCCGTCGAGGATGCCGTCGCCTCGGAGGGCATGGCCCACGTCGAGCTGTCGGTGGGTGACGCGCAATCCCCTGACCTGCCCCCAGGAGCCTTCGACGTCCTGGGCTCGTCCCTCGTGCTGTTCTTCCTGCCCGACCCCCGCGCGGCGCTCGCGGCCTGGCGGTCGGCCCTGGCCGCCGGTGGCCGGCTCGGGGTGAGCACGTTCGGTTCGCAGGACGAGGTGTGGCGGGACGTCGACGACGTGTTCACCCCCTACCTGCCGCCGGCCATGCTTGACGCCCGCACGAGCGGGGCGCGTGGGCCGTTCGCGTCCGACACCGGGATGGCGGAACTGGTGGCCGAGGCCGGGTTCACCCACGTGCGCACCCTCGTGACCGACCTGGCGGTGCACTTCGCGGACGCTGACCACTGGCGGGCCTTCAGCCTCTCGACCGGGCAGCTGGCGATGTGGCGGGCCGTGCCCGAATCGGAGCGCCCTGCAGTGCAGGCCGAGGCGGAACGCCGGCTGGCCCCCGCCGCCCACCCCGCCGGTGGCTTCGTGATGCACCAACAGGTGCGCTACACCCTTGGTGTCCGCCCGCCCGGCAACGACTGACCCGCCCGATTCCGTTACACAGCAGGCGATTGCGCGTAACGCAGCACCAACCTGGTGCCCCTAGCGTCGGGTCATGGACACGATCTCGAACGCGGAGCGGACCCGCCCGGGGGCGGGGATGACCGCACCGGACTCCGCGGAGCACCGCTGCTCGGTCCCGGGGTACCTCCACCTCCCGGACCTGGCGATGATCTGGCAGTGCGCGGACTGCGGGGAGACCTGGCAGGTGGTCTCCGAGCGCAGGGAACCGGACGGCCCCCTCGAGTTCGCCTGGGTCCGCGATCCGATCCTGCCCGTCGGTTCCTGGGCGACCTAGGGCCACCGTCCGTGCTGCGACGACCACCGCATGTCGTGGCGGGGCAGCAGAATCAGGGCATGCACCGCATCGCATCAGCTCGGATCGTCGTCGAGATCGTCGAGTCCGCTCGGGTCGCCTTCCAGGTGACCCCGGCCGAGGGCCACGTCGGGACCGAGTCGCTCGAGGTGCGCCTCGCGGGTAGCCCCCTCGACGTGCGCTCGGTGGCGGCGGAGCACGGCACCCGGATCCACGTCGTCGAGGCCATGCCCGGGATCATGTCCCTGGACTTCTCGGCGCAGGTGACGGGTGCCGGCGCCGAGCCGGTCACGACGGAGGCCGACCTGCTGCGGTACCTGCGCCCGAGCCGGTACTGCGAGTCCGACTCGCTGGCCCCGACGGCCCGCGCGGAGTTCTCCGGGCTCGCCGGTGCCGACCTGCTGGCCGCGGTCAGCTCGTGGGTCGGGACGCGACTGACCTACGTCCCCGGCTCGAGCCTGCCGACCGACGGGGCCGTGCGGACCCTCCTTGCCCGCCAGGGCGTGTGCCGGGACTACGCGCACCTGGTCGTCGCCCTGCTCCGCGCGCTGCACGTACCAGCGCGCGTGGTCAGCGTGTACGCCCCCGGTCTGGACCCGATGGACTTCCACGCGGTGGCCGAGGCCCACATCGACGGGGACTGGTACGTCGTGGACGCGACCACGCTGGCTCCGCGGGGGACGCTGCTGCGGGTGGCGACAGGGCGCGACGCGTCGGACACCGCGTTCCTCAGCGCCTACGGCGGCGTCGTCGACCTGCTGGAGCTCGAGGTCTCCGCAGTGGCCGACGTGCTCCCCGACGATGACGTGCGCGACCTGGTGCGCCTGTCCTGACCCGCCCGGAGAACGGGGGGTGCAGGGGTGTCAGATCACTGGCCTCCGGCGCGCGGCAGCCAGGTGTGGGCTGCGGCCACCAGGGCGTTGACGCCGAGGGTGAGCGTGGGTTCGATGACCGGTGCGAACAGCGGGGAGTGGTTCGAGGGCAGTGCCGCGGCGCGCACCGCGATCTCCGCGACGTCCGCCGCCCCCTCGAACAGTGCGGGATCCGCCCCGCCGAGCAGCCAGTAGACGCACGGTACCCCGGCGGCGATCGCCAGCAGCCCCACGTCCTCGCTGCCGGTCACCGGCCCCGGGTCGACCACCACGGCTCCGATGGCCTGCAGGGCTGGGCGGGTCCGGTCGACGGCGGCCGGGTCGTTGGAGACGGCGGGGAACGACGAGGTGACCTCCACGTCGGGGGGCCTCGGGGCGCCGGATGCGGCGGCCTCGGCGCGGGCGACCCGGCCGATCGCCGCCACGACCCGGTCGCGGACATCCGTGCTGAACGTGCGGACGTTGACCAGCAGCTCGGCGTGGTCGGGGATGATGTTCACCGCGGTCCCGGCCCGCATCACCCCGACGGTGAGCACCGCGGTCTCGCTGCCGGCGACCTCACGGGAGACCACCGCCTGCAGGCGCATGACGGTGGCGGCAGCCATGACCACCGGGTCGACCGACGCCTCCGGGCGCGACCCGTGCGCCCCGCGGCCATGCAGCACGATGCGCAGCGAGTCGGCGGCGGCGAACGCCGGCCCGGAGCGCAGCCCGATCACCCCGGCCGGGATCGGGGCCACGTGCTGGCCGAGGACCACGTCGGGGCGCCCGAAGCGTTCGTACAGGCCGTCGTCGAGCATCGCCTGGGCCCCCGCCCCGAGCTCCTCGGCCGGTTGGAACACCACCATCAGGGTGCCGGCCCACGCCCCGGTGTCGCCGGCCAGCCGCTCGGCGGCACCGAGCAGGGCGGTGACGTGCATGTCATGGCCGCAGGCGTGCATCACCGGGACCTCCCCGGCCTCGCCGGGGGCCAGGTCGGTGCTGGCGTAGGGCAGGCCAGTGGCCTCGGCCACGGGCAGGCCGTCCATGTCCGCGCGCAGCAGTGCGGTGGGCCCGGCGCCGTTGCGCAGGATCCCCACCACCCCGGTGCGACCCACCCCGGTGGACACCTCGAACCCGAACCGGGACAACCGCTCGGCCACGATCCCGGCCGTCCGGTGCTCGGCGAACCCCAGCTCCGGGTGCGCGTGCAGGTCCCGGTAGACGCCGGCCAGGTCCTCGGATGTGGAGGTCATCGGTACTCCTCGGGTCGTGGGCGCGAGCGGCTGTCCCGGCACCTGCCGGCCGCGACGACCCGGTCCCTGTGGATCATGCCCCATCGACTCGTTGCCCGGAGGGATCAGGCGGTCGGGACGGCGTCGACGATCACCGGCATCCGGCCGCGCCAGCGCTGCCAGGTGGCGTCGTCGGTGGCCAGCTCGCACATGAAGTGGGCAACCTCGGACATCCGGGTGCTGTCCGGCCGGAAGATGCTGGAGACGAGGGCCTCGTGCACGCGGTACTCGGCGACCTCGCCGTCGGTCAGGGTGTCCGGCCGCACGACGACCCACTGCACATGTGGATCGTCGGGGCCGACCTCGTGGGCCAGGAGGTCCGCGGCCCCCTGGTTGTCGCGCACGGGCGGCACGATCCGACCCAGCGCCCAGAGGTAGGCGCGCTGGCCGCGACCCCTGCGTGCGTCGGCGTCACCCGGGCCGGTGCACGGACACGCTGCTCATGAGGATCAGGCGCACCGGAGCCGCCGGTTGCCGTGCGTCGACCGCGGTGCGCACCAGGCGCAGCGCTCGCGTGACCAGGAAGTGCGGCGGCCCGAGCACCCCGCGCACGCTGATCGGGTGACCCAGGCACGAGATGACCGTGTCGCAGTCGGCGAGGTGCTCGGTGAGCACCTCGGGCGGCAGCTCGAGCAGGTCGGCCTCGACCACGTCGAGCAGTGGGTTGTCGGCCGATCCCGCGGGCAGCCGGTCGGCCGAGCGGACGATCGCCCGTACGGGCACGCCACGCTCCAGCAGCTGGGTGAGCGCGCGGCTGCCGGTCCGGCCGGTGGCGCCCAGGATCAGGACACGGGGGTGGGCGTTCATGAGGGGTTCCTCTCGGGGGTCGGGGTGTCCGCGGCCGTCGGCCGCTGGGTGGGCGATGTGCTCATGACTCGTCCTCGGGGTAGTCGAAGACCTCGTCGAGGGGGGCGCCGAGCGCGTGGGCGATCCGGAACGCCACCTCCAGCGAGGGGGAGTAGCGGCCCTGCTCGATCGCGATGATGGTCTGGCGGGTCACGCCGACCCGGTCGGCGAGGTCGGCCTGGGTCATCTCGCCCCCGGCGAACCGCAGGGCGCGGATCCGGTTGGTGACGCGGGTGGGCCGGACCATCAGAAGCCCCGACGGTAGGCGCGCAGCTTCACGATCCCCGCGACCAGCCCGGCGACCGCGAACGACAGGTAGAGCGTGTTCGCGATCCAGAAGTAGTCGCTCTCGACCATTGCCAGGATCAGCGCGGCCACGGCCCCGGTGGAGGCCACGTAGTACCCGACCACGTCACCACGCCGGCCGATGCTGACGTCGCGCTCGTCCTTGCGGTCGATGTCATCGACCGACCCGGTCCCGGTGATCTCGGCGCCCACCGCGGTGGCGATCGCCATGGCGATGGTGCCCAGGATGGTCAGGATGATCGATGCGATGACGGCGACGATCAGCGGCTTCTGGTAGGCGATGTCGGCCGCCGCGGTGTCGGTGAGCTGGGGCAGCACGGTGGCGAAGTACACGACGGGCACCAGGACGCCGATCACGACGCTGACCCACGTCGTCTTCTCCTCGAACGACATGTCGGGCTCCTTCCGCAGAAGTGATGTCAAAAGTTCTTGACACGACCAATGTAAAGCGCGGCTGACGCCATGTCAAGGGTGTTTTACATCGCAGCGATCTCGACACCCGACTTGCGGCCTCGCGCGTCGGAGCGCGCGGGGTATGCCACCGGGGGCACCGGGTAGTTGGGGGCATGAACGCGCATCGTGGTTGGCGCACGCCCATCCCTGTTGTCCTGGCAGTCCTGCTTGCCGCGTTCATGCTCCTCCCGCTCGGTCGGGCCGAGGCGGCGCCCTGCCCCTGGGGCACCCAGTGCAACGCCGTGCGCCTGATCCAGCCTGCCTCGGGCGCCGTGCTGTCGGGCAGCGTGGCGCTCCAGGCGACCGCCCAGCAGGTCACGCCGGGTCGGGGGAACATCGTGAAGGTCGAATGGTGGCTCTACCACCCGTCCTTCACCGAGCAGACCCCGCAGAACGGTGAGGGCAAGATCCTGCTGTACGAGGCGATGGCGCCGAGCAGCGGCACCCGCCTGGATGGCACCTGGACCGGCTCCTGGACGGTCGTCAACCGGATGACGACCCGCGACGGTGCCTACGACCTGCCCGGGACCCGCACCTACACCCTGCCCGACGACGGGCGCCCGTACGCGATCGAGGCCCACGTCCTGGACGAGGAATGGGTCCGCACGTGGGGCGGGCCCTCGGGACGCACGGGGCCCGCGGACGTGACCATCGACTTCGCCGGGCCCGCGCCGCCGAACCCGGCGCCCACGCCCGCCCCGCCGGCGCCCGCCCCACCGGCGCCGGTTCCGCCCGCCCCCGCCCCACCGGCGCCGTCGGCACCCGCCCCGGCCGCGCCCGCCGCGCCAGCGCCCGCGCCCGCAGCAGCGGCGCCCGCGCCCGCAGCACCCACGACCGCCTCCACGACGACCGTGCCGACGGCCACGCTGGCTGCATCGGCGCTCAAGCTGGCCTCGGGCAGGGTGCGGTTCACCGCCGCGTCGAATGCCAGGACGGTCACGGTCGCCTACCGGACGTCGGCGCGCACGCAGCGAGTCCTGACCCTCACGGTCCGCAGGGGCGTGGCTTCCCGCGACCTGCCGCGCGGCACCCGCTCGCTCAAGGTCCGGGCGCAGGCCACCGCGGCCCTGGCGGGCAGCGCGTGGGTGCCGGTCGCCGTGGCCGGTCGGCCGGCCGCCGCCCTGACCGGTACCACCCACCAGCTGGACTCGGGCAAGGTACGGGTCACGGTCACGACGAACGCGAAGCGCGTGACCCTCGTCTACCGCACGCCATCCAAGGCGAGGCGCACGACGACCCTGACGGTGCGCAGGGGGACCGCAGCGCGGACCCTCGCCCGTGGATCCCAGTCCATCATGGTCCGGACGAGGGCCACGTCCACGCTGCGTGCGAGCGCATGGGTGCGGCCGGCGCCTGCACCGGTGCCAGGGACGACGATCCACGCCCGGCACCGGCACGGCCGCAGGTGCAGGCCCGGGGCCGCCTGCGACCGCAGCCTCGCCGACCACCACCCAATCCAGCCCCGTGCCGTCCGCAGCACCGCCGAGCACGAGCACTCCGTCGCCGACCCCGAGCACCCCAGCGCCGATCACCCCAGCGCCGAACACCAGCCCGCCGATCGGACCCGGATCGTGGCGGGTGCTGCCGGTCCAGATGCCCGTTCGGGCGCTGCACGGCACCCTGCTGCGTGACGGTCGCGTGCTGCTGATCGCCGGTTCCGGCAACGATCCGGACGCGTTCGCTGCGGGCACGTTCAGGACCGTGGTGTGGAACCCCGCGAACGACACCTTCCTGGCCGTGCCCACGCCGGGTGACCTGTTCTGCTCCGGCCACGTCACCCTCGCCGACGGGCGGGTCCTGGTCGCTGGTGGCACGACCGCCTACCCCGGCGTGAACGGCGGGACCGCCTACCTGGGGGCGAAGTTCGCCTACGTGTTCGACCCGGCGACGAACCTGTTCACCCGCACCAACGACATGCAGGAGGGCCACTGGTACCCGACGCTGACCAAGCTCGAGAGCGGCAGCGTCTGGGCGGCGGGTGGCTACTCCGAGCGCGGCGATGGGTCCAGCTGGAACACCGAGATGTTCGAGGCCTCCCGCGGCGCCTGGCTGTCGAGCGCCGAGGTGCTGCAGACCGGCCAGAACTGGGGGACCTATCCGCACATGTTCCTGCTCGCGGACGGCCGGATGTTCTACACCGGCGGCCACACGTTCGGGGCGCAGAAGTGGAACGCCCCGACCGGGGCCCAGATCCTCGACTGGCGCACCGGAGCGGTGGGTGACATCCCCGGGCTGCGGGACAAGGAGCTGCGCGACCAGTCCGGCTCGGTGCTGCTGCCGCCCGCCCAGAACCAGACGTTCCTGATCGTGGGAGGCGGGTCGACGGACAACGGCGGGGCGACGAGCAGGGCAGACATCGTGAACATGAACGACGCCCTCCCGCGCTACGTGCCTGCTGCGGACCTCCCTGGTGCCGGTCGGCAGTACCTGAACCTCACGACCCTGCCCAACCGTACGGTCCTGGCCTCCAACGGCGGCTCGACCCCGCGCGGCGGCAACGTGTACGACGCGGCGATCTACCGGCCCGCGGACGGCACGTGGACCCGTGCTGCCGCCGACCCGATCGGGCGCAACTACCACTCGGCCGCGCTGCTCCTGCCGGACGGCAGGGTCGCGGTGTTCGGGTCGAACCCGGCCGACAACTCCTTCGAGCTGCGCATCTCGATCTACACACCGGAGTACGCCCAGCCCGGCGTCCCCCGCCCAGGGGTCACCTCGGTGTCCACCGGCGAGGAGGCCACGTTCGGCGAGTCCTTCGACCTCGGGGTGGCCGGCGACGTGGTGGCGGCCTCGCTGACGAGTCCCGGCTCCAGCACCCACCAGACGGACACCAACATGCGCCTGGTGGACCTGCCGATCACGGGCTCGGGCGCCACCCGCCGTGCCACCATCCCGAGCAACCCGGCGCTGCTGCCACCTGGGCCGTACATGCTCACGGTGCTCAGCACCGGCGGTGTCCCGTCGGTGGCCCGCTGGATCAGCATCCGATAGCGCGACGGGGCGTCGCCGACGGGCGATGCCCCGTCGCCTCGTGGCCCGGGGGCCGACCCCAGTGGGCCGGGTCCTGGGGGAGTGGGCGCGCACCGCGCCGGCCACAGCCGTAGCGTTCCTGCCGTGGCAGGGACAGAGCAGCGCAGTTGGCTCGCTGGATTGGGCGGCATCCTGGGAAGCCCGATCGAGGGCCGGGTCATCGTGGGGCCGAACTGGTTCGCCTCGGTCATGGGCACCGGCATCGTCGCCGTGGCGGGCAAGACGCTGCCCATCGGCGTCCCGGAGCTGTTGACGACCGCGGCATGGGCGCTGGCCGTGGTGCTGCTGGTCGGGCTGCTGATCTTCATGCCGCTGAACTGGCACCGGCATCCCGAGAACTTCCGGGCCATCGCCGATGACGTCGTCGCGATCCAGTTCTTCGGCGCCCCGCCGATGGCCCTGATGACGGTCGCCTCCTCGACCGTCCTGGTCGGGTCCCAGTACCTGGGGCAGTCCCTCGCGGTGGGGGTGGCCGCGGTGCTGTGGAGCATCGGTACCGTGCTGGGGTTCCTCACGGCGGTGCTGGTTCCCTACCGCCTGTTCACCCGGCTGGAGGTGCGCCACGACGGCGCGTTCGGCGGGTGGCTGATGCCGGTGGTCCCGCCCATGGTGTCCGCCGCGGTCGGCGCGCTTCTGGTGCCGCACGTGGCGGCCGGTGAGCTGCGCGAGACCCTGCTGCTGTTCTGCTACGCGTGCTTCGGGATGAGCCTGGTGCCGGCCCTGATCATCATCACCCTGATCTGGAGTCGTCTGGCGCACTTCGGCAGCTCGGGGTCGGCGCGCGTGCCGACGCTGTGGATCGTGCTGGGGCCGGTCGGGCAGTCGATCACCGCGGCCGGGGCCCTGGGCACTGCCGCCCTGGGTGCGGTCCCGCCGCCGCTGTCGACGGCGCTGGATGCCTTCGCGGTGGTCTACGGCGTGCCGATGTTCGGGTTCATGCTGCTGTGGATGGCGATGGCTGCGGCCCTGACGATCCGGGCGCACCGGCGCAACATGGGCTTCGCGCTGACGTGGTGGTCCTTCACGTTCCCCGTCGGCACGTGCGTGACCGGGACCAGCCAGCTGGCCGCGCACACGGACCTGACGGCCTTCCGGGTCGTGGCTGTCGCCCTGTACGCCGGCCTGCTGCTGGCCTGGGCCACCGTCGCGGTGCGCACGTTCCAGCTGTCGCGCACCGGTGCCCTGCTGAGGCCACCGCCGGTCAGCGCGCAGCCGGCGGCGCAGAAGGGCTGACCCCGCTGCGTCGAGTCGGTCCTACGGCGTCCAGCTGATGCTGACCCACCCCTGTTCGGTCGGGGCGAACACGACCTTGCCATCGCCGCTGAGCACCGGGCTGGCCGTGTACCGGGGGAGGAACCCGGCAGCGTTGAGCGCGGCGCCCAGGTCGTACGTGGTGGCCAGGGTGCGGTCCGTGATGGTGAGGGCCGGCTGCGCCTGACCCTGGTAGACGAGCTGCACGAAGTAGCGCCCACGCCGTGAGGCGTTGCGCATGTCGAGCTGCAGGCCAGGTGGGCTCGCGGGCGTGCTGGCGCCTGATTGCACGCCGTACCACGTCACGGGAAGTGGGTCCTCTCCCCAGTAGGTGTCGCTGCGGAACGGGCCCTTCACGCTGATGGTCTGGCCGTCGTGCGTCATCGTGGGGGTGATGCCCCCGACCTCCACGAGTCGCTTGCGGTTCAGCAGTGCCCTGCTCGGACCCCAGGTGCCCACACCAACCTCGCCGTAGGCCCGAGGACCGTCGAGCAGGATGGTGCTGCCATTCTCCGAGATGAGCGGAGGCTGGACGATGTCACCGCCTGCGTCGGCGTCGCGGTCGAATGAGCAGGCGCCGCGCACGACGCTCAACTTCTTCGTGCGCCAGTTCTTGATGTAGAGGTCAACTCGGTCTCGGCGGGCGTAGTTGGCGCAGAACACGACGTAATGGCCGTTGCCGGACATGTGTCCGCCCTGGAGCTGTGGCGCCTGGTCGATGCTCGCGCCTTCCGCACACAGGTCGTTGTCCGCCGTGCAGGTGGTCCGCCAGGCGGGACGCAGCGTGCGTCCCGAGCTCGTCGTCGTGGCGGTGCGGGTTCGTCCCGTCTTCCTGTCGTAGACCTTCACGGTGCGCTGGACGTTGCCCATGATGGGCTTGGTGATGCTGCTCCCCTTGCCGTCGAGGATGTAGGTCACGTACCGCCCGTCGTCGGTGAGCGACCGGACAACGCCCGAGAACCGCTTGACGGTTCTCTTCGCCTGCCGGTCGTACAGGGCGTTGCCCGAGATGACGTATCGCCCGGACTTCGACGTGAGGTCGACTCCCGTCGCAGGCACGTCCTGGGCGATGCTCACGGTCGGCACGGGCAGGGGTAGCTGCTCCCCGTTCGCGGGGGCGAGGCCTGCGACCAGGATCCCCGCAGCACCCAGGACCGACACTGCCACGTTCACGAGACTCGCCATCACTCCTCCGTCCCCTTGCCGATGCGGCGTGATCCACCGTCGGCCAGGCCAGCACGCCCAGCACGGACTCCCCGCACGCCAAGTATCTCGCGTCGCGGGATCTGATCGAGCGTCGGCGGCCGCGGTCGGGGCCGAACAACACCACCTCCCACAATGGCGCTGGCATGGGCGGCGCGGGTGGCGTGGGGGAGTGAAATCGACGATCCTCGCCCTGTGAGCGAGCAGCATGCGACCCCGGCCCCCGTCGAGCGTGTCGAAGCCGACCAGACCCCTGATGCGCCTCCGGGGACGACGACCGCCCCAGCCCAACCAGAGCCCGCCGACGGTGACCTCTCGCCCGTCGACGCCCGGATCTCCGCCGACATCATCGGTGACTGGTACTGGGCGGCCAGCCACGCCCGGATCCCCCAGATCAGCGGCATCGAGATCACCTCGTCCGACTCGCTGGCCAGGGTGCGGGTCACGGCCCGGCTGACGGACGGGGACGTCGAGGTGGCGTCACGGGTCGTCCACGAGGGCCCGGTGATCGCAGGCGTCACGGATGATCTCCCGTCCGCGCACCTGGGACTCTCGGCGGCCTACATGGTTCGGCTGGACGAGCGTCGTGGCGTCACCTGCACGCTGACCCTCGAGGATGTGTCCGGTCCCCAGGCGCGGGTTCTCGACACCCTCGTCCGCGACGTCGACATCCAGCCGCGCGACCTCTTCAGCTGGAATGGTGACCCGCGCCTCAGCGGCCTGGTCGCCACCTACAACAGCCTGGTCGACCAGCTGAACGGCCTTCCTGAGGGGGAGCGTGGCCCAGCGGATCCATCCGTCGAGGCGGCAGGGCTGCGGGCAGATCTGGCGATCGTCGAGCACCAGCTGGCGACGCGCACACCGATCGCGTTCTCCCTGCTCACGAGCTTCGTCCGGCCCAACCACCCCGAGGTCGCGGTGGTCGCCCGCGAAGCCTCCGGGCTCAAGGCGTCGCTGACCGGCGACGGGAGCTTCCACGCCTTCCAGCTGTCCGATCCTGCGGCTGCCACGGCCGAGGCCGAGGCGACCGTCACCGCTGTCTACGAGGCGCTGCGCCGGCGCGGGATCAGCTACTCGGAACCTCCGCCGGGATGGGACTACTCGCGCGAGGGGCAGCGCATCCGGGACCACGGCATGGTCGCCCGAGGGGGCCTGGGAACCTGCATGGATACCACGGTGCTCCTGGCGGCGACGCTGGAGCATGTCGGCATGATGCCGGTCCTGATCGGCATCCCCGGTCACATCTTCGTGGGGTACTGGCGACAGGATCCGTTCGCAAGCTCCCGTGGCAGCGCCGACTGGCACCCCGATCGGCCCTACATCGACGACCTCGCCCACGCCGCACGCCTGATCGACCTGGGATTCCTCGGGGTCATCGAGACCACCGTCCTGTGCGGCCAGGAGTCCGTCCCCGCGGAGGCCGCCCGAGTCGAGGCACTGCGCCGCCTGTCCACCTGCCCTCCAGGTCCTGGAGCCTTCCGCCTCATCGACGTGGTGGCCGCCCGTCGCGCCGGGATCTCCCCGTTGCCCTCCGTCAACGATCGACCCGACGGCGCAGTGGAGATCATCGAGTACCGCCCCGGGGCCGCTCCAGAGGCCGCCGTGGTCCGGCCCGAGCCGCTTGCCTCCCCCGAGGGCGCGAGCCGATTCGTGGACCCGCATCCGCCCCGGATCCGCACGTGGAAGGGCGCGCTGCTCACCCTCAACGCGACCTCCGCCCTGCTCAACCTGCGCAATGGCCCGAGTGCCCAGCCGCTGGTCCTTCCCGAGCAGGGGCTCGAGCCACCTCGAGGACCAGCTGCACATGGACCGTGAGTTCGATGTGCTCAGCGGGTTCGACCTGCCCGAGATCTTCATCAGCCAGGAGCGACCGAACGCAGCCCTGCTCGACGACGACGAGCTCCTCCAGCTGCTGGGGCAGCGCAAGCTGTTCGTGCAACGGTTCGGGACGACCGCGTCGTCATCCGGCCCGATCAGCCCACCGAAGTTCTTCAGCGAGCTGCGCTCGATGAGCCGCAAGGCCAAGCAGACCCGCGACGAGAAGGGCATGAACCCGCTGTTCCTCACGATCGGCCTGCTCAGGTGGCCGGACAAGGCCACCGTCCACGATGCTCCCCTCATCCTGGTCCCGGTCCGCCTCCAGGCGCGGCCCCGATCTCGATCGCTCACCCTGTCCCTGGACACGTCCTCGCACGTGGCCCCGAACTACGCCCTGATCGAGTGGTTGCGACGTGAGCACGACCTGGAGATCCCCGAGCTCGTCGAGCCGCAGACGGACAAGGCCGGCATCGACGTCGCGCACGTGCTCTCAGCCGTGCGCACGGCCGTCGCGCAGGCGGGCCTGCCCTTCTCCGTGAGCCATGAGGGTCGGCTCGCCCTGTTGGACCTCGCGTCCTTCCGCATGTGGCAGGACCTGAACCTGCACGCCGAGACCTTCATGGCCAATCCGCTGGTCAACCATCTGGTGCACACGCCCACCGACCCGTTCGAGGACCCCGCGGCAGCAACGGCGACCGCTCCTGATCTGGAGGCCCTCTCGGTACCCGTTCCCGCTGACGCCGCACAGCTCGAGGCGGTGGCCTGGGCCAGGCAGGGCCGCACCTTCGTCCTGCAGGGCCCACCCGGGACCGGCAAGTCCCAGACGATCACGAACATGATCGCCGAGGCGGTCTCCGCGGGGCTGACGGTCATGTTCGTCGCGGAGAAGCAGACCGCGCTGTCGGTCGTGCAGCGGCGGCTCAACGCCTCGGGACTGGAGCCCTTCGCCCTCAACCTGCATCACGAGGGGTCCAGCGCAGCCCAGGTCCGGGATCAGCTGAAGGCCTCCCTCAAGGCCCGGATCCAGGCCGACTCGATCGCCATGGAGACCGCGCAACGGCAGCTGCGCAACGCCAGGTTCCAGCTGGGCAAGTACCCGGCCGACCTGCACGCCACCAACGAGGCAGGGCTCTCGGCCTACAGCGCCCGGGATCGCCTCCTCGCCCTGGGCGAGGGACCGACCATCGACGTGCCCGACGAGCTCGTGGCACGCGACCGGGCCACCGTCGACGAGGTCACGCAGGCCCTGCGCGACCTCCAGCCGGTTGCGTCCGCGGCTGCCGTGTGGGCCGACCACCCCTGGCGACTGGCCGGCGCGCAACCCGTGGACCGGATCGACCTCACCGGCACCGGAGCAGCACTGGAACGTCTCCTGGGGGCGTGCGCATGGGCCGACGGGTGCGAGCCGGCGCTTCGCGACGCGCTGGGTGCGGTCATCGGCACCGAGCAGTTCCGCGATCTGGCTGCGGCCTCGGATCCGGGCATCCCGGTGTCGGAGATGCTCGACTCGGTGCTCGATCCTGCGTGGGGCCAGCGGTGGCGGCAGGCGCTGGAGCAGGCACGGACCATCGTGGAGCAGTGGCAACCGTCGTTGCGGGGCTTCTCCCCGGATGTCCTGCGCCTCGACCTCGAGGAGGTCAAGGCCGACCTCGATGCGGCCGGTACCGGGATGGCGTTCACCCGCAAGTCCCGCCGTCAGGCTGCCGTCGCGCCGGTCGCGCCGTTCGCGCCTGCGGGTTCCCTCGACGACCCGGTCGCGTTCGGCCCGCACCTGGACGTCCTGATCCAGATGCAGCAGGCCGACCGCTACATCTGCCACGGCCTCGCTCAGGTGCCGGGTACGACCCTCCCGGCCGGGTGGAACCCGTTCGCTGCGGGGGCCGTCGATGCCGTGCGCGCCCAGTTCGGGCAGCTCGAGGGCGTGACGGATCCGCTTCGGCCGGGAACCGAGTGGGTGGCCACCCTGCGCGCGCTGGTCCGCAACGGGGCCCTGGCCCGCAACCGGGCCGCGCTGGCCGAGCTGGCGATCGCGTGGTCGGACGTGGTCGACCGGCTGGCGGTCTCCGTCGATGACCTGGACGCGTGGCGGGCGGGCCGAGGGCTGGTCGCGACCGTCCTGCACCACAGGGCCCGGTGGACCGACGAGATCACCCATGCGCGCCTGCTCGGACTCCAGCGATGGACCACCCTCGCCGCGCATCTCGAGTGCCTGCGGACCGCCGGCCTGGATGACCTGCGTGCAGCCCTGCTCGACGGGCGCCAGCCCATCGACCAGGTCGAGGAGGCCTTCACCCGCGGGGTCGCCGCCGCCTCCCTGCGGGAGCGCGTCACCGCGACCGGGTTGGACCACTTCGACTCCGCGGGGCACGACACCCGGGTCCGGACCTACTCGGCAGCCCAACGCACCGTTCGCCAGCAGTGGGTCACGTCCGGTCCCGCCGCCCTCCTGGAGCAGCGGGGCGGCAGCCTGACGGACCTGTTCTCCGGGCGCTCGACGGGCGGCCTGGCCAGGGAGCTGCAGAAGACCCGCCAGCTGCTGGGCACCCGCGCCCTGCTGCGCCAGCACGGCAGGGCGGTCCAGCAGCTCATGCCGGTGACCCTGATCAGCCCGTCGGCGGTCGTCGACCTCATCGAACCCGGGGTGATGGACTTCGACCTGGTCATCTTCGACGAGGCCTCCCAGATCACCGTCCCCGAGGCCATCGGCGCGATGGGCCGGGCCAGGGCAGTCGTCGTCGTCGGGGACTCGCGGCAGATGCCGCCCAGCAAGCGGGTGGGGGCCACCTCAGCGGGGGACGTCGAGCTGGAGGACGAGGTCGACGAGCAGGTCGAGGACCAGGAGTCGATCCTCAGCGAGTGCGAGCTCGCCCGCGTTCCCACACTGCGCCTCAGCTGGCACTACCGCAGCCAGGACGAGGCCCTGATCGCCTTCAGCAACCGGGCCTACTACGAGGGCGCCCTGAGCAGCTTCCCCACCCCGACGCTGCTGTCGAGCGAGACGGGCGTGGAGTTCCGACCGGTGGATGGGCAGTACGTCAGGGCCAGGGGCGGTGAGCGGCCGAACACGAATCCGCAGGAGGCCGAGGCGATCGTCGCCGAGGTCCTGGCGATGGTGGCAGCCGCTGCGGACCACCGCCCCTCGTTGGGCATCGTGACGTTCAACGAGCAGCAGCGGGATCTGATCGACGAGACGCTGACCGCGATCGCGGAGAGCAACCCCTGGATCAGGGACGTGATGGACGAGGGCGTCATGGGCCCGGGCGAGGCGCTGTTCGTCAAGGCACTCGAGCAGGTCCAGGGCGACGAGCGGGACGTGATCCTCTTCTCGGTCGCGTTCTCCAAGCAGGCCAACGGCAGGGTTCCGCTCAACTTCGGCCGACTCTCGAACCTCGGGGGCGAGCGCCGGCTCAACGTCGCGGTGACGCGCGCGCGGCGCAAGAACGTCGTGTTCTGCAGCTTCCAGCCAGGGGATCTGGACGCGGAGAAGTCGGCCTACCTGGGGGTCAAGCACCTCAAGGAGTTCCTCAGCTTCGCCCAGCAGATGAGCTCGACGGCAGGCAGCCCATCGGAGGCATCGACGGCGGCCCCGGTCAGCGACCGGCACCGCGACGAGATCGCCGCGGCCCTGCGCGAACGCGGAATGGTCCTCAGCACCGACGTGGGCATGTCCGACTTCCGGCTGGACCTCCTGCTCCACGACCCGGCGGACCCAGCACGGCCGATCCTGCCGGTGCTGCTCGATGGCGAGGCCTGGCGCCAGCGTCGGACCGTGAGTGACCGCGACGTCCTCCCGGTCGAGGTCCTGGTCGACGTGATGGGGTGGCCGTCCGTGGCTCGGGTGTGGTGGCCCATGTGGCTGCTCAACCGGGACACCGCGATCGCCCAGGTGCTCGAAGCCTTCGAGCAGGCCAGGGCACGACTCGACGAGAGGGACCGCAAGGCCGCCACCGAGGCCGGCGACGAACCCGCGGAGGCTGGTGAGGTCGAGGGGGCTGGCGAGACCGAGGCGGACTCGCCGGCGCCCTCGGATGATCTCGTGGCGCCGGTCGTCGACCTGGTTGCCGCCAGTGCCCCGCCGGCCCCGCCCGCACCCGACCCCGTCGAGGTGCCCGCGGCACCCAATGGGGAGGCACCCAATGGGGAGGCGCCCGGTGGGGAGGCGCCCGGTGGTGGGACCCCCGGTGGAAGTGGGCTCGCCCCGCTGCCGATGTGGGACGCAGGCGCACAGGAGCCTGTCGAGTCGGTGGACATCCACCGCCTGGCCGACGTGCTCGAGGAGATCGTCCGCGCGGAGGGGCCGATGCCCGCGCACCTGGCCTACCGCCGCTACTTGACGGCCAGCGGCGGCCAGCGCCTGGGGTCACGGATCAAGCGGACCTTCAACCAGGCGATGGCTCAGCTCGTGCGCTCCGGTCGGGTCCTGGTGCTGCAGGACGACATCGTGGGCCAGATCGACAAGACGGTCCACGTGCCCGGGACCCCGCCGGTCGTCGTGCGCGAGCTCGGCGATCGCCAGCTGTGGGAGGTGCCGCCCAGCGAGGTCCAGTCACTCATGAGGCGGTTGCAGGAGGCCGAGGGATTGCACGACGAGGAATCGGTCAAGCGAGCGGTGCTGCGCGTCTACGGCCGCAAGTCCCTGACCAAGGCCACCAGCACGTACCTCGACGACTGCGCCACCTACCGAAGCGCAGCCCTGTGATGCGCGTTGGGCGTCACCTTTCGCATCGAGGTGCGAACCAGGACCGCGACCACTGAGCCCGCGTCAGGCGGCGCCGGTGCCCGCTGGGGCCCTCGTCAACGGCGTCGGGCACTGGAACGGTCCGCTCCGTCCTCCGGAGTGGTAGCGGTACACGACCCCGTCGTGCGCCAGCTCGATGATCGATCCATCGGTCATGACCTGGGGGTAGTTCATGCCCGGGCGCGGGCAGCCCACACTGGCATCCGGCCAGGTCACGAGCACGGCGGCGTGCGTGGTGATGTCCGAGGCGTCGACCCCCAGCAGGCCGGCAAGGTCAGCGGTGGCCTGGTCGATGAGCGGCTGAAGGCCCGGTTCGATGTCGCCGGCGGCGTAGAGCGGTTCGGTCGGGATGGCTGCGGTCACGGGCTGGGGGCTCCTCGACTCTGTCGGCTCGCTCGGCGCTGTCGACTCTGACGGCGCTGTCGACTGCGACGCCCCGGGGGTGGCGGTGGTCACCGGACCGGTGGACGGGTCCGTGGTCTCGGGTGAGCTGTCCCCACAACCGCCCAGGAGTAGGAGCGCCCCCGCCAGCAGCACGCCGAGCTTCTGCATCCTGAACTCCTCACTGGCATCCATCAGCCTAGCAACCGACCCCCGCACGCACCGTTCGCCGGAGGCATCGACTCGCCCCGGCTGCGACCTGTTGTCAGCCGAAACCCTTGTGCTGGTGGTCTGGGTGCCCTAACGTGCGGCTCGCGACGACGGAGCCCTGCGTGCGGGGCGACTGCACGGTTCCAACCCCACCGAGTGCCCAGGCGTCCGAGATGCGTCAGGGGCCCTCCCTCCAGGAAGGCACCAAATGAGAAGTGGTCCAGGGATTCGGCGAGTCCTGCTTCTGAGCGTCCCGCTGGTGATGGTCGGCGCGACGTTGCCGGCCACGGCGGTGGAATCCGCTGACAAGGACCGGTTCTCGGCGACCGGCCTGCAGCCCACGGAGACGATCGTGGGCGACATGGCGAAG
Organism: uncultured Actinomycetes bacterium; assembly: GCA_963774745.1. Lineage (GTDB taxonomy): Bacteria > Actinomycetota > Actinomycetes > S36-B12 > CAIYMF01 > Prado023. The sequence continues at coordinate 32,990 of CAVZGE010000011.1, read as the reverse complement.
GCTGCCCGGACCAAGGACGGACGTGTCAGCGTCGTCGTCAAGCTCGACGACGCCTCCGTCGCGGCGTACACCGGCGGGGTGGACGGCCTGGCCGCCACGAACCCCGAGGCCCGCGGCGAGGACGAGCTGGACCTGGACTCCAAGGACACGAAGGCCTACCGCAGCTACCTGCGCGGGAAGCAGGACAAGTTCCGCAAGGACCTCAACGCCCGGGTGGGCGACGCCAAGACCGTCACCCACGTCGACCTGGTCCTCAACGCAGTGACCGTCGTCCTGCCCCCCGACGAGGTGACCGCACTCGCGGCCGTACCGGGCGTGCAGGCCATCTACCCGGACGTCCTGCTGAAGGTGAACACCGACGCCAGCCCCGCGTTCATCGGGGCGACCTCCGCCTGGGAGTCACTCGGTGGCCAGGAGGAGGCCGGGGAGGGCGTCATCGTGGGCGTGCTCGACTCGGGGGTGTGGCCCGAGCACCCGTCCTTCGCCGACCCGGATCCCTCGGGCAAGGCCTACCCGGCACCCCCGGCCGCTCCTGACGGCACGCGGTCCTGCGACTTCACCGGCGGCGCCAACCCGGGCGCCGCCTTCACGTGCAACAACAAGCTCATCGGCGCCGAGCGCGTCATGTCCACCTACGAGGCCGTGGTCGGCCTGCAGCCGGGCGAGTTCACGACGGCCCGGGACGACGATGGTCACGGCACCCACACGGCGTCGACGGCCGCGGGCAACGGCGGTGTCGCGGCCACCATCTTCGGGGAGCCGCGCGGGACCGTGTCGGGCATCGCCCCGCGGGCCCACGTCGAGGTCTTCAAGGTCTGCGGCGTCGAGGGATGCTTCTCGTCGGACTCCGCTGCGGCCGTCCAGAGCGCCATCACCAACGGTGTGAACGTCATCAACTTCTCGGTCAGCGGCGGCTCGAACCCCTTCAGCGACCTGGTCGAGCTGGCGTTCCTGGACGCGTACAACGCCGGGGTCTTCGTCGCTGCCTCGGCCGGCAACTCGGGTCCGACCCCGGACACGACCGATCACCGCGGCCCCTGGGTCACGACGGTGGCTGCCAGCACGCACGACCGGGGGTTCGTCAACACCATCGAGATGACTGGTGACGCCGGGGCGACCCTGTCCTTGTCGGGCACCTCCCTGACTGCGGGCGTCGGACCGGCCCCGGTCGTCGTGGCGACCAGCGACCCGTTCTGCACGTCCGCCCCGCCGAATCCCGGGCCGTGGACCGGCAAGATCGTGGTCTGCAAGCGCGGGGGCAACGGCAGGGTCGACAAGGGCAAGAATGTCTTGGATGGTGGTGGGGTCGGGATGATCCTGTACAACCAGGCCGCAAACGTGACCGACCTCGAGACGGACAACCACTTCGTCCCGACCAGCCACATCCAGTTCAGCCAGGGCGAGCAGGTGCTGACCTTCGTGGCCGGCAACGCCTCTGCCGCGGCGACCATCACGCCTGGCGTGAAGGGGTCGGCGCAGGGCGACGTGATGGCGTCGTTCAGCTCGCGCGGTGGTCCCGGACAGTCCCTGGGGATCAGCAAGCCCGACATCACCGCCCCTGGGGTCCAGGTCCTCGCGGGTGCTTCGCCACAGCACGTCGAGGTCGCCGGTGGCCCCCAGGGTGAGCTGTTCCAGGCAATCGCCGGCACGTCGATGTCCAGCCCACAGGTGGCTGGCTCGGGTGCGCTGCTCAAGGCCCTGCATCCGACGTGGACGCCGGGCCAGATCAAGTCGGCCCTCATGACCACGGCTCGGACCGCGGGCCTGGTCAAGGAGGACGGGGTGACGCCGTTCACGCCGTTCGACGCCGGTTCGGGTCGGGTGGACCTCACCGTGGCCGGCAATCCCGGCCTGACCTTCGCGGCCACCGGGGCAGACTTCGTGGCCAACCGCGCTGCGCTGTACAACGCCAACTACCCCAGCATCTACTACCCGAAGATGCCCGGGGTGGTCACGGTGACGCGTACTGCCACGAGCGTCCTGGACGCCAACTCCGTGTGGCGGCTCGAGTCGACGGGGACCTCTGACTTCAAGATCAGGGTGCCCAACTCACTGAACGTCCGTGCAGGTGGCACTGCGAGCATCCCGATCACGCTCGACGCATCCCGCGTCCCGCTGGGCGAGACCCGCTTCGGCACCGTCACCCTGACCCAGAAGAACGGCAACCGGGTCCTGCACATGCCGGTCACGATCGTGCGCGGCCAGGCGTCGGTGACCTTCACCAAGGCCTGCGCCCCGACCGACCTCGCCCGACAAGGGACGACCAGCTGCACGGTGACGGCGACCAACCCGACGTCCGCTGACGTGGACTACTCGCTGCGCGACCAGCTTCCCCCGTCGCTCAAGCTGGTCTCCTCCAGCGTGGTCGGCGGCACGGCGACGGGCAACACCGTCGTGGCCTCGGGCACCATCGCCGCGGCACAGCCCCCGCAGGTCGCCATCGCGGCCGGGACATCGCCCGCCGGCTACCTTCCCCTGTCGCTGTTCGGGATCGCCCCGATCGGTGGCGTGGCGGACGAGACGATCAGCAACTTCAACGTCCCGGCGTTCAGCTTCGGCGGCGAGACGTGGACGCGCCTGGGCGTCGTCAGCAACGGGTACGCCGTCATCGGCGGCGGAACCGGGGCGGACGTCAACTTCGTCAACCAGAACCTCCCGGATCCGGTGCTGCCGAACAACGTCCTCGCCGGGTTCTGGACCGACCTGAACCCGGGGGCCGGAGGGGCGATGCGTGTCGGAACCCTGACCGACGGGGTCGACACCTGGATCGTGGTGGACTTCGAGAACGTACCGGAGTACTCCGGGCGGCCGGCAAGCACTCGTTCCAGATCTGGATCGGGACCGATGCGGGCACGCCCGGCGAGGACGTCACGTTCACCTACGGGACCAACACCGGCAACGGTGATGTCGGCTTCGCCACCGTGGGTGCGGAGAACAAGTTCGGCACCAGCGGCGGCAACGCCTACGTGGACGGCGTCGGCACGCTGCCGACTCCCGCCACTGAACTGCGCGTCTCGTCCACTCCGGGGGTGACCCAGTCCGTGACGGTCACGTTCGATGCACGAGCCACCGGCAAGCGCGGCCCGTGGACGAACTGCGCGACGCTGGAGTCCAGCGGGTTCCAGGGCACCAGCTACTCGTGCGTGTCGGGCACCGTCCAGTAGCGCCCGGCTGACGGCGGTGGGTGGGCGGACTTCGGACCGCCCACCCACCGCCGTCGCCGTCGATCACAGCGCCGGCGCCGCCGGCGCGCAGAGAATCCCCGTGCGAGGAGGAGTGCTGTGGCTGACGACGGGTTCACCGAGGAGGAACGCGCCGCGATGAAGGCGCGGGCGGCCGAGCTCAAGGCCTCCGCCCGCCGCGGATCGGGTGCCAAGAAGGCGCAGGCCGATGAGCGCGACTGCCTGGACAGGATCGCCGAGATGCCCCCGGCCGATCGCGCCATAGCCGAGCGCCTGCACGCCGTCGTCCGTGCCAGCGCGCCCGACCTGGCCCCCAAGACCTGGTACGGCATGCCCGCCTACGCCCGGGACGGCAAGGTCGTGGTCTTCTTCAAGGGAACGGCGAAGTTCAAGGCGCGCTACGCGGAGGTCGGGTTCAACGAGTGGGCGCACCTCGACGACGGTGACATGTGGCCGACCGTGTACGCCGTCACGACCATGAACGACGAGGTCGAGGAGGCGCTCACAGACCTGGTCCGGAAGGCAGCCGGCTGACCGCGCGCCCGTCCGGCGAGCACCCCATGACCACCCGCCAGCGACTGACCCTCCCCAGCGACGGGCGCGTCCTGTCGGGGACCCTCGTCTCCGCCGATGCGCCCAGCGGGGCAGGGGTGCTGTTCGTGCACGGGTTGGGCAGCAGCGGGGCCACGAACGTCGAGCGGGCCGAGGCTGTGTCCCAGCACCATTCCGCGACGTGCCTGGCGATCGACCTCGGTGGCCACGGGGACAGCACCGGCCGGCTCACGCAGGTGACGCCCCGCCAGAACCTGGCCGACGTCGTGGCGGCCCACGACCGGCTCGCGTCCACCCCCGGTGTCGATCCGACGCGGATCGGGGTGTGCGCGGCCAGCTACGGGGCCTACCTCTCCATCCTGCTGAGCGCGTTGCGGCCCGTCGAGCGGCTGCTGCTGCGCGCCCCAGCCCTGTACGCCGACGACTGCTTCGATCGGGTGCTCGGCGAGCGCCGGTCCGGTGACCCCACCACGGCGCCGACGCCGCTGGCCCATCTCGGCCTGTTCGGTGGTCCGGTCACCATCGTCGAGTCCGAGCACGACGAGGTCATCAGCCACGACACCGTCGAGGCCTACCTCGGCGCACTTCCGCGAGCCGTGCACGTGGTCCAGCCGGACGCGCGGCACGCCCTGACCGACCCGGCCTGGCGGGAGGCCTTCCAGCGGATCGTCGTGGAGTTCTTCGCCACCCTGTGACCCGGCGCGGCCCGGAGTCAGCCCAGGGCCGTCAGCCCAGGGCCAGGGCGGTGGCGGGGTCGGCCATGAAGTCGGCCACCTCGCGCAGCACCCGGGACCCGGTGGCGCCGTCGACGACCCGGTGGTCGAAGGACAGCGCCAGGGTGAGGACGTCGCGTGCTTGCACCCGGCCGTCGACGACCCACGGTCGGGCAAGCACCCGGCCGAGGGCGAGGATCGCCACCTCGCCCGGGTTGAGGATCGGCGTCCCGGCGTCCACCCCGAAGACGCCCACGTTGGTGATCGTGATCGTCGACCCGCGCAGGTCCTCGGGCCGGGATCGACCGGCCCGGGCGGTCTCGACCAGTCGGGACAGGGCATCGCCCATCCCGCGCAGGTCCAGGACCTGGGCGTCGGGGATCCGCGGGACGATCAGCCCGCGGGGGGAGTCCACGGCGATCCCGAGATGGACACTGCGGTGCACGAGCAGGTTCTCGCCGGCCTCGTCGAGGCTGGCGTTCACGGTCGGGTGGACCCGCGCCGCGCGCACCAGGCCCAGCGCGGCGAAGGTCAGGGGCGTGATGGACAGGCCGGCCAGGTCCTCGCGGGCACGCGCAGCCCGGATGAGGGCGGTCATGGCGGTCACGTCGACGTCGACCCACTCGGTGACGTGCACGGCGGTGAAGGCCGAGGCCGTCATCGCATGGGACATCATCCGGCCGACGTGGGTCAGGGGGACGACCTCGCTGCCCCCGGCATCCGCGGCACGCACCGACGGGGCCGCGGGTGCGACCCGGATCGGCCCCCCGACCCCGGCCCGGATCGGCCCCCCGACCCCGGCCCCGGCCGCGCGCGCGACGTCGTCGTGGGTGATCGACCCGTCGGGACCGGTGGGCACCACCTGCGTGAGGTCCACGCCGAGATCGCGGGCCAGGCGGCGCACGGGCGGCTTGGCGAGCACCTGCTCGCTGCCCAGCCGGGTCTCCAGCGCCCGCCCGAGCTCCAACCCGCCCTGACGGACGGGGCGCCCCTGCTCGCCGGGGGGTCCGGGTTCGACGTGGTCAGCCCCGTGCGGCGTCCGACGGGCCCTGCGCACCGGGGTCTGCTCGGCCTTCACCCCGTACCCGACGAGGACGGCGGTGCGCGCCGGCTCACCGGTGGTCGCCCCAGCGCCCCCCTCGGCGGCCGGTGTTGCCGGGGCGGCGGGGGTGGCGGGGGAGGCCGGCGAGGCGGGCGCATGCGCGGCGGGAGCCGGCGCCGCGGCGGCCGGGGCGTCCTCGCGACCGTCGTCGATCCGGATGATCGGCTGCCCGACCGGCACCACGTCGCCGGGGGCGGCCAGGAGCTCGACCACGACTCCCGCGTACGGGCTGGGCAGCTCGACGGCGGCCTTGGCGGTCTCGACCTCCAGCAGGATCTGGTTGACGACGACCTCGTCGCCGACGGCCACCCGCCAGGCGAGCACCTCGGCCTCGGTCAGGCCCTCGCCTGCGTCCGGCATCCGGAACTCGTTGCGCACGGCGCCTCCTCAGTAGGCCATGGACCGGTCGACCGCCTCGAGGATGCGGTCCAGGTCGGGCAGGTAGATCTCCTCGATGCGCGAGGGTGGGTAGGGCGCGTGGAACCCGCCGACCCGCAGCACGGGGGCCTCGAGCTGGTAGAAGCACTCCTGGGTCACCTCGGCGGCGATCTCCGCGCCGACACCACCCACGACCGGGGCCTCGTGCACGACGATCAGCCGGCCGGTCCGGCCGACCGACTCCACGATCGTGGCCATGTCCAGCGGCGCGAGGCTGCGCGCGTCGATGACCTCGAGATCGCGGTCGGTGTCGGCCAGGGCAGCATCCAGGCACGTGCGCACCATCGGTCCCCAGCACAGCAGGGTCGCGTCGTGGCCGCGCTTGACCACGCGTGCGGAGAAGAGCTCGGGCAGCGGCGCCAGGGCGGCATCGACGTCCACCTCGGCCTTGTCCCAGTACCGTCGCTTCGGCTCGAAGAACATCACCGGGTCCGGATGGGCGATCGCCTGGCGGATCATCATGAACGCGTCGGCCGGGGTGCTCGGGGTGACGATCCGCAGGCCCGGCGTGTGCGCGAAGTACGCCTCGGGGGACTCGGAGTGGTGCTCGACGGCGCCGATCCCACCGCCGTTGGGAACCCGGATCACGATCCGCATCGACAGCGTGCCGGCGGAGCGCAGGTGCAGCCGGGCGACCTGCGTGGTGATCTGGTCGAACGCCGGGAAGATGAACCCGTCGAACTGGATCTCGGCGACGGGTGCGTACCCGCGCATGGCCAGGCCGACCGCCGTGCCGATGATCCCGCTCTCGGCCAGGGGGGTGTCGATCACCCGGTCCTCGCCGTACTGGGCCTGCAGCCCGTCGGTGACGCGGAACACCCCGCCCAGCCGCCCGATGTCCTCGCCCATCAGCAGGACCTTCGGGTCGTCGCGCATCGCGGCGGCGAGCCCGGCGTTGAGCGCCTTGGCCATCGTGAGCACGGCCATGTCAGTGCCCCCGTCCCGAGTCGGTGAATCCGGCCAGGTAGGCCGCCAGCCATGCCCGATCCCGGTCCACCACAGGATGGTCGGTGGCGTAGAGGTGGTCGAACATCGACAGCGGCGTCGGATCCGGCATCGCCCGGCACGCCGCACGCATGTGCTCACCCAACGCGTCCGCGCCGGCGTCGACCTCGGCGAGGAACGCCGCGTCGGCGATCCCCGAGCGGGAGATGTGCGCCCGCACCCGTTCGATCGGGTCCTTGAGCTTCCACGCCTCACCCTCGGCCGTCGTCCGGTACCGGGTCGGGTCGTCGGAGGTGGTGTGCGCGCCCATGCGGTAGGTGAACGCCTCCACCAGCGTGGGCCCGCCGCCGCGCCGCGCCCGGTCCAGCGCCGCGGTCACGACCGCCTCGACCGCCAGCACGTCGTTGCCGTCGACCCGCACCCCGGGGAACCCGTACCCGGCCGCCCGCTTGAACAGCGGGATCCGGGTCTGGCGCTCCAGCGGCTCGGAGATCGCCCACTGGTTGTTCTGGCAGAAGAACACCACCGGTGCGTCGTTGACCGCCGCGTACACGAACGCCTCGGCGACGTCGCCCTGGGAGGACGCCCCGTCGCCGAAGCAGACCACGACGGCGTCGTCGGTCGCGTCGCGCTGGATGCCCATCGCGTAGCCCACGGCGTGCAGGGTCTGGTCGCCGATGACGATCGTGTAGAGGCTGAAGCCGTGCTCGGCCGGGTCCCAGCCGCCCATCGTCGTGCCGCGGAAGAGCCCCAGGAGCGTCACCGGGTCGACCCCGCGGACGTAGGCCATGCCGTGCTCGCGGTAGGTCGGGAAGATGCGGTCAGTCGTCCGGGTGGCGCGCGCCGCGCCCACCTGGGCCGCCTCCTGGCCCTGGCAGGGTGCCCACAGCCCGAGCTCGCCGTGGCGCTGCAGGGCGGTGGCCTCGGCGTCGAGCCGGCGCACCATCACGAGGTCCGCGTAGCGGTGGCGCCACGCGGAATCGGTCAGCGACAGCGCGTAGTCGGGGTGCTCGACCAGCACCCCCTCCGGGGTGAGCAGCTGGACCAGCTCGGGCCCGCCGTCGATGGCCATCTGCGCGCCTCCTCCCGGGGCGATCCCCGCAGGATGCCGTCTGCGGTGCGCCCCCACGTCGAAGCATCGCAGGCTCGGTCCCGGTGTGGCCCGGTGGAACGCCGGCCCCGGCCCCGCGGTGCGCGGGCCGCTACGACGGCGGGCCGTCGACCTCGCGAGGCATCGCCTTCTGCGCGTAGGTGGTCCAGTTGGTCTCCAGGGCCTCGATCAGCTGGGTGACCATCAACGGGGACAGGTTCACCCGGGCCACGACGACACCCTGCATGTCCGGCGCCGTCGCGAAGTCGATCCGCGCGAAGTCCAGGGTGAACTCGTACGGGCTGTGCGACACCCGGGCGAAGTTGGCCCACACCCCGCCCTTGTGCGCATCGGGCATCTCCAGGGAGACATGGACCTGCTGGGGGTCGTTCGGCTGCTCGGACATGGTGGCGAGTCTGCCTCAGCCGGCGGACGGCAACCAGTCCACCCGGCCCTCGAGCACCGCGTACCCCACGAACGCCACGATGTCGATCAGCGCGTGCGCGACCACCAGGGGCAGCACCCGACCCCAGCGCACGAACAGCCAGCCGAACAGGGCCCCCATCGCCATGTTGCCCAGCAGGCCGCCGATGCCCTGGTAGAGGTGGTAGCTGCCGCGCACGAGCGCGCTCGTGGCGATCGTCGCCCCCGGTCCCCAGCCGAGCTGCGTGAGCCGTCGCATCACGAACCCGACGACGATGACCTCCTCGACCACGGCGTTCTGCAGCGCCGCGCCGATCAGCACCGGCCAGCGCCACCACTGGTCGGGCAGGGCCTGGGCGACCACGGCCAGGTTGACCCCCGACCGGTAGGCCACCAGGTAGCCGGCCAGCCCGATGCCGCCGACGACCGCCGCCAGCCCGGCGCCGCGCAGCAGGTCGCGCGCCGGCTGGGTGCGGTCCACGCCGATCGCGCGCAGGCCCTCCCCGGAGCGCGCCAGCAGGTACCACACCAGGGCGACCGGGGCCAGGGCGAAGCCGATCCGCAGCACCTGGCGCACCAGGTCCAGCAGGGGGCGCCCGGGGGCCAGCGTGTCGTTCAGGACGGCCGACTGCCCCGCCAGTGGGACGCCGCTGGTGAGGTCGGCCAGGAAGCTGACGATCGAGTAGATCCCGGAGCGGCCCAGCGACAGCGCCAGCACGATCAGGATCTCGGCCACGATCATGCCGCGGGTCAGGCCCGGGGGACGCTGGCCACGGGGGCCCACGCCGGAGGTCACGTCGCGACGTCCAGCAGCCTGCCCGGCGGGGCGTCGAAGCGCGGTGGCCGCAGCGCGTCCCGGGCCTGCGCCTGACGGCGCCGGGGATCCTCGGGCCGGGTGCCCAGGTTCTCCCGGGAGTGCTCGTAGACCGCGGTGGTCAGCCGCGCGAGCTCCCGCCAGTCGTGGTCGGCGCGGACCGCCTCGAGGGCTGCCTGCGCCCGTTGGCGGGTCGCGGCAGGCTCCGCCAGGGCGCGGTTGATCGCCTGCTCGAGGCTGCCCGCGTCCCCGGGGGAGAAGGTCAACGCACGCTGGTCGTCGGCGGCGAACTCCTCGAGGCCACCCGTGCGCGCGACCACCAGTGGGGTGCCGATCGCGGCGGCCTCCAGCGCGACGAGGCCGAACGGCTCGTAGAGGCTCGGGGCGACGACGAGGTCGGATGCGGCGACGATCGCGCGCAGGTCCGCCTCGCTGACCCACCCGAGGAAGCGAACCGACTCGCCCAGGCCCAGCTCGCCGGCCTGCCGCCTGACCTCGTCCAGGTAGCTTCCGCGGCCGGCCACCAGCAGCCGGATGTCGGGATGCGCCCGGCGCAGTGCGGGCATCGCCGACACCAGGGTCTGCACGCCCTTCTCCCACTCGACCCGACCGGTGTAGGCGATCAGCGGCTGGGCATCGGAGTTCTCGGCACTGATCCGAGCGGTCTCGAACTCCGGGGCCTGCCACTGGTCCGGCTCGATCCCGTTGGCCACGATGTAGGTGTGGCCGACCCCGAACAGCCTGTGCACCTCGGCGCGCATCGTCAGCGAGCACGTGATCACCGCGTCTGACGTGTTGGCCAGCCACCACTCGAGCCCGTGGATCGAGGTCGACAGGTCCGTGGTCACCCACCCCCGGTTCCGACCGGCCTCCGTGGCGTGGATCGTCGCGGTGAGCGGTGCCCCGCACGTGCGGCGCAGCGCGACGGCCGCGTGCGCCACCATCCAGTCGTGGGCGTGGATGACCTCCGGCTGCCAGTCGGCGAACAGCGCGTTGCCGCGCCCGGTGAACTCGCACTCCATCTCCGCGACATGGGCCAGGAGGTCCCGCGGGTCGTGCGTCGACGGGTCGATGGTCGCGCGCAGCACCTTGACCGGGCCGGTGGAGCCCCAGGGCACCCGGGCCGGGGCGGCGGAGTTCGGCGCCTGCGTGATGACGACGACGTCGTGGCCGTTGGCGGCCTGCGCATCGGCCAGTGCATGGACATGGCGACCCAGGCCCCCGTACATCACGGGGGGGTACTCCCAGGTGAGATGAAGGATGCGCATCGGTCACGAAGCGTACGCCCACAGCGGCCGCCGGGACCTTCGGCCCGCGGATGCGGGTCGGGGTGCTGCATCGGCCTGCCGGGCCCGCCCCTAGGATTGCCACGATCAGCAGCGCTGTTACCCGTGGGTAATATGTGCCTGCGGGCGGCGGATTCGCCCAGCGGATCAGTAGTTCTGGCCACCGGCGCACCTCTCGTGCTCCGGGCGAGGAGAGAGGTCGACGACGCGACCATGAAGATCGTTGTCTGTGTGAAGCAGGTCCCGGACAGCTGGGCGGAGAAGACGCTCAGCCCCGCCGACAACACGTTGGACCGTGGCTCGGTGGACGCTGTGATGAATGAGATCGACGAGTACGCCATCGAGGAGGCCCTGCGGCTGCAGGAGGCGCACGGCGGCGAGGTGGTCGTGCTCTCGATGGGTCCGGCCCAGGCCACCGACACCATCCGCAAGGCGCTGTCGATGGGCGCGGACTCCGGCGTGCACATCGTGGACGACGGACTGCACGGCTCGGACGCCGTGGCCACATCCCTGGCCCTTGCATCGGCCATCAAGGGTCGCGGTGCGGACCTGGTCATCCTCGGCTGCGAGTCGACCGACGCGCGGATGTCCGTCGTGCCGGCGATGGTCGCCGAGCGCCTCGGCCTGCCGCAGCTCACCTTCTGCAGCTCGGTCACCGTCGAGGGCACGACCGTCACCACGAACCGCGTGACCGAGTACGGCTACGACGTCGTGGAGGCGTCCCTGCCGGCGGTGGTCAGCGTGGTCGAGAAGATCAACGAGCCCCGCTACCCGTCCTTCAAGGGGATCATGGCCGCCAAGAAGAAGCCGGTCGAGACCCTCGACCTGGCCGGCCTGGGCGTCGCCGCCGGCGAGGTCGGCCTGGCCGCCGCCTGGTCGGTCGTCGAGGAGGCCGCCGCCCGCCCGCCGAAGGCCAAGGGCACGATCGTCACCGATGACGGCACCGGTGGCGTGGCCATCGCCGATTTCCTGTCCGCGCAGAAGTTCATCTGAGGAGCCCAGCAATGGCTGAAGTACTTGTGCTCGTCGAGCATGTCGACGGCACCGTGAAGAAGGTCACCTACGAGCTGCTGACGCTGGCCAAGCGCATCGGCGAGCCCGCCGCTGTCCTGGTGGGTGCCGGCGCCGACGCCGCGATCCCCGGCCTGGCCGAGCACGGTGCGGTGACGGTCTACGTCGCTGACGCCGCCGAGCTCAGCGCCCACCCGGTCGCGCCGAAGGCCGAGGTCCTGGCCCAGCTCGTGGCCGAGAGGTCCCCGGCGGCGGTCCTGGTGGCCAGCACCGCCGAGGGCAAGGAGGTGGCTGCCCGCCTGGCCATCAAGTCCGGCTCCGGCATCATCACCGACGCCGTCGACGTCGCCGCTGACGGCACCGCCACGCAGTCGGTGTTCGGTGGCGCAACGGTCGTGAAGTCGAAGGTGGCGGTCGGCACCCCGATCATCACCGTGCGTCCCAACAGCACCGCACCCGAGGCCTCCCCGGCCGCGGGCGCCCGCGTCGACGTCGCCGTGGAGCTCTCGGACGCTGCGAAGTCCGCGCGCATCACCGATCGCGTCGTGCAGGCCAAGGGCGGTCGTCCCGACCTGGCCGAGGCGGCCGTCGTGGTCTCCGGCGGTCGTGGCGTGGGTGGCGCGGAGGGCTTCGGCGTCATCGAGGCCCTGGCCGACTCCCTGGGCGGCGCGGTCGGCGCCTCGCGTGCGGCCACCGACGCGGGCTGGTACCCGCACCAGTTCCAGGTCGGCCAGACCGGCAAGACCGTCGCCCCGCAGCTGTACATCGCCAACGGGATCTCCGGTGCCATCCAGCACCGGGCCGGCATGCAGACCTCGAAGACCGTCATCGTGGTCAACAAGGACCCGGAGGCCCCGATCTTCGAGCTCGCCGACTTCGGCGTGGTCGGTGACCTGTTCACCGTCGTCCCGCAGCTGACCGACGAGGTCGCCAAGCGCAAGGGCTGATCGGACACGAAGTGCTGCGGGGCCCGGCCGTCGAGGTCGGGCCCCGCAGCGCTGTTCGTGGCGCTGTACGTGGAGCTCGCGATCACGCCCCCACTCCTGTGTCATCGATTCCGTGTGCGCAGCCGGTTCGGCCCGGCTCGCCTACGATTGGCAGACCATGCGTGCCTACCTCGACCACGCGGCGACCACGCCGTTGCTGGACTGTGCCCGCGAGGCCATGATCGGTGCCCTGTCGGCCACCGGGAACGCCTCGTCGCTGCACGCTGCCGGGCGCGCGGCGCGCCGGCGCGCCGAGGAGTCGCGCGAGACGATCGCCGGCGCCCTGGGCGTCACGCCCAGTGAGGTGATCTTCACCGCGGGTGGCACCGAGGCCGACAACCTGGCCGTGAAGGGCCTGTGGTGGGCCCGCACGGCGAAGGACCCGGCGCGCCGGCGCGTCCTGGCCTCCCGCATCGAGCATCACGCCGTCCTGGACCCGGTCCACTGGCTCGGCGAGCACGAGGGCGCCGAGGTGGTCTGGATCGACGTCGACACCGAGGGTCGGGTGGACGTCGACCAGATCCACGCCGAGCTGGCCATGTATCCGGGGCAGACGGCGCTGGTGGCGGTCATGTGGGCCAACAACGAGGTCGGGACCGTCCAGCCGATCGAGCAGGTCGCAGCGGCGTGCGCCGACGCGGACGTCCCGCTGCACGTGGACGCCGTCCAGGCCGTCGGCTCGATCCCGGTGGACGCGACCCTGCCCGACAGCATGGCGATCTCCGCGCACAAGCTCGGCGGCCCGTTGGGGGTTGGGGCGCTGGTCGCCCGGCGGGGGCTCGACCTGACCCCACTGACCCACGGTGGCGGGCAGGAGCGCCAGGTCCGCTCGGGAACGCTGGACGTGCCCGCGCTGGTCGGGTTCGCGGCGGGTGTCGAGTACGTGCTGGCTGACGTTGCGGCCAGGTCGTCGCGCATCGCCGCGCTGCGCGACGAGCTCGTCACCCGGGTCCTCGAGGTGGCGCCGGGCGCGATCGTCAACGGGGCGGTCGGCGGGCCGGAGGCCCGACTCCCGGGGAACGCGCACATGTCCTTCCCCGGGTGCGAGAGCGACGCGCTGCTGATGCTCCTGGACGCCGCCGGTGTCGAGGTGTCGACGGGGTCGGCGTGCAGCGCCGGCGTGCCCGAGCCCAGCCACGTCCTGCTGGCGATGGGGATCGACCCGGTCCGGGCCCGCTCATCGTTGCGGTTCAGCCTGGGGCACACCTCCACCCGAGCCGACCTCGACGCGCTCGTCGCCGCCCTCCCGGCCGCACTGGGCCGGGCCGGTCGCGCCGGCCAGGTCCGGATCAGCGCCCAGATGGCGGCCGCTGCCCGCAACGGGGGCTGAGATGAAGGTCCTGGCGGCCATGTCCGGCGGCGTGGACTCGGCCGTGGCAGCGGCGCGCGCGGTGGCCGCCGGCCACGAGGTCACCGGGGTGCACCTGGCCCTCTCGCGCAACCCCGAGTCCTACCGATCCGGTGCGCGGGGGTGCTGCACCATCGAGGACTCCCGCGACGCCTGGCGCGCCGCGGACCTCCTGGGCATCCCGTTCTACGTCTGGGACATGTCCGCGGAGTTCGCCGTGGACGTGGTCGCCGACTTCCTGGCCGAGTACGCCGCCGGCCGCACCCCGAACCCGTGCCTGCGGTGCAACGAGCGGATCAAGTTCGCCGCCGTGCTCGACCGGGCGCGCGCCCTCGGGTTCGACGCGGTGTGCACCGGGCACTACGCCCAGCTGGTCGACGCGCCGGGGGGCCGTGAGCTGCACCGCGCGGTCGACCACGGCAAGGACCAGTCCTACGTCCTGGGAGTCCTCGACGCCGACCAGCTGGCCGGCTGCATGTTCCCCCTGGGCGGTTGCCTGAAGTCCGAGGTGCGGGCCGAGGCCGCCGCCCTCGGCCTGGCAGTGGCCGCGAAGCCCGACTCCCACGACATCTGCTTCATCCCGAGCGGGGACACGTCCGGGTTCCTGCACGAGCACCTGGGTGGCGCGCCAGGGGAGATCGTGGATGCCGCGACGGGCGCCGTCGTCGGTGCCCACGACGGTGCCCACGCCTTCACCGTCGGCCAGCGCCGGGGGGTTGGGCTCGGCACGCCGGCGCCCGATGGTGCCCGGCGCTACGTGGTCGACGTGGACATCGCGGGTCGCCGGGTGTCCGTCGGCCCGGCGGCGATGCTCGACGTGGACCGGATCACCGCCATCAGGGCGCGCTGGTGCGGCCCGGCCCTGGCCGGCACGGCGAGCCTGGGGGTGCAGGTCCGGGCCCACGGCGAGGAGATCCCCGCGGTCGTCACCGCCGACTGGTCCGGATTCGTCGCCGAGCTGGCCAGCCCCCTGCGCGGGGTTGCCCCCGGCCAGGCAGCGGTGCTCTACGACGGCACGCGGGTGGTGGGCTCGGGCACGATCGCGCGGGCGGCAGGGTGAGGCTCGACCGCTACGAGTCCGACCGGGGCCACGGCGAGGATCGGGTGCCGGCGGATCGGGCGCCCACGGCCGAGGTCACGGCCGGTCCGCCCCTCGACGCCGGAGTGCCGGCGGCCGATCCCGCGGGCGAGGCGGGTGTCCCCGTAGCTGACCCATCCGGCATCAACGCCCGGGCGCTGTCCATCGGGATCGCCGTGGGCGCGTACGCGATCAGCTTCGGTGCGGTGAGCGTCGCCGCCGGCCTGGACGTGCTGCAGGCCCAAGCCCTGTCCGCCCTGATGTTCACCGGTGCCTCGCAGTTCGCGTTCGTGGGCGTCGTGGCTGCCGGCGGGGGCCTGGTGGCGGCTGTGGTCACCGCGTGGCTGCTGGGGCTGCGCAACGGGCTGTACGCGCTGCACCTGGCCACGATCCTCAGCCCCGCCGGCGACCCGACGCAGCGGCTTCGGGGCTGGCGCCGGCTGGGTGCCGCGCAGTTCACGATCGACGAGTCGACGGCGATGGCCCTGGCCTACGAGGGCGATCCGGCCGGCACGCGTCGGGCCTTCTGGGCCACGGGATGGTCGGTCTTCGTCCTGTGGAACCTGGGAACGCTGTTCGGGGCGCTCGGGGCGGCGTCATTGAGCGACCCGAGGGTGCTCGGCCTCGATGCGGCGATCCCTGCTGGGTTCCTCGCCCTGCTCTGGCCGCGACTGGTGGACAGGTCGACGTGGGCGCTGGCCGTGGCGTCGGGCGTCCTGGCCCTCGCGCTGGCGCCCGTGCTGCGCCCGGGGATGCCGGTGCTCGCCGGCGCCGGCCTGGCCGTGGCCGGTGCGCTGTGGCTCACGCGGGGGCGATCCTGATGTGGCCGGCCGTGCTCCTGGCCTCCCTGGCCTCGTTCGTCACGAAATGGGCGGGCCACCTGCTCCCGGAGTCGCTCCTGGAACGACCGCTGGTGCGCAGGGCCGCCGCGCTGCTCCCGATCGGGCTGCTGGCCGCACTCCTGGCGATCCAGACGTTCTGGTCGCCCACGGGGTTCGTCCTCGATGCCCGTGCCGCTGGGGTCGCGGTGGCCGTTGTCGCCCTGCTGCTCCGGGCCCCCTTCCTGGTCGTCGTGCTCTCTGCGGCGGCCACGGCAGCCCTCCTGCGTGCCGCCGGCCTCGGCTGAGGCCCGCCACGCCCGGCCCTCGCACGCGGACTGGCACGATCCGGACACGTGTGTCCGGTACCGGCCAGTCCCTGTCCGGATCCTGCCGGTCGTCTGCGCGCGAGCGTGCGGCGCTGGTCAGCCGTCGGCGGGGAACCGGACGCCGACCTGGGTGCGTGCCTGGTCGAGGATGCGCAGGACGGCCAGGGAGTTGGCGACCGGCCACGTGGGCGATTCGAGCCCGGCGCGCACGCACGCCAGGAAGTGCTCGACCTCGTAGCGCATGTGCAGCGGGGACTGCTCGCGGGTGAGGTCGCGCGAGGTCCCGTCGCGCAGGTCCAGTCGGACTGTCGTGGGGACGCTGCAGTCGTCGAAGTGCACGACCCCCGCCTCGCCGGTGATGGCCGACCCGACCCCGCCGGGAGCGATCTTCGAGTGCAGGCACGCCACCTCGAAGCCGTCGTAGCCGAGGAGGATCGTGCCCTGGCCGTCGACCCCACTGGGCAGCAGGTGCCCGGTCGCGTGCACCGAGCCCGGCGCCCCGAACAGCAGCACGGACAGCGCCACGGTGTAGATCCCCAGGTCCATCAGCGACCCGGCGGCGAACGCGGGGTTGAACGCATTGGGCAGCTCGCCGGCCTTGAGCCGGTCGTAGCGCGAGGAGTACTGATCCTTGGCGAGCACGACGCGGCGCAGGGTCCCGACCTCGGGCAGGGCGTCGCGGATCGCCGCCACGTTCGGCTCCCACGGGGAGGTGTAGGCCTCCATGAGCACCGTGCCGGACTCGAGCGCGGCCGCCGCCATGGCCTCGACCTCGAGGGCGTTGGCCCCCATCGGCTTCTCGGTCAGGACGTGCTTGCCGGCCCGGAGCA
The DNA here is from genome assembly GCA_963774745.1 of uncultured Actinomycetes bacterium. Lineage (GTDB taxonomy): Bacteria > Actinomycetota > Actinomycetes > S36-B12 > CAIYMF01 > Prado023. The sequence continues at coordinate 16,045 of CAVZGE010000011.1, read as the reverse complement.
TCGCGATCGACTGCTCGGCGTGCAGCGAGTTGGGGCTCGCGACGTAGACCGCATCGACCTGCGGGTCGGTCGCCAGGTCGGCCACGGACGTGTGCACGCGGGCGATGCCGTACTGGTCGGCGAACGCGCGTCCGGACTCGGCCGAGCGTGAGCACACGGCCCCCACCTCGAAACCGTCGACGGTCCGGCCGGCGTCGATGAGGGCGCCGGTGATCCAGTTGGTGCCGATGACGGCGAAGCGCACGCGGTCCATGGTCACAGGGTGTCAGGTGCAGGGCCGCAATGGTGCCGTGGACCTCGGCCGGACAGGGAGAATGGCGGCTGTGGAGACCCGCCAGGACGCATCGACCGTGACCGTGACCGGGATCGGCTCGATGCCGGGGACGGACTCGGCCGAGGCGGCGCGCATCGTTGCCGGCGAGCTGGACATCCCGCACCTGGTCGAGCTGCCGGCGCGTGGTCCCGGCGGGGACATGCTGGGACGCACCCTCGCCCTGGTCTCCTCGGTCACCGGGGAGTTCGCCGCCGAGACGACCCCGGACGGCTGGCGGCTGGCGGGCGGCCGCTCGGGCGGGGACCTCGGCCGCCAGATGCGTCGCGGGACCTCGTGGCTGGCCGAGGACGTCGACCGGATGGAGCTCGAGCTCGCCGGGTTCACCGGTCGGGTCAAGGTGCAGGTGGCCGGTCCCTGGACGCTGGCCGCGGGTGTGGAGGCCGTGCGCGGGACCCGGCTCGTGGCCGACGCCGGGGCGTGCGCCGACCTCGGAGCGGCGCTCGCCGAAGCCGTGGCCGAGCACGTCGCGGGGGTGCGGCGGCGGATCCCGGGCGCGCAGGTCGTGGTCCAGGTGGACGAACCGGCCCTCCCGATCGTCCTCGCCGGTCATATCCGCACGCCGAGCGGCCGCGGTGCCCTACGGGTTCCCGAGGTCCCGGAGGTGGTGTCCGGGTTGGGCGTGGTGGTGGCCGCGGCGACCCGTGCGGGGGCTGCGGCGACGGTGGCGCACTGCTGCGACCGCGAGGTGCCCTTCGACCTGCTGCGGCGCGCCGGCTTCGGGGCCGTGGCGGTGGACACCGAGCTCCTCGGCCAGTCGGCGGATGAGGCGCTGGGCGCGTGGTGGGACGCCGGGGGAGTCGTGGTCCTGGGTGCGGTGCCGTCGGTCGATGATCCGCGCCTGCGCCCCGAGGTGGTCGCGGGTCGGGTGGCGGCGCTCTGGAGCCGGATCGGGTTCGGTGTGGCCGACGTGGGGCCGCGCACGTGGTTGAGCCCCGCCTGCGGCCTGGCCGGGGCGTCCCCGCAGTGGGCTCGCGAGGTGGGCGCACTGATGCGCGGGGCGGCCCGGATGCTCGAGTCCGGCGAATAGCCCGCGTGCCGGTGGCGGGCCCAGGTGTCGGTCGGCGCGGGTAGCCTGCGGGAGTGACGCAGATCGACGACGCCCGTGGGCGCTGGGTGCGGCTGGTCGAGCAGGTGGAGGCCGCCCGCGCGGCCTACTACCAGCGCGACGCCCCGACCATCTCCGACGCGGAGTACGACGCCCTGTTCGCCGACCTGGTGGCGCTGGAGGCCGAGCATCCCGAACTGGTGAGCCAGGACTCCCCGACCCAGTCGGTCGGCGGGTCGCGGGCGGAGATGTTCGATCCGGTCGAGCACCTCGAGCGGCTGTACTCGCTGGACAACGCGTTCACCGACGAGGAGCTGGCGGCGTGGGCCGAGCGCGTCGAAGGTTCGGTGGACCAGTTCCCACCGGTGCTGTGCGAGCTGAAGATCGACGGCCTGGCGGTCGACATCGTCTACCGCTCGGGTCGCCTGGTGTCGGTGGCCACCCGTGGTGATGGGCGGGTGGGTGAGGACGTCACGTACAACGCCCAGTTCATCCCCGCGATCCCCGCGCGGCTGACCCCGTCGGATCATGCCGTTCTGCCGGCGCTCGTCGAGGTGCGCGGCGAGGTGTTCTTCCCGGTCGTCGACTTCGAGCGGATCAACGACGAGCAGCTGACCCTGGGTCGTTCACCGTTCGCCAATCCGCGGAACACCGCTGCCGGCACCCTGCGCCAGCGGATCGATCGCCGCGAGGAGGAGCTGGCCAGGGCGACCGCTTCGCTGGACGCTGCCCGGGCGCGGGGGGCGTCCGCCGGTGCGGTGCAGCGGGCTGAGGGCCGAGTCGCCCGGCTGGCCGCTGAGGTGGAGCGGGTCCGGTCGAACATGGGCAGGCTGCGCCTCACCGTGCACGGGGTGGGCGCCCGCGAGGGCCTGGAGATCCAGACGCAGTCGCACGGGTACGAGGTCCTGCGCGCGTTGGGTCTGCCCACCTCCGAGCGCGCGAAGGTCGTCGACGACCTCGACACCGTGCGCGAGTTCGTCGCGTACTACGCCGAGCATCGCCACGACGTGGAGCACGAGATCGACGGGGTGGTCGTCAAGGTCGACGACCTGGACCTGCAGGGCCAGCTCGGGGCCACGTCCCGCGCGCCCCGGTGGGCGATCGCCTTCAAGTACCCGCCGGAGGTCGTCCGCACACGGCTGCGCGACATCCGCGTGAACGTGGGGCGGACCGGGCGGGTAACGCCGTACGCGGTGATGGAACCGGCGAAGGTGGCCGGATCGACCGTGGAGATGGCCACCCTGCACAACGCCAGCGAGGTCGCGCGCAAGGGCGTCCTCATCGGCGACCTCGTGTTCCTGCGCAAGGCCGGGGACGTGATCCCCGAGGTGATCGGCCCGGTGGTCGAGGAGCGGACCGGGGCGGAGCGGGCGTTCGTGATGCCGACCCACTGCCCGGAGTGCGGCACACCGCTGGCGCCTGCCAAGGAGGGCGACGTCGACATCCGCTGCCCGAACACCCGCTCGTGCCCGGCACAGCTGCGCGAGCGGGTGTTCCACGTGGCCTCGCGCGGGGCCTTCGACATCGAGGGCCTGGGCTGGAAGGCTGGCGTCGCCCTGCTCGAGTCCGGGGTCGTCACCGACGAGGGCGACCTGTTCGCCCTTGATGCCGCAACGCTGCGGACCGTCCCGTTCTTCACCCGCGCAGCCAAGTCCGGTGAGTCCGGCCCGCAGCTCACCGCGAACGCCGAGGTCCTGCTGGCCCAGCTGGAGAAGGCCAAGGCCCAGCCGCTGTGGCGGGTGCTGGTCGCGCTGTCGATCCGGCATGTCGGCCCGACGGCCGCCCAGGCGCTGGCCCGCGAGTTCGGCGTGCTGACCGACCCGGGCTGGTCCGCCGCGGACCCTGCTGCCGGGAGGCAGCCGATCGACCAGGCCGCGGTGGAGCAGCTCGCGGCGGTCGAGGGCGTCGGCCCCACCATCGCCGAGGCGGTCGTGGAGTGGTTCGCCGTGGACTGGCATCGCGCCGTCGTCGAGAAGTGGCGTGCCGCCGGGGTCCGCATGGCTGACGAGTACGTCGAGTCCGGCCCCCAGCCCCTGGCCGGGCTCACCGTGGTCATCACCGGGTCGTTGCCCGGCTTCACCCGGGACAGCGCCGCCGAGGCGGTCACGAGTCGGGGCGGCAAGGTCGCCTCCTCGGTGTCGAAGAGGACCGACTTCGTGGTCGTCGGGGAGAACGCTGGGTCCAAGGCCGACAAGGCGATCGCCCTGGCCAGGCCGATGCTGGATGCCGCCGGTTTCGCGGTGCTGCTCGAGCAGGGGCCCGACGCGGCGGCGCAGGTGGCGCGGGTCGGCGGGTAGCCAGGCGTTCCTGACCCTGACCGCCTGTGGACAGATGATTGCCCGATCCGGGATCCGATGGGAACCTACGTGTGCGCCGCGGGGGAGGCGCAGCCGTGGAGGGGGAGCCACGTGCGTGCGGCGGGTCGCGGCTGGCCGGGGGAGCCGGCTGCGACCCGCCTGCAGGCGTTGCGGGCGGGTCCGTCCACGCGTTGCGCGCGGTCCGTCCGCACGCGTTTCGGGGGCCGAGGGGCGCCCGACCTAGGATGTGCCCCATGCCTGAGAACCCATCGGCGATCACGCGCGAGCAGGTGGCCCACCTCGGCCGCCTGGCCCGGCTGTCGCTCACCGAGGACGAGCTCGACCACTACAGCGCCCAGCTCGCCGACATCCTCGGCGCCGTCGCGCGCGTGACCGAGGTCGCCACCCCGGACGTGCCCGCGACCTCGCACCCGATGCCGCTGGAGAACGTGTTCCGCGAGGACGTCCCGCGCCCGAGCCTCACGCAGGCAGAGGCGCTGTCCGGTGCCCCCGCGGCCGAGGACGACCGCTTCCGCGTCCCGCGCATCCTGGACGAGGAGTGAGCGGCATGGCCCACGATCTCGACCTGACCCGGCTCACCGCGTCGCAGCACTCCGAGCTGCTGCGCAGCCGCGCCGTCTCGGCCCGCGAGCTCGCGACCGCGCACCTGGACCGGATCGCCGCCGTCGACGGCGACATCCACGCGTTCCTGCACGTCGACTCCGAGGGCGCCCTGGCCGCCGCCGACGCGGTCGACACCGCCCGCGCCGCCGGGGAGGAGCTCGGCCCCCTGGCCGGTGTCCCGCTGGCGCTCAAGGACGTCCTGACGATGAAGGGCGCGCCGACCACCTGCGGCTCGCGGATCCTCGAGGGCTGGCACCCGCCCTACGACGCCACCGTCACCCGCCGGCTGCGTGCGGCGGGGATCGTCATCCTCGGCAAGACCAACATGGACGAGTTCGCGATGGGCTCCTCCACGGAGCATTCCGCGTACGGGCCCACGCACAACCCCTGGGACCTCGACCGGATCCCCGGCGGCTCCGGCGGCGGCTCGGCCGCTGCCCTGGCCGCCTTCGAGGCCCCGTTGGCCATCGGCACCGACACCGGCGGCTCGATCCGCCAGCCGGCCGCGGTCACGGGCACGGTCGGCGTCAAGCCCACCTACGGGGCGGTCTCCCGCTACGGCCTGGTGGCCCTGGCCTCCTCGCTGGACCAGGCCGGGCCCTGTGCCCGGACGGTGCTCGACACCGCGCTGCTCCACGAGGTCATCGCCGGCTACGACCCGATGGACTCCACCTCGCTGAACCAGCCGGTGCCCGACGTCGTGGCTGCAGCCAAGCGCGCCGACGTCGCCGGGATGCGCATCGGCCTGGTCAAGGAGCTCGGCGGCGAGGGCTACCAGGCCGGCGTGCGCCAGCGCTTCGCCGAGGCGGTGGCGATCCTCGAGAAGCTCGGGGCCGAGGTCGTCGAGGTCTCCTGCCCCAGCTTCGACTATGCCCTGGCCGCCTACTACCTGATCCTGCCCAGCGAGGCATCGAGCAACCTGGCCAAGTTCGACGGCATCCGCTACGGCCTGCGCGTCGGCGACGACGGCACCCGCTCGGTCGAGGAGGTCATGAGCCTGACCCGCGAGGCCGGCTTCGGTGCCGAGGTAAAGCGCCGGATCATGCTGGGCACCTACGCCCTGTCCAGCGGCTACTACGACGCGTACTACGGCTCCGCGCAGAAGGTCCGCACGCTCATCCAGCGCGACTTCGCCGCGGCGTTCGCGCAGGTCGACGTGCTGATCTCGCCCACCGCCCCCACCACGGCGTTCAAGCTCGGCGAGAAGCTCGACGACCCGCTGGCGATGTACCTCAACGACGTCGCGACCATCCCGGTGAACCTCGCCGGCAACGCCGCGATGAGCCTGCCCGTGGGCCTCGCCCCCGAGGACGGCCTGCCGGTGGGCCTGCAGGTCATCGCCCCCGCGATGGCCGACGACCGGCTCTACCGCGTGGGCGGCGCGCTGGAACAGGCGCTGTTCAACCGATGGGGCGGCCTGCTGATCGAGGAGGTGCCGGCGCGATGACCCAGTCGATGACTGAGCTGATGGACTTCGACACCGCCCTGGAGCGGTTCGACCCGGTGATGGGCCTGGAGGTCCATGTCGAGCTGAACACCGCGACCAAGATGTTCTGCGGCTGCTCCACGGTGTTCGGGGCCGAGCCCAACACCCAGGTCTGCCCCGTCTGCCTGGGCCTGCCCGGGGCGCTTCCGGCGCTGAACCGGGTCGGCGTGGAGTCGGCCATGCGGATCGGCCTGGCGCTGAACTGCCAGGTCGCGACGTGGTGCCGGTTCGCCCGGAAGAACTACTTCTACCCGGACATGCCGAAGAACTTCCAGACCTCCCAGTACGACGAGCCGATCTGCTTCGACGGGTACCTCGACGTGGACTACGAGACCCCCGAGGGTCGCCAGACGTTCCGGGTCGGCATCGAGCGGGCCCACATGGAGGAGGACACCGGCAAGAACAGCCACGTCGGCGGTGCCACCGGGCGGATCCACGGGGCTGACTACTCGCTGGTCGACTACAACCGTGCCGGCATCCCGCTGATCGAGATCGTCACCAAGCCGATCGAGGGCGCCGGGCGCTACGCCCCCGAGGTCGCCAAGGCCTACGTCGCGGCCCTGCGCGAGCTGCTGCGCGCCCTGGGTGTCTCGGACGTCCGGATGGAGCAGGGTTCCCTGCGCTGCGACGTGAACGTGTCCTTGCGTGCCGACCCGGCCGGCCCGTTCGGCACGCGCTCGGAGACCAAGAACGTCAACTCGCTGCGCTCGGTCGAGCGCTCGGTGCGCTACGAGATCGGCCGGCAGGCAGCACTGCTCACCGCGGGCGGGAAGGTCGTCCAGGAGACCCGGCACTGGCACGAGGACACCGGGCTGACCACCTCGGGACGCATCAAGGAGGAGTCCGAGGACTACCGGTACTTCCCCGAGCCCGACCTCGTCCCGATCGCACCCTCGCGCGAGTGGGTCGAGGCGCTGCGCGCGACCCTGCCGGAGAACCCGGCGATCCGGCGCACGCGGATCGCCGCCGAGTGGGGCATCACCGACCACGACATGGCCACGGTCGTCAACGCCGGAGCGCTGGACCTCGTGGAGGCGACCATCGCGGCCGGCGCCGACCAGGCCTCGGCCCGCAAGTGGTGGACCGGGGAGCTGTCCCGCATCGCCAAGGACACCGGCGTCGAGCTGGCGGACCTGCCGATCACCCCGGTGCAGGTCGCCGAGCTCGAGGCCCTCGTCGTGGCCGGAACCGTCAACGACAAGCTGGCCCGTCAGGTGATCGAGGGCGTGCTCGCCGGCGAGGGCTCACCGACCGAGGTCGTCGCCGGTCGCGGCCTGGCGGTGGTCTCCGACGACGGACCCCTGCTCGCGGCGATCGACGAGGCGCTGGCAGCCCAGCCGGATGTCGCGGACAAGATCCGCGGCGGCAAGGTGCAGGCGGCCGGGGCGATCGTGGGTGCGGTCATGAAGGCCACCCGCGGCCAGGCCGATGCCGGACGCGTGCGTGCGTTGATCTTCGAACGCCTCGGCGTCGAGGAGTAGCCCACCCTCGGCGCACCGCGCCCCCGAGCGCCCCCGCGCGTCCCGAGCGTCCCCCAATCGCGGTCCGCTATTCGGTGGCCGAATCCCGGGTCGATCCGGATCTCCGAGCGAGATCGGTCGGAGATCCGGACGAGTCGTGCCGCGGGAGAGGTTACCGGCCGGGCCGCGGGAGGCGGCTCGGCTGCCGGTCCCGCAGACGGCGAAGCGCCCCGGCCGGTCGGGCCAGGGCGCTCGGCGGTGCAGTGGGGGCTGCTACTCGGCGGTGAACCGCTCCACGGCGCGCCAGGCCAGCGGGAACAGCCCGGCGGCCAGGGCCACCTTGAGCACGTCGCCGACGAGGAACGGGGTCACGCCCAGTGAGATCGCCTTGGCCATCGACACGTCGATCGCGGCGGCCAGCCACGTGGCGCCGAGGGCGTAGATGACGACGTTGCCCAGCACCATCAGGCCAGCGGTTCGGGGGGCGGTGCGGGTCGCGCCGCGCTCGGCCAGCCAGCCGACCAGCGCTGCGGCGGCGATGAAGCCCAGGACGTAGCCGAAGCTGACCGTGAGGGCACCGGCCTTGAAGGCGCTCGACCCCTCCGCGAACCACGGCACGCCGGCCAGCCCCGCCACGGCATAGAGGCTCATCGAGGCCACGCCACGCCACATGCCCAGGGACGCGGCGGTGAGCAGCACGGCGAACGTCTGGCCGGTCAGCGGGACCGGCGTGAACGGCAGCGGGATGGCCACCTGTGCGGCAAGGCCGACGAAGGCCGCGCCGGCGATGACGAGGATCGCGTTGCGGACGGCGCTGCGCCCGAACACGTCGGCGATGACCGCGGGGGCGGGGGTGGCAAGGGACATGGACATCTCCTGATCGAACACACCGACGACTGCCCGCCGGCTGGGACGGGGCGAGCCTATCGGGACCGCCGCCCTGCATGGCGGGGGACCCGGTCGGCAACGTCCGGAAGAGTTCCCCCGGGCGACGTACCCTTGCCCTGTGCGCAGGTACTCGGTGGTGTCGATCGCGCTGGCCCTCACCGGGTTTGGCCTGGCAGTCGGCTCGATCGGTGGCGTGGCGACCGCGACGGACGCGGTGCCGTCCGACGTCGTCGGTGCCCAGGGCCCGGGGGTCCGTGTGGTGGCGGTCGGCGACATCGCCTATGCGGGTGGCCCCTACGACCGGACCGCCGAGCTGGTCGGCACCCTGCGACCCGAGCGGGTCCTGCTCGCCGGGGACATCGCCTACTCGAGTGGATCGACAGCGGAGTTCACCGAGGGCTTCGCGCCGGACTGGGGCCGGTTCCGACCCCTGTGGCTCCCGGTCCCGGGGAACCACGAGTACCGCACGGCACGCGCAGCGGGGTACCGGGCGTTCTTCAACGAGTCCGGGGGCCTGTACTGGTCCAGGAGGGTCGGCTCCTGGCGGGTGATCGGCCTCGACTCGGAGAAGGCCTCGAGCGCCAAGCAGCGAACGTGGCTCACGTCGACGTTGAAGAAGCACGACGGGCAGCCGACCCTGGTCATGTGGCACCGCCCGCGTTACTCCCGCGGGGAGCACTCCGACCAGGCGGACACGGCAGCCCTCTACGACGTCGTCCGCCGTGACCGGGACGTCAAGCTGCTCATCTGGGGTCATGACCACGACTACGAGCGGATGAGCATCCCCGTGGCGCGGCGCGCGACTGCGCTGACGGCGTTCGTCGTGGGCACGGGTGGAGCCGAGCAGCGCACGGCCACGACCCACGACGGTCGCACCTGGAGCGAGTTCTTCGACAACGAGGACTACGGGGTGCTCGACCTCCGGCTCGCCGGGAGCTCCTTCAGCTGGGCGTTCGTGACCATCGACGGGCAGACGCTGGACAGCGGCTCGCAGGCCTGGTGACGCGCAGCGCGCAGGCGGGTGGGGGCCCCTCGGGCTAGGCTTCCGAGGTGCCGCGACGACTGGTGATCATGGGCTCGGGAGAGACGACCACCGGGATGCTCGGTGCCCACCGGGAGGTGTTCTCGGGCCTCCCGGAACCGACCGACGCCCGGCTGATGGACAGCCCGTTCGCCTTCCAGGAGAACGCCGGCGAGCTCGTCGAGAAGATCAACCAGTACTTCACGGAGTCGCTGGGGCATCCCCTGGCTGCGATCACCCTGCCGGCCTCGGCCGATGTCCTGACCGTCGAGCGCGCACTGGCCGACATCCGGGCCGCGGACTGGGTCTTCGCCGGCCCGGGCTCGCCGAGCTACGCCTTGCGCGCCTGGCAGGGAACGGCCGTTCCCGAGGCGCTTGCCGGCGTCGTGGCGCCCGGCCGGTCCGGTGCCCTCGTCTTCGCCTCCGCAGCCGTGGTCACCCTGGGCGACTGGGCGCTGCCGGTGTACGAGATCTACAAGGTCGGCGAGGATCCCCGCTGGGAGCCGGGGATCGGGCTGATGAGCAGGATCCTGGGATGGCGCTGCGCGGTCATCCCGCACTACGACAACCGCGAGGGCGGCACGCACGACACCCGCTTCTGCTATGTGGGCGGCCGGCGCCTGGCCCAGATCGAGGCCGACCTCGGCGACGGGTTCATCCTCGGCGTCGACGAGCACACAGCGCTCGTCCTGGACCTGGATGCGGGGACGGCCTGGGTGGCCGGGCGCAGCGCGGTGACGCTCCGGGTGGCCGGGGTGGAGGACGTGGTGCCCAACGGCTCGCGGCTGACGATCGCCGAGCTCGAGGACCGGATCGCAGCACTGGGAGCCGGCGCGGCCGTGGCCCGGAGGTTCGCGGCATCCGGAGCGGTCCCGGTGGGGGAGGCGGTCGCGATGGGGATGGGGACGCGCCCGAGCCACCGGCGGCGGACCCGGTGACGGACGCCGGGAGCGACCCGGTCGCTGAACCTGACGGCGACCCGGACGCCGCGGACCTCGCGCGCACGGTCCTCGCGGCCCTTCCGGACTCGGCGAGCGCCGGACGCGCGGCAGTGGTCGCACTCGTCCAGCAGGCGGAGGCCGCGTCGGCCACCCACGATCGGGAGCTCGCGGGCAGGGCCGTCCAGGCGCTGGTCGACCTGCGCGCGAACAGCCGCGCGGCGGGCGACTGGGCGGCCAGCGACCGCCTGCGTGACGTCCTGGCCGGGGTGGGGGTCGAGGTCCGAGACAGCCGCGAGGGGTCGACATGGCAGTGGATCTGACACCTGGACCGATCGCCCTGGTGGGTTCGGGGGAGTACCTGCCGGTCATGCTCGAGATCGAGCGGCACCTGATCGAGGGCCGTCCGCCGAAGTACGTCCAGATCCCCACCGCGGCGGCCCCCGAGGGCCCGGACGTCCTGGCCAGGTGGACCCGCCTGGGTGCCGAGCAGGCCGAGCGGCTCGGGGTGGAGGCCGTCCCGCTGCTCGTGCACGACCGCGCCGAGGCCGACGACCCCGCGATCGCCGAGCAGGTGCGCGGAGCGGGTCTGGTCTACATGTCCGGGGGGAACCCGGCACACCTGGCCGGTGCCCTGCGCGACTCCGCGCTGTGGTCCGAGGTGCTGGCCGCGTGGCGGGGGGGTGCGGCGCTGGCGGGGTGCAGCGCGGGGGCGATGGCCATGACCGGGTGGGTCCCGCACGTCCGGGCCCGGCACCGCCCGGCCGAGCAGGGTCTCGGCCTGCTGCCGCACCTGCGGGTCATCCCGCACTTCGACAAGATGCTCGGCTGGGCCCCGGACCTGCTGACCCGGGTCCTGCTGCACGCCCCGGACGGGATCACCGTCCTGGGCATCGACGAGGACACGGCCCTGGTCGGCGGGCCTGTCGAGTGGACGGTCATGGGCCGGCAGTCCGTGTGGACGTTGGGCCACGGCTCACGGGTGGAGCACCCCGCGGGGTCGACGGTGGTGACGCCGGGGGGCCACCCGGGCGGGGCGCCGCACGCATGACGACGCTGCTCCCCGGCTACATCCTCGAGGGTCTGCCGGAGGATCTCGCGCTCGGTGCCGTCGCGTGGGACACCGGCGATCCGGACCCCCACTGCCTGCCCGACGTCGAGGTCTTCGTGCCGCCGTACACCGCCACCGCGGACGACCTGTCGATCATGGCCCGCATGCCGAACCTCACGATGGTGCAGACCCTGACGGCCGGTGTCGACAACGTGCTGGCAGCCCTTCCCGATGGCGTCACCCTGTGCAACGCCGCCGGCGTGCACGACGCCTCCACCGCTGAGCTCGCCGTCGGGCTGACGATCGCCAGCCTGCGCCACCTGGACGACTTCGTCCGGGCCATGCCCGACGGCCGCTGGCTCTACGAGCGGCACGAGGCCCTGGCCGACAAGCGCGTCCTGATCGTCGGGTTCGGGTCGATCGGCCGCGCGATCGCCCGTCGCCTGGACGGCTTCGAGTGCGAGGTGGGCGCGGTGGCCCGGACCGCCCGCAGCGTCGACGGGATCGACGTGCGTTCGATCGAGGACCTGCCCGACCTGCTGCCGGCCGCCGACGTCGTGATGCTGATCGTGCCGCTGACCGCGGGCACCCAGGGCATGGTCGACGCGGCGTTCCTGGCGCGGATGCCCGACGGTGCCCTGCTCGTCAACGTCTCGCGAGGACCGGTCGTGGACACCGATGCGCTGCTGGCCGAGTGCGCCGCCGGCCGGCTGCGCGCCGCCCTGGACGTCACCGACCCCGAGCCGCTGCCACCCGAGCACCCGCTCTGGCGGACGCCGGGTGTCCTGATCAGCCCGCACGTGGGCGGCAACACCTCGGCCTTCCTGCCCCGGGCGCGTCGGTTGGTGGCCGACCAGCTCCGGCGACGGGCAACCGGGCACCCGCCGGCCAACGTGATCCCCCGAGCCGGTTGATCCCCGGGCCGGTTGATCCCCCGAGCCGGTTCGTCCTCGGTCCGGTTCGTTCTCGGTCCGGTTCGTCCGTCACAGCGACGGATCGCGGTCGCTATGACGGACGAACCCGGCATCAGGCCGCGCGATAGTGGACCGATCGAGGTGGGCCGCGCGATAGTGGACCGATCGAGCCTGAGGTGCGCGGATGGCGGGGGCCGATCGGGGGACCGGAGCGGTCGGCCGAACCGGGGGCCGGAGTGGTCGGGCGGCCGCCTGCTGCTCGCGCGGACGCCCACTACGCTGGGCGCCATGACGACGACCCCGGCCACCCCGGACATCAAGCCCCGCAGCCGCACCGTCACCGACGGCCTCGAGCGGGCGGCCGCCCGCGGGATGCTGCGCGCGGTGGGCATGGGCGACGAGGACTTCGGCAAGCCCCAGATCGGCATCGCGTCGAGCTGGAACGAGATCACCCCGTGCAACCTGTCCCTCGAGCGGCTCGCCCGCTCGGCGAAGGAGGGCGTCCACGCCGGCGGCGGATACCCGTTGCAGTTCGGCACGATCTCGGTCTCCGACGGCATCTCGATGGGCCATGAGGGCATGCACTTCTCGCTGGTGAGCCGCGAGATCATCGCCGACTCCGTCGAGGCCGTCATGCAGGCCGAGTGCCTGGATGGCATGGTCACCTTCGCGGGCTGCGACAAGTCCCTCCCGGGGATGCTGATGGCCGCCGCGCGCCTGGATGTCGCGTCCGTGTTCGTCTACGCCGGGTCGATCCTCCCGGGCCGGGTGGGGGACCGGGATGTCACGATCATCGACGCGTTCGAGGCGGTCGGGGCATGCGCCCGCGGGCTGATCACCCGCGCGGAGGTCGACGAGATCGAGCGCGCGATCTGCCCCGGCGAGGGTGCGTGCGGCGGCATGTACACCGCCAACACGATGGCGTCGGCGGCAGAGGCGATGGGGATGAGCCTGCCGGGCTCGGCCGCCCCGCCCGCCGTGGACCGCCGCCGCGACGGCTTCGCCCGGCGCTCCGGCGAGGCCGTCGTGGAGATGCTGCGCCAGGGCATCACCACCCGCGACATCATCACCAAGGAGTCCCTGGAGAACGCGATCGCCGTGGTCATGGCCCTCGGCGGCTCCACCAACGCAGTCCTGCACCTGCTGGCCATCGCCCACGAGGCCGACGTGGACCTGCAGATGGAGGACTTCCAGCGGATCGGCGCGAAGGTCCCGCTGCTCGGCGACCTCAAGCCGTTCGGTCGCTACGTGATGAGCGACATGGACCGCGTCGGTGGTGTGCCGGTGATCATGCGGGCCCTGCTCGACGCCGGCCTGCTGCACGGCGACTGCCTGACCGTCACCGGCCGCACGGTCGCCGAGAACCTGGCCGAGGTGAACCCGCCGGACCCGGACGGCACCATCCTGCGCGCGATGACCGACCCGATGGGCGGCGCTGGTGGCATCACCATCCTCGGTGGGTCGCTGGTCCCCGAGGGCGCGGTGGTGAAGAACGCCGGGATTCCTGTTGAGGTGTTCGAGGGCCCGGCGCGGGTGTTCGAGCGCGAGCGGGCCGCGATGGACGCCCTGGAGGACGGCACGATCCAGGCCGGCGACGTCGTCATCATCCGCTACGAGGGCCCCAAGGGAGGGCCGGGCATGCGCGAGATGCTGATGATCACCGCGGCGATCAAGGGTGCCGGGCTGGGCAAGGACGTCCTGCTGATCACCGACGGTCGCTTCTCCGGGGGGACCACCGGCCTGTGCGTGGGCCATGTCGCTCCCGAGGCGGTCGACGGCGGTCCGATCGCGCTGGTCGTCGATGGGGACCGGGTCCGCATCGACATCCCGAACCGCAGGCTCGACCTGCTCGTGGACGACGCCGATCTGGCCGCACGCCGGGCGACGTGGGTGCCGCTCCCGCCGCGCTACGACCGCGGCGTCCTGGCCAAGTACGCCAAGCTGGTCGGCTCCGCCTCGAAGGGCGCGGTCTGCGACTGAGCCGGCCGAGCCTCAGGGCAACCGGCCGAGCCAGGTCTCGACCGGCTCGGGTCGGCCGAACAGGTAGCCCTGATGCAGCACAGTCGCACGTGCGTTGAGGAAGTCGGCCTGCTCGGGGGTCTCGACACCCTCGGCCACCACCCGCAGGTGCATGTGCTCGACCACTCGGAGCATGACCTCGACGATCACGGCATCGTCCGGGTCGGTCGGGGCGCCCTGGACGAAGGCCCGGTCGATCTTGAGCTCGTGGATCGGCAGGCGCCTGAGGTAGGCCAGGGATGAGTAGTGGGTGCCGAAGTCGTCGACCGAGATGTGGATGCCCAGGTCCGCCAGCTCAGTCATCGACGCGACCACCTCGGTCAGGTTCCCGATCATCAGGCCCTCGGTGACCTCCAGGGTGACCCGGGCGGGGTCAGCGCCGGTCTCGGCCAGGATGGCGCGAACGGTGGAGGCGAAGGTGGGCTGTCGGAAGGTCCGTGGGCTGACGTTGGCCGAGATCCGCAGGGGCCGGCCGACGAGCTCGGGCCGGGCCAGCAGGGAGCACACCTGACGCAGCACCCAGGTGTCGATGTCGATGATGAGATCGGACTCCTCGGCGAACGGGATGAACGTGCCGGGCAGGACCAGTCCCCGGTCGGGATGCTCCCACCGCACGAGTGCCTCCGCACCGACCACGTTCGCCGCGGCATCGACCTGGGACTGCAGGTGCACCCTCAGCTCGCCCTGTGCGATGCCTCGGCGCAGGGATGCGTCGACCTCGAAGCGGTGCTGGGTGGTCTCGCCCATCGCCTCGGCGAAGAAGGCGGTCCGGCTCCCCCCGGCCTGCTTGGCCCGATCCATCGCCGTGTCCGCCCGCCGCAGGACGTCGTCGGCGACGTCGAGGTGGGACTCGCCGACCAGGCAGACCCCGAGGCTCGCGGTGATGGTCATCCTGTCCGACCCACTCTGGAAGGGTGCCCGCAGGGCGCGGTGGACCTCGTGCGCCACGCGGAGGGCATGCCGGCTGGCGGCATCGGGGCCCGGGTCGAGGGTGTTCAGGAGGAGGGCGAACTCGTCACCCTCGAGGCGGGCCACCGTGTCGTCGGGACCCAGTGCGTCGACCAGGCGCCGGGCGACCTCCTGCAGCAGGGCATCACCGACGACGTGCCCGCGGGCCTCGTTGATCAGGTGGAGGCGATCCACGTCGAGCACGACGAGGGAGCCGAACAGCCCCTCCCGCTGGTTGAGCAGGAGCATCTGATGCAGGCGATCGGTCAGCAGGGCGCGGTTGGGCAGGCCGGTCAGTGGGTCATGGGAGGCGAGGTGGTGCAGGTCGTCCTGTGCCTGGCGATGGTCGGTCACGTCGAGCATGAGGCCCTGCAGGTAGGCCTCGGTGCCGTCATCGGGCTGGATCAGCCGGGCTTCGTCGCGCATGCTGAGCCAGTGTCCGGTGCGGGTCGCGATCCGGTACTCGGTCATCAGGTCGTCGCCAGTGCGGCAGGTGCGGGCAATCTCGCCGAGCACACGGTCGAGATCCTCGTGGTGGACGTGGTCGCGCCATGCCCGCGGGTCGGCCAACCATTCCTCGGGGGTGTAGCCGAGGGCGCGCACCTGCGGGCTGATGTAGAGGGTGGTGCCGCCCGCGTCAGCCCGCGACCGGTAGATGATCGCGGGAACCTGCTCGGTGAGCGTCCGGTACTGCGCCTCGCTCTCGCGCAGCTGGGCCAGGGTCCGCGCCTGCTGGCCCACCAGTTGGCGCACGAGCAGGTACAGCAGTCCCGAGGTCACCGCGACGAAGAACCAGCCCTTCCACACGCTGACTGCAGTGATGCGATCCGCATCGTCGACGAGGGCGCCGACGGCGCGGTCGGAGAGGAGGATCCACAGTGCGGAGAAGGCGGCGTAGATGGCCACGATCCGCACGACTCCGGCGCGCATGTGCTCAACCCTCTCGCAGGGGGTTGCTCAAGGCAATGGGTCAGCCCATCCAAGAGCCGGAAGCAGCGTCTCACATAGTGGACAATCCGG
>CAVZGE010000010.1:0-142876 GCA_963774745.1 uncultured Actinomycetes bacterium | reverse complement strand
ACAACCGCGACCGGGCACCGCGCCTGCGTCAGCACCTCATCAGCCACACCACCGAGACCCGCCCGCCCACGCCGACCCACATTCGTGCCCATGACCAGCAGCTGCGCAGAAGACGAGGCCGCGACCAGGGACACGCCCGCACCCGCGGCCACCAAGTCCGCCGAACCTCCGCCCGGGAAGGACTCCCGCACCCAGTCCCGCGCCGACCTCAACCGCAACTGAAGAGCGTCCTCGGCGGTCCCCTGTCCCCGAACCCCTACCAGACTGAGCACCCGAGCACTCGGCGCCGCGAGCAACGACAGGCGCATACCCCGGTCGCAGGCCCGGCGAGCCGCCCATTGCAGTGCCGCCTGCGACCCCGCCGACCCGTCGACCCCGACCACCACAAGCCCCGCGCCGGTCTCCTGTGCCATCTCCCCGCTCCCAACCACCCAACGGGCGGCAAGCCCCGCCCGCAATCCCGTTCGCCCCACTTCGGGCCTCCCCTCCACAATGCCCACGACCGGCCACCCCTACCACACGACTGCCGAAGATGGGCGCCACCCGAGGGGCAGATGAGGGTCAGCACCCCACCCGAACCCCCTCCGCATCCCCGAAGGCGCGCGCACCGGCATGGCAGCGAGCTCGACCGCACAACTGCCGGCCAACCCAACCCTCGAGCCCGGGACGGTCTCGAACGGGCCAGCACCCACCGCACCCCGGCCGACCCACTCCCCGCCAGCACCCGCCCGGGGCGCTGTTGGGGCAGATCGTGGGTGGGGTCGCTAGAGTCGACCGCGCCCCCGAACGCCAGGCCCGACCGGAGCAGACCAGGACGCAGTCGTGGACGTGAACTCCTTCAACTGGGCGTTGCTGGCCGGGTTGACGATCCTGCTGGTCGGGGTCATCGGCGCCCGGGTCGCCGCCCTGACCTCGGTACCCGCGCTGTTGGTGTTCCTCGGGCTGGGGGTCGCCATCGGCGAGGCCGGACTCGGCCTGCAGTTCTCCGACGCTGCCCTCACCCAGGCCCTGGGGCTGCTCGCGCTGGCTGTCATCCTCGCCTCGGGTGGGCTGTCCACCCGGTGGAGCGACATCCGCCCCGCCGTCGGGCATCGCCGCCGTCCTCGCCACGGTGGGGGTGTTCATCTCCGTCACCCTGGTCGCCGTGGCTGCAAGCCTGTTCCTCGGCTTCGACACCCGCACCGCCATCCTCATGGGGGCCATCGTCAGCTCGACGGATGCCGCAGCGGTGTTCTCCATCCTCCGGCGAGTGCCGCTGGCCCGCCGACCGGTCGGCGATCCTGGAGGCCGAGTCCGGGTTCAACGACCCCCCGGTCGTGGTCCTCGTGGCCCTGGTCACCTCCCCGGCCTGGGGCAGCCAGTCCTGGCCGGTCACCCTGGCGATGATCGCCCTGCAGCTCGCCGGTGGGCTCCTGATCGGGCTGGCCGCCGGCGCGATCGGGGAACAGCTGCTGCGTCGCCTGGCCCTCCCCGCGGTCGGGCTCTACCCGATCACGGTGTTCGCGATCACGATGCTGGCCTACGCGGCTGGCTCCGTGCTGCAGGTCAGTGGCCTGCTCGCCGTCTACGTGGCCAGCCTGTGGCTGGGCAACACCGGCTCCCGCATCAGCGAAGCGTGCGTGCGTTCGCCGACGGGTTGGGCTGGCTGGCCCAGATCGGGCTGTTCGTGATGCTCGGGCTGCTGTCCAGCCCCAGCCGACTGCCCGAGGCGATCGGCCCCGCCCTGGTGATCGGCGGCTTCCTGCTCCTCGTGGCCCGCCCCGTCTCGGTGATCCTGTGCGCGACCCCGTTCCGGATCCCGTGGCGGGAACAGGCCTTCATGTCGATCGCCGGGCTGCGTGGCGCCGTTCCCATCGTCGTGGCCACGATCCCCGTCTCCGCGGGCCTGTTCGGGACCGCCTACCTGTTCGACGTCGTCTTCGTGCTGGTCGTGGTGTTCACCGCCATCCAGGGCCCACTGATACCCCCGGCCGCCCGAGCCCTGCAGGTCACCGTCGGCGGTCCGACCACGCTCGAGATCGACGCCGCACCCCTCGACGAGGTCCACGGCGACATCATCACCACCGTCGTGACCCCCGGCTCCCGGCTCCGAGGCGTCGACATCCGCGACCTCGGCCTACCCAACGGCGCCCTGGTCTCCCTGGTCGTACGGTCCGGCCAGCCGATCGTCCCCGACACACTCACCCGGCTGCGGACCCACGACCGGATCGTCATCGTGTGCCTGCCGGGCACCCGCGACACAGTCGAACAGCGGCTGCGCGACATCGACGCCCACGGACGCCTCGCCGGATGGATCACCCGGCGAACCGGCGAGGGACCCTGATCGTCCCGCCAGCAAGACAGGGCTGCGCGGGAGGCATAGCTGAACCCTGGCGATGCCTGCTTTCGGCCGCAATGGCGCCACCCGTTGGGCAACACTCCAACCGACACTACGGGGGCCAGATTCACCGCCGGCCGGGGCCGCTCCGCCCCGGTAACGCTGGGTGAGATGCGACAAGTGAATGGCCGTCACCAGCCGCGTCGTAACTCTGCGTTGCCGGGCCGGGGTGTCGAGGCCGGGTGGCTGCGACGTCGTGGTGGTACCTCTCTCCTGTGGGTCACCGGGTGACGTGGGCGTCTGGTCCGGGGCTCGGCAGCGCGGGCGCCAGGCCCAGCCGCGCCCGCCTCCGTGATGTGGGCGGGAGTGGAGCCTCGGACGCCAGCCCTTGGGCGACCCGGTCAGCGCGATTCTCCGCGCAGTCGGTAGCCGCGGCCGCGGATGGTTTCGATGCGCCGGTTGTCGAGTTTGCGGCGCAGGTAGCCGATGTACACGTCGACCACGTTGGTGCCCGGGTCGTGCTCGGTGGCCCAGGCCCGGGACAGCAGGTCCTCGCGGGTCAGCACCTGGCCGGGTGCCTGGAACAGGACCTGCAGCAGGTCCGCCTCGCGGGGGCTCAGGTCGATCCAGCGTCCGCCGACCTCGACCCGCTGGCCTCGCACGTCTAGGACGAGGTCGTCGACTGCCAGCCAGTCCGGCCCCACTGTGGTGGGGCGCAGCAGGGTCGCCGCGGCGAGGCGCCGACGGATCCGGGCCCGCAGCTCGGTCAGCGAGAACGGTTTGGTCATGTAGTCGTCGGCGCCGCCATCGAGCCCGGCGACGGTGTCGGTCACCCCGTCGTGGGCGGTCAGGATGAGCACCGGGACCAACGATCCGGCTGCCCGCAGCGCGCGGAGCACGGACAGCCCGTCCATGCCGGGCAGGCCGATGTCGAGCACGACCAGGTCGACGTCGTCCTCGGTGGCCATCCGCAGCGCGATCGGGCCGGTCCGCGCGACGCTGACCCGGTAGCCCGATGAGCGCAGGCCGGTGACCAGGAAGTCGGCGATCCGCTTCTCGTCCTCGGCCACGAGGATGTGTGTCATCGGTCCTCCCCGGGTTGGGTGGGCAGCACAAGAGCGAACGTCGCTCCGGGTGGCCCCGGGTCTGCCAGCTCGGCCCGGCCGCCGTGGGCCCGGGCGATGGCCTCCACGATGGACAGGCCCAGTCCGGCCCCGGTTCCGTCCGGGTCATGGACGAACCGGTCGAAGATGTGCTCGGCCAGGTCGGGGTCCACCCCGGGTCCGCTGTCGCGCACCCACAGTCGCACCGTGTCGCCGTCCTGGCGGCTGCCGATCCAGATCGGCTGGCCGGGTCGGGTGTGGGCCGCCGCGTTCGAGGCCAGTTGCAGCATGGCTTGGAGCAGCCGGTGGCGGTCCGCGTCGACGACGACGTGGGCGACCTCGGCCACCTGCCAGTCGCGGTCAGCCAGGGCGGCGGCCCGGTCCCGGACGGACTCGGTCAACGTGGCGACGTCGACCGGTGATCGGGTGAGGAACTGCGGCTGGCTGGACTTGGTCAGGGTCTGCAGGTCCGCGACGAGCCGGCCCATCCGGTCCAGCTCGTCGGATACCAGGGCCAGGGCCTGCGGATGGCGCGGGTCGTCCTCGCTCATCAGCTCCACATGGCCCCGCACGATCGTCAGCGGGGTGCGCAACTCGTGCCCGGCGTCGTCGACGAACCGGCGCTGCGCGGCGAACGAGACCCCCAGCCGGTCCAGCATCTCGTTGAACGTGGCCGCGAGGTCGTCCAACTCGTCCCACAGCAGCGAGTCCGGGGCGTGCCGGACCGGGATGCGACCGCGCAGGTCGGCCTCCGAGATCTGGTGGGCGGTCTGGCGCATCATGCGGATCGGGGCCAGCGCCCGCCCGGCCAGCACCCAACTCAGGACCGCCGCGGGGATCAGCGCGATCCCGGCCACCGCGAGGGTGACCAGCCCGGCCTGGCGGACCGGGTCGAGCTCGCGGTCGGTGAAGATGGCCACCACGTACGATCCGGCCGCCTGCCCGTCGCCCACCTGGACCGGCGCGACGGCGAACCGCACCGGGCCACCGTCAGAGGAGTACGAGCCGTAGACGGTCTGCTCGGAGCCGGCCACGATCTGCAGGAACTGCGGGTCGAGGTCCAGCCGGGTGGGGGGTGTGTCGTCGCTGCGGGCACGGACTTGGCCGTCGACGACGATGAACATGGTCTCGCCGGGGTCCGGCAGGCTGCGCTGCAGGTGCAGGTCGAGCACGTCGGCCACATCCGTGAACGGCCCGCCGGTGGCCGGATCCCGGCCCTCCTCTGCCAGCAGCCGCAGCTCGGCCACCTCCCCCCGCAGCTCCTCGGCCACCCTCGAGTCGACCTGACGGCGCAGCAGCGCCTGGCTGGCCACCACGGTCAGGGCCAGGACAATGAGCACGAGCAGCAGCACCCAGCCGACCAGCCGGGCCTGCAACGGCAGGCCCGGCTGACGGTGGGGACGAGGTGCGCGCACCGGATCATCCTGTCGCACTAGTCGAGGACGTAGTCGAAGTCCTCGGCGACCGGTTCTCCGTCGGCGACCACGACCGGGTCGGTCGCGGCATCGAAGGTGCCGTCCCCGTCGTCGCGGTGCAGCACCGCCAGCAACTCCTGGCTGGACCGCACCGGCTGCGTCAAGGTGAGGGTCACCGGCTGCACGCCCGGGGCCACCGGCGTGGCCCCCAGCAGGGTCCACCCCGCGTCGTAGACAGACACGAAACCCGCGGCGGAGCCGGCGCGGACCCCGTCCAGGCGGACCTGGCGGCCATCGCCGACCTGGTCCTCAACGTCCAGGTCGGCCGACTCGTCGACCACAGACCTGGCCCCCGGGGGCAGGGCATCGTCGTCGGCCACCGTGGCCTCGCCGACCGGGACCGGCTCGATGCTGGGCTCCACAGCGCTCGGCGAGGCGGTGGCCAAGGTGACCGGTGCCTCGACCGCCTGCTCCTGCTGGCCCGCGGAACAGCCCCCAAGCACCAGCACCAGCCCAACCGGGACCAGCAGCCTGCGAAGGTCAGATCCGAAGGCTGCCACGGCAGGTCTCCCCCGCGCTGCTGCGCGCGGTGAAGGCGATGGTGTCCTTGCCCTTCTTGTTGCGCACAGTCCGGTCGACGTCCAACTCGCCCTCGTCATCGGTGATCCGGGTGCGGTTGAACACGGTGCGCCCGTTGTGCGTGACCTTCACCGTCCACCGCTCCCCGGCCCGGCGCGACTCGATGTCGACGTCGACATCGATACGACCGCGCTCCTTCTCCAAGCTCAAGTCCCAGAAACTCGTCGCCGAGCAACGACCGCCCTTCTCACGCTCAACATCGGCGCGGACCGGAGCGGCGCCGGCCGGGACGGCCAGCACCATCCCCGCCAGGGCAGCAGCCGCCGCACCCGCAGCAGTGGCAGTACGAATCCTCATCATGATGTCCTCCTTCTGACCCCCTCCGGGGTCCCAGTTCGTGTGGGTGCCACCAGTCTGCGGGCCCGGTCGGCAGCCCACGGCCGGATCCAGCCCTTCGTAAGAGCCCTCTCACGAACCCCACCGGCACATCAGACTCAACGACAGCCGCGCCCACTCGACGTCGGTCTCACGCAGGACATGAGCAGGTCGCGTGGCACCCGGCTGACGGCAGCCAGTCACATGCGCCGGACTCGTCTTCAGTCAGGCGCACGGTGCCGTGGAGGACGTGCAGAGTGGCTTCGCCGGGGCTCTCGTGCTCGTCGAGGTGCTGGCCGCTGGCCAGGGCGATCAGGGTCTGGAGCAGCGTGTGCACGTGGCCGCCGTAGACGGTGTGGGAGCTGCGGCCGCTGTTGGCCTCGCGGGCGAGGGTGAGGTGCTGGTGCACCAGTGAGGTCAACGACGTGGTCCGCATGACGTGCCCTTCTTCGGAACGTTGCGGGTGGAGGTCGGGTGTGTCTTGTGCGTGGGTCGGGGTGATGCTCGCGACACCTGGACGTGTCCGTCGTGCAGGCGCACCGGATAGGTCCTGACCGGTGTGGTCGCGGGTAGGTTCAGCGCCGCGCCGGTGCGCAGGTCGAACCTGGAGCCATGCATCCAGCATTCGATCGTGGCACCGTCCACGTCGCCCTCGGACAGCGGCACAGCGGCGTGCGTGCATTCGTCGTGGACGGCGAAGACCTCACCGCCAGCACGAACCACGCAGATCGCATCCCCGTCGACGATGACCGCGACCGGGGTCCCGACCGGCAGGTCGCGGAACTCGCAGACGGTGGTCCAGGTCACCTGCGCACCGTCCTCGGTCCCAGGAACCCCCGATTGGGTCTGGGGATCGCAGAACGGGGAACCGTCTCCCGGCCCTTCGTTGAGCGGGCCGCAGCTGGGGCATACCCGCGACAGCCAGCAGGCCGGGTCACCGCCCTGCTCGCTCGTCGCCAGGCGGTCGAGGGCACCCCAGTCAGCCGGTGCGTCGAGCGGATCGCTACCCATCTCCGCCTCCTTCATGTGCTCCCGACCCGAGGGCGCAAGGCTGGATCGTGCGGCCTGGTCATCGAGCGTCCTCGATACCTAACTGTGACGCCTGCCCGGCGGCTGTCACGACGTAACCGAAGCCTCCAATCCCTAAGGGCCGGGATGACGACGGCGCGGATGGCGCAACGTCAGGGTGCGCGCTGTTGGATGCGGTCCCAGGCCGCCCCATCGAGGGCGACGGCGGCGGCCGGGAAGATGCCGTTCTCCTCCTTGTCGATATGGCGGCGCAGCAGGTTCTCGAGCGCGCTCGACCTCGGCGTGGTCACCCCCGGCCACCTGGGCGAGGCGGGCATCGATCTCGCGATGCTCGGCGCACAGTGCGTCCACGTGACCGGCGAAGTCCTCGTCGAGGCGCAGCTCGGCGAACAGGCCCTGCTCTTCGGCCGTGGTATGCGGGTCGAGCAACGCGGCGAGCTCCACCACGGCGGTGTCGGTCGCGTCACCATCGCCGTCGAGGGCGACCCGGCGCAGGACACCGGTGGCGTTGATGATCTCCACATGTTCGGTGGACAGCCGACCGATCATGGTGATGGCCCGGCAGCCGCAGTAGGAGCACATGGGCGATCAGGCGCGCTGGAGCCGGATCTGCCAGGCCTCGGGACCGGTCTGCAGGTACTCCACTTCGATGCCCTCGGGGTAGCGGTCGCGGGCCTGGGCGAGCAATGGCTGCGGGTCATGCGGGGCGACCAGGACAAGGGCGCCACCGCTGGGAAGGGAGTCCAACGCCCCGAAGATGGCGGCGTGCCGGATGGCATGCGGGATGCTCCGGGCGTCGAGCACCGGTGCGTCCTGGGCCTGCGCCTCGCCGCAGGTGCATCCGGTGTGCGTGTGGGCCAGGGGCAGTGTGGTCACGGGCTCGATCATGGTGGGCTCCAAGTGGTGGCGGGCGTGTGCCACAAATACTACACTGTCTCCTGTGGAAAATCGTGGGCCCCAACCCGTCCGGCACGACGACGCCCTGCCCGGGTTGTCACCGGCGCGGGCCCGGGTCCTGGAGTACCTGCAATCCCAAGCCGGCCCGGTCAGCGCCGAGCACGTGGCCACCACGTTCGGCCAGCACGTGAACACCGTGCGCGGGCATCTCGATGCGCTCGTCGGCGACGGCCTGGCCCTGCGCCACCGGCAGGGCACCTCGGGACGAGGCCGACCCGCATGGCACTACCGGGCCAACCCCCTCAATCCGGAGCCCGACGCCCGGGTCCGCGAGTACGGGGCGCTGGCCGGGCGCCCTGGCCGCGCACCTGATCCGCACCAGCCCCGCCCCCGCGGACGAGGCCCACGTCGCCGGGGTCGAGTGGGGCCGACAGATCGCCCGGGACCGGAACACCCGGCCGACCGACACCCCGAACCCGGCCCTCGCCGCACGGCGTGAGGTCCTGGGCATCCTCGAGGACCTCGGGTTCGCGCCCCTGGAGTCCCCCGGCGATGCGACGGTGCTGCTGCGCCGGTGCCCCCTCGCTGGACGTCGCCCGCCAGTACCCCGAGGTGGTCTGCCAGGTGCACCTGGGACTCATCGCGGGCGCCCTCACCGAACTCGGCGGCGACGACGCCGGCGTCGACCTGCTGCCCTTCGCCGAGCCGGCCGCATGCCGGCTGGTCCTGCCCTACACGGGCGCACCGGTGCCGTTGTGACCACCACCGACCTGCACGTCGAGATGCCCCGACAGTCCACGCGCCGCATTCCATTGTCTCGCGGTCCGAGCCGGCCGAGGTGAGGCAGATCTGCCTGCTCGCGGTCAACGTGGAGCCCTCGCGTCGTCTCGCCGGCCTCCCCCTCAGCTGCTGGCACTCCGCGGGTCGAGCATCGTCAGGACCATCCGGGACGGCTGCATCGCCAGGATCTCGTGGGGCACCCGTGCCCCGATGTGGACCAACCCACCCGGGCTGAGGTCCAGGTGCTCCCCGTCCGCGCCGACCCGCAGGTGCCCGTCGAGCACCTGCAACAGGATTGGAACGGCGGCGGTGTGCTCGGTGAGTTCCTGCCCCGCGTCGAAGGCGAAGAGCACGACCCGCGTGCCCTCCGCCTTGAGCACCGTGCGCGAGACGGTCGACTCCGGCGCCACCTCGATCAGCGTGTCGAGGGCAGTGATGTGCTCCATGAGGGACTCCTTCGTCGTGGCTGGCAGTCGATTCCGGCGTCGGGATCGATCGGAATGGCTGCCAGCGAGAGGGCATGCCGTGGGGCGGGCTATGAGCCGATCTTCTCCCAGCCGCGGCGGGGGGCGTGGCTGCCCTGGTCGTGCGGTCCGCGGTCGCGGTAGACGACGTAGGGCCGGAAGAGGTAGAGCAGGGGCGCGGAGAACGCGTGCACCAGCCGGGTGAACGGCCAGATCATGAACACGAGCAGCCCCGCGACCGCGTGGATCCGGAACGCGAAGGGGGCGTCAGCCATCAGCTCGCCCTGCGGCTGCAGGGTGAGGATCGAGCGGAACCACACCGAGACGTCCTCGCGGTAGTTGTGCCCGTCGCCGATCACTCCGGCTCCGACCATGGTGGTCAGCAGGCCGAGGCTGATCGCCGCGACGAGGAAGACGTACATCGTCTTGTCGTTCTTCGTGGTTGCGGCGAACACCGGTCCGACGGTGCGGCGACGGTAGATCAGCAGGACGATCCCCACGAGCGTTGCGGCTCCGGCGAAGAACCCGAGACTCACGGCCATGAAGTGGTACATCGTCTCCGAGACGCCGACCGCATCGGTCCACGCCTCGGGAATGAGCAGTCCGACGATGTGGCCCATCAGCACCGCCAGGATGCCGAGGTGGAACAGCGGGCTGGCGATCCGGATGAGCTTGCGCTCGTAGAGCTGGCTGGAGCGCGTGGTCCAGCCGAACTTGTCGTACCGGTAGCGCCAGATGGTGCCCACGACGAACGTGGTGATCGCCACGTAGGGCAGGACGTCCCACAGCAGGATCTCGGTGGTGGTCATCGGCGGGCTCCTGTCGGGGTGAGGCTGGTGGGGAAGGGCTCGAGGCCGACGTCCTCAACGGGCGGGCCCGATTCGGCCAGCTCGGCCATCCGCGCGACCACCTCGCGGGTGACCTCCGGCAGGGTCGCCACAACGGCGTCCAGCACGTGCGAGTACGCCGAGCCCAGGTCATGCAGCGCCTCGCGCAGCAGTCCGATCGGGGCGGCATGCTCGGCCAGCAGCGCGTCGCCGGTGACCCTGTCGCCGACCGCGGCGAACTCCAGGACCACGGCCAGATGGTCGGGCAGCTCCTCGTTGCCGAGGGTGAACCCGCTGGCCTCGTAGGCCTGCTTGAACCGCAGGATGGCCACCCCGCGGTTGCGGGTGTCGCCGTTGGTCCAGTAGGTCAGGAACGGGCAGGCCCGGCGCTTCATGTCGAAGATCTCCACGTAGTGCCGCTGCACGTCCCCGATCGGTGTGCCGTCCAGGTGCGCGAGGAACTCCTCCAGGGGGACGCGCACCGGCTCCGGGAGCTCGGCCACCGCGGCCGCCAGGCCGTCGAGTCGCTCGAGCAGCGGACCGTCCGGGTAGGCCAGCAGCCAGGAGCACGCCAGCCGGGTGGCGGCGATGTCGCGCTCGGACATCCCGCGCACCCGGAACCCGTCGACCGGTGACTTCGGCCGGCGCAGGCGCAGCGGCAGCCCGAGGAACTCCGAGGCCTCCCGGGCACCGACCCTCGTCAGGGGAGTCATGACTGCACCTCGTCCGCGTCGGCCCGCCGGATGCCGGGCATGCCAAGCGGGACCGCACCGTCCCAGTTGAGCAGGTTCACCCGGGCCGCTGCATCCTCCGTCGGCACGAAGGCCTCCGCGCTCTGCCGCGCCTTGAGCGCGTGGAAGTTCTCCACGGCCACCGGCATCGGACGCCCGGAGGCCTCGCCGAACGGACCGGACGCGCTGAACCCACCGGGCCCGCCCTCGTAGTCCAGGGAGCAACCGAGCTCCTCGAGCTCGCGGCCAGCCTCGGCGTGGGCCTTGGGGATCACGTAGCGGTCCTCGTACTTGGCGATCGCCAGCAGCCGGTACAGCTCGTAGACCTCGTCACCGGTCAGGCCCACCGACTCGGCGATGGACTCGTCCCCCTCACCGCCGAGGTTGCGCTCGCGCATGTAGGAGCGCATCGCGGCCAGCGTCGCCAGCGAGCCGAGCACCGGACCTGGGTCCCCGGCGGTGAACAGCTCGGCGAGGTACTCGACCGGGATCCGCAGGCTGGTCAGGGCCCCGAACAGCGTGTCGGCGTCCTCGGCGTCGTGACCGGTCTCGCGCAGGGCGTCGACGACCGGCGACAGCGGCGGGATGTACCAGACCATCGGCATGGTGCGGTACTCCGGGTGCAGCGGCAGCGCGACCCGGTACTCCTTGGCCAGCTTGTACACCGGCGAGCGGCGTGCCGCGTCGATCCAGTCCGCCGGGATGCCGTCCCGCAGGGCGGCGGCCACCACCTCCTGGTCGTGCGGGTCCAGGATCAGGTCCAGCTGGGCCTCGTAGAGGTCCTTCTCATCGGGGGTTGCCGCCGCGGCGGTGACCCGGTCGGCGTCGTAGAGGAAGATCCCGAGGTACCGCAGCCGGCCGACGCACGTCTCCGAGCACACCGTGGGCAGCCCGACCTCGATGCGCGGATAGCACATCGTGCACTTCTCGGCCTTGCCCGTGCGGTGGTTGAAGTAGACCTTCTTGTAGGGGCAGCCGGTGACACACATCCGCCAGCCACGGCAGGCGTCCTGGTCGACCAGCACGATGCCGTCCTCGGAGCGCTTGTACATCGCCCCGCTGGGGCACGCGGCCACGCACGCCGGGTTCAAGCAGTGCTCGCAGATGCGCGGCAGGTAGAACATGAACGCCTGCTCGAACTCCATCTTCACCCGGTCGCCGACCTGGTCGCGGATCTTGATCACGATCGGGTCCTTGGGAGCCAGTTCCGGGCCGCCACCGAAATCGTCGTCCCAGTTGGCCGACCAGCGGATCTGCATCGGCTGACCCGAGATCAACGACTTCGGCCGCGCCACCGGGGTGTGCTCACCCAGCGGCGCGGAGATCAGGGTGTCGTACTCATAGGTCCACGGCTCGTAGTAGTCGCTCATCTCCGGCAGCACCGGGTTGGAGAAGATCTTCGTCAACCGGGAGAACCGCGAACCCGACCGGAGCTGCAGCTTGCCGCGCTTGAGCACCCACCCGCCCTGCCAACGCTCCTGGTCCTGGTAGGTCCGCGGATACCCCTGCCCCGGGCGGGTCTCCACATTGTTGAACCACGCGTACTCAACGCCGGCGCGGTTGGTCCACGCCTGCTTGCAGGTCACCGAGCAGGTGTGGCACCCGATGCACTTGTCGAGGTTCATCACCATGCCGACCTGGGCCATCACGCGCATGTCAGTACTCCACTTCTTGGGCGCGCCGGCGGATCACGGTGATCTCGTCGCGCTGGTTGCCGGTGGGCCCCAGGTAGTTGAAGGCGAAGCTCAGCTGGGCGTAGCCGCCGACGATGTGGGTGGGCTTGATCATCAGCCGGGTCAGCGAGTTGTGGATGCCGCCGCGCAGGCCCGAGGTCTCGGTCCGCGGGACGTCCACCGTCCGGTCCTTGGCGTGGTACATGTACACGGTGCCTGCAGGCATCCGGTGGGACACCACGGCACGGGCCACCACCACGCCGTTGCGGTTGTAGGCCTCGATCCACTCGTTGTCCTTGACCCCGACCGTGTCGGCGTCCTCCGGGGACATCCAGATCTCCGGCCCGCCACGGCTCAGCGACAGCATGAACAGGTTGTCCTGGTACTCGGAGTGGATCGACCACTTCGAGTGCGGCGTCAGGTAGCGGACCGTCACCTCCTTGCCCACGCCGGAGGTCTGGTCGCCGAAGATGCGGTGCATGTTCAGCGGCGGGCGGAAGATCGGCAGGTTCTCCCCGAGCTCGCTCATCCAGTCGTGGTCGAGGAAGAAGTGCATCCGCCCCGTGAGCGTGTGCCACGGCTTGAGCCGCTCCACGTTGATGGCGAATGCGGTGTAGCGCCGCCCGCCGTGCTCGGAGCCGGACCACTCCGGGGAGGTGATCACCGGCACCGGACGTGCCTGGGTGTCGGCGAACGTGATCCGCTTGCCGCCCTCGTCCTCGGCGAGGTCGGCCAGGCGCATGCCCGTGCGCTTCTCCATGTCGCGGAAGCCGTCGACCGCGATCCGGCCGTTGGTGGTGCCCGACAGGGCCAGGATCATCTCGCAGGCGTTGACGTCGGTGACCAGCGACGGCCGACCAGCGGCCGGACCGTCGGGGATCACCCCGTTGACACGGGCCAGGACGGCGACCTCGGGGGTCGGGTCCATGTGCACGCCCTTGGTCAGGGTGCCCAGCTTCTCGACCAGCGGGCCGAGGGCCGACATCTTGGCCCCGATCGCGGTGTAGTCCCGCTCGACGGCGACGAACTTCGGCGCCGTCACGCCCGGGATCAGGTCCACCTCGCCGGTCCGCCAGTCGCGCACCACGCCGCCGGGGACAGCCAGCTCGTCGGGGGTGTCGTGCTGCAGCGGGACGCTCACGATGTCGGTGCGGGTGTCCAGGACGCCCTTGGCCAGCTCGGACACCCCTCGGCCGAGCGCCTGGAAGATCTCGTAGTCGCTCTTGGTCTCCCACGGCGGGTCGATCGCCGGGGTGAAGGCGTGCACGAACGGGTGCATGTCCGTGCTGGACAGGTCGTGCTTCTCGTACCAGGTGGCCGCCGGCAGCAGCACGTCGCCGAACAGGCCGGTCGAGGTCATCCGGAAGTCGATGCTGACCAGCAGGTCGAGCTTGCCCTCGGGGGTCTCCTCGCGCCAGGTCACGTCCTGCGGGCGCAGCTCGTCGGGGGTCTCCTCGGCGCGCACCGCGTTGGCCGTGCCGAGCAGGTGCTTGAGGAAGAACTCGTTGCCCTTGGAGCTCGAGAGCCCAGCAGGTTCGCCCGCCAGACGGTGAGCACCCGCGGCCAGTTCTCCGGGGCGTCCGGGTCCTCGACGGCGAACTTCAGCTCACCGGACTTCAGCTGCTCGACCACGTAGTCCGGCGGCGCCATCCCCGCGGCCTTGGCGTCCTCGGCGATGGTCAGCGGGTTGCGGTTCAGAGCGGGGAAGCTGGGCATCCAGCCCGAGCGCGCCGACTGCGCGAGCGTGTCGATCATCGACCGGCCCACGAACCGACCCTCGCCCAGCGGCGAGGCCAGGCCCTCGGCGCCCAGGGCGTCGTAGCGCCACTGGTCGGTGTTCACGTACCAGAACGCGGTGCCGATCATCTGGCGCGGCGGCCGCGACCAGTCCAGGCCGAACGCCAGCTGCGCCCAGCCGGTGACCGGGCGGCACTTCTCCTGGCCCGACGTAGTGCGCCCAGCCGCCGCCGTTGACGCCCTGGCAGCCGGTGAGCGTGATCAGGGCCAGGAACGTCCGGTAGATCGTGTCGGAGTGGAACCAGTGGTTCGTGCCCGGCGCCCGAGGATGATCATCGAGCGGCCGCCGGACTCCTCGGCGTTGGCGGCGAACTCCCGGCCGATCCGCTCGGCCATCGCGGCCGGCACGCCGGTGATCTCCTCCTGCCACGCCGGGGTGTAGGGCGCGGGGTCGTCGTAGCCGGTCGGCCACTCACCGGGCAGGCCGTCGCGGCCCACGCCGTACTGGGCGAGCATGAGGTCGTAGACCGTGGTGACCAGCCGCGGGCCGGCCGACGTGGCCAGCTCGGCGGCGGGCACGCCGCGGTGGTGGACACCGCCGCCCTCGCTGCCCTCCTGGCCGACGTCGAAGCGCGGCAGCAGGACCTCGGCCGTGGTCGAGCCGGCTGCCCCGAACAGGCTCAGCGCGGGGTCGATCCCCTCGAGGTCGAGGTTCCACTTGCCCTCGCCCTCGGCGCCGTAGCGGAAGCCCATCGAGCCGTTCGGGACATGCGGGCGGCCCGTGGCCGAGTCGACCAGCACGGTCTTGAAGTTCGCGTTCTCGCTGGTGTCGCCCAGATCCGCGGCGGTGACGAACTTGTCCGGCACGTACGCGCCGTCCTTCTCGCGCAGCGTGACCAGGAACGGCAGGTCGGAGAACTTCTTCACGTAGTCGACGAACCGCGGCACCTGCCGCTCGATGAAGAACTCCTTGAGGATCACGTGGCCCATGGCCATGCCCAGGGCGCCGTCGGTGCCCGGGTGCGGGCTCATCCACTCGTCGGCGAACTTCGTGTTGTCGGCGTAGTCCGGGCTGACCGTGACGACCTTCTGGCCGCGGTAGCGGGCCTCGGCCATGAAGTGCGCGTCCGGGGTCCGGGTCTGCGGGACGTTCGCGCCCCACATGATCAGGTAGGAGGCGTTCCACCAGTCGGCGGACTCCGGCACGTCGGTCTGGTCGCCGAACACCTGCGGGGAGGCCACCGGCAGGTCGGCGTACCAGTCGTAGAAGCTGACGCATCGCCCCGCCGATGAGGCTGACGAACCGGGCGCCGGCGGCGTGGCTGGCCATCGACATCGCCGGGATCGGGGAGAACCCGAACACCCGGTCCGGGCCGTGCGCGTCGATCGTGTGCACATGGGCGGCGGAGATCAGCTCGATCGTCTCGGGCCACGAGGCACGCACCAGGCCGCCCTTGCCGCGGGCCTTCTGGTAGCGGCGTCGGGTGTCGGGATCGTTGACCACCGCGGCCCACGCCTTGACCGGGTCATCGCCGTTGGCTGCCTTCGCCGCGCGGTAGGCCTCGAGCAGGACGCCGCGGATGTAGGGGTAGCGCACCCGGGTGGGCGAGTAGGTGTACCAGGAGAACGCCGCGCCGCGGGGGCAGCCGCGGGGCTCGTACTCCGGGGAGTCGACCCCGACTGAGGGGTAGTCGGTCTGCTGGGTCTCCCAGGTGATGATCCCGTCCTTGACGTACACCTTCCACGAGCACGAGCCGGTGCAGTTCACGCCGTGGGTGGAGCGCACGACCTTGTCGTGGCTCCACCGGTCGCGGTAGAAGGAGTCGGCATCACGACCACCCTGCTTGGTCACGGTGCGCAGGTCCGCGGACACCTCCCCCTTGGCCAGGAACCGTCCGGCGCGGACGAGGAACTCGTCGGTGGCACTCGTGCTCATGATCACTTCTTCTTCCGTGGGGACGGGGTCACTGCCTTCTTGGTCGGTGCCTTGTGGGTCGTGCTGGGTGCCTGTGACTCGCTGGTGGAGGGGCCGGCTCCGGAGCCCGAGCGCGAGACCCTCGCCCTGGGGGCGGGGTCCGGCAGCTCCACGGTCCACTCGGGGTCCACGTCCGGGCGGCGCAGGTGAGCCACGCAGAGGCCGGGGCGGGGGAACACGTCGAGGCTGGCCAGCGTGACCGGCTGGGTGGTCCTGGCCAGGACCTCACCGAGCAGCTCGGCGTGGATGTCGCAGATGACGGGATGCTCGTGCACCAGCTCCGCATAGGGGCAGGCGCGCAGCGTGATCTGGTCGCCGACCGGGTTGCGGACCGCCTCGAACCCGAAGTCGGTGAGCACCTGCGTCGCTTGGTCCACAGCCGCTTCGACCGTCTCGACGGGGCCCACGTCGGGCCCGGCCTCCGCCCAGGTGGCCGCCGCCAGGCGGGCAACATCCGGGGCGCTGGCGCGATCCAGCTCGGAGTCGAGTGCGCGGGCCAGCTCCCGGATCGACGCTGACGCGGTGCCCGAGTAGAGCCAGTGCGGACGCCCCCTGGAGGACCGCTGGTCCGGGACCCGGGTGATCCGCCCCGAGGCCAGCAGCGCGTCGAGGTGGCCGCGGACCGTGTTCGGGTGCAGGCCGACCGCCTCGGCGATCTGCTCGACCCGGACGACGTCCTCGGCAGCCTCGATGAACTCCAGGACGGCCGCCCGGGAGTCGCCTCCCGAGGCAGTGGGTCCGGGCCGAGGGCCGCGCACGGAGCCGATCCGCGCCAGGGCCCGCCCGACCGAGTGCAGGGGGATCGATGTCGCGCTCACGGGGCATGTCTACCACATAAACACGGGTGTGGGAATAAACACGGGTTCAATGTTTGACGCTGTGATCAAACGGTGTAGCCTGCAGCCGTCACCCCATGAAGGAGCCAGCGCCATGACCGCACCGACAGTCGCCCCGGTCCCCCCGGCGAGCGCGACCGAGGAGCCCGGCAAGGGCCGCGTCCTGACCATCTCGACGCTGTCGTTCACGCTCATGTTCGCCGTCTGGATGATGTTCGGTGTCCTGGGCATACCGATCGCCGAGGAGTTCGACCTCAGCAAGGGCCAGCTGTCCTGGATCTCTGCCGTCGCGATCCTGAACGGGGCGATCTGGCGCCTTCCCGCCGGCATCCTCACCGACCGCGTCGGCGGTCGCCGGGTCTTCATCTACATGCTGGCCGCCACCGCCATACCGGCCTACCTGGTCTCCACCGTCACGAGCTACCAGATGCTCCTGGTCTACGCGTTCCTGGTCGGCTTCGCGGGCAACTCGTTCAGCGTGGGCATCGCCTGGGTCTCTGCCTGGTGGCCGCGCCAGCACCAGGGCCTGGCGCTGGGCGTGTTCGGCGCGGGCAACGTGGGCGCATCGGTGACCAAGTTCATCGGCCCGGCGCTCATCGCCGCCGTCCCCGCAGCCGGCTACTTCGGTGGCCTGATCCCCGGCGGCTGGCGGTTCGTGCCCTTCCTCTACGCCGTGCTGCTCATCGCGATGGCTATCGGCGCCTGGATCTTCTCGCCGCGCCACGACCACAAGCCCGGCTCGGACCGGACGGTCGTCCAGCTGCTCCAGCCGCTCAAGCAGGTCCGGGTCTGGCGGTTCAGCCTCTACTACGTGGTCACGTTCGGGGCCTACGTGGCATTGGCCTCGTGGCTGCCGTACTACTACAAAACGGTGTACGACCAGAGCCTCTGGGCCGCCTCCCTACTCACCGCCACGTTCATCTTCCCCGCGTCCCTGTTGCGCCCGCTCGGCGGCTGGATGAGCGACCGCCTCGGCGCCCGCCGGATCATGTACTGGACGTTCGCCGTGATCCTGCTCGCCAGCGGGATCCTGATGATGCCCTACGGCTACATCGTGCTGGACAACCAGGACGGCACGACCTCCGAAGTCATGCCGTGGAGCGTGGGCGTCTGGTTGTTCGCCGCTCTGGTGTTCGTCATCGGCTGTGCGATGGGCATCGGCAAGGCAGCGGTCTACAAGCACATCCCCGAGTACTTCCCCAGGGACGTTGGCTCTGTCGGCGGACTGGTCGGCACTCTCGGGGCACTGGGTGGCTTCATCCTCCCTCCCCTGTTCGCCTACACGTGGGACCTGACCGGCATGCCGCAGTCGACGTTCCTGGTGCTCTTCCTCGTGACTGCGGCGGCGGCGATCTGGATGCACTGGACCATCCATCAGATGCTGCACAAGGCCAGCCCCGAACTGGCCAACAAGTTCGAGCACGACCAGTTGGCCGACCCGGCCGCTGCGCACGACACACCTGCCGAGCCCGTCACGGTCGGCGCCACCATGGAGAGGATGGATGGCTGACATGGCCACTCCCGCTGCACCCCCGGCCCCGGTCCGCCGGGGTGCCGACTGGCTCGAGAGCTGGACCCCCGAGGACCCTGAGAACTGGGACTCCGGTCGGGCGTGGAAGACCCTCTGGATCACCACCTTCAGCTTGACGCTGGCATTCATCACCTGGTTCCTGGTCTCCGCGCTGGCACCGGTCCTGAACAACATCGGATTCGACCTGAGCACGAGCCAGCTCTACTGGCTCACGGCGATGCCTGGCCTTGCGGGCGGCAGCCTGCGACTTGTCTGGATGTTCCTGCCGCCGGTCATCGGGACTCGCAAGCTCGTCTGGATGAGCACGTTGCTCTTCCTCTTCCCGCTCGTCGGGTGGGGGATCGCCGTCCAGAACCCCGACACCCCGTACGTGACCCTCTTGCTCCTGGCGATCATGGCCGGGATCGGCGGTGGCGTGTTCAGCGGGTTCATGCCCAGCACCTCGTACTTCTTCCCCAAGGCCAAGCAGGGGACTGCCCTAGGCGTTCAGGCCGGCATCGGCAACTTCGGTGTCAGCGTCGTCCAGTTCGTCACGCCCTGGATCGTGGGGTTCGGCCTCGTCGGCGCCGCACAGGTATTCACGAACGCGGACACCGGCGCGACCAAGGAGGTCTGGTACCAGAACGCGGCATGGGTCTGGGTTCCGTTCGTCCTGATTGCGTCCGTGCTCGCCTGGTCGTTGCTGCGCAGTGTGCCGGTCCAGGCCCGCGGGCTGCGTCAGCAGACCGACATCTTCGCGAACAAGCACACCTGGATCATGACGTTGCTCTACATCATCACCTTCGGCACCTTCAGTGGGCTGGCTGCCTCCTTCGGCCTGCTGATCAAGCAGCTCTACGGCTCAGCCGTGTTCGGCGCCGAGGGCGTCAGCCCGGCGCAGTACGCGTTCTACGGGGCCCTGGTGGGCTCAGCCGCGCGCGTCCTTGCCGGCCCGATCGCCGACCGAGTGGGAGGGGCGAGGGTGACCCTCGTCGCCGCACTGGGCATCGCGGGCTCCGCGGCCTACACGTCCTTCCAGCTGTCCCCGGAGTCCGCGTCGGAGTTCCCGAAGTTCTTCTGGGGCATGATTGCCATCTTCTTCTTCACCGGGGTCGGAAACGCCTCGACGTTCAAGCAGATGCCCATGATCTTCCCGCCGCGGCAGGCAGGTGGCGTCATCGGGTGGACGGCCGCCATCGCCGCCTTCGGCCCATTCGTGTTCGGCCTCATGTTCGCCACCGGCTACACCACGGCCCTGTACTGGCTCGGCGTCGTGGTGAGCCTCATCGGTGCCGCGATGTGCTGGTACTTCTACGCCCGCCCGGGTGCGGAGATGCCCAGCTGATGAACGACCTCCCGCGGGGCGGCTTCCCGGCGCGCGAGCGCCCGGGGACCCGCCCCGCGGCGCGTCGTGATCAGGCTCAGGTCGGCAGCGGCAGCCAGCGGGCGGTCGCCCCGGCGGGCACCCCACCCGGGGGAAGAACACCGAACCCGGTGGCGGCCGCGAGACCGCGCAGCATCCCGGAGCCCAGGTGGGTTCCCGGGACGAACTCCTCGCCCACCAGGCGGCCGAGGACCAGGCGGTCCTCGGCCGCCGGTGCGGCCACCTCCTCGGTGCAGGTGACCTCAGCCAGCTCGGGCATCGGCGCCCGTCCGGCCAGTCCCGCGAGGATCGGGGCACCCAGGCTCATCAGGGTCACGATCGCGCTCTGCGGATTCCCGGGAAGCCCGACCAGCCAGGCGCGACCGCGGTCGAGGGTGGCAGCCAGCATCGGATGCCCGGGGCGCACGGCCACGCTGTCGATCACCACCTCGCCGTCGCACAGCGGGATCGCGGCGTGGAGATGGTCGACCGGTCCCGCCGCCGTGCCCCCCGTGGTCAGCACCACGTCGGCAGCCGCGGCCGCGCGCCGGATCGCCTCGACATGGGCCGCGAGAGTGTCCTCGCAGCGCTCGATCAGGACGACGTCGGCGCCCATCCGGATGACCCATGCCGGAACCTGCGGCCCGAGGGAGTCGCGCACCAGGCCGCGCGGCGGGATGCCGGCCGTGGCCAGCTCGTCGCCGAACAGCACGAGGGCCACCCGGGGACGGGGAACCACCACGAGCTCGTCATGGCCGCTGGCGGCTGCCAGACCGATCAGGGCCGGGGTCATCACGGTGCCGGCCACAGCCAGCACCTCACCTGCGGAGCACTCCTCCCCCGACGGGCGGACGTGGGTGGGCCCGTCGGGCATCGGCGCGCTGAGCACCTCGGCCCCCCCACGCATCTGGACCTGGCCGTCCTCGCTGCGGACCACGGCGTCCGCCCCCGCCGGGACCACCCCGCCGGTCGCGATGACGACAGCCTGCCCGGGGGTCAGTGGGCCGGGCACGGGTCGCCCTGCCAGGGACTGCCCGACGATCGTCCAGGGCCCGGTGCCCGCCACGGCCCAGCCGTCCATGGCCGAGGTGTCGAACGAGGGCAGTGCGCACAGGGCAACGAGGTCCTCGGCCAGGACCAGCCCGTCGCAGACGGCTAGCACGTGGCGGACCGGCGCCAACGCGCGCACCACTGTGGCCAGTGCTGCCCGCGCGTCATCCCAGTGCGGCTCGACGAGTGTCATCGGACGGGCCCGGGTCCGCGGTTCGCTGTCGTCACTGGTCGCGCGTGGCCCAGCCCCGGGCCAGCTCGCCGATCACGGCGGCCGCCTGACGGGGCTCGGCTCCCCCGGCCACGGCTGCACCGAGCAGGTAGGTGGTCACGGGAGCGGCCGGACGGTCCACGCCGTGCGCGGCATCCCGCGCGACGTCCAGGATGGCGTCGATGTCCAGGGCGACGTCCACGCCCAGCGCCTCGCGCACTGCATCGACCCACTCCTGCATGTCCCGGTCCTCCTCCGCCGCGCGGGTGCGCGCGGCTGCCAGCTGATCCTCGGTGTCCACGTCAGCCAGGGCGGCTGCGGGCACCGGCCATTCCATCACGCGCAGCTCGGACAGGAGCGCCCGCACCGGTCGGTCGGCCAGCACCCCGAGCCCCGTCAGCGCACGGCGCAGGGCCTGCGTCCGGTAGGCCGCGCAGAGCAGCTGCGCGAACCCATGCGCGTCGACAGGCGCGACAGAGTCGGCCCCCGACACCCCGCCTGCGTCATCGATTCCGTCCACGTGATGGACCGGATCCATGACCGGGCGTCGGCCCGAGGCGGGCGGGGGCTCGTGAGCGAGCCGGGACAGCGCCTCGGCCACGACGGGCACGGCGAAGGGCATATCGGCAGCCATCAGGCCCACGAGCGGGGTGCTCACCTCGGCCAGCCCGGCGCCGATCGCGGCCAGGGGACCGGAGCCCGGAGGATCCTCGCGCACGAAGCGCACGGGGCGGGCCATGGCGTCCAGCAACGGACCGACGATCACGACGGGCACGTCCGCCGGCACCTCGGCAAGGATCCGGTCGACCAGACGCCGGCCCCCGACATGGGAGGTGGCCTTGTCCCGTCCGAGCCGCCGGCTGGCGCCGCCGGTGAGCACCACCACGCTGCTGCCCGGCGGCCATCGGGTCGCCCGAGCCTCGTCCACGACTGCACAATAGACGCCTACCGGAAGGGCCGGCCGTCATGAGTGACCTGACCCACCTCGACGCTGCGGGCCACGCCCGGATGGTCGACGTCGCCGCCCGTGAGGTGACCACGCGGACGGCGACCGCCAGCGGCCGCGTCACGACATCGGCGGCCGACCTGATCCGTTCCGGGGGCGTCCCGAAGGGTGACGTGCTGGCTGTGGCCCGGATCGCCGGGATCATGGCCACCAAGCGCACCCCTGACCTGATCCCGCTGTGCCACCCGATCGCCGTCCATGGGGTTGACGTCGAGGTGGCCGTCGCGGCAGACCTCGACGAGGTGCACATCCGGGCGACCGTGCGCACCGCGGACCGGACGGGTGTGGAGATGGAGGCGCTCACCGCGGTGGCGGTCGCCGGCCTTGCCGTGATCGACATGGTCAAGGCCGTCGACCCGCCCGCGGCGCTGCGCGACGTGCAGGTGGAGGCCAAGGACGGCGGCCGGACCGGGGCCTGGCGCCGATGAACGCGGCACGCGGCGGACCAGGTGGGGTGGGTACCCCGCACCAGACCCCCGCTTCCGTCGCCACCGGCGGCGACTC
This sequence comes from uncultured Actinomycetes bacterium, assembly GCA_963774745.1. Lineage (GTDB taxonomy): Bacteria > Actinomycetota > Actinomycetes > S36-B12 > CAIYMF01 > Prado023. The sequence goes on along the minus strand of CAVZGE010000010.1, from coordinate 120,494 downwards.
CGCGCCCGGCGCCGTGCCCACGGTGACCTCGCGGGCCGGGGCAGCCGTGATCACCTGCTCGGACACCGCCGCCGCGGGTAAGGCAATCGACACCAGCGGGCCGTTGGCGGCCGAGCTGCTGGGCGTCCTCGGGCATGACGTCAGCGACGTGCTGGTCGTCCCCGATGAGATCCCCGCCATCATCGATGCAGTCCATGCCGCCATCTCCGGAGGGGCTAGGATCGTGGTCACGACGGGTGGCACCGGGGCCGGCCCTCGCGACGTGACCCCCGAGGCGCTGCGCTCCGCGGGACTGCGTGAGCTGCCCGGCCTCGGCGAGGCCATCCGGGCGGCGTCCCGGGAGCGGATCCCGGCCGTCGACCTGTCGCGAGCCCTCGGCGGGATCCTCGGAGGCGCAGTCGTCCTGGCCCTGCCCGGCAGCCCGGGCGGAGTCCGCGATGGCCTGTCCGCCGTCGGGGGGTTGCTGGAGCACGCCGCCGCCATGGCCGCCGGGGGCAACCACGCCCCACACGGCCGACCCCGGACGGACGACGCTGCCGTCACGCAACCCCCATCGTTGGTAGTCGATTCGGTCGATCCAACTGACCGAATCGACTACCAGCCTCCAGGAGCCGACCTCATCCGGGCTGACCCGATCAGCGAGGCGGAGGTTGCCGCCGAGGTGTCGCGCGCGGCGGCTGGGGCGGTCGTGTCGTTCGCAGGCGTGGTGCGTGACCACGACCGCGGACGATCGGTGACCGCCCTGCACTACGAGGGCCACCCGGACGCGGGGCGCATCCTCGCCGAGGTGGTCGCCGAGGCCCTCGATCGCCCCGGGGTCCTGGCTGCTGCAGCCCGGCACCGTACCGGCGACCTCGCGATCGGTGACCTCGCCTTCGTCGCGGCGGTCAGCGCCGCGCATCGACGCGAGGCGTTCGCCGCCTGTGCGTGGCTGGTCGACGAGGCCAAGGCACGACTGCCGATCTGGAAGCACCAGCACTTCGCCGACGGCACCGACGAGTGGGTGAACACCCCATGAGCGACCTGACCGCGAGCCAGCACCCTCCTCTGCGCGCCTCGTCGACCGGTTCGGTCGCACCCATCACGACCTGCGCGGTCTCGCTGACCGACCGCTGCAACCTGCGATGCACGTACTGCATGCCCGCCGAGGGCCTGGAGTGGATGCCCACCCCCGAGCTGCTGAGCGCCGACGAGATCGTCCGCGTGGTCCGGATCGCGACCGACCTGGGCATCACCGAGGTACGCCTCACCGGCGGTGAGCCGCTGCTCCGCCCGGACGTCGTCGACATCGTCGCGCGCCTGGCCGCCCTGCCCCGCGCCCCGCACCTGTCCGTGACCACGAACGCCCTGCGCCTCGAGCGCCTCGCCGCGCCCCTGGCTGCGGCAGGGCTGTCGCGGGTCAACATCTCCTGCGACACCCTGAGCCCCGAGACGTTCCGGCGCCTGACACTGCGCGACCGGCTCGAGGACGTCCTGGCCGGGATCGCGGCGGCTCGAGCGGCTGGGCTGGCCCCGATCAAGATCAACACCGTCCTGATGCGCGGCGTCAACGACCACGAGGCCGCCACACTGCTGCGCTGGGCGCTGGACGAGGGGCTGTCCCTGCGGTTCATCGAGCAGATGCCGCTGGACCCCCAGCACGGGTGGAACCGGGCCATGATGGTCACCCGTGAGGAGATCCTCGACTCCCTCGAGCGCGCGGGCTTCCACCTCGCGCCGCTGCCCGGGCGCGGGTCGGCCCCGGCCGAGGAGTTCGCGATCGACGGTGGGCCCGCCACCGTGGGAATCGTCGGGTCGGTGACCAACCCGTTCTGCGACGCCTGCGACCGGGTCCGCCTGACCGCCGACGGCCACTGGCGCTCCTGCCTCTTCGCCCAGCGCGAGGCCGACCTGCGCACGCCGCTGCGCGGTGGCGCGGACGACGCTTCCCTCGCCGCCGAGATGCAGGGCGAGGTCGCGCTCAAGCAGCGCGGTCACGGCATCGACGAGCCCGCCTTCACCCAACCCGACCGGCCGATGTCGGCGATCGGGGGCTGATCGATGAGCCGCTGCCAGCCCGGTCCACCTGCCGAGGCCACCGTCGACCTTCCGGATGTTCGCCTCCGCCCGCGCCGCAGCCGGGACCGCCGGAGGTCCACATCGCGCCGGGCCCCACCACCGAGGTCGTGGCCGCCCTGGCAGCAGGGCTGCCACCACGGTTCGCCGACGTCCTGGCGTCCAGCTCCCTGCTCGCCGACGGCGTCCGACTGGACCGACACCTCGACCGCGCCGATCCCCGGGGGCACCACCGTCGACGTCCTGCCCCCGTTCGCGGGCGGCTGACGTGACCGCCCTCGACAGCCGCACCACCACAGCCCCTGCCACGACGTGGTGGCGGGAGGCCTCCGGCGCGGTCGCCGACCTCGGTGTGCTCGTCCCGATAGCCATCGCACTGATCGTGAGCAACGGGCTGTCGACCACCGCCGTCCTGCTGCCCGCCGGCCTGCTGTACCTGGTCGTCGCCTGGCGCTACCGCGTGCCGGTCGCCGTCCAGCCGCTGAAGGCCTTCGGGGCCGCCGCGATCGCCGCCGGTGCCGGTGCCGACGTGATCGCCGCCGGGTCGCTGCTCATGGGCGTGGTCTTCGTGGTCCTGGGCGCCACGGGCTGGCTGGATCGACTGGGTGCGGTCTTCCCCCGGGAGGTCATCCGCGGGGTCCAGCTGGCCGTCGGGCTGCTGTTCGCGAAGATCGCCTGGGGGATGCTGACCGCGCCGCCGACCACCTTCACCGAGCAGTGGCCCCCGGCGATCGACCGCCGCCGCCTGCGTCGCGATCACGATCGTCCTGCTGCGCTGGCGGCGGGCCAGCGCCCTGATCGTGGTGGCCCTGGGCCTGGGCCTGGCCGTCTGGACCACATGGGGCACCGGACCCCTGGCCCTCGGCCCGACGCCGATAGACCTGCCCTCGATCACGACCGCGGACCTGCTCCTCGCCGCCACCCTGCTGGTCCTCCCGCAGGTCCCGCTGACCATCACGAACTCGTGCCTCGCGCCAGCCGACGCGGCGCCCGTCTACTTCCCCGCCGAGGCGCCGCGGGTCACGCCCAGCCGCCTGGCCCTGACGCTCGGCGGCGCCAACCTCGCGGTGGGGGCGATCGGCGGGATGCCGCTGTGCCACGGCGCCGGCGGAATGAGCGCCCACCACGCGTTCGGGGCACGCAGCTGGCGCGCACCGGCGATCATCGGCACTGCCCTGACCGTCCTGGCCCTGGCCCTCGGCCAGGACCTCGCGCTGGTCCTGCGGGCGTTCCCGTTGTCGATCCTGGCCGCGCTGCTGCTGGTGGCCGGCATCACCCACGTCCGCCTGCTGGGCGACCTCCGTGGGCGGTTCGGCTGGGCCGTGGCCCTGGCCGTCGGCGCGGCTGGGGCCACAGGCCACCTGCTGGCCGCAGTGGTTGTCGGGCTGGCGGCTGTGGGCGTGCGCGCCAAGCTGGCCAACCGCCGGCCGGGTCCCTGACGCGCCCACTCCGTGGCCAGGGTCTGCCCCAGTCTCGCCCACGGCCCCGTCCGCGCTGGCCGGTCACCCCGCCAGGTAGGCCTGGCGCGGGCTCACTCGGCCGTCGGCGCGGAGCGCCGCCCTGCGCACCCCCTGTTCCGACCCTTCGGCACCTCGAGTCTGGCCGCTCCTGCCTTGGTCACGCTGGGTGCGGTGAGAACTGAACGGCCGACCACAGCCGCGTCCTTCTGGGCTACTAGATGATTTCGGAGGGCCGGTGTCTGGCCAGACTCGGTCCAGGTGTCCGACGGGTTGGCTCTCTTCTGGGCTGCCCACCCTTGCTGGGTGTGGCTCGCTTTCGGTCTGCAGCCCGTCGGGCACCGTGACGAGGCGTCGCTCCGAGGGGACTGCCCAGCTCGTAGTAGCACTGCCCGCCTCGCCGTCCCTATCCGCACGGCACAGGCGGGAGCATCACATGGAGCACGTGATCATCGGGGTCGATCCCCACAAGCTGTCGGCCACGATCGAGGTCGTCGACCAGCCGAGAAGCTGCTCGGCTCGGCCGGTTCGCCACCGACCAGGCCGGCTACGCCAGCGATGCGGAAGTACGCGAAGGCTTGGCCGGATCGGATCTGGGCGGTCGAGGGCGCCAACGGCGTCGGTCGCCCACTGGCGCAGCGGCTCCTCGAAGCCGGTGAGCAGGTCGTCGACGTACCGGCCAAGCTCGCCGCCCGGGTGCGGCTGTTCGACACCGGCCACAACCGCAAGACCGACGCCGCGATGCGCACTCGATCGCGATCGTCGCGGTCCGCCCCAAGGACCTGCGGGTGCTGGAGGTCGACGGCGAGCTCGAGGCGCTGCGGATGCTCGCCGACCGACGCGAAGCGCTCACCCGGCGTCGGGTGCAGACCGTGAACCGGCTCCAGCCTCTGCTCGCCGAGCTGCTCCCCGGTCAGGCCAAGAAGGACCTCGCCCCCTCGCAGCCAAGCGATCCTCGCCAGAGTGCGCCCCGCGACGTCGCCGGGACGCCCGCCGACCGATCGCCGCGACGAACTCGCTGAACTGATCGCCGTCGACGCGAAGACCAAGAAGGCCACCTCACGATCTCGGAGCCATCGTCCCTGGCGCCGGACTCACCGCTGATGGACCTCCCGGCGTTCGGCCCGTCGTCGCCGCTCGGGTCCTGGCTGACGTCGGCGACGTACCCGGTTCGCCGACCGCAACCGGTTCGCCTCCTGGACCGCACCGCCCCTGGACGCCTCCTCCGGCGAGCAGAACCGACACCGGCTGTCGCGGGCCGGGAACCGGCGGATCAACCACATGATCCACGTCGCCGCCGTCGCCCAACTGCGCGGCAACACCGAGGGCCGGGACTACTACCGACGCAAGCGCACCGCCGGCAAGAAGCCGATGGAAGCGATGCGCTGCCTGAAACGAAGGATCTCCGACGCCGTGTATCGCCAGCTGGTCGCCGACGAAACGAGCAGCCCGCGGTCACCCGCAACAGACGGCCAGCGCGGGCCCGGGAGGGCACTGCGGGGCGACTCAACAATCCAGCGCGGTCGACCTGCCCCCGCCAATCGACACTTCGGATCAGCCACTTCCCGGACCCGCGAAACCGACACTACAACCGAGCCCACGCCCCCGGAAGCCCACAGCCAAGCAACCCCTGAAACGAGCCGGTTGACAACAGAGGGGAGCCGGTGTGGGCGCCCGCTGGAGCCCGGCGGTCATCTGGCCTTCGCTGACCATCGGGGGGGCCGTGAGCCAGTAGCCTCCCGTGCGTGGGTGCCCTTGGTCGGCTGGTCCAGTTGCTTCCCGGTGTGTGGGTAGCCCGCGCCCGGCAATACGCGACGCTCACCACCGTGCTCCTCGATGGTGCCGGGGGCGCCGTCGTGGTCGACCCCGCCTGGGACCCCGACGAGCTCGCGGCCATCCCGGCGGACCTTGCCGCCCTCGGGGTCCGATGTGTTGCGGGGGTCGCCACTCACGAGCACTACGACCACGTCCTGTGGCACCCGGGCCTCGGTGAAGCCCCGCGCTGGACCAGCGATCGGACGGCGGACCGCCTTGCTACGGACAGGGACGCAATCCTCGCACCGGCCGCCGAGTTCCTCACCCCCGATCTGTTGGCGGTGGCCGGACGGCTCCGCCCCCTGCCCGGTGCGACGCTGCCTTGGGCCGGACCCGAGGCGCGGGTCATCGAGCACGATGCGCACGCCCCGGGCCATATCGCGCTGGTGCTCGACGCTGCGTCGGTGATCCTCTGCGGCGACATGCTCAGCGACGTCGAGCTGCCAATGCCGGCCGACGACGACACCACCCTGGGCACGTACCGCGCCGGCCTTGAGGCGCTGGCCGTGCAGGTGCGCCGGTCCGTGTGGCTCGTCCCCGGCCACGGCTCCCCCACCGACCAACCTCGGGCCCGCCTCGAGGCGGATCTTCGCTACCTCGACGACGTCGAGGCAGGCTACGACAGCGACGACCCGCGCATCGGCCTGCCCGGGATGCCCGAGCTGCACGCAGCCAACCTGCGCCGGGCGGGGTTCGGGTGACCGGCCTGAACTCTCTCCCCCCCGGCTCAGGCGCCCAGCGCCTCGAAGGTGTACCCGGCGGCGCGTAGCCGCACCCAGACGTTCGAGTACCAGGTCCCTGGCGCGGCGTGGACCTTGCAGGGCCGGGTCCTGGTCCTGGTAGTCATTCACACTGAGTGACCCCTGGGAGCTCACACCCTAGACCGACACTATGGTGGTCGAACCTGACCTCGGGCATGGGCCGATCCGGCCTCAGTCACGCTGGGTGAGTGGTGCCAAGTGACGGCCGGCCTCGGCGACATCGAGTCGCACAACGTCGCCCGTGGCCGCCACGCGGCGGTAAGGGGCACCGAGCCCCAAGCACCCTGTGAGTCCACCTGCCTTCGTCGACGTCGATGACGGTGCGAACGGACTGGTGCTCATGACGATGAGCCGATGTCGCCCCTGCGTCGACTGCGAGGTCCGAGCAGCGGTCCTCGGATACTCGGGCCCGAGCGATCAGCCGCGGCCGGGCTCAGCGGATCCAGCCTCGGTCCCGCATGATGTCGAGCGCCTTGTGAATCTGGCCGGGAGTGAAGAGGTGTGCCTTGCGATTGCTCCACTGACGCACGTCTAGAGCGATGCCGTCGTCCGAATGACCCTGACCCCTCGGGCTGAGTGCAACCCAGTGAACCGTTGCAAGAAGTTCGAGTGAATTGGCTGATTCGAAACCGCTAGTCAACTCCATCACGCGATCGATGCGCTCGAGTGTTGCCTCCTGATCCCGCAGGATCTGCCAAGCCGCCGCCTGGGCCCCAGACAGCAGCCTGAATGGCTCGCTCACTTCGACACGTTGGCTTCCGTCGCCAAATCCTTCGAGGTAATGCCCTTCGATTTCGCGCAAGACCGCACGCAGGTTGTCCGCATAGGGACCGTAGAAGTTCCTTTCGTACCGCAGTCCCAGTTGCTCCCCAGCGACCTGCAGGAAGTACATAAGCTTCTGAACTGCGATGGGTGTGGCACCTTCCACCGCGACGTCCGAGTACCGACGGGTAATCTCGATCAGCGCTGCCCGCCCGGGCGTCATGCGTGGCTTGGGGCCCTCAGTACGCATGACGGCCGCCGCTGGCGTAGCGGCGGGTGGGTAGACCCGGACCTCGATATCCTCCAGCGGAGCGAGTTTGGCGCGGATCAAAGGCTCTACATCGGCCCAGTCGAGGCCCCCATGGCCGCAGCCGAGCGGCGGGACTGCGATGGACCGGATTTGTTCCTCCCGGATCACTCTGACAAGGTCGTTCAGGCCAGCCTCGATGTCAGCAAGTTTCGATCCGGCGCGCCAATGCCTCTTGGTCGGGAAGTTGATGATGACCTTCGGTCCGTCGAGGCTGGCCGGTGTGCCACACGTGCATCCGACCGACAGCGAGGTCGCCGCGCTTGGCTGCTGATGCGTAGTCCTTGAACATCTCCGGGTAGGCGCGTTTGAACTGCAGCGCAATCCCCTTGCCCATGACGCCAACAGTGTTCACTGTATTGACTAGCGCATCGACTGGCGCATCCAGCAAGTTCCCATCCGCTAAGGAGATCATGCGCGCCTTCCCATGGATCTAGAAGTACCACTGACGTCGGACATACACCGGGGGCGAGTGATGGCGTCCGGCCACCATGGTCTGGACATCCTCGCAAGTACCATCCGTCTTTGTCACGATAGCCTCCACGGCTTCCCATGGGACGGAGCCATGCACGAGGAACTCCGCCGCGCGCAGGTCGGCACCATTTGCAAAGTCCGTCCAGTACCTGGCCGCGATGATGTCCCAGCTGATGTGACCTCGCAGGGCGCCCTCGTCGTCGGTGAACTCCGCCAGTGTCAGGGCTGCGTTGCGGTCCGAGGCTATCCACTCGCACCCGAGCTCGACTATCGTTGGAACGCTTGAAACAAGGTAGACCACCTCGTCGAAGCCCCCCTGATACTCGTAGTTGTTCCGGCTGAGCGTGAACATCATCGGACTGCGTGGGCCGAAGTACCAGGGCACGTAGTCGCCAACATTGCCGCCAGGTCCGACGTCGCCAACGGGGAGCTCCAGCCTCCGCTCCCTGATGCCGGCTGAACCGATCTGAACCTCCGTGCGGCCCTCCCGGCGACAGGCAGCATCCGAGCAAAGCCCTCCATCGATTATGCCTGGAAGGTTCCGGAGATGCGTGAAGTGATAGACGCGCACGGGATCAGGAAGCGGGGACACGTGATCCCCGGTTTCCGGAACCCCCAAAGCGTTGGGTCGACCGCGCCTGCGTGCGTGACCACCTGTCCATCAGATCAGCATGTCACGCTGCCACATCGTCAGCCGACATCACCCAATGAAGCTCGTCGGGATCGAGCCTCGACGGTGGTGACTCGCATCGCAGCCCGCGCAGCGCCCGCGTCTTCCAGGGCGATGCCGGGCGGCCCCACAGTGGGCGCTGCTATGGCACCCGGAAGGCGCCCAGCTCGCGGCGGAGTGCCGCGGGCACATGTGCGTGCATGTGCGCCTGCGACGAAGGTCAGGGCACGAGTGCTACGAGCCTCTCGATGATGTCGGCGAGTTCTGCCGGCTGTCGGTGGCCGTCAAGATCGAGGGTCGCCCCGCGACGAAGCAGCGGCTCGACGGTGGCCGCGTACCGTACGGCTATGCCTCCTTCACCCCCGCGCGACGCACGATGAGGCGACCGCGGCTCAAGTTCCTGCGCTTCACTCGGACCTACGAATGGAAGTGCGAAGCACCGAGCTGCGCGAGGACCATCCGCTCCAGAGACAGGGTGGGCTTCCGGGTCGAGGTCATGTCTCACCGCAAATTCCACAACATCACCGACCCCGACCCGCAATTCGAGCGAGTCTGGAACGACGACCTCTGGGGAGACGGGTCCGATCGACCTTCGGCGTAGCCGAAGGTTGGAGTTGCGTCGTTGAGTGGGCTGACACGGCAGGGCCGCCGCATAGGCTCGATCGACCCACCAACCACCGAGGACGGCACACGGTCCACATCGCGGTCGAACGTTTGATGTCGGACCCCGCTGCGACCATCGACACAACGGTCGGTCGGAACGAGCCCCCGAGCGCAGGCGGGCAAACTGGGTTGGCAGGTAGGCGAGAGGGAGTTAGCGATGGCAGGCGAGGTCGAACTGGTAGGCGACGGTGACGGGGTTCTAGTTGCTGGTAACTCGTCGGCAGTCGAGCGATTCCTAGAACATGTCGGCCTTCTGGACCAGGCCCAGGAGTTCGACTTGGGGAGGCTCAGCAGCATCGCCAAGACCGGCGCCGATGCGGCCAACGCTGTGTCAGGCATCATCGAGCAGTCCGGGATGTACCTCAAGTTGACGCCTGAGTCCGCTAAGCGACTCAAGGACGCTGGCGGTCTGATGAAGACGAAGGAACACGGCATCAGCTACGCCATGCTCGGGGAGACGGGCAAGAAGTCGCTCAAGTGGCTCCAGGTTGAAGACGGCCCAGGATCGTTGCTGACGAACCCGGCAGTGCTCTCCGGTCTAGGTGGCCTCATGAGTCAACTCGCTCAGCAGTCCGAGGCGCAGGAGCTGAGAGCGTTGCTGGTCAGGATCGACGAGAAACTAGACGACGTTCGCCGGGCACAGCGCGATGCGGTCCTCGCCAAGATGAGGAGTGCCGCGGCGGCGATTGACGAGGCGATGACCATCCGTGCGCTGGGTGGCGACCCCAAGACCCTTTGGGACAAGGTGAGCGGTTCGTCCGAGACGATCCTGAACGTCCAGGAGGAGGCACTGCTTGCGCTACGTGCGCTTGCCGACAAGGCCGAGGACAAGAGCAAGACCGGCGAGTTGAAGCGGGTCTTGAAGGAGATCGAACGCGAGGTTGGGGTTCAACTCGCCATCCTCGCGCGTTGCTTCGAGCTTCAAGACGAGTTCCGAGTGGTCGAACTCGACCACGTTCTCGCGACGGCGCCTGAGAATCTCGAAGGGCACCGCCGCGGAGTTGCGGCTGCGAGACAGAGGCGTAGAGAAGTGGTGCTGGAAGGTACGAGGCACCTGATGACTCGGATCGATGCCGCCGGCGGTATCGCCAACGAGAACATCCTCCTTCACGCTCGCGCCGCGCGTTCGGTGATCGACTCCCTCAACGCAACGAGCGCGATCGTCGATGACTTCCACGCCCCGCTCGGCATCGAGTCCGCGCGTAGCTCCCTCGATGTCGTTCCTTGGCGTGAGGCTCTGGGCAATCCGCGGCAGCGCCGCACCGCTGGGAAGGAAGCCGGGCAGAAGGCTGTGGTTGGCGTCGGCGCAGTCGCCACAATCGCCGCCGCATACCTAGTGCGTACGAAAGACGATTCCGAGCCCAGTGCGTAGGCGCAGGCGACAACAACGTCTGGGCCCAGATGTCAGCGGAAGTGCGCGCGGAGCGCGAAGCTCCTCAACAAGGTCGGCGAGAGCGAATGAGGACCTGAGGCGCTTCGACATGTCAGTAGGCACTGCCCGAGGGCGCCATCCGATGTGCCCAGCTGACGGTCACGAGAACTGCCCGGGACGGCCATGGAATCCGACCCGGGGCTTGGGGGCCCAATCAGACGGAACGGCCGAACGGTGGTTCGCACGGGATTCGGGCGTCCCTTAAGCGCGACGGCTGGGCTCGCCGTGTGCTTGATCGAGGCATGCGACTGTCGAGGCTCACCCGTGCGGGCGTTTGGTGACCCCGCCGCCGGCACCGAAGTTGCTGATCGGCACCGTCGTCTCATCAACGACCGTCCAGCCGTCACCCGAGACGATGCGGTAATCCATGTCCCGCATTCGTCGCGACCAAGCCACGCCGTGGCTTTCCTCCTGGCCGTAGGCGTGATTCATTAGCACGTAGTCGAAGGCGCTTCCTACCGCGTCGGCGATCTCGGTTTCATCGTCGACGGCGCTGAAGGCGAACCCGACGTGATGACCGTCGTGCACTTCCAGATGCACGAGCAGTCGACCGACGTCGCTGCCTTCGACGTCGCGCCACAGCGCAGGTACGTCGATGCCCTGACCACGTTTGAAAAACTCGACGTGCCACAGGTAGCCGGGGGCACCGGAAATGCTGGCTGGGCTCCGCTCGGCCCAGGCACGCGCACTCGTCGACACAATCGGACCCGCGTTTCGTACTGACGATCCGCATGCGCCAGGAGCCGACGCGTGTCCTCGTGCTCCCCGCACCACCCCCATCATCACCGCATCGCTGTACAGGGCGGCATCAGGGACGCGTCGGTCGTTGTACGTGCTCAGTGCCTTGAACGTCCCCCCTTCGAGATCGCGTATGACCCGCTCCAGCCGGCCCAGGTCGTCAGCGTGTGGACGGCGCATGTGTCCGATTCTGTGTCGGATCCTCTTGAGGTCAACCTGGCGACCCTGCCAGGACGCCTTCTCGAACAACGCCTAGCCGATCTGGTCCCAGAAGCGCTCGACCAGGTCTACGAGCTGGCTGTAGTCCAGGTAGGCGAGGGGGTTATCGCTGTCCGGGCCGGCCATGTGCGTGTACACGGCGTCCTGCTCTAGACGGAGATTCGCAGCCTTCACGGCGTCGACCCACTTGGTCCCGTGCAGCGCCCTGAGCTCGACATAGGCAAGCGACCGAACGCAGCACTCGAGCCGCCACCAACGCGCGTACAGCGCTGCGGAAGTGTCCTCCATGAAGCTGGGAATGACTGCGCGAAGTGCAGACTCTGCCGTCGGTCCCAACCAAGGCGGCTCCTTGATGCCGAAGGAGGCGGGCCCCAGCTCGTCCTCGGGGGACGAGTCGTTGGACCGAGCGCCCTATGGGCTGCTCGGTCGGCTGGCCCATGGGGGGCCGGTCCTCGGGACTGTTCACTGTGGTTCTCCTCACCTAGCGGTGCATACAAGTGTGGCTCACAGAGGTGGTCTGCCCCGCCCGCATCGTTGTGGCTCGTTGAACTGACCGCGACCTGTTCGGAAGGGTTGCGCCTCGACTCGACCCCCGCTACTCGCGCGGTTGTCAGGGCATGAGACTCGCCACCAGGTTTCCGGTCCTGAGCAGTGAATCGGCAGGTAGCTCGGCTATCTCGCCGCTAGGCTCACGAAGTATGTTGCTCGGCGGCATCACCATCCCGGAACCGCTCCTCACGGCGTATGAAGAGGGCCGTCTGGTCATCTTCACGGGTGCCGGAATCTCGATGGGTCCGCCGTCGAATTTGCCCAACTTCATGGGACTGGCCGAGCAAATCGGCAAGGAAGCTGCAGTCGACCGAGAATCCCAGATCTAAGGAGTGGGAGCACCAGCTCGACGCCTACCTGGGCAGCCTGGACGACGACGACAAGTACGACGTCCATCGCTTAGCCAGAGGCATCGTCACCGATTCAACGTCGGAGCCGAATAGGAATCACGACGCGCTGGCGCGCATTGCCGCGAGGCACGGTGCGTGTGGTCACGACCAACTACGACGTGCACCTGCAACGGCAACTGGAGGAGCACTGCGATGCGGCGATCGAGGTGTTCCAGGCTCCGGCGATGCCGCTTGGGGACGCCTTCGAGGGCCTGGTGTATCTCCACGGTTCAGCTGCAGCTGCGCCTGAGCTGCTGGTCGTCACGGACCGGGACTTCAGCAAGGCGTATTTCCACGCAGCGTGGGCCGCACGGTTCTTGGAGCGAATGTTCAGCGAATACGTGGTGCTGTTCGTCGGATACAGCCACACCGATGTCGTGATCGAGGTATCTCGGACTCGGGCTTGGTCCTCGAGCGGAGCGGTACGTCATCACCGACGACCCGGACGACCGATCCGGGAGCGTCTGCGGGATCACAGCTCGGACTACGAGCCGAAGCAACACCAGATGCTCACTCAATGTCTGACCGAGTGGGCCGACCTGGCCGAGATGGGTCTCCTCGACCATCGGCAGAGGATCCGGTCGATCGTGTCGGGGGAGGTTGTGAACCCCGAACAGAAGATCTCGCTGATCACGCCCCCCGGCGAACTCTCGAACATTCAGGACTCCGTTCGCCGTCCCTGGACCGTGTCGCGTTCTTCTGCGAGTACGAACGGATCCCGGGTGGCGGACTGGATTTGCGATGAGGCACCGTTCGTCGCTTTGTTCGACCGAACGACCCCTTGGAGCGAAGCCAGCTCCAGGCTCGCAAGGTGGTTCGTCTCGAGAATTCCGCGTTCGGGGACGAGGTCGTGAGCCAGAAGGCGTGGGATGTGTTCGCCGAGTCAAGCGGCACCCTCAGCACCGTCCTGTGGAACGCGCTCGCAATCGAGATGCACCGGTACAGCAAGGACCGGCCTCCGTATGTTCTTCGGTGGCGACACCGGCCCTCGATGGAGCAGGAGCACGCCGGGGTGCTCGAGCGACTACCTCGAGTACGCGCTCGAGTGGAAGGGCGTGTGGGATGACCGCGAGCTAGCGTTGGCCATCCTTGGCCACCTTCTGACTCCGCGCCTGAAGTCGGAACGCACCTACATCACCTCCGGGCTGACTGTCTCCACACGTGGGGATCTCACCGGCTCACAATGCCTGGGCCGGGTTGTTCGTGCCGGAGTCGACGCGCTTGTCCTGGAGGTCTTTCCCATCGTCGAACAGGCCCGACCCATCACCTCGTCCTGGAGAAGCGGGCGACAGGCCGGGTGCTCGGGTTGGAGTTCGGCGACGGCGCCGGCCATCCAGCCGCACGTGAACGACCATCATCACCATCGGGAGACGATCGACGCCGTCGTCGACGCGGCGCGCGACTGCATCGAACGACTTTGGTCGGTGAACGCAGCATTCGCGCAGCAGGTCGCTCGACCTGGTTGGGCGGCGTCCGAACACACGATGCTCAACCGCCTCGCACTTCACGGAGTCGGCATCTCCCCCACGCTGGACGCCGATGCTCGGGCCCGGTTTGTCCTGGAGAGCGGCCTCGCAACCAACCGTGAGAGCTCCCAGGAGACGTTTCACCTTCTGGCTGGCGAGCACCTGATCCGTCCCCGGTGGATGCCCTCGACGACCTCATCGCTGCCTTCGCCCCCGCTAGCCAAGACCTCCCAGACCAATACCGCGCCACACCGCCTATGAGCTGCTCACTCGTTCCGGCGCCGACTACCGGCCTTTGACAGACGCATCTGGCGAGCATCGTGGAGGTCCACAAGGACTTCACGCCGGACCAGTCCTGGGTTCAATGGTGGCGTGGTCGTCAGCTGGGTCGAGGACCAGCCGCCTTTGTCGGTCACCGAGTCGCCTATAGGGCAACCGCTGACCCTGCTGACGCGGTCGCATTCATTCTGGGTTTCGAGGAGCGTCTCCCGCCGCGCGGGTCCGAGCCCACTCGCGACGACGCGCTCGAGATGCTGCGGAGCACGGTTCGCGAGCAGCCCACCGTCGGACTCGAGCTGTGGCCCCACGCCAGCCACGCGCAAGACGTCCGGGGGGCGATCGTCAGCGCTTGGGGTGAACTGAAGGACCAGGCGGCTGCGGCCGCCGTCCTCGGGGTCCTCGTCGACGCGAACCTGAAGGACCTCGACCACCAAGTCGAACAGTTCCTGCTCCACGCCTCTGCGACCAAAGCCGTCCATTGGGACGAAGTTCCCGGTGTCGATGAGTTCATCGAAGCGTTCTGGCATGCCTGCGAGACCGACGAGACCTACCTGCCCGGCGAGGTCGAGGACTGGCTCTCTAGGACCATGACGTTCCGGTCGGCCACCTCCTGGACTTCTGGTTCCGGGTCTTTCACCGCCGCTGGTCCGCTGCTGGCGACTCGTGGACGGGCAGGATCCGAACGCCACCGAAAGTTCCTGGACCGGGCGCTGGCGGACGGGACGAAGCGCGGCGCTCATTCACTGACCCAGATCAGTGGCCGACTGGAGTACTTGGACCAAGCTGACTCTCCTTGGTGCCGGAAGCATCTCCTTCCGCTGCGCGACTGGGCGGAGCCGGTTGTCGCGGAACCGTTCTGGTGGGGCGTTCTAAGCTACGCCAGATGGAACCCTGGTCTCGCCGCCGGCGGCCTCCTCGACGGTCTCGTCGAGACCACCGACCACCTCTATGCGTTCACCATCGACCAGCGACGCCGGTGGGCAGGGTTCCTCGCCTCGATCGCTGTCCGCTGCGACACACCCACTGCGGACACGTGGGTTTCCCGGTTCGCTGCCATCGCGCCGGTCGATGACCGCGAGCGTTGGATCCACCACATGGCCGAGGAGCTCGAAGCTCTTGACGAGACCGGCCGTGATGCCATCTGGTCGACGTGGCTTGGCGCGTTCTGGACCGGGCGCACTGAGGATGACCCGGTGGTGTTCGAGCAAAAGGAGATGGACGCGTTCGCCTCGGTCGCACCTAACGCTCCCGTGGGTGAGCTCGCGACCGCAGTAGGTCTCATTGAGGCGACCACTGCAGGATTCGGCAGTCATGCGGACGCATCGAGGCACGTGACCTATGCACTCATCGACGCGCACCCCGAGGTGGTTGGCCGGTACTACGCGCACCTGATGAAGAACACCTCACCCAACGGCTTCTACGGGCAGCACGAGCTGCGCCCGAAGCTCGACCGGCTCATCAGGGTGCCCGGAAACTGGGATGCTCTGAAGACTGCCGCTCTCACCCTCGGTATGGACCTCACGAAGCCGGATGACTAGGCGCGACGGTGCCCTGATTCCTTCAACCCCCCCTCGCAAGTTGGCCCGGCTCGGAAGATCACTGCTGAAGGTGGGTTAGCCAGTCTCCGCCGAGTGACCGAGCGTCATTCTGGCCTGACTGTCCCGCCTGCCGGCAAGACTTCGCACCGGGGTTCGTCACGCCCCTCGACAAGAGGACGAACCTTGTCGCCGCCTGCGCTGCATCATGACCTGGTTGGCTGGTTGGCTGCAGTTTGGCTGCAGATGCCCCACGGAAGGGATCGCTCTGGGAAGGAACCCTTCCCTTCAATGCCACTCTGACCTGCGACGTTGCCTGTGGGCCCCGCGGGGCTCGAACCCGCAACCTACGGATTAAAAGTCCGCAGCTCTACCATTGAGCTAGAGGCCCAGGGGGCACGGAGACCCCGCGGACGAAGGGGTCGGGCCGCACGCCCGTAATGAGCGAGTCTAGGCGAGGCCGCACGCCTCGCAGGATCCTGTCGGGTTCGAGTGGATCGCGTTCGTCGAGACCCGACGCGATCCCGGTGATGGGCCAGCAGGCCCGACGCGATCTGGGGGGCGTTGGCAGGGGAACCACCGTTCCCTGGCCCGCTAGCCGCCGGCCTTGCGGCGGAACAGCTTCTGCGTCGGTCCGGTGCTCTGCGAGTGTCCGGAAGTGCCAGCGTCGCCGTGAGCCTTCTTCGCCGCCCCGGACGCCCCGTGCTTGTGGGCCATGGCGTCGCGGTACTTCTGCTTCATGAGCTCATCGGGATCCGTCACAGCAGCCCCAGGCTCGCCTGTCGCGACGGCCTCTGGACCGGTGTCTGTGGTCGTGACGTCGGTGTCGGTGGTCGGCGTCTCGTCAGTCATGGGGAGTCTCCGCTCAGGGGTGTTACCGCCAACCTATCCCCGGATCCCGGGCGAAGCGCACCGACGACCAGCGCACCTGTCCGCGCCCGCGCGATGATGGTCCGGTGACCAGCCGACTCTTCGTCGCGATCTGGCCGGACGCGCCGTCCCGGCACGCGCTGGCCACCACCGTCCACGGGGCGCGGACAGCCGCCCCCGACGTGCGCTGGCAACCGTCGGAACGGTGGCACATCACGCTGGCGTTCCTCGGGCAGGCCGAACCCGAGACGGCCCAGCGTCGGATCGCCCGCCACATCGCCCGCGGCCTGCCCGCCCCCGGTCCGATCCACCTCAGCGGCGCCGGCTCCTTCGGCCCGGTCATCTGGGTCGGCGTCGAGCACGGTCCCTGGCTGGCGGCCCTGGCCGACGGGATGCAGCGGACGCTCCGCGTCGCCGACCGCCGGTTCCGGGCGCACGTGACCGTCGGTCGGGTCCGCGGCCCTGGCGGTCCTGCGCAGGCGCGGGAGGTGGTGCCGCTGCTCTCCGCGCATGCCGGCCCGGTGTGGACGCCCACGGAGGTCACCCTGGTCGAGTCGACGACCGGACCTGCGCCTGAGTACCGGATCCGCGGGCGTTGGCCCCTGGGACCGGCCGGTCCAACCCCCCGCCCACCGGCCCCGAGCCTCGACACCCCCGCCGAGGCGGTGACAGACTCGACCGCGCCCGAGAACCTGGAGGACCCGTGACCCACTTCCCCGCATCTGAGCGCGTCGTGCACAAGGCCGTGACCGTGGACGCCCCGGTCGAGGACGTCTGGTGGGCCTGGACGACCGACGCCGGCATCCGTTCGTGGCTGGTGGACGACTCCCGGATCGAGCTGCGCGTCGGCGGCCCCTACGAGTGGTACTTCCTGACCGAGGCGGAGCCGGGTTCCCGCGGATCCGAGGACTGCACCGTGATCGGCTTCCAGGCACCGACCATGCTGACCGTCACGTGGAACGCGCCCCCGCACCTGGCCGAGGCCCGCGCCCAACGCACGGTGATGCTGCTGCGGCTGCGTCCCGACGAGGTCGACGAGGGCACCCGGGTCGAGCTCTCCCAGCTCGGGTGGGGCGACGGCGGCCAGTGGGACGAGGCCTTCGACTACTTCGACGCCGCATGGGGCCGAGTGCTGGACCGCCTGCGCGCCTACTTCGCCGGCGAGGACGTCCTCCCCGACGCCTGATCCGCCCGCAACGCCCACTGCGGCCCCGGGCCAACCGGCGGATCCGGTGATCCCGGTGATCCCGGTGATCCCGGTGATCCATTCAGGTTGGCGACTCTCTAGCCCACCGAACCTGCATGGATCACCGATGGGGAGGGCAAACGGGCTTGGAGGAAGAGCGGGAGGGCTCTGGGCGGTAGGCAAGGCGGCCGCCGTTGAGGCCCGTGGTGGGTCGCGGGCGTCAATGGGCGTGGCGGGACCCCGAACGCCGAACACGGGACACCGGACACCGGGCGCCCGAACACCGAACACCGGGCGCCGGACACCAGGCGCCGAACACCAGCACGCGAACGAGGCGGGCCCCTGTGGGAGGCCCGCCTCGAGGTCGCGCTGGTCGCGCGGGTCGCGCTACAGGCTCTGGACGTCCGCCTGCTTGGCACGGACAGCTTCGGCGGCCTCCTTGAGCCCGGCGAGCTCGGTCTCGGTGAGGTCGCCCTCGACCACGCGACGCACGCCACCGCGGCCGATCTCGGCCTCGACGCCGAGGTACACGCCCTCGATGCCGTACTCACCGTCGACCCACGCACACACCGGCATGACCAGCCCGGAGTCCTCGATGACGGCCTTGGCCATCCGCGCTGCCGCCGCCGACGGGGCGTAGAACGCCGACCCGGTCTTGAGCAGCGCCACGACCTCGGCCCCGCCGTTGCGGGTGCGCACGACGAGCTCCTCGATCTTCTCCGCGGGCAGCAGCTCGGACAGGGGCGTGCCGTCGACCGTGCAGCGTGAGGGCACCGGCACCATCGTGTCGCCGTGCGATCCCAGGGTCAGGGTCTTCACCGAACCCACCGGGACGCCGAGCTCGACGGCCACGAAGTTGGTGAAGCGCGCGGTGTCGAGCATGCCGGCCTGGCCGATGACCTGGTTCTTCGGCAGCCCGGAGGCCAGCTGGGTCAGGGCGGTCATCTCGTCAAGCGGGTTGGAGACCACGACGATGACGGCGTTCGGCGAGTGCGCGACCACGTTCTCGGCCACGTTGCGCACGATGCGCGCGTTGGTCTCGATCAGGTCCATCCGGCTCATGCCCGGCTTGCGCGGCAGGCCCGCGGTGATGACCACGACGTCCGAGCCGGCGGTGGCCTCGTAGCCCGCACCCGTGGCGGGATCGGTGGTCTGGCCGACGACCGTCGTCTCGAATCCCTCGATCGGCCGGGACTGGTTGAGGTCGAGGGCCAGGCCCTCTGCGCGGCCCTCGAGGATGTCGGTCAGGACGACCGTCTCGAAGACGTTGTACTCAGCCAGCCGCTGGGCGGTGGTGGAGCCGTAGAACCCGGCGCCGACGACGGTTACCTTGCCGTTCAGGGACATTGGTTTCCTCTCTCGCGCGTCGGTCCACCGACGCTCTCAGGTGCCCGTCCAGCCTACTCGCCCGGCTCCGGGCGACCTGATGGGGCTCCGGGCGCACCCAGTGGGCCGCGAGTGCTCGCGCGGCGACCCCGATCCGGTCCCCGCTACGACGGCGGCGGGACGATGAGCGCGAACACCGACAGCCCGATCCCCAGCAGGCCCAGGCACAGCAGGTCGATGCCCCTGCCACGAACGGCCAGCCACCCGGCATCGCGCTCCGGCAGGAAGAGCCGCAGGAAGAACGCACCGACGACGAACCCCGCGAACAGCACCGAGCCACGGCGGAAGTGATCCGTGGCCACCACGATCAGCGAGACCAGAAGTCCGGCGAGCACGAGCATCAGCGGCCACTGCAGGGGCGGACCACCAGCACCACGCGCCGCATCGACCGAGGCGGCCGCATCCTCCTCGACCCGATCGCGGGTGAAGCCCAGCCCTGAGGCGTCCACCGGGTCCGGTGCGGCCGGGGGCCACGAGGCGCCGGGTGGGACGTCGGTCATGACCGGGCCGCGGCCTCGACGACGTTGGCCAGGAGCATCGCCCGGGTCATCGGGCCGACGCCGCCGGGCATCGGCGCGAGGAACCCAGCCACCTCGCGGACGTCGGGATGGACGTCGCCGACCAGCCCCTCGGCGGTCCGCGTGATGCCCACGTCGAGCACGGCGGCCCCGGTCTTCACCAGGTCGGCGGTGATCAGGTGCGGCACCCCGGCGGCTGCCACGATGATGTCGGCGGTCCGGGCATGGGCCGCGATGTCGCGGGTGCCCGTGTGGCACAGCGTCACCGTCGCGTTCTCGGACTTGCGGGTCAGCAGCAATCCGAGGGGGCGACCCACGGTCACCCCGCGGCCGATCACGCAGACCTCGGCACCGTTGATGGGGACGTCGTAGCGGCGCAACAGCTCGACGATGCCCCGCGGGGTGCAGGGCAGCGGCGCCGGCGAGCCGAGGACCAGGCGGCCGAGGTTCACCGGGTGCAGCCCGTCGGCATCCTTGGCGGGGTCCATCACCTCGAGCACGGCGTTGGCGTCCAGGCCCCGGGGCAGGGGCAGCTGCACGATGTAGCCCGTGCACGCCGGGTCGGCATTGAGCTCGCGCACGGCAGCCAGGACGTCGGCCTGGGTGGCGGTGTCCGGCAGGTCGACGCGGATCGACTCGATTCCGACCTCGGCACAGTCACGGTGCTTGCCGGCGACATAGGCGCGACTGCCCGGATCGTCGCCCACCAGGACCGTGCCCAGCCCGGGCACGATCCCCCGGGCCCGCAGGTCGGCGACCGTGGCCGCGAGGTCGCGCTTGACCGCTGCCGCGGTCGCCTTGCCGTCGAGGATCGTCGCACTCACAGGCAGCATTGTCGCAGGCCGGACGCCCCCCACAGCCCGGTCAGTGCACGCACACGCAGAACACGTTGCCCTCCGGGTCGAGCATGACCTGCCACGACTCGTCCCCGAGCTCGTGCCACCCGCCCTCGACCCGGCGTGCGCCGAGTGTCGTCCTCCTCGTCACCTGAGCCTGGGCAGTATGTACGTGGCCGAGACCCCCGCCCTGTCGAGCACCTCCTGCGCCCGCGGGAGCACCACCTCACCGCTCTGCACCAACGAGTCCCCGTGGATCCCGGTGGCGATGAACAGGCTGTCCAGGCCCTGCCGGTTCGCGCCCAGCAGGTCGGTCCCGGGTCCGTCGCCGATGACCAGGACCCGCGCACGCGGGACGGCCCGGCCGGCGACCTCTGCGAGCACCTCGAAGGCGCGGTGGTAGATGGGCGCGTACGGCTTGCCGGCCTGGACGACCCGGCCACCGAGGTTGGCATACGCCTCGGCCACGGCACCGGCGCACCAGCGCAGCCGTCCCCCGGACATGATCTGCACATCCGGGTTGGCGCACAGCAGCTCCAGGTCTAGGTCCCGCGCGGCGCGCAACGCCTCGCGGTAGTCGCTGGGGGCCTCATCCGCGTCGCGCAGCCCGGCCATCGCCAGGAACCGGGCACCGGCCAGGTCGTCGACGAAGCGCAGGCCGAGGCCCTCCCACAGGCCGACGTCGGTGTCGCGGCCGAGCCGATGGACCGGACCGGGCGCCCGCCGCGCAAGGTCGGAGCGGGTCACGTCCCCGCTGGTCACGATCGCGTCCCACGCCGAGTCCGGGAAGGCCAGCCGGGCCAGCGCGTGGGGCATGGAGCTGCTCGGTCGGGGCATGTTGGTCAGCAGGACCACGCGCACGCCCGCGGCGCGCATCCCGATCAGCGCGTCGCCCGCCCCCGGGAACACAGTCCGGCCGTCGTGGAGCACCCCCCAGACGTCGCACAGCACGGCGTCGTAACGTCCCACCAGCTCGGCGACGGATCCGATGGTCTGCACGCGCGCCTCGCTCCCCGGTCCTCGGGCCCCGACCCGGTCAGTGGTAGAAGTGCCGCGTTCCCGTGAGGTACATCGTGACCCCGGCGGCCTCGGCCGCGGCGATCACCTCGGCGTCGCGCACCGAGCCACCCGGCTGCACGACCGCGCGCACCCCGCCGGCGATCAGCACCTCGAGCCCATCGGGGAACGGGAAGAACGCATCGGAGGCGGCGACCGCGCCCAGCGCGCGCTCCTCACCGGCACGCGCCACCGCGAGCCGCGCTGAGTCCACGCGGTTGACCTGGCCCATCCCGATGCCGACAGCGGCTCCGTCGCTGGCCAGCAGGATCGCGTTGGACTTCGCCGACCGGCAGGCCCGCCAGGCGAACTCCAGGTCGGCCAGGGTCGCGGCGTCGGCAGGCTCACCGCACGCAAGGGTCCAGGTCGTGGGGTCGTCACCGGGGGCGTCGATGCGATCCCGGGCCTGCATCAGCAGCCCACCGCTGATCGGGCGGATCTCGGCACCGGCACCGGCGCCGGCCGGGACCGGCGGCGCCACGAGGATCCGCAGGTTCTTCTTCGCGGTCAACAGCTCGAGGGCGTCGGCGTCGTAGGCGGGGGCGACGATGACCTCGGTGAACACCTCGGCGACCTGGGCTGCCATCGCGGCGGTGACCGGACGGTTCGCGGCGATCACCCCGCCGAACGCCGAGACGGGGTCGGTCTCGTGCGCCCGGGCATGGGCCTGGGCGATGTCCGAGCCGATGGCGATCCCGCAGGGGTTGGCGTGCTTGATGATCGCCACGGCCGGCTCGGTGAAGTCATACGCGGCGCGGTGGGCCGCGTCGGCGTCGACGTAGTTGTTGTACGACATCTCCTTGCCGTGCAGCTGCTCAGCCGAGGCCAGCCCGCCCGGGAAGTGCGCCGAGGTGTAGAGCGCCGCGCCCTGGTGCGGGTTCTCGCCGTAGCGCAGGACGGCAGCCCGCTGCCACGCGGCACCGACCCACGCCGGGAACCCGGAGCCCCCGTCGGTCGGGGCGACGACGTTGCCCATCCACGAGGCCACCGCGATGTCGTAGGTGGCGGTGTGCACGAACGCCTCCGCCGCCAGGCGCGCGCGCTGGGCCAGGGTGAACCCTGCGCCCTGCACGGCCGCGATCACCTCGCCGTAGGCGTCCGGCGAGGTGACGACCGCGACGCTCGCGTGGTTCTTCGCCGCGCCGCGGACCATCGACGGCCCGCCGATGTCGATCTGCTCGATGCACTCATCCGGGCTCGCCCCGGAGGCCACGGTCGCGGTGAACGGGTAGAGGTTCACCACGACGAGGCCGAACGGCTCGATGCCCAGCGCCTCCAGCTGCGAGTGGTGGTCGTCGAGGCGCAGGTCGGCCAGGATCCCGGCGTGCACCTTCGGGTGCAGCGTCTTGACCCGCCCGTCGAGGCACTCCGGGAAGCCCGTGAGCTCCGAGACCTCGACCACCGGGACGCCCGCGGCGGCGATCCGTGCGGCGGTCGACCCGGTGGAGACGATCTGGACCCCGGCGGCGTGCAGCGCGGTGGCCAGCTCGTCGAGCCCGCTCTTGTCGTAGACGCTGACCAGGGCGCGGCGGACCGCGATCCGGCCCTCGGGATTGCTCATGTCAGGGTGACCTTCCTGCCGGAGATGTGCACGTTGTGGGTGGCCAGGCGGCGGATCACGTCGACCAGCAGCGCGCGCTCGACGACCTTGATCCGCTCGTGCAACGAGTCCTCGTCATCATCGTCGTCGACCGGCACCGGGCGCTGGTCGATGATCGGGCCGGTGTCCACGCCCTCGTCGACGAGGTGGATCGTGGAACCGGTGACCCGCACACCGTGGGCGAGCGCGTCGCGCACCGCGTGGGCGCCGGGGAAGCTGGGCAGCAGCGCGGGGTGGGTGTTCACGACCCGCATCGGGAACGCCGAGAGCACGTCCGGGCCGAGGATCCGCATGAACCCGGCGGACACCACCCAGTCGGGCTCGAAGGACTCCAGCGCGTCGCGAAGCGCGTGGTCCCACGCGGCACGGTCGGGATAGCCGGCCAGCGCGACGGGGATCGCCGGCACGCCGGCATCCCGCGCGCGCTGCAGGCCGGCGGCTGAGGCCGAGTCGGCCAGGACGCCGACGACCTCGGCCGGGAAGTGCTGGTCGGCGCTGGCATCGAGCAGGGCCTGCAGGAGCGTCCCGGAGCCGGAGATCAGGACGACGAGGCGGGTGCGTGGCACGCGGTCATCCTAATGGGGCTGCAACAGCCCCCAGGGGTGCTCAGAACGACCAGACGATGGGCACCCAGAGCACCGCGACCAGCCCGAAGAGCAGCGCCAGGGGCAGGCCGAGCTTCCAGTAGTCGCCGAACCGGTAGCCGGCCGGGCGCATGATCATCATGTTCACCGGCGTGGCCACGGGCGTCAGGAACGCCACGGTCGCACCCACGCACAGGCTCATCAGGACCGGTCGCGCGGAGATGCCGAGCTGGTCGGCGGCGGCGACCGCGATCGGGATCATCACCAGCGCCGTGGCCGTGTTGCTGATGAGCTGGCCGAAGATGACCGTGATCACGAACAGCCCGGCCAGCAGGGCGGTGGGGCCGTAGGAGCCGACGGAGTCGACCATGGCGGTCGCGATCAGGTCCCCGGCACCGGAGTTCGTGATCGCCGTGGACATCGGGATCATCCCGGCCACCAGCAGCAGGGTCGTCCAGGAGATGCCGCGGTAGGCCTTCTCCATGGTCAGCACCCGCAGCAGGACCATCGCACCGGCGGCCAGCAGCGCGGTGACGACGGCCGGGATCACCCCCGACATCAGCAGCACGACCATCACCCCGAGGATCCCCAGCGCCCGGGCACTGCGCGGCCCCAGCGGCACGGCCTGGCGGCGCACGAGCTCGGGGGAGTCGACCACCAGGACGTCGCGGTGGTCCACGACCTCGTCCAGCAGGGCCCACGGCCCCTCGACCAGGAGGGTGTCGCCGACCTCGAGAGCCGCCGGCCCGGGGCCCGCCGCCCGGTCGTGCCGGCTGACGGCCAGGACGACCAGCCCACCGTTGACGACCTGGCCGGGCTGGACGGTGCGCCCGACGAGTCCCGACCGCGGCGGGATGATCACCTCTGCCGCACCACCATCGGGCGAGAGCAGGCCCTCGGCCATGTCAGCCTGGGTGCGGACCCCCTCCACGTCCAGCCCATGCTCCTGGGCGAACCGGCGCGCGACGTCGACGTCGCCGAGCAGCGTGATCCGGTCGCCGTCCTCGAGGACACCGGCGGAGGTGGGCCGGCCCGAGCGGTCGGCCGCCGTGATCAGCGAGATCCCGGCGTAGCCCGACAGGTCCACGCCGATCCGGGGCTGGCCGACGAGGTCGGAGCCCGCCGTGACCCGTTCGTGCACGACGTGGGCCAGGGAGTAGTGCTCGACCAGCGTGCGGGCGTGCCCGCTGAGGTCCGGGGGCAGGGCGTCACTCGTGCGCTGCGGGACGAGCCGATCACCGAACAGCAGCACGATCGCGATCGTGCCGACCACCACGGGGATGCCCGCGATGGCGAACTCCGCGAACCTGAACGCGCCGACGCCCGCCGACTGGGCAGCGTCGGAGATCACGACGTTGACCGGGCTGCCGGTCAGCAGCAGCAACCCTCCCGCGCTGCCCGCGAACGCCAGCGGCATCAGCAGCCGCGACGGCTCCAGGGAGCGGCGCATGGCCATCACGATCGTCATCGGGAGCAGCGCGGCCACGGCGCCGTTCAGGCCGATCAGCGCGGTGAGCCCGGCCGAGAGCAGCATCGTGTAGAGCAGCAGCCTGCGCACGCCGGTCCCGGCGCGGCTGACGACCGCCTGCCCGACCCAGGTCGTCACGCCGGTGGAGTCCAGCCCCTCGCTGACCACGAACAGTGCGCCGATCAGCAGCACTGCGGGATCGGCGAAGCCCGCCAGTGCCTCGGTGAGCGAGATGATCCCCAGGCCGTACAGCACCAGGGCCGAACCCACCGCGACGATCTCCACCGGGAGCCGGTTGGACACGAAGAGCACCACCACGCCCGCGAGCGTGAGCATGGTCAGGGCGGCGTCGGTCACGCCCCGAATCCTGCCCCGCCAGCCTCCCGGGCGCGCGGTGCCGGGCGAATCACTGGGTGTTGGCGGCGACTGCCGCGCGCAGGGCCGCCCGGGCGCCGGGGTCGCCCGTGGCGCGCACCTCCATC
Source organism: uncultured Actinomycetes bacterium (assembly GCA_963774745.1). Lineage (GTDB taxonomy): Bacteria > Actinomycetota > Actinomycetes > S36-B12 > CAIYMF01 > Prado023. The sequence goes on along the minus strand of CAVZGE010000010.1, from coordinate 94,937 downwards.
CCGTCACCGCGACCCCACAGCCAGAGCAGCAGGTCCGCGGCCCGGCCCTCGAGGACCGCATCGGCCGGGCCACCATGTGGCGGAACGGGCTGGAAGTCGGGCTCGTCGTGGCCGGTGCCCGACGGGTCGACCCCCCGGAAGCGCCCCAGCCGGACCCACCAGGCGCGACCCGACGGCAGGCTGCGGACCTCGACCAGCTGCCCCGACGGGTCGAACCCGCCCCACGAGGGCGGCTCGGCGCCGAACTGCTCGAGCAGCTCGTCCACCCCGTCCTCAGCGAGCACCGGGTCGATCTGGCTGGGCACACCCGCCGTGAGCTCAGCATCCACCCGGTGGACCAGTGCCTCCTGCGCCTGCCGACGCCGGACCCAGCCGATGGTGTGGTCCGCCGACCAGCTCCACGCCGGCTGCGTCGTCACGGGCCGCGGCAAGGCCGGCTCGCAGTCGGGCGGACACCGCGTCGAACTGGGCCAGGGCGGCCCCTCGATCGGCTCGCCGGGGGGGCGCGAGCACTGCGTGGACCTCCTCGTCGGTGTGCAGCCCCTCCTCGACGATGGTGGCCCAGAAGCCCTGCACCTCGGTCAGGTGCCAGAGCAGGTCCGCGGCCGACCAGTCGGGGCACGAGGGCACCCGGGCGGCGTCCGGGACCCCGGCCAGGACCTCCCGGAACCGCGTGCTGTTGACCGCCAGGACCTCATCGAAGTCGATCATGGTCACCCACCCTAGGGACAGCACGCCGCATCGGCGGTGCTGGAGCGGGACACCGAACGCGCGCGGATCGCGCCAGCAGCCACCCGACCCGGGGGATCGCCCACCGGGTCGGCGGTCCACACTGTGACCGTGACGACCTCGGATGCCACCACGGCCTACCCAACCCTGCTCGCCCCCCTCGACCTGGGGTTCACCACCCTGCGCAACCGCGTGCTGATGGGGTCGATGCACACCGGGCTCGAGGACGACCCCAAGCGGTTCGGCGACCTCACGGACTACTTCGCCGAGCGTGCGCGCGGCGGCGTCGGACTCATCGTGACCGGCGGCTTCGCGCCGAACATCGAGGGCTGGGCCAAGCCCCGCTCCGGCACGCTGTCGACCAGCGCGGCAGCCCGCAGGCACACGCCCATCACGCAGGCCGTGCACGCCGAGGGCGGCCACATCGCCCTGCAGATCCTGCACACCGGTCGCTACGGGTACCACCCGTTGGTCGTCGCACCGTCGCGGATCAAGAGCCCGATCTCGCCGTTCACCCCCCGGGCCCTCAGCGAGCGCGGCATCGAGCGCCAGATCAAGGCGTTCGTGAACTGCGCGGTGCTGGCGCGCGAGGCCGGCTACGACGGCGTGGAGATCATGGGCTCCGAGGGCTACTTCATCAACCAGTTCCTGGTCACCCACACCAACCGGCGCACGGACGGCTGGGGCGGGTCCTACGCCAACCGGATGCGCCTGCCGGTGGAGATCGTGCGGCGCACCCGTGAGGCCGTCGGCGACGACTTCATCCTCATCTACCGGCTGTCGATGCTCGACCTGATCCCGGACGGCAGCACGTGGGCGGAGGCCGTCACCCTCGCGAAGGCGATCGCAGCGGCGGGCGCGACCATCATCAACACCGGCATCGGGTGGCACGAGGCGCGCGTGCCCACGATCGCCACCAGCGTTCCGCGGGCGGCCTTCACGTGGGTGACGCAGCGGATGCGCGCCGAGCTGCGCGCGGACGGCATCGAGGTCCCGCTGGTCACCACGAACCGGATCAACAGTCCCGAGGTGGCCGAGCGGGTGCTGGCCGAGGGCTCGGCGGACATGATCAGCATGGCCCGACCGCTGCTGGCCGATGCGTTCTTCGTGACCAAGGCGGGGGCCGGTCAGGCCGACCGGATCAACACCTGCATCGCGTGCAACCAGGCGTGCCTGGACCACGTGTTCAAGAACACGTCGGTCTCGTGCCTGGTCAACCCCCGGGCAGGCCACGAGCGCGACCTCGTGATCGCGCCGACGACGACGCGAAGGCGCATCGCGGTGGTGGGCGCCGGACCGGCGGGGCTGGCCGCCGCCACGACCCTGGCCGAGCGCGGCCACGAGGTCGATCTCTTCGACGGGGCCGACGAGATCGGTGGGCAGTTCAACCTCGCCAAGCGGATCCCCGGCAAGGAGGAGTTCACCGAGACGCTGCGGTACTACGCGAACCGGATCGAGGACACCGGCGTCCGGCTGCACCTGTCGACACGCGTGTCCGCTGACGACCTGGCCGCCCTCGGCGTGGACGCGGTGGTCCTGGCCACCGGCGTGACCCCGCGGGATCCGCACATCCCCGGCCAGGACGGCCCGAACGTGGTCAGCTACATCGACGTGCTGGCCAACGCCGCGCCGGTGGGCCAGCGGGTGGCGATCGTCGGTGCCGGTGGGATCGGGTTCGACGTCGCGGAGTTCCTCGTCGTGGCGCCGGGTGAGTCCCCCACGCTGGACCTCGATGAGTGGCGCCGGGAGTGGGGCGTCGGCGACCCGGCCGTCGCGCGCGGTGGGCTGGTCGCGGCCCAGCCCGTGCCCGCCACCCGCCAGGTCACGCTGCTGCAGCGCAAGCGCGGCAAGCTCGGCGCAGGGCTGGGCAAGACCACCGGGTGGATCCACCGCTCGACACTGATCGCCAAGGGCGTGACCATGCTGCCCGGGGTCAACTACGAGCGGATCACCCCGGAGGGGCTGGTCGTCTCGTTCGGGGACAAGCACGAGCGCGAGCACCTGGTCGAGGCGGACACGATCGTCCTGTGCGCCGGGCAGGAGCCGCTGCGCGAGCTCGAGCCGGCGCTGGTCGCGGCGGGCATCCCGGTGCACGTGATCGGCGGGGCCGACGAGGCCGCCGAGCTCGACGCCAAGCGCGCGATCGACCAGGGCACCCGGCTCGCCGCTGCGATCTGAGTCGTCGTGCTGACGATTCCGACCGTCTGAAGGTCGGAATCGTCAGCACATCGCTGTCCTGGACCCTCAGACCTGGATCGTGCCCTCGCTGACGAGCACCGACTCGCCGCCGATCCACACGCCGGACACCTCGCCACCAACCCGCTGGACCCGCGCGTCCAGCACGCTGGGGCGGCCCATCTCGACCCCCTGGGCGATCCGCCACGACCGCTCTCCGTCGGCGTCGTCCAGGCTGGCGAGCAGGCCGACCAGCGCGCCGTTGGCACTGCCCGTCGCCGGGTCCTCGGTCACGCCGTCGAAGGGGGCGAACATCCGGGTCCGCAGGTCGAACCCGTCGGGATCGTCCCCGCCGAGGGCCACGTACAGGTGGGTGTCCGAGGTCGCGGCGCCGGCCGCGACCAGGCGCTCGAGCGCAGCCGTGTCGGGCCGGGCCCGTGCCAGTGCCGCGCGATCGACCAGCTCGGCGACCACGAACTCGAGCCCCACCGAGGCCACCCGGGGGGCGTGCCGGTCCACCACGATGTCCTCGGGGCTCAGGCCGACAGCCTCAGCGACCGCCGCAACCGGCAGCTCCGGTCCCAGGGACAGTGGTTCGGGCGCCTTGAGCTCGCACCAGATCCGGCCCCGTTCGAGTCGCTGCACCGACACCGGCACGAGCCCGGCGAGCTCCTCGAACGTCACGTCGCGCGGGGCGTCGAGGGTGCCGAACTCGCCCAACGAGGCGAGCACGAATGCCGTCCCGACGTTCGGGTGGCCCGCGAACGGGACCTCCCTGGCCGGCGTGAAGATCCGCACCCGTCGGTCATGTCCGCGCTCGGGGGCGAGCACGAAGGTCGTCTCCGAGTAGTTGAACTCGCGGGCGACCTGCTGCATCTGGGCGTCGGTGAGCCCCTCGGCATCGAGGACGACAGCCAGCGGGTTGCCCCCGAACCGGGTGTCGGTGAAGACGTCGCAGGTGACGAATCGACGGCGCATGGGCCCTCCTCATGGGTGCGGGACCCATCATGCCAACGGTGGCCGGCCGGGACCCCGTGCACCCGCCGCCGCCCACGGCTTGCGGACCACCGCCAACGCCTCAGCGACGCGCGGCGCGCCTACCCGGGCGGGGGCAGCGGCGTGACCGACCCGTCCGGCTCGACCGTCGCGAGCCACACGTCACTGGTGAACCGGATCGGGGCGAACGACGGGTACAGGCTGTGCGGCCAGCGGGCCATGCGCGTGCGCAACCACGGGTCCGGCCAGGAACCCGACCAGGGCACGAGCTGGCGGGCGTCGGTCATCACGACCACCTCACCTCCCCATGCGTCCCGGATCCCGGCCAGCTCGTCGGCGGTCGCACGCGGGCCCACCTCGACGACGTCCACGTCGCACATGATCCGCAGGGTCGGCAGCCAGGGCGGCCCCGCGTCGCGCACCACCACCACCCGCTTGCCCGCGACCGCGTCGCACACCTGCGCGACCTGGTCGGCCCGTCCGCCGTACTCGGTCGTGACGACCAGGGTGCCCCACGTGGCCAGGGGTGGGAGCAGGACGCCGGCCACGACCGCCCCGGCACCGATCCGCTGCCAGCGCGATCGGGCCGCCCGCTGGATCCGGGGCAGGGTCCACCCGGCCATCAGCAACGCGGCCGGGATCACGGCCGGCAGGAACCGGCGCATCGCCCAGATGTGGTCCGGGGTGATCGCCGGCCGGATGAGGTAGAGCAGCGCCGGGATCCCCAGCGTGGCCAGGAGCACCAGGACCTCCGGGCGCCAGCCGACGATGGCACGCCGCAGCAGCAGCGCCGTGCCGGCCACAGCGAGCACCACGGTGATCGGCCCGAGGTACCAGACCAGCCAGGTGACGGTCATCTCGTCGTAGCTGCGCGTCCCGTCGACCGTCACGCCCGCGGCGCGCTGTGCGGCGGCGATGAACCACTCCTGCCCGGACCCGGGCTCGATCAGGTGCCGCTGCAGCCACAGCGGGCGGCTGGCCAGCACGACCGCTGCGGCCACGACGAGGCCAGCGGCCAGTGTCCCCAGCGGCCCACGCCGAGCGGCCAACCACGAGCGCAGGCGTCCCCAGCGCAGCACCACGACCAGGACCCCGACGGCGCCCAGGCAGGCCGCGAGCAGCGCGAGGAGCTGCACGTACAGGCTGCGGTGGTCCTCGAGGTATCCGGCGCTGTGCAGGGACAGGTCGAGGTACCCGAGCCCGACCATCAGCAGCGAGGCCGCGGCCGCGGCGAGCAGGCCCGAGATCCGGGCCCTGCGGTCGGCCCGGCCGCTCACCGCGGCGACCACCCCCAGCCCCAGGATCAGGCCGGCTGAGACGGCCGCACCATCGATGCGGCTGAGCGCCGTCGCGCCGACCATCGCACCGCCGAGGGCGAAGCGCGCCAGCGTGGGATCGCGGAACGCGCTCCAGAGCACGGCCAACCCGCCGAAGGTGAGCACGAGGTTCGTCGGCTCGGTGAACGCGCTGCGGCTGAAGTAGATCATCGGGGTGCTCAGCGCCAGGGCGGCGACCGGCACGAGACCCCACCGCGGGCCGATCAGCCGGCGGGCCACGTCGTAGACGGCCAGCAGCCCGATCGCACCGATCAGCAGGTTGCCGACCAGCACGCCGCGCAGGCCGAGCACCCACCCGGCCATCGCCAGCAGGCCCGGGAAGGTCTTGGCCCCCTGGGCGTGGATCTCACCACCGAATCGCCAGAACGCGTCCGAGATGACGCGCACGTCCGACATCCCGGCGACCTCGGCCGCCGACCGGATCGGGATGCTCGGGTCGGCGTTCGTGGTCAACCAGTGGCCCTCGAGGGTGAGGAACCCCGGGTCCCGCTGGACCAGCAGGACCTCGCCGGCGAAGGCGACGTTGACCGCGACCCAGGCCACCGCCAGCCCGAGCGCCCAGGCGGCGCCCATGCGGAACTCCCGGGTGGCCGGGACCCGTTCGGGGATCATCGGCCACGTCAGGGCCACGACGAGCGCGATGATCGGCAGCACGACGATCGGGCGGAAGGCCCCGAGCATGACCGTCACGCACACCACCAGGGCGGCCCAGAAGAAGACCACCGGCAGCCGGGAGGGCAGGTCGGTCACGACCAGCGCGAGCCGCGCCGGCGCCGGAGCTCGATTCGCGTCCACCACAGCGGAGCGCTCCGCCCGTGCCCGGCCCCGGCCCTGCGGGGCGCTGCCCGAGGCGTCGTTCACCGCGCCTGGGGCTGCACGCCGAGGAGCCCACCGTGCTCCCCCGCCGCGCGTCGGGGGTCCGCCGGGGCCACCGGGGATGCCGCGGCCGCGGGGCCTGCCGGGGAGGTCGGGAGCTCGCCGGTCGGGAGCTCGTCTGTCGGGAGCTCGCCGGCCACCCCCTGGCCGGCCGGGGCCGAAGGCGTGATCCTGGCGTCGGCGTAGAGGGTCCCGTAGTGCATCTCCCGGGTCTCGCGCAGGGTCCGGATGCCGATGGCGCGCAGGCTGGAGATCTGGTCGGCGATGACCCCGAGGGCGAACATCTGCACGCAGGAGATCGCCAGGACGGCTCCCAGGATGATCGACTGCATGTGCCCGCTGGCGGTGCCGTCGCGCAGCCAGTCGAGCGTCCAGGGCAGCCACGCCACGATCGCCCCGACGGCCAGGACGGTTGCCAGCGTCCAGAAGAACTTCAGCGGCGTGTAGTACGACAGGACGCGGAACAGCGCCAGGCTGTTGCGGCGCACGTACCCCCACATCGACCCGAAGAGCCGGCTCGGGCGCACGGAGTCGTTGCGGGTCACCGGCACGTTGGCCAGCGCGAGGCGGCTGTTGCCGGCCTGGATCAACGACTCCAGCGTGTAGGTGTACGGCGTGGTGATGACCAGCGACAGCGCGGCCGCGCGGGAGTAGGCACGGAACCCGCTGGTGGCGTCCCCGACCGACAGGCCCGACAGCGAGCGGACCACGCTCGTCCCGGCCGTCTGCAGTGCCCGCTTGACCACGCTGAACTCAGCGACCCGTCCGGTCTGGCGGTCGCCCACCACGATGTCGGCCTCACCTGCCAGCACGGGCGCGACCAGTGCCGGGATGCACGACGAGTCGTACTGGTTGTCGGCGTCGGTGTTGACGATGACGTCCGCACCCCGGCGCAGCGACTCCTCGATCCCGTAGGAGAAGGCCGCGGCGAGGCCCCGGTTGCGCGGGAAGCCGATCACGTGGTCCACCCCACAGGCCAGGGCGACCTGCCGGGTGTCATCGGTGGACCCGTCGTCGATGACCAGCCACTCGACCACCTCGAACCCGGGCACCTCGCGCGGCAGGGTGCTCAGGGTCGCGGGCAGGTGGTCGGCCTCGTTGAGGCAGGGGATCTGGATGATGAGCTTCACAACGGACCTCGCAGGTGCGGACGCACGCCCCGTGGCGGGGGCGCTGCGTCGAGGATAACTGCCCGTCCGGCTGGGCCCTAGTCCGTCGCGGGGGGCCCGCCACGCCCGCGGACCGCGCGGGCAGCCCCGCCGACGCCGAACACGGCCGCCATCACCAGGTCGACGCCGAGGAGGACCAGGCGTGACACGAGGCTGACGGTCAGTGCGCCCGGTGCCCCGATCGACCCGGCGAGCGTGGCCACCAGGACTCCCTCGCGCACTCCCGCCCCGGCCGGCAGCGGCACGACCAGCAACCCGGCGACGAAGGCCAGTGCGAAGGCACCGACGGTCGGGGCGAGGTCGTCGGGGCTGGCCCCCAGCGGCCGCGCGAGCAACCAGGCGTGCAGTCCGAAGAAGCCCCAGCAGGCGAGCAGCCACGCGACGGACGCGGCCAGGGTCCGCCCGGGGAGCTCGACCGACGGCGGGGTCCGCCCGGCCCGGGCGAAGGCCCAGGCGAGGCCCCGGTTCATCCAGCGGGGCCGCAGGAGCGCGGCTCCCACGAGGGCGGCCACCAGCAGCATCCACAGCGCGGTGGCACGCGGGGCCCCGACCCCGAGCAGCACCAGCAGCCCGACGAGTCCCCCCGTGGTCACCGCGATCATGAGCGCCACCACGTAGCTGACGAGCATGGCCGAGCGCGCGATGCCGCGGCGCCGGCCGAGATCGGCCTGGATGGCCGCGGTCCACACCGATCCCGGGACGTACTTGCCCAGCTGGCCGGCGAAGAAGATCGTGAGCGCGGGATGCACCGGAACCCGCTGGCCCAGTCCCGCGAGGACGACCCGCCAGCCCATCCCCGAGCACGTCACCGCCAGCGCCCCGGCGATCCCGGAGGCGAGGAGATCGACCCACGAGAGCAGCTGCAGGTCGCTGCGCACGGCCTGCCAGTTGCGCACGAGCGCCACGCCGAGGAACGCCACGACCAGCACGACCAGCACCAGGGACACCACCGACGTACGTCCGTCGCGAACTCTCCATTTCGCTGCGGGCTCTCCCGAACTTGGCGGAGAGTCCGCAGCGAAGTGGAGAGTCTTGGGAGGGGGGGCGGGGTCGGGCGTGGGGTCGGGCGTGAGGTCGGGCGTGGGGTCGGGCGTGGGGTCGGTCACTTCGGGGCGCGGGCGATCAGGACCAGGCCGGTCCCGGCGTCGGGGCGGCGGCGCTGCAGCCAGATCCCCGGGGCGGAGGCCAGCTTCGTCGCCCGGCCCGACCAGGACGGCGGCTGCAGGAAGGAGCTGCTCTGCTCCGTGGCCGCGGCCACCGCGTCATCGCTGCCCGCCGCACGGTCGGCCCGAGCCAGGCGCCGGGCGGCCACGGTGTTGCGCACCGCCTCCAGCAGGTAGCCGAACGGGTACCCCACATGCGTGACCCGCACGTCGACCAGCCCGCAGTCACCGGCCATGGCCGCGAGCCCCTCGGCCGAGTACCGGCGGAAGTGCCCGGCGATCTGGTCGGCGGCCCCCATCCGGTCGGGTCCCGACGGGGTCGAGATGACCAGCGTGCCCCCGGGACGAAGCCGCGCTGCCCACGAGGCCATGGCCTCGAGGTCGTCGTCGATGTGCTCGATGACCTCGAAGGCGCAGACGAGGTCGAAGCGCTCGTCGGCCGGGAGGTCCGCCAGCGCCGCGACCAGCCGACCGGGGGTCCCCAGTTGGCTGCAGCCGCTGCTCGGTGATCGCCCGGGTCCGATCGGACAGCTCCACCCCCGTGTAGGTGCGGCCCGGGGCGAGCCGGCACGCGACCGCGCCCTCGCCGGGCCCGATCTCCAGCACGTCGGTGACGTCGAGCCCGGCCAGTGCTCGGGTGATCACGTCCCAGCGCAGGTGGGCGTTGAAGGTCAGGGGCGGAAGCGCGGAACGGCGGCCCGGGGCAGCAGCCAATCGGGCGTCGAGACCGGCGGTCGAGGACTCCGGGGAGAACTGCTCGGCGGCAGCGCGGGCGCGGTCACGGGCCACGGTGAGCGACTCCTTGTCGAGGGCGAGGTGTCGCAGCGCGTCGGCGAGGGCCTGGGGGTCGCCCGGCGGCACGGACACGACTGCGTCCCCGAGGGTACCTGCTGCCGGTGTCCGGGCGGTCACGACCGCGCACCCCGCCGCCAGGCCCTGGTACACCTTCGTCGGCACGACGCGCTGCGCCTTGGGCCCGGTGCCGAAGATGCCCAGGCAGACGTCGTGCCGGGCGACGAGGTCCGGCAGGTCCGCACCGTCGACCCAGTCCAGCCAGCGCACTCGCGTGCTGCCGCGCGTCAGCTCCAGCGCTTCGGCGAGGTCCTGGCCGTGGCCGATCATCGTGAACTCGATGGGGTCCTCGCGCAGCAGGTCGATGGCCCGGCCGATCGTCGCAGCGCCCTGCAGCGGGGTGAACAGTCCGAAGAAGACCACGCGCAGGACGGGCGCCCCCGGTCCCGGGTCGGACGATCCGGCGGCCGACGGCCCGGCTGTCGGGCGGGGGCGGGGGCGTGCCGACGCTGTCGACCGCCACCGGCTTGCGCTCGGCGGCCCGTTCGGCGGCCGCGAACCACTCCCGGCCCGCCCCGACCGGGACCACCACCGCCCGGGCCCGCGCGCCCCGGGGGAGCATGCGCGCCTGGAGGTCCGTGTCGACGACGACGACATCAGCAGCGCGCAGGGCAGCACGGTCGACGAGGTCGAGGACGGCCAGCTTCGTCCCACCGCCCAGGCCCCGGTCGCGCACGGTGTCCGCGAGGCCCACGAGGTGGTCCAGGGCGATCACCGAGCGCCGGTAGCGCAGGCGCGCCAGGTGGACGTCGGCGTGCCCCATGTAACCGACGAGCACCACGTCCGGGTCCGGCGCACCGCTGCCACCCGATCGCCGGACCAGCCCCGCCCACGAGCGCACCTGCCGCGCCGTCAGGCGCATCGCCGCCGCCGGGGACCCGGCCGCCGCCACCTTGTCCGAGGTCGCCGCGCCCAAGGGCTCGTTGACCTCGCTGACCGCCCAGCCCCGGGCTGCCAGCCCGTCGCGCAGCACCGCCACCCGCGGGTGCAGCCGGGCGTCGTAGGACCCGAAGACCAGCAGCCGCCGGCGCTCGCCGCCCATCAGGTACCTCCCCACCGTCGCCCATCCCGTCGCTGATTCTCCTGCATGCGCAGCCCCCGTGCGGTCCGCGCGGGGGCCGTCGCAGCCCGGCGTCCCGGGTACGGTTCGGCAGGTGAGAACCGCGGACACCCGGCAGGCCCCGGCGCACACGGTCCGCGCCGGTCTCCTGTGGGCGATGCTCGGCGTCCTGCTCTTCTCGTTCTCGCTGCCCCTGACCAAGGTGGCGGTCGGCGGCTTCGACCCGTTCTTCACCGCCATGGGACGGGCGGTGATCGCCGGGACGCTGGCATCGGCCCTGCTGCTGGTGCGACGCGTCGCGCTCCCGCCGAGGCAGTACCTGCGACCCCTGGTCCTCACGATGCTCGGGGCAGTGTTCGGATGGGCGATCCTGCTCGCGCTGGCCCTGCAACGCACCACATCCGCGCACGCCGCGGTGATCGCGGCGTTCATGCCCCTGGCGACGGCCGCACTCGCTGTCCGGCGGGCGCACGAGCACGTCAGCCGCCAGTTCTGGGCGGCCGCCCTGACCGGGACCGCGGCCCTGGTCGTCTTCGCACTGACCCGCGGAGGCGCCACCGGTGGCGACCTGGTGGCGGACCTCATGGTCGTCGGCGCCGTGCTCGCATCGTCCTGGTGCTACGTCGAGGGGGCAGTCGTGACCCGGGTCCTCCCCGGTTGGCAGGTGATCTCGTGGGTGGTGGTGCTCGCGCTGCCCGTCACCGTCCCTGCCAGCGTGGTCCTCTGGGCGACGACCAGCGGGGACCACGACCCGACCACTGCTCAGTGGGCCAGCCTGATCCTGCTCGGCGTCTCATCGATGTACCTGGCCTTCTTCGCCTGGTACCGGGGCCTGGCCACCGCCGGGATCGCGCACGCGGGCCAGACCCAGCAGCTGCAGCCGCTGCTCACGCTGGTGTGGTCGGCCCTGCTGCTCGGCGAGGTCGTGACCCTGGGGACGCTCGCGGCGGCGCTGGTCGTGATCGGGGCGGTCACCTGGGCGCTGCGCAGCCGACCACCACTGGCTGCCGCCCCGGAGGAGTGAGGCTAGCCGTCCAGGGCGGGGCTGTAGCGGTCCTCAGCCCGCCACCAGTCGCCTGCCTGCGGGTCGCGCGGCTCCGGGACGATGTCCTGGCCGGCCACGCCGAGGCGCTCCTCGTGTGCGTGCAGGGCCGCGCCGACCCGGGCCATCGCCGTCCGCAGCCGTTGGGCCCGCACCGTCTCGATCGGGTCCGGGCGCCGCCGGGCGATGTCGGCCAGCCGATGCTCGGCCCGGATCATCTGGCCGTCGGGCGCGGAGTGCATGTCGGCGTAGACCAGTGCGTCGGCCAGCAGCGAGCGCTCCCGCGGGAACTGTTCCGAAAGGTCGAGGACCCCGTGCTGGACGGCCGTCATGTCCGCCTCGGAGTGGTGCGCGACCAGGCCGCACAACCGCTCGGAGAGGCCGATCGAGCGCAGGTACAGCGCACCGTCGAGCGGGTGGAAGCCGGTCTGCGCGATGCCCGGGGAGTAGCCCACGTCGTGCAGCGTCGCCGCGGCCACCAGCAGCGCCGCCTCGTCGGCGGCGAACAGCACGCCAAGCCGGACGGCCATCGAGCCGGCGGTGTGCATGTGCGCCAGGCGCGCCCCCTCGTCGCCGAGCAGGTGGCGCACGATGCTCTCCGCCTCGGTGCGCGTGGGCACGGCGGAGGCGGCGGCAGGGCGCTCCTCGTCGACGTCCATCGCCCGAATCATCCCGCGAGGTACCGCCCCCGACAAGTGCTGCACCGGCCACCGGCAGGCGGCCCCTGGCAGGGGGCGGGTTCACCTGCCTCCCGCGCTCGGCCACAGCCCCCCGATCTCGGGGACACCGGGCAGCCACGCTGCTAGCGTCGTCGGGGTGACCTCCGAGGACCAGATGCGCCGGCGGATCATCGATGTCGCCGCAGAGCTCTTCGCGCAGCACGGCTACGAGGGCGTGGGCGTGCGCCAGGTCGCCCAGGAGGCCGGCGTCTCCCAGTACCGCGTCCGGAAGCTGACGGGCGGGCGCGCGGAGCTGTTCGCGGCCGTCATGGCCGAGAAGGTCACCTCGGATGCCGCCGACCGGATCGCGCAGGGCGCGCATCCTGCCGGGGCGGGTCCGGGTATGTCGATGCCCCCGCTGGCCGTGATCCTCGCGGCAGCCGGCGAGGTCTTCGCCCACCCGCCGCGCAGCTGGGACCTCCTGGAGCTCGAGGCCCTCACGCGGGCGCACCGGGACCCGGCGCTGCGGGTCATCGAATCCGAGCGGATCCAGCGCCGCTGGGACAACATCAAGGCCCTGATCCTCCGGGTCCGGGCCGACGGCGGGATCGACGAGACCGTCGACGACGACGTGCTGGCGCACTTCTCCCTGGCCCTGTCCGTCGGGCTGGCGATGGTGGATCCCGCCCTGGCGGCCCGGCCGCGTCGGGAGGACTGGGACGCCCTCATGGCCCGGATCGGGGCGGCCGTGGCCCCGCCGGACCTGATGCTCGAGCCCGACCCCGGGCCGCGCTCGTTCTGGCGGATCCGCGTGGACATCCCGGACCGGGCCGGTGGGGTGGCGCAGCTGATCCGGGCCATCGGCGCCCTGAACACCTACTCCCTGGCGATGTACATGATCGGCACCAGTGGGGAAACGCGGACGGTCGACCTCGCCGTGACCGCCCCCGAGTCGGTGACCGAGGAGGTCCTGCGGGCTGCGGCGCTCTCGGCCGGCAGGAACGCCTACGTCCGCCCCGGGTCCCCCGATGACGCACTGGACCTCCCGACCCGGATCATGAACGGTGCCACGGAGCTCGTCGCCAACCCGGGGTGGGCACCCTTCGCCGCGGAGCAGCTCGTCGAGGCCGACCGCGTCCGGGTGGTCGACGCGACCGAGGGGGAGGACGACCGGACCAACGTCCTGCGCCTGCAGTGGACCCCCGACCGGCACGTGCTGCTCAGCCGCGAGTGGGCCCCGTTCGCCCGCGCGGAGCAGACGCGCGCCTCAGCGCTGCTGCGCCTGTTCGCCGCGATCGCCGCCGCCGCCGGGGACACCGACGCCCAGGGCTGGATCGAGCCGGTCAAGTCCGGGACTGTCTGGATCCGCCTGGCCCACCCCGAGGACGCCCACGCGGTGGCGGCGATGCACAAGCGCTGCTCGCAGCGCACGCTCTACCAGCGCTACGTCTCCTCGGGGGACTGGCAGGAGATCCAGATGCGCCGGCTGTCCGGCGGGCACAGCGGTGCCACGCTGGTGGCTGTCGGCGACGAGGGGAAGGTCATCGGCCTGGGCAACGTCTTCCCCGAGCACGCGGGGGACGCGCACAGCGCCGAGATCGCCGTCCTCGTCGAGGACGCCCACCAGGGCGGCGGCGTGGGCTCGGCCCTGCTGCGCCGCCTGGTGCGCCTGGCCCAGCGCCTGGAGTTCGAGGAGGTCGTCGCCGTCGTGCTGGCCGACAACACCGGGATGCTGCGCCTGCTCGACCGGATGGGTCTGGACTGGACCTCGCGGGTCGAGGAGGGCCTGACCACGATGCGCGCGTCCCTGCCGGGCGCGCACCCGGAGCAGCCCCCAAGCGCCGGGTGATGCCGCACCCGCGCAGATCGGGGGGCTGGCCGATCGGGGGCGGGCCGATCCGCGACGGCTGGGCTAACCGCGCCGCTGCTCGAGGAGCTCCCGGCGGCGGGCCGGCATCTGGTCGGCGGTGTACCGCTGGTCGCCCAGTGAGGCCCGCGTGCTGACCTTGCGCGGACCGGCGAGCTCGACCGCCATGTCGATCGCGCGCAGCGAGTCGGCCATCCACCGGTCACGCTGCCCGTGCGAGAAGAACTGGTAGGCCAGTCCGTCCCGGAGGGCGGTGAGCACGGTGGCCACCGCGTTGATGTCGCTGTACTCCTCACCGGCGGCCACCGATATCTGCACCAGGCCGTCCCGGGTGAACTCCCAGGAGGAGTCCCGGGTGTGCCGCAGCGCCAGCTCGTGGGGATCCTCCGACCGGCAGCCCAGGGTCATCTGGTAGCGCATCAGCTGCACGTTGGCCTCGTCACCCATGTGCTCGTACATCCGGTGCGCGGAGGCGGTCAGCTCCGCACGCAGGCCGCCGTCGCCGACGATGAAGACGGCCGTGTACGTGGCGTCCTCGAACTCAAGCAGCAGGTCGTTGAGCAATGTCGCGGTGATCGAGTAGGCGCGGTGCAGGGTGCCCAGCGACCACCCGAGGTGCTCGGCGAGGTCGCGCAGCGAGAGATCCTGGAAGGTCGTCCCCGAGCGCAGCATCTCGCGGGCCGCGGCTCGCACCAGGGCCCTGCGCTCGGCGGCCTTCAGGTAGGTACCCACGGCAGCGAACCTAGTGCTCTGCGCCGAACATCCATAATTCGTGTTGCACATTCGAGTTGCGGTTTGGAGTTCGATTCCCTGCCCGCTTACCATTCCAGAGCACCGGACCTGACAGGGCATGGCGAGCCCCGGGGCCCGGGGGACGTGATGGGCACCGAACCCACGGGGGTGGCGCGGTGCCCATCGCCGCGTCCGGGCGGGGCCGCCCGTCCCGCCCCGAGCGCGTCGGACGTGACCAGGAACACCCGAATCGCCCACGTGATAGGCGTTTCCGGCGATTCGTCGCGGGGGAGAATGCAGGCATGGGCGCCGTCGTCTTGGGCTGGGATCCCCGTCAGGGGAACCGCTGGACCGGCTCGTACGAGGACTGCGTACGGCGCTGCCGCGACGAGCAGGGACTGCTGGAGCGCGCCCCCATCGGCGCCTGGCAGCTGACCCCTGTCGGCACCGAGGTGCACCTCATGCTGCTGGGCCCGCAACGCGGGCTGATCGGCCGGGGAACGGTGCGCTCGGCTCCGTTCCTCTCGGCGCACCCCACCCGACCCGGCCTGATCAGCCACCACGTCCTGGTCGCATGGGACACCCTGCTGCCGCTGGACCGGTGCATCCCCGTCGAGGTCCTCGAGGCCGCGGTCCCGTCGCTGCACTGGCGCAGCTCGTACGCGACCGCCCTGGGGATCGCCCCGGAGGAGGCCCAGCAGCTGGACCTGATCTGGTCGGCCGACGCGGCCCGTCGCTCGCGACGACGCACCCGCAACGCGCTGAGGTTGCTGCGACGGTAACGTGACCGGTAGAGCCATCCCCCGGTTGGCAGAAGGCGGTCCTCATGCACGAGTTGTCCATCCCCGCGGCGATCCCGATGCCGATCACCGAGACGCTCGCCTCGATCCCTGCCCGGCGCGCCGCGGAGTCCCCGAGCCGGCCGATGTACGCGCTGCGGACCGGCGACGGGTGGACCGACGTCTCCGCCAAGGAGTTCAACGACCTGGTCCGGGCGGTGGCGCGCGGGCTCGTGGCCAGGGGCATCGAGGTGGGCCAGCCGGTGGCCATCCTCTCCCCCACGCGCTACGAGTGGACCGTGCTGGACTTCGCGCTGTGGACGGCCGGGGCGTTCGCGGTGCCGATCTACGACTCCTCCTCGGCCGAGCAGATCGAGTGGATCCTCCAGGACAGCGAGGCGGTGGCCGTGATCACCGACTCGGCGCTCGCCGCGAGCCGGGTCGCCGGCGCGGCGCTGACCACCCCGCCCCCGATCTGGGTGATGGACGACGGCCTGATCGACGCCCTGGTCGCTGACGGCGCCGGGATCGGCGACGAGGTGCTCACCACCCGGTGCGCGGCGGTCACCCCGCAGGACCCGGCCACCATCGTCTACACGTCCGGGACGACGGGGCGGCCCAAGGGCTGCGTCATCACCCACGAGAACCTGATGTTCGTCGCGCGCACGCTGGTCGTGGGCACCGCGCCCGTCGTGGCCACACCGGGCGCCCGCACCGTCCTGTTCCTGCCGCTGGCCCACGTCCTGGGCCGGGGCGCCCAGGTCTACAGCGCCGAGGGTGGGATGCAGGTGGCCCACTGCCCGAACCCCAAGCTGCTCGTCGGCGACATGGCGAGCTTCCGGCCGACGTACCTTGTGGGCGTCCCGCGGATCTTCGAGAAGATCTTCAACGCCTCCCAGCAGAAGGCCTACGAGGGCGGCAAGGCCCGAATCTTCGACCGGGCCACGACCGTGGCGATCGCCTACGGGCGGGCCAGGTGGGCCGGCGGACCCACCCTGCGGCTGCGCATCGAGCACGCCCTGTTCGACCGGCTGGTCTACGGCAAGCTGCGCGATGCGATGGGTGGTGAGCTGCGGTACGCGATCTCGGGGGGAGCCAGCCTCGGCGAGCGGCTCGGCAACTTCTTCGCGGGCATCGGGCTGACCGTCATGGAGGGCTACGGCCTGACGGAGACCACCGCGTCCGGGGCCTTCAACCGTGCCGAGGCACCCCGGATCGGCTCCGTCGGGCAACCCATGGCCGGAACGTCGGTCCGGATCGCCGACGACGGCGAGATCTGGCTGCGCGGGCCCTACGTCATGGCCGGGTACCACAACAACCCCGAGGCGACTGCGCAGGTGATCGACACCGACGGCTGGTTCCAGACCGGCGATCTGGGCACCCTGGATGCCGAGGGCTACCTGCGGATCACCGGGCGCAAGAAGGAGATCATCGTCACCGCCGGCGGCAAGAACGTGGCACCCGCGGTCCTCGAGGACCGCATGGGGGCGAACAACCTGATCGGCCAGGCGATGGTCGTCGGTGAGGGAAAGCCCTTCATCGGCGCCCTGGTCACCCTCGACCCCGACGCGCTGTCCGCGTGGGCTGCCAGTCACCACAAGGCGGGCCGGACGGCCACCGAGCTCCACGACGACCCGGACCTGCGCGCCGAGATCCAGGCGGCGGTCGACGACGCGAACGCCGCCGTGTCAAAGGCCGAGTCGATCCGGGCCTGGCGGTTGATCGATGCGCAGTTCACCGAGGAGTCAGGGCACATGACGCCCACGCTCAAGCTCAAGCGCGCGGTGGTCGCCAACGACCACGCCGCGGACATCGAGGCCCTCTACACCCGCTGAGCCGCGCCCGGTCGTACTGGCGCTCGGGAGGTCGGTCCGCGGCGTTCCCGGTCCGCACCGTCCCGGTCCGCGCCGTGGATCAGTCGTCGCCGCCCGGCTCGGGGGCCGTGCCGCCCAGGCGCGCCGGGTGCCACCACTGCCCGGTCCCGTCCTGGGGGTAGCTCGCCTGCGCCCTGCCGACCAGCTCGATGATCGACTCCCGCAACCGGGCGGTGGCCTGCTCCGGGTCACCGGAGGCGTCCACCGGCTCGCCCACGTGGATCTCCACCGGGATCCCGTACTGCTTCATGCTCGATCGACTGTCGTAGCACCACAGCCGCTGCGTGCCCCAGAGCGCCATCGGCACCAGCGGGACCCCCGCCTCGTCGGCCATCCGCACCGCGCCGGTCTTGAACGCCTTCGGCTCGAACGAGCGGCTCATCGTCGCCTCCGGGAACACCCCGACAACCTCACCGGCCCGCAGCGACTCCACGGCGTGGGAGTAGCTGGCGGCACCCGCGCTCCGGTCGACCGGGATGTGCTTCATGCTGCGCATGATGGGTCCGGCCACGCGGTGGCGGAACACCGAGTCCTTGGCCATGAACCGGACCAACCGGTCCGCGGGCCGGGCCGCGTAGCCGGCGAAGATGAAGTCCAGGTAGCTCACGTGGCTGCTGGCCAGCACCGCACCGCCCGTGCGCGGCAGGTGCTCGCCCCCGTGGACCCGCACCTTGAGCCCCAGGGCGGCGAAGGCGCCGTAGCCGACGAGCAGGACGGGCGGGTAGACGAGGTCAGCCATCCCGACAGCCTAGGTCCGCTGCCCACCCGTTCGCCGGGCAGCGGACGGGACCCCGGCGGGCGGTCAGCCGGGGCCAAGGACGAGCACCGCACGGGCCCCACCGAGCCGTCCGGAGCCGCGCTCGAGCCGTCCGCCGGATGCATCGGCCAGCCGCTGCGCGATGGCCAGCCCGAGGCTCGTGGAGCCGGGGCGTTCCCCGGGTACGCCCGGGGTGTCGAAGCCGGGGCCGGCGTCCTCCACGATCACGTCGACGAAGCCTGCCGGATCAGCCCGGACGGCCAGCCGCAGCGCAACGCCCTCATCGGTGTGCACGAAGACGTTCTGCAGCAGGATGTCGACGGCCGTGGCGAGGTCGTACTCGGTCAGCCGCACCACCAGCGGGCCGTCGCCGGTGCCCTCGACCTGCATGTCGCGCCCCTGGTACTCGGCCAGGACCGCCCAGAAGGCGGCGCGGTCGGCGACCACGGCGGCGGCGTCGCAGGAGGCGTGCAGGCCCTCACGACTGGTGCGGCGCGCGCTGGTGATGATCTCGTCGGTGGTCCGCTGCAGGGTCAGGACGTCGTCGTTGAGTCGCTGGCGCACGACCGGGTCGGCGACCGCATCGACATCCGCGGCCAGGACCGTCAGCGGCGTGCGCAGCTGGTGTGCCAGCTCCGCGGCCGCCGCCCGCTCCTCGTCGAGCAGCTCCTGCACCCGGTTGGCCAGGCGGTTCAGGGCCACCCCGACGTCGTCGACCTCCGGGATGCGCGAGGACTGGGCCCTCGCCGAGAGGTCCCCGGCGGCCATGGCGTCGGCGGTGCCGGCCAGTTCCTTGATGGGCGCCGCCGTGCGACGGGCCAGCTGCCAGGCCGCCAGTCCCGCCCCGACCAGCAGCAGGGCGCACAACCCGGCCAGTGCGATCAACCGGGGTTCGAGGCCCTCGTGCATCTGCTCGGGGGTGGCCACCGCGAGCACCACCCCGGTCCGCTCGTCGAAGACCGCCGGGGCGGCGGCATACCCGCTGCTCCCGGTGTCCAGCGATGCCGCAGCGCCGCCCCGCGCCGAGGCCACCACGCCGGCGGCTGCCGCCGGTACCGGGCCGCCCACCACCGTGCCGTCGGGGTAGACCAGCACCACCTCGCCGGGGTCCCCCGGGAGCTTGATGACCGGGGCATCGCCCGAGTCCTCTGCGGCCCCCGTGGCCGCGGCCGACTCCCAGGAATCGGCCAGGGACCGCGCCTCATCGGCCAGCGCCGACAGATTGCCGCCCCGGACCAGGTCGCGGGCGGACAGCGCCAGCGGGATGACCAGGACGGTGGCCGCCACGGTCACCACGAGCAGGGCGAACGTGACCAGGCGCCGGTACATCAGTCCGTGGGTCCGGCGCCGGCCCGGTCCTCGAGCATCACGCCCACCCCCCGGTTGACGTGGATGAACCGGGGCCGGGCGGGGGTGTCCCCCAGCTTGCGGCGCAACCAGGACAGGTGGACGTCGACGGTCCGCGCCGCGTCCGTGCGCTGCCAGACCTCGCGCAGGAGCTCACTTCGGCTGACCACGCGACTGGGGTTCTCCGCGAGGTAGGCCAGGAGGTCGAACTCCAGCTTGGTGAGCTCCACCGGGCGGCCATCCACCTCCGCCGTGCGCCGCGAGCGGTCGACCTTCAGGCCACCGACCCGCAGGGGCGGCTCGGTCACCTGCTCGCTACCCGCGGAGACGCGGCGCAGGACCGCTCGGATCCGCGCCTCCAGGTGCGCCGGCTCGTAGGGCTTGATCACGTAGTCATCGGCACCCGCATCGAGCAGGCGGACGATCAAGCCCTCGTCGTCACGGGCCGTGGCCACGATGACCGGCACCTGGCTGACCGAGCGGATCATCCCGAGCAGGCGCTCACCGTCGACATCGGGCAGGCCGAGGTCGAGCACGACCGCGTCCGGGGATCCGGTGAGCAGCGACTGCAGCCCATCGAGCCCCGTTCCCGCGGAGTCCACGGCGTGGCCCCGGCTGTGCAGGGCGCGCACGACGGCCGTGCGGATCCCCGCGTCGTCCTCGATCAGCAGAACGTGGGCCACGGTGGGAGCCTAGGGCCTGGCCCGGCGCTGCAGTCGCAGGGCAGCCGCGGGGCACGTGGCCACAGCGAGCCTGGCTGCGCGGACCAGCGAGTCGGGGACGGGCACCCCCTGCGTGCTCACCCCGATCGGGTAGCCCCAGCTGTCCAGGTCGATGCGCTCACCGATCGCGGCGGCGCACACGCCGTGGCCGGCACAGCGCTCCCAGTCGACGGTCAGGACGTGCCCGCCCGAGCGCGTCCGGCCGGGCGGGGATGTCGTGGTCATCGGGGCCCTCCGATCAGGTCCAGTGCACTGCGCACGGCTGCGACCGCGGCCGACGGGTGGGCGCAGATCCCGCGTCCGTCCACCTGTGCCAGGAGGCCCTCGATCCCGGCTGGGTCCGCAGTCCCCTGGGCGGCTGCGGCGATGACGTCCGCGACCGCCGGCAGCCCTCGCCAGCAGGGTCCGCACTGGCCGGCCGTGCCCTCGGCCAGCTCCCGGGCGATCCCGGCCAGCGCATCCCACGCCGGCACGTCATCGGGGACCCAGACGAACGCACCGGCCCCCCAACGCCCGCCGAGCTGGGCGAGCGCCTCCCGGGTGAGCTCGGTGCCGGCGGTGAGCCTGTCCCACGGGACCCAGCGCCCGTGCCAGCCACCGGTGATGAGCACGCCAGGGCTGCCCACGAGCCCGCCTGCCGCAGCACTGAGGTCCGCCATCGTGCTGGTGGCCGGGAGCTCGAGGACACCCGGGTCCCGGACGGCTCCGGACGCGCTGACCAGGGCCGACCAGCCAGGCACGTCGCGGGACGCCACCGCCATCCGGGCGAACGTCTCCGCGTTGCTGAGCAGGACGTGCGAGCGCCGGCGCCCCACGCCACCGCGGATGACGGGCGGCCGGCCGAGCTCGGCCGGCAGCGCCGGGCCACCGGTGACCGCCCGGATCACCGCGGTCGCCTCGCCGGCGACGAACGACGCGGGACCGACGGACAGCTCGATCGCCGGGCCCACGTGCCGCTCGGCGAGGGCGCGCCCCAACGAGAGCGCGAGGTCCGGGCGATCGGCGCTGATCCGCACGATGATCCGGGGGGCCCCCAGCGCTCGGGCGGCCGTGACGGCACCGTCGAGCACCAGGTGCGGGACGTGGCCCAGCAGCACGCCGTCCTTGCCGCTGGCCGTCTCCCCCTCGGCACCGTTGACGATCACGTGCGAGACCCGCGACCCGGCCAGCGAGGAGAGCTTGCGATCGCTCGGGAAGGCCGCTCCGCCGGCCCCGACGACCTCGTGGGCGCTCACCCGGGCCACGAGGTCCTCGATGGCCAGCGTGGGGGCGGTCCCCCAGGAGCGCAGGTGCTCAGGCCAGGCAACGGGCCGGCCGGGCTCGACCCCGGCCAGCAGCAGGGTCCCCGGGGCGAGCAGCTCCCTGGGGAGCCGGCCGGGGAGCCGACCCGGAAGGGCCAGGCCCGGCAGGCCGGGGGCCGGGTGCCAACCCGGGGCAGCTTCCCGTGCGGTGTCGCTGCCCAGGGGCTGGCCGGCCAGGGCCGCGCTCATCGCCCGACCCCCGCCCCGATGAGCCCGGACGGCACGGCGGGTGCGGTCCTGGGACGCACCAGGACCCGGATCGCCAGCCCGAGCAGGACGACGGCCACACTGCCCATCGCCAGCGCCTGCATGACCGCACCGTCGGTGCCGACGAGCAGGCCGTGCCCCACGGCCAGCGCCCACACGGGGTAGGCCAGCAGGTGCGCCCTGCGCCACAACCCCGGGGTGCGCAGCCGGGTGGCGGTCGTGACCAGGACCACGATCAGGAGGTCCACGCTGAGCGCTCCGAGGGCGACCCCCCAGCGCTCCCAGCCAGCCGCACCCGGCAGCAGCGCAGCGGGCCAGTCCAGGACGATCCACCGGTCCAGGACCGCCAGGATGATGTGGGCGACGATGAGCAGCGTCCCGGCGACGGAGGCCGCCCGGTGCACGCTGATGCTCGTGAGGCGCGCGGTCGGCCGCAACCGGGGGCCGACCAACCCGAGCAGGACCGATGCGGTCAGCAGGCCGACGGCCACCAGGCCACTGGAACGCATGACGAACCACGTCCACGGGATGTCGATCATGCCGCTGCCCCGATTCCGGCCCACTGGCCCACGGTCTGGGCGGTTGCCCGACCCGAGCCCGACCACCGGGTGAACAGTCCGTGCAGGCCGCGCTGCGCGAACCAGTCCGGCGCCCCCCCGTCGAGCAGCATCCCTGCGGTTGCCGCCACGTTCGCCGTCGTCGCGCTGGCGGCCAGTGCGGACACCGCCCACCACCCGGTGTCGGCGCTGCGGCCGGTCCGGGGGTCGATGAGGTGGTGCGCCGGACCGGACGTGGTCACCCACCGACGCCTGCCCTGGCCGCTGGTCGCCAGGCCGCCGTCGGTGATGGCGATCGTCCGCTCGGGCATCCCGGGCACCTCATGATCGGCGCTGACGACCCAGCCCGGGGCGGCGGCGATCACCCGAAGGTCGCCGCCCATCGTGGCCACCACGTCGAGTCCGATCTCGTCGGCGACCCGCTCGGCAACCTCGTCGGCGAGCCATGCCTTGGCCGTCGCCCCGAGGTCGAGGGCAACCCCCGTGGGGATGCGCACCCGACCAGCGGCCACCTCGACCTCGCGCCACCCACCGGCTGCGACGGGCACCGGGATCGGCGGATCGAGGACCGCAACCTCGCCCGCGGCCCAGGTGCGGTACCCGGCGGCGTCGACCTGCCGTCCGAGGCACGGGTCGACCAGGCCGTCCGTGGAGTCGGCGGCCGCCAGGGCGACCTCAACCAGCTCGACGAGCAGTGCGCTGGCACGGACCCACTGGCCGGCGGCCCGGTTGACAGCTGAGATCTCCGAGTCCGCGCGGAACCTGCTGGCCGCCCGCTCGAGCCGGTCGACCTCGGTCAGGAGGATCTGCTCGGCCCGGCGGACGCTGGCGGGGTCCGCCGATCCGTCGAGGGTCACGGCCAGCGTCGTCCGCCAGCGCCGCTGCATGATCTCGACGGTGCTCACGAGGTCTTCGACTTCGCCTTGGGGGCGCTCGGTGCGGCCGCGGGGGCGGGGGCCGGCGCGACAACCGTCCGGGACGGCTTGGATGCCGGCGCTGGACGGGCGGGCTGGCGCGTGGCCGCCCTTGGCTGGGGGGCCTGGGCGCGAGTCGTGCTGCCCTGCCCGGCCGGGACGCGGACGTAGACCTTGCGGTGGACCACGACGGGCTCGGGGGTGACGTGATGCTCCTCGATCCGCGTGACCACCACGGGTCGGGGGACCGTCACATCCGCGACCGGGTCCACGACCACCTGTGCCGCGGCCTCCAGCGCCGCCTGCTGCGACCACTCATCGGACATGTCCGCGGCCAGGACCCCGACCGCCGCTCCCGCCCCGACCACGAGCGCCCCACTGCTGACGACGGCCACACCGCGCCGGACTGACTGCTGTCGACTCATGTCTCCATGGTCGGCTGCGCTCCGGCAAGCCATCAGGGCCGCATGTGTCAAGGCTGCGTCAAGCCGGGGGGAGCGCAGCCTTGACACCGGGATTCCCCCGGGCGGACCCGCCGGCATGCAGAATGTGGTCCAGCCAACGACCCATGAGGGGGATTCGGATGCGCACCGTGATCGGATGGATGGCCGCCCTGCTCGGCAGCGCCCTGCTGGGCGCGACGGTCTACCAGACCGTCCTGAGCAAGCCACTGCCTGAGCTGGACCCCACCGCCACCGTTGAGACGATCACTCAGGTGCCCGGGCCCCAGCCGACCCTGTACCGGACCGAGGTCCGCACCATCGTGGAACCGACGCCGACGGTCACCGTCGAGGACGAGGTGCTGATCCAGGAGGAGGCCGTCCAGGTGAGTCAACCCCGGACCGCCAACCCCGCGCCCGCACGGACCTCCGCCCCGAAGCCCCAGCCGAGGGCGACCACCGAGCGCGATGACGCCGACGACGAGGCCGAGGACGATTCGGACGACGAGTCGGACGACGATGCGGACGAGGCAGAGGGCGAGGACCGCGAGGATGCCGGCGACGACAGCTCCGGGGATGCGTCCGAGGACGACTGATCCTGGGATCGGGGCACTGGACGACCGCGCTGCGTCAGGTCCTGCCCACGGCGGTGTCGCCCTCGGGTGACCGGTCGCTGCGCGCGGCACGGATCTCGGCCATGTCGTCCGGGTCCACCGTGAGGTCCACCGTCGAGTCGCCGTCCCACCCAGCTGGCGGGACCGAGGGCTCCTGCTGCGCGACGGGGTCACCGTCGACCCCGGCCTCGGACGGGTCGTCCCCGGGCTGTTCGTCCCCGGACGGGGCATCCCCGGAACTGGTGGGCGCTGACGGGGCGTCCCCGGACGTTTCGACCCCGGCACTGGTGGGCGCAGACGGGTCGTCCCCGGAAGCTTCGTCCCCGGAAGCTTCGTCCCCGGCGCTGGTGGGCGCGGGCGCCACGACCGGGATCACCAGCGACTCGCGGACAACTGGGGACCGGCGACGCATGCGTGGCCTCGTCGGCTGAACCTCGTCGGGGTCGGAGAGACCGGCCAGGTCGAGGTCGTCAGGCGCGGTGCCATCGGCCGGGACGCTCGGGGCTGGGACCGGGTCGACCACCCCACGGTCCGCGAGCCGCTGGCGGCGCTGCTGGGCACGCTGCTCGGCCTGGTGCAGCTCCCAGCTCAGCCGCAGCGACTGGAACCCCGCCTCCGCCAGGAACCCCAGCAGGACGAGCCCCGCGGCGGCGCCGGCCACCGGCAGCACGCCCGGACCGACCTGGGCCAGCCGGCCACCGCCCAAGGAGCCCGAGGCCAGCAGGACCACCGCCCCCACGAGGGCGGCGACCACGCCCGCCAGCCCCGCACCCGCGACGGCGGCGCCGGTCAGCGTGGGCAGGTCGCGGCCCCACCGGATTCGCCCCGCGAGCACCCCGAGTGCCACCGGGACGCCCATGAGCACGGGTCCCCAGACCGGCACGGTCGTGGGGATCGCCGCCAGGACCGGAAGGGCCGGCAGTGACTGGACCTGTCCGCCGAACACGTTGAGCGCCCCGATCGAGCCCAGGTCGAAGCCTGGGCCGACGACCACAGCCATTCCCCAGATGTCCAACGTGGGCAGGGACAGCGCCCCGAGGACGGTGAGCGCGAGCTCGCCGACGGGGCCGGCGTCCAGGTCGGACAGGGTCGCTGCGATCTGGCCGAAGTGCCGGACCAGGCTCACGGTGACCAGCACGGCGCCCATCGCCAGCAACCCGACCACCGCGGCCAGGCCGCCCATGGCCGTCCGCCAGGCAGCATCCGACACCCGCCCCCGGACCCACGCCACCAGGTCGGCCTCGTGGGCGATCCCCCAGGTGGTTCCCACGAGGGCGACTGCGCCGGTCCACAGGAAGGCGGACGGGGGGCTCGCACCCGTCCCCGGGCCAGCGGCGAGCCAGGCGACGCCCGCACCGCCCGCGCCGTACACCACCGCGCACGAGACCACGATGCCCAGCGCCTCGCCGGGGGTGGTCCCCGCCAGCAGCCGACCAGCCCATCGGCCACTTCGCCGGGTGAGCAGGAGCCCGAGCAGGACGGCCCCGAGGGGCAGCAGGGTGAGCTCGCGACCGCCGATCTCCAGGGGCACCTGGTGGGCCCCCAGCCAGACGGAACCGGCCGCTCGCCACGCCGCAGCCGAGTCCCCCGCCGAGTTGGGCGACACGGCCCACGCCAGCATCACCAGGCAGGTCACGAGAGCCACGCCAACGAGCAGCGACCAGAGGCCCGCAGCGGCACCTGCGACCACGGGTCGCCGGGATGGCTCGGGATCGTCGAGATCGACCTCGAGGACTTCGGGTTCGTGCACGCTCACCCCGGAATTCTCCCCCACGTGGGGTCGTCGCCCTGACCGGTGGCCCGCGTGTCGCGACCGCGGACGGGTGAGCTCGTGAGTGCCCCGACCGCCACGGGCAGGGGCACTCACGCAGGGTCAGCGGCCGAGCACCTCACGCATCAGGCGCGCGGTCTCCGAGGGGGTCTTGCCCACGCGGACGCCGACCGCCTCGAGCGCCTCCTTCTTGGCCTGCGCCGTGCCCGAGGACCCGGAGACGATCGCACCGGCGTGCCCCATCGTCTTGCCCTCGGGAGCCGTGAAGCCGGCCACGTACCCGACCACCGGCTTCGTGACGTGCTCGGCGATGAACGCAGCCGCCCGCTCCTCGGCGTCGCCGCCGATCTCGCCGATCATCACGATCGCCTCGGTCTGCGGGTCGGCCTCGAAGGCGGCCAGGGCGTCGATGTGGGTGGTGCCGATGATCGGGTCGCCGCCGATGCCGATGCCCGTGGAGAAGCCGATGTCGCGCAGCTCGTACATCATCTGGTAGGTCAGGGTGCCGGACTTGCTGACCAGTCCGATCGGCCCTGCTCCGGAGATCGAGGCGGGGATGATCCCGGCGTTGCTGACCCCCGGGGTGATGATGCCGGGGCAGTTCGGGCCGATGATCCGCGTCGTCCCGCGGTTGACCGCGTCCTGGAAGAACGCGGCGGTGTCGTGCACCGGAACGCCCTCCGTGATGACCACCACGAGCGGCATCCCGGCGTCGATCGCCTCCGTCACCGCACCCCGGGTGCCCGCCGGGGGCACGAACACCACCGAGACGTTGGCCCCGGT
This sequence comes from uncultured Actinomycetes bacterium, assembly GCA_963774745.1. GTDB lineage: Bacteria > Actinomycetota > Actinomycetes > S36-B12 > CAIYMF01 > Prado023. Next base: position 68,214 of record CAVZGE010000010.1, on the reverse strand, counting down.
GGCAGCCATCGCCTCGGCGACGGTGCCGAAGACCGGGAGCTCGGTGTCCGGGAAGGCCACCGTCTGCCCCGCCTTCTTCGGGTTCACCCCGCCGACGACGTTGGAGCCGGAGGCCAGCATCAGCGTCGTGTGCTTCATGCCCTCCGAGCCGGTCATCCCCTGCACGATCAGGCGCGAGTCGCCATCAAGGAAGATCGCCATGGTCCTACCTCACTTCCCTGCTGCGAGCTGCGCCGCCCGGCGGGCAGCCTCGTCCATCGTCTCGACCAGTTCCACGCCCGGGATCTGCGCGTCGCGCAGGATCGCCCGGCCCTCCTCGGCCCTGTTGCCGTCGATCCGGCAGACCAGCGGCTTGTCGACCGGCTTGCCGGCATCCTTGAGCATCGCCAGCGCCAGCTTCACCCCGTTGGCCACCTCCACGCAGGAGGTGATCCCGCCGAAGACGTTGACGAACACCGACTTGACCGACGGGTCGGTCAGCACGATGTCCAGGCCGTTGCTCATCACCTCGGCACTCGCGCCGCCGCCGATGTCCAGGAAGTTCGCCGGGAGCACCCCGCCGAACTCCTCACCGGCGTAGGCCACGACGTCCAGGGTGGACATCACCAGGCCGGCGCCGTTGCCGATGATCCCGACCTCGCCGTCGAGCTTGACGTAGTTCAGGTCGAACGCCTTGGCGCGCAGCTCGATGGGGTCGGTGGCCGCGGTGTCGACCAGGTCGGTGTGCGAGGCGTGCCGGAAGTGCGCGTTCTCGTCGAGGGAGACCTTGCCGTCCAGGGCGAGCACCCGGCCGTCGGTGGTCTTCACCAGGGGGTTGACCTCCACCAGCGTGGCGTCCTCGAGCACCAGGACGTCCCAGAGCTTCACGAGGACGTTGGCCACGTCGTCGGCGACCTCGGCGGGGAACTTCGCCGCCTCGACGATCTCCCGGGCCTTCTCCGGCGGGCAGCCCTCGAGCGCATCGACGCGGATCATCGCCAGTGCCTCGGGGTTGTCCTTGGCGACCTGCTCGATCTCCACGCCGCCCTCGACCGAGGCCATCGCAAGGAAGGTCCGGTTGGCGCGGTCGAGCAGGAACGAGACGTAGTACTCCTCGGCGATCTCGGCAGCCTCGGTGACCAGCACCTTGTGCACCGTGTGGCCCTTGATGTCCATCCCGAGGATGTCGAAGGCACGGGCGCTGGCCTCGTCCTCGCCATCGGCCAGCTTGACGCCGCCGGCCTTGCCCCGGCCGCCGACCTTCACCTGGGCCTTGACCACCACGGTGCCGCCGATCCGGCGCGCCGCGAGCCGGGCGGCATCGGGGGTCTCGCAGACCGCCCCGGGGACGACCGGGACCCCGTGCTTGCCGAACAGGTGCTTGGCCTGGTACTCGTACAGATCCACGCGGGACTCCTCACCGACGAAGGGACGCGGCCCACACTAGTCAGGTGCCGCGGGCGATCCGACGGCCGGTCCCCGGTTCTGCGACGAGCGGTGGTGCTGGTGCGTCAGGCGGCGTGGGCGACGTTTTCCCTGACCCAGTCGACGATCTCGTCGGTGCGGGTCCCAGGGGTGAACACGTGGGCGACGCCCATCTCGTAGAGCACGGGGATGTCCGCCTCGGGGATGATGCCCCCGCCGAACACCCGGATGTCCTCGGCGCCGCGCTCGCGCAGGCCCTCGATGACCGACTTGAACAGGGTCATGTGCGCACCGGACAGGATGCTCAGGCCGATCCCGTCGGCGTCCTCGGCGATGGCCGTGGCCACGATCTGCTCGGGGGTCTGGTGCAGGCCCGTGTAGATGACCTCGATGCCGGCGTCACGCAGGGCCCGGGCGACGACCTTCGCGCCCCGGTCATGGCCGTCGAGGCCCGGCTTTCCGACGATGACCCTGATGTGCTCGGCGCTCGATGTGCTCATGGGTGCAGCGTAGCCCTGCCCGATGGGCGCTGGTGGAGCGAGGATGCGCTACCGTGCCGGGGTGCCGCGCAGCGACCACGCCCCCCACGTCCCGGACTCCGCTGGGCCCGCTGAGTCCCGTGCCCACGCTGGCCGCGTGCGCCGTGCCCGGCGAGCCACCCGGCGCGGCCTGCGGCGCGCGACGAGCCCGTCGGTGATCCGGGGCGCAGCCATCGAGGTCGCCTGGACGGCCACCCACGTGGTCACCTACCCGCTGGGCGTGCTCGAGGAGCAGGTGCGCCACCCCGAGGAGCGGCTCAACCTCGACGGCCTGGACCCGATCAAGCGCGGCCTGATCATCGGCGACGTGGAGAACGCCGGAACCCCGATCATCCTGATCCACGGGGTCGTGGACAACCGATCGATCTTCGCCAGGATCAAGCGCGGCCTGCGCCGGCGCGGGTTCGGCCGGATCATCACCCTGAACTACTCCCCCCTGACCGACGACGTGCGGGTCGTCGCCGGTCGGCTCGAGGCCCTGGTCGAGGCGGTGTGCATCGAGACCGGCTACGAGCGCGTGCACGTGATCGGTCACTCGATGGGCGGGCTGGTCGCGCGCTACTTCGTGCAGCGGATGGGCGGGGACTCCCGCGTCCACACGCTGGTCACGCTCGGCACGCCGCACCAGGGGACGGCGCCGGCCAAGCTCGTGCCGCACCCGGTGGCGCGGCAGATGCGCCCGCACTCGGACATCATGACCGAGCTCGCCGCGCCCGCACCGGGGTGCCGGACCCGGTTCGTGGCCATCTGGTCAGACCTCGACCAGATGATCATCCCGAAGTCCAACGCGCGCATCGAGCACGCCGACCTCAACGCCCGCAACGTGTTCGTGCCGAGCGTGGGCCACAACTCGCTGCCCGTTGACGGACGGGTCGTCCACGAGATCTGCACGACCCTGGCCCATGTGGACCAGGACGGCTCCACCGTCGCCGAGGGCGCGACGTCCATCGCCAGTGCGGCCAGCCGCCAGGGCAACCCCCCACGGCCCACGCCGCGCTGACCCCGCCCACCTCGCCGCCGCGGTCTGTCGGTCTGCGTGCGAACCTTGCGCCCGATCGGGTCGAAATCCCGCGGCTGGACTGGGCTTGAGACCACCTCGCGCCCGTTTGCGTCGATCCCGGGCGTCTCGGCGGGCATCTTTCGACCGGAACAGGCGCGAGGCTGTGGGAACCGCGCGCCCACGCCCTCGGATACGACCCGATCGGGCGCAAGGATCGTTCAGAGCTTCTCGACCGGGGCGTAGCGCAGCAGCAGCCGCTTGACCCCCTCGGAGCCGAAGTCGACGGATGCCTCCGCCTTGTCGCCGGAGCCGAGCGTGCTGACCACGGTGCCCATCCCGAACTTGGGGTGCAGCACGCGGTCGCCGACTGACAGCGAGATCACCGCCCGGGCGACCGGGCTGCGGGACTCGTACCGGTCGGCGGCCGCCGACAGCGCCGGCGCCGAGCCGTAGCCGCCCGAGGACGGGCCGGTGTACCGGGCCGGCTCCGCACGCTCCCACCGGATGAGCTCGCTGGGGATGTCGGCGAGGAACCGGGACTCGGGGTTGTAGCTCGGTGCGCCCCATGCCGACCGGCTGATCGCCCGGGTGACGTACAGGCGCTCGCGAGCCCGGGTGATGCCCACGTAGGCCAGGCGCCGCTCCTCGGACAGCTCGAAGGCGTCGGACATCGCCCGCATGTGCGGGAACACCCCGTCCTCCATGCCGCTGAGGAACACCACCGGGAACTCCAGGCCCTTGGCCGTGTGCAGGGTCATCAGGGTGACGACGCCCTCGTGATCCTCACCCTCGGGGATCTCGTCGGCGTCGGCCACGAGCGCGACCCGCTCGAGGAAGTCACCCAGCGTCCCCGGCCCCGCGCCGGACTGCTCGGCCTCCCGGCTGAACTCGGCGGCGACGGCCTCGAACTCGGCCACGTTCTCCACCCGGACCTCGTCCTGCGGGTCGGTGGACGCCTGCAGCTCGGCCAGGTAGCCCGATCGCTCCAGCACCGCACGCATGATGTCGGCCGGCCCGGCACCGGAGTCCACGACGGCGGCGAGGTCATCGAGGATCGCCACGAAGGCCGCCACGACGGTCGCGCTGCGCCCGGCCATCCCGGGGATCTCCGACGCGCGACGCAGGGCCTCGCCGAAGGTGATCCGCTCGGCCTCGGCGAAGCCGGCGACATAGGCCTCGGCACGGTCTCCGATGCCCCGCTTGGGCACGTTGAGGATCCGGCGCAGGCTCACGTCGTCGGCCGGGTTTGCGACCACGCGCAGGTAGGCCAGGACGTCGCGGATCTCCCGGCGCTCGTAGAAGCGCGTCCCGCCGACCACCTTGTACGGCAGGCCGGTGCGGATGAACACCTCCTCCAGCGCCCGGGACTGGGCGTTGGTCCGGTAGAACACCGCCACGTCGCCCGGCCGGGCCTGGCCCGCATCGGACAGCCGGTCGATCTCGTTGCCGACGAACGCTGCCTCGTCGTGCTCGGAGTCGGCGACATAGCCGACGACCTGCTCGCCGGCGCCGGCGTCGGTCCACAGCTTCTTGGCCTGCCGGTCGGAGTTGCGCGAGATGACCGCGTTCGCGGCCGAGAGGATCGTCTGCGTCGAGCGGTAGTTCTGGTCGAGCACGATCTGGCGGGCGTTGGGGAAGTCCGTGCTGAACTCCACGATGTTGCGCACCGTGGCGCCCCGGAAGGCGTAGATCGACTGGTCGGAGTCACCGACGACGACCAGCTCCCCGGGGGGGATCTCGCCGCCCGACCGACCGACCAGCTCGGAGACGAGGCGGTACTGGGCGTGGTTGGTGTCCTGGTACTCGTCGACCATGATGTGCCGGAACCGCCGGCGGTAGTGCTCGGCGACGTCGGGGAACCCGACCATCAGGGCCACTGTGTGCCCGATGATGTCGTCGAAGTCGACAGCCTGGGCCCGGGCCAACCGGGTCTGGTAGGCCGAGTAGACGTCGGCCAGCGTCGTCTCGGTGTCGTTGGTGGCCTGGGAGCGGAACGCGTCGGGGTCGACCAGCTCGTTCTTCAGCCCGGAGATCTTGTTCAGCAGGCCCCGTGGCGGCATCCGCTTGGGGTCGAGGTCCAGGTCGCGGGAGACCAACGTGACCAGCCGCAGGCTGTCGGCCTGGTCGTAGATCGAGAAGCTCGACTTCATCCCCAGCCGCTCCGCCTCCCGGCGCAGGATGCGCACGCACGCCGAGTGGAACGTGGAGACCCACATCGCCCGGGCCCTCGGGCCGACGGCGACCTCGACGCGCTCGCGCATCTCGGCCGCGGCCTTGTTGGTGAACGTGATGGCCAGGATCTCGCCGGGCCGGGCATCCCCGGTGGCCAGCAGGTGCGCGATCCGGCGCGTGAGCACGCGCGTCTTGCCCGAGCCGGCGCCGGCCACGATCAGCAGCGGGCCCCCGCGGTGCTCGACCGCCGCCCGCTGCGGCGGATTGAGGTCGGAGACGAGATCGACCATCTCGGCCGCCCGCTGCGCCTCGCGCAGGGCACGCCGGTCCACGGCCTGGGCTTCGGCACCGCCCTTGGCCGCAGCCACCGCGGCGCGCACCATGTCGGCGGCACGGCCCGCCTCGGCTGCGCGGGGGGCGTCCGGCGTGACCGGGGTCCGCACGGCTCCGTCCGGCGTGACCGGGGTCCGCACGGCCGCAGCCGCGAACAGGAACCCCTCGTCGGCCTCGCGGTCGGCCTCGCGGTCGGCCGTGTCCGAGGGCATGGTCGTCCGCGGGAGGCGGGGCAGCAGGTCATCCGCGAGCACCAGTGGATTCTAGGTGCCCCGGCCGACACCGCAGGGACAGGCGCTGACGCCTCAGCGGACCCTGACCTTCTTGCGCGCCGCCCAGGTGGCCCCACCGGGGTTCGCCACCGAGACGGACATCCAGTACGTTCGGCCCTTCTTCAGACCCGTGATCGCGCACTTGCGCACGGTCGGCACCGTGGTGCAGGTCCCGACCACGGACGCCCCACGCCGGGAGCTCGAGAGGGCCTCGACGCGGTAGCCGGTCAGGGCCGCCCCGCCTGCCGTGCGCGGAGCCTTCCAGCGGGTCGTGACCGTGCGACGGGCGGCCCTGACCGAGACCGAGCGCGGCTTGCTCGGCCGGGCGACCGGCTGGGGAGCAGGGGCCGGTGCCGGCATGGAGAACGTGCTGGCACCCGGCGCGTAGCCGACGATGGTGGCCGAGAGGTTCGCCGCCCCCAGCGAGGTGCCCAGCCCGACCGACCCGTCCGAGGCCATCGGCACGACGACCGTGGCCGTCGTCGTGCCGATCGGCGTGGCGACCTGGCCGGTGGGGCGCGATGCACCCGCGGACCACGCCGCGAGCGCCGCCGGTGCGTTGCTCTCGGAGGTGACCTGCAGCACGACCGCCCCGATGCCCACCGGCACCAGCCCGGCGACCGCGGCGTTCGGGTACAGCGAACGACCCGCGAGGCTGCGGCAGGAGCCGGTGAGCCCCGCGCCCACGCCCGCGCGGGTGTCCAGGATCAGGGTGGGGGTGACCGGGACCGCTCCCGGCACCGCACCGAGGTCCGGCACGGCCAGGGCGTCCCCGGTCCCCGGCGTCGCCCGCGCTGACATCGTCGGGCAGTAGGGCTGGGTCTGGGCCGCGCCGGTCCACCAGCTGGTGACCCCGGCTGCGCCGTCCCAGGACATCGAGATGTGCACGTGGTTGCGATGGCACGTGGTGTCCAGGCCCGGCCCGGCATTGGCCGGATCCAGGCACCCGCGGTACTCGGTCCAGCCACGGCCCGGGTCGTACATCCGGATCATCCGGCTGTCCCAGATGATGTACATGATGCCCAGCCGCCGGGCCATGGCGTGCGGGGTCCCGGCTGCATCGGGAGCCAGCAGCCAGGCGACGAACGCGTCTGCCATCTCCTTCTCCGCCGGCACGCGCACCGAGCGCATCCAGTCCACCGCCCGGCCGTCGAAGTGCTCGCTGGTGCTCGAGGTGCAGGAACGCGGGATGTAGATCGTCGCCGGGCCGTAGGTCGCCAGCAGCAGGTCCCGCAGGGCGGTCGCCCCCGGGCGCGGGGTCGGGTCACAGATCGTCTGCGCCTCGTAGAAGGAGGCCCTGTCGAGCTCGGCGGGCAGGGCCACGCTGGCGGCCGGCACCGGCGCCAGCGCCTGCGCCGGTGCGCCCACGAGGGCCACGACCAGGGCAGCAGAGGTCGCGACGACGAGCGTACGGATCCCGCCCATACCCCTCCCCTCGACACCTGCGCCCCCACGCTTGAGCCAACGTATGACCTCCGATGGCTAAATCGCGTGATTTCCCGGCTTAAGGACGGCCCCTGACCGCGGACCCCGGGCAGGCACCTGCCCACGCCGGCGAATCGGCCTACGATGTCCGGCGTGGAGATCCCCGCTGAGCTCACCCGCGTCCTGGTCGTCACCGCCCACCCCGATGACGTCGACTTCGGCTCCGCGGGCACCGTGGCTACCCTCGTGGCCGCCGGCGTCTCGGTCACCTACTGCATCGTCACCGATGGTGATGCCGGCGGCTTCGACCCGGCGGTGCCGCGATCGGAGATCCCGGGGATCCGCCGCGCCGAGCAGGTCGCAGCCGCCGCCGTCCTGGGCGTGACCGACGTCCGGTTCCTCGGCTACCGCGACGGCGAGCTGACCGTCAGCCACGACCTGCGCCGGGACATCTCGCGGGTGATCCGCCAGGTGCGCCCGCAGCGCGTGATGACCATGTCCCCGGTGCGCAACTGGGAGCGGATCGCCGCGTCGCACCCGGATCACATGGCCGCCGGCGAGGCGACCGTGCAGGCCATCTACCCCGATGCGCGCAACCAGTTCGCCCATCCCACTCTGATGACCGACGAGGGCCTGGAGGAGTGGCACGTCAAGGAGCTGTGGATGTCGGGCTCGCCGACGCCCAACACGTTCGTCGACGTCACCGACAGGTTCCCGCTGAAGCTGGCGGCGCTGCGGGCCCACGTGAGCCAGACCGAGCACATGGAGGACCTCGAGGGGATGATCCGGGGCTGGATGACCGAGACGGCCAAGCGTGGTGGGCTGCCCGAGGGGCGCCTGGCGGAGATGTTCCACGCGGTCACCCTCGGCTGAGGCTCCCGGGCATTTCGCCCGGTTCGCCCCGTTGACCTACCCTTGCGCCATGAAGATCCTGTTCGAGGCCATCGTCGTCCTGCACTTCATCGGCCTCGCGGCCCTGCTGGGAGGATGGCTCGTCCAGCTGTCGACCTCCCCGAAGGTCGTCAACCGGGCCATGCTCGACGGCGCGTTCACCCAGCTGGCCACCGGCCTGGCCATGGTTGGCCTGGCCGAGACCGTCCTGGCCGACGAAGAGGACCTCAACCACATGAAGATCGGCATCAAGCTGCTGGTCCTCCTGGTGATCACGGTCCTGGCGTGGGTCAACCGCAAGAAGGAGTCCGTGCCGGTCGGTGTGTGGGCGGCCATCGGTGGGCTGACGATCGTCAACATCGTCGTCGCCGTCTTCGTCTGAGGCAGCCCGCCCGCACCCAGTGCGTCCCCGGCTCAGACCACGCCGCGGGCCTGTGCCCAGCGGGCGAGCTCGTGGCGGTTGGACAGCTGCAGCTTGCGCAGGACCGCCGAGACGTGGGTCTCGACGGTCTTGACCGAGAGCACCAGCTCCCTGGCCACCTCCCGGTAGGTGTAGCCGCGGGCGATGAAGCGCATCACCTCGCGCTCGCGCGGGGAGAGCTGGTCGAGCTCATCGGTCACGGGGGCAGCGGTCCCGGAGAACGCATCGAGCACGAACCCGGCAAGCCTCGGGGAGAACACCGCCTCACCGGCGGCGACCCGGTGGATCGCATCGAGCAGCTCGGCTGCCGTCACGCCCTTGGTGACGTAGCCCCGCGCGCCACCGCGGACCACCCCGATCACGTCGTCGGCCGCGTCACTGACGCTCAGCGCCAGGAACCGGGTCCCCGGCAGCTCCGGCACGCACGCATCCAGGATGGCCCGCCCGCCGCCCCCCGGCAGGTGCACGTCGAGCAGCACGACGTCAGGTCGGGTGGCCCGGATGACGATGACCGCCTTCTCCACGTCGCCGGCCTCGCCGACCAGTTCGACGGAGCCCGCGAGCTCGTGGGCGACGCCTGCGCGGAACAGCCCGTGGTCGTCGACGAGGACCACGCGGGGCAGGGCGGAGGCCGTCGTCGCCCCGGTCGGGATGGGAGTCTCAGCCACCGGCCGAACCCCTGCCCGGCAGGACCAGTCGGACCTCCGTGCCCTCGCCCGGCGTGCTGCGCACGGTGGCCGAGCCCCCCACGGCGACCATCCGGGCGATGATCGACTGGCGAACGCCGTGGCGGTCGGGATCGACGGCGTCGACCTCGAAGCCGCATCCACGGTCGCGCACGTTGACCTCCACCTGGTCCTCCTCCACCTCGGCGTACACGGTTGCCGGGGCACCAGCGTGCTTGGCGACATTCACGACCGCCTCACGCGTGGCCGCCACCAACGCCGCGAGCCGATCATCCACCACGGCGTCGCCCACGGTGACCAGATCGATCCGCGCGTCGTAGTCGGCCTCCGTGGTGGCCACGACCTCGGCGAGCGCAGCGCCCAGCGAACCGGAGGCGCCCACCGGGGCGTACAGCCACGAGCGCAGGGCCCGCTCCTCGGCGCGGGCCAGCCGGGACACCTCGGTCGGGTCATCGGCGCGGCGCTGGATGAGCGTCAGCGTCTGGAGCACGGAGTCGTGGACACGGGCGGCCATGGCGGCCCGCTCCTCGGCGCGGACCGCCGCGTACCGCTCGGCCTCCAGGCCCTTGATCCACGTCGAGATCCAGGGCAGGGCGATCAGCACCAGCCCGGCCACGACCGCCCCCGCGGCAGCGACCGACTGCCCGGTCGTGGCCAGGTCGAGCTGCGGGCCGATCACCGCGACCATCCCCAGCAGCACCAGACCGAGCCCCACGAGGACGCGGATCCAGCCCTGGCGGTCCGAGAGGGCCGTGGTGGCCTGCACCCCCTCCTCGGCGCGGCGGCGCAGGGTAGCGCGCTGGAGGTCGTCGCTCTGCCGCCACAGCAGCGTCACGCCTGCTCCCACGATCAGGACCGGTCCCCACAGGGAGACCCGGATCGGCAGGCCGAGGGCCGCCAGCCCCAGCAGCAGGCCGAGTCCCAGGGCAAGGATCCCCAGCACGCCGGTCAGGTCCCATCCGGTGGTCGCCCCGGCGACCCGCCCCGGTGCTGCCACCCGGTCGGGGTTCAGCGGCAGGAAGACCCACATCAGGGCGTAGGCCACGATCCCGACCCCGCCGGCGAGCGTGGCCACGACGAAGGCCATCCGGAAGACCCACGCGGGGGCGCCGAAGTGCTCCGAGAGCCCGCCGCACACACCCCCGATCCAGCGATCGGACACGCTGCGCATGACGCGACGGGTGCCCACGGGATGGCTCATGCCCCCATGATCACCCGTGCACCGGCGGGCTGTCCTCAGGGACCCACCCTGACCCCGGCTCAGGGTCGGATCAGGGTCGGATCAGGGGGAAGCCGGCTACCGGTCGGGGTTGCGCCGGCAGATGCTGGAGCCATGAACGAAACAACACCCACCCCGCCCCCCGTCCCCGACGACCAGCGCGACGAGCAGCCCACCACGGTGCTCGGCGAGCAGCCGACCGCAGTCCTTGGCGAGCAGCCAGCGGCCGGTCCCGCCACCGGCAGCTACCAGCAGCCGGGCGCCTACCCGCCTCCCGGCGCCTACCCACCGCCTGGTGGGTACCAGCAGGCCGGCCACCAGAACCCCGGTGCCTACCCGCCTCCCGGGGCGTACCCCCAGCCGGGGGCCTACCAGCAGCCTGGTGGCTACCAGGCACCTGGCACGTACCAGCCGACCGGACCGGCCCCGCGCCTGACCCGCAGCCGCAGCCAGCGGGTCGTGGGCGGCGTCTGCGGCGGCCTGGCCCGCTACTGGAACACTGACCCGACCCTGCTGCGCATCCTCACCGTCGTCCTGACCCTGGCCACCGGTGGCGCCTTCCTCGTCGGCTACCTGATCGCCTGGATCGCGATCCCCGACGAGCCGATGGGCCCGTACGGACAGCCCGTCGACCAGCTGGGCTACGCGGCGGGCGGCAACCCGGGCTACGCCGACCACATGGCCGAGTACGTCCCCCCGGCCCCCCGGGAGCGCTCCTACCTCGGCTGGCTGGTCCTGTCCGCCGCCACCCTGGCAGCGGGGGTCCTGGCCCTCATCGGCTTCCTGGTCCCGGCGAGCGTCGGGATCTGGGGCGTGATCCTCGGGATCACGCTGGCCATCCTGGGCGTCGGACTGCTGATCGGGACCCGGTACGGTCGTGCGCGCTGGCTGCTGTGGTTGGCGATCCCCCTGGCGTTCATCACCTTCGTCACCGTGACGGCCAGCAACTTCGTGGCGTCCAACCCGAACTGGGACCGCTGGACGGCCTCGGCCGACGGCGACGGCCAGTGGGGCGGGCTGACCATCGGTGACCGCACCTGGCAGGTGACGCCGGCGGATGCCGCCGACTCGCCACTGGACTTCCAGCTCTCAGCCGGTGCGGCTGTCCTGGACCTGACCGAGCTCACCGCCATCGGCGACTCGGAGCCCGGAAAGCCCAACCAGCGGGTCGAGATCGACGCCGGTGTCGGCGTCGGGGAGCTGATCATCCTGGTCCCGCGGGACCTGCAGCTGGACCTGAACGGGACCGTGGACATCGGCCAGATCGATCTGCCCGGTTCCTCACCGACGGAGGGTGACGACCTCACGGTCGACACCACCATCAAGCCACTGGCCGACGGCCAGCCGGCCTACATCGTCACTGTCGACGCCGCGATCGGCGCCGGAAACCTGGAGGTGCGCCGTGAGGCAGCATGAGACCGACTACCTGTCCCTGGCCGCTGGCCTCCTGTTCACGGCCCTGGGCGTGCTGTTCGCCGTCAGCGCCGCGACCGGATGGCAGATCGATGGGCGCTGGATCACCCCAACGGCGTTGATCGCCCTGGGTGCCGGTGGCATCGCCGCCTCGCTGGCCGCATCCAAGCGCCAGCAGCGCGAGGCCGAGGCCCTGGCCGCCACCGAGTCGAAGGACTCCTGGCCCACGGACCCGTTCGCCTGATCCCGTCACTCCCGGCGCGACCGGGACGACTCCCCGCAGGACCCCCTCGGACCCCCCGAGGGGGTCCTGCCCTGTCCGCGACCGGGTTCGCCCGGTGGGGCGCTACTCCCACTCGATCGTGCCGGGGGGCTTGCTGGTGACGTCGAGGACCACCCGGTTGATGTCGCGGACCTCGTTGGTGATCCGGGTGGAGATCCGGGCGAGCAGGTCATAGGGCAGCCGTGACCAGTCGGCGGTCATCGCGTCCTCGCTGGACACGGGGCGGAGCACGACGGGGTGACCATAGGTGCGCCCGTCGCCCTGCACGCCCACGGAGCGCACGTCCGCGAGCAGGACGACCGGGAACTGCCACACGTCGCGGTCCAGCCCGGCCGCGGTGAGCTCCTCGCGAGCGATCGCGTCGGCCTCGCGCAGGATGTCCAGGCGCTTGCGGTTGACCGCCCCGATGATCCGGATCGCCAGGCCCGGCCCGGGGAACGGGTGCCGCCAGACCATCGCGGCGGGCAGCCCGAGCTGCTCGCCGACGTGGCGGACCTCGTCCTTGAACAGCGTGCGCAGCGGCTCGACGAGCTGGAACGCAAGGTCGTCGGGCAGGCCGCCGACGTTGTGGTGGCTCTTGATGTTGGCCGTGCCGGTGCCGCCGCCGGACTCCACGACGTCCGGGTACAGCGTGCCCTGGACCAGGAAGTCCACGGTCCCACCGTGCTCGCCACGCTCGGCCACCACCTGGGCGGCAGCGTCCTCGAACACCCGGATGAACAGCCGGCCGATCGTCTTGCGCTTCTCCTCAGGGTCGGTCACGCCATCGAGCTCGGACAGGAACCGCTCGGCGGCGTCCACGACGACCAGCCGGATCCCGGTCGCGGCCACGTAGTCCCGCTCGACCTGCTCGCGCTCGCCCTTGCGCAGCAGGCCGTGGTCGACGAAGACACACGTCAGCTGGTCGCCGACCGCCTCGTGTACCAGGGCCGCGGCCACGGCGGAGTCCACCCCGCCGGACAGGCCGCAGATCACCTGGTGATCGCCGACCTGGGCGCGGATCGCGGCCACCTGCTCGTCGACGATCGAGGCCGTGGTCCAGTCCGGGGCCAGCCCGGCGAGGTCGTGCAGGAAGTGCTCGAGGATCGCCTGCCCGTGCTCGGTGTGCAGCACCTCGGGGTGGAACTGCACACCCGCGCAGCGCGTGGCGGGGTTCTCGAAGGCGGCGATGGGCGCCCCGGCGCTCGACGCCGTGACGATGTACCCCGCTGGGGCGGCCGACACCGAGTCGCCGTGGGACATCCACACCGACAGCTCGGCGGGGAGCCCCGCGAACAGGGCACCCGGCTCGGCGACCGCCAGGGGCGTGCGGCCGAACTCGCTCAGGCCCGTCTGCGCGACCTCGCCGCCGAGCGCTCGGGCCATCGCCTGGAATCCGTAGCAGATCCCGAGGACCGGGACCCCGGCATCGAACAGCGCGGCATCGATGGACGGGGCGCCCTCGGCGTAGACGCTGCTGGGCCCGCCGGAGAGGACGACCGCCACCGGATCCCTGGCCAGCATCTCGGCGACCGGCATCGTCGAGGGGACGATCTCGGAGTAGACCCGCGCCTCGCGCACCCGCCGGGCGATCAGCTGGGCGTACTGCGCACCGAAGTCGACGACGAGGACAGGCCTGGGGTTGCTCACGGGGGAAGCGTACGCGGCGACGAGCGCCCCGGATCTCGGTACATCGCCGCTGCGCACATCCCGCGGCCATCCACCCCGCCCCCACTCCCCGGCCTCGCGGCCTCTGGCGTCGGAAGGACGATCGTTGCGGACGTCGGGACGCAGCTTCGCGCTCGGAGTTGTCGATCCCAGCCAACCTGACCCGGATCTTCCAACGAGACCGGCCGCGAGGTTCGCACCAACGCCACCGCAGGAACTGCCCTGACCACAGCATTCGACTGGATCAGGCGCGAGGTTCGGCGAGGCAGGCCCCGGAAGAGCCCCGCCTACTGCTCGGGGCGGACTGTGGGGATGCCGAGGTCGACCGGCAGGCGCAGGGCGCCGTGGGCGTGGTCGGGGACCACCGGGTTCTTCGGCGCCACCGCGGCGACCCGCGTGTACCCGCGACCCTGCTCCGGTCGGGAATCCGGCTCGCCGGCGTTCGGCCAGAGCGACATCGCCCGTTCGGCCATCGCGGTGATGGTCAGCGACGGGTTGACCCCGACATTGGCCGTGATCGTCGAGCCGTCGACGATGTGCAGCCCGGGGTACCCGTGGATCCGGTGGTACGGGTCGATCACGCCCTCCTCGGGCGTCAGGCCGATCACCGCACCACCGATGAAGTGCGCGGTCATCGGGGCGTCGATGACCTCACCCCAGTTGCCCATCGGGCGGCCGCCGATGATCCTGGCCAGCCGGCGCATCGCGTCGTTGGCCACCGGGATCCACGTCGGGTTGGGCGCGCCCTCACCCTGCTTGCTGCGCAGGCGGAACCGCCCGGATCGGGTCCGCTCGCCGAACACAGTGACCGAGTTGTTCACGTTCTGCATGACCAGGGCGATGATGTCGCGCTGCGATGCGCCCTTGACCCACATCGAGGCGAGCACGTCCTTGGGGTTCCGCAGCGCCACCTTGGCCCACTGCTTGTACCGCGGGGCGCCCTCCTGCCCGTCGCTCATGACGGTCCCGAGCAGCAGCATCGCGTTCGAGCCGCGGCCGTAGCGGACCGGCTCGATGTGCGTGGTCGGATCCGGGAAGAACGACGACGTGATCGCCACCCCGTGGGTGAAGTCGCCCTCGCCGGGCGGGGTCGCGTTGACCACGCCCACGAGGGACTCGGAGTTGGTCCGGGTCAGCGTGCCCAGGCGGGCGGAGATCTCCGGGAGCACGCCCTCGGCGCGCAGGCGGTGCAGCAGGCTCTGGGTGCCCCAGGTGCCGGCCGAGAAGACGACGTGCTCGGCGGTGAACGTGCGGACGTTGCCCGGCGCCGTCGGCTCGGCACCGCCCGAGCGGGCCGCCGCCCTGCCGCGCACCCTGCCCGTGGCCTTCGCGGCCAGCGACTCGGTGGCGCGCGTGTCGACGGCCCACCGGCCGCCGGGAAGTCGGCGCACGCTGGTCACGGTCGTCAACGGGTGCACCTGTGCGCCAGCCCCCTCGGCCAGGCCGAGGTAGTTCTTCACCAGCGTGTTCTTGGCGTTGTGCCGGCAGCCGGTCATGCACTCGCCGCACTCGATGCACCCGGTGCGCGCCGGGCCCACGCCGCCGAAGTACGGGTCCGGCGAGGTGGCGCCCGGGGCGTCGCCGAAGTAGACCCCGACCGGGGTCCGCTTGAACGTGTGACCCACGCCCATGTCGTCGGCGACGGCCTTGAAGGCCACGTCGGCGGCCGTCATGGTCGGGTTGGTCACGACGCCGAGCATCCGCTCGGCCTGGTCGTAGAACGGCAGCAGCTCGTCGGCCCAGTCGGTGATGTGCCCCCAGTGCGGGTCCGTGAAGTAGCCCTCGCCGGGCACGTACAGGGTGTTGGCGTACACCAGCGACCCGCCTCCGACGCCGGCGCCGGCCAGGACGATGACGTCGTTGAGCCGATGGATCCGCTGGATCCCGGTGCAGCCGAGCTCCGGGGCCCACAGGTAGTCCTTGACCCGCCATGAGGTCTTGGCGAAGTCCGCGTCGGCGAACCGGCGGCCGGCCTCGAGGACGCCGACGCGGTAGCCCTTCTCGGTCAGGCGCAGCGCGGTCACGGACCCACCGAAGCCGGAGCCGATCACCAGGACGTCGTAGTCAGTGGCGGAGCTCTCGGGCCCGCCGTCCGTGGTGCTGTCGAAGTCGCCCATGGCTTCGACGATATCGTCGACTGGAGGGGTCCGCCCCACTGGGCGCCCCAGGCCCGCCCGCGCAAGCGCTGCGACCGGCCCCGACCCCCCGAGGTACCCGGATGATCCGGCACATACCGGAGATCCTGCTGCCGCTCCGAGCGCGCCGCCGGGCTACTTGTAGCCCACGCCCTTGAGGGCCCTGAAGCCACGGATGATGATGTCGCCCCAGTCGTCGTGCTCCATGCCGAACGGCGTGCCCAGGCCGATCCCGCGCTGGATCGCGATGGTCTGCTCCTCCGTGAAGCGGGTCAGGCCGTGGTCACCGTTGCGCCGACCCAACCCCGACAGTCCGCGACCACCCATCGGGGCCCGGGTGGAGCCGAAGGTCGCCTCGTACGCCTCGTTGACGTTGACCGAGCCGGTGCGGATCTGGCGGGCGACCCGCGCTCCCCGATCGTCGTCCTCGGTGAGCACGGATGCGTTCAGGCCGTAGGGGGAGTCGTTGGCCAGGTCGATCGCCTCCTGCTCGGAGTCGACCCGCTGGACCGCCACGACCGGGCCGAACGTCTCGGCAGCGAAGCAGGCCATGTCCTCGGTGACCCCGGTCAGCACCGTCGGGGCGTAGAAGTACGGTCCGATCTCCGGCAGCGGCTGCCCCCCGGTCACGACCGTGGCGCCCTTGGCCACCGCGTCGTCAACCGCAGCGGTCGTGCGCGCGAGCTGCTCGGCGCTGATCAGGGAGCCGAAGTCCGTCCCCCAACCGACCGAGGCGTTCATCCGCAGCGCGCCGATCCGCGAGAGGAACCGCTCCATGAAGGCGTCGTAGGCACCGGCCAGCACGTAGATCCGCTCGATCCCGACGCACAGCTGGCCGGCATTGTCGAAGCACGCGCGCACGGCGACCTCCGCCGCCCGCCCCGGGTCGATGTCGTCGAGCACGATCATCGGGTTCTTGCCGCCCAGCTCCATCGAGCAGCCGATCAGCCGCTCCCCGCACCGACCGGCGATCTGCGCCCCCACGGCGCTGGACCCGGTGAACATCATGTAGTCGGCGCGCTCGGTGATCTCCGGGCCGAGCTCGGGACCGAAGCCGAGCACCACCTGCATGACCCGGCGGGGGATGCCTGCGCGGTGCATGAGGTCCACGGTCCACAGCGCGGTCAGGGAGGTCTGGTGATCGGGCTTGAGCACGACGGCGTTTCCGGCCATGAGCGCGGGGATCGCATCGGCAGCCGCGAGGAACAGCGGGTAGTTCCAGGGCGCGATGTCGCCGACCACGCCGACCGGGTGGTGCTCCACCGTGACCTTCGTCAGCACCGGGAACAGCCCCACCTTGCGGACGGGACCCAGCAGCCGGCGGGCATCGCGCGCGTAGTGCCGGGCGACGGTGCACACCCCGAGCAGCTCCTTGAGGGCGTCCATCCGGGTCTTGCCGGTCTCCCACTGGATGAGGTCCAGGCCCTCGTCGCGGTGCGACAGCAGGAGGTCGTGGAACCGCAGGACCGCGCGCTTGCGGTCAGCGATCGAGGTGGTGGCCCACCGCACCTGCGCGGTCCGCGCCGTGTCGAAGGCCATCTCCACGTCCTCGACCGTGGAGTACGGGATCTCGACGAGCGGCCGGCCGTCGAAGGGGGCCACGGTCGTGTGCCGCGGCGCCCCCGGATGGACCACGGGGATGGTCAGCAGCGCCTCGATGAGGTCCCGGTCGAAACCGGCGCGGGCGGCAGGGGCGGTGTCGACGCTCATGGCCGTCAGGCTACCCCGCTGCCACGCCACGGGTCCGGGAGCTGCGCTCATGAGCCCATTCCTCCGATGCCATGGGCATTCTCGCCGCTCGCGACCGTTGTGGATGACTCCCCCGGGCGTGTGGACGAACCCCTGGATTCCGTGCGGGCGACGACGAATCCGCCCTGTGGATAACGTGCGCCGCCCTGTGGACGTCAGTGCCCCGGCGAGACCATGACGTCGACGCGCTGGAACTCCTTGAGCTCGGAGTAGCCGGAGGTCGCCATCGCCCGGCGCAGGGCGCCCACGAGGTTCATGGTGCCGTCCGGGACGCGGCTCGGACCGTGCATGACCTGCTCCAGGGAGCCCACCGTGCCGGTCCAGTGCCGCTCGCCCCGGGGCAGCTCGGCGTGCACCGCCTCCATGCCCCAGTGCCAGCCCCGCCCCGGGGCCTCCGCCGCGCGGGCCAGGGGCGAGCCCACCATCACAGCGTCGGCACCACAGGCGATCGCCTTGACGATGTCCCCGCTGCGGCCCATCGCCCCGTCGGCGATGACGTGCACGTAGCGCCCGCCCGACTCGTCCATGTAGTCCCGGCGCGCTGCGGCGACGTCGGCGACCGAGGTGGCCATCGGCACCCGCACCCCGAGCACGTCGGCGGTCGTGTGCGAGGCGCCACCACCGAACCCGACGAGCACCCCGGCCGCACCGGCGCGCATCAGGTGCAGGGCAGCGCGGTACGTGGCCACGCCGCCGACGATCACCGGGGCATCGAGGGTGTAGATGAAGTCCTTGAGGTTCAGCGCGTCGTCCTGGGCGCTGACGTGCTCGGCCGAGACCGTGGTCCCCCGGATGACGAAGAGGTCGACACCGGCCCTGGTCACGATCGGCGCCAGCTCGGTCACCCGGTTGGGTGACAGGGACCCGGCCACGGCCACCCCGGCGGCCCGGATCTCGGCGATCCGCTCGGCGATGAGGTCGGGCTGGACCGGCTCGGAGTAGAGCTGCTGCATCCGGGCGTTCGCCTGCAGCTCGGGCAGCTGGCCGATCTCCGCGTAGGCCTCGGCCGGGTCCTCGTAGCGGGTCCACAGGCCCTCGAGGTTGAGCACGCCGAGGCCGCCGAGCTGGCCCATCCGGATCGCGGTCTCCGGGGAGATGATCGAGTCCATCGGGGCGCCGATGATCGGGTTGTCGAAGCGGTAGGCGTCGATCTGCCAGCCGGTGCTGACCAGCTCCGGGGCCCGGGTCCGCCGGGAGGGCGCGATGGCGATGTCGTCGAAGGACAGCGCTGCACGTCCCCGCTTGCCCAGGCCGATCTCGATGTCGTTCATGTGCTCCTCCTCGACGTCCGGCCCGCGCCTCAGCGGCCCTGGTAGTTGGGTGCCTCGACAGTCATCTGGATGTCGTGCGGGTGGGACTCCTTGAGCCCCGCGGGCGTGATCCGGACGAAGCGGCCGCGGGCCTGCAGCTCCCCGATCGTGCGCGCCCCGACGTAGAACATCGACTGGTGCAGCCCGCCGACGAGCTGGTGGGCGACCGCGGACAGCGGCCCGCGGTAGGGCACCTGGCCCTCGATCCCCTCCGGCACGATCTTCTCGTCGGTGGTGACGTCCGCCTGGAAGTAGCGGTCCTTGGAGTAGGAGACCCGACCGCGGGAGGCCATCGCCCCCAGCGATCCCATGCCGCGGTAGTGCTTGAACTGCTTGCCGTTGACGAAGACGAGGTCCCCGGGGCTCTCCTCGCACCCGGCGAGAAGTGAGCCGAGCATGACGGTCTCCGCGCCGGCGACCAGGGCCTTGGCGATGTCGCCGGAGTACTGCAGGCCGCCGTCGCCGATCACGGGCACGCCGGCGGGGCGGCAGACCCGGGCGGCCTCGAAGATGGCGGTCACCTGCGGCACACCGACACCGGCGACGACCCGGGTGGTGCAGATCGAGCCCGGACCGACGCCGACCTTGACCGCGTCCGCACCGGCCTCGACCAGGGCCTGGGCACCTGCCTTGGTCGCGATGTTGCCGCCGATGACCTGCACGTGCGCTGTGGCCGGGTCCGACTTGATCCGGGTCACCATGTCCAGCAGGAGCCGCGCCTGGCCGTTGGCGGTGTCGGCGACCAGCACGTCGACACCGGCCTCGACCAGCGCGGTCGCCCGCTCCCAGGCGTCGCCGTAGAAGCCGATCGCGGCGCCGACCCGCAGGCGGCCCTCGGGATCCTTGGTCGCCATCGGGTACTTCTCGGTCTTGACGAAGTCCTTGACGGTGATCAGCCCGGTGAGCCGGCCTGCGGCGTCCACGAGGGGGAGCTTCTCGATCCGGTGCTTGGCCAGCAGTGCGGCGGCGTCCTCCCGGCGGATGCCCTCGGGGCCGGTCACCAGGGGCATGGGCGTCATGACGTCGCGGACCAGGGTGGTGGCGAACCGCTCGGCGGGCAGGAACAGCAGGTCGCGGTTGGTCACGATGCCCAGCAGGGTGCGATCGGCATCGATGACCGGCAGGCCCGACACCCGGTACCGGCCGCACAGCTCGTCGAGCTCGAGGACCGTGGCGTCCGGGCTGACCGTCACCGGGTCGAGGATCATCCCGGACTCGCTGCGCTTGACCGTGTCCACCTCGGCGGCCTGGTCGGCGATGGACAGGTTGCGGTGCAGGACGCCGATGCCGCCCTGGCGGGCCATCGCGATGGCCATCCGGGCCTCGGTGACGGTGTCCATCGCCGCCGACACCAGGGGCACCGCCAGGGTGATCCCGCGGGTCAGGCGGGTGGTCGTGTCCACCTCGGAGGGCACGACGTCGGTGTGGTCGGGCAGGAGCAGGACGTCGTCGTAGGTCAGGCCGGTGTACCCGAACATCTCCTCGGCTGCGGCGCGGTCCGCTGGATCCATCACGTGAGGCCCCTCTCCCATTTCGGGATCAGGGTATCGGCCCGGCGCACCGGCCGGCGTCGGCGTACGGGCAGGGCTCAGCTCAGCAGGCCCCAGCGGAAGCCCAGCGCGACGGCCTGGGCCCGGTCGGCAGCACCCATCTTGCGGAACATCCGACGGGCGTGGGTCTTGACCGTGTCCTCGGACAGGTACAGCTCGCGGCCGATCTGGGCGTTCGACTTCCCCCGCGACATCCCCTCGAGGACCTCGACCTCGCGACCGCTGAGCGACGGCCCACCCGCCATGGGGCGCACCGGCAGGGCGACGACGTTGCCGGTCCGGTGCACCGGGGCGGTGGCCGCCAGGCTCAGCATGGTGGCGGTCTCCTCGCGGGAGGCGTCCTTGACCATGTAGCCCCGGGCCCCGACCGCGACGGCGGCAGCGACCCCCTCGATGTCCTCCCCCATGGTGAGCATCACCACCACCGCACCCGGATGGGCCGCCATCAACCGACGGGTGGCCTCCACCCCGCCCATCCCGGGCATCCGGACGTCCATGAGCACGACGTTCGGCCGCTCGAGCGGGTAGCGGGCCAGCACCTCCTCGCCCGATCCTGCCGCGCTGACACGGTCGACACCCGGCACCGAGGCGACGGCACGTCGCACCGCCTCCCGCGCCAGGGGAGCGTCGTCGCACACCAGGACCGTGGTCATCGGGGCACCTCCTTCCCCCGAGTGTTCGACACGTCCGGCCGCCCACTTGAGCCGGGCGCCCGGATGCCGGGCCCGCACTGGAGGTGTGGCGGCACAGCCGCCGAGCGGGTGGACCGCAGGGGGGTCAGCCCAGGAGTGCGCGGATGTCGCGGCGGGCCAGCCATTCGGCAGCGAGCAGCGGAGGCAGGTCGGCCGCGATGCCACGGATCACGGTGCGTGCCGCCTCCAGGCTGCGCTCGGACTCCGTCGGTGCGGACCCCACGAGCAGCGCCCCGAGCAGGCCACGGCTCGGCCAGACCAGGGGCCGGGCTCCCAGCCCCTCGGCCAGGACGGCGGCACGGGCCAGGAGGTCCACGGCCGCGGCCTGCTGCCCGTGGGACGTGGCAGCGACTCCGGCGAACAGCAGCGACTTGGCCACGTGCCGCGGGGCGCTGGCCGCCTCGGCGGCATCGAGCGCGCGCTCGGCCGCGGCGCGGGCCTGGCCCGGGTCCCCGGCGAGCAGGGCCACCTCGGCGCGGGCCCAGTCCAGCCGGATGTGGTGGCGCCACCACAGGGGCCGTTCGGCGAGCAGGATCTCGAGCCGGGCCACGGCCGACCCGGCCACGTCCGGCTCGCCGAGACCGATCGCATCCGAGGCCAGCCCGAGCAGCGCCTCACACTCGGCCTCCGGGTCGCCGGCCGCATCGAGTGCGCTCTGGTCCCAGTCCCGGCCCTCGGCATGCCGGCCGAGCTGGCGCTGGATCGCCCCGACCGCGGATGCAGGCAGTGAGCGCAGCTCTGCGGGGACCCCGGGGTCGCTGGCCGCCGTTGTCAGCCCTGCCAGGGCGGCGCCGTAGTGCCCGGTGGCCGAGCGGCACACGCCGAGCAGCCACGCGGCACGGGTGCGGCGGGCGATGTCCCCCCGCTCCTCGGCCAGGTCCTCGGCCCGCTCCAACGGCACCAGCCCCTGCCCGGGGACGCCGCGGAACACGGCCCGTTCCCCGGCCGCGAGAAGACCAGCGAGCTCCTCGTCGACCACGGGGCTCACCCTAGGAGTCAGAGCCCCATCGCGGTGCGCACCGCGCCGACGGCCTGCGCAAGATCGGCCACATGCTCCACGCCGTCCGGGGTCGCCGCCCATCCGGGTCCGCCCACGACCACGGTCGGCGCCGGTCGCTGCGGGGGCAGCTCGGGCACGTGCGCGCCGGGCATCTGGGCCCAGAGGAAGACGACCGGGGGTCCGAGCCGGGCCAGTGCATCACGCAGCGCATCATCCGGGGTCCTCGGGCCGATGACATGGCTGCGGATCGCGACGTCGGACAGGGCCGCCTGCAGCACCATCAGCGGCAGGTCGTGCAACTCGTCGGCAGCGCTGGCCAGGACGACGGGTCGGCCGTTGCGGGGCCGGTCGAGGCCCGCCGAGTGCGCCGCCAGGGCACCGGCCACCACCGTCGAGAACGAGTGCTCGATCTCGACCCCGCGACTGGTCTGCTCCCAGCGCTCGCCGATGGCCCCCAGGACTGGGCGCAGGAGCTCCTCCCACGTCCGGATCGCCCCCCGCTCGGCCAGGGACGCACCCACCGTGCGGTGGCAGGACTGGGAGTCCAGGGCCATCGCGGCACGGGCCAGGCCGCGTGCCGACCGCGGGCTTCGGGGCATGGGCAGCACCCGCCCACCGCCGGCCGAGGCAGGCGTCGATGCGCCGCTCGGCGCCGGCACCAGGTCCGCCTCCTCGGCGGGCGGGGTCCCCGGGGCGTCCGCTGCGCCCGGAGCCAGCAGGGCCGCGTACGGTCCCGCTGGATCGACGGGTTCGGCCGCTATGTCGGTGTGGATGGCCGCCCGCGCCGCCTCGGCCGGGGGCACCCCCTCCTGGACCAGGCGATGCATGACCCCGAGGCGGGCCAGGTCGACTGGCCCGTAACGGCGGTGCCCGCCGGGGGTGTGCAGGCTCGGCGCCAGTCCGTACCGCCGCTCCCAGCTGCGCAGGGTGCCCGGCGCCACTCCCAGGCCGCGGGCAGCACCTGCGACGCTCAGCGCCACATCAGGTCGGGATCCGGGGCCCACAGCCTCGATGGCACCCGCCCCCGACTCGATCGGGGACTCGGCCACCTCGATCGGCGACTCGGCCGGCTCCGCGCCGGGCACACCCCCCGGGCGTGGGCCGGGGGACCGAGCTTCAGGTGGGGACACGTCGACATTGTGCAAGACCTTTGCAAAGTTCGCCTCAGGACGTGGCCGAATCGGTGCCATCACCGGGAACATGGGGGCGACCCCCCGCGTTGTCACCAGTACAGGCTCGGTGAGTCGAAGTCATGCACGATTGACACTTGCACGAGATTCGCACAAGTTCTAGGATGGAGTGACGACGACGGTGAGAGGACCAGCCATGGCAGATGTGTCGAGACTCCCCGGTCCCAACGCGGACTTCTGGGACTGGCAGATCCACGCAGCATGTCGAGGCGTCGACTCCGAGATGTTCTTCCACCCCGAGGGTGAGCGCGGTGGCGCGAAGGAGGCTCGGGAGAGCAGGGCCAAGGCGCTGTGCGCGAGCTGCCCGGTCCTCATGCAGTGCCGTGCACACGCCCTGAAGGTGCGCGAGCCCTTCGGCGTGTGGGGCGGGCTGACCGAGTCCGAGCGCGCCGTGATCTACCAGCAGGAGTCGCGGGCGGGCCAGCGCGCCACGGCCTGAGCGCACCGGCGCCCCGTCCCAGGACCGGTGGCGCCCCGACGATTCGGCCCCGTTGACGATTCGGCCCCGTTGCGTCCAGGTCGTCTGGTCGCAACGGGGCCGCTGTCGTCGACCCGTCAGTGCGTGTGCCCACCCGGACCGTGGCTGTGACCGTGCCCGTGCCCGTGGCCGTGGCCCTCGCCCTCGGTCTCCGCGGGCTTCTCGACGACCAGGACGTCGGTCGTGAGCAGCATCCCCGCGATGGACACCGCGTTCTCCAGCGCGGAACGCGTCACCTTCACCGGATCGATGATCCCGGCCGCGACCAGGTCGACGTACTCCCCGGTGGCGGCGTTCAGGCCCATCCCGGCCCCGTGCTCGCGCACCTTGGAGACCACCACGTAGCCCTGCTCGCCGGCGTTCTCGGCGATCCAGCGCAGCGGCTCGTCGAGTGCCTTGCGCACCACGTTGACGCCGATCAGCTCGTCGCCGGTTCGCCCGAGACCGTCGGAGAGCGCCGAGGCCGCGTGCACCAGGGCCGCGCCGCCACCGGCGACGATCCCCTCCTCGATGGCCGCACGGGTGGCCGAGACGGCGTCCTCGATGCGGTGCTTCTTCTCCTTGAGCTCGACCTCGGTGTGCGCGCCGACCTTGATCACCGACACGCCGCCAGCGAGCTTGGCCAGGCGCTCCTGGAGCTTCTCGCGGTCCCAGTCGGAGTCGGACTCCTCGATCTCACGGCGGATCTGGGCGACCCGGTCGGAGACGCCTGAGGCCTCGCCGCCGCCGTCCACGATCGTCGTGTCGTCCTTGGTGATCACCACGCGCCGCGCGGAGCCGAGGACCTCGAGGCCGACCTGGTCGAGCTTGAGCCCGACCTCGGCGGCCACGACCTGGGCCCCTGTGAGGATCGCGATGTCGGCCAGGATGGCCTTGCGCCGGTCCCCGAAGGCCGGGGCCTTGACCGCAGCGGAGTTGAACGTGCCGCGGATCTTGTTCACGACCAGGGTGCTCAGGGCCTCGCCCTCGACGTCCTCGGCGATGATCAGCAGCGGCTTGGAGGCCGCCATGACCTTCTCCAGGACGGGCAGGATCTCGGCGATCGCGCCGACCTTGCCCTGCACGAGCAGGATCAGGCAGTCCTCGAGGACAGCCTCCATGCGCTCGGGATCGGTGACGAAGTACGGCGACAGGTAGCCCTTGTCGAACTGCATCCCCTCGGTGAACTCCATCTCCAGGGAGGTGGTGGAGGACTCCTCGACGGAGATGACGCCGTCCTTGCCCACGCGGTCGAACGCGTCGGCGATAAGCCCGCCGATGACGGCGTCCTGCGAGGAGATGGTCGCGACCTGGGCGATCTCGTCGCGCCCCTCGACGTCGCGGGCCATCCCGGCCAGCGCGTCGGTCACGGCGTCGACCGCTGCGGTCATCCCACGCTTGACCAGCACCGGGGCGGCACCGGCCGTGACGACCTTGAGGCCCTCGCGGACCAGGGCCTGGGCCAGCACCGTGGCGGTGGTGGTCCCGTCGCCGGCGATGTCGTTGGTCTTGGTGGCGACCTCCTTGGCAAGCTGCGCGCCGAGGTTCTCGTACGGGTCCTCGAGCTCGATCTCGCGGGCGATCGTGACGCCGTCGTTGGTGATGGTGGGCGCGCCCCACTTCTTGTCGATGACCACGTTGCGCCCCTTGGGCCCAAGGGTCACCTTGACGGTGTCCGCCAGGGCGTTGACGCCACGCTCGAGGCTGCGCCGGGCACCCTCATCGAAGTCCAGGATCTTGGCCATATGTGCTTCTCTGCTCTTCTCGTCTGTGCGATGCGTCGAGCCCCGGCCCCGACGATCCGGAACCGGGGCTCGATGCGCTTGGCTTCGGCTACTTCTCGACTACCGCGAGGACATCGCGGGCCGACAGGAGCAGGTACTCCTCGCCGTTGTACTTGATCTCGGTGCCGCCGTACTTCGAGTAGATGACGACGTCATCGACCTTCACGTCCAGCGGGATGCGGCTGGTGCCGGCATCGTCGAAGCGGCCCGGGCCGACAGCCAGGACCTTGCCCTCCTGGGGCTTCTCCTTGGCTGTGTCCGGGATGACGAGGCCCGACGCCGTGGTCTGCTCGGCGTCGAGGGGCTGAACGAGGATGCGGTCCTCGAGTGGCTTGATCTGTGCCACGGTCTGACCTCCCTTGAGGGGGTTCGCAGGAACGGATGTGTGCTGCGCAGCCGGTGCGTTCCGTCGTCGCGGTGCCGGGACGACCTGCGTCGCTGCTGGCACTCTCTTTGCTTGAGTGCCAGACGGAACACTAACACCCTTTGGCACTCGGTGCACACGAGTGCCAGCACCCCGTCCACGGGCGCGACTGGCATCAGGAGCAGCGCGTGACCCGGGGCGCCGACGTCGCGGCGGCGACCCGGGCGGAGCCCCGCGGAGTCGGCCACGACCCGCTGGCGTCCGCCGTAGCGGCATGTGGTCGACAATGCGGGGGTGGACGCCACGACCAGCGACGCCCTGCTGACGGCCGAGGGCCGGCACCTCGTGGAGTCGCTGATGCCCTACGACCCGGCCACCGCCATGACCGCGCTCAGCCGGGCCCGATCCGATCCGCGCTGGAGGGGTCGTCCCGAGGTCGTCGCAGCAGCGGCCACCCAGGCGCGGTTGCGCACGCGGGCGGCCACGCGCTTCCCCGGACCGCCCCGCTGGTGGACCCCGGACGGGCTGGAGCAGGCCACCCGCCCGGCGGTTGCGGCCCGGCACGCGGCCCGGTTCGCCCGCGCGGGGGTCGAGGTCGTCGCCGACCTCGGGTGCGGCACGGCAGCGACGCGCTGGCCATGGCCGGCGCAGGGCTGCGGGTCATCGCCGTCGACCGCGACCCCGAGGCGCTGTGGGCGCTGACCGCGACGGCTCGCGACCTCGACCTCGTCCTGACCACGCTGGCCGGTGACGTGTGCACCATGACGGCGCCGTGGAACGATCCCACCCCGGCCGCTGGCCTGGGATGCTTCGTGGACCCGGCGCGGCGCAGCGCCGGATCCCGCACCCTGGCCCCGGAGTCGTGGTCACCGCCCTGGTCGTGGGTGCGCTCGCTCGCCCAGCGGGTCCCCGCGACGGGGGCGAAGGTCGCACCGGGGATCGACCATGCCGCCCTGCCCAGCGGCACGCAGACCGAGTGGACCAGCGTCGGCGGTGACCTCGTCGAGGCCGGGGTCTGGTGGGGCCCGTTGCGCGATGGCCGGGCGACCCGCGTGGCCACCGTGCTGGCAGCCGGACCCGATGCTGAGGGGATCGGCACCGGGTCACCCGCCGCGCAGACCCTCGACGACCTCGACGGGATCCCCGCCCCACCCCTGGGCCCGGTGTCGGGCTGGCTCGTCGAGCCCGACCCGGCGGTGATCCGGGCGGGGCTCGTGTCGGTGCTGGCCGCGCGGCTGGACGGGCACCTGCTCGACCCCCGGATCGCCTACATCGCCCTCGACACCCCGCCCCGTCCGGGGCGTGCTCGGCGCAGCCTTCGCCGTGCTGGCCGAGGTGCCGTTCGGGCGCAAGCCGCTGCGCGCCTGGCTGCGCACCCACGGGTACGGCGACGTCATCATCAAGAAGCGCGGGATCAACGTCGTCCCCGAGGAGCTGCGCGCGGCCCTGCGCCTGCGCGGCGACGGCCCGACCGCCACGCTGGTGCTCACCCGGACCGACGCGGGCCCCCTGGCCCTGGTCGTCGAACGCGTCCAGAGCTCAGGCCCGCAGCCGCAGGAACCCGGCGTCGGCGGCCACGAGGAACCCACCGAAGAGGCCGGGCCACCCCGCTGACCCGGGCGGCTCGGGCTGGGTGCCCACCTGCCGGGCCGGCCCAGCCCTGGCGGTGGGCGCGCCGGCGGCCCGGGGCATCCGCGGGCGGGCCAGGCTCACGGTGAACTCGACGCGTTCGGCACGGGCGAGGTCGAGCAGGCCCGGGCCGTCGAGCCCGGAGCTCCCCGCGAGCTCGACGGGCACGTAGTCCGCGTTGTCGCTGCCCGGGTAGATGATCACCGAGTACTCCCCCGGCGGGACGGGACCGATCACGAGGTCCGCCACCGGGACGGACGGCCGGGGCGGGTGTCCTGGGCCCGCCACGCTCGGGGTCGCGGTCGGTTCGGCGCCCGGGCTTGGCGCCATCGGGTCCGCCGTCGGCTCCGGCGGCCGCCCGCCCAGCCCGTCTACCCCCTGCGAGACGTAGGAGTTCAACGAGTCGCCGACATCCACCAGCTCGACCGACACCCCGCTGATCGGCTCCCCGGTCTGCGCGTCCAGGACCCGGCCGAAGGCGAGCGCCCCAGCGGTGAGGGCGAAGTCGACGTCGCCCAGCTCCTGGCCCGATCCGAGGTCGAAGGTGCTGTCACCGGACTGGCCGGGCGCGGTGTACCACCCACCCAGGAGGCCGGCCGCAGCGGCATCCGCGTAGGCGCGAAGGCCGGGCCCGGCGGGGATCCCGTTGATCCGGTAGGCCCCCGAGTCGTCGGCACGGGTGGACATCGGGCACAGGCCCGGGCACCCCACGATCGTGACGGCTGCCCCGGGGACCGCGCCACCCAGGTCATCGCGCACGACTCCGCTGACCTGGCCGCCCTCGGGCAGCGCGATGACCAGGCCCGAGGTCCCCGGCTGGACCCGCTGCGCGGCACCGAAGGAGCCCACCCCGGCATACCACTGCCCGAGGTGGTTGCTCCCCGGCCCGGCCCGCGCCTCCAGGGCGACCGGGACCGGCGGCACCCCGTCGATCACGAACTGCCCCGGCCCCGGGGCCAGGCCCGCCGAGCCGACCGGCTCCCACCCGGGCGGGGCGTCCACGTGGGCCAGGACCCGGGCCCCGAGGATCGGGGCACCGCTGCGGGCGTCGACCACCCGACCGCTGATGGATCCACCCACGGGCAGGTCCACGTCGGCCGTCGAGCCGGACGCGGCCACGCGCAGCGTCCCGGCGGTCGCGAACGAATAGGCATCCGGCCAGTACGTGCTGGCCAGGCGGCTGAACGACGGAGCCCGCACCTGGATCTTGACGTGGAAGGCGTACAGCTCGCCGAACTCGTACCGACCGTCCTGGTCGGTCGTGGTCCGGGCGGACCGGCCGGCCCAGTCGCCGGTGGGGGTCACCGGCATCAACGTCGACCCATGCGTTGGCCAGCGGCACGCCTGCGGCCCGGACCGTGCCGGACACCGACCCCACGAGCTCGGCCGAGGCCGGGGTCGGCACCCCCACGATCCCCAGGACCACCAGGAGGAACGCCAGGAGGGCCGGCGTCCGGCGACCGATCGGCCCGCGCGCACCGCGCATCCGCACCCCCTCACATCCCAGGTCCGCTCCATCGTGCGTCGTGCCCGACGCGCCGGCAAGTGGGGCAGCCTGCGGTCCGGCGGTTCCGCGCTGTCGGCCCGGGGGCTTCGCGGGCTCAGCCCCGGCACTCCCGGACGATCGGCCCGATGGCCGTCGCCAGGTCGGAGACCGTCGCACCTGGGTCACCCAGCACGGCCACCATCCGCCGGGCGACCGGCCTCGACCCGGGGAGGTCGGCTCGCGACGGCGCGCGGAGCAGGTCGGCCACGTGGGCCGCGCGCGCCCGGAGGACCGCCTGATCACCCACGGAGGACAGGTCCAGGGCGTCCTGGAGGTCGGCCACAGCCACGCAGACATGGGCCGGGGTCGCCTCCGGGACCGGCTGCACCCACTCGGCGAGAACCAGGACGACCGCGCCGGTCGCGGCCGCCGTGAGCAGCGCCGCGGCGACAACGGGCCGGTTCACCGGGAAGCGGTCTCCGTGCCCGGCTCGACGGCAAGGAACCCGTCCTCGACGGCTGCCCGCCGCATGTCGGACTTCGTGTGGACGTCGCGATGTGCCTGGGCGTACTTCGCGCGCACGCGATCGAGGTACTCCTTGGCCGTGGCTGGGCTCACATTCATCCGGCGGGCCACGGAGTCCAGCTTCAGCCCGGACGCGTAGAACCGCAGCGCGGACAGCTCCTGGATGCTCAGGCTCGGCACATCCTGCGGGGACTCGGCAAGGATCGAGGCCATCTCCGGGGTGAGGAAGCCCTCTCCCGAGGCGACCGCCTCGATCGCGTCGAGGAGTGCGGCCGGGTCCTCGCGCTTGGACATGTAGCCCAGGGCACCGGCGGCCAACCCCTGCCGGACGACCCGCGGACTGCCCAGGGCGCTGACGATGAGCACCTGGCAGCCCGCATCCCGGAATCCGGCGACCAGGCTGGGCAGCGGTGGTGCGTCCGCACCCAGGTCGAGGTCGAGCAGGACCACGTCACTGTCCGCGGCCGCGGACAGGGCCCACTCGACCTCCGCGCCGGCATACACGACCTCGATGCTGGGTCCCTGCGACTGCAACCAGGACATCAGCGCCTGGTGGAAGAGCGCATGGTCATCGAGGATGACCACCCGGATGAATCCACCCATGGGCCGAAATGTACCCCAACCGCACGCCTACCCCGACACCGCGGTCGCCCACTGCCACTCCACCGTGATCCCCTCGGGGCTCACGTCCCGCCAGGCGCTCGCGGCGAAGCGATCGATGCGGCCGCTCAAGGCCCGGCCCGCGCCGACGACCGCCGGCCCGGTCGCCGACAGCACGATGGACGGCGTGGGGTCCGACCACGCCGACAGGGTGACGTCGGCTCCCGGGGCCTGGGTGCAGAGCATGTCGATCACGCCGCCGATCTCGCCGACCGTCCGGGGCGGGACCTCCGCGTCGGCGAAGGCACCACGCAGCTGGATCCGGCACGAGTGCGCATGCAGCAGTCGCAGCCAGATCCGGGCGGGCCGGCGCAGGGCCATGGGGGCCCGGCTGACGGCGAGCAGGGCCCTGAGGAACTCCGCCTCGGAGGCACAGTCGGCTCGCGTCCCCGGCTCCCGGGGATCCCGCCGCCCCCGGGCGATGTCGTCGAGCAGGCCCTGGGCGGAGGCGAGGGTGTCGGCGACCCACGCCTCCTCCTCCGCCCGGACCGACAGCTGGGCCCCGATCCGGACCTGGGCCGCCGCCGCCTGTTCGCGCGCCTGCGCCAGCTCGGTGGTCAGCCGGTCGATGCGCTCCACGAACAGCCACGAGGCGCCGAGGACCGCCACCACGTAGACCCCCGCCTCGGCGGTGTCCGGGCCGCACAGCACCCACCGGTCGGACCACGCCAGGGCCGCCCCGAAGTGGGCCGCCCCGACCGTGGCGACGATCGCGGCCAGCACCCCGGGGCGCGGGGCGAGCAGCAGGATCACGGCCATCATCGGAGCCCGTGCATCGAGCATGACCCCCTCCCCGAGCAGGGAGGCGCAGTAGGGGTCGGCCAGCAGGGCCACGGCACCCACGAGGACGTAGGTGGCGCACGCTGCCACGATCTGGCTGGCGCCGACCCGGAAGCCGTTGCGGGCCCGCTCGGCGGCGACCGCCGCGACGATCACCGGGGCGACGGCACCGGCCAGGGCCAGCCACGGCCGGGAGTACGCGGGCCATCCCAGGACGATCAGGGCGCTGGCCGTCCCCGCGAGGAACGTCGCGACCATGAGCACGATGCGCGCCGTTCCCAGCAGGAGGTCCGAGCCCAGCTCCAGACCCGACGGCTGCTTGCGCCGCCACTCGAGCAGGACGACGGTCCCGCGGCCCGCCGGTCCGGGACCGGTGAGTGCCTCGCCGCCGACCGACTCCATCCGCTCCCGGATCGAGCGGGACACCCCGAACCCGGCGCTGGCGCCCTGCGCGCCGACTCCCTCGTCGGCGACGAAGACCTGCACCCCAGCGCGGTCATGACGCACGAGCAGCGTGGCACCGGCGACGCCCGAGTGCTTGGCCACGTTGGTCAGGGCCTCCCGGCCGGCACCGGCCAGGGCCGCCAGGACCGGGGCCGGCACGGCCGGAGGTCCCGCACCTGGGGCACGACCCGCGGCTCCCGGATCGATCACCAGGGCCGACTCGAGCTCCAGCCCCAGTCGCTGGGCGTGCGCCGACAACCGCTCCATTACAGCGGCCAGGTCCGCGAGGTCGGCCCGTTGACGCCACCCGGACAGCTGGGCATGGTCCGCGCGGCAGCGTTCGGCGACGACTGCCGGGTCCAGGTGGTCGCCGTGGGCGCTGATGGTCTCCAGGGTGTTCAGGGCAGTGTCGTGCAGCGAGCGCTCCACCTCAGAGGCAACGTGGGCCGCCTCACGGACCGCCTGCTCCCGGACCAGGACCTCGTGGCGCACGTCCAGGTTCCGCTGCAGTCCCCGGGCCGCCCGGCCCAGGGCTCCCAGGGCCAGGGCAACCGAGAACCCGGCCGCGACCAGGGCGATCGCCGGCACCGCCGTCGCCAGGGAGGTGCGCAGGAGCGTGTCCCCGTCCCCGGTCGCATCCTCGAGGGGCACGACCAGGACCAGGACGCCCAGGACGATCGCCGAGATCCCACCGGCCAGGGGGCCGGCCCACGCCGTCACGGACGCCACGAACAGGCCCGCCACCAGGAGCTGCGCCGGCCAGGGTCCGCTCAACCCGGTGCCGGCGCGCACCACCTCCAGGGAGATGAGGCACCCCGCCGCGGTGATGACGCCCAGCCAGCCGGGCGGAGGACGGTCGGTGCCGTCCGGTCGCTTCCCGCGCAGGATCCCCAGGCCCAGGCAGAAGGTCGCCCAGAGCAGGCAGATGAGCCCCGTGACGACGCCGACGGCCAGGACCCCCTCCGGTGGCCGCAGGATGGACGTGACCGCCTGGCCCAGCAGCAGCAGGATGACCAGCCAGTGGACCAGGTAGGCCACGCCGTCGGCGGCGACC
The DNA here is from genome assembly GCA_963774745.1 of uncultured Actinomycetes bacterium. Classification (GTDB taxonomy): domain Bacteria; phylum Actinomycetota; class Actinomycetes; order S36-B12; family CAIYMF01; genus Prado023. The sequence continues at coordinate 35,700 of CAVZGE010000010.1, read as the reverse complement.
GACGACACGGTCCGCTCCGGCGGGACCAGTGCCGGTGCCGAGGGGGGCGCCTGGGTCGCGGTCACACCCGCACCACGTCCACGGGCAGGGAGGAGTCCGCGGGGAGGTCCAGCCGCGAGGCCGGCAGCCCGCGGGCGACCACCTCGGCGCCGAGGGCGGCAACCATCGCGCCGTTGTCGGTGCACAACCCGGGGCGCGGGATCCGCAGCCGGATCCCCGCGGACTCGCAGCGCGCAGCCGCCAGTGCCCGCAGCCGGGAGTTGGCTGCCACCCCGCCCCCGATCTGCAGGTCGGGCACGCCGTGCTCCCGGCAGGCGTCGATCGCCTTGCGGGTCAGCACGTCGACCACGGCCTCCTGGAAGGCGGCGGCGACATCGGCCACGGGTACCGGGTCGCCCTCGGCCTCCCTGGCCTCCACCCATCGGGCGACGGCGGTCTTGAGCCCGGAGAACGAGAAGTCGAACCGGTGGCGGGCCAGGTCCTTCCCGGCGGTCAGCCCTCGGGGGAAGGTCACGAATGCCCGGTCCCCGCCGGCGGCGACCCGGTCGATGTGCGGGCCGCCGGGGAAGGGCAGGCCCAGGACCCGCGCGACCTTGTCGAAGGCCTCCCCTGCCGCGTCGTCGATCGTGGACCCCAGCGGGCGCACGTCGCTGGTCACGTCCGGGACGAGCAGCAGCGACGAGTGCCCGCCGGAGACCAGCAGCGCGATCGTCGGCTCGGCCAGCGGACCATGCTCGAGGACGTCGACGGCGACGTGGGCCGCGAGGTGGTTGACCCCATGCAGGGGCACACCCAGCGACAGGGACAGCGCCTTGGCCGCCGAGACCCCCACCAGGAGCGCACCGGCCAGGCCGGGTCCCGCGGTCACCGCCACGGCGTCGATGTCGGCCAGTCGCACACCGGCCCGCTGGCAGGCGGCCTCCAGCGTGGGCACCATCGCCTCGAGGTGCGCCCGGCTGGCCACCTCCGGCACGACCCCCCCGAACCGGGCATGCTCCTCGACGCTGGAGGCGACGACGTCGGCGAGCAGGGTCCGCCCGCGCACGATCCCGACCCCGGTCTCGTCGCACGAGGTCTCGATGCCCAGCACCACGGGCTCGTCGGCCATCAGGCCCCACCCCCCAGGGGCTCGCCGGTGCCGCCATCGCCGGCCGCGACCGGGATCCGCAGCGACATCAGCACCGCATCGTGGCCGCGGCCGTAGTAGTCGCGGCGACGGCCGTCGGCCGTGAACCCCATCGCCCGGTACAGCCCGAGGGCCGCGGCGTTGTCGGCCCGCACCTCCAGGCGCAGCACACCGGCCCCGCGAGCCACGGCCCGCTCGACCAACGCCTCGAGCAGGATCCGGCCCGTCCCGCGCCCCTGCTCCTCGAGGGCGACGGCGACGGTCTGGACATCTGCCTCCGGGACGACCACGAACACCCCGGCGTACCCGACGATCCGGGGTCCCCGGCGGGCCACGACGTACCAGCGCGACTCCGGGACGCGGGCCAGCTCGGACCAGAACTGGCCGGCGGTCCACGACCCCTCGACGAACAGCTGCCGCTCGAGGGCCAGCACCTCGTCGAGGTCCCACCAGCGCAGCCGGTCCACGACGAGTCCCTCGGATGAGGTCCGGGCGGGGGCCGCCCCCGCGCTGGGCACGCTCACGCGGGGGTCACCCGCTTGCGTCCGGCGCTGACCGTCGCGTCCGGGCGCCGGAGGTACATCGGGGTCAGGTCGCCCGGCACACCCGCGCCCACGAGCCCGGCGGCGATCCGGGCCAGGGCGGCCGGGTCGGGATGCAGGGGTGCCCGGTGCCCCACGAGCTCGTCGGCGTACTTCGCCGCCCCGGCACCGACTGCGGGAAGCGACCGGTCGGGGATCCCCGCGGCCGCACCGACATGCGGGCCGTCGACCCGGACCCCGGCGGCGTCGTACCGGGCCCAGTAGACCTCGCGGCGGCGGGCGTCCGTGGCCACCAGGAACGGACCCGGCACTCCCGCGGCCCGGGCCTGCGCCGCCAGGACGTCCAGGGTGCAGACCCCCTGCACCGGGATCCCCAACGCCCACCCCATGACGGCGGCGTGCACGAGGCCCACCCGCAGGCCCGTGAACGGACCGGGGCCCCGACCCACGCCGATCGCCCCGAGGTCCCGGGGTGCCGCCCCGGCCAGCTCGAGGGCCTGCGCGACCAGGGGGGCGAGCTGCTCCCCGTGAGCGGCGGGACCGAGGAACCCGGCTGTCCCCAGGACCGCGTCCGTGGTCGAATCGAGCACGGCAGCGCCGACCGCCTCGGTGGCGGTGTCGAGGGCGAGGATGAGCACGACGCCAACCTATGCCCGGTCCAGGCGCAGGCCCGCCCATCGTGGACCCACCCCGCGCACGAGGACGCTGCGAGCGCCCCCCGAGGGGTCCTGCGGATCGACCGGCGAGCCCACATCGCGGCGGATCAGGACCTCCAGCCGGTCGGCAGCCAGCCCCTCGACCTTGCCCGCACCCCACTCGACCACGGTGATGGCACGCTCGAGGTCGGCATCGAGGTCGAGGTCCTCGACCTCGACCGAGCCGTGCAGCCGGTAGGCGTCCACGTGCACGAGCGCGGGGCCGGGTCCCGGATGGCTGCGGGCGATCACGAACGTCGGGCTCGTCACCGACCCGCGCACCGACATCGCAGCGCCGATGCCCTGGGTGAACGTGGTCTTGCCCGCACCGAGCGGGCCATCGAGGACCAGGACATCGCCGGCGACGAGATGGGCGGCGAGGTCCGCGCCCAGGGCCCGCATGTCGTCGGCGTCGTGCGCCGTGGCACACCACGCCTGGCCGTCGAGGTGCCACCGGGTCACGGGCGGCTCCCGGCCGCCGCAGGGGCCACGGGCGCGGCACTGTCCCCGGCAGCCTCGGAGGCCAGCTCATCGCGGACACGGGCCACCAGGCGGCGCAGCTGCTGGTTCACCTGCGGGTAGTGCTCGAGGATCATCATGTGCCCGGAGTCGGGCAGGATCTCCAGCTCCGAGCGTGGCAGCCGGCGGGCCATGTCCAGGGAGTGCTCCGCCGGGGTCATCCGATCGCCCTGGCCGACCATGACCAGGGAGGGCACCACGGCCAGCGTGTGCAGCGCTGCCTGGCGCTGGTGGCGCTGGAGGGTCGGGAGGAACTCCGCGACGACGTCGATGGACGTCTCCCCCAGCATCCGGTGGGTGAAGTCGGCCACGGCCGGCGACGCCGTCGATCCGAACGAGTAGAGCCGGGTGAACAGCAGGCTCAGGTCGTTGACCCGGGAGCGGCCCATCTCCACGAGGTCGGAGTTGCGGACCAGCAGCGCGGCCGTCACCGGGAGCATCCGGTGCAGCGGCCGGGCGGCCATCCCGGGCAGCCCGAGGGAGACATCACGCAGGCCGCCGGGCGAGGTCGAGAGCAGGGCCACCCCGCGGACCCGGGTCCCGAACAGCTCTGGATGCTCCAGGGCCAGAGCCATGATCGTCATGCCGCCCATGGAGTGCCCGACCAGCACGATCGGGCCGGTGGGCACCAGCTGGTCCAGGACGGACTTGAGGTCACGGCCCAGCTGGTCGATGGTGTTGGTCTCGGCGACCGACCGGGTCGAGCGGCCATGGCTGCGCTGGTCCCAGAACACGAGGTCCCCGAGTGCACGCAGGTCCCGACGCTGGTAGTGCCAGCAGTCCTCGTTCAGGGCGTACCCGTGGCAGAAGACGATCGTGAGCTGCTCGGGGTTGTCCCGGGTGCACCGCTCGACCTCCGCGTGCAGCGCGACCCCGTTGGAGTCCAGGACGGTGACCGGCGTGCCCCGCAGGTGGCCGAAGGGCTCGTCGCCCTCCCGATCCGCGCGACCTGCCTTGGCCACGACGGCCCGCTCGGCCACGACGCCGGCGGCCGCGCCCACGGCCAGGAGCCCGGCGGCCACCCCGACGGCACTGGCCACCTTGCCGAGCTCCGGGCGGCTCACGCCCCCACCCCCCGGGTCGTGCGCGCGATCCGGGGACCGAGCCGGGTGATGATCTCGTAGCCGATGGTTCCGGCCGCCACCGCCCAGTCCTCGGCCGTGGGCTCGCCGCGGACGGAGCTGCCGAACAGCACGACCTCGTCACCCGGCTCGACGTGGTCATCCCCGAGGTCGAGCACGAACTGGTCCATGCACACGCGCCCCGCGATGGTGCGCCGCTTGCCGGCTGCGAGCACCGGACCGCGCCCGCCCGCCGCGCGCGGGATCCCGTCCGCGTAGCCCAGGGGCACGAGCCCCAGGGTGGTCGGCGCGCTCGTGACGTGCTCGTGGCCGTAGGACACGCCCTGCCCGGCCGGGACCCGCTTGACCCCGGCGAGGCGGGCCCGCAGGGTCATCGCCGCAGCCAGCCCGTACTGCTCGGGTCCACCCAGCTCGCCGCCGGGGGACACCCCGTACACGGCGATCCCCGGGCGCACCAGGTCGTAGTGTGCCGCCGGGGACACCAGGGTCGCCGCGGAGTTGGCGATGTGGCGCACCCGTGGGGTGAGCCCGGCTGCGGCCACGACCTCCAGGGCCGCGTCGAAGGCCACCAGCTGGGCGGCATTGGTCGCGCTGCTCGGCGCGTCGGCCACGGCGAAGTGCGACCACACGCCGGTCACCTGCATCGTGCCCTGGGCCTGCAGCCGGGCTGCGCGCTCGACGAGGACCGGCCAGTCACCGGCGGTCGCGCCGTTGCGGCCCAACCCGGTGTCCACCTTCAGCTGGACCCGCGCCCGCACGCCGGTGGCATGCGACGCCGCCGTCAGCGCCTCGAGCTGCCAGAGCGAGCTGGCGGTGACGTCGATCTCGTCGCGCACGCAGGCCACGAGGTCGTCATCGCCCGGGGACCACAGCCAGGCCAGCACCGGCACCGTGATCCCCTGCTGGCGCAGCTCGGCGGCCTCGGCCAACAGCGCCGTGCCCAGCCAGTCGGCCCCGCCGGCCAGCGCGGCGCGGGCCGCGGGGAGCAGCCCGTGACCATAGGCGTCGGCCTTGACCACCGCGAGCAGCGCAGCTGTGGGCGCGTGCGATCGCAGGACCTCGACATTGGCCGAGATCGCATCCAGATCGACCTCACAGACGGCACGCGCGACCACGGCCCCATCCTGCCGCACGACGTGACCGCGTGCGTGTCAGGTGAGTGCCGAGGCCGCCGCGGCGTGCGCATCGCGCAGGTGCTCGAGCACCTCGACAGCAGTCACCGGACCACCCCGAGCGCCAGCCAGCCGACCGGCCAGTCCGTGCAGGCCGACGGCGCGGGCGGCCACCAGGGCCGCGTCGACCGGCTGCACGGCGCCGACCCGGGCCGCTGTCGCGAGCATGCCGGCGATGAGCCCGGCCAGCACGTCACCCGAGCCCGCCGTCGCCAGGGTGGCGTCACCGAAGGTGTCGACGTAGGTCACCCCCGGGGCAGCGACCACGGTCCCCGGGCCCTTCAGCACGATGACCGCCCCTGACTCCAGCGCTGCTCGGCGGGCCGCCACGAGGGGTCCTCCAGAGGGATCGAACCCCGCTCTGGCGAACTCGCCGGCGTGCGGGGTCAGCACGGTGACCCACCCGGCCCCGGAACGCTCGGCCAACGCCCGCTGGCCGTCCTGGCGGGCCACCACGGCCAGCGCGGAGGCGTCGATGACCAGCGGGGCGGGCTCGGCCATCGCGCGCAGGACGGACTCGGCGGCATCGCGCGTCGCGCCCAGCCCGGGGCCGATGCACCGGGCATCCACCGCGCGTCCCTCGGCCAGCACGACATCGGGGTACTGGGCCACCACGAGGGCGGCCACCGGGTCGAGGCCACTGGAGGGTGCCCCGAGGGCACCCGCGCCCACCACGGGTCCGGTTGCGGGCTGGGACCCACGGGAGGCCGGGCCGAACGCCACCATCCCGGCCCCCGACATCCGCGCGCCGCCCACGGCGAGCAGGGCGGCCCCTGGGTACGACGGACTGCCCGCGATGACCCCGACGACCCCACGGGAGTACTTGTGGGCACCCGGGGCGGGTCTGCCGATGGCCAGGTCCGCCAGCGAGGGCGCCCAGGCGACCGGCTCAAGGTCATCGGCCCGCAGGCCGATGTCGACAACCGTGACGGATCCGGCGAGGTGCCGCGCGGGTGGCACCACCAGGGCGGGCTTGAGCACGCCGAAGCACACGGTCACGTCCGCCCTGACGGCCAGCCCTGCCACCTGGCCGGTGTCGGAGTCCACCCCGCTGGGCACGTCCACCGCCACGACGGGAACGCCCGAGGCCAGCAGGGCGCGCACGGCTCCGGCCGCCGGCTCACGGACCGCACCCACCCCACCGATGCCCAGGAGCCCGTCGAGGACGAGGTCCGCCGAGGTGATCAGCGCGCCGACCTCCGGGGCGTCCCAGGGGATCAGGCGGGCCCCCGCCGACGCCGCAGCGGCTGCGCCGGCGGCGTGCATGCGCTCCGGGTCACCGATCGCAGCGGTCGCCACCCCCCGACCCGCGAGATGCGCCAGGGCCCACAGGGCATCGCCGCCGTTGTTGCCGGAGCCGACCAGGGCGACCACTCGGGCCCCCCGCACTCCATCGCGGGCACCGCGCAGGAGGTCCAGGCAGATGCCGGCCAGGGCCCTCGACGCCCGCTGCATGAGCACCGGCTCGGCGACACCTGCCCCCGCCTCAGCCCGCCGGACCACCTCCACCGAACAGATCGGGCGCATCTCCACCTCCGTGATCCCTGCCTACCACATGGTCGCGACACACGCCCAAGGACAACCCGGACTATCGGTACCACCCGTCACATTGGTAACGTGCGCCCCGGTCCCATCCGGGATCACGTCGGAGGTCGCCGAATCCCGCCCCCTCCGATACTTCCCCAACCAGGGCGGGAGCGGGGGACCCAGGTTCCACTGGGCACCCACGGGCCACCAGCCCGTGGGAACCCTCGGGGTCCCGGCAGTACCCGGCGCACGCTCGGCCGGGGGCTGCTGCGCATGCATCGCGGTGCGCACGGGATCCGACAGCTCACCTCGCAGGCGATGAGGGACACGATGAAGAAGACTGTGGGGTGCACGATCCTCTCGGCCGCGCTCGTCGCCGGCTTGGGCCTGCCGGCGCACGCCCTCGGGCTCCCGGGCGCCGACCCGGCGGAGGGGACCCAGGGGGGCACGGTGCAGGTCCTGGCCAACGCCGTGACTCCTGCCGCTGCCGCCAAGCTGCGCCCGGCGCTGCGGCTGGGATCGCGAAGCCCGGCAGTCGTCTACATCCAGACCAAGCTCGGGGTGCAGCCGGCCAGCGGCTACTACGGCCCCATCACCGCCAAGGCGGTCCGCGCGGTCCAGGCCAAGCACGGCCTCAAGGCCACCGGGCGGGTCACGTCCAGCACCTGGAAGGTGCTGCTGCGCGCCGCATCGACCACCACGCCGGCCGCCGACCCGGCTCCCACCACGGGTCCGGTCGAGCCGCCCGCGACCGCGTCGCCGACCCCGGACCAGGCAGCCGGGAAGAAGCCGGCACTCGGCCCGGGCACCCGTGGACCGGCAGTGGTGTTCGTCCAGGAGAAGCTGGGCATCGTCCCCGCCACGGGCTACTACGGCCCGGTGACCACGGCCGCGGTGACGACCCTGCAGGAGGTCAACGACCTCAAGGCCACCGGGAAGGTGGGTCCGGCGACCTGGAAGATCCTGCTGGCCGCCGAGGGCGTCATCGAGCTGCCCCTCGACGCCGGGCAGGTGGCGCCGGCGCCGCCGGCACCCGCCGACACCGATCCAGCGCCGGCCCCCGCGCCGCTCACCCCTGAGCAGGCCGCCGCCGCCCGCCCGCTGCTCGCGCCGGGAGCTGGACCCGGCGACCCTGCCGTCGTCCACGTGCAGCAGTACCTGCGGGTCTCCCCGGCGACCGGCTTCTTCGGGAAGCTGACGACCAAGGCGGTCACGGCCTACCAGGCGGGCCTGCCGATCCCCGTCACCGGGACGGTCGATGCAGCCACCTGGGACGCGATCCTCGCCGGACGCACGGTGGCCCCTCCGGCGCCGACGCCGCCCACCGCGCCGACCCCCACGCCCGCGACCATCCCCACGCCGGCCTACCCGTTGCCCGAGAACCCGACGGCTGCCGACCGGGCCGTCGTCTTCGCCCTGGCCCAGGTGGGCAAGCCCTACGTCCTCGGCGGGAACGGCCCAGCGGTCTTCGACTGCTCCGGGCTGGTCCAGCAGGCCTACCTCACCGCCGGGGTGAAGCTGCCCCGACTGGCCTCCCAGCAGCGCTTCGCCGGCACCCGGGTCGAGATCGACCAGCTGCTCCCCGGTGACCTGCTCTACTACCAGGACGGCTCGTCCCCCCGCAAGGGCCACATCTCGATGTACGCCGGCAACGGCCTGGTCGTCGAGGCCGCCAACCCTCGACGGGGCGTGCGGATCCGCACCCTGCACGAGGCCTGGTACCGCGACCGCTTCGTCGCCGCCGTCCGCATCAGCTGACCCGCTCGCCCGGGCCCGCCCGTCGCTCGCCCGGCCCGACCTCGGCCCCGCCTCGGTTCGTCCTCGGTTCGTCCACTTTCGCGCGGCCCGATCCGCGATCGGTCCGCCTGCGGGAGTGCCGATGCTCCGGAAGACGGACGGATCGCTCGCGATCGCCGCGCGACCGACCTGGTTCGAGCGGCCGGACTACTCGACCGTGACGGACTTCGCCAGGTTGCGCGGCTGGTCCACGTCGTGGCCCTTGGCGGTCGCCAGCTCACAGGCGAACACCTGCAGGGGGACGGTCGACACCAGCGGCTGCATGAGCGTGGGGCAGGCGGGGATCCGGATCACATGGTCGGCGTACGGGGTCACGATGTCGTCGCCCTCCTCGGCGAGCACGATCGTGACCGCGCCACGGGCCCGGACCTCCTGGATGTTGGAGATGATCTTCTCGTGGAGCACCCCCCGGCCGATCGGTGAGGGCACGACCACGATGACCGGCACGCCCGGCTCGATCAGGGCGATCGGGCCGTGCTTGAGCTCACCGGCGGCGAACCCCTCGGCGTGCATGTAGGCCAGCTCCTTGAGCTTCAGCGCTCCCTCGAGGGCCACGGGATAGCCCACGTGCCGGCCGATGAACAGCACCGAGCGCGCTCCGGCGAACTGCTGCGCCAGGGCGCGCACCCCCTCGACCGTGTCCAGCACCAGGTCGACCTTCTGCGGCATCGTCGCCAGCTGGCTGACGATCGCCGCGACCTCGTCGCCGAACTTGTTGCCGCGCACCTGGGCCAGGTACAGCGCCACGAGGTACACCGCCACGATCTGGGTGAGGAACGCCTTCGTCGAGGCGACGGCGATCTCGGGACCGGCCTGCGTGTAGAGCACGGCATCGGACTCGCGGGGGATCGTCGAGCCGTTGGTGTTGCAGATCGCCAGCACCCGGGCGCCCTGCTCCCGGGCGTGCCGGACGGCCATCAGCGTGTCCATCGTCTCGCCGGACTGGCTGATGGCGATGACCAGGATCCGCCGGGTCAGGATCGGGTCGCGGTAGCGGAACTCACTGGCGAGCTCGACCTCCGTCGGGATCCGGCACCAGTGCTCGATCGCGTACTTGGCCACCAGGCCGGCGTGGTAGGCCGTGCCGCACGCGACGATCACGATCTTGTCGATCTCGCGCAGCTCGGCGATGGGGAGCCGGATCTCGTCCAGGCGCAGCAGGCCGTCGGGGGCGATCCGCCCCAGCAGCGTGTCGGCGACGGCCTTGGGCTGCTCGGCGATCTCCTTGAGCATGAACAGGTCGTAGCCGCCCTTCTCCGCGGCGGCCGCATCCCAGGTGACGGTGAACGGGGTGACCTCGACCGGCTGGCCGGAGAAGTCGGTCACGATCACGCCGTCGGCGCGCAGGTCCACGACCTGGTCCTGGCCGAGCTCGATGGCATCACGGGTGAACTCGATGAAGGCCGACACGTCGGAGGCCACGAAGTTCTCGCCCTCGCCGATCCCCACGACGAGCGGGGAGTTGCGCCGCGCGGCGACGAGGCGACCGGGGTCGTCGGCGCTGACCGCCACGAGGGTGAAGGCCCCGGACAGCCGCTGGCAGGCCGCACGCATGGCATCGGCGAGGTCCCCGGAATCGGCCAGTGTGGCCTCGAGCAGGTGCGCCACGACCTCGGTGTCGGTCTCCGAGGCCATCACGACCCCGCGCTCAGCGAGCTCGGCGGTGAGCTCGGCGAAGTTCTCGATGATCCCGTTGTGGATGACCGCGACGCGACCACCGCTGGAGACGTGCGGGTGGGCGTTGACGTCGGTCGGGCCGCCGTGGGTGGCCCACCGCGTGTGCCCGATCCCGGTCGAGGAGGGCTCCATCGGATCGGCTGCCAGCAGCGAGCGCAGGTTCTCCAGCTTGCCCGCCTTCTTGCGGACGTCCAGGACGCCCTCGGCGACGACGGCCACGCCCGCCGAGTCGTACCCGCGGTACTCAAGGCGCTTCAGGCCCGCCACCACGACGTCGACGGCCTGCCGATGACCCGCATACCCAACGATTCCGCACATGGGCACAAGGGTAACCGCCAGGCCGGCACCCCCGGCGAGGTCCCGGGCCGACGCGCCTACACCAGGGGGATCTCCCGCGAGACGGCCGCGGCCAGCTCCTCGGCGACGATCCGGGCCTCGGCGTCCGTGGGCGCCTCCACCATCACGCGGACCAGAGGCTCGGTCCCGCTCGGGCGCAGCAGGACCCGACCGGTGTCCCCGAGCCGGGCCGCCGCCACCGCCACCGCGGCTGCGAGGCCCGGGGCGCTGCCGACCGCCGCCCGGTCGACGTCGCGGACGTTGATCAGCACCTGGGGCAGCTTGGTCATGACGGCCGCCAGCTCCGCCAGTGGCGTGTGCGTGTCGGCCATCCGGGCCAGCAGGTGCAGTGCGGTCAGGGTCCCGTCCCCGGTGGTCGCGTAGTCGAGCAGGACGACGTGGCCGCTCTGCTCCCCGCCCAGGCTGTACCCATGGGCGCGCATCGCCTCGAGGACGTAGCGGTCCCCGACGCCCGTCTCGACGACGGTGATCCCCTCACGCTGCATCGCGAGCTTGAAACCGAGGTTGGACATGACGGTGGCCACCACCGTGTCGTCGACCAACCGCCCCCGGTCGCGCTTGGCCAGGGCGAGGATCGCCATGATCTGGTCACCGTCGACGACGTTGCCCTGGGCATCGACTGCCAGGCATCGGTCGGCGTCCCCGTCATGAGCGATCCCGACGTCGTACCCGTGTTCGACCACAGCCTCCCGCAGGTCAGCCATGTGGGTGGATCCGCACCCCTCGTTGATGTTGTAGCCGTCGGGGCTGGAATGGATCGCCAGGACTTCTGCCCCCATCCGGCGCAGCGCCCGGGGGGACGCCCCCGACGCCGCACCGTTGCCCGTGTCCACGACGACCCGCAGGCCGGTGAGACGGTTGGGGGTGCACGAGAGCAGGTGCTCGACGTAGTCCCCCAGGGCGTCGTCGTAGTGCACGACCCGGCCGACGCCGGCACCGATGGGGCGCTGCCAGGGCTCACCGAGCCGGGCCTCGATGTGCTCCTCCACCTCGTCGGCCAGCTTGTGGCCCCCGCGGGCGAAGAACTTGATCCCGTTGTCCGGCATCGGGTTGTGCGACGCGGAGATCATCACGCCGAGGTCCACCCCGAGCTCCGCGGTCAGGTGCGCGACCGCCGGCGTGGGCAGCACCCCGAGGACCAGCACGTCCAGGCCTGCGCTGGCCAGGCCGGCGACGGTGGCCGCCTCGAGGAACTCGCCGCTGGCCCGCGGGTCGCGGCCCACCACGGCGCGCGGCCGGGCACCCGGGCGTCCGGAGTGCAGCTCGCCGAGCTCACCGAGGACGTGGGCGGCGGCGGCCGCCAGGTCCAGCGCAAGGTCCGCCGTCAAGTCCCGGTTGGCCAGCCCCCGGACCCCATCCGTGCCGAACAGCGTTCCCACGTCCTACCTCCTGGTCGAGCGGATCCGGTCTCAGAGCCTAGTGCGCGGGGCGGTGGGACCGGTCGACGACCGCGCCGCCAGACGCCGATGCCCCCGCCGGGGCGAACCCGGCGGGGGCGTGTGGTCGGCCGCAGGACGGATCCTGCCCGGACTCAGCGCTTGGAGTCGCCGCTGCTTCGCAGCGACGCTCCGGCACTCTTCGCTCAGGAGGTCGCGCAAGCGCGCCCTCCCTCTCTCATCGCTTGGAGTACTGGGGGGCCTTGCGGGCCTTCTTCAGGCCGTACTTCTTGCGCTCCTTGATCCGGGCGTCCCGCGTCAGGAAGCCGGCCTTCTTCAGCGCGGGGCGGTTGGCCTCCTCGTCGATCTCGTTGAGGCAGCGGGCGATGCCCAGGCGCAGCGCGCCGGCCTGCCCAGTGATGCCACCGCCGTCGATGCGCGCGATGACGTCGTAGGCGCCATCGAGCTCGAGGGTGCGGAACGGCTCGTTCACCAGCTGCTGGTGGACCTTGTTCGGGAAGTAGTTCTCCAGGGTCCGGCCGTTGATCGTCCAGACGCCGGTGCCCGGGACGATGCGCACGCGGGCGACGGCCTCCTTGCGCCGGCCAGTGGCAGCCCCGGGGGCGGTCATGACGGGGCGCGGGGCCTTGGTCTCGGGGGTCTCGGGAGTCTCGGTGGAGTAGTTGCCCTCGATGACCTCATCGACGGCCTGCGTGGTCTCGGTGCTCACAGCCACGGGTTCCTTTCGTTTGACGGGGTCGCCGTGGCGCTTACTGCGCGACCTGGGAGATCGTGAACGGCACGGGCTGCTGCGCCGCATGGGGGTGCTCGGGGCCGGCGTAGACCTTGAGCTTGGCGGACTGGGCGCGGCCGAGCTTGTTGTGCGGGAGCATGCCCTTGACGGCCTTCTCCACAGCGCGCCGCGGGTTGGTCGCCAGCAGGTCGGCGTACGAGGTGGCGCGCAGGCCGCCCGGGTACCCGGAGTGGCGGTAGTCCATCTTCTGCTCGCGCTTGGCGCCGGACAGCGCCACCTTCTCGGCGTTGATGATGATGACGAAGTCACCGGTGTCAACGTGCGGGGCGAACGTCGGCTTGTGCTTGCCGCGCAGGAGGACGGCGGCCTGGGAGGCCAACCGGCCGAGGACGACGTCGGTCGCGTCGATGACGTGCCACTGGCGGGTGATCTCGCCAGCCTTGGGGCTGTACGTGCGCATCAGAGCCTTCGTTCGTGTCCGTGTGATGGTCGAACGGCTCGGGCATCGGCGCCGGCCGCTCGCGCGACCCGTCGATCGCGCTCCGGGACCGTTCAACACGCGCAGGATGAACCCGCGCAATGCTCCCTCTAGGGTACCGGGGCGAGGCGGGGGCGCCAAATCGCCGAGTTGACGCACTGGCGAGTGCCATGGGCGGGGTGCATCGTCGACTCACCCGGAGGTCCCCGGGTGGGGCGCATCGTCGGCCGCCGGCAGTACCCGGGCAGAGGCCGATGGGCGACACTCTTCCCGTGCTACCCACGCCGTTCGCCGAGCGCGTGCTCGATCTGGTCGCCACCATCCCCCCGGGGCGCGTGCTCACCTACGGCGACGTCGCCGAGCGGCTGGGCTCCCGCGCACCGCGGGCCGTCGGCACGTCCCTGGCACGGTTCGGCGGCGGCGTCCCGTGGTGGCGGGTCGTGCGCGCCGGCGGGTACCTGGCGCCCGGCCACGAGGTCTCGGCCACCGAACGCCTGCGCGCCGAGGGGGTGCTGGTGCTCCCCGGGCCGAACGGCCCGCGAGTGGACCTCGACCGCCACCGCTGGTCCCCCCACGACTGACCGCCCCATATCCGCCGTCGCCCATCACCACCCTCACCTCCTCGGTGATCCATGCATGGTGGCGACTCTCTAGGCGCAAGAACCTGAATGGATCACGGGACCGGGCGGGCGCGCGGGCGGGCGGGGCTTCGCGGGGGCGGGTTCGCCCCCGCGGCCGCACAGGTCAGCGCGCCGCGCGGGCCTCGTCCCAGACGGGGGCCTCGGTCTCGCGGACCCGGCCGTCGGCGCCGAACACCAGGAACCGGTCGAAGCCACGGGTGAACCAGCGGTCGTGCGTGACCGCCAGGACCGTCCCGGCGAAGGCTGCCAGCCCCTCCTCCAGCGCCTCGGCGGAGGCCATGTCGAGGTTGTCGGTCGGCTCGTCGAGCAGCAGCATCGTCGCCCCGGACAGTTCGAGCAGCAGGACCTGGAACCGCGCCTGCTGCCCACCGGAGAGCAGCTCGAACGCCTGCTCGCCGGCGCGGGCCAGCTCGTAGCGGTCCAGGACCCGGGCAGCGGCCTCCCGGCCCAGCCCGTCGCGGTGCTCGTCCCCACGGTGCAGGATCTCGAGCAGCGTCCGGCCCAGCCATTCGGGATGCGCGTGGGTCTGGGCGAACCATCCGGGCCGGACCCGCGCCCCCAACCGGGCACGGCCGGAGTGCAGGACCGGCTCGATCACGACGTCCGAGACCGGCTCGTGCTCCAGGTCCGGCTCCGAGCCACCGGCCGCGAGAAGGCGCAGGAAGTGCGACTTGCCCGAGCCGTTCGCGCCCAGGACCGCCACCCGGTCGCCGAACCAGACCTCGAGGTCGAACGGCGCCACGAGCTGCTCGCCGGCCGGCGTGGCCAGGGACAGGCCCGCGCACACCACGGCGCGCTTGCCGGTACGACCCCCGCGCAGGCGCATCGTCACGGCCTGCTTGATCGGCTGCGCCTCTGGTGGGCCGGCCTCCTCGAACTTGGCAAGGCGGGTCCGGGCGGCCTGCAGGCGCGAGGCCAGGCCGTCGTTGTAGGCCGCCTTGGTCTTGTAGTACTGGACGAGCGCCTTGAGCTTGGCATGCTCCTCGTCCCACCGGCGGGTGAGCTCGTCGAGGCGGTCGAACCGAGCAGCGCGCGCCTCGTGATAGGTCGTGAAGCTGCCCGGGTGCGTCCACGCGGTGTTGCCGGCGCCACCGAGCTCGATCGTCACGATCACGTCCGCGGCGTTGGCCAGCAGCTCCCGGTCGTGGCTGATGAGCAGGACGCTCTTGGGCGTCTCCCGGAGACGCTGCTCGAGCCAGAGCTTGCCCGGCACGTCGAGGTAGTTGTCCGGCTCGTCGAGCAGCAGGACTTCGTCGGGGCCCCGGAACAGCGCCTCGAGGACTATCCGCTTCTGCTCGCCACCGGAGAGCGTGGCCAGCTCGCGGTACTGGGCCTGGGCGAACGGGACCCCCAGGGCCGAGACCGCGACGACATCCCACACGACCTCGAGGTCGTAGCCGCCGGACTCGGCCCACTCGGCGATCGCGTGGGCGTAACGCATCTGCGTCGCCTCATCGTCTGCGTCCATCATGGCCAGCTCCGCGGCGTCGAGCTCGGCTGCTGCAGCGGCCAGCGCCGGTGGTGCCACGGCCAGCAGCAGGTCGCGAAGCGTCCCGGTCGCCATGTGCCCCACGAACTGGCGCATGATCCCCAACGACCCGACCCGGGTGATCGCGCCGGACTGGACCGGCTCGTCGCCGGCGATCATCCGCATGAGCGTGGACTTGCCGGAACCGTTGGCCCCGACCAGTGCCGTCACCTTCCCCTCGGGCACCTTGAACGACACCTCGTCGAGCAGCACCCGCCCGTCGGGCAGCGCGAAGGTGATCCGCGCGACGTCGAGGTGGCCCATCGGGACATCGTCGCCGCCCGGGGGTGGATCGGCCAAACCGGGCGGGCCGGCGGTCCCCTGTGCCGCCGGCCCGCCCGCGTCAGCGCCGCGGCAGCACGACCCGGGACGGCGTGGCCACGAGGAACAGCAGGCCCGCTGCGACGGGCAGCCCGATGACCACCACGGCCAGCCACGTCCACGGGATGTCGAGCGGGATGTCCAGTGGGAGGTCACAGTGCACCGTCCCCAGCTCGCGCAGGACGCCGTCGGCTGGACCGGGTTGCACCGGGGACCACAGGCAGGTGGCGGGATCGGTGAGGAGGTCGGCGGAACGCAGTGCCGCCCACGCCGGGGCGATGCCCGCCAGGGCGCCCAACGCCGAGCCGACGGCCGCCACGACGATCGCGGCCCACATCGCGAACCGCCGGCGCACCCCTGGGCTGGCGCCCACGGCAGCCATCGTCGCCAGCTCCGGACGGGCATCGCCGAGGGCGAGTGCGGTGACCAGGACGGTCGCCACCAGGGCGAAGGCCAGGGGTCCCACGATCAGCCGCCAGCCCACCTCCACCGGGCCGATCGTCACCAGCCGACCCCAGTCCCCGCTCCCCATCCAGGCCGCTGGGGATCCGGCCTCGACCGACATCACCTGGAGGCCGGCGGCGCTCACCAACTGGTCGGTCCAGGGTTGGAGGCCCGGGATCGGTCCAGGTGGCACGACCAGGATCGCGTTGCGCGGCACCGGGAGGCCCTCGGCCCTCCAGCGCGCCCGGCGCGACGATGACAGCAGCGGGGGCGTAGGGCGAGTCCACGACGACCGCGGGGATGTCCGCACGCGGGCCCCGGCGGAACTGCGGCGATCCGGCACCCACCGAGTCGATCGGCCGCGGGTCAGCAGCGATGCGGACCCGTCCGTCCACCACAGCCGATGGGGCCAGGGCCACTGCCCCGCCAGACTCGAGCTGCTGCCGGACGATCGGGTCCTCCCGACCGAGCAGGAGGGCCGCGCCGTCGGCGTCGGCCACGACGAGTCCCGGCCGCGTGTCCGACGGGTGGCCGATCACGCTCATCGGCCAGACGGGGCTCCCCGCGGGGTCCGGGGCCAGGCACGGGTCGTCGGCCGCCAGGGTGGCGGCCAGGGACGCCCTGCTGGTCCTGTCCATGATCTCCAGCGCATCCCCCGCGACGCCGAGGCCGTCCCGGGGATCGCACTGGCTGCGCACAGCCAGCGACTCCCCGGAGAAGGAGTCCCAGGTGGGACCGACACCGATCAGGGCCACCTGCGCTGCGGGGAACTCCGTGGCGACCGCCGCACGCTCCCCCTCGCCCAGCGCCCCCCATCGGACCTGGTCGGTGGTTCGGGCCAGGACCGCGGCCCCCGGGGCGGCCGCCGGCCGGTAGGCGTCGCGCACCGCGGACTGCACCGAGCTCAGCCACGTCACGCAGCCCGCCAACAGCCCGACCGCCACGGCGACGGCCGCCACCGCGAAGGAGCTGCGCAGCCGGTTGCGCGATGCGTCGCGGCTGGCCAGACGAGCCGACAGCGGTAGCGCCCGGGAGTGCCCGGACACGAGCGCCAGGACCATGGGTGCGAGCAGCACCACGCCGACCTCGCAGACGACCACCGCCAGGCCGAGGGCCCAGATCGGCCAGCCGCCCACACCCTCCCCCGCCGACCCCGCCGGGTAGGCGACGAGGAACAGCACCCCCGCCACGATCAGCGCCACCCCCGCGAGCGCCGATCGGGCGGGGAGCCGGTCCAGCGCGCGGCCCGCGGGATCCAGCCCCACGTTCGCGGAGTCGCGAGCCCGCAGGGCCTTGGCCAGCGGGATGCGTGCGGCCATCCGGGCGGGCACGACGCTCGCGGCAACCGCCGCCAGGAGCCCCACGATGGGGACGAGCACGATGCCCAGCTCCATCGGCGGCACGGGTGCCAACGACCATCCGAACAGCCACTCGAGGGCCGGACGACCGGCGACGAGGGCCAGCCACGGGACCGCGACGCCCAGGAGGGCACCGATCCCGCCCAGCAGGATGCCCGAGGCCAGGACCGCGCGCGTGAGGTCCCCCGGCTCGGCCCCGGCTGCCGACAGCAGGGCGAGCTCCCGCTGCCGGCGGCGCAGGGAGACTGCGAAGGCCGCGCCGGCGAGCATCACGATCTGGAGGAAGGCCACGCCAAGTCCCACGACCAGCTCGTCGGTCAGGGTCAGCGACAGACGCTCGGGGTCCTCGATCGGCACGTCGCGCGCGACGACGTGGACCCCCAGGCCCGCAGCGTCGGCAACCTGGTCGGCGGTGATCGGTGTCGGGGAGTCGATGAGGAACCGCTCGGGCCCGCCGGGCCGACTCGCCCAGCCCGGCGGCACCCCGCCGAGGACGAACGACGGCCCCGATCCCTGGCCGGCCACATCGCCGATGCCGACGACCGTCAGCGGGACGGCCCGGTTCTCCCCGACGCCGGTCTGGGCCCACAGGACCGCTGTCCACGTGTCGCCGATCCCCAGCCCCGCGGACCTGGCCAGGCCCGGGGTGATCACGACCTCGTCGGCCGAGCTCGGCACCCGGCCCGCACTCAGGTCGACCTGCCCGCCCACGACCGGGTCGGTGAAGTCGCCGCCGGCACCGCCGACGCCCTCCCCGCCCATCGGCCCCCCGAGATCGGCCGCCACCGCGGGCCACGGGACCAGGCGCCAGCCCGGGGGCAGCGTGTCCGTCCATCCCTGCGCCCCGGGACGCCCCATCTCCGCACCGACCGGCTCCGCCGAGCCGGCGGCAGCCGTCCCCAGGGACTCCCGCGGAGCCTGGAGCTCACCCCATGTCCGGCTCGTGCCGAAGAGGTACACGCCCACGACCAGGGCCACGGGCAGCGCCACCAGCGCGATGACCAGCAGGGAGCGCGCCCGGTTGCCCCGCGCGTCCCGGATGGCCAGGCGCATCGCCGGCCGCCACCGGGGCCAGGTGGGTCGGCGCTCCGGGGGAACGGCCGTTGCATGGGTGCGCTCGTCGACGAGCGCGGAGGTGCTCATGCCAGGTCCGTCCCAGGACGTGCCCCGAGGGCGGCCAACGGGAGCCGGGAGGCATCGGGGTGCGGGGCATCCGCCGGGGTCTCGGCGAAGGCAGCGCGCTCGACGACCTGCCCGTCGCGCAGGAACAGGACTCGGTCGGCCCACGCCGCGTGCCGCGGGTTGTGGGTGACGACCAGCGCCGCCGCACCCGCGTCGCACCGTGCGCGGATGATCCGCAGGACCTCGTCCCCGGAGGCCGTGTCGAGGGCACCGGTGGGCTCGTCGGCCAGGATGAGCCGCCGACCGCCGACCAGCGCCCGCGCGATGGCGACCCGCTGCTGCTGCCCTCCGGACAGGTCGTCGGGGAATCGCGGGGCCACCCCGGCCAGGCCGACCTCCGCGAGCGCAGCCTCCGCCTCGCGCCGGGCCACCCGAACCGGCACCCCGTCCAGCTCACGGGGAAGGGCGACGTTCTCCCCGGCTGTGAGCGAGCCCACGAGGTTGGCATCCTGGAACACGAAGCCCAGGTGGCGTCGACGCAGCATCGCCAGATGGGCGGCACTGGCTCCCACCGTGGAGTCGGGGCCGATCCGGACATCGCCCTGAGTCGGCTGGTCGAGCCCTCCGCTGAGGTTGAGCAGCGTGGACTTCCCCGACCCGCTGGGCCCCATCACCGCGACCAGCTCCCCCTCGCGCAGGGTCAGCGAGACGGCACGCAGCGCGGTGACCGCGGTCGGCCCCTGCCCGTGGGTCCGCCACGCCCCGACGAGCTCGAGGACTGTGGCCGGGGGCTGAACCCCTGCCGTCGTCGGTCCGGTCATGAGGGGCCCCCCTTGGTCGACGTTGCCAGGTTCCGCAGCAGTGTGGATTCGCAGTGCTCGAGCCAGCGCAGCTCGGCCTCGGTGTCGAAGATGATCCGGTCGAGGATCAGCATCCAGGGTTCGCGCCCTCGCGCCGGGTCCCCGGCGAGCTGACGGCGCTTGATCGCGGTCAGCTCCTGGAGTGCGCCCATCGTGGCGGCCCGCTGGACGTCGATGATCCGCCCGACGTCGACACGCGGGGAGCACATGGCCACTGCCAGCTTGATCGTCAGCTCGTCGCGCGGAGCAGCCCCACGGGCCACCGGCTGGGAGAACCAGCGCAGGACCTCGGCCTGGCCCGCGTCGGTGATCCGGTAGAGGCTGCGCGCCTGGGCCGGGATGTCGGCCGAGCGCACGTCCTCGGCCACGACGAGGCCGTCGCGGACGAGCCGGTCGAGGGTCTGGTAGACCTGCCCGATGTTCAGCGGCCACGAGCCGCCGGTCCGCTCCTCGAAGTCCGTGCGCAACTGGTTGCCATAGGCGCGCCCCTCCATCAGGAGGGCGAGCAGGCCGTTGCGGATGGACACGCCAGCAGTTCTATACCCGGTATGGAGCCCTGTCCATACCGGGTATGGCGGGCAGCCCGGGGTTCACCCGTTCGGCCCAGCGGCACTCATGCCCCGACCCGTTCGGGCGGCGGATGAGGTCGCCCGGTCCGTCCGCCAGGACCGCCGGCGCCGACCCGTCGTCAGCGCCCGCGCCAGCGCTTGGCCCGCTCGGCCTGGGAGGCCAGGTCGGCATCGGGGGGGTAGCCGACCTCCACGAGCGTCAACGGGTGGGCCGGTGCCGTGGCGATGACGGGCACTCGCTGGGCGGCCGCCAGCAGCTGTGCGGGGCGTTGCACCGGCCAGCGCCCGTCCCCCACGGCGATGAACGCCCCGACCAGCGCACGGACCATGGAGTGGCAGAAGGCGTCGGCGCGCACCGAGAACTCCACGGGCGACGTGGCCCCGGCGCTGCGGCCGACCCGCCGCCAGCCGATGTCATGGATGGTGCGCACGCTGGATGCGCCCGGCCGGGCCCGGCAGTAGGCGGCGAAGTCATGCTCCCCGACGAACGGGGCGGCGGCGTCAGCCATCGCCTCGACGTCCAACGCCCGGGGATGCCAGAGCACGTGCCCACGGGTCCGCGGGTCCTGGCCGGCGGGGTCATCGGCCACGAGGTAGGAGTACCGCCGCCAGGAGGCCGACCAGCGGGCGTCGAACCCAGGGGGGGCCACGCCGACGTGCCGCACGCGCAGGTCCGCGGGCAGCAGGCCGTTCAGGCGGCGGCGAACCGCAAGGGACGGGTCGGGGGCGGTCGGCACCTCGCCGAGGACGGTCGGGCGGTCGGCACCTCGCCCAGGGACGGGCCGGGGCCGATACCGGCCGGCAGGTCCACCCCGGGCGACGGCTCAGTGGTGGCGGCCAACGCACTCAAGGACGTGTGCCCGCCTCCGTGTCGACCGGATGACGCCGCCCAGGCCGATGCGGGGACGTCGCTGTGGCAGACCTGTCCCACCGCGTGAACCCCCGCATCCGTTCGCCCGGCGACAGCCACCCGCACCGGCACGCCCGCCTCGACTCGCAGAACGGCCCTCAGGGCGGACTCGAGCTCGCCCTGCACCGAGCGCAGGCCCGGCTGTCGAGCCCAGCCGCAGAAGCCCGCGCCGTCGTAGGCGATCTCCAGGCGCAGCCGGACCTCGCCCGGGACATCAGGTGCCCCTGGCCGATCCAGGGCTCCCGGGACGCCGACGAGCCCGCCGGCGCCGGATTCCTCCGACGTCCCAGCGGGCTCGATGACGGGCGTGGTCACGCCGTGGCGTCGTCCTCAGTGGCAGCCTCAGCGGCCTCCACAGCATCGGCGGCAACCGCGGTGTCGCCCTCGACACCCTCGACCGGGGCCTCGGCCTCGACCACGGGAGCGTCGGTCTCGACAGACTCGACAGCCTCGGTCTCGACGACCTCGGCGACCACCGGGGCGGCAGCGGCCGGGGCCGCGGCCTCCTTGGCAGCACGCTTCGTCGCGGCCGTGGCCTCGGCGACCGTGCGCTCAGCCAGCGGCTCGCACAGCTCGATCACGGCCATGGGGGCGTTGTCGCCCTTGCGCGGCCCGATCTTGGTGATGCGGGTGTAACCGCCCGGGCGGGTCGCGAACCGCGGTCCGATCTCCTCGAACAGCACGTGCACGACGGACTTGTCGCGGATGACGGTCATGACCTGACGACGGGCGTGCAGGTCACCGCGCTTGGCGAACGTGATCATCCGCTCGGCCAGCGGCCGGACGCGCTTGGCACGCGCCTCGGTCGTGGTGATCGCTCCGTGCTCGAAGAGCGCGGTGGCCAGGTTGGCGAGCATGTGCCGCTCGTGGGCGGGGGTGCTGGCCAGACGGGGGCCCTTGCTGGGCGTGGGCATAGTTACTGACTCCTACTGTTCAACAGGTTCGTTCGAGGGCGGTGGCTGGCTAGAGCTGCTCGTCCTCGGCGAAGTCCCCGTCCTCTTCCTCGACGTATGCCGGCACGAACCCGGCGGGGCTGTCCTTGAGCGCGAGACCCAGGGAGAGCAACTTGTCCTTGACCTCTTCGATCGACTTGCTCCCGAAGTTGCGGATGTCCATCAGGTCCGCCTCGCTGCGGCTGACGAGCTCACCGACGGTGTGGATGCCCTCACGCTTGAGGCAGTTGAAGCTGCGCACGGTGAGGTCCAGGGACTCGATCGGCGTCGAGAGCTGCTCGGCGACCAGCTCGTCGGCCGGTGACGGACCGATGTCGATGCCCTCGGCGTTGACGTTGAGCTCGTGGGCCAGGCCGAACAGCTCGACCAGGGTCTTGCCCGCGGAGGCCACGGCGTCGGCCGGGGTCATGCAGGGCTTGGTCTCGACGTCCAGGATCAGCTTGTCGAAGTCGGTGCGCTGCTCGACACGGGTCGCCTCGACCTTGTAGGTCACCTTGAGCACCGGCGAGTAGATCGAGTCGACCGGGATCCGGCCGATCTCCTGGCCGGGCAGCTTGTTGGCCGTCGAGGTCACGTAGCCGCGACCGCGCTCCACGACGAGCTCGATCTCCAGCTTGCCCTTGGCGTTGACCGTGGCCAGGTGCAGGTCGGGGTTGTGGACCTCGACCCCGGCGGGCGGCGCGATGTCGGCTGCGGTGACCGCACCGGGGCCCTGCTTGCGCAGGTACATCACGACCGGCTCGTCATGCTCCGAGGAGACGACGAGCTCCTTGAGGTTGAGGATGATCTCGGTGACGTCCTCCTTGACACCCGGGATCGTGGTGAACTCGTGGAGGACATCCTCGATCCGGATGCTGGTGACCGCCGCACCGGGGATGCTCGACAGGAGCGTCCGGCGCAGGGAGTTCCCCAGGGTGTAGCCGAAGCCCGGCTCGAGGGGCTCCAGGACGAACCGCGAACGGTGGTCGCTGACGCGCTCCTCGGTGAGGGTCGGACGCTGGGCAATAAGCACGGGTTACCGTTCCTTTCCGTGGCACCCACCATTTGATGCCACGTGCTGCAAGGCTGGGTCGGGCGGCGGCAGGAGCCGCCACCCGACAGGGTCACTTCGAGTAGAGCTCGACGATCAGCTGCTCCTGGACGGCGGTGTCGATGGCCCCGCGCTCCGGAACCGCGTGCACGAGGATGCGCATCTGGTTCGGGGAGACCTCGAGCCACGCCGGGACGGGACGCTCGCCGGCCTCGGCGTGGGCGACCACGAACGGGGTCAGCTCACGCGAGGACGGGCGCACCTCGACGATGTCCGAGGGCGACACCCGGTAGGAGGGGATGTCGACCTTCTTGCCGTTGACCATGATGTGGCCGTGGCCCACGAGCTGGCGGGCCATGTCGCGGCTCTTGGCGAAGCCACCGCGGTACACGACGTTGTCCAGGCGGGTCTCGAGGATCTTGAGCAGGTTCTCACCGGTCTTGCCCTGCTTGCGCTGGGCCTCCTCGTAGTACCCACGGAACTGCTTCTCCAGGACCCCGTAGATGCGTGCGCACTTCTGCTTCTCGCGCATCTGCAGCAGGTACTCGCTGTCCTTGGTCCGGCCACGGCCGTGCTGGCCGGGCGGGAACGGGCGCAGCTCGATGGGGCACTTGGGCCCATCGCACTTGCTGCCCTTGAGGAACAGCTTGGTCTTCTCTCGGCGGCAGCGCTTGCAGTCTGCCCCTGTGTATCGAGCCATGATGTGAATCCTTCGGGTCAGACGCGGCGGCGCTTGGGCGGACGGCAGCCGTTGTGGGCCATGGGGGTGACGTCGGAGATCGAGCCGACCTCCAGGCCGGTCGCCTGCAGCGACCGGATCGCGGTCTCGCGGCCGGAGCCGGGACCCTTGACGAAGACGTCAACCTTCTTCATGCCGTGGTCCATCGCACGACGCGCGGCAGCCTCGGCCACCATCTGCGCGGCGTACGGGGTCGACTTGCGCGACCCCTTGAACCCGACCTGGCCGCTCGAGGCCCAGGCGATCACCGCACCCGAGGGGTCCGTGATCGACACGATCGTGTTGTTGAACGTGCTCTTGATGTGCGCGTGGCCGTGGGCCACGTTCTTCTTCTCCTTGCGACGGACCTTCTTGGCCGCGCTCTGACGAGTCTTGGGAGGCATTGCGTTCCTTTGCGTGAGGTCGTCGGTCCGCTGGTCGGCGTTCCCGGCCCGTTGCGGGGCTGGGTCGCCGCGGTGGGCAGGTGCCCACCCGGACCAGTCGGACTACTACTTGCCGGCCTTCTTCTTGCCGGCGACCGTCTTGCGCGGACCCTTGCGGGTCCGAGCGTTGGTGTGCGTGCGCTGCCCGCGGACCGGCAGACCCCGGCGATGCCGGATGCCCTGGTAGCAGCCGATCTCCACCTTGCGGCGGATGTCGGCAGCCACCTCACGACGCAGGTCACCCTCGACCTTGAGGTTGCCCTCGATGTAGTCGCGCAGGGGGACCAGCTCGTTGTCCGTGAGGTCCTTGACGCGGGTGTCGGGGTTGACCCCGGTCGCGGCGAGGATCTCAGCGGCACGGGAACGGCCAATGCCATAGATGTAGGTGAGCGCCACCTCGACGCGCTTGTCGCGCGGGAGGTCGACGCCGACGAGACGTGCCATCGGGCGGAACCTTCTTCCTTGGTTCATCCGGAGGTTTGGGTGCGTGACCGGTCCCACCGCCCTTTGTGGTGGGTCCCCGGCCTCCGAGCCGGGGGTGACGTCCCCGAGGGCCCTGGCAGGGGCCCGGAGTCGGGATGACGGGATCACGCATCTTCAGTTGTGGCCCCCACCCCGGTCTCCCGGGTGGGACGCGCCAGGCGGCGCGCTGCCGTGTCGTGCTGTCCTGCTGTGCGCGGGCCGGCCGGAGCCGGTGCGATCAGCCCTGGCGCTGCTTGTGCCGGGGGTTCTCGCAGATCACCATCACGCGACCGTGACGGCGGATCACCTTGCAGTTGTCGCAGATCTTCTTGACGCTGGGCTTGACCTTCATCGCTCTTTCCTCGCAGCCTTCACCACCGGTGGAACCCGGAGGGCATCTGTCACTTGTACCGGTAGACGATCCGTCCACGGGTCAGGTCGTAGGGCGAGAGCTCCACGACCACCCGGTCGTCGGGCAGGATGCGGATGTAGTGCTGCCGCATCTTCCCCGAGATATGGGCCAGGACCTTGTGGCCGTTGTCGAGCTCGACCCGGAACATGGCGTTCGGGAGCGACTCGCGGATCGTGCCCTCGAGTTCGATGGCACCCTCTTTCTTGGCCATAAGCTGCTGATCCACACCTTGCTGTCGTCGGGTTCGGGCTCGGGCGGCCGCGGTTCGGTCGATCGAGTTCCTGCTGTGCTGAGCCGGCGCGCTCGGCTGGAAGCCCGGTGGGGCCGACAGACGGGGACGCGCAGACGCAACGCTGCTCAAGTCTACGGCCTGCGGCGCCCGGGGACCAAAACGGCGAGCTCGGCGAACAACCGCAGCGCAAGCGGCTGGCAGCCGCGGGGCCTAGATGACCGAGAAGTAGGCGTCCACTGCGCGGTCGACCGTCTCCAGCGACAGGACCGCGGGGATCCCGAGGTACCGCGACTCGTTGAGGACCTGCAGCAGCAGGTCCCGCGGGTGGCAGAACCGTAGCGACCGGTGGGCGCCGTGGTAGTGGTGGCGGATCAGGTGGTCGATGGCGGCCGGCTCGACGGGCACCCCGAGCTCCGCGCTGACCATGTCGAACAGCTGGCGGAACTGCGCCTCCGTCGGGTCCCCCACCGGGATCTTGTACGGGATGCGCCGCAGGAACGCCTCGTCGACGAGGTCGCGGGGCTCGAGGTTCGTGGAGAACACGATGACCTGCTGGAACGGCATCTGGATGCGTCGCCCGCTGCTCAGGCTGTAGAAGTCGTAGCCGGCCTCCAGCGGGACGATCCAGCGGTTGAGCAGGTCGTCGATGCGCATCCGCTGGCGACCGAAGTCGTCGATGACCAGGGTCCCGCCGTTGGCCTTGAGCTGCAGCGGGGCCTCGCTGATCCCGGTGTGCGGGTTCGTGCTCACCTCGAGCTGGTCCATGGTGAGCTCGCCGCCCACGGACACCGTCGGGCGCTCGATCAGCACCCAGCGCTTGTCGACCGGGTGCGGCATGCCGTGCTGGTACTCCCAGTCGAACGGTGCCTCGACGTGGAAGTGCGGGTCGAAGATGCGCACGATGTCACCATCGACGCCGATCGAGCGCGGCACCCAGATGTGCCCCCCGAGGGACCTGGTGATCCGCTGGCTGATGCTGGTCTTGCCGTTTCCCGAGGGCCCGAACAGGAACATCCCCCGGCCGGAGGCGATGGCCGGGCCGAGCCGGTCGACGACGCCCTGGTCGAGCAGGAGGTCCTCGAAGGCGTCCATCAGGTCCGCGGGGCCAGGCGCACGGTCGGTGATCCCCTGGGCGACCACCGCGTCGACGTAGTCCTCCAGGGAGACCGGTGCCGCGCCGAAGTAGGTGCAGCGGTGGGCGAGCCGGCGTGCGGTGTCCCGGCCGTGGTCGGTGATCTGGTAGAGGAAGTCATTGACCCCCGACGAGCTGCGGTAGGCAACCAGCCGGGCGTCCTTGAGCTGGTTCAGGCATGTGACGACCAGGCCGTAGGGCAGGCGCACCTGGTCGGCGATCGCCCAGCCGCTGGCATCCCCGCGCGCGGCCAGGAACTTCAGGATCAGCCCCTCGACCTCGCTGTCGGTGAGCCCGGCCTCGGCCAACGACATCGGCTCCTGCGGCGTGAACGCACGCACCTGCACGGCCTCCGCGACCATGGTCCGATCCCTCCGCTCCGGCTGACTCATCCGCAAGGGCCCCCCGGCCCCGGCCGGGTCGCCCCGGCACTCACTGGGCTGAGCCTCCCCGAGGGGCGCCCCTGTGTCAATGTCGGCCGTTCGATCAACCGACTGAACCGATCCGGACACCCCATGCGGCCAGTTCCGCGGCGCCGCCGTCCTCGGCGGTCAGCACGACCGGCCCCGAATCGGTCAGGGCGACGGAGTGCTCCCAGTGCGCGGCGACCGACCCGTCGATCGTGGCCACCGTCCAGTCGTCGTCCAGGACCGTCACATCCGGGGAGCCGAGGGTGATCATCGGCTCGATCGCCAGGGCCATGCCCGCCCGCAGGTGCGGGCCCCGTCCCGCCGGCCCGACGTGCGGCGACGGAGGGCTCCATGTGCATCGACGAGCCGATCCCGTGCCCGACGTAGTCCTGCACGATCCCGTAGCGCCCGCCGATCTCGGCCTGGCACCCGGCACCGATGTCCGACAGCCGCCCACCGACCAGGGCCCGGGCGATCCCGGCCCACAGCGCGCGCTGCGTGGCCGCGGACAGGGCCAGCAGCTCCGGGGCCACCTCCCCCACCGGAACGGTGATCGCCGCGTCCCCGTGCCAGCCCTCGACGATCGCCCCGCAGTCGATGCTGATCAGGTCGCCGTCGCGCAGCACCCGGTCCCCCGGGATCCCGTGGACGACCTCGTCGTTGACCGACGTGCAGATCACCCCGGGGAAGCCGTGGTACCCCTTGAAGTTCGAACGCGCCCCGGCATCGGCGATGAACTCGGCGGCCGCGGCGTCGAGCTGCCCGGTCGTGACCCCCGGCGCCACCAGCTCGGCGGTCCGGGCCAGGGCCCCGGCGACCACCAGCCCGGCGGCGCGCATGTGGCGCAGCTGCTCCGCGGTCTTGATCTCGATCCGCGATCGACGGCCGAGCACGTCAGCCCTGGATGGCGGCCAGGACGCGGTCGCGCACCTCGTCGATCGTGCCCATGCCGTCCACCCGCACCAGCACGCCCTTGGCGGCGTAGACCTGGGTCAGGGGCTCGGTCTGCTCGGCGTAGACCTCCATGCGCCGGCGGATGACCTCCTCGGTGTCATCGGCCCGGCCCTGCTCGGCGGCACGCTTGAGCAGCCGGGAGATGACCTCCTCGGTGTTCGCCGTCAGCTCGACCACGTGGTCGACGGCCAGCCCGACGTCGGCGAGCATCTCGTCGAGGACAGCGACCTGGTCCAGCGTCCGGGGGTACCCGTCGAGCAGGAAGCCCTCGGCCGCATCGGGCTGGGCCAGGCGGTTGCGCACCATGGCGTTGGTGATCCGGTCCGGGACGTAGTTGCCGCGGTCCATGTACATGCCCGCCGCGATCCCCAGCGGCGTGCCCTGGGCCATGTGCGCGCGGAAGATCTCGCCGGTGGAGATGTGCGGGATCCCCAGCCGCTCGGCCACGACGACCGCCTGCGTACCCTTCCCCGCGCCGGGGGGGCCCATGAGCACGATTCGCATCAGCGGAGGAACCCTTCGTAGTTGCGTTGCTGCAGCTGGCTCTCGATCTGCTTCACCGTATCCAAGCCGACGCCGACCATGATCAGCAGGCTGGTGCCTCCGAAGATGAACTGGCTGGAGACGCCCAGGCCGTTGAACGCGAACAGCGGGATGATGGCGACCAGCGCCAGGTAGACCGAACCCGGCAGGGTCAGGCGGGTGACCACGTAATCGAGGTACTCGGCCGTCGGTCGCCCCGCCCGGATGCCCGGGATGAAGCCGCCGTACTTCTTCATGTTGTCCGCCACCTCGGTGGTGTTGAACGTGATCGCCACGTAGAAGTACGTGAAGAAGATGATCAGCACCGCGAACGTGAGCAGGTACAGGGGCTCGGTGCCGCGCTGGAAGTTGCGCGCGATGAACTGCGCGACCGCGCCGTTCTGGTCGGAGAACTGCAGGAACAGGACCGGCAGGAACAGCAGCGACGACGCGAAGATGACCGGGATGACACCGGCCATGTTGACCTTCAGCGGGATGTAGGTCGACGTCCCGCCGTACATCTTGCGACCCACCATCCGCTTGGCGTACTGGACCGGGATGCGTCGCTGCCCCTGCTCGACGAAGACGACGGCCATGATGACGAAGAACCCGACCACGAAGGTCATCGCCGTGATGAACGGACCGCGGGTGGCGAAGATGCTGGCCGCCTGCGACGGGAACGAGGAGATGATCGAGGTGAAGATCAGCAGCGACATGCCGTTGCCCACGCCCCGGTCGGTGATGAGCTCACCGAGCCACATGATCACCGCCGTGCCTGCCGTCATCGTGGCGATCATCACGAAGATCGTGAAGATCGAGTCGTCGGGGATCAGCTGGGCCGTGCAGCCCTGGAACAGCTGGCCGGGCGTGCGCGCCAGCGCCACGATCCCGGTGGACTGCAGGATGGCCAGGGCCACCGTGAGGTAGCGCGTGTACTGGGTGATCAGTGCCTGCCCGGACTGGCCCTCCTTCTTGAGGGCCTCGAGCTTGGGGATCACCACCGTCATCAGCTGCAGGATGATGCTGGCGGTGATGTAGGGCATGATCCCCAGCGCGAAGATGGACAGCTGGAGCAGGGCACCGCCGCTGAAGAGGTTGATCATGCCGTAGAGCGAGTTGCCCTCGACCGTGGCGATGCACGACTGGACGGCCGAGTAGTCGATGCCGGGGGTTGGCGTCACGGCGCCGAGCCGGTAGAGCGCAATGATGCCCATGGTGAAGAGCAGCTTCTTGCGCAGGTCCGGCGTGCGGAACGCTGAGGCGAACGCGGACAGGTGCACGGGGATCCTCCTGAGGGCGCTACGAGCGTGCGCCAGACGCCGCACAGCCTAACAGCCAGTCCGAAACGTACCGAACCTCGTGAATGGGTGGTGGCACGCACGACGAGGGCCGTCAACCCCTGCGGGTGACGGCCCTCGTCGAGTCGTGCGTGCGATCAGGCGGTCGTGACCGAACCGCCGGCGGCCTCGATCTTGGCCCTGGCCGACTCCGAGGCGGCGTCGACGGTGACGGTCAGCGCGACCGCGAGGTCGCCGGTGCCCAGCACCTTGACCGGCTCGCCCTTGCGGACCGCGCCCTTGGCGACGAGGTCATCGACGGTGACCTCCCCACCGGAGGGGTACAGCGAGGCCAGCGTGGCCACGTTGACCACCTGGAAGGCGATCTTGTTGTTGTTCTTGAAGCCCTTGAGCTTGGGCAGCCGCATGTGCAACGGCATCTGCCCGCCCTCGAAGCTGGCCGGGACCTGGTAGCGGGCCTTGGTGCCCTTGGTGCCGCGGCCCGCGGTCTTGCCGCGCTTGCCGGCCTCGCCACGACCCACGCGGGTCTTGGCAGTCTTGGCCCCGGGTGCGGGGCGCAGGTGATGGACCTTGAGGGTCATATCAGTCGACCTCCTCGACGGTCACCAGGTGTGGCACCGCCCTGGCCATCCCGAGGATCTCGGGACGGTTCTCCTTGACAACGACATCGTTGATCCGCTTGAGGCCCAGGGAGCGGACGCTGTCCTTCTGCACCTGGGTGCAGCCGACCAGTCCGCGGACCTGCGTGATCTTCAGCTGGGTGGCCATCAGGCGACGACCTCCGTCTTGCCGGCATTCATCGCCCGGATCAGGGCGGCGGGGGCGACATCCTCCAGCGGCAGGCCGCGACGGGCAGCCACGGCCTCGGGACGCTCGAGCATCTTCAGCGCGGCCACCGTGGCGTGCACGATGTTGATCGCGTTCGACGAGCCCATGGACTTGCTCAGGACGTCATGGACGCCGGCGCACTCCAGCACCGCGCGCACCGGGCCACCGGCGATGACGCCGGTACCCGGGGAGGCCGGGCGCAGCATGACCACGCCTGCGGCATCCTCGCCGGTCACCGGATGGGGGATCGTCCCCTGGACCCGGGGCACCTCGAAGAAGTGCTTCTTGGCCTCCTCGACACCCTTGGCGATCGCCGCGGGCACCTCCTTGGCCTTGCCGTACCCGACGCCCACGTGACCGTCGCCGTCGCCGACCACAACCAGTGCGGTGAAGCTGAACCGGCGGCCGCCCTTGACGACCTTGGACACGCGGTTGATCGCCACGACGCGCTCGACGAACGTGGACTTCTCCTCGCGGGGGCCGCGATCGTCACGGCGACCGCGACGATCGTTGCTGCCGCTGCTGCTGCCCTCACCGGGGCCGCCGGTGCGGCGCTGAACTCCAGCCATTGGTATTCGTCCTCTTCCTCGTCAGAAGGCCAGGCCGGCGTCGCGTGCGCCGTCGGCCAGGGCCGCAACGCGACCGTGATACTTGTTGCCACCACGGTCGAACACGACCGTCTCGATGCCAGCGGACTTCGCCCGACCGGCCACGATCTCGCCGACCTTGCGCGCCTTGGCGGTCTTGTCCCCGGAGTCCGATCGCAGGTCGGCCTCCATCGTGGACGCCCACGCCAGCGTGGTGCCGGTGGTGTCGTCGACGACCTGGACGAACAGGTGGCGGGTCGAGCGGTTGACGACCATGCGCGGACGCACGGGCGTGCCGGCGACCTTCTTGCGAACCCGGAGGTGACGGCGCGAGCGCGCCACCCGGGTACGGCTCCCGGAGCCGATCTTGGTTGCGACAGCCATGGCTAACGACCTGCCTTTCCGGCCTTGCGGCGAATGACTTCGCCCTCGTACCGCACGCCCTTGCCCTTGTACGGGTCAGGCTTGCGAAGCTTGCGCAGGTTCGCGGCGACCTCGCCGACCTGCTGCTTGTCGATCCCCGAGACCGAGAACCGGGTCGGTGTCTCGACGGCGAAGCTGATGCCCTCGGGCGCCGGGATGACCACCGGGTGGCTGAAGCCGAGGGCGAACTCGAGGTCCGTTCCCTTGGCGACCACGCGGTACCCGGTGCCGACGATCTCGAGCTTCTTGGTGTAGCCCTCGGTCACGCCGGCGACCATGTTGGCCACCAGGGTGCGGGTCAGGCCGTGCAGCGAGCGGGACATGCGCTCGTCGTTGGGACGGGTCACCTGCAGCGTGCCATCCTCGGTCCTCTCGACCGTGATGGGCGCAGGCACCGTGTGGCTCAGGGTCCCCTTGGGGCCCTTGACCGTGACGTCGGCGCCGTCGATCGTGACGTCGACGCCGGCGGGGACAGTGATCGGAAGTCGTCCGATGCGGGACATGGTGGGGCTCCCTTACCAGACGTAGGCGAGGACTTCCCCGCCCACTCCCTTGGCCTGGGCCTGCCGGTCGGTCAGCAGTCCGGTGGACGTGGAGATGATCGCGATGCCCAGTCCGCCGAGCACGCGCGGCATCGCGGTGCTCTTGGCGTACACCCGCAGGCCGGGCTTGCTCACGCGACGCAGGCCGGCGATGGAACGCTCCCGGCTCGGGCCGTACTTGAGCGTGATCACCAGGGTCTGGCCGACAGGCGCATCCTCGACCGCGAAGTCGGCGATGTAGCCCTGGGCCTTGAGGATCTCGGCGATTCCCACCTTGATCTTCGAGAGTGGCATGGACACGGTCTCGTGGTAGGCCGTGTTCCCGTTGCGGATGCGTGTGAGCATGTCCGCGATCGGGTCTGTCATTGTCATGGCCGTCTGGCCTTTCTCGCCGTGGTTTCCGTTCGGACCTTCGGCGTCGGGTGGGGATGGACGTTGGGGGGGCCTACCAGCTGGCTTCGCTGACCTCTCGGCTCGCGCCTCGGGCCAGCTGCGCGGCTACCAGCTGGACTTGGTCACGCCGGGGAGCTCACCGCGGTGGGCCATCTCCCGGACGCAGATCCGGCACAGGCCGAACTTGCGGTAGACCGAGTGCGGACGACCGCACCGGTTGCAGCGGGTGTAGCCGCGAACCGCGAACTTCGGCTTGCGGGCCTGCTTGTTGATCAGGGCCTTCTTCGCCACGTGGTCACTTCTCCTTGTAGGGGAAGCCGAGCGCCTTCAGCAGCGCACGACCCTCATCGTCGGTCTTGGCGGTGGTGACCACGGTGATGTCCATGCCGCGCACGCGGTCGATGGCGTCCTGGTCGATCTCGTGGAACATCGACTGCTCGTTCAGGCCGAACGTGTAGTTGCCGTTCCCGTCGAACTGCCCGGGGTTCAGGCCCCGGAAGTCACGGATGCGCGGCAGCGCGGTGCTCAGCAGCCGGTCGAGGAACTCCCACATGCGGTCCCCACGAAGCGTCACGTGGCAGCCGATCGGCATCCCCTCGCGCAGCTTGAACTGGGCGATCGACTTGCGGGCCTTGGTGACCTGCGGCTTCTGGCCGGTGATCAGGGTGAGGTCCTTGATGGCCCCCTCGATCAGCTTGGAGTCGCGGGCCGCCTCGCCGACGCCCATGTTCACCACGATCTTGACCAGACCGGGGATCTGCATGACGTTGTCGTAGTCGAACTGCTCGCGCAGCTCGGGCATGACCTCGGCGCGGTACCGGGCCTTCAGCCTCGGCATCGTCGTCTCAGTGGCAGTGCTCATCAGATGTCCTCACCGGTTCGCTTGGCGACCCGGACGTTGCGCTCGACCGTGTAGGTGGTGCCATCGGCCCGGGTCTTGTCCGCGGCCTGCTTGCGGAAGCCGACGCGGGTCGGCTTCTTGGACTCCGGGTCGACCAGCATCACGTTGGAGATGTGGATCGCGGCCTCCTGGGTCACGATCCCGCCGGTCTTGGCGCCACGCGCCGACTGGCCCACCTTCGTGTGCTTCTTCACCCGGTTCACGCCCTCGACCAGGATCTTGTCCCGATCGGGGTAGACGACCAGGACGGTGCCGGTCAGGCCCTTGTCCTTGCCGGTGATCACCTGAACGGTGTCACCCTTGCGGATCTTCGCCATCACAACACCTCCGGCGCGAGCGAGATGATCTTCATGTACTTCTTGTCGCGCAGCTCGCGTCCGACGGGCCCGAAGATGCGGGTGCCGCGGGGCTCACCATCAGCCTTGAGGATCACCGCCGCGTTCTCGTCGAACTTGATGTACGACCCGTCCGGGCGGCGGCGCTCCTTCTTGGTGCGCACGACGACGGCCTTCACGACCTCGCCCTTCTTGACGTTGCCACCGGGGATGGCGTCCTTGACCGTGGCCACGATGACATCACCGATGCCCGCGTAGCGTCGACCGGAGCCGCCGAGGACACGGATGCACAGAATTTCCTTGGCACCCGTGTTGTCGGCGACACGCAGTCGCGACTCCTGCTGAATCACGTTCTTCTCCTGATCGTCGTGCCGGTTCTCGCGGGTCCCCGCGAGCCTGGCCGAACTGGACTTACTTGGCCTTCTCGAGGATCTCCACCACACGCCAGCGCTTGGTCGCCGACGTGGGACGGGTCTCCATCACCAGGACACGATCACCGACGCCGGCGGCGTTGGCCTCGTCATGCGCCTTGAGCTTGGAGGTGCGACGCACCACCTTGCCGTACATGCGGTGGGTGAAGCGGTCCTCGACAGCGACGACGACGGTCTTGTCCATCTTGTCGCTGACGACATACCCCTCACGGGTCTTGCGGTAACCCCGGGTGGCCTCGGTGGCCCCGGACTCGGTCGAACTCACAGCCTCATCCTTCGCGCTCATGCGGTGGCCCCGCTCTCGGGCTCATCGGTGATGCCGAGCTCGCGCTCGCGCATCACGGTGTAGATGCGCGCGATGTCCTTCTTGACCGCGCGCAGTCGGCCATGGCTCTCCAGCTGGCCGGTGGCTGCCTGGAAGCGCAGGTTGAACAGCTCCTCCTTGGCCTCACGCAGCTTGGTCACCAGATCCTCGGTGTCGACGTTGCGCAGCTCGCCTGCGGTGGTAACAGCCATCAGTCCTCACCCACTTCACGCCGGACGATCCGGCACTTCATCGGCATCTTGTGCGCAGCGCGCAGAAGGGCCTCCCGAGCAACCTCTTCATCGGGGTAGCTCAGCTCGAACATCACGCGACCCGGCTTCACGTTGGCCACCCACCACTCCGGCGAGCCCTTGCCCGAACCCATGCGGGTCTCGGCGGGCTTCTTGGTCAGGGGGCGGTCCGGGTAGATGTTGATCCAGACCCGGCCGCCACGCTTGATGTGGCGGGTGATCGCGATACGTGCGCTCTCGATCTGCCGGTTGGTCACGTAGGAGTGCTCCAGGGCCATCAGGCCGTACTGGCCGAAGGTCACCTTGGTGCCACCGGTGGCCTGGCCGTGCCGGTCAGGGCGGTGCTGCTTGCGGTGCTTGACCCGACGAGGGATCAACATGGCTCAGGCCTCCGTTCCAACGGCCGGGGCGCCCGCGGCGGCCGGGGCCTGGTCACGACGCGGCCGGCTGCCAGCGGCGGCCGGGCGGCGGGACTGACCCAGGCGGCTGGCCGCAGCTGCGGCCTCACGCTCGGCACGGGTGCCGGTGACGTCACCCTTGTAGATCCAGACCTTCACGCCGATGCGGCCGAAGGTGGTGCGGGCCTCGTAGAACCCGTAGTCGATGTCGGCGCGCAGCGTGTGCAGCGGGACGCGACCCTCGCGGTAGAACTCCGAGCGGGACATCTCCGCGCCGCCGAGGCGGCCGGAGCACTGCACCCGGATGCCCTTGGCGCCGGCCTTCATCGTCGACTGCATGCCCTTGCGCATGGCCCGTCGGAACGAGACACGGCTCGAGAGCTGCTCGGCGATGCCCTGCGCGACGAGCTGGGCGTCGAGCTCGGGGTTCTTCACCTCGAGGATGTTGAGCTGGACCTGCTTGCCGGTCAGCTTCTCCAGGTCGCCGCGGATGCGCTCGGCCTCCTGGCCGCGGCGTCCGATGACGATGCCCGGGCGCGCGGTGTGGATGTCGACGCGGACCCGGTCGCGGGTGCGCTCGATGTCCACGTGGCTGATGCCGGCGCGCTCCATGCCCTTGGTGAGCAGCCTGCGGATGGCGACATCCTCGGCGACGTAGTCGCGGTAGCGCTGCCCGTCCTTGGTGGAGTCAGCGAACCACCGGCTGGCGAAGTCCGTGGTGATGCCGAGTCGGAACCCGTGCGGGTTCACTTTCTGGCCCATGGGGTCAGCCCTTCTTCACGGTCGCAGGACGCTCTGCGACGACAACGGTGATGTGGCTCGTGCGCTTCTTGATCCGGAACGCGCGACCCTGGGCCCGCGGACGGAACCGCTTCATGGTCGGGCC
>CAVZGE010000009.1:0-65516 GCA_963774745.1 uncultured Actinomycetes bacterium | reverse complement strand
GGAAGCAGGACGTATATCGATGAACTGGAGGCGTATGAACCGGTTATTGATAAGGCCGCCTGGGATGATTTCCGGGGACTGGTTTTAAAGGATGACTTAGACGCGGCAGTGGCTGTCTATGACAGGATGCCCGGCGAGGAACGGCAGAAAGCCGAAGAGATCATTAAGAAGGCCTATGAATGGGACGGGGAATCACCGCGCGGTTGTCGAGGCCGGCGGGCTTCACATCATAGGCACTGAACGCCATGAAGCAGGCCGTGTGGACAACCAGCTGCGGGGCCGGTCCGGCCGTCAGGTACTGAGGTTCATCACGCTTTTTTATTTCCCTGGATGACAGCATTGTGCGGATATATGGAGCGAAGGATCTGCCGCATGTGTTGAAGGGAATAACGGCGGTGAAGGGAGAATCGATATGGAGCAGTGATGTTTACCGGTTGATTGAAAAGGCTCAGAAAGGCGTGGAAAAAAGAAATTTTGAGATACGGAAGCATCTGCTTGATTATGATGAAATAATCAATACGCAGCGGCTCTGACAATCATGGTCTCCGCGACAGAATCATTGACGGAGATATTTCCGGCGATGTTATGCGTCAAATAAAGGATCTCTGCAGAAGAGAATTTGAGCCGTATCTTGATAATAAACATAATAACCATGTCGTATATGAGGAAATAGATCGCTGGCTCAGGTCCATGCTCGGTCTGGATATGGCGGCATTATCCATTCTTCCCGATAGTCTCACCATGGAGGAATTGTCAGGCGTAATTGAAGAAAAGATCATAAGGCAGTATGCAGAAAAGGAGATAGTGCTGGGCGCCGGCGTACTGAACCGGGTTGAGGGGATGATAACCCTGCGGACAATTGACGCTTTATGGGTAGAGCACCTGCTGGCCATGGATGAGCTGCGGGAGGGAATCTGGACCGCAGGGTACAGCGAGCGCGATCCCCTGGTACAGAATACAGGATACAGGGATCACTGCTTTTTGACCAGGTCATGCGCAATATTGAACAGGGAGTCGTTCAATTTATACTCAGAATGCCCGCTGAAGCAATGGCGGAAATTGCCCGGCAGGATACCGGTGACGGGACGGGCGATGTGGAATTCACAGGTAAGGAGTATGCGTCGGATAACAAGAAGATGAAATATTCCGAGGGCAGTTATGCCGGTGATAAAGAGCCGGGAAGGGGAATAGTGGCAACAAGGTCCGTATTACCACGGGAGGCGTTGAGCGGAAAAGCTCCCGGCGGGCGAAACGGCGGTGAGAGACAATACCGACGGACCGGGGATATGTATGTGTGTACACTTCCCCGGCACCGGGGGAAACAATGAGTACGGAAATATGCGGTCGATAACGAAAAAATGGTGTCGCATAACAAGAGTTAATTTCTGGAATGCATGAGTCTCAGAAGTTTATTTTCAAGGATTTTTTTATCGATGGGTTTTGAAATATAGTCGTCGCACCCATTGAGTATGAACCGTTCCTCGTCTCCCTTCATGGCATAGGCTGTCTGGGCTATAACGTGAATTCCCTTCATGGCCTCATTCCGCCGTATCCGCACAAGGGCTTCCTCGCCGCCCATGACCGGCATCTGCATGTCAAGCAGCAGGACATCATAGTCTTTGTCGGCGAGCATCTCCAGGGCTATTTTTCCGTTCCCGGCCATGTCGCACCGGAATCCCAGCTTCTCGATCATCATTCGCAGTACGCGCTGATTGATTTCATTGTCTTCGGCTACGAGTATTTTCAGGTCATATATGGTTTCTGTTTTCGTTGAAGACGATTCCGGCGGCGGGACGGGCAAGGTGTCCCGGGTTTCCGAGCCGGGCATCCCGGGACGGCTTTCATCGTACTCCTCGACTGCTTCTGGCATGGGAATGGTGACGGAAAAAACTGATCCACTGCCCGGTACGCTTTCAACGGTGATGGAGCCTCCCATGAGCTGTATGAGCTGACGTGAAATGGCCAGCCCCAGACCTGTTCCGCCGAATCCGTTGCTGATGGTATCATGAGCCTGTTTGAAGGCCGTGAATATATCCTCCTGTTTTTCTTTTTCGATACCGATGCCCGTATCTGCGATGGAAAAGGAGACAAGACCGTCAGAGTATTGAACCGTGATAGTGATACTGCCTTTCTCGGTGAATTTAAAGGCATTCCCCAGGATATTGAGAAGCACCTGCTTCAGGGAACGCTCATCACCAAGAACGGAAGAGGGCATCTCTTCAGGAAGCTTGATGAGATATGTCAGGCCTTTTTCGCGAGCCATGGAATTGAACATTTCCTTGATGGATTTGAGCGTGTTAACGATATTGAAAGGCCTGTAGAGCAGATCATGCTTTCCCGCCTCGATTTTCGACAGGTCCAGAATACCGTTTATAAGCTCCAGGAGGATATTGCCTGATTTTTTCATGACTTCCAGGATATTGATTTTTGCCCGATCCGTTTCATCCTGGAGAAGTATATCGGTGAAGCCGATAAGGGCATTCATGGGTGTCCGGATCTCGTGACTCATGTTGGCGAGAAAGTGGCTCTTGGCCCGGTTTGCCTTTTCTGCCTCCAGCTTTGCCTCCAGGAGTTGCCGCTCAAATTTTTTATTATCGGTCATGTCGGTCATGAGACCCACAACGCACTGCGGTTCTCCCTGCTTGTCGCGCAGTAGTACCGTTGTGCACAGGGTGGGAACCACGGTGCCTTTCTTGTTTATGAAGGAAAGCTCGCCGCGCCAGTACCCCGTTTCCAGTATTTCCTCAAAGGCTTTCTCCCGCCTTGATAATTCATCGGGGGGATAGTTATCGTGGAAATCCTTGCTGAGAAGCTCCTCTTTTGTATATCCTCTGAGTTGTTCATAGCTGCGGTTGACGAAAATATACTTCCCGTTGATATCCTGGACCGCCACGGATTCCCTGGTCTCCTCAATAATTGCGGCATAGAGGTTCAGCCTTTCCAGGGTCAGCCGGGCATTATCAACCAGGATGTCCATACTCTGAATGAGCTCGATGAGCTCCTTCTGCGTCATTTCTTCATATTTCATTTGAAAAATATAATATCATGGTACTTTTTCTTTTGCAGCAGGATAAGGCCGGTTTTTAGGTGGGTTTCAGATACATTAACTCACCGTATCGCTGGCTCCCGGGCCTGGAGTAAAATGGACTTATATATAAAAACGGGGTATATTCAGGTTGAAACAGCTAATTATTTCCTGTATTCTGAAAAATAGTTGATAAAAAGGACAGATACTACTAAATAGACCAAAATGGTAGTATATAAAAGGAGGCATTTATGAAAATTGCTGATAGTATTGTGGATTTAATTGGTAATACACCTCTGGTAAAAATAAACGCTCTCAATAACGGCGGATACGCACGGGTAGCGGCCGAAGCTGGAATGGTTCAATCCCCTATCAAGTGTCAAGGACCGCATCGGCTTTGCCATGATTGATGCCGCTGAAAAAAAAGGCATTTTGACGAAAGAATCAGTCATCATTGAACCCACAAGCGGGAATACGGGCATAGCCCTGGCCTTTGTAGCGGCAGCCAAAGGCTATCGCCTCATACTGACCATGCCCTAACCATGAGTGTCGAACGGCGAAAACTCCTGAAAGCGCTGGGAGCCGAAGTGGTCCTAACCGAGGGCTCAAAGGGGATGAGGGGGGGTGATCGAGAAAGCGGAAGAGCTGGTGAAGGAAATACCAAAGGCATATAGCCCCAGCAGTTTAATAATCCGGCAAACCCGGAGATTCACCGTCAAATGACCCCGGCTGAAGAATATATGAACGACCCCGATGGACAAATTGATATTATCGTGGGCGGTGTCGGGACGGGCGGCACGCTCACCGGTATAGGAGAGGTGATAAAACAGCGAAAGCCTTCTTAGGGTTGTGGCTGTTGAACCGGAAGGCTCCCCGGTCCTGTCGGGCGGGCAGCCGGGTCCTCTATAAGATCCAGGGTATCGGTGTGGGATTCGTACCCGAAGTGCTGAACACGGCAATCATAGATGAAATAATACGGGTGCGAGAAACTGACGCCGGAATTGTGGCTCGCCGCCTCGCTAAGAGAGGAAGGGCTCCTCGTGGGCATATCCTCCGGTGCGGCCATCTGGGCCGCGCTTCAGCTGTCCCTGCGCGAGGAGAATAGAGGAAAGCTTATAGTAGCTATCAGTCCCAGTTCCGGAGAACGGTATCTCAGTACCTGGCTCTTCCGAACAACCCGGCACCGCTGGTTCCCGAGCTGAGGAGGTCGGGTGCGACCCGTGCCCCGACGCCCGGTGCCCCGACCCCCGGGGCGCCCGGACCGGGGAGGTCGTCCCCGACGTCGGAGACCGCGACGCGCACCGAGTCGAACACCTCGTCGGCCCTGCCGGTGCGCAGCGCTGCCGGCGCGGGATCCTCGTCGGGGGCATCCGCCGGCGCGGGCTCCGGCAGCAGGTCCCGGGTCGCGGCGAGGAAGGCCGCACGCCCCTCGGTCGTGTCCAGGCGTCCCGCCAGCTCGCTGAGCCTGGCGGCCAGCTCGGGGTCGTCGACCGACGCGGCGATGGCAGAGGTCAGTGCGGTCAGGTCATCGCCCACCGAGACTCCCCCGCCGGCGAGCTGGTCCTCGTCGGCCCAGCGCACCGAGGGCCAGAGGATGCCGATGACCGCGGGCCGGGCGGGCGAACCCGCCGGGATCAGGTCGGCCAGGTTGTCGGTCAGGTGGGTGTAGAGCCGCTCGGCGGCGCCGATGTCGTTGTTCCATCCGTGCGCGAGCACCAGGACGTCGGTGGCCTGGACGCGGTCGAGCATCGCCAGCGCGGCGGTGACCTGGCTGGGGTCTGCGACGTGGCCGTCCTTGGTGAACTCCACGGCGGCGTAGGGCAGCTTCATTCCTGGCTTCCTCTCTACAACGACTGCAGTGCGCGCATGGAATCGAGCATGCCCGCACCCTGGAATGCGGGCGCCCGGCCGAGGTCGGTGGCCGAGGACGTCAGCACCTGCTTGACCCGGTCCGGATCCCCGATGCACTCCCGGTAGACCGACAGCAGGCCGGCGGCCGCACCGGACACGTGCGGGGCGGACATCGAGGTCCCCGTGCTCTCGATGTACTCGGCCGCGTCGGAGGCCTGCTTCGCCTGGCGCAGCAGCTCCCCGGCCGCCGCCGAGATGATCCGCTCCCCCGGAGCCACGAGGTCGGGCTTCATCCGGCCGTCCCCGGTCGGACCCTTGGAGGAGAAGAACGACACGCCGGTGCTGTGCGGCGACGACGACGTCGCCCCGACGGTGATCGCCCGCTCCGCGTTGCCCGGGTCGTTGATGGTCATCCCGAATCCCAGGCGCATGGTGCGGCCGTCGGGATCCTTGGCGTAGCCGTAGCCGGTGTTCCCGGCCGCGACGACGACCACCACCCCCGAGGCGACGAGTCGGTTGACCTCCCGGCAGACCGGCGTGAGCCCGGCGGCGTACCAGCGCGGGTCGAACATGTGGCCCACCGAGATGTTCACCCCGTGCACCCGAAGGTGCCGCCCGCCGTCGTTGACCCGCTGGATGTACAGCAGCGCGTCGAGCAGCGCGGTCAGGTCACCCGTGCGGTCGGCGCGCAGCACGGTGCACGACAGCAGCTTGGCCGCTGGGGCCATCCCGCTGATCCCCGGGACCGCCAGGGCCTGGCGCTGCTCCCCGCCCTGGGCGTCGAGGTACCAGCCGACGGCCGTGGCCTGCTCCCCGGGCGCCAACCCCCCGGCGATGATGCCGGCCACGTGCGTGCCGTGCCCGTTGGGGTCGACCAGCGGATCGGTCACCTCGGGCACGAACGAGCGGGGCTCCAGGCCGTCGGGGAGGTCGAGGTTGCGGTGCGCGGCGAAGTGTCGGTGCCCGGCGTCGATGCCCGAGTCCAGCACGGCCCACACGATCCCCTCACCGGTCGCGTCGAACGTCCGCTGGGCGGCTCGGCACTTGGTGGCCACCACCGAGCGCAGCGTGAGCCCGGTGATCTCGAAGTTGGGCCACATCCGGTGGATGTGCCGACGAGGTGCGGGATTCGCGGCCACCGCCACCGCGCGCGAGCGGGGCGAGTCGGTCTGGCCGTCGCGGCGGGACAGCTCGGCGATCTCCGCGGCCGTCAGCGCCAGCGTCACGTACGGGGAGTCCCCACCTGTGGCCACATGCTCCCGGCCCTGGGTCACCTCCGTGACCAGGGCGGCAAGGCCACGGCGCGCCCGCGCCGGCCCACCGGGGGTGCGCAGCTCGACGATGACCCCGATCAGGCCCGTCTGCTGGGCCCGGATGACCGCGCGCAACGGCTCGGACACCACCGAGTCGAGCACGAGGTCCGCTGGGCGCCCGGGCCCGCGCTCGCGGCTGGCCGGCTGCGGCTCGGCCTGGGCAAGGTCGGGCCGCACCCGGGGACGGGCGTCTCGGGTCGGGGTCATGTCCACCTCCCGTGCGCTCGCCGGGGGCCCCGACGGTACCGGCGTGGCCGACGCCCGTCAACGTCCCGGGACGGGCTTGCGACAGGCTTGCGACCCCCCTGCGACAACCTTGCGACATCGGACACGGATCGCCGGGAATCCGGGTCGGCCGACCTCGATCAAGCTATCGACAGCCCCGCGACGCCCCGGTACCGTGACACGTGCGTCGCATTTGCGCCGCATCCGGCCGGCGGGCTCGGAGCTGGTCCGCCGGTGACCAGGAGGTCCGGATGGCTGTAGCACGGGCACTGCACATCGGCTTGAACAGCGTCGATCCTGCCGCGTACGACGGGTGGTCCGGTGACCTGACCGCGTGCGAGTTGGATGCCGACGACATGAAGGGGATCTGCCAGGCGGCGGGCATGACCAGCACCTCGCTGCTGACCCCCGATGCCACCGCCGACGCTGTCCTCGCCGCGATCGACGAGGCGGCGGCGACCCTGGTCGGCGGCGACCTGTTCCTCGTGTCCTACTCGGGGCACGGTGGCCAGTTCGAGGATGAGAACGGCGATGAGGCCGACGGTCTCGACGAGACCTGGGTCCTCTATGACCGTCAGGTGATCGATGACGAGCTCTACCAGCGGTGGGCGGCGTTCGCCGAGGGCGTGCGCATCATCGTGCTGTCGGACTCGTGCCACTCCGGCTCGGTCGTCAAGGCCCAGCTCGACAGTGACCCGTCCGGGGTCCTCACCGACGTCTTCAGCGGCGGGCGGTTCATGCCGGCCGAGGTCAACGTCCGGGACAACGCCGCGCGCAAGGACCTCTACACCCGGGCGCTGGCCGGGGTCCCGAAGGAGGGCGAGCAGGCCCTGAAGGCGCGCGTGCTGCTGCTGTCGGGCTGCCAGGACAACCAGACGTCCGCGGACGGGGATCGCAACGGCCTCTTCACGGGCACCCTGCGCCAGGTGTGGGCCGACGGCGCGTTCACCGGTGGGTACCGCGCGTTCCTGACCGCGATCAAGGCCGCCATGCCCCCGTGGCAGAGCCCGAACTACCTGCGGCTCAACGACCCGAAGCGCGCGTTCAACCGCGAGCGCCCGTTCTCGGTCTGATCCGGCCATGGCCCCGACCGGGAGCACGCCACGACAGCAGGAACCGACACGCGCCCCGCCGGCGCGCCGGCGCCTGCGGGTGTTCAGCCTCGACCCGACGCTGTCCCGGCGCACGGGCACCACGGCTGTCCTGTCCATGCCGTGGGAGCCGCTGGGGCCGGGACCGACGGGATCCAGGATCGAGGTGCTGGACTACACCGCGGACGGCACGCGGATCCCCGGGGTGGACCTCGACCATCCCTACCTGCTGGCCACCGACGGCCTGGACCCCGACGAGTCCAACCCGCAGTTCCACCAGCAGATGGTCTACGCGGTCCTGGCCAGCCTGCTGGAGACCCTGGACAACGCACGCGGACGCCGGCTGGTGTGGCGTAACATCTGGCGCTCGAAGCCCGGGGCCACCGGGGCACGACCGCTGCCCGTCTTCCCGCATCGCAGCCGGGCCGCGAACGCCTTCTACTCCCCCGGGGAAGGCCTGTCGTTCGGGTCCTTCCGGGCCACTGACGACCCCGAGGTGCTCGTCCCCGGCCAGTGGGTGCACGGCTGCCTGTCCCACGACATCGTCAACCACGAGGCGGGGCACGCCTTCCTGCACGAGCTGCGACCGCTGTCCCTGACCCCCACGGGACCCGACGCGCTGGCCTTCCACGAGGGCTTCGCCGACATCCTGGCCATCCTCCAGCACTTCACCCTGCCCGGGCTCCTCGAGGCCCAGCTCGCGCAGGGCGGGGCACCGCTCTGGGAGCCGGGCCCGTTCGTCGACCTGGCCGTGGAGTTCGGGCACGGGTCCGGCAAGGGGCGCGCCGTGCGCACGGCACTGTCCGAGCCCGCCCGGGCCGCGTCCGCCGCGGCCGAGCCGCACGAGCGTGGGGCGACCCTGGTCGCTGCGCTGTTCGAGGCGTTCTTCGCCGCCTACAGCCAGCGGATCCAACCCATCCTGCGCGTCGCAGGGCTCACGGGCGCGGCGCAGGCCCGCTCGCTGCCGGCGGAGCTGGTCGCCCTGCTGTGCAGGGAGGCCCGCATCGCGGCCCAGATGGTGCTGACCATGGCTGTGCGGGCCGTCGACTACCTGCCGGCCATCGGGATCACCTTC
The DNA here is from genome assembly GCA_963774745.1 of uncultured Actinomycetes bacterium. Lineage (GTDB taxonomy): Bacteria > Actinomycetota > Actinomycetes > S36-B12 > CAIYMF01 > Prado023. The sequence continues at coordinate 56,936 of CAVZGE010000009.1, read as the reverse complement.
ACCACGTTCCTGGACGCGATGGTCGCCGCGGACAGCGACCTCTTCTCGGAGGATCGCAACGGGTTCCGCCGGTCGCTGGTCGAATCCTGCCGGCTGCGCGGCATCTATCCCTCAGCGCTGCCCGGCTCGTTCGACCGGGCCGTCCCCGACCTGGACCGTTGGGAGCCGCTCCCGACCAAGCAGGCGCTCGTGATGGCCACCCACGACCTGGGGGGTCCTGGGAGCCTCCCCGCCCGTCCCGCCCGCGGCACCTGGCAGCTGGATCGCAGCTGGGCGACCGCCCTGCTCGCGTGGGGGCGGAACAACGCCGCGCTCCTGGGACTGGACCCCGCAGCCCTCGTGGTCGATGGCGGCAACGCCAGCTTCCGGGTCAACCAGGACGGATTCCCGACCGCTGTGGTCAGTGCCCGCTTCGTCCAGAGCGCCGTGCCGGGCACGGCGGGCCTGCCGAAGCGACTCCAGGGGGTACCCCTCGTCGGGGGGACCACCGTCATCGCCGACGGGAGCGGTCGCATCCGCCATGCCGTGCACACCCCGGTCCCCGGCGTCGGAGCCGCGGGCCAGGCCCTGCTCGGCCGCCTCGTCGATGAGGCGCAGCCCCTGGCCCTCGATGCCCTGGACTGCCTGCGGGTCGATCCGCCCACCAGCACCGCCCCCTCGTCGGCCAGCCGGCCACGGGTCCCCCGGCCGCGCCGTGTGCCCGCACCGCAGCCGCCTGTGGAGGTCGGCAGCGGCGGGCCGACGCCATGAGCGCCACAGCGTCCGGGTCCGCCGGCCGGGCGCTGGCAGCTCCTCCGGGGACCTCGCTGGCCCTGCTGGGCGGGTTCCACCTCGTCGTCGACGGCGTGGAGCGACTCCTGAGCCCGTCGGCGGAGCGGCTGGTGGCGCTCCTGGCCCTGCAGGGCCGGATGACCCGCAGCCGGGCTGCGGGGACGCTGTGGCCCCTGATCCCCGAGAGCCGCGCCCTCCCGCGGTTGCGCACCTGCATCTGGCGGGTCGGCGCCGTCGCCCCGGGGGTCCTGGTGGCCACCCGGTTCACGGTGCTCCTCGACCCGCGGGTCGAGGTGGACGTGCGCGCCACCAGCGGGAGCGGTGCCCCGGACCCGACCGCGCCGCCGACCTACGAGGGCGACCTGCTGCCCTCCTGGGACGACGACTGGCTCCTGGTCGAACGTGAGCGCCTGCGCCAGATCCACCTGCACGAGCTGGACCGGGAGGCCAACCAGCTGGTGGCCCAGGGCCACTTCGGACCTGCCCTGGCAGCTGCCTACGCCGCCCTCGGCGCCGATCCGTACCGGGAGAGCGCGCTGCACACGATCATGGCCGTGCACCTGGCCGAGGGCAACCGGTCGGAGGCCGACCGGGTCCAGGTGCTGCTGCACCGGTTGCGCGAGGAGGGGATCGCCGTCCGAGGGTCACCCCCCGATGCATCTGCCGACGGCGTCCCGCGACCCCGGGGCCGACGGTGACGCCGCCGTGACGATGGCGTGACGCCACGTGCGCATCATGCGTTTCAGCGTCCCCCCATCGTGGGTCGCCACGCTGGAGCAGGGACGCGCCCAGAAGTGAGAAGGAGGATGAGATGGCCGCTGAGATGAAGTCGGTGGATCTCGAGGAAGTCCGAACCACCCTCGCGAAGGAGGGCCACCCCTGGGTGTCCGGGGACACCTCCATGAGCATCCTGGAGGAATCCGAACGTCACCTGCGACTCGGTGTTCCGCTGCCCCCCGCGTCCCAGGTCAAGTCGATGCTGACCCAGTCCGCGCACCTGGCGACGGCCCGTGATGCCGTGTCGGCGGCGTCCGTCGGCGCACCCGCGGCCTTCGACGCCCGCAACGTCGGCGGCCTGGACTACACGACGCCCGTCAAGGACCAGGGCGGCTGCGGCTCGTGCGTCGCGTTCGGCACGGTGGCCGCGATGGAGACCACGGCGGCCTTCACCCGGGGCCAGCCGGCGTTCGACCCCGACCTGTCCGAGGCGCACCTGTTCTACGTCCACGGTGCGTCCAACGGTGCCACCTGCGACACCGGGTGGCTGCCGAGCAAGGCGTTCCCGTTCTGTCGGGACGTCGGCGTGACCTTCGAGGACTACTTCCCCTACACGGCCGGCAACACGGGAGGAGCCTCGCTGAACGCGGACTGGCCCAACCGGGTGGCGAAGGTGACCTCGTTCCGCAACCTCACCGGCAACCCGGCTGCGATCAAGGAGCACATCGCCACCCACGGGGCGGTGTCGGCCTGCCTGGTCGTCTTCCAGGACTTCTTCAGCTACCGCACCGGGATCTACCGGCATGTCACCGGCGCCCAGGCCGGCGGGCACTGCGTGAGCCTCGTGGGGTACGACGATGCCACGGGCTGCTGGATCGGGAAGAACAGCTGGTCCAGCGGATGGGGTGACGGCGGCTACTTCCGAATCGCCTACGGCGAGTGCGGGATCGAGACCTGGGAGGTCCATGGAGCCGATGGCGTGTCGCTGCGGATGTGGACGGGCGCCACGAAGGTGGTCGGCCTCTACCACGCGAACGGACCGCGCAGCGGGTGGGCCTACCTCCAGGATCGTGGGTGGTTGAAGGTGACCGCGGCCAACGACAGCGCGCATTCGCTCATGCTCAGTGACCTCGTTGCGGCCCGAGTCGGCGGCCGCCCGTTGAACGTGTTCGAGAACGGCGGGACCATCGAGGTCTCGCACGTGTACTGAGAGGACCCACGATGGCCACCAGGAAGCCCCCTGAGGACGTGCCGGTCGCCAGCACGTCCGCCCCGCCCGACCCCTCGGCCGAGGAGCTGCTCCTCGCCGGGTCCGGCACAGGCACCACCACTGCCACGACACCGAGCTCGGACGCGCCGACCATGGCGCCCCCGGGCACCGCTGCGGCGGAGGCCACCGCAGCGGCCGCCGGCTGGCTCACCAACAAGAAGGTGCTGATGCTCTACCAGCGCAGCGCCCCGAAGGACGGCTGGGTCTTCCTCGACGGGGGCACCGGCTGGAAGCAGCTGCTCCAGGGCGATGACCTCGCCTCCCGGGGCATCGGCGAGCTGGCAGCCGGTGGCCGTGCCGCCGGCTCCCTCGTGCACGCCTACGAGGGTCCCACCGGCACGATCGACTCGTTCTACCTCTGGTAGGCGCAGATGAGGACACTGGGCCCCGCCGACGCCGGAACCGACGTCGAGCTGCCTTCCGGCAGCTCATTCGTGCTGCGGCTGCCGGAGAACGCGTCGACGGGGTACCAGTGGGTGCTCGTCGAGCGACCGCCGGGGCTCGAGTGCCTCGCCGACCGCTCGGTTCCCGCCCGCGGGCTCACCCCAGGGGCCGCGGGCGTCCACGAGTTCGAGTTCGCGGCCGGCTCCGAGACGGCCGGGCCGACGATCGGCCGGCTCGTGCTGGCGCTGCGACGGTCCTGGGAGGCCACCCGGGAGCCGGCCGAGACGTACACGGTCACGCTGGTCGGACCCTGAGGAGGCACACGGATGCGCATCCCCACGGGCCCGGAGCCGGTTGCCCTGCAGGGCGTGGCCGACGTGATCAGCCGGCTGGAGCAGGTGTCTGCGGCGCTGCCCCCCGGGGATGGCGTCCGGGCGTTCAACGAGATGTACCTGGTCACCACTCGCCAGGTGGACGCAGCCCTGGCCGGCGCACAGTTCGCCGACCCGCAGTTCATGGTCCGCCTCGACGTGGTGTTCGCCACCCTCTACCTGCAGGCCCTCGACCTGGACGCCGCCGACCCCACCCGGTCACCGCGCAGCTGGGGGGCACTGTTCGAGGCCCGCGCACGCCCGGGCATCAGCCCGCTGCAGTTCGCCGTCGCCGGCATGAACGCGCACATCAACTACGACCTCGCCCGCGCCCTCGTGCTCACCGCCAGGGAGGTCGGTGGTGGCCTCGATCCCGGGCGGCGCGCGGACTTCCTGGCGGTCAACCTGGTCCTGGGGCGCACCCAGCCGATGGTCCGCCGCGAGCTGCTCACCGGGCCGTTCGCCGCGCTCGACGAAGCCCTCGGCGAGCACGACGATCGCGTGTCCCTGTGGGGCATCGAGGCCGCCCGGGAGTTCGCCTGGTCCACCGCGCAGACCCTCTGGGCAGTCCGGGGAACCGCGGTCGAGGACACCTTCACCGAGGGCGTGGACCGGATGGTGGAGCTCACCTCGCGGCTGATCCTGCGGGGTTCCCCGTAGCCCCCTGACGATCGTTGGCTCACCTGCGACCACACGGAGGCGGACATGGACGACGCAACGACCGACAGGATCCGGGATCTCGACGACATCGTCGCCGAGCTCGCCCTGAGCGACCTGCAGCGGGCGTTCATCCGGCTGCGCTGCCTGGACCAGATCAGCTGGTTCGACGCCCGGGCGCGCACGAGCCAGCGCCGGTACATCCGGCTCAAGATGGTCGCGATCGTCGGCGGCGTCACGGTGCCGACCCTCGTCGGGGTGCAGCTGGGGAACCCGAAGGTGCAGAGCGGCATCCAGTGGCTGACGCTCGTGCTCGGCCTGGCGGTGGCCATCGCGACCGCGTTCGAGGGCTTCTTCAAGTTCGGCGACCGATGGCGGCTGTACCGACGGACGGCCGAGCTGCTCAAGACCGAGATCTGGCAGTACGTGCAGCTCGCCGGAGCCTACGCGCGGCAGGGCGACCACGAGAGGGCCTACGCCCGGTTCGCGGCTCGGGTCGAGACGATCCTGGGCAGCGACATCGACGAGTACCTGTCGCGGGTCGCCGCGCAGCCGAAGGCGCAGGCGGGGTCACCACCGGCCCAGGAGCCGGGCAGCTGACGACGTGGACAGCGCCATGGACCAGCTGCCCGGTGCCATCCTCAGCGCCCTCATCCTCGGGGTCCTGCTGAGCCTGCCCCTGAGCCTGCTGCTGCGGCGGCTGTACTCCCGCCAGGTGCTGGCCTCGATGCGCGCCAGCGCCTCAGGCGCCCTGCTCGGGCGAGCCCCGCCGGTGGCCCTGGGAGAACCAGCCACCGGCCACCCACCGGTGCCCCTGCAGCTGCGGTTGAGCGCTGCTGAGGAGGTCGGGTCCATCGAGGGATCGGCGCTGCTGCGCCGCGCGCGGCTCGGGCCCTGGGTGGGCCTCGTCCCGTACGCGCTGGCCGGGGTGGCCTACGCACTGGTGGCGACGGTGGCCCTGCTGTGGAGCGACCGCCTCGAGCTGCTACCGGGGCGCGTGCTGATCCTGACCCTGATCTGGGCCTGGCCCGTCGTCCTGACGGCCATGACGACGGCCGCCGGCAGCTGGGGGCAACGCGTGGGCCTGGTGCTCGCCTACGCCGCCGTGCTGCTCCTGCTCTCACCGGCCAGCACGTCGGACACGGTCACGGTGTGGGCGCTCTCCGTCGGCACCCCGACCCTGGCCCTGGCCCCGTTCCTGACCCACCGACTGCATGCGATGGGTCCGTTGGTCCTGATGGTGACCCTGCCCGCCGGGATCGGCCTGATGCTGGGATTCCAGGTCCCCGGCACCCTGGACCCGCAGGGCACGCTGCTGTCCTCGCCGGCCCTGCTCGTGGGTCTGCTGATCACGGTGACCGCAGTCATGGTGGTGCTGGCCCTGCGCCGCGACCTGCTGCCGCTGGGCCTGGCTGCCACCACGCTGGTGGGCCTCGAGGGCCTGCTGCTCGTCGGCGGGCTCGGCCTGGGTGGCGCGGAGCTCCACTCCGTGCTCTTCCAGAACGTCGCGCTGGTGATGACGCTGGGCGTGGTCGTCGCCACCTGGTTCGCGACCCTGGCTGCGCGCGCCCTGGGCAACAGCTACCGGGCGCAGAACGTGAGCGACCAGATGGTGGCGGCCGATGCCCAGTGGCTGATCTTCTCGTACTCGCTGTTCCTGCAGCTGCTCGTCAGCGATGACCCCTTCGTGGCGGTCCCCTTCACCATCGCGGCCTTCGTCGCGTTCCGCGCCACCCTGTGGTTCGCGTGCCGCCCCCTGGCGCGCGCCGCATGGGCCCACGACGAGGCCCGGCTGCTGCTCCTGCGCGTCTTCGGGGACAGTGGCCGCAGCGAGCAGCTGATGCGCGGCATCGGCCGGAACTGGCGGCACATCGGCAGCATCGAGCTGATCGCCGGCCCCGACCTGGCGTTGGCCAACCTGGAGCCCCACGAGTTCATCGACTTCGTCTCGGGGCGCCTGTCCCGTGCCTTCATCGCCGACGGCGTGGACCTGCGCGACCGGATGGACCAGGCCCAGGGGCGCCCCGACCCGGACGGGCGATTCAGGGTCAATGAGTTCTTCTGCCACGACGACACGTGGCGGGCCACGCTCCAGGCGCTGGCCCGCTCCAGCGATGCCGTGCTCATGGACCTGCGCGGCTTCTCGCGGGAGCGCAGCGGCTGCATCTACGAGTTGGGCCAGCTCCTGGCGCTCGTGCCGCTGCGCCACGTCACCCTGCTCGTGGACCGGACCACCGACCATGAGCTCCTGGCCGCCACCCTGCACGACTCCTGGCGCACGATCGAGACGGGCTCACCCAATCTCGCCGTCGCCGCGCCGACGGTGCAGATCCTGAGCACCGCCGGCGTCGGTCGCAGGTCGATCAACGGCACGCTGGCCGCCATGTGCGCGGGGATCGAGGCGCGTGGCGCTGCCCCCGATCAGGTCTCGACCGGTTCGTAGCCGGCCTCGAACAGGTCTGCTGGGACCGGCCACGCATGACCCGCGTCGTCGGTCACGACCCAGGTCCCCGGCTCCGCGGTCGCCGGACCCTCCTGGGTCTGCACCACGACGGAGGTCTCGGTGCGCCGGGCACGCACGGTTCCCACGCGCAGGTACTGGCGCCCACCCACCGCACGGTAGGACTCCGCGAAGGCCGCGGCCGCGACTCCCCGGCTCACGCCGTTGTCGTCGGTGACCCACCAGTCACCAGCCTGGACCCGCAGCAGGTCCCCGGCCGGCGTGGTCCATTCGCGCGGGCCGGACAGGCGCTGCGCAGTGACCGTGCCCCGACGGCGGTACACCGCTGGCTGCGCGTCACTGCTCACGGCGCCAACCTATGCGTGCCGTCGGCGCCACCACCACCTGGCCGGTGCGTGCCGTGGCCCGGCCCCGGTGTGTAGTGTCGCGTGGGTCCGCCGGCACCCGAACGCAAAGGCCCCGCAATGACGTCCACCCCCTCCGATGGTCAGGCGGGCAGCCGGCGCCCGGTGCAGACGGCGGTCGACCTCGCCGGCCTGCACCGCAAGGCCCTCGAGTCGCTCGCGCGCGACCTGTTCCCGGGCGAGGTCGTCCGGGTGGTGATCCTCGGCGAGCGCGACCAGGCGATCATCGGCACCGCGCGGCGGGCGTTCGTGTTCAAGAAGGGCGCAGCCGGGGGTGCGCTGTTCACCACCGAGATGATCAGCTGGGACTACTCCCACCTGACCGGGGTCCAGACCCACACCGGGGGTCGCGCGGGTGCGGTCGTGCTCGAGACGGGGGGCCTGGCCGGTCGGGGCCGGCGGCTTCGGGGCACCCACGACAAGGACCCGTTCAAGGCGCCGAACGCCATCCCGATCAGCCCCCCGTTCGCGGCCGCGACGGCGGCGGCCGGGACGCTGCGGGCACTGATCGCGACGGCGAACTCCACGGCGCTGCCGACTGCCGGTCCCGGCCATGCCCCGTCCCCGGCCCAGGAGCTGCACCACCTCGCCGAGCTGCGCGACCTCGGCGTCATCACCCCCGAGGAGTTCGCGATCATGAAGGCCCGGATCGTCCACGGGGGCTGAGGCACAGCGGCCCGCCCCACCGCTCCCCGCCCTACCCCGCTCCACCGCCATGCCCCACCCCGCTCCGGCCCGAGAGGAACCCCGAATGAAGGTCCGCAGCAAGGTCGTCGTCGTCACTGGAGCGGGCAGCGGGATGGGTCGCGAGCTGACCCTCGCGCTGCTGCGCCGCGGCGCGCGCGTGGCCGCCGTCGATGTCCGCCCGGAGGGACTCGCGGAGACCGCCGCCCTCGCGGCTGCCGGCGAGCGCCTGTCGACCCACGTCCTGGACATCACCGACCGGGCCGCCTGCGAGGCCCTGCCCGACGAGGTCGTCGCCCGCCACGGTGCTGTCGACGGGCTGATCAACAACGCCGGGATCATGCAGCCCTTCGTCACGGTCGACGACCTCGACTACCCGACCATCGAGCGCGTCCTGGACGTGAACCTGATGGGGACCATCCACATGGTCAAGGCGTTCCTGCCGCACCTGAGGGCGCGCCCCGAGGCGCACATCGCCAACGTCTCGAGCATGGGCGGGTTCCTGCCGGTGCCCGGCCAGGTGATGTACGGGGCCTCCAAGGCGGCCGTGAAGCTGCTGACCGAGGGGCTGTACGCGGAGCTGCTCGACACGGATGTCGGCGTCTCGGTGATCATGCCCGGGGGCGTGGAGACCAACATCGCCGGCAACTCGGGGGTGACGATTGCCGGGGCGGAGTCGTCCGAGGCGAGCAGGTACCCCATGACCTCCGCGCCGGACGCCGCCCGCATCATGATCGACGGCATCGAGTCCGACCGCCTGCACATCTTCGTCGGCAGGGACTCCCGGATGATGAACGCCGCCACCCGGGTGGCCCCGCGCCGGGCCGTCCACCTGATCCAGAAGCAGATGAAGAAGCTGATGCCGACGTAGGCACCACGCACCGCGCCTGCGCAGGCCGGCGCCGTGCGGACGGTACTGCCCGGGCTCAGCCGACCTCTGCCGGGTAGACGAGCCCGATCTGGCGACGTACCTCATCGAGGGTGCGCAGCACCTCGAGGGTCCCCTCCCAGCTCATGAGCGGGCTCTGCGCCAGGCCGGCCGCCACGCATCGGGCGACCTCCGCGGCCTCGAACTGCATCCCGGCGTCGACCATCCCGTCGAAGGTCCAGCGCCTTCCGTCGTCGCGGACCACGGTGAACCGGGTCGGCGCGTAGAAGCGTCCCTCGATGTCGATCCGGCCATGCGTCCCGAACACCACGGCGGTCGTGGCGGTGTTCGCCTCCAGGGTCGTGTGCAGGCTGGCCTGGATCGCGGCGAAGCCCAGCGCGATCGACACCTGCCCGTCGACCCCGGTGGGCGTCAGCGCACCGATCGCCGAGACCCGGTCGGGGGCCCCGAACAGGTCGTGGGCGAACGACACGGGGTACACCCCGAGGTCGAGCAGCGCGCCGCCGGCCAGCGCCGGGTCGTGCAGCCGATGGGTCGCCGGATGGTGGCCCATGTTCTGCCCGTGGTCTGCGATGACGCCCACCAGGTCGCCGATCTCGCCGCGCGCGATGACGTCACGCATGACGACCACGTGCGGCAGGAAGCGCGTCCACATCGCCTCCATCACGAACACGCCCGCCGCTCGGGCCGCGTCGAACACCTGCTCGGCCTCGGCGGCGTTCACGGTGAACGCCTTCTCGACCAGGACGTGCTTGCCGGCCGCGATGGCCAGCAGGGCGTGCTCGAGGTGCTCGGAGTGCGGCGAGGCGACGTACACGACCTCGACCTCCGGATCGGTCACGAGGGCCTCGTAGCTGCCGTGCGCGCGCGCGATCGCGTGCCGCGCCGCGAACTCGTCGGCCCGCTCCTGCGCTCGGGACCCGACCGCGACCACCGCGGACTGCGTGTGCTGCGTGACGGCCTCGGTGAAGACGCTGGCGATGCCGCCGGCACCGAGGATGCCCCATCGCAGGGCAGGCGCGGACCGGGGGTCGGGGGGCGTGGCAGGGTGGCTCATCGCGCCAGACTAGCCGCCGGCCGCCCCCCGCCTCATCCCCGATTCGTCCGGATCTGCGAGCACCGGCGCTCGCTCCGACGGACGACCCCGACATCGGTCCGCGCAGAAGCGGCCGAATCGATTGGCGGCCGAGGGTTCGCGGCGGACAATGGGGTCGGGGTGGGGCGGGGAGCCCGGCTCTCGTGGGGTCGATCGCAGGAGGTCATGGGATGGGTGCAGTCGAGGTCGATGCCTACCTGGACGGGGTCCCCGAGCCGCAGCGCAGCACGCTCGCGCAGGTCCGGGCCGCGCTCGAGGCGCTGCTCCCCGACGCCGAGCAGCTGATCACCTATGGCTCGCCGACGTTCAAGGTCCGCGGCAAGGGCGTGGCGGGGTTCGCGGCGTTCGCCCGGCACTGCAGCTACCTGCCGATGAGTGGCACCGTCACAGCCGCGCTGGAGGCGGAGCTGGCCGGCTACGAGACGACCAAGGGATCCGTGAAGTTCGCCGTGGACGAGCCGCTGCCCGAGCCGATCCTGCGTGCGCTGGTCGATGCCCGCCTCGCAGAGCTGGGCATGAGTCGCTGAGCCGCGCTCACAGCCCCCACGGGATCCCGAGCAGGTACCAGGCCAGGAAGAACGCTGTCCACACGATCGTGAGGGCGACGAAGTACGGCAGCATGAGCGCGATGACGGTGCCGATCCCGGAGCGCCTGTCGTAACGGGCGGCGAACACCACGATCAGCGGGAAGTACGCCATGATCGGGGTGACGATGTTCATCGGCGAGTCGCCCACCCGGTAGGCCGCGAGCACCGCCTCGGGCTCGACCCCGAGCCGCAGGAACACCGGGATGAAGATCGGGGCGAGCAGGGCCCACTTGGCGATGGCCTGGGGAAGGATGATCCCGACGACCAGGGTGATCAGGATGGCCATCAACAGCAACCACCCCGCACCCACGTCGACCCGTTCGATGAGGTCCCCGAGCTTCACGGCGGCGACCTGGGGCATCTGCGAGTAGTTGAAGTAGGCGATGAACTGGGCGATCAGCAGGAACAGCAGCAGCAGCCCTGCCAGCCCCGCCCACGACTTGGTGATCGCGTCGATCACCTGGCTGTTGCCGCGCACCGTCCCGGCACCCCGGCCGTACCCGAGGCCGGCAGCCAGGAACAGCGCGGAGATGATCACGATCAGGCTGTTCATGAACGGCGAGGTCCCGATGATGCTGCCCGTCTCGGGATCACGCAGCGGCGCCCCCGGCGGGAGGGTCAGCAGCAGGATCACGGCCAGGGTCGCCAGGGTGTACAGGCCGGCCAGGCGCATTCCACGCCTCTCGGCGGCAGGGTCCACGTCGGGAGCCTCGTCAGCGGCCTGGATCTGCACGCCTCCGGGATCCGGCGCGTGGGCGGGGTCGTAGGCGCCGAGGCGCTTCTCGACCATCCGCGTGGTGACCACGCCCAGCAGCACCGTGAGCATGATCGTCGAGCCGATGCCGAACCACAGGTTGGCCGTCAGGTCGATCGATCCCGCCGGGTCGACCAGCTGGATCGACTCGTTGGTGATCTCGGTCAGCACGGCGTCGGTGGGCGTCACGAGGAGGTTCACGCCGAACCCGCCGGCGACACCGGCGAACGCCGCGGCCATGCCCGCCAGCGGATGCCGGCCAACGCTGGCGAAGGCCGCTGCCCCCAACGGGATCAGGACGAGGTACCCGGCGTCCGAGGCGATGCTGGAGATCACCCCGAGGAACACGATGATGTAGGTCAGCGCACCCGCCGGCGAGGAGGCGACCAGCCTGCGGATGAGCGCGGAGATCAGCCCCGAGCGCTCGGCGACCCCCACGCCGATCATCACGATCAGGATGATCCCCATCGCGGTGAAGCCCATGAAGTTCGGCACGAACGAGGTGAACAGGTAGCGGATCCCGTCGGCGGTGAGCAGGCCCTCGATCTCGACCGTCTGGGTGACCACCTCGTAGTCCGCGGCATCCGGGGGCTCGGCGGGCATGGTCTCGGAGGGCAGGGACGAACCACCCACGTAGACCGACTCCACGCCCTGGTCCGGGGCCCTCACCACCTCGTAGGTGGCGCCCACCCCAGCCCAGGCCATCAGCTGGGAGAGCACGATCACCCCGATGCACAGGGCCAGGAACATGATCGCCGGGTGCGGCACCTTGTTCCCGACCCGCTCGATGACCCCCAGCATCCGCGCGATCACCCCGGACTCGTCGACCCCGACCTCCGGGGCGGTCGGCTCGGCGACGCTCATGATCGCTGCTGCTGCTGCGCGAGGTCGGTGGGGCGACCCAGCGGGTCCGCCGCGGGCGGGGTGGGGACTCCTCCGGTGGTGCGGCTCATCGGACTCTCCTCGTTCGGGCGTGACGTGCGCACAAAGTACGCCACATCGGCCCGGTGAAGGCGCCGGGAGACGGTCTCACCCACCCGTCACGGTCGCCACCAGCTCGGCGAGGGAGTCCTCGATCGCGTCGCACAGGACGTCGAGGTCGGGCACCGCGTCGTAGTCACCGGTGACGCCGATCGCGACGTGACCGTCGTAGGACATGATGCCGATGCTGATGCGCACGCCCAGCGCCACCGGGATGTAGGGGAACATCTCCAGCATCCGGCAGCCGAGGAGGTAGATCGGGTACTGCGGTCCTGGGATGTTCGTGGTGACCGTGTTGATGACCCGCTGGCCGGTTCGGGCGTACACCCGGGCGCCGAGCGTCATGAGCGTCGCGGGCACGAAGTCCCCGGCCGAGAGCATCGCCTCGACGCCGACTGCCTGCCCTGTGTGCTTGAGATGGTCCATCTGCCGGGCCACGGCGTCGAGTCGTTCGCGCGGGTCGGTGACACCGATCGGGAGGTCGGCGAACATCGCGGTGACCTGGTTGCCGAGTCGCCCGGCGTGCGCCTCGGTCCGGATGGACATGGGCACCAGCGACCTGATCGTCGTGCTGTCGACGTCCTCCCCCCGCGCCTGCAGGTAGGCACGGAAGCCGCCGGCGACGCCGGCCAGCACGACGTCGTTGACCGTGCAGCCGGCCGCAGCCCTGACCCGCTTGATGTCGGCGAGCTCGGCGCGCGCCCAGCCCCAGCGCCGATGCGGCCCCACCGGGCCGTTGAGGACACTCGTCGGGCTCACGGCGCTGCGACCCACGGTCGCCAGCCCGAGCAACCGGACGGCCCCAGCCCGGGCGACGTCAGCCGGTGACGAGACCCCGCGGACGGCGGTTGCGGCGGCACGCGTGATGTCGATGGGGATCCGGGCGACGCCTGCCATCGCAGATCCCGCGAGGGCCAGCTGGGAGGGCTGGGGGGTCGGCCGCCACGCGGTGGGCGCCCGACGCCGGGCATCGCGGTCGCGGTCCAGCACGATCTCCATGAGCTCGTTGCCGGCGAGGCCGTCGATCATCGCATGATGGGTCTTGGTGATGATGGCCCACCGGTCCCCGGGCAACCCCTCGACGAGCCACATCTCCCACAGCGGACGGTCGACGTCGAGCCGCTGGGACAGGACCCGGGCCACGAGTGCGCGGACCTGCGCGTCCCCGCCGGGCGCCGGGATCGCCGTGTGGCGCAGGTGGTAGGCCAGCGAGAAGTGCGGGTCGTCGGCCCACACCGGGCGGGCGAGGTCCAGGGGCATCCGCTGCACGCGCTGGCGGTACCGCGCGACCGAGTCGAGGCAGGACTCGATGTGGGCGGTGAAGTCCTCGAAGGCGGGGACCGGACCCTCGAACACGAGCAGCGACCCGACATGCATCTGCTGCCTGTCGTTCTCCACGTGGAGGAACCCGGCGTCCAGCGAGCTCAGTCGCTCCATGGTCATCCCCGGTCCGCGATGAGGGGTTGGGCCCGAGCCGCCATCTCGGCGGCCCCGGGGTGGTCGGCGAGCCACCCGAGCACCGTGTCGATCGTCCACTGCGGGACCTCGAGCTGCGGCACGTGCCCCACCCCCCGCGCGACCTCGAACTGCCAGGACGGGTTGGCGGCCGCGGCGGCGCGGGCCGACGCGATGTTGACCAGGCGATCCCGGTCGCCGTGGATCAGCAGCACGGGCACGTCGATCGACCGCTGCATCGCGGCGAGCCGGCGCCGGTCGGCCAGCACCCACATCAGGGACTGGGCTGCGGCCAGCATCTCGGCATCGATGTCGGGGTACTCGCGGCGCAGCTCCGCGAGCTCGACGTGGAGGTCGACGACGTCGCTGGGCACGCGCGCCGGGTCCGCGCAGCACAGGCGCAGGAGCGCATGTGCGGCCTCTTCCGCCGAGTCCGCATCGCGGCGGCGGCTGAGCACCCGTCGCCCGACCGCGGGCACGAGGAAGGCCGCGAACGTCGCGAACACGCGGGGGTCGGGACGGGCCCTGATGGACGGGGGCAACGCCGGGTCCACCAGCACGAGGCCGGCGACGGTGTCAGGGCGCCGGGCTGCCTGCAGGATCGAGATCAGGCCCCCCATGGAGTTGCCCACGAGGATCGCCGGTGCGCCGGCCACCTCGGTGAGGAAGCGGTGCAGCAGCCGCTGGTTGGCCTGGACCGAGGTCGACCTGGGCCCGCCGCGGGTGTGCCCGAACCCCGCCAGGTCCAGGGCCACGACCCGGCAGCTCTCGGCCAGGACCGGGGCCACCGCCGCCCAGTTGACCGCCGAGCCGCCCAGGCCATGGACCAGCACCAGCAGGGGGCCATCGGCCGGTCCGCCATGGTCGAGGTAGTGCACCGGCCCGTCCAGATCCGCCCAGCGGGACTCGGCGTGGTGAGCGGGCCCTGACCCGGCGGCGACCATGCGACGACTGTACGGCCAGCACCTGGGCGGAGGTGGCCTACAGCCCGTGGTGCTCCAGCAGGTCGCGGGCAAGCGCCGCCCGGTGGCCGTCCAGCTCGGGGTCGTCGAGGTAGGCCTCGGGTCCGGCGAGGAGCATCATCAGCCCGATGCGCTGCGGCAGCGGTGGCAGCAGCCAGGCGGTGAACGTCACGCCGTAGCCGTCGCTGTCCGCCTGGTCGACGCGCTCGGCCCAGTGGAACACCGCCCACAACCCCTCGTGCGGGGCGTAGCCGTGGACGGCCACCTGCGCGCGGTTGGCATCGAGCGCCGCGGTCACCGCTGGTGGTCGGGTGAAGGTCTCGGCCAGCACCTCCCAGGCGCGGACCTGGGTGATCAGGAAGGTCCGGGGCGCCCCGGTCGCGTCGAGCGGGCCTGCGTCCACCTCGTAGCCGCGGGACGTGGACATCACCCGGTAGGGCTCGATGATGCGCGTGTCGACCTTGGGCACCCACGTGTTCGAGTAGGTGATCCGCATCCGGTGGCCGGCGGCAGCGGCCTCGTTGAACAGGGCCGCGATCCTGGCCCGGTAGCCGGCCTGCGCGGTGACTGTGCCCAGCATCGAGGTGCTGAGCTTGTCAACGGCGGAGGCCAGCGGGAGGTTGGCGGGTTCCAGGGCGCGCAGCTGCTGCGCGGCGGAGAGCAACGGGCCCAGGACGGCGGCATCCTGGTGGCGCAGGCCCAGGGCGTCCCCGCCCATGCCCGGGCCGAACCTCACCACGTCGGTGGCCGCAGGCTCCGGGTCAGGACCATCGTCGGCCCACCCGGCGGCGGGCTCGATCGTGAAGGCGGCATCGAGGACCAGGCCGGAGATCTCGACGTCGTTGAACGCCTCGATCTGGGTGCGCAGCACGTCGGGATCGGTGTGCAGCATCGTGGCCAGGCGGGACAGCGGGATCCGCCGGTGCTCCTCGAGCAGGCGCACGACCTCCAGGATCGCCTCGGCACTCATGGGGTGCCCACCGCCCGCAGGAGTCGGTCGCGGACCTGGGCCCTGACCGGCTCGGGGCCGACCAGCCGGACCCGGCGCCCGAGCTGGAACAGCCGTGCGACGAACGCGTCGGTGTTGGTGACGTCGATCGCCACCCGGACCCGGTCCGGGTCGTCGGGGTCCGGGGACCACAGGGTGTGGCCCTGGCGGGCCAGGGCGGTCAGGACATCGGGCAGGCTGTCGGGGTCGGTGTCGACCTCGACGGTGATCGGGTCGTGCACGGTCAGGGCCATCGGGTCCATGACCGGGGCCTGGAGTGCGAGGTCCTCCTCGGGCACCGCACGGGCGCTGCCGGGTTCGCCCATGGACATGCGGCGCATCCGGTCGACGTGGAACGTCTTGACCCTGCCGTCGCCGGTGTCCAGCGCGCGCAGGTACCAGCCGGCGGGCCGCAGCAGCAGCCCGACGGGGTGCACCACACGGGGCTTTCCCGCATAGGTGAACGCCACCTGGCAGCGATCGGCTGTGGCCGCCTGGCACACGGCCAGCCGACTGCGGCCGTCGACGAACGCCTGGTGGAACGGCACCTGGTCGGCCGGCGCCCGGCCCAGGTCGTCGGCCAGCGCGTCGGCGATGTCCGCGCCGGCGCAGGCAGCGGCGCGGGCCAGCTCGGCGCGCTCAGCTGCGGTGAACAGGGTCGCGAACCGGTTGTCGACCGTGCGCAGCACCCGTACCGCCGGGGTGTTGGCGGTCTCCAGGGTGTCGATCCGCCACCCCTCCGCGGCCAACGCTGCCAGGTCCCGGTGCAGCATGCGCAGCCGGCTCGCCCGTGGGCCATCCGCGTAGCCGACGCGGGCCAGGAGGTCCTCGGTGGTCAGCCCGCCCGGGTGCCCACGCAGCAGCAGCAGGATGCGGCTCATCCGCGCCAGCATCGCCCGGTTGGACCGCCCGCGCCTGGCCATGACTCCTCCGTCCACCTGCCCTGGCATCCCGACGCCCGGTCCACACCGCTCGCGCGCCAGATTTGTGTCATGGGCGGCTCGCACCATTGTGTCGTGCCCGCGAGCACGTTGGCTGGTCGAGGACCAGGAGCGGGCACACCACACGGCGCGCCGGCACCGTCCCCGCCGGGGAGGGGCGGTGCCGGCGCGGCCGCGCGGGCGGATCGCCGTCCGCGCACATCAGGTGTCGCGGCGGCTCAGGGCGATGGCTGCCCCGACGGCTGTCGCTGCCACCACCGTGACCAGCGTCGCCGTCCTGCTCAGCCGGGGGCTTCCAGGTCATCGAGGGCGAGCGCGAATCCCAGCGCCTCGGCGATCCTGCTGGAGGCGGACACGACCCGGGGGGCGCCGACGATGGGGGCCACGGCGATCAGGACGCTGCGTGCGTCGTCCAGGGTCAGGGCGGTGCCGACTCCTGCGCCCAGGTTGACCAGGTAGGACGCGGGCGGGGCATCGACGGCGACCAGGGCCGCGAGGCGCACCAGCAGCAGGACCTCATCACTGAACTCGACCCGATCGACTGATGCGGAGGTCATCTCCAGGACAGTGTCCAACAGGGGGTTCTCCGACATGGTGCGTTCCTTCCAACGACTGCGACGCAGCCTTCTGCTGCGTGTCAAGGTCCCGCGGGGCGAAGCCCGCCGCGCGGGGGTCCTGCGTGTGGGTCAGCCGGCGGCCATCTGATCGATGCACACCGCGACGGCCAGGATCAGGGCCTCGTCCTGTCCGGGGCGACCTCGACTCCGTAGGAGTCGCGGACCCGGAACCACTTCTTCGACACCTCGGCAACCTTGCTTCCACCGGACTCGATCTCGAACTCGTGGTCGGTGATGTTGCCCTGGGCGGTCATCTCCCCACCGCCGGCCACGTCGATCGTGAACCGTTCACGCAGTGGGCTGACCATGGCCTTCTTGACCGTGGCGACCGTCGCGCCGGAGGCGTCCTGCACCTCCATCACCTCGCGCACGTGGACCGGGCGGTCCTGGATCCTCATCAGCTCAGCGCCATTGGCGTCCTCGATGACCAGGGTCTGGCGCACCCGCAGGGCCTTGCCGTTGACCTTGAACGCCCTGCGCCCGGACTCGTCCTCGATCCAGAAGTCGTCGCCGATCGACAGCATCTTCTCGCGCATCTGGTACCGGTCAGCGTTGCCACGGGCGCCGAAGCTGGCCCGCTCGTCACGCCGTTCCTCGCGCCGTTCATGTCCTCGCATCAGCACGTTCCTCCATGTCGTGCAGCCCCGACCGGCTGCTGGTGCTCAGCGTGCGCCCCTTCGCCGGGGGCCGCCTCCCCCGAATCGGATGAACCCGCGGCCTCGCCGGGGAGTCACGTGGCGTTGCGCGCGATGATGGCCGCTATCTCAGGGGCGTTGTCCTCCTGGAGGAAGTGCTTGCCGGGCAGGACGGTCATCGACGGCAGGTGCGTGGCCGACAGCGCCCGCCAGCCCATGCGTCGCAGCGAGAGGATCGGGTCCATCCCACCCCACGCGAGGGCGACGGGGTAGGGGACGGTGCGGGAGTCGACCATGGGCGAGAAGTCGAGGGTCCCGCGTTGGCTTCCGAGCAGGCCCATGATGCGCAGGTAGCCGGCCCCACCGTCCGGGTCCAGGAGCAGCGCGCGGTACACGTCGACCTCAGCGGGGGTCGTCGCCGAGCGGTCGGCGATGCCGACGGAGTACATGAGGTGACGCCACGCCGCCCGGGAGCGCATCGGTCCGCGCAGCTGCGTGGCGAACCGCGCGTAGGCCTCTCCGGGGAAGGGGACGCGGCCCACGCCGAGGACCGTGTTCAGGATCGTCAGGGATCGGATCCGCTCACCGCACCGTTGGGCCAGGTCGAAGCCGACCGGTCCGCCGGCGTCGTGGACCACCAGGTGGAAGCGGTCGAGCCCGAGGGCGTCCACCGCCTGGTGGGCGAAGGCCCCCAGGCCCGCGATCGTGTAGTCGAAGTCCGTCGGGCGCTCGGCCAGTCCCAGCCCGGGCAGGTCGAAGCTGATCGCGCGCAGACCCCGACCGGCGACCTCGGGGATGACCTTGCGGTACAGGTAGGACGACGCCGGCAGGCCGTGCATCATGACGACCGGCTCGCCGACGCCCTCGGCCCGCACGAAGCTGCGCAGGCCCCCGACGTCGAGGAAGCGGCCCGCATCCCGGTGCGCGGCGATCAGGGCCTCGACGGCGGGGTCGCCGGGCATCTAGGGCGCGACCTGGGCCGGCCAGCCGCCCGCGGCCGACCACTTCGCGCCGTCCTGCTCCAGGCGCGCCTGCAGGTCGGCCAGGCACGTGCCCGACAGGAACTCGTCGATCGCGCAGTTCTGGCCCTGCGGGGCCGTGAGCCCCATCCCGTTGAACTGGGTGACGGCCGCGTCGGGCGGGTCCTGGGGCAGGGGGAGCGTCGGGTCGGTGCTCTGCGGGCAGGGGGCACCCTGGGTCACGTCGTTGGCGCTGAGGGCGTGCTTCCACTGCTTGTTCTGGCCCTTCTCGCGGATCACCAGCAGGTTGGGTGCAACGGGGGTCTGATAGCCGCTCTTGAGCAGGTTCCAGCCGTTGGCGTCGACGACCTCCTTGATCCTCTCGACCTGGTCCTGGCTGGCCGACTCGGGCCACAGCACGACCGTGGCGCTGCCGTCGTCGTTGACCTCGATCTGGGTGTTGCCGATCTGCGAGTTGTCGACCGTGCCGAGGGCGTCGAGCTGCTTCTTCGCCCCGTAGATCACGACGCTGTAGAACTGCACGTCGTAGTCGTCGGACTCGTTGACCGTGTCCGCGGTGGCCCCGGTGTAGTCGGGGAAGCTGGGCACCGCCGGGATGTGGACCAGGGACACGACGTCGTTGGGCAGGTTGGCCATCACGTAGCCGCCGCACGCATCCGGTGGGTCGCCCGCGGGCGGTGCGGAGCTGATGTCGGCATACGGCGCGTGGGCGGCCACGTTGCGGTAGAACTGCACCTGGTCGGGCTCCGGCGACGGCGGGAACTCCGCGCCCACCGTGCCCGCGCCCGACCCGGCCTGGACCAGGAACCGCGGCAGGTCGTTGAACTCCTCCCCGCCGGGCGGGTCGGTGTCCTTGAACGTGATGATCGGGCGGTTCGTCTCCGGGTCGTACCAGATCGCCTCGGGCAGCTCGCTCTGCGCGCCGCAGTCATCCACAGGGGTCTCGGTGAGCTCGCCGGTGTCCGGGTCGGTCAGGACCGCGGTGATCGTATGGACCGGCGTGTCCGTCGGCCCGCCGTACCCGAACCGGTCGTAGTCGCCGAGGTCATCGTTGCCGAACGACCAGTAGCTCCGACTCACCATGGTCACCCCCGGGGTCGACCCCTGCTCGGGCATCAGCGCCACGTTCCTGCCGTCGGCCTGCATCGAGGACACGACGCTCGCCGGGGTGTCGGCCGGCATGAAGTAGATGTGGTAGCTGCGCGGTTCCGCGAGGATCCTGTTCCCCGGGACGAAGGGGTTCGTCGACCCGGCATCGGGCTGGATGGCCGTGTCCGAGACCTTCACCAGCGGCACGCCGGCGGTCGTGTAGAGGTACCACGCCATCCAGTTGGAGTACGGGAAGTCACCGGACACCACGTAGGCCCAGTCCTTGGTCGTGTCGTTCAGGGACTGGGCCGTCATCGAGTAGCCGGCCGAGAAGCTGGGCTGGATCGGGTAGTAGTCCGCCTCGGATGCGTCCATCGCCATGGGGCACACGTTCCCGCTGACGGCTGCGCGCGCAGAGCTCACCGCGGAGGCGGCCGCGCTGGCCGAGGCCCGATCCGTCGCGCTGCCGGTGGCGTCTGTGGCCGACCCGGTGCACCCGGTCAGGGCCACGGTGACAGCGATCCCGCCGATGACAGTCGCCCGCGCGCGTCTCATCGGGCCATCCCAGCCGACGGGGCCGGACTCGTCCTCATCCGGATCGGATGAACGCGGGCGTCCAGCGACCGCGGACGGCGGTCGAGTTCCAGGGGGTCGTCGCTCCCTTCGTCTGCTGCTGCGGCCGTCTCTGCGGTTTCCCTTCCGGCGATGTGCTGCGACCATGTCCGCACCCATCCCTCGGACTCCTCCGAAGCCGAGACCGGATCAGCAGGGAGCCTCCATGACGCAGGGCGCATCCTTCGAGGTGAGCGCCGGACTCGCCTCGGGCCCTTCGGCACCTCACCCTGGTCTGGTCGTCCGCTTGAGGCTGCTGCAGGAGCTCCTGGCCGACCGCGGCCAGACAGTCGTCTTCGTCAGTGGCCCCGCAGGCGCCGGCAAGTCGACGATGGTCGGGCAATGGGCGGCCGTGGACCCCCGCCCGCGCCGCGTCGTCACCCTCTCTCCCGCGCTGGCGGAGCCGACGACGTTCGCGCGGGCCCTGGTCACGGCGTTGGAGTCACTCGGTCCCCCGGCGCGCAAGACCCGTGCGCTTGCCTCAGCGGCGGAACCAGCCTTCTCCACGCTCCTGCCCGCAGCCCTGGCGGCCCTGGCCGGGAACCGGGGCATTCCCTACGTCCTCGTCGTCGACGACCTTCACCTGCTCACGGACCGCGCCTGCCACCAGCTCCTGGCGGCCCTCGTCGACGGCGTGCCGCAGGGTTCGGCGGTCGCCTTCATGTCGCGCGAGCCCGCCCCGGCCTGGCTTGCGCCCGCACGCGCCCGGGGAAGCGTGCGCGAGTTCGGCCCCGACGACCTCGCCTTCAGCGTCCTGGAGGCAATCGACCTGTTCGCCGGGATGGGGCTCCATGTGGCCGACCACGAGGTGGCCAAGGCCACGGAGCATGCCGAGGGGTGGGCGGTCGCCCTGTACCTGGATGCGCTGGCCCTGCGCGACAGGGGCGCATCCACCCGGATGACGCCGGTGCCGATACCACTGGGCTCCGACCGGGCCATCCTGGACTACCTGCGATGGCAGGTCCTCGACCCGCTCGACGAGGAGACCCGGCACTTCCTGATGCGCACGTCCATCCTCGAGGAGCTGGTACCAGCACTGTGCGACCGCGTGCTGGAACGGTCCGATTCTGCGCGCATGCTCGCGCGCGTGAGTGCGGCCAACCGCCTGGTCATCGCGCTGGACTCCCGCGAGCACCGGTACCGGTACCACCACCTCCTGGCCGAGGCGCTGCGCGCGCAGCTGGCCACGACCGAGCCAGAGGCCGTGGCCGCCCTGCACCTGCGCGCATCCCGATGGTTCGACGACTCGGGCGACCTCGACTCCGCCATCCAGCACGCCAAGGCTGCAGGCGACCTGGGCCAGGTCGGGCACCTCGTGTGGTCCGGGATCGGGGGATGCATCGGCGCCGGCCGCCCCGATCGCCTCCAGCACTGGCTCACCGGCCTGTCCGACCGGCAGGTCGCCAGCGACCGATGGCTCACGCTGTCCGCTGCGTGGTTGGGCCTGCAGATCGGGGACGTCGACCGCCGGGAGCACTGGGCCGTGCGTGCCGAGGGTCACGCGGGTCGCGCCTGGCGCGAGCACCTCTCGGATGACCCGTACGCCGCCTCCTTCGCGGTCCTGATCGCGCTCATCGGCCGGTGCACGGTGGACGAGATGCAGGAGCTGACCACCGCCGCCGTTCCGGGCCTGCCCGCGGACTCGGCCTTCCGACCCCCAGCCATCTTCCTGACCGGAATCTCCCTGGTGCTCAAGCGGGACTTCGACGCCGCAGCGACCGTGCTGGCCGACGCCCAACGCTCAGCCCGAGCCCTCGATGTGCCGCTGATCGAAGCGGACGCGATCTCCGTGCTCGGCATGCTCACCCTCATGTCCGGTGACGTGAAGGCAGGGGCCGGGCTGATGGCCGAGTCAGCGGCGATCATCGACGAGCACGACCTGGATCGCCTGGCCACTTCCGCGCACACGCTGACCGGCCTGGCGCTCGCCCAGACGCTGCTGCGGGAGACGGACAGGGCGACCAGCACGCTGCAGGCCGCGCGACGGTTGACCGCCCAGCTGACCGGCATCGCTCCCTGGTTCGCGGTCTCCGGCCGTTCCATCCAGGCCCGGACTGCGGCCCTGCTGGGCGAGGGCCCCATGGCGCGGCAGCTGATCGGCGAGGCGCGAGCAGCCATGACCCCGGACCTGGCGGAATGGCTCACCGCCGACCTCCTGGCCGAGGCCGAGGCCACCCTGCGAACAGCAATCGGCGACGGCCTGCCGGCCAATGTCCTGACCGCGGCGGAGATCCGCGTGCTGCAGTTCCTGCCCAGCCACCTGACCTTCGGGCAGATCGGGGAGCACCTGTTCCTCTCCGGGAACACGGTCAAGACCCACGCCCTGGCGATCTACCGGAAGCTGGGCGCGTCGACGAGACACGAAGCCGTCACCCGGGCTCGCCAGCTCGGCCAGCTGGAGGAGAGTGTGCGCGACTGACGACCGCTCATCCGATTCGGATGACGCGAGCAGCGCGGTGACCGCAGACACTGGCCACCATGCGCTTGCCAGTTCGCTGCGCGTACAGGACCGCACGACGGCACCCGTCGTGACGCGCCGGCAGTTCTGGCGATCGCTGTTCCCCTGATCACACGCATCCCGAAAGGTGCCCCATGTTCAACGACAACGGCTCGTTCCTGCTCGCCCTGTTCGAGTTCTTCCTCTTCTTCGCCTGGTTCATGTGCCTGTTCTGGGTCCTGGGCGACATCTTCCGCAGCAAGGATCTCGGTGGCGCAGGCAAGACCTTCTGGATCCTCTTCGTCATCATCATCCCGTGGCTCGGCATCCTCGTGTACGTCATCGCCCGCGGCAAGGGCATGCAGGAGCGCCAGCTCGAGCAGGCCAGGGACATGCAGGCAGCTCAGGCCGAGTACATCAAGTCCGTGGCCGGATCCGGCGGCTCGGCAGCCGACCAGATCAGCTCCGCCAAGGGGCTGCTCGACAGCGGCGCGATCTCCCAGGCCGAGTTCGACCAGATCAAGGCCAAGGCACTGGCCTAGCTGCCAGAGAGTCCCGTCGCAGGTCAGACCGGGGTGCGGATGAGTCGGTCTGTAAGCCGGGTCCTGTCCATGGGGTCCGTCACCGGAACACCCGTGCGCGGCCATCCATCTACGACTGCCGTTGCCGACAGCCTCCAGCGGTCTACCCGTGAGCTCGGGCGGGCCACCCTCGAACGCTCACGCAGTCCCGACGCGAACGCCGGTCCCTCTTGACCTTGCTCCGGGTGGGGTTTGCATAGCCGCCCCAGTCACCTGGGGCGCTGGTGGTCTCTTGCACCACCGTTTCACCCTTACCCCGCTCCCCGAGGGGCGCGAGGCGGTCTGCTCTCTGTTGCACTGTCCCGCGGGTCACCCCGGGTGGGCGTTACCCACCACCGTGCCCTGTGGAGCCCGGACTTTCCTCGACGACGCCGACCCCGAGGGATCGTGCCGCCGCGGCCGCCCGACCGACTCATCCGCCCTCGAAGGGTAGCCGCACGCGCCCCTGTCCGTCACCTCGCGCCCGGCCGGGCCGAGTCTGGCGCGGATCGGACAAGCTCTGGCCCAGATCGGACACAGGTGTCCGTCTCGCGCCAATGGCGGCGCCGGCCGCGGCTGCCCGCTGCCGCTCAGCGCTGGGCGATCTCCCACACGTGGCCACCGGGGTCTCGGAAGCTCGCCGTGCGCGGACCCCATGGGCGGTCCTCGGGACCGCGCAGGAGCTCGACGCCCCGCGCGAGGAGACCGGCGGCGACCGCGTCGACGTCCTCGACGGGCACGGTCAGCTGCACCCGCACCCCGGAATCCGGCGGGGCCACCGGCACGGGGTCCAGGAGCCCAGGGCCCTTGTCCGCCTGCAGGAGGTTGATCAGCAGGTCGCCGAACCTGAACACCGCCGAGTCACCGCTGTAGTAGTGCTCGGGCAGCTCGAACGCGCGTCCGTAGAACTCCCGCGCCGCATCGAGATCCTCGACCACCAGGGTGACCGCGAACACCCGCTGCGCCCAGCTCTGCATCTCCTCGTCAGCCATCAACCCACCCTAGGTCCGCTTCGAGCGCGGCGTCACGTCGAACACGACCGAGCGGGTCTGCGGGTCCGCCACCGACAGCCACGCATCCACCCACTCCCCCACGGGCAGGTCCCTGCCCCGGCACCGGGCGGTGATCGCCGGGTCGGACAGCTGCACGATGCCGTCATCGCGGCGCTGCTCGATCACGACCCCGCGGAACGCCACCCCCTCACGCCCGGCCAGCAGCGCGGCCTCCAGGAAGTCCAAGGACTCCCGCTCGACGGCGCGCGATCGCCGGTTGGCGGCGGTCATCAGGCCCGGGACCAGCGGCAGCGCCTCCCGGATCGCCGGGTCCACCGCACGTCCCTCGACCAGCGCGAGGCACACCGACAGCACGAACCGGTCGACCAGCCGCCGCAGGGGCGCGGTCGTGTGGGCGTACTCCGCAGCGATCGCGGAATGCCTCGTGAGCTGCGGGCGCAAGCCGTCGAACGCCGTGTAGCCCGCGCCGCGCAGCAGGAGCGTGACGTTGTCCAGGAACGCCGCGTGCTGCGGGTTCCTCGGGTCCAGGGAGCGGATCAGCTCCGGGTAGCCCATCTCGTCGGGCCAGCGGATGCCCAGGGCGCGCGCGCTGGCCCGGACCCGAGCCCGGTCGTCCTCGCCGGCCTCCGGCATCGTGCGCAGGATCCCGATCCCGCCGTCGAGCATGACCTGCGCCGCGGCCATGCCAGTCATCAACGACAGCTGGGCGTTCCAGTCCTCCACCGGGACCGACACCCGGTAGTCGAGGGTGAACCCGCCGCCCTCCTCGGCGTGGACCTCCTGCGTCAGGCTCGGCAGGCTCACCGCCCCCCGGTCGGCCTCCTGGCGCTGGCGCAGGATCCCGACCTCCCGCAGCAGCGCCACCTGCGGGTGCGCCGACCCCTCGTCGAGGCGTTCCTGCTCCTGCTCGTACCCCAGCTTCGCGCGGCTGCGGATCGTCGCGCGCTCCAACCCCGTGAACGTCGCCACGCCCGCGTCATCGACGTCGAACCCCCAGACATACGCCCCGCGCAGCTGGTCGGGCAGCAGGCTGGCGGCACCGTCGGACAGCGCCGGCGGGTGCAGGGGCGCCTTGACGTCCGGGCAGTACACCGTCTCCCCCCGCCGCCGGGTCGCGGCATCGAGCGCCCCGCCCATCGCGACGAACGCCGGCACGTCGGCGATCGCATAAAGCACCCGGAACCCCGACCTCGCCCGTTCGATGCAGAACGCCTGGTCGAGGTCCGTGGACGACGCCGGGTCCAGCGTGACGAAGCCCAGGTCCAGTCAGGTCCCTCGGCGGCAGGACGTACGCGGCGATCGCGGCCTGCGCCTCGGCGAGCACCTCCTCGGGGAACCCCAGGGCGACCTCGTGATCGGCGCGCACGCGCTCCAGCCCGGCTCGGGCAACCTCGATCGGGACGGATGCGGAGAACACGTTGACAGCCATCAGCTCGCCCTGACGCGCGCCACCTCCGCCGCCACGTCGAAGTCGCCCGGCGGGTAGGACAGGTCCAGCGCGCGCAGCGTCTCGACCACCACGTTGGACAGGATCCAGTCGCGGTGCCACTTGTGGTTCGCCGGCACGACGTACCAGGGGGAGCCCTCCGTGGAGCACCTGGTCAGGGCGTCGGAGTAGGCGGCCTGGTAGTCGTCCCAGAGCCCACGCTCGTCGATGTCCCTCGGGTTGTACTTCCAGTGCTTGGTGGGGTCGGCCAGGCGCTCGAGCAGCCGCTGCTCCTGCTCGTCGCGGGAGATGTGCAGCATGAACTTGATGACGGTCACGCCGCGCTCGGCCAGCCCGGCCTCCCACTCGTTGATCTGGTCGTACCGAGCGCGCCAGGTCTCCTCCGGGACGAACCCGCGCACCCGCTCGATCAGGACCGTCTCGTAGTGCGAGCGGTCCCACAGCCGGACCTTGCCGACCTCGGGCAGCGCCCGCTCGTGGCGCCAGAGGAAGTCGTGCTGCTTCTCCTCGTCGGTGGGCGCGCCGAAGCCGGTCACCGAGAACCCGAGCGGATCGAGCAGGCGATCGATCGCCTTGGTCGCCCCGCCCTTGCCCGAGGTGTCCATCCCCTGCAGGCAGACCAGCACCGACCGGTTGCCGCCCTTGCGGGACTCCGCCCACAGCTTCTCGTGCAGCTCGGAGGCCTCCGCCTCGAGGGCTGTGCAGGCCGCGCGCGCCTCGTCCCGGTCCTCGGGACCGTGGGCCACCACCTCGGGATCGATCGCCGAGAGGTCGAACCCGGCTCCGACGACATACTGCTCGCGGACGTTGCCCGAGGTGAACCTGACCTCCTTGGTCCTGCCCTTGCTCCTGCCCACTGCTCACCCTCCCGGACTCTGTGTCGCGATGTGGGGTCATGCCTAGCACCGTCGCCACGCCCGACGCGCGACAGGCACCGGGACGCGAGCAGCCGCGCCGGGAAGAAGTACCTCCGCAGGTATTGCATCCAGGGACCGCCGGGCCTACCGTGGGTCGTGTTCCGAACAGAGCAATACATCGTCTGACCGACAAGTGAACAGCTCCTCCGACGAGATCAGCGAAGCAGGAAACACGACTGGGAAGTCGAGCTCACCGAAGGGAAGCGGATCAACACCACGGTTGACCGCACTCAAGGAAGCGAAAGGCCTAGCAAGCAGCCACCAGGCAGCCGCAGATCACACAACATCGCCGGAACGGACAATCACCGACGCGAGAGCGTCAGGCCAGACACCCATCACGCTCTGAACGGAACATGGGGCTCCTCGATCTCAACCATCGAGGAGCCCCAACCCTTGCAGCAGTCCCGAGACTCGCACAGGCCGACGCCGCCCCCGTGATGACACGCCGGGAGCTGCGACCAGCTAGGCGGTCTCGTGCATGACCCCGTGCAGGTGCCCGGACTCCCCCATCCCGAAGACCGTGCTGATCCCGTCGGCCCACCAGGCCAACGTCGTCAAGGAGCAGGGCGCCAGCTCGAAGCGGTAGGCACTCGACGCCGGCGCCTCGAGCACCAGCTGGACCAGCACCTTGATCGGCGTCACGTGACTCACGGCCAGCACCCGCTTGCGGGGGAACGCCTCGACGATCTCGGCACGGGCGGCATCGACGCGCCGGCGCACCTGCGCGAAGGACTCACCACCCGGCGGGGCCACCTCCGTCGAGGCCATCCAGGCGGCCAGCTCGTCGGGCCAGCGCTCCTTGACCTCGGCGAAGTTCAACGAGTCCCACTCGCCGAAGTCGGCCTCGGCGATCCCATCGACGACGACGGGGTCGCCCAGGCCGAGCCGCTGCGTGATGATCGCGGCGGTCTGTCGGGTGCGCTGCAGCGGGGAGCAGACGATGACCTCGGCACCCCCGCGTCGCGCCAGCTCCTCGGCGGCGGCCTCGGCCTGGCGGATGCCCAGGTCGATCAGCGGCGGATCGAACCCGTTCATCCCGGAGAAGCGATGCTCGACGCTCTGCTGCGTGACGCCGTGGCGCACCAGGAGCAGGGTCGTCGGGGCGCCCAGGTCCGCGCGCGACCATCCGACGATCCGCCTGGCGGCTGCGCCCGAGGGCGCGGGCCGGGCGCTCCCAACGCTGGGTGGGCGGGTCGGGCTGGGCGCCGGCGACGTGAGCTGACCGGTCGCGCTGGGGCGAGCCGGCTCCCCGCGCAGCGCAGCCCGGATGTGGGCCGCGCCCTCCTCGGCCGCCGCTGCCCCGCTGATCCACGAGCCGGGAGCCTCGCCCGCCCCGGCGGCCGCCTGGCCGTCGGCCTCCGCCTGCGCCTGCGCCCCGAGGTGATCGGCGACGTCGACGTAGATGTCGGGGTCACCAGCACCACGACTCCAGCGCTCGATCCGCGCCGGGCGCCCGGCGGCGGCCGCATCCAGCGACTGGTTGGCCAGGGCGTCGGCGCGCTTGTTCTGCGCGCGCGGCACCCACGTGAACCGGACCAGGTCCGGCGGTGCCAGGGCTTTCGCACGTAGGGCCAGCTCGCGCAGCTTCGCGTTCTTGATCGCCCAGCCGCCCGACAGCTGCTCGACGACGAGCTTGGAGTCCAGGCGCGCCTCGATCCGCGCCTCCGGGTCGATCTCCCGAGCGGCGGCCAGGCCCGCGGTCACGCCCTCGTACTCGGCGACATTGTTCGTCTGGATGCCCAGGTAGTCGGCGAGCTCGACGAGGACCTCGCCGGTGCGCCCGTCGAGCACGACAGCCCCGTAGGCCGCCGGGCCGGGGTTGCCCCGCGACCCGCCATCGGCCTCGATGACCAGGTTCCTCACAGGCCGGACTCGGCGGTGCGCACCAGGATCCGCCGGCACTCCTCGCAGCGCACGACCTCGTCGGCCGGCTCGGCGCGGATGCGGCCGAGGTCGGCCGGGGTCAGCGTGATCTGACAGCCCTGGCAGCGGCCGCGATGCAGCGGGGCGGCACCGATCCCGCCCGACTCGCCCCGGATGCGGTCGTAGAGCGTCAGGAGGTCGACCGGGATCTCCGGGGCCACCCGGGCCCGCTCGCCGCTGACGCGGGCGACCTCGGCATCGATGTCGGCGAACGCCGCATCCCGGGCACGCTCGGCGGCCAGCCGGGCGTCGGCGAGCTCGGCCACGGCTGCAGCGGCCGCCGCCGCACGGGCCTGGGCGTCCTCGAGCTTCTCCATCACCTCGAGCTCGGCATCCTCCAGGGCACTGACCCGCCGGGCCAGGTTCCCGATCTCGTGCTGCAGGTCCTCGAGCTGGCGCGCGGAGGCCACCGTTCCGGCGTCGAGCAGGGCCTGGTCGCGGGTGATCCGCTCCCGGACCTGCGCCACGTCGGCCTCCGCCTTGGCCATCTCGCGCTCGAGGTCGGACACCGCGGTGCGCACGGCCACCTCGTGGTCGCGCAACTGACCGGCGCGGGCCTCCAGGGCGGCCAGCTCAGCGACCTGCGGGACCCCGCGCCGACGGTGAGCCAACTGGCCCAGGACTGTGTCGAGGGCCTGCAGGTCGAGCAGTCGGAGCTGGGCAGCGGCATCAGCGCGCATCGGTGGGCCTCCCCACGTGGAACGTCCACGGATCGGTGACGGTGGTGGACACGGTAGTGCCCACCGAGAACCCGGCGGCGGCGGCGTCCTGCTCGAGGATCCGGGCCGCCTGCGGCAGCCACATCCACTCCGCCGCCCAGTGCGCGACATCGACCAGCGCGCAGCCACCGGCCTCGAGGTGCTCACTGGCGCGGTGGTGGCGCAGGTCCGAGGTCAGGTACACGTCCGCCCCGCTGGCGCTGGCGGCACCGAGCAGGGAGTCACCGGCACCGCCGCAGATCGCCACCCGGCGGACGACCCGGTCCGGCTCGCCGGCCGCGCGCACGCCCTGTGCGACGCTCGGCAACGTGGCAGCGACGAGCTCGGCGAAGCCCGCGAGCGTGATCGGCTCGGCGAGGTCCCCGACCCGGCCCCCGCCTCGGCCGCTCGGGACATCGGCCAGCTCGATCACGTCGAACGCCGGCTCCTCGTAGGGGTGCGCCGCACGCAGGGCCGCGATGACAGCCGTGCGCCGACGACGCGGGGCGACCATCTGCAGCATCGACTCCGGGACCGACTCGATCCGGCCGATCGACCCGATCGTCGGGTTCGCGCCCGCCAGCGGTCGGAACGTGCCGGTACCGGGCGCCGAGAACGCCGCACGGTCGTAGTCCCCGATCCGGCCGGCGCCCGCTGCTGCCATCGCGTCGATGAGCGCCTCGGTGTCGGCGACGGGGACGAACACGATGTACTTGTCGATCGGGTCCGGCTCCGCGTCCAGGGGCTCCAGCGGCGTGACCCCGGTCAGCCCCAGCGCCGTGGCGATGGCGTCGGAGACCCCGGGCCGGGCGTTGTCGGCGTTCGTGTGTGCGGCCAGCAGGCCGATCCCGGCGCGGACCAGCCGGTGGGCGACCCGGCCCTTGTGATCATCGGCGGGGATCCCATGCACCCCGGACAGGAACAGGGGGTGATGGGTCACCAGCAGCTGGACACCATCGGCGATCGCCTCGTCGACCACGGCGGCCACCGGGTCGACGGCGAACATGACCTGCTCGACGGGCTCGTCGGGGTCACCGCAGACCAGCCCGACGCGGTCCCAGGAGTCGGCCGTGCGCGGGTCGTAGCGGCGATGCAGCAGCGTCACGACATCGCGAAGCGTCGCGGTGGAGGTGGGGTCGGGCACGTCCCGCAGACTACCCGCCGGACACGAGCGGCAGCCCCGATCACCGTAGGATCGCCCCGGGTCACAGCGGGCGCACAGTGGGACGCGGGCCGCGACGTCACGACTGGAGGGGCCATGCCACGGCGCTCGGCACGCCCCGCGGAGCCATTCCCCCGGACCGAGTCGGTGCTCGCCCGCGACCCCGCCGACATCACGCGCCTGATCTGGTCGCTGACGGTGACCGCCATCGGGCTGCTGGCCGCACGCGGCGCACAGCAGACCACGGCCGGGCTCGAGGGCGACCTCGTGGAGCTCGTCGCCCACCTCCCCGACGCCGTCGTCGGGTTCGTGATCGTCGGCGTCCAGGCCCTGTCCGTCCTGCTGTTCCTGGGCGTCCCGCTGGCGCTGCTGGTCACCCGACGGTTCCGCCGCTGGGCCATCTACACGCTCGGCTGGATCCTGACGAGCATCCTGGTCACCCTCGCCCAGCGCCTGGTGCCCGGCGAGGACGTCCCGGCGCTGCCCGACGTCGGGCTGTCCACCGAGCAGTACGGGTCGTGGCCGCCGTCGCAGTCCGTGGCCACCGGGGTCACCGCGGTCATCCTGCTCTCCCCGCACCTGAGCCGGGCGTGGCGGCGCTTCGGCTGGGCGTTCGTGGCCACGCTCGGGCTGCTGCGGATCGTCACCGCCCGTGACGTCGCCCTGGACATCCTGCTCGCGATCGGGATCGGCGGGGTGGTCGGCTACGCGCTGCTGCTGGCGTTCGGGCGGAAGGTCGTGCTTCCCTCCCCGACGAGCGTGCAGGCGGCCCTGGACCGGATCGGCGTCCATGCTGTCGGCGTCGAGCCCGCGCCGGTGGCGGCGACGGCCTCCATTCCGTTCGTGGCCACCCTCGAGGACGGCACCCGGGTGCACTGCAAGGTGGTGGCGACCGGGCAGTACGAGGCCGACAGCCTGCTGCGGACCTACCGACGGGTCCGGATGCGCGACCTGGGCGAGGACGTCGCCTACTCGACGGTGCGCCGGGCCGTGGCCGTCGAGGCCATGATGTCGATGGCCGCCGAGCGTGCCGGCGCACGGACCCCGACGTTGCTGGGCATCGCCCCGATCGGAACCGGCGACGAGATGGTCCTGGCGTTCGCCGAGGCCACGGGAACGACCCTGGACCGGGTGCCCGACGCGCGGATCACCGACGATGTCCTGGACCAGGCGTGGAACGTCCTCGCCCGCCTGCGGGTCGCCGGTGTCGCCCACCGTGACCTGCAGCTGTCCAACTGGATCCTGGGCGACGACGACCGGCTCTGGGTCATCGACTTCTCGTTCGGGGAGCCCGGGGCCTCCGACGGCGCGCTGAGCGCCGACATCGCCGAGCTCCTGGCGGCGACCTACGCGGTCGTCGGCGCCGAGCGGGCCGTCGCGTCGGCGGTACGGGTGCTGGGTGCCCCGGCCATCGCGACCGGGCTGAGCCACCTCGTCCCGGTCGCCCTGACCCGGCCCACCCGCGCCTCGGTGAAGGCCCAGCCCGAGGGCCTGGACGCCCTGGTCGCCGCAGCTGCCAGGGCGTGCGGCGTCGCCGAACCCGAGTTCGCCCCGATCGAGCGGGTCAAGCCCCGGACGCTGGTCATGGCCGGGTTGCTGGCGGTGGCGATCTACGTCCTGCTCCCCCAGCTGACGGACCTGCCGCGCATGATCGAGGCCGTGCGCGCGGCGGACCCGCAGTTCGTGGCGGCAGCGGCCGTCGCCTCGATCGCCACCTACTTCGGCTCGGCGATGGCCCTCTCCGGTTCCTTCCCGATCCACGTGCCCTTCCTGCATGCGTTCCTGGCCGCGATCTCGGCGACGTTCGCCGGGGCGGTCGCCCCTCCAGGCGTCGCCCACATCGGGCTGAACGTGCGCTTCGGGCAGAAGCAGGGCCTGCCCGCCCCGGTCGCCGTGTCGGCGACGGCAGCCAAGGAGGTGGGCGTCGGCGCGGTGCACGTGGCCCTGCTGGTCCTCCTGGCGGTCGTCGCCGGCAGCACGGGAGCCCTGCGCGAGGAGCTCGACAAGCTGCCGTCGATCCAGACGATCGCGATCGGGGTGGCCATCCTGATCGCCGCGCTCGGCCTGGTGGCCTCGATCCCGCGGTTCCGGGCGTTCGTCGCCGACATCGTGGTCCCTGCCGTCCGGCACTCGCTGGGAGCCATGCGCACGCTCATCTCGAGCCCCATGAAGATGCTGGTGCTGTTCGTCGGGGCGATGCTGCTGCAGGTCGGCTACATCGCGGCGCTGTACTTCTCCGTGCGGGCGCTCGGCGGTGACGTCGGGTTCACCACGATCGGCCTGATCTACCTGACCGTCGGGTCAGCCGCCTCGGTGGCACCCACCCCCGGTGGCGTCGGCGCGGTCGAGGCGGTCCTGCTGGCGGCCCTCACCGGTGTCGGCGTCGCAGCAGCGCCCGCCCTGGCGGCGGTGTTCCTCTACCGCCTGGTCACGTTCTGGGTCCCGATCCCGGTCGGCGGGCTGTCGATGCGCTGGCTGGTCGCCCGCGACCTGCTGTAGCCCTCAGTCGAGCTTGGGCGCCAGGTAGGCGACCGCGGAGTCGATCGTGTCCAGCTTCGGGTAGTCGTCCTCGGGGATGTCCGCGTGCAGGGCGTCGGCGAGCAGCGCGACGAGCTCGAGGAAGTCGATGGAGTCCAGTCCCGCCTGGTCGCGCAGCGACTCGCTGGGGTCCAGCCCGGCGGGCTCCACATCGGGAGCCACCAGCCCGACGGCCTCGAGCAGGACGTGGTGCGCGCGTTCGGTGTTCATAGCTCCTCCGGGTTCTGCAGGGCGTGGGTGAACGTGGCCAGGAAGGCCGAGGCGGTGCGCCCGTCGCTGGCCCGGTGGTCGGCGGCGAGGGTCACGGTGACGGTCGGGCGGACGGTGAGCATCCCATCGACCGCCCACGGGCGCTCGACGATCCCGCCGACGCCGACCAGCGCGACCTGCGGCGGGAAGATCACGCCGTACAGGGCGTCGGGGCCTGTCTCCCCGAGGCTGCTCACGGTGATGCTCGCCCCGGCCATCTCCGCCTGGCGCAGGTTGCCGCGCCGGGCCCGGACGACGAGGTCGGACAGGGCGGCCATCAGCTCGTCGATCCGCATCGGGCCTGCATCCGGGATGGCCGGGGTGACCAGCCCGCCGCCGCGGGTGGCGACGGCCACGCCGAGGTCGATCCGCTGCGCCGGGAGGAGCGCGCCGTCGACCCAGTGGCCGTTGAGGTCGGGGACCGTCGTCGCGGCGAGCACCGTCGCCCGCAGGAACAGCGCCGCTGGGAGGACCCGCCTGGCGACCGGCAGGGTCGCGTTGTGGGTGCGCAGCCACGCCATCGCCGCCGCCAGGTCCATCGTCTGCGTGACGTAGTAGTGCGGGATCTCCGCGTTGGACCGCGACATCAGGTTCGCGATCGCCGTGCGCATCGCGGCCTTCCTGTCCGCGCCACCAGCGGACGCCGCCCCCCGCGGTGATCCATTCAGGTTGCCGACACTAGAGGCCACCGAACCTGCATGGATCACCGGACCTGCGTCGGCCGCACGCTCGACATCGGCACCCACCACCGGCCCGGCTGACCCGGGGGCGGATGAACCGGGGCCGGCGATGTCGTCGAGGTTGATACCGCGCTCGGCGGCGATCCGCCTGGCGCGGGGCGTGACCCGCAGCCGCTGCCCCGCCGCCGCGCGGCCCCCCGTTCCTCCGATCGATCCACCATTGCGCGGACGAGCCACCGCCGGGGGCGTCGGTGCGGCGCGCAGGACGTCGTCGTGGGTGATGTGCCCGTCGGGACCCGTGCCGGGGACCGCATCGAGGTCGACCCCCAGTTGATGGGCCAGGTGCCGCACGGGCGGAGTGGCCCGTGCGTGCTCCGGTGGGACCACCCGCGAAGGAGCGCCCAGGCGCAGGGGGCCCGGCAGGCGTTCGTGCTGACGATTCCGACCGTCTCGTGGTCGGAATCGTCAGCACCACGCAGCGACGCGGGCGCGGACGCCCCGATCATCGCCAACGGGGTCCCGACCGGCACCTTGACGCCGGTGCCGATCAGGATCTCGGTGATCACGCCCTCCTCGAACGCCTCGATCTCGATGGCGGCCTTCGCCGTGTCGACGACCGCCACGATCTGGCCGCGCCGCACCGCGTCGCCGGGCTTCACCAGCCACTCGACGATCGTGCCGACGTCCATGTCCGCGCCCAGCGAGGGCATCCGGAACTCGCCCATGGCTCAGGCCTCCCCCCGCATCGCACGCCGAGCCGCGGCGACGATCGCCTCCACGGTCGGCAGCGCGGCGAGCTCGAGGTGCCGGGCGTAGGGCATCGGCACCTCGGCGCTGCACACACGACCCACCGGCGCGTCGAGGTCGTAGAACGCCTGCTCGGTGATCCGCGCCGATACTTCAGCCGACAGGCTCCCGCTGCGCCACCCCTCGTCGACCACGACCGCCCGGTGGGTCCGGCGCACCGACCCGATGATCGTGGCGTCGTCGAGCGGACGCAGGGTGCGCAGGTCGATCACCTCGGCGTCGACGCCGTCCACGGCCAGGGCGGACGCCGCCTCCAGGGCTGTCGCCAGCGTCCCGCCGTACGTGATCAGCGTGATGTCCACGCCGGGCCGCCGGATCGCCGCCGAGTCGAGGTCGACCGGACCGGCGCCGGCGGGCAGCTCACCGGAGGCGTTGTACAGCCCGCCGTGCTCGAAGATCAGCACCGGATCGGGGTCCGCCAGCGCGGTGGCCAGCATGCCCCGCGCGTCGGCGATGGTCGCCGGGGTCACGATCCGGATGCCCGGGATGTGGGCGTACCAGCCCTCGAGGCTGTGCGAGTGCTGCGCGGCCAGCTGCCGGCCCGCGCCGGTCGTCATCCGGATGACCAGCGGCACCTGGAACTGCCCGCCGGACATGTGCTGCAGGGCAGCGGCGGTGTTCATGATCTGGTCGAGGGCGAGCAGCGAGAAGTTGACGGTCATGATCTCCACGATCGGGCGCATCCCACCCAGCGCCGCCCCGATGCCGGCGCCGACGAACGCCGACTCCGACAGGGGCGTGTCGCGGATCCGCTCAGGACCGAACTGCTCGAGCAGGCCCATGCTCACCCCGAAGCAGCCGCCGTACATCCCGACGTCCTCACCCATGAGGAACACCCGGTCGTCGGCGAGCATCGCCTCCCGGATCGCCTCCCGGATCGCCTCGCGGTAGGTGAGGGTGGTGGGAGCGAGGGTCGTGGGCGCCGGGGTCGCCGGCTCCGGTGCCGTGACCCGGCCGGCGACGAGGTCAGGGCTGGAGACCGGGCCAGCACCCGGAGCGGGAGCACCTACGGGCTCAGCTGCTGGATGCTTGCGCGCGGTCATGACGCCACCCCCTCGCGCTCGGCGGCAGGCCGGAGGACCGAGCTGCCCGGCGTGTGCACGAACAGGTCGAGGTCGCCGACATCCTCCAGTGGCGAGGCCTCGGCGAACGCGGCCGCATCGTCCACGATCGCGGCGATCTCGGCCTCCATCGCCTCGAGGTCGGCCTCGGCGAGCGCCCCCTCGGCGGTCATCCGGTCGCGCAACGACTGGATCGGGTCGTGGGCCCGCCACGCCTCGACCTCGGACTTCTCGCGGTAGCGCTCCGGGTCGAACATGGAGTGCGCCCGGAACCGGAACGTGCGCGCCTCGAGGAAGTGCGGACCCGCCACCCGCGCGGATCGCATCGACCGCCCGCCGCGAGGTCTCGGCCACGGCGCGCACGTCCATGCCGTCGACGGTCCATGCCGGCACCTCGTACGCCGAGGCCTTCACCGCGAGGTTCGTCTCGGACTCCGAGCGCGCCAGCGCGGTACCCATCGCGTACAGGTTGTTCTCGCAGACGAACAGCACCGGCAGCCCCCAGATCGCGGCGAGGTTGATCGACTCGTGGAACTCGCCCTCGGCCATCGCGCCCTCGCCGAAGAAGCAGGCCGTCACGCGGTCCCGGCCGGCCAGCTTGTCGGCCAGCGCCAGCCCGACCGCGAGCGGCAGCCCACCGCCCACGATCGCGTTGCCCCCGTAGAACCGGCACTGGGAGTCGAACAGGTGCATCGATCCGCCGCGCCCGCGACAGCACCCGGTGACCTTGCCGAACATCTCGGCCATCACCGAACGCGCGGACATCCCCTTGAGCAGGGCGTGCCCGTGCTCGCGGTAGGTCGCGACGATCGCGTCGTCGGAGTCGAGTGCCGACATCACGCCGGTGGCCACGGCCTCCTCCCCGATGTAGACGTGCAGGAAGCCGCGGATCGACCCGGCGCTGTACAGCTCGACGCAGCGCTCCTCGAAGCGGCGGACGAGCAGCATGTCGCGCAGCAGTCGCATGTCGCGGGACGCATCGGCGGTCATCGGGGTGCTCCTTCCGGATCGGCGGGCACCTCCAGGGTGCTCAGGTCCCCCTCGGCCAGGCCCAGCTCCCGCGCACGCAGCAGGCGGCGCATGATCTTCCCCGACCGGGTCTTGGGCAGGTTGTCGTCGAACGCGATCTCCCGGGGCGCGACCGCGGGCCCCAACCGCCGCCGGGCATGGGCGCTGATCTCCCGGCGCAGCACGTCGAGGTCGGCCGGCTCACGGCTGACCCCGGGCTTGAGCGCGACGAAGGCCTTGATCCGCTCCCCCAACAACGGGTCGGGAACCCCGATCACCCCCGCCTCAGCGACCGCCGGGTGCTCCATCAGGACGCTCTCCACCTCGAACGGGCCGATCAGGTGCCCGGCGGACTTGATGACGTCGTCGGCACGGCCCACGAACCAGAACCAGCCGTCGGCGTCGCGACGGGCGAGGTCCCCGGTGAGGTACCAACCGCCCGCGAAGCACGTCGCGTAGCGCGCCTCGTCGTTGAGGTAGCCACGGAACATCGAGGGCCATCCGGGCCGCAGCGCGAGCTCGCCGATCTCATCGGTGGCCACCTCGGCGACCGAGCCGTCCGAGCCCACGCCCGCGCGACCGTCGTCGCCGCGCGCCAGCACCCCGGCCGTGATCCCCGGCATCGGCCGCCCCATCGATCCCGGGGTGGACGTCGCACGCCGCGTAGTTGGCGATCATGATCCCGCCGGTCTCGGTCTGCCACCAGTTGTCGTGGATGGTCAGGCCCAGCGCGTCACGACCCCAGACCACCGCCTCCGGGTTGAGCGGCTCCCCCACGCTCGCGACGAACCGCAGCGCCGACAGGTCGTACTCGCCCGGCAGCGCCGTCCCGGCGCGCATCAGCATCCGGATCGCGGTCGGGGCGGTGTACCAGATCGTCACGCCCTGCTCGGCGAGCGTGCGGTACCAGCGGCGGGCGTCGAACTCACCCTCGTCGACCAGCGCCGTCAGCCCGACGGTCAGCGGGGCGATCACGCCGTACGAGGTCCCGGTGACCCATCCCGGGTCGGCGGTGCACCAGTAGATGTCCTCGGGATGCAGGTCGAGGGCGAAGCGCCCGGTCGCGTGGTGGGCCACGACTGCGCCGTGCACGTGCATCGCGCCCTTGGGGGTGCCCGTCGTGCCGCTGGTGAAGTGCAGGAGCGCCAGCTCCTCCACGCCGGTCGGCTCGATGTCGAAGGTCGTGGGCTGGCCGGCGACGAGGTCCTCGAGGTGGACGGCCCCGGGGATGTCGGTCACGTCGACCCCCGGTGGATCGACGAGCAGGACGTGGGTGAGGCCGGGGAGCTCCGCGCGCACGGATGCGACCTTCCTGCGGTACAGGTCGGCCGAGGTCACCAGCGCCCGACCATCACCCAGCGCGATCCGCTGGCGCACCGGCTCCGGGCCGAACGCGCTGAACAGCGGCGAGAACACGCAGCGCGCCTTGAAGGTCCCGATCATCGCCACGTACAGCCAGGGCACCCGGCCGACGAGGCTGAACACGCGGTCGCCCGGGGCCAACCCAAGGCCGCGAAGCCCATGGGCGAATGCGGAGGTCCGCGCGGCAAGGTCGGCGTAGGTCACGTCCGAAGTCCTGGCGTCCTTGCCCAGGCAGCGCAGCGCCACATGGTTGCCGCGACCGTTCGCCACGTGCCGGTCCACGGCCTCGTGCGCGATGTTCAGGCCCCCGCCGGGCAACCCGTCGAGCCAGCCGCGCGCCTGCTCCCAGGTGAACGACGCCCGCACGGCGTCGTAGTCGTCGAGGTGGGGTGGCACCCGAAGATCATCGGGGGCCTTGCGGATCACACGTGCCTGCGGCTCGCCGGCGTCCATGTATCTGCGCTATCAGGCCCGTACGGCCCCCCGCTAGGGGCGTTGGTCCCCGCATCCTGCATCGTGGGCCCGGCCGGGCTCGAACCGACGACCTACCCGGTGTAAGCGGGTTGCGCTACCAGCTGCGCCACGGGCCCGCGGGCAAAGATACGCACCCACCGCACAACCACCAAAGCGCCACGTCGCCACCCACGCGGCGGCGGCGCGGCGGTGTGATCGGTCAGGCGATCCCGGCGACCGCTGCGCGGTAGTCCTCCGGGTCACGCAGGTCGCCGGTGCCGCCGACGACCGCCCACCGCACGACGCCCTCGCGGTCGAGGACGAACGAGGCGCGCGTGGCCATGCCACGCTCGGGGAGGAACACGCCGTACGCCTGGGCGACTGCGCCGTGCGGCCAGAAGTCGCTGAGCAGGTCGTACCCGAGGCCCTCAGCCGCCTTGAACGCCTTGAGGGCATGCTTGCTGTCCACCGAGATCCCGAGGAGCACCGTGTCGTCGTCGAAGTCCCCCTGGCGATCGCGCAGGCTGCACAGCTCATCGGTGCACAGCGACGAGAACGCGAAGGGGTAGAAGACCAGGACCACCTTGCGTCCGCGCAGGCCGGACAGCGTGACCTCCGCGCCGTCCTGGTTCACCAGCGTGAAGTCCGGGGCCTCCTGGCCGACCGTGACCGACATCTCAGTCCTCCTTGGGGCGAGCATCAACCTCTGATGCGCCAATCCTGCACGGCACTGGCAGGATTGGCCAATGGCCGACCCGCACCCGCTCCCGCCAGGGCTCGAGCCGGACCCCCACGAGCACGGGCTGGCCTCCGGTGACCTCGAGGCGCTCGCCGCCGACATCGACCGCGCCTGGGAGCTGTTCGAGGAGGTGGCCGCCGAGGTCGACCCCGATGCGCCCTCGCGCAAGGGCGGATGGACGGCTCGCGAGCTGATCGCCCGGCTCGGGCAGTGGGAGTCCGGGCGGCGGTTGAGCGACCTGCTGGCAGACGCCCACGACGGCGACGCGGCGCACTACGACGCCGACGCCGTCGACGAGCAGGTCCGGGCCGCGACCGCGGACCTGCCGTTCGACGAGATCCTGTCGGGGCTGTCGGCCGCGCGAGCGACGACGGCCGAATGGCTGGCCTCCGACGGACCCGGCATGTGGGGCCTGGTGCACACGTCCTCGCCCCTGGGTCCGCTGCCGGTGCTCACGGTCATGAACGCCATGACCTACCAGCTGAGCATCGCGGCACTCGACCTCGAGCAGTGCGGCGTCCCGGCCCCCGACGAGCTCCTGGGCATCGGCATGACCGCCCTGATCGACACCACGGGAGCCCTGGCCGGGCGCAAGCACATCACCGGGTCGTTCATGGCGATCACCCCGGAGCGCATCGTCGGCGTCGGCTCGCGCGGCGGCCACTGGCGCACGGCCGAGCTGCCGGAGGATCCCAACATGGGCCCGGGAGCGGTTGCGCCCACGCGCATCCTGATCGATGCCACGAGCGGGCGCGGCAACGTCGCCCACCTCTACCGCACCGGCGAGCTGCACGTGCGCGACCTCGGTGGGATGGTGCGCCTGGCACCGGTTCTCGACGGGGTGCCGGGAGTCCCACCGATGGGCGCCATCGGACGCGCGCTGACAGTGGTCGATGCGGTGGGCGGGCTGTTCGGCCGGCTGCGCCGCTGACCGCCCGCCACCCTGGCTGCCGCGCGGGCCTGCCCGACCTACCTCGAGACGAGCCGGACGGCCTGCCACTGCGCCAGCGTGACCGACGTCGTGCGCCGCAGCCCGGACGTGGCCGCAGCGTCGGCGATGTCCGCCGGCTCCAGCGCCCCCGAACGCCCGAACTTCGGCGTCAGCAGCCACACCACCCCGTTGTCGGCGAGCGGGGCCTTGGCGTCCACCATCGCGTCCGCGAGATCCCCGTCATCCTCACGCCACCAGAGCAGGACCACGTCGACGACACCGTCGAAGTCCTCGTCGACAGCCTGCTCCCCAGTCCCGGCGATCACGGCGTCGGCGACCAGATCGTCGGTGTCGGTGTCGTACCCGATCTCCTGCACGGTCTGCCCCGAGCTCATGCCCAGCCGCTTGGCCAACGCCGATGCCTGATCGGCGTCGTCGGCCGTTGCACCCACCTGTATCCCCTCACCTCGTGCCACCCGCGCCGCACGGTCGTGCGGGGCGTTGGGCGCAAGTATGGTGCGCGCGAGGGGCCGACGCACACCTCAACGCGCACGTGCCGCCCGGAAGCGGAATAGTTGCCCCGAGCACCTGACCACGATCCGAGAGGTTCCCCGACGTGACCGACTACGACCCGCTGATGCCCGGTGGACTGCCCGACCAGTATGTCGACGCCGACCCCGCTGAGACCAGCGAGTGGCTCGAGTCCCTCGATGCCGTCGTCGACAACGCCGGCCCCACGCGTGCGCGCTACCTCATGCTCGAGCTGCTGCGCCGCTCGGCTGAGCGCAGCGTCGGCGTGCCCGCCCTGCGCAGCACGGACTACATCAACACCATCTCGCCGGACAAGGAGCCGTCCTTCCCCGGCGACGAGGCGATGGAGTACCGGATCCGTGCGGCCACCCGCTGGAACGCGGCGATGCTGGTGCACCGCGCCCAGCGCCCCGGCGTGGGCGTGGGCGGCCACATCTCGTCCTACGCCTCGTCGGCGGCCATGTACGAGGTGGGCTTCAACCACTTCTTCCGCGGCCCCGACGCGCCCGGAGGCGGCGACCAGATCTTCTTCCAGGGCCACGCCTCCCCCGGCATCTACGCCCGCGCCTACCTCGAGGGCGTGCTCAGCGAGGACCAGCTCGACGGGTTCCGCCAGGAGCTCTCGCACCCCGCCGGCAGCCTGCCCAGCTACCCGCACCCCCGGCTCATGCCGGACTTCTGGCAGTTCCCGACGGTGTCGATGGGCCTGGGGCCCCTGCACGCGATCTACCAGGCGCGGTTCAACCGCTACCTGCTCAACCGCGGGATCAAGGACACCAGCCAGCAGCGTGTCTGGGCGTTCCTCGGCGACGGCGAGACCGACGAGCCGGAGTCGCTGGGCAACATCAGCCTCGCCGCGCGCGAGGGCCTGGACAACCTGACGTTCGTGATCAACTGCAACCTGCAGCGCCTCGACGGACCCGTCCGCGGGAACGGCAACATCATCCAGGAGCTGGAGTCGAGCTTCCGGGGTGCGGGCTGGAACGTCATCAAGGTGATCTGGGGCCGCGGCTGGGACCGGCTGCTCGCCCTGGACACCGAGGGCGCGTTGGTCGCGCTGATGAACAACACTCCCGACGGCAACTACCAGACCTACCGCGGCGAGGACGTCGCGTTCCTGCGCCAGAACTTCTTCGGCCGCGACCCGCGGGTGGCCGCGATGGTCGCCGACATCCCCGACGACGAGCTGTGGGCGCTCAAGCGTGGCGGCATGGACTACCGCAAGCTCTACTCGGCCTACCGCACGGCCGTGAGCCACACCGGGCAGCCGACCGTGATCCTGGCCAAGACGATCAAGGGCTGGTCCCTGGGCCAGCACTTCGAGAGCCGCAACGCGACCCACCAGATGAAGAAGCTGTCGCTGGAGGACCTGCGCACGTTCCGCGACCGCCTGCAGATCCCGATCCCCGACGACAAGCTCGACAAGTACCTGCCCCCGTACTACAAGCCGGGACCGGACGACCCGCAGACCCAGTACATGATGGAGCGCCGGGCCGCCCTCGGTGGCTCGATGCCCCGTCGGAAGGCGACCTCGACGCCGCTGCCGCAACCGCCGCAGAAGACCTACGACATCGTCACCCGGGGCTCGGGCAAGCAGGAGGTCGCCACGACGATGACCTTCGTGAGGCTGTTCAAGGACCTCACCCGCGACCCGGACATCGGCTACCGGTTCGTCCCGATCATCCCGGACGAGGCGCGCACGTTCGGCATGGATGCGCTGTTCCCGACGCTGAAGATCTACAACCCGAAGGGGCAGAACTACCTGTCGGTGGACCGCGAGCTGATGCTGTCGTACAAGGAGGCCACCAACGGCCAGATCCTGCACGAGGGGATCGACGAGGCCGGCTCGGTGGCGTCGTTCGCCGCTGCGGGCTCGTCGTACTCCACGCACGACCAGCCGATGATCCCGGTGTACGTCTTCTACTCGATGTTCGGGTTCCAGCGGACCGCCGACTCGTTCTGGCTGGCCGGTGACCAGATGGTCCGCGGCTTCGTGATGGGTGCCACGGCGGGCCGGACCACGCTCAACGGCGAGGGGCTGCAGCACGAGGACGGCCACAGCCACATCATCGCGATGACCAACCCCGCGGTGGTGGCCTACGACCCGGCCTACGCCTACGAGATCGGCTACATCGTGCGCGACGGCCTGCGCCGGATGTACGGCGAGGACTCGGAGAACGTCTTCTACTACATCACCCTCTACAACGAGCCGTACGTGATGCCGCCGCAACCCGAGGGCCTCGATGTCGACGGCCTGCTGCGCGGCATGTACCTGCTGAACCGCTCGACCGCCGAGCACCCGCTGAAGGCCCAGATCATGGCCTCCGGCGTGGCGGTCCCGTGGGCCCTGAAGGCCCAGGGCATTCTCGCCGAGCAGTGGGGCGTGGCCGCCGACGTGTGGTCGGTGACCTCGTGGACCGAGCTGCGCAAGGACGGCCTGGCCTCGGACAAGCACAACCTGTTCGAGCCCACGGGCGAGCCGACCGTGCCCTACGTGACCACGCGCCTGACGGGGCAGCCGGGGCCGGTCGTCGCGGTCTCGGACTACATGCACGCCCTTCCCGACCTGATCCGCAAGTGGGTCCCGGGCGACTTCGCAACCCTGGGCACCGACGGGTTCGGCATGTCCGACACCCGCGGGGCGCTGCGCCGGCACTTCCTCGTGGACGCCGAGTCGATCGTCGTGCGGACATTGCTGTCGCTGGCCGAACGCGGCGAGGTCGGCCGCGAGGTGGTCCGCGAGGCACTCGACCGCTACCGCCTGTGGGATCCGACGGCCGCCGACGCCGGCAGCACCGAGGGCGGCGGGTGACCGATCCGACCGCGCCAGCCGTGGCCGCGCTCGCCGAGGCCATCCGGGACCTCCCGGGTGGCCTCGCGGCACGTCCGGTCACGCCGGCGGACCTCCCTGCGCTCACCGACCTGCTGCGCGCCTCGGACGTCGCCGGCTGCGGGCACTCCTCGACCAACGTCGACGAGATCCGCGACGAGCTCGATGACCCCGACTGCGGGTGGGCACGCGGCTGCACGACGGTCTGGCGCGGGCCCGATCTGGTCGGTGCGCTGATCGTCTTCGACGGCCTGGCCAGCGACCGCGGATGGATGATGGACGTCTACTGCGCTCCCGGCGATCCGCAGGCACACGAGATCCAGGGGGCCCTGATCGACTCGGCCCTCGCCGCCGGGCGTGCGCGCTGGTCGGCCCTGCTCGGAGGTCCCCGCCGGGACGGCGCGAGACCTCCCCGCGCCGGTCGCGAAGTCCGGCTGCCACGCCAACGACACGCTCACGCGGGCCGACCTCGAGGCCCGCGGGTTCGTCGAGGTGCGGCGGTTCTGGCGCATGCGCATCGAGCACGACAGTCGCGCACCGGTCGGCACGCAGCCCACGGCCGTGGTGGTTCCCGACGGCTACACCATCCGTCCGTTCGACGGCAGCGACGACGACCTGCGAGCCCTGCACCGCACCTTCAGCGCAGCATTCCTCGACCACTTCGACTTCACCCCGATCGCGTTCGACCGGTGGCTCGAGCACAACCGCGGCGCAACCGACGACACCACGCAGTGGCTCATCGCCGAGCACGCCGACGTGATGGTCGGGTTCGCTCGCGGGAGCAACCGCTACGCGAGCGAGGGTTCCGGCTATGTCGCCAGCATCGGCGTCGTCCGGGGTCACCGGGGCAGGGGCCTGGCCCGCGCACTGCTGCGGGCCCGTATCGCCGACGACCGCGATCGGGGGCGGCAATCGACGCTGCTGCATGTGGACGCCACCAACCCGACAGGGGCCACCCGGGTCTACGAGTCGGTGGGGATGACCACCGACAGCGAGACGGTCTGGTTCCACCGGCCACTGCTCGACGCGCCCGACTCCCTGGCCTAGCGGGGATCCCGGGCACGTGGGGCCCCTGCGTGCCCGGACTGGCCGGGACGCAGAGCCGCCACGCTGCTACCGCCTGATCGTGACCACGCTGGCCACGGGCTGGCCGAAGCTGGCGAACCCATTGCCCGTCGTGGCGTACAGCCGGCCGTCGGAGTACTCGACGGCACCGGGTGCGGTCAGGGCTGCGACCTGCTTGTTCCCGTCAGGGCCGACCCGGGTGATCGAGTTCCCGAACAGCTCGGCGA
This sequence comes from uncultured Actinomycetes bacterium, assembly GCA_963774745.1. Classification (GTDB taxonomy): domain Bacteria; phylum Actinomycetota; class Actinomycetes; order S36-B12; family CAIYMF01; genus Prado023. The sequence goes on along the minus strand of CAVZGE010000009.1, from coordinate 11,993 downwards.
CGTAGATCCGACCGGCCTCGTCGATCGCGAGATCCACAGCACCCAGCAGGCCCCAGCCGACGCGCGTGACGTCACCGGTCCACGGGTTCACCCGGAACACCCCGCCGCGGTAGCCCAGGCTGTCGTCCTCCGGGCCCCCCGGCAGGCTGGAGACGTAGAGCATCCCGTCGGGGCCGACCTCCACATCGGTCGGCACGGGCTGGAAGTTGTACGTGGCACCGACTGTGCAGTCGGGCAGCCCCAGGGCGCCCTGGACCTGCGGGGTCACCTCGAACGGGACCGGCGGCAGGATCGCCACGACATTCACGTCACCCTGCTTGGAGACGCGGAGGATGACGTTGCCGCCTGCGTCGGCCACGTAGACCGAGCCGCCCTCCCCCAGCGCGACCGCGTACGGGTTCGGATTGACGTCACCCGGCTGCGGATCCGGGCTGATCGCCCCGGGATCGGTGGGGTCGACCGGGGGGAACAGCGCCTTGCAGGCGGGGTCCAGTCCCTGGAAGCCGTAGCTGCTGCCCGCGTCCGGGTTGTTCGTCGTCTCGTACTCGGCGAGGTCGGCCACGGTGTGCACGGTCCCGTCCTTCGAGCGGTGCTTGAGGACCCCGACGGGCGGGGCGGCCGGGTCCATGCCGGTCTCCAGCCAGTACAGCGACCCGTGCCCGCCCGCGGCGACCCCGTTGACACCCGTCCCGTTCCCCGTGACGACGTCGGACGCCCCGCCCCGGCGGTCGATGGCCGTGATGCTGCCCACGAACGACTGAGCCACGTACACCGTGCCCTTGCGGTCCACGGCCAGGCCCAGGAGCGGCGCCGTGAGTCCCTCGGCGATCGTCCGTGACCCGTCGTGATGCCCGCGGCCGCCGTGCCGCTCTCGATCGTCGGCGGCGGCGGGTGGGGTCGCCGCCAACGCCAGTGCCAGGCTCAGGCCAGTCCCGAGCAGGGCGGTGATGCGTCGATGTCCGTTCATCCTGGTGGTCCCTTCGTCCCGACCCCCGGATTGGGGTCACGGACCCCTACCCGCCGGTCGGGCCGGCAACCGTGACGGACCCAGGGACTGGGGGCCGGTCAGACGACCTGGTGCAGCCACCGAACGGGCACGCCATCGCCAGCACGCCGGAACGGTTCGAGCTCGGCGTCCCATGCCGCGCCGAGGATCAGGTTCAGGCCGTTGCGCAGCTCCGCCGGGTCGTCCCCGGCGGCGTTCAGGATCGCGCGCAGCCGGTCCTCGTGGATCATGATGTCGCCGTGCGGGCCCATCGTGGCCCGGAACACCCCGAGCTCCGGGGTGACGGCGAAGCGCTCGCCCTCAGCGCCCTTGCCCGGCTCCTCCGCGACCTCGTAGCGAACAGTCTTGAACTGGCGCAGCGCGGAGGTGATGCGCGCGGCAGTACCCGGCTTGGCCTGCCACGAGACCTCGCCGCGGACCTGCCCGGGGAGCACGGGCTGGGGCAGCCAGTCGAGGCTCACCCGCATCCCGAGCACGTCACTGACCGCCCACTCCAGATGCGAGCACAGAGCACGCTGCGTGGAGTGCACGAACAGAACACCGCGGGTGAGACCCGGGCGCTCGGCAACCATATGCACGGCCATGGCCGACCTCCGATCCCGGCGAGTTTCGCCTTCCCCAGCGTCCTCGTCGACCGGATGATGACCATCCCTGAGGGGAGCATAATCACACGTGTGTGGTTTTGGCTAGGCCACAGTCGCGCGAATGTTCCGGCTGCGGACCCAGCCGCGCTTCCCGGTCGCCCTTCTGCCGACCTGCCCTGTCGCGAACGGCAGGATCCGGACAACGCCTGGCACCCGACGGACACCGGTGTCCGACTCGTGCACATCGGCGTGAGGGCGCTGAGCGGCGTCACTAGGCTCGTGGCCGTGACCAGCAGCGCGATGCCCGCACCGATCGTCGATCAGCCGACGGCCCCGGACCACCTGACCGCCCCGACCGGGCCCGCCCTGCCCGCACGCGCCCGCGTGGTGGTCATCGGTGGCGGGATCATCGGCACCTCGATCGCCTACCACCTGGCCCAGCTGGGCTGGACCGACACCGTGCTGCTCGAGCGCGACCGGCTGACCTCCGGGACCACGTGGCACGCCGCCGGGCTGATGGTCACGTTCGGATCGACGTCCCAGACCTCCACCGAGCTGCGGATGTACACCAAGGACCTGTACTCCCGGCTCGAGGCGGAGACCGGCCAGGCGACGGGGTTCCGCCCGATCGGGCTCATCGAGGTCGCCGCCGATGAGGGTCGCCTCGAGGAGTACCGGCGGGTCTCGGCGTTCAACCGGCACTGCGGGGTGGACGTCCACGAGATCAACGCCCGTGACGTCGGCGAGCTGTTCCCGGCTGCTCGCACCGATGACATCCTCGCCGCGTTCCACACGCCGACCGATGGTCGGGTGAACCCGGTCGATGTCACGATGGCCCTGGCCAAGGGCGCCCGGATGCGTGGGGCGACGCTGCTGGAGGGCACGCCGGCGATCGACGTCCTGATCCGCGACGGAGCCGTTGTCGGCGTCCGAACGCCGGTCGGGGACATCGAGTGCGAGTACGTGGTCAACGCCGCCGGCATGTGGGCCCGCCAGCTGGGCGAGCGCTCGGGCGTGAGCATCCCGTTGCAGGCCGCCGAGCACTACTACCTGATCACCGGGGCGATGCCCGAGGTCGACCCGGACTGGCCGGTCCTGGAGGACCCGAGCAACTTCACCTACATCCGCCCCGAGGGCGAGGGCCTGATGGTCGGGCTGTTCGAGACGGTGTGCGCGCCGTGGAACGTCGGGCGGATCCCCGAGGACTTCTCCTTCGGGACCATCTCACCGGACTGGGACCGGATGGGCCCCTACGTCGAGGCGGCGATGAGCCGGGTGCCCGCGACCCTGGACGCCGGCATCCACACCTTCTTCTGCGGCCCGGAGTCGTTCACCCCCGACCTGCAGCCGGTGATCGGCGAGGCCCCGGAGGTGCGCAACTACTTCGTGGCCGCCGGGCTCAACTCGATCGGGATCCTGACCGGAGGCGGTTGGGGTCGGGCGATCGCGCACTGGATCACGACCGGCTCCCCGGACATCGACGTCACGGGCGTGAACATCGACCGCCTGCACCCCTACCAGGCCACGCCGCAGTACCGTGCCACGCGCACCGTCGAGAGCCTGGGAATGGTCTACGAGTGCCACTACCCCGGGCGCTCGATGCGCACCGCCCGCGGGCTGCGCCGATCGCCGCTGCACGAGCGCATGGCCGCTCACGGGGCCTGGTTCAAGGACGTGTCCGGGTGGGAGGGCACCGACTGGTTCGCCGGGGCCGGGGCGGTGCCGTCCGAGCCGTCGCTCACGTGGGGCCGACCGGACTTCTGGGAGTCATGGGCCGCGGAGCACCGGGCAGTGCGCGAGGGCGTGGGGCTGTTCGACATGTCGTTCATGGCGAAGTTCTCGGTGACCGGACCGGACGCCGGGGCGCTGCTGGATCGCCTCAGCGCCAATGCGGTCGACGGCGAGCCCGGGCGGATCACCTACACGCAGTGGCTCAACGAGAACGGCCGCATCGAGGCCGACGTGACCGTCACGAAGCGCGCCGAGGGTGACTTCCTGGTCGTGGCCTCGGATACCGCGCACCGGCACGTGCTGACGTGGCTGCGCCGGCACGCCGGGGAGGCGAGGGTGTCGATCGCCGACGTCACCTCGGGGCTGGCTCAGGTCACCGTGCAGGGACCGCGCTCGCGCGACGTCCTGGCTGCCGTGACGAGTTCGGACGTGTCCGATGCGGCGTTCCCCTTCCGCGCGGCCCGCGAGATCGACCTGGGGTTCGCCCTCGGGTGGTGCACGCGGATCACCTACGTCGGCGAGCTCGGGTACGAGCTGTTCGTCCCGACGGAGATGGCCGTTGCCGCCTACGACGAGATCGTCGCGGCCGGCGAGCCGTTCGGCCTGGCGCACTGCGGGCTCAAGGCCCTGGGCAGCCTGCGGCTGGAGAAGGCCTACCGCGACTACGGCCACGACATCGACAACACCGACGATCCGCTCGAGGCCGGTCTCGGGTTCGCGGTGGCCTGGGACAAGCCGGGCGGGTTCGTGGGGCGGGACGCGCTGCTGGCGCGCCGCGAGACCCTGACCGGCCGGCCGCCGAGTCGCCGGCTCGTGCAGGTGCTGCTCGATGATCCGGAGCCGATGCTGTTCCATGCCGAGGTCGTCCGCCGAGACGGCGTCGAGGTGGGCTACCTGCGCTCGGCGTCCTACGGGTTCACCCTCGGCGGGTCGGTCGGGCTGGCGATGGTGGACGCTGCCGACCGACCCGCCGACGCCGACTGGCTGGGCTCCGGTCGGTGGACGGTCCAGGTGGGCAATGAGATCGTGCCGGCGATGGTGTCGCTGACGCCCCTGTACGACCCCCGCAGCGAGCGCGTCCGCAGCTGACCGGCGTCCGTGCTCCCGTCGGCGGGCGTTGTGCTGTCGATTCCGACCGTCCTGCGGTCGGAATCGACAGCACAACAGCCAGCAGTGCCGCTCGTCACCCGGGCAGCCGGAACTACCGAGTTGGCTGGGGCCGAAACTGCGCAACCGGGTCACGGTTCCGGGCTACGCGCCCCATGACGTGGTCGCTGCAGCCGTGTGGCGGTCCACGAGTTCGGCTCGCTCGTGGAGGGCCAGGGCGAGGGCTCGGTTCACCCGTGGTTCCCCGGGCGGAACCTGCATCGTGGTCCACGAGCTGTCATGCAGCAGGACCACCGCCCGTGTGCCGCCGGAGCCGCTCGACGGGTAGACCGCTTGCACGCGCTCGAGCGGCAGCACGGCAATCGGTGACGCCTGGGCATCGCTGACGACCACGTGCGTCCTCGTGACCTGCACGTGCACAGGCCCAGGGGCTCCTGACCACACCACCGATCCGAACGTCCGGGCCGGGAGCCCCGCCTGCATCTCATGGCGCTGGTAGGGGGTCAGGCTGGCCCGGGACGGCCAGTGCGTCGCGATGAACCAGACGAGGAACGGCACGCTCAGCAGCAGGAACAGTCCCGCGGACAGCAGCGCCTCGGAGAGCTCGGGCGCCTGGGTCCCGACATCGGATCCGACGAGGCGGATGGCCAGCAGGGCGACGGAGTTGTTGACCAGGTGGATGATGATCCCGGGCCACAGCGACCCGGTCCGCAGGTAGAGAAGCCCGGTGATCACCCCGAACATGCCGGCGCCGACGGGGTCCGCATGCAGGATGCCGAAGAAGACCGCGGAGAGCACCACTGCGACACCGACGCGCCACTTCACAGCGAAGCGCTCGAGCAGGATCCCGCGGAAGGTGATCTCCTCCACGAGCGGGGGGAGGATCACGATCCCGATCAGGGCGAGCGCCAGGTTGCCCTGGCCGACGCCCGCCAGCGAGTCGTCCATCCACGGGGCGACCAACTCGGTCAGGGTGATGGCGGCCAGCGAGAAGACGAACTGGGCGACCAGCATGCCGGCCACCACGAACCAGTAGGTTCCGAGCGCCGGCCAGCGCAGCAGCGCCCCGAGCCGCACGCCACCTCGGCGAACCACCGCGATCCCGATCCAGGCGACAACGGGGAGATAGAGGATCGTGCTCAGCAGCTCATCGGAGACCGAGATCCCCAGCTCACCGATCACTTCGAAGGCGATCGAGACCAGCGCCACGCCCGCGCCGGCCCAGAGGAGGAGCCAGCGGGTGTGCAGGGCCCCGAACGCCCCCGTGCGTGGGGCAGGCGATCCGCTCGGCACGGGTCGGCCACCGCTCGGGAGCGCGCCGCGACCATCCGTACCGGCGGGGAGGAAGTCCATGGACACTGAGTATCACCTGATCCGAGGCAGTGCGTACTCGAGACCCCGGGCGCACCGAGTCGGCGAAGGGCCGCCGTGTTGGGGCAGACTGCTCGCCACGGCCTGCTCGTCCCCTAGGCTGGGATCCTTCGGGGCGGTAGCTCAACTGGTCAGAGCAGCGGGCTCATAACCCGTCAGGTTGCGGGTTCGAATCCCGCCCGCCCTACGGCTGTGAAGTCGCGGGACATCGTTAACAGGTGTCTCGCGACTTCGTTTATGTCGGTGGGGTGTCTTCTTCTTGCGTCCGCCGCGTTGTGGGCTGCCTTTGGGTGGGCCGGGTGGTCGGCCCAGGGGTTGGTAGTCGCGGGTGGGGTCGAGGGTCAGGTCGCGGATGATCTCGCCGGTGTCGGCGTTGATGACGGTGATGTGCAGGTCGTGGACGAGGATCCGCACGGTGGTGTCGTTGTGTTCGTTGCCCAGGCCGATGTGGTGCAGGCGTCCGCCGTGGCGCAGGGTGACCCGTCCGGTCGTGTCGACCTTGTCGTGGCGGATGCGCCAGTGCCCGTCACTTCCGGTGGGGGTGGCCTTGGCTCGTGCGGTGTAGACCTGCGCGGGGGTGCGCCCGGCCAGGGATCGGTGCGGCCGTTGGTGGTTGTAGATGTCGCGGAACACCTCGAGCTGGTTCTGCAGTTCGGCGGGGGTGGCGGCAGGTGGTTGGGCGCGCAGCCACTTCTTCAGGGTCTGCTGGAAGCGCTCGACCTTGCCCTTGGGTCTGGGGGTGGTTGGGTCGGCCGTTCTTCTGCTCGATGCCCAGGATGACCAGTTCCCGTTCGAAGTTGTTGGGTCCGTGCAGGAATCGGGTGGTGAACACCAGCCCGTTGTCGGTCAGTGTGGAGGCGGGGATGCCGTGCAGGTCGACCGCGGCGCGGAAGCTGGTCACGACGTCCTCGCCGGTGACCGGGGTGTGGGCGGTCAGGCTGAGCGCGTAGCGGGCGTGGTCATCGAGCCAGGTCAGGATCTCGGTGTCGGTGCCGTCGGCCAGCGGCCAGTGGGTGAAGTCGGACTGCCAGCACTCGTTGGGCAGGTCGGCCTGGAAGCGTAGGTAGCTGCGTTTCGGGCGTTTCCGGGGTTCGGGAGTGACCAGGCCCTCGCGGGTCAGGATCCGCCAGATTGTCGTCACTGACGGTGCCGGCAGTCCGCTGCTGTGCAGGTGGTACTTCAACACGGCGTATCCAGCCGTGCTGATCAGTACGAAGGCCACAAGTGAAAGAACTGCGAGAATGTTTTTTTGTTTTTTTGACATATTGGTTTAGACTTAAGTCTCAAATTTTGAACCGCCAAGCACGCGAATCACGCAAGGAAAACCTTTTAAAAATCTTCGCGCTCTATGTGCTCTTCGCGGTAAAACTTTTTGTCTGTTCGGTTACTTCAAAAAATACGGAATCTCAGCAGGCGCAGGCGCAAGGAAATAGACAGTCACCCAGCCAGTCATATCTCGCATCTCGCCTTCGTTGAAACCCAGGTCGATCCATTTTGTGCGCGGCACACCGAACGCGCTTTCGATGATCGGTCCGCCGCCTGTGTCGCCGATGGTTGCTATGCCGTACCCGGGAATATAAACCTTCATGCCGGCCAGATAACTATAGATCGAATAGTCCACTGCCACAATTCCCTGCCCGGCACGTGCGCCGCTTGCGGTTCCATAGGAACATCCGCCAGTGCCAGATTCGCAGGGCGAATAAACCGTTGCGTACATTTCGGTTGCGTACCAGTAATTGTCGGGAATATTTCCTCCCACAGGCGCAAGCACGATCTTTTCTCCGCTTGCCACAATTTTAGTCTGCGGTTCGCGTATCACTGTTCTTTCTTCGGTTTCGCGGCTGACTTCTTTTCCATCTGCGTATCGAATCCGCGAGCGGATCATGGCGATACCCTCCATACCAGATTGGGTCGTTTTCTTCTCACCAAACGGCACGTCAGGAGAGTAGGTCACTTCTTCTGTGAATGGGATCGGCTCCAATGTGACATCGGTGGTTTCATAAATTCGAGTCACGCGGATCTGACCATCGGACGGCGGCGCTTCGCCCTCAAGCGGGGTGCTGGTATCCAACCCGACAAGGGGGATTCCAGCCTCAGCAAGTACCTCACCAACTGTCCCCGCAGCTGAGCGTATGTTCATAAAATTCTCGCCAACAAAGATCGTAAAGTCACGTGCGGGAGTGAAAGTGACTGTCAACGGTAATGTGATGGGAGTCTCAGCGGATAGGTAAATCAAATTGCTTTTGGTTAACGAAAAACCTGCTTCGCGCAACGCTTCTCCCACAGTCAGCGCGGATGTTTCAAGCGTTTGCTGTCCCTGCGGCGTGATGAGTGTCAATGCCACAGCGCGGCGAATTTGGATCGTAAGCGTATCAGCTACCAGTTTAGTCTGATCGAGTGGTGCTTCGATCCCGTTGACAAGTATGCGGTCATTCGGGCCAGGACAACTCCCGCTTGTTCCAGCAGGGGATTCAAATCTGTTTCATTGGATTCAATACGATTGATTTGGTCACCATCAATGACTGTGACCGAAGAAGAATGCGATTGACATGCCGTTAGAAATAACAGAAACGCACATACCAACCAGCGGAAGTATCTCATGGACAGTATTATAAACGAACGCCGAGACCCCCCTCTCCCTAGCCCTCTCCCGAAGGGAGAGGGGACTCCCTTCCCGTTGGGGGAAGGGTTGGGGATGAGGGATAACTAATCTTTACAATCTTCATCCTCGCAGTCACATTCAATACCATTGGCTTTGTCAGAAGCCTCGCGCCCCTCTTTGACCGAGAAATAGATCAATCCCAATGCTCCGATACTGTCCACGAAGCCAAAACCTGTGACTGCGTAGACTAAACTGGATACCAACAAGATCACAGACATATAAATGCAGACAAGTGTGCAATTTGCATCTGAAAGAATGGGAACGGAATTGAGAGCATGCCCAACTTTGCGTTTGCCCGCAACCAACAGCCACATTATCGCAATCGAAACAACCGAAATGATGACGCCGGGCAGGGTTGTTTCTGGCTTGTGCGCGGTAAATAAATTGTAAATGGCACTTGCGCCGAGTCCTACAGCTAACAGATAAAATGCTGTGCCTGTCACGCGCAAGGCGGTCACTTCGAACCGTGATCGAGGAGCATCAGGATTTTGCCGAATACGGATGACCATGGCTAGAATCCCGATGCCAGACATTACCTCAATGAACGAATCCACGCCGAAGCCGAAGAGAGTCAGTGATTTCATCGCCGACGCCGAAATAAATGGAGATCACTCCCTCAGCGATATTGTAAAATATGGTGAAAAGTGCGAGCCAAAGGGCATATTGCCAGTAACTGGCTTGGGAGGTCTTTTGGACAAGAGTTGTCATTGAATATCCTTTTAGTAGCAATAAGGGCGAGATTTTTAAAGCTTAATTGTCTCTGAGTGTAACCAAATTGAGACGAATATGGAAGACGAAATTTGAAAATTGCCTCTTGCTTTTTTTGAAGAAAAAATGTACACTAACTTTACCCTAAATACCCAAAAAGGAGAGGTGCATGAAAAAATCTTTGTTCGTACTTTTGTTTGTTACGGTATTTGTTTTGTCTGCCTGTGGCGGAGGTGGTGCTTCCACCACCCTCGACATGACCTTTTCGGAATTTACATTTACCCCGGATGTATTTTCCATCCCAGCTGGTCAGGAGATCACTGTCAATGCCAAAAATAATGGCGCGGTGATCCATGAGTTTGTGATCATGAAGCTTGGCGAAACTGTAGGTGAAAATTTTGGCGATGAAGATGAAAGCAACATTTACTGGGAAGTTGAGGCAGAGCCAGGCAAGAGTGTCACCGCAACCTTTACTGCTCCCACCGAACCGGGTGAATATCAAGTTGTCTGCGGTACGGAAGGTCATTTCATGGCGGGCATGGTCGGCAAATTGACTGTTGTTGCTCCATAACCCCATATCACCAAACAAAAACTCCCGAATGGTAAAAACCATACGGGAGTTTTTGTTTAATTCTGCATAATTTATTAAATCTGCGGCTTAATTGCTGAAGTTTATCGTTGCGACTGCTGAGTAATCATTTACAATAGGGATATGCAAAAACCATTGATCGCCAGTCCGAGTAATCCACTGATCAAGCAGGCACGCGCTTTACATCAAAAGAAGGCGCGGAATGAAAGCGGGTTATTTCTTGTCGAAGGGATTTACCATGTGGGCGAGGTGGTCGAGGCTGGTTCGGCGATGTTGAATCATTTTGTATGCATCAGGGATGCTGACCAGTCCATTTGCCCATGAATTGATTTCCCGTTTCTCGTTCAAGCCCCAGCCTGTTACTGCACAAGTGATGGAATCATTGGCTGACAAGGAAAACCCTCAGGGGATTATTGCCATCGTCCGACAGAAGAAGAGTCAACTCAAGGATATCAAACCATTTACGCGCGCAGTTGCGCTTGTCGCACCACAGGATCCCGGCAATGTTGGTACTATTCTCCGCACCATGGATGCAGTCGGTGCAGACCTGCTTTTTCTCCTCGACGGCGGTGTGGAACTGTATCATCCCACAGTTGTCCGCGCCAGCATGGGGACTTTATTCTGGAAGCCAATTATTCAATCAAGTTTTGAGAAATTTATTGAATGGACCCGCAAAGGGGACTATCAACTGATCGGTACATCTGCCAAAGCCGATGTGGAATATCAGACCCTTGTTCCGCAAACTCCCTGGATATTATTACTGGGAAACGAGCAAAAGGGACTTGCCAAAGAACATACGGCTGCATGTGATGTAACAGTATCCCTGCCCATGCAGGGGCGGGTCAGTTCGCTCAACCTCGCTGTTGCGGCGGGTGTCTTGTTGTATAAGTACATGCAATGAGTGTGTTCTCTCATACAGTAAAAAGAGCCTCCTCATACAGAGAAGGCTCTTTGTTTTTCGAATTCAATTTTCAGCCAAGGGCGAACGAGGCGTCTATGTCGAAAGACTAAAACTCATCTTCTTCATCCAGCCAGTCATCATCTTCTTCGTCGCCTTCTTCTTCGTCCCATTCTTCGGTTTCCTCTTCTTCATCCCAGTCGTCATCTTTTTTGGCGATTTCGTCGGTAGCAGAATAGGTGTCGCATCCAGTGTCTGGGTCCAACTCCACAGCTGCGGCAGAACAATAACCTTCATCTACGAACACGCAATCTATGTAGTGACATTTAATACGGGGCATTTTGCTTCCTCCTAAGATTGGGGCTGTCTAATTAGACGCATGACCGCAATAATGAAAATAAGGGTCATTGCAATCTGTGATGTAACACAAAACGGGCAGAGCGCTTTTAGTATTGCGACCTCAACATACACCAGCCAGACAGTGAAAAGAAACCCTGTCAGCGCCATGCCAAAGATCATCAAAGGACCATTCTGCTTGAAGAAACGATTATGGTTTTCAAAAAAAGCACAGCGAGAATTGCCGCATAGCCTATCACGCCGAACACTGCCACAGGAATTCCATTTACTTCTGAATAGCTGCTGGCGTTCACTGTCGAGCAATCGCCAGAACCGAGGCACATCGAATTATTGGATGTAACCTTGTAGATGGTCATGTAAATTGAAACTAGTAAACCTAAAACTGCAAGCGCAACTGACACACGGTATAACCATTTATCCATGTTTCCTCATAATAGTATGGCATCCACTTCCCGACCAACAGGCACGCATTTTACACCAGCGGGGATAATTAGTAAAGCATCCGCCTGTACCAATGAGAGCAAATTTCCAGAACCCTGATGCCCTGTCAAAACTGCGATGGTTGCGCCGTTCTCGTTGCGGATTTTTGCCCGCAGATAACTCTCACGACCATCGGACTCGATTTCTTCGCCGCATCTTACTTTAACCGTGAGCCTTATCCCGTCCAATTGGCCGCTCAACCGCTCAAGCGCTGGACGAACAAAAATCTCAAACCCAACGAATGCGGAAACAGGATTCCCTGGCAGGCCAAAAAAGGGTGTACCGCAATACTCACCGAATGCTAGCGGTTTGCCTGGTCTCATGTTCACGCGCCAAAAATCCAGCTTGCCGTTGGATTCGATCACTTCTTTCACAAAGTCAAATGCGCCCACGCTCACGCCCGCAGACGATACGATTAAATCCACATGGTTGTCAACGGCCTTTTGCAACAAGCTTTCCACTGATTTGCGTGTGTCTTTTGCTACCCCCAATCGCAGGAT
>CAVZGE010000008.1:0-145841 GCA_963774745.1 uncultured Actinomycetes bacterium | reverse complement strand
CCGTGCCGGCAACCGTGTCTGCATTGTCGGCTGGCCCGACGGTGCCACCGCCCCGGATCCGACCACGCCACCCTCCTAGCGGTTGAGAACCCGGACACGCGGAGCGCGACGGCCTCGTGCGTACGATGGCGCCGTGACCTTCGCCAATGTGGGTGCCCTTGGCTCGGTCGCGGGCAAGAGGGACCTGCTGGTGGAGATCTTGACCCGCCGCAGCGCTGACCTCGAGGGAGCGGGGTGCCTGCTCTACGAGGTTGGGGTCAACGACGACCAGCCAGACACCGTGTTCGTGGCGGAGCTGTGGGAGTCTGCCGAAGCCCACCAGCGGTCCCTGCAGCTGGCGAGCGTGCAAGATGCCATCCGCGAAGCTCGCCCCCTGCTGTCCGGAGAAATGGGCGGCTTCCGCTTCGAGGTCAGCGGCTCACCGCTGCGAGACTGACCCCACCCAGGCGACCTCTCAGGACGCTGTCCTGTCTGACCCAAGGTGCCGCGACAGCCGGCGATAGGGGTCACCGGGTTCGGCCGAACCCGGTGCACGTCACCGGCGTTCGACCACCGGGCCAGCAGCATGCCGCACACCGCCGCGACCGCGGCCGCGGGCAGGTAGAGGGGGTCCGTCGAGGGCCTTCGGCGGCTTCGACGTCGAGCAGGACGTCACGGATCATCCCGCCGCCGAGGCCCACGCACACGGCCACCAACAGCACCCCCGTGACCGTGACGCGTCGGCTCGATGCGAACAGCGCACCACCCAGCGAGGCCACGACGACGGTGAGCACGTCCAGCCAGCTGGGCACGTCGATGACCGGGACAAGCCCGCTCTCCGACTCCGCGCCACATGTTCGCCTGCTGTGACGGCTCGGCGTGGGCCCACTGCGAACCCGTGGCCTCGATCCCCAGTGGGTCGAGGCCACGGGCCCTGCGGGTGAGGGTTCAGTCGTAGTACTTCTTCCCCTTGGGGACGGTCGACATGATCGAGATGATCGCGATCAGGGCGAGGACCAGGTTGAACATCATCGTCACCATGCCGGCCTGCCGCACGGCGATGTTCTCCTGGATGCCCTGCATCTCCAGCAGCTCGCCCACGATCGTCACACCCCCACCGAGGAACGACGTGAAGATGGTCAGGGACAGGGCCGCGCCGATGGCACCGCCCAGGGAGGACGCCATCTTGTAGATGCCGGCCCCCGCGCCGGCCTGGGCCGGGGGCAGGTTCGACAGGGCGGCGTCGGTCGAGGGTGTGGCGTAGAAGGCCAGGCCCAGGCCGAACAGGGCGTAGGCGATGACGGCCAGGACCGTGTACTGCCCCACCAGCAGGTTGGTCGGCATCAGCAGGATGCACGACGTGGCCACGATCATCGATCCCCAGATCATCGGCTTGCGGGGGCCGAACATCCGCAGCAGCCGCTCGCCGAGGCGGATGAACAGCACGATTGCGGCCGCATAGCCGATCGTGAGGATGCCTGCCTTCCAGGGGTCGAACAACTCCGGGCGGGCGATCTGCAGCATCTGCTGGCTCACGATGAGCAGACCGATCGTCCCGTTGAGCAGGAAGTTCGAGAGGGTCGCGCCCGTGAACGTCGTGTTCTTGAACAGCCCGAAGTTGATGAACGGGTTGTCCTTGCCGCGCTCCAGGAAGTAGAAGATCACCGACCCGGCCACGGCGACCGCGATGAGACCCAGCGTCCGCGGCTGGGTCCAGCCCATCTGCCGACCGAAGATCAGCACGATCATCATGGCCAGCACCGTGACGAAGAAGACCGCGAAGCCCGCGGCGTCGAACCGCTTGTGCTCTCCCCCGGCCTTGCTCTCCGGGATGCCCCGGATCAGCAGGATCGAGATGACGGAGATGACGATGGACGCGTAGAAGATGAACCGCCAGTTGAAGTTCGTGGCCACGAACCCGCCGAAGAGGGCCGCGAACCCCGAGCCACCCCACGAGCCGATCGACCACATGGAGACCGCCCGCTGCCGCGTCGGCTCCGTCCCAGTAGGTCTTCACCAGCGCCATCGTCGCCGGCATGATGCACGCCGCGGACAGGCCCTGGATCGCACGCCCGCTGAGCAGCAGCGGCAGGGACAGGTCGCCCTTGGCCAGGACCACGAGCACCCCGCCGATGATGCTCAGGATGTTGCCGGTGATGGCGATCCGGACGCGCCCGATGCGGTCGGCCAGGCCGCCGAAGAAGACGATGAACAGCCCGGAGAACAGGGCGGTGATCGAGACCGCCAGGTTCATCTGGCTGAGGCTGACGTAGGGGTTCGTGACCGAGTCGATCGGCCCGCCGTTGATGTCGGTCAGGACGCTTCGGGCCACCGTCCCGATCGTCCCGGCGAAGAGCCAGAACGTGACGACGCCCAGGACGATGCCCAGCAGCGCCTTGTCGTTGCCCTTGTATCCCTGCCCCGCGGCAGGAAGAGCCGTGGCTGTGCTCATCTCAGTTGTCCTTTCCCAGGTAGGCCATGACGGCCACGACGATGGCTTCAGTGCCCGCGCTGAGCGTGGGCTGGATCAGTGGAGCGAAGAATGGGGAGTGGTTGGGCGGTCCTGCCTTCTCCGGCGCGAACCCCCCGAGGCCCCAGTAGGTGTACGGCGTGCCGAAGGCGTCCGGGATCCGGCTGAAGTCCTCGCTGGCCGTGATCCGGCCCAGCGAGATGACCCGCTCGTCGCCGAAGTGGGCGCGGAAGGCCTGCGTGACCGTCGTGCTGACCTCCGGGTCGTTGTCGGTGAGTGGGAACTGGTCGTAGTACTCGAACGTGGGCGGTTGCGGTGAGCCGGCGGCCTCGCATTCCGCGTGCACGATGCGTTCGATGCTGTCGACGACCTGCTGTCGCACGCCCATGTCGTAGGTGCGCAGGTTGACCAGCAGCACGGCGCGGTCGGGGATGATGTTGCTCTTCGATCCAGCGATGCTGCTGCCGACGGTGACGACGGCGAACTCGCCGGGCTTCACCTCCCGGGAGACGATCGTCTGCAGGCGCAGGACGATCGATGCGGCCAGCACGACCGGGTCCACGCTGAGGTGGGGCATCGAGCCGTGCGAGCCCTTGCCGAAGACGGTGATCCTGATGCTGTCACCGGCTGAGAGCACCGGGCCGACCTGGGTGCCGATCACGCCAGCGGCGTGGTTGAGCACGTGCTGGCCGAACGCCACGTCCGGGCGCGGGATCTTCTCGGTCAGGCCGTCGTCGAGCATGGCCCTGGACCCGGCTGCGGTCTCCTCGGCGGGCTGGAACAGCGCAATGAAGGTGCCGCTCCACGCGTTGCGGTTCGCGGCGATGAGTTCGGCGGCGCCCAGCAGGCAGGTGATGTGGGCATCGTGACCGCATGCGTGCATGACGCCCACGGTGGCCCCGGTCTCGTCGACGGCGGTGTCCGTCGACGCGTAGGGCAGGTCCGTCAGCTCGGTCACGGGGAGGCCGTCGATGTCGGCACGCATGAGTGCCGTCGTCCCGGGCCCGTTGGCCAGGACCCCCACCACACCACCGCCCACCGGCTGGACGTCGTACCCGAAGCCGACGAGACGGCGTGCGATCTCCGCAGCTGTCTGCGTCTCGTGGGAGCTCAGTTCGGGGTGGGCATGTAGTTGCTTGTATAGCTCTTCCTGCCACGCAGTCGTGGCCTCCAGGCCCTTCAGAACCTGCTGAGCGTGCGTCATGGGATCACCTCTTCGGAGAAGGCACGCGGGACTTCCTTCACCCCCATGTTTCTCGCGCAAGGACCCGGATGCTCTATGGATGCCGGATGTTGCCAAGGACGGACCACCGGCTCAGCGCGCCTACCCGCCTCCGGGTTGCGGCGAGTGTCTCCGGCAGCCGAAAGCTGACCCCCTGGCGGCGAGGCGCAGGGGGTCAGCAGGTGATGTCGGCAGCGGGGCTCAGCTGACGCTGAAAGCCGCGGTGTGCGGGGTGTCGTCGCTCGAAGTCCCGACATGGACCGCGAACTCCCCTTGAGGGACGACGAACGCGTTCGTGCCGGGGTCCCACACCGACAGCGGGTGATTGGTGGCTGCGGGATCGATCGTGATTGTGACCCGCTGCGCCTCCCCCGGAGCTAGGTGGACCTTGGTGAAGCCGACCAGGCGCTTGGGCGGCTGGCCCTGGCTGGGCACGCCCAGGTAGACCTGCGGGACCTCCGCACCGGCAACCGACCCGGTGTTGGTCACGGTGAGGGAGACGTCGATCGGCTGGGTGCCGTCGGTGGCGGTGGTGGACACCGCGACGTCGGACAGCTCGAAGGTGGTGTACGACAGGCCGAACCCGAACGCGAACAACGGCGAAATGCCCTGAGCCTGGAACCAGCGGTAGCCCACCTGGCGACCCTCGGTGTAGCGGATGACCGGGTAGCCGCTGCCCTCGTCGGTACCCGGGTAGCGGACCGGGTCGCCGTGGTACAGGGTGTCGCCCTCGGCGGCAGGGTAGGTGGTGGGCACCTTGCCGGACGGGTTGACGTTGCCGAAGAGCAGGTCGGCCACGACGTGCCCGTCCTCGGCTCCCTGGTTCCATGCCTCCAGCACGGCCGGCGCCCGCTCGATCCACGGCATCAGCACCGGGGAGCTGTCCTTCAGGACGACGACCGTCTGGTCGTTGAGGCCGAGCAACGAGTCGATCATCTGGTCCTGGCCGTTGGCCATCGAGGCGCTGGGTCGGTCCACACCCTCGGTGGCGACGACTCCGGCCATGATGATGACGGTGTCGGCCTCCAGGACTGCGGCCCTGGCCTGGTCCAGGTTCGACAGGTCATCGGCGACGGTGAACTTGCTGACGGTGGCGTCGGAGCCCATCGCGGCCAGGACGTCGCGCATGCCGTCGACAGGGGTGACGGTGTACAGCGGGATCACCTTCGAGGATCCGCCACCGCCCTGGCAGGCGTCGTCGACGTACTCGGACTGCCCGACGATGAGCACGCGTCCCGCGGACGCGGCGTCCAGGGGGAGCATGCCGCCGTCGTTCTTGAGAAGGACCGCGAGCTGCTCGCCGATCCGGCGGGAGATCGCGCCGTGACCTTCGGCGTCGATCTCACCCGGTGCGTAGGGTCGCTCGAACTGGCCGAAGCGGAACATCTGGGTGAACCGGCGCACGAGGGCTCGGTCGACGGTCTGGATCTCGAGGCTGGTGTCCTGCAGGGCGGCCTTCACGTTGGCCTCGTTGAGCCACTTGTCGTCGGGCATCTCGTGGTCCATGCCGGCGTTGAGCGACCCGGCAGCACGACCGGGCGGACCAGAAGTCCGACTGCACGTATCCCTCGAAGCCCCACTCCTCGCGCAGGATGGTGGTGAGCAGGTACCGGTTCTCGGTGGCGTAGACGCCGCGCACGCGGTTGTACGCGCTCATGATCGCGGCGATCCCGGCGTCCTTGACCAGCATCTCGAACGGCAGCAGGTACATCTCGCGCAGCACGCCCTCGTCGACCTCGACGTTGGTGCGGAAGCGCTCGTACTCCTGGTCGTTGACGACGTAGTGCTTGCCCATCGCGATGACGTCATGGGACTGGATCGCCTTCGTGACCTCCACCCCCATGACCCCGGACAGGTAGGGGTCCTCGGAGAAGTACTCGAAGTTGCGCCCGGCGATCTCGGTGCGGTGCAGGCAGACACCGGGCCCTTCGAGCACGTGCTGGCCCAGGGTTGCGGTCTCCGAGCCGATCAGGTCGCCGTACTGGTGGGCCAGCTCGGGGTCGAACCCGGCGGCCAGCGCGATCGTCATGGGCAGCGACGTCGCCGGCGGGCTGGGCGTGCCGTCGCCCATGCCGACGCCGACCGGCCCGTTGGTGATGCGGAACCGCGGGATGCCGAGTTCGTCGATGGCGGCCACGTGGCGCTCGACCCGGATCTGGGCGGCGAGCTGGTCCATCTCCGCCTTGGTCGTGGCTTGCGCGGAGAGCGCGTAGATGTCGATCGTCTCCATGTTGCCGTGCAGCTGTTGGATCTTCTGCTCCAGGGTCATGGCGGCGACGAGCAGCTGAGCCCGCTCCCGGGGCGCCAGCGGTGGTGTCCGTCCAGGGCTGTGCTGTCGTGTCCGACATCGGTGTGCCTCTCGTTGCTTGGGGAGGAACCTCACGCAGGGCCTTTGGGCGGCCCAGCGTCGGCTCGGTTCGGGTCGTGCGCGTGGTGGTCAGTCCCGCCCGGTCCGCACCGCGTCGACGATCGCCACGACGATGGCGTCCAGGGGGATCCTGCTGGTGTTCATCACGAGGTCGTAGCGCTCCGGGCAGCAGCGGGTCCCAGCCGTACAGGACCTGGGACATGTCGGAGCGGACCTGGTCCTCGCGGACCTGGCGCTTGGCTGCCTGCTCGACGGTGATCCCGGACTCCGTCGCGGCCCGGTCGATCCGGTCCTCGACCGCCCCGGTGAGCAGCACGTGGAGGGTGTTGGGGCGGTCGGCCAGGATGACGGCTCCGTTGCGTCCGAGGATCACGCCGCCCTCGTCGGCGTACTGCCAGACCTGGCGGTTGTTGTCCATGACCAGGTCGTACTTCTGCCGCTGGGTGGTGGCCACGTCGCGGCCGTCGAACCCGCCGTACGCGCCACCCAGGACGGAGAAGACCTGGGCCAGGACGGCTCCCTGCTCGGTGACGGAAGCCTGACCGGCCTCGATCTCCTCGGAGCTGAACGCTTGCTGGTGGAAGGGCAGTCCGAGGGCCTCGGCCACCTTGTGGCCCACGTAGTCGGCGCCGGCGCCGTAGTACTCGAAGATGGTCACGACGGGCTTGTCGGAGGTCCCGGTCGTCTCGTTCTGGTTCATCTCGTTCTCCTTCGTCTTCAGGTGGTCGTGCGTCCGTGGGACGCGATGACGGACTACAGATCCTGTATATGCGCCCCGCGGGCGGCGGCGCCCCCGGATGCCACTTGTTGCCGTGGAATGGGCCATTTCGCCCACGCGATCTCAGCCGGCGTGGGCGGCGATCTGTGTCTTGGCGGTGGCCAGGACGGCCTCGGGGGTGAAGCCGAACTTGGTGACGAGGTCCTTCAGGGGAGCCGACGCGCCGAACGTGGACATGCCGATGATCGCGCCCTGCGGTACGTACCGTTCCCAGCCGAACGTGGAGGCCTGCTCGACGGCCACTCGGGCCTGGATCGCCGGGGGGAGCACGGACTCCCGGTAGGCCTCGTCCTGGCGGTCGAACAGCTCCCAGGACGGCATGCTCACGACGCGGGCGGCCACGCCCTCGGCGGTCAGGGCCTCGTAGGCCTGCACGACGAGCGCGACCTCGGAACCTGAGGCGATCAGGATGACCTCCGGTTCACGTCCGTCCGGCGGGTCGGCCAGGACGTAGGCGCCGCGGGCCAGCCCGGACGCGGGTGCGTAGCGGGTGCGGTCCAGGGTGGGCAGGGCCTGGCGGGACAGGAACAGTGCCACTGGGTCGTGCCGCATCGGCATGAGCACGCGCCAGGCCTCGGCGACCTCGTTGGCGTCCGCCGGCCGGATGTCGACCAGGCCTGGGATGGCGCGCAGGGAGGCGATCTGCTCCACCGGCTGGTGGGTCGGGCCGTCCTCGCCGACCCCGATCGAGTCGTGGGTGAAGAGGTGGACCACCGGGATCTCCATCAGTGCCGAGAGCCGGATGGCCCCGCGCTGGAAGTCCGAGAAGATCAGGAACCCGGCCTGGTAGGGCCGCACCTTGGACAGGGCAAGGCCGTTGGCGATGCACCCGGCGGCGTGCTCGCGCACCCCGAAGTGCAGGTTGCGTCCAGCCCGGTTCGTGGCCGAGAAGTCCCCGGCCCCCTCGAAGGTCATCAGGGTCTTGGTCGAGGGGGCGAGGTCGGCCGAACCGCCCACCAGCCACGGGACCTTCGCGCCGATGGCGTTGAGGACCGTGCCGTTGGCCTCGCGTCCGGCGATCCCCTTGGGGTCGGCCGGGAACGCCGGGATGTCGGCGTCCCAGCCGTCGGGCAGCGTGCGCAGCTGCATCCGGTCCAGCTGGTCGGCCAGGTCCGGGTAATGCGACCGGTAGCCCGCGAACAGCTCGTCCCAGTCCTCGCGCAGTGCGCGGCCGCGGGCGCCGATCCCGGCACGGAAGTGCTCGTAGACCTCGTCGGGGACGAGGAAGTTCGCGTCCTCGGGCCAGCCGTAGAACCGCTTGGCGCCGCGGATCTCCTCCACGCCCAGCGGCTCCCCGTGCGCGCCGTGGGTGCCTTCCTTGGTGGGCGCCCCGTAGCCGATCCGGGAGTCGACGATGATCAGCGTCGGGCGGTGAGCTTCGGCCTTGAAGTTCGCGAAGGCGCGGGCCAGCATCCGCCGGTCGTTCGCGTCCCCGACCCGGGTGACGTTCCAGCCCAGGCCGATGAACTTCGTGGCGATGTCGTCGCTGAACGCCAGCGAGGTGCTGCCCTCGATGGTGATCTCGTTGTTGTCATAGATCCAGCACAGGTTGTCCAGCTTGCAGGTGCCCGGCCAGCGAGGCGGCCTCCTGGGCGACGCCCTCCATCATGCAGCCGTCGCCGCCGATCGCGTAGACGTCGTAGTCGAACAGCTCGAAGCCGGGGCGGTTGAACGTCGCCGCCTGCCACTTGGAGGCCATCGCCATGCCGACGCTGGTGGCGTAGCCCGGTGCCCAGCGGGCCCGTGGTGCACTCCACCCCGGCGGTCCACCGGTACTCCGGGTGCCCGGGGCACTTGGAGTCCAGCTGCCGGAACCTCTTCAGGTCATCCAGGCTGACCGAGGGCTCACCGAGGGTCTCGTACTTCGGGTTCACCGAGTGCACCCCGGTCAGGTGCAGCAAGCGAGTACAGCAACGTCGAGGCGTGCCCTGCCGACAGCACGAACCGGTCCCGGTTGGCCCAGATCGGCTGCTCCGGGTCGAACCGCAGGAACTCCTGCCACAGCGTGTAGGCCACCGGCGCCAGCGCGATCGGGGTTCCGGGATGTCCGGAGTTGGCGGCCTGGACCGCGTCCATGGCCAGGGTCCGGATCGTTGCGACCGACAGCTCATCGGGATCGGTGATGGTCATGGTGCTCGGCATGGGGGCTCCGTTCGTCGTCACGTCCGCGGCGGTTGTCGCGCGGCATCGCACTCCTTGAGTCTGGCGGCCGGGGGGACGCCGTGGCATCCGGTTGCCACATGTTCCACAGGCAGTGAGCGGCGCCTACGGAGCCAGGTCACGCCCCGGGCCAAGTCCGGCTGATTCAGCGGCGGCGATGGCGGTTGTGAGGACGTCGCGGACCGGCGAACCGACCCGGCGGGCGACCTCAGCGACATCCTCGTACTCCGGTGTGGCCGAGGTGATCACGCCGCCGCTGTGGCCGATCTTGATGCGCACAATGCCACCGGGGACCTCCACTGGTCGCCAGGTGCGCGCCAGCGCCCACTTGCTCACTGCGCGCTCGCGCACGCCGAGCGTGGGGACGAGCGCGAAGATCCGGGCGCGCAGTTCATCGGCCAGGGTCGGGTCCACCAGCACGGCAGAGGGTGTGCGCCGGGCGGCCCTTCTTCATCAGGATCGGGATGAGCCAGGCGTCCGAGGCGCCGGACACCAGCAGGTCGTCGAGGACGCTGGGCCACACCCGCGGGTCGAGGTCGTCGACGTTGGCCTCGATCAGCACCGCCCCGCCCGGGTCGGTGGTCTCCCAGGCGGTGTGACCGGGCGCCGGGGATCCGAGCACCACACGTACGACGTTGGCGCGGTCCTGTGGGTCGCGGGTGCCGGCGCCCACCCCGACAGCTGCCACGGTCAGGGCAGGCAGGTTCTCGCTCGCGTCGCCCAGGACGCTGACGAGGGCCATGCCGGTGGGCGTTGTCAGCTCCCCGGGGCCACCGGCCAGCACCTGCCAGCCGGTGGACAGCTCCAGGACGGCTGGCACGGGGACGGGGACTTGCCCGTGCGAAGTCTGCACCTGTCCGGAGCCCAGGGCGATCGGGCCAGCGGTGAGGCGGGCGACGCCAAGGTCGTGCAACGCGGCGCAGACCCCGACGACGTCGGCGATGGAGTCCCAGGCGCCGACCTCGTGGAAGTGGACCTCGGCCACCGGGGTGCCGTGAGCGCGGGCCTCTGCCTCAGCCAGGCCGGCGAAGACCGACACGGCCCGCGTCCGGACGTCGTCTGGCAGGGGTGCCGCCAGGATCATCGCGCGGATGTCGCTCCATCGGCGGTGCGGCTGGTCGGCGACCAGATCCACGACGTCGACCTTGGTGGCGCGCATCCCGGCCCGGCGCACTTCTGCCACGTCGAGGCGAACGGTGCCGGGCATGACCGCGTCGACGGCCGCCTGGCACGCCTCGAGGCTGGCGCCGGCGTCGATCAGGGCGCCGAGCAGCATGTCGCCGGCCACTCCGGCGCTGGCGTCGACCCAGCAGTGCTTGGTCATGTCTGCGCCGTTCACCGGGGGGCTGCGATCTGTGCGGCGATGTGGCCCGCGCCGTAGCCGTTGTCGATGTTGACCACCGCGACGCCCGGGGCGCAGGAGTTGAGCATGGTCAGCAGGGCGGCCAGTCCCTCAAACGCCGCGCCGTATCCCACCGAGGTGGGCACCGCGATGACGGGCACGCGCACCAGCCCGCCCACGACGCTCGGCAGGGCACCGTCCATCCCGGCCACGACGATGATCACGTCGGCGCTGCGCAGCAGGTCCAGGCGGCCCAGGACGCGGTGCAGGCCGGCGACCCCCACGTCGATCACGAGCTCGGCGCGCCGCCCGAGGTGGGTCGCCACGAGCAGGGCCTCGCGCGCGACGGGGAGGTCGGAGGTGCCGGCAGCGGCGACGACCACGAGCCCGCCGGTCGGCTCGGGCGCGGTCGGCGGCCACATGACCAGCCGCGCGAGCTCGTCGTGTCCGGCATCCGGCAGCTCGGCCAGCACCGCTTCGACGTGCTCGGGCGCGGCGCGGGTGAACAGGGTCGGGGTTCCCCGCTCCCGCACTGCGGCGGCGATGGTTCGAACCTGCTCAGCGGTCTTGGACTCGCAGTAGACGGCCTCGGGGTAGCCCCGGCGGGCGGCCCGGTCGTGGTCGAGCTCGGCCATCTCGACGAGGTCGGTCAGCGCGGGCGGGGCTTGCCACTCATGCTCAGCCATGGACGGAGACCAGCGGGAGGGTGAAGGCCCCGGACTGGATCCCGGCCATGTCCAGCGCCACGAACCGGAAGCCTGCGGCCCGTAGGGCTGCCTGGATCCGCGTGCGACACGGCTCGCCGACCGCCCGGCTGAGGTCCGCCACGGGCAGCTCGATGCGGGCCACGTCGCCGTGGTGGCGCACCCGTGACTCGGGGAATCCGAGGTCGCGCAGGGCGGACTCCGCGGCCTCGACCTGGCGGAGCTTCTCCGGGGTGACCTCCTCGAAGTGCGGGATGCGGGAGGCCAGGCACGGCGCGGCGGGCTTGTCCGCAGCAGGGCAGCTCCAGGGCCCGGGCGACGGCGCGCACGTCTGCCTTGGTCAGCCCCGCGTCCGCCAACGGGCGAAGCACTCGGTGGTTGGTGGCGGCCTGGGAGCCGGGCCTGTCCGGTCTGAGGATGTCGTCGGCGTTCTCGCCGTAGGCCACGGCGGTCAGCCCGTACTGGGTGACGACCTCGTCGGAGATCCGGGTGAACAGCTCGTCCTTGCAGTGGAAACAGCGGTCCGGGCCGTTGGCACGGTAGGCGGGGATCTCCCCCTCGTGCGTGACCACCTCGACCAGGGGAACCCCAATCACCGTGGCGACGGCGCGGGCGGCCCGGTGCTCGTCGCTGGCCAGGCTTGCCGAGACGCCCAGGATCGCCAACGTGCGGCCCGGCCCGAGGGAGCGGGCGGCCAACGCCAGCAGGACGGAGGAGTCGACACCCCCGGAGAAGGCGACGCCCAACCGGTCCTGCGCTCCGATGGCGTCAGCCACCTGCTGGGCGGCGCGGGCGTTGGCGCCGTCCAGTGGGCGGGCCCACGCCGGTTGGTCGGGGTTCGAGACGAGGCGAACGGCTAGCGCCGCCGGGTTGCCCGGGGAATTGCTCATCACGGCGATGCCTCCTCGGCTGGTTGCACCGGTTGGGGCTGCTGCCGCACCGGTCCGGTCCCCACCCTGCCCCAGCGCCCAGCCCGGCGCCAACCGGTTGCCCGGCGATTGTCGGGCTGAGCGTGGAGCAGGCGATCAGTCACCGGTCATGACGGCAAACGTGGCGGCCATCAGGTGGGACTGGCCCGGTTCGAGGGTGATCGCTGCGTCGAGCACGTTGCAGGTCTCGATGCACAGCATCTGGGTCCACTCGTCGTCGCCGAAGTCCCCCATGGCGGCGGCCTTGGCATGCCAGGGGTTCCAGACGACCGCGTTGGCCGAGCCTGTGGCGGTGATCGCCAGGGTCCGCGCGCCAGCCGCGTCCTCGACGAGGATCGTCCCGGGCTGGTCGTACACGCGGTCGGTCTCGCCGACGATGTACAGGGGCTCCCCCTCCGCTGTGGACGGCCCCATCCCGGCCAGCCGGTCGAGGTACACGCTGCCCTCGAGGCCGCGGATCGTCGCCTCGCGGATGTCGCCCACGGCCAGGTAGGTGTGGAACGCCTCCTGGAAGGTGACCGGCGAGTCGCCGGTGTTGGTCACCTCGAGGGCCAGGGTCAGGCGTGGCGCCCACCGTCACGGTGTACCGGGCGCGGAAGGCGTGTGGCCAGGCGGAGACCTGGTCGGCCGGGATGTCGGCCTCGGACAGCTCGAGGACCAGGACCACGTCCGAGCCCTGCTCCCTGGCCTCGACCAGGGTCCATGACGTAGTTCGGGCGAAGCCGTGCAGGGGCCCTGCGCCGGTGGGGTGCGGCCCGAACCAGGGGAAGCACACCGGCACCCCGCCGCGGATCGCCGACCCCGGCGCGAAGGTGCTGTGCTGGCTCATCCAGATGACGGGGTCGTGCCCCTGCGGCGCCCATGCGGTCACGTGCGCGCCCTGCAGGTACACCTCGGCCGAGCCGGAGGCGCCGGTGACCACGAGCCGCGGGAGGCCCCCGTTCCCGGGCTCGGCCCTCACCGAGCCCGGGAGGGCGACGGTGCCGGGCATGTCAGGCCTCGATCTCGGTGTGGTCGCCGGTCCACTGGGTGTGGAACGTGCCGGGCTTGTCCACCCGCTTGTAGGTGTGGGCACCGAACAGGTCGCGCTGGCCCTGGATGATCGCGGCGGAGGTGCGCTCGCGCGCGCAGCCCGTCGTAGTAGCTCAGCGAGGAGGCGAACGCCGGGGTGGGCACGCCGTTCAGCGCGGCCTGGGCCACGATCCGCCGCCAGGACGCGACCCCGGTGCCGACGGCCTCGGTGAAGTACGGGTCGGCGAGGAGCAGCGGCAGGTCGGGCTGGCGCTCGTAGGCCTCGGTGATCCGGTTGAGGAACCGCGCGCGGATGATGCAGCCACCGCGCCAGATGCGCGCCATCGCGCCCCGGTCGATGTTCCAGTCGAACTCCGCGCTGGCCGCGGCGATCTGGTCGAAGCCCTGCGAGTAGGCGACCACCTTCGACGAGTACAGGGCCTGGCGGACGTCCTCGATGAAGCCGGCGCGGTCGGCGATCTGCCACGTGCCGGCGTTGGCCGGAAGCACCCCGACGGCGGCCTCGCGCTGCGGCACGGAGCTGGACAGGGCGCGGGCGAAGGTGGCCTCGGCGATGCCGGTGATCGGGCACGCCGAGGTCGAGGGCGTTCTGGACCGTCCACCGGCCGGTGCCCTTCTGCCCGGCCTGGTCGAGGATGACGTCGACGAACGGCTTGCCGGTCTCGGCGTCGACGTGCGCGAGCACCTCGGCGGTGACCTCGATCAGGAACGACTCGAGGTCGCCGGAGTTCCACTCGGCGAAGATGTCGGCGATCTCGGCGGGCGAGGCGCCCAGGCCCTGGCGCAGCAGGTCGTAGGCCTCGGCGATGAGCTGCATGTCGGCGTACTCGATGCCGTTGTGCACCATCTTCACGAAGTGGCCGGCGCCGTCGGGGCCGACGTGGGTGCAGCACGGCACGCCGTCGACGGTGGCGGCGATGCTCTCCAGCATCGGGCCGAGCGCGGCGTAGGACTCGACCGGCCCGCCGGGCATGATCGACGGGCCCTTCAGGGCACCCTCCTCGCCGCCGGAGATGCCGGCGCCGACGAAGTGCAGGCCGATCTCGCGCAGGGCGGCCTCGCGGCGCCGGGTGTCCGGGAAGTGCGAGTTGCCGCCGTCGACGACGATGTCACCGGCCTCGAGGTGCGGGATGAGCGTAGTCGATCGCGGCGTCCGTGGCGGCGCCGGCGACGACCATCAGCACGATCCGGCGGGGCCGCTCCAGGCTGGCGACGAACTCCTCGACGGTCACGGTCGGCACGAACGAGCCCTCGGTGCCGTGGGCGGCCATCAGGGCGTCGGTGCGGCCCCGGCTGCGGTTGTAGAGCGCCACGGTGTAGCCGCGGCTGGCGAAGTTGCGGGCGAGGTTGCTGCCCATCACTCCCATGCCGAGCACGCCGACCTGGGCGGTGGCGGTCGAGGGAGTGGGGGTGCTGTCGGTGGTCATCGGGTTCACAGTCCTTCGTGGTTGTGGTGGGGATGCGTGGTGGGGGTGCGGATGTGTGCGTGAGCCGGGCTGTGCGGGGCGGCTGGGTGCCGGATCCCACACAGCCCGGGAGGGTCAGGCGGTCGTGGCCTCGCGGGTGGCGCGGCGGGTGGCGATCTCGCTGACGATCTGGCGGTACACCTTGTCGGTCAGCGGGTAGAACCACATGACCAGCAGCGACACCAGGATGAACCCGGCGGTCAGCAGGCCCGTGGCCAGCTGGACGCCGTGGATGGCCTCGGCGCTCTGGGTCTCGCCGGCCTTGGCGGCGGCGGAGTTGAAGCCGACGTAGCCGAGGGCGAAGGCACCGGCGGCGCCGCCGATTGCCTGGCCCATCTTGCGGGTGAAGGAGAACATCGCGTACGTGGTGCCCTCGGTGCGGATCCCGGTCTTCCACTCGCCGTACTCGACGGTGTCGGCCTCCAGGGCCCACATCAGGGTGTTCACCCCGCCCATCCCGATGCCCAGCAGGAAGAAGCCGACCAGGGACAGGACCGGGACGCTGGGCGACAGGAAGGCCAGGAGCAGACCGGCCACGACGCCCACGAAGCCCAGGATGATGAAGCCGTTGCGCTTGCCGATCATCCGCACGATCTTCGGGATGAACGCGGCGACCAGGAACGTGCCGACGACCTGCGCCACGGCGTTCCAGGCGATGTACGTCGCGTCGTTGAGGACGTAGAGGGCGTAGTAGGCGCCCAGCGCGCCGATCGCGGTCATGCCGGTGAGGAAGGCCAGGCTGCCCAGGCACAGCCACAACAGCGGCTTGTTGTGCCTCAGGGTGCCGAAGCTCTCCTTGATGCTGGGGGCAGCCACGTCGCGCTGGACCTGCTCCTTGCAGTTCATGACGGTCCACAGGTAGAGCGCCATGCCCAGCACCACGAAGATCGCGGTCGTGATGAACAGGGACTGCTGCAGGCCCGACGGGTCCTTGGCGTACTTCTTGATCTGCGGGGCGACCACGAACGAGAGCATCAGGATCGTGATGTTGGAGCCCCAGACCCGCCAGCTGGCCAGCTTCGCCCGCTCGGTGGGCACCTGGGTCATCGCCGGGGCGATCGATCCGTAGGGGATGTTGACCATGCTGTAGAGGGTGCCCATGACCGCGTACGAGACGTACGCGTAGATCAGGGCCTGCGACTCGGAGATGTTCGGGAAGAACGTCTTGGCGCGAGAAGATCGCCATGCTCGACAGCAGCAGGGGCAGCGAGAACCACATGATGAAGGGCCGGAACTTGCCGAAGCGCCCCGGCTTCTTGGCGTCCACCATCCGACCGGCGAACAGGTCGGCGAACGCGTCCCAGAAGCGGACCAGCAGGAACATGGTGCCGATCGCGGCGCCGCCCAGTCCGACGACGTTGGTGTAGTAGAGCAGCAGGAACGATGAGGCCATCGCGAACGCGAGGTTGTTCGCCGCGTCACCGGTGGCGTAGCCCGAGTACTGGCGCCAGCCCAGCTTCTTCGGGGTGGTGGCCACCGCGGGGGCGGCCGGGCTTGTGACAGCCATGGGAGGTTCTCCTTCGGGGGTCGGGCCCGGGGGCCTTCGGTCGGGGGTGTGAGCCTTACGGGACTCATTCAGCCAGTCGCCGAATGCGACCGGCAATCGGTTGCCATCTGTTGTCGGCAGAGGGACCAGGGTCCTCGCGAGGACCCTGGCAACGGTCGCCTCGGGAGAGCACTGGCGCAGCGCGCTCGGGGTGCCGATCGCGGATTCGCGGGACCCATGACAAGCGGTTGCCACGAGTGGTCGGTCCCCTCTAGCCTGCGAACCGTGCCCACTGAGGACCTCCCAACGCTCCCGACCCAGGCCACACCCGACCAGGCGGTCGCGGCCCCGGCGCAGCCGAGCGACTCCGCCCGGCGGAACTCGGCCCCGACCATCTACGACGTGGCCCGGGTGGCCGGGGTCGCGCCGTCCACGGTGTCGCGGACCTTCGCCCGGCCCGGCCGGGTGAATGCCGACACGGCGGCCCGCGTGCGGGCGGTGGCCGACGAGCTCGGGTACCGGGCGAACCCGATCGCCCGGGCGCTGTCGACGTCGAAGACGCGCATGCTGGCGCTGATGGTCTCCGACGTGGCCAACCCGTTCTACTCCGAGCTGATCCGCGGCGCGCAGATCGCGGCCAGCGAGGAGGGGTACCTGGTCCTGTTGGCCGATGCCCAGGAGTCCCCGACCCTCGAACGCGAGGCGCTCGAGCGCCTCATCCCCGTCGTCGACGGAATCGTGATCGGCAGCTCGCGGATGTCGGACTCGGGGCTGCGCACCATCGCCAAGCAGATCCCGCTGATCGTGCTGAACCGGGAGCTCAGCGACGTGCCCAGCGTGGTGACCGACAACACGGCGGGCATCCATGCCGCCGTCGAGCACCTCCACGACCTCGGGCACACGTCGATCACCTACGTCGCCGGTCCTGAGGCGTCCTGGGCCGATGGGGCCCGCTGGCGGGCCCTGCGCGACGCGGCGCGGAGCTCGGGGTGCACACGCACCGGATCGGCCCGTTCCCGCCGACGTTCGAGGGTGGCCTGGCCTGCGCTGACGCGCTGCTGGCCCATCCGCCGACGGCGGCGATCTGCTACAACGACCTGATCGCCATCGGGGTCATGGCCACGTCTGCGGCGGGCGGGCCTTCGCGTGCCCTCCGATGTGAGCGTGATCGGGTTCGACGACATCCTCACCGCCCGGCTGGTCTCCCCGCCGCTGACCACCGTCGCCGCGCCGATGCGCTACATGGGTGCCACCGCCGTGCGCAACCTGCTGGCCCTCACCCGCGGGGCCCATCCCCGGGCAGGGCGGGCGTTCGTGATGCCGGTCAAGCTCAAGGTCCGGGGATCGACCGCTCAGCGCAGGCGGAACAGGACCTCACCGGCGTTGGGCACGACGAGGGTCTCCGGGTCGGCCTCGTAGGCCGCCAGGTCGAAGTCCGCCGGGGCGATGTACCCGAGGTTGGCCCCGCGGACCTTGTCCTCGGGGATCCCGGTGACCAGCGTGACGTCCACGCGGCACCGCTCCCCCGCCACCTCGTCATAGGTCCCCGCCCCGCGCAGGTGGGTGCTGTGGGCCAGCACCCCCCAGTGGATGTCCGTGAACCGGTCCCACTGCTTCACGAAGTAGTCCCGGCAGTGGTAGCCGATCTCGTAGATCTCGGTGTGCACCGCCGAGATCTCGGTCACGTGCGGGGCGTAGAGGATGACCTCGCCGCCGTCGGCGACCACCGGCTCGAGCTTGTAGAAGCCCTTGGCGGCGGTCCAGATGTCCTCGTACTTGGTCGGGATGATCGACACGACCCGCTTCACCGGGGCGTCCAGGTAGCGCACGTGGGTCTCCGCCGACACCTCGGCGGCGGCCGCCCACGCCGTCTCGGTGGTGCCGAACGTCACCGCGTGCAGGTCCGGGGTGCCGGACTTGGCCACGACGCACAGGGCCAGCTTCTGGCTGGGGATCATCTCGGCGGCCTCGTTGATCAGGGCCCGGACCGGGGTGATCCCGCGGGTCCCGATGATCTCGGAGCTGGTGATCAGCGCCCCCACCCAGTGCGTGAGGTCGATGATCTGCTGCCCGGCGATGCCGGGGAAGAAGTACTTGTTGCCCCCGGAGAACCCGACGACCTCGTGCGGGAACACCGGGCCGACGACGAGGGCGACGTCGTGGTCGACGACGGCGCGGTTGAGGGCGACCTCGGCCGGGACGCTCAGCAGGCCCCCGCTGAGCTCGCTGACCCGCTCGGCGCTGATCGTGCCCAGGGTGACGAACGTCTCGGGCTTCCACCACTCGTGGTTGAGCACCGTCATGCCGGGGTAGGTCCCCTCCAGCCCGCCCTCGCCGTATCCGAGGTGCGTGGCGATGGCCTCGTCGGACATGGCGACGTGCGTGCCGAGCGCGATCAGCGCGGTGAGCCGGCTGACCCGCCCGGCCAGGGCCTCGTGCACGCTGCGCAGCAGCAGCGGCAGCGGGCTGCTGCGGGTCCCGTCGGGGATCACCAGGCACACGCTGCGCCCGTCCAGGTCGGCCTCGGCCAGGGCCGCGAGGATGAACGCGCGGACCTCCTCGGAGGTCAGGGTGCTGTCGGGCCCGCCGACGACGTGGGCCTGGCGGGCGAGTGCGGTGACGAGGTCGAGGGTGTCGGTCATGGCCTCACCCTGCCCCCGCGCGCGGGCTGGGACGCAAGGGCGGACGGCAACAGGCGGCAACCGATTGCCGGGGATGCGCCGGCGCCGACACGATGGCGGACATGGCCACCCTCACATTGAACCCAGACCGCCTGCTCCCCGCCGACCCCACCACCCGCGACATCGCCCGAGAGCTCTACGCCGCTGTCCGCGACCTGCCGATCATCTCCCCGCACGGGCACGTCCCGCCGCAGTGGCTGGCCGACGACACCCCGTTCGACGACCCGACGTCGCTGCTCATCACCCCGGACCACTACGTCAACCGGATGATGCACGCCCACGGCGTGTCGCTGGCCGACCTCGGCGTCGGCCAGTCGGAGTTCACCCCCGAGCAGTCCCGCAACGCCTTCCGCATCCTGTGCTCGCACTGGAAGGCCTACCGCGGCACCCCGGTCAAGTTCTGGTTCGAGTCCGAGCTCGCCGACATCTTCGGCATCGACCTGGTCCCCTCCGCAGGAGACCGCCGACGAGATCTACGACGCGATCGACGCCGCGCTGAAGACCCCTGAGTTCCGCCCGCGGGCGCTGTACGACGCGCTTCGACATCGAGTTCATCGCCACCACCGACGACCCGTGCGACGACCTGCGCCACCACATCAAGCTGGCGAACGACCCCACCTGGGCGGGCAAGGTCGCCCCCACCTTCCGCCCGGACAAGTACCTCGAGCCGGCCACCCCGGCCTGGAACGGCCTGGTCGACACCCTCGGCGAGGTCAGCGGCATCGACACCGGCACGTACGCCGGCTGGGTCGCGGCGATGGAGGACCGGCGAGCCTTCTTCAAGGCCAACGGCGCGGTGTCGACCGACCACTCGCACCGCGACGCCCGCGTCGAGCCGCTCGACGACGCCGAGGCCGAGCGCCTCTACGCGCTGGCCCGCGCCGGGACGATCACGGTCAAGCAGGGTCACACCCTCCGCCGCAACTTCATGTTCCAGCAGGCCCGGATGGCCTCCGAGGACGGCCTGGTCATGACCATGCACCCGGCCGTGTACCGCAACCACCACACCCCGACCTTCGAGACGTACGGCGCCGACGTCGGCGGCGACATCCCGATGGGCGTGGAGTTCGTCAACGCGCTGCAGCCGATGCTGTCCGCGTTCGGCACCGCCCCGAACTTCCAGGTCGTGCTGTTCACCATCGACGAGACCGTGTACTCCCGTGAGCTCGCGCCGCTGGCCGGCTTCTACCCGTCGGTGTTCGTCGGGGCGCCGTGGTGGTTCATCGACTCCCCCGAGGCGATGAACCGGTACCGCAGTGCGGTCACCGAGTCCGCCGGCTTCTCCCGCACCTCCGGCTTCATCGACGACACCCGGGCCTTCCTGTCGATCCCCGCCCGCCACGACACCAACCGCCGGATGGACTCGGGCTTCCTGGCCAAGCTCGTCGCCGACCACCGACTCACCATGGACGAGGCCCTCGACACCGCCCACGACCTCGTCGTCACCAACCCCCGGAAGGCGTTCAAGCTGTGACCACCACCGACCCCACCGCCGCTGCCACTGGAGTTCCCCTGTCCCGGGCGGCCGGCCACGGCCGACCCGCCGCGCCCGTGCGCATCGTGCACGTCGGCCTCGGCAACTTCTTCCGGGCCCACCAGGCCTGGTACACCGACCAGGCACCCGACGCCGCCGACTGGGGCATCGCCGCCTTCACCGGCCGCTCCGCGGCGATGGCCGACGCGCTGAACCCCCAGGACGGCCTCTACACGCTGATCACCCGCGCCGGCGACGGCGACACCTTCGACGTGATCTCCAGCGTCTCGGCAGTGCACGCCGCCGCCGACCACGAGGCCTGGCTGGGCTACTGGTCCTCCCCGGAGCTGGCCGTGGTCACCCTGACCGTGACCGAGGCCGGCTACATGCGCGCCCCCGACGGCTCCCTGGACACCTCCCGCGCGGACGTCCAGGCCGACATCGCCGCACTGCGCGCCGACCCGATGGCCCCGGCGACCACCGCCCCGGGCCGGATCGTGTCCGGCTACCTGGCCCGCCGGGCCGCGGGCGCCGGCGCGATCGCGATCGTGCCGTGCGACAACCTGCCGGACAACGGCCCCGCCCTCAAGCGCGTGGTCGACGAGCTCATCGCCGCGGTCGACCCCTCGCTGGCCGACTGGGCCGCCGCGAACGTGGCCTTCGGCACGACGATGGTCGACCGGATCACCCCGGCGACCACCGACGAGCACCGCGCGGCCGTCCTGGCCGCCCTCGGCGTCGTGGACGCCTCCCCGGTGCCCACCGAGCCGTTCAGCGAGTGGGTCATCGCCGGCGAGTTCCCCAAGGGCCGCCCCGCCTGGGACGCCGCCGGCGCCTTCGTCGTCGACGACGTCGTGCCCTTCGAGCAGCGCAAGCTGTGGCTGCTCAACGGGTCGCACTCCCTGCTGGCCTACGCCGGCACGATCCTGGGCCACGAGACGGTCGCCGACGCGATCGCCGACCCGGTGGCCCGCGGCTGGGTGGAGCAGTGGTGGGACGAGGCCTCGGGCCACCTCACCCTGCCCGCCGAGGACGTCGCGGCCTACCGCGCGGCGCTGCTCGACCGGTTCGAGAACCCGAACATCCGCCACGCGCTGGCCCAGATCGCCGCCGACGGCTCCCAGAAGATCCCCGTGCGGATCGTGCCGACCCTGCGCGCCGAGCGCGCGGCGGGACGGGTGCCGCAGGGCGCCACCCGGGCGATCGCGGCCTGGACCTGCCACCTGCGTGGTGTGGGCGCCCCGGTGAAGGACGCCCGCGCCGCGGAGGTCGCCCCGTTCGGCGAGGGCACCCTCGAGGAGTCCGTGGCCGCCGTCCTGGGCTTCCTGGGCGAGGACCTCGCGGCGGACGCCGAGATCGTGGCCGCGGTGCTCGCCCACGCCGAGGACCTGACGGCGCGGGTGTGAGGCCATGAGCGACCAGGACGAGGAGGTGCGGCCGCCCCGGTGCCCACCCATCGGCCGAGGTCATCATCGGCCTGGACGTCGGGACCACCGCGACGAAGGCGGTCGCGTTCGAGCTGGGGACCGACTGGCGCTACACGGCGCTGCGCGAGTACCCGCTGTCCGCGCCGCAGCCGGGCTGGCAGGTGCAGGACCCGCGGGCGATCAGCACCGCAGTGGTCGAGGCCCTGGCCGAGTGCGTCGCGGCGGTCGGCGACGCCCCGGTCATCGCCGTGTCCGTCAGCACCGCGATGCACGCGCTGGTCGCCCTGGACGACCAGCGCGAGCCGCTCACCTCGCTGATCACCTGGGCGGACTCCCGCTCCGCCGACGAGGCCCGGGGCCTGCGCGCCTCCCAGCTCGCGACCGACCTGTACCGGACCTCGGGCACCCCGATCCATCCGATGACACCGCTGACCAAGATCATGTGGTACTCGCGTCGGGAGCCGGTGTTCACCTCACGGGTGCGCTGGTGGGCGGGGCTGAAGGACTTCGTCCTGTCGACCCTCGACCGGCGAGGTCACCACCGAGCTGTCCTCGGCATCCGGCACCGCGATGCTCGACATGGCCACACGCGACTGGAACCCACTGGCAGTCGAGCTCGCGGGGATCAGCCTCGACCAGCTCCCCCCGATCCTGCCCACCACGGCGACGCTCGGCCTGAGCGCAGCGGTCGCGGCGGAGGTCGGCCTGCCGGCCGGCCTGCCCGTGGTCGTCGGCGCGGGTGACGGGCCGCTGGGCAACGTCGGCACCGGGGCGATGACCCCCGGCGTGGCCGGCCTCTCGCTGGGCACCAGCGGCGCCGTCCGGATGGTCGTGCCCCAGCCGACGCTGGACCCAGCCGGGCGGCTGTTCTGCTACGCCCTGACCGACACGCAATGGATCGTGGGCGGTGCGGTGAGCAACGGCGGCGTGGTCGTCCGGTGGGCCGGCGAGGTGTTCGGCCGCGGCCTGGCCACCTCGGACGGCAAGCCCCACGACCAGGAGCTGCTGGCCCTGGCCGAGGCGGTCCCACCGGGCAGCGACGGCCTGCTCATGCTGCCCTACCTGCTGGCCGAGCGGGCCCCGCTGTGGGACCCCGACCTGGCCGGCGCCTACCTCGGGATCCGCCACGGGCACACCACGGGCCACTTCGTCCGGGCCACCGTCGA
The DNA here is from genome assembly GCA_963774745.1 of uncultured Actinomycetes bacterium. Lineage (GTDB taxonomy): Bacteria > Actinomycetota > Actinomycetes > S36-B12 > CAIYMF01 > Prado023. Next base: position 123,157 of record CAVZGE010000008.1, on the reverse strand, counting down.
GGGGGTCGCCCTGCAGCTGTCGACCATCGTCGAGTCGCTCGACCGGATCGCGCCCGTCACCTCGGTGCGGGCCACCGGCGGGGCGCTGCGCTCCATGCTGTGGCGCCGGGTGCTGGCCGTCGGCGATCGGCAGGCCGTTGACCATCACGACCGGCGCCGAGGGCTCCGCCCTGGGGGTGGCTGCCCTCGGCCTGGTCGCCCTCGGCCGGGCCACCGACCTCGACGCCGCGCTCGAGGCCCTGCGACCTGCGTTGGATGCCCGGCCGATCGAGATCCCCGAGGTGGGCAGCCCGGCCGAGATCGCCCTGTACAAGGGGCTGCGCGCCTCGGTGCCCAGCCTGCTCGCCGCCTACGACGAGGTGGCCCGGCTGTTCACCTGACCCACAGACCACACCCGTTGGACTGGCGCCGCCGGCGTCGGGACCGCGACCGAACCCCGAAAGAGGACTCCACAATGGAACTGCGACAGGACGCCGCCTGGGCGATGATCGTGCCGACAAGCATGGGCGTGCGCATCACCCCCGAGAACGGCCAGCCCGTGCACAGCAGCCGGACCTACACAATGCATGCCACATCAGCCGAGACCAACGTCGCCAGCATCGCCTCCCACCTCGGCCTGCCGGTCAAGGTCCTCACCGCCTTCGTCGCGGGCAGCCCGATCGCCCAGATCATCAAGAGCGACCTCGCGGCCCGGCACATGGCCTACGAGGGACCCGAGGTCCCCCAGGGCGGGGCATGGGGCTACCGGCACCAGTTCAACATCGCCGACAGCGGCGTGGGCAACCGCGGCCCCCGCGTGCACAACGACCGGGCCGGCGAGGTGGGCCGCACGCTGAGCGTCGCGGACTTCGACCTCGACCGGATCTTCGGCACCGAGGGCGTCCAGATCCTGCACCTGTCGGGAGTCATCGCCGCCCTGTCCCCGGAGGCGAGCACGTTCTGCCTCGAGCTGGCTCGCGCGGCCAAGCGGCACGGCACACGCATCTCGTTCGACATCAACCATCGGGCCTCGTTCTGGGAGGGCCGCGAGGAGGAGCTCGGCGCGGTCTTCGCCGAGATCGCCGGCGTCTCCGACATCCTGATCGGCAACGAGGAGGACTTCCAGCTCGCCCTGGGCATCCCGGGACCCGAGGCCGGCGGCGAGGACCTGTCGTCGAAGATCGACGGCTTCAAGCAGATGATCGCTCGCGTCCAGCAGGCCTATCCGAATGCGTCCTGGTACGCCAACACGCTGCGCGAGGTGGTCAGCGCCAACCAGCACCTGTGGGGTGGCCTGATCTACGCAGACGGCCAGTTCCACATCGCCGCGCCCCGTGAGATCGGCGTGCTGGACCGCATCGGCGGCGGCGACGGGTTCGTCGGCGGCATGCTCTACGGCATCCTGCGCGGCTGGGAGCCGGAACGCTGCCTGCAGTTCGGCTGGGCCAGCGGCGCCCTGGCCGCCACCTTCCTCACCGACTACGCGGTCCCGGCAGACGAGGACCAGGTCTGGAGCATCTGGGCCGGCAACGCGCGCGTGCGCCGCTGACCCCACGCCAGCCCCCCTCGTCCGGGGTTCGGGCCGCGAAGCAAGCTGGGGCTCAGCCCGGGAGCATTGACCACCCGGACAGGGCGTCGAGCAGACCATCGACCAGGGGCAGGGACTCCAGCTCGGCTCGGGTCACCCAGCGGGCATCGTCCGCGTCGTCCCCGGGCACCGGGTCAGGGGCAGGAACCTGTCGCGGGCGGAGCAGGTAGTCCCGGATCTCGAATGTCCCACCACCCGGAGCGGGACGTCGTACCGACCCCACGAGGCCCAGGACAACCGCCTGCAAGCCGGTCTCCTCTGCCACCTCACGCAGCACGGCGACCTCGTCAGACTCCCCCGGCTCCACCCGCCCTCCGGGCACGGACCATCGCCCCCGGCCGGGTTCATGCCCACGGCGTACGATCAGCAGCCGTCGATTCTCGTCGTGGACGACCCCGCCGACGGCAGCGATCGGAGCCCTGTCCTCCACCCCGCCCACCCTCCCGTCTCCTGCAACCATTCGTCCCCATCGTGCGGGGAACGCTTACGGGGGGCAACTGGTCGACGTCCGGCCCGGCTGTCGATGCTGAGACGCCCGTAGGGCCCCGGGGTTCGCCCAGGGCCCTGCGGACGTCTGCCTGCCTCTCGGGTCAGAGGCGGGCCTGCCACTTGTCGGCCCAGACCAGCTCGTTGGGCGTGCCCTTGAACTCCGAGAGGCCCATGAGCTTGTCGACCGTCGCCCGGATGGTCTCGGGGTTGTTGTGGTAGGCGTTGACCAGGCACTTGACCATGGTCGCGTCGTGCAGGTGGGTCGTGTAGTTCAGCGAGACCATGAACGTGGGGACCTCCCACACGTACCACGGGCACTCGTTGCTCATCGCGAGCTTCCAGCGGATCCGGTAGTTGTTCTCCGCCCCGTACCCGACGATGTCGGCCACGATCAGGGCGGCGTCGACCTCGTCGCGGTACTTCAGCGTCGGGCCCTTGACCCGGGTGTTGCCATCGTTGACCGTGACCTCGAACCCGCGGCCCTCGAGCTCGGCGACGAACGCGTCGAGGGTGGCCGAGCCCGCCTCGTAGATCCCGCCGACCTCGCCGGACAGGTAGTAGAGCCGGATGCGCCGGTGCTTGACGGGGTCCAGGGGCAGCTGGTCGAGGGTGTTCTTGACCAGGGTGATGCCCTTGTCGGCGGCGTCGGCACGCATCTGCAGGTGCTCCTCGCACCCGACGACCGCCAACTCCTCGGGGGCCTTCTGCAGGCGTCCCGTCGGCGGCCTTCACGTGCAGGTTCAGCTTCGCCTTCAGGCCCAGGATGCGGCGTACCGCGTCGTCCATCCGCTCGGCGGTGATGACGCCGTTGCGCAGGCCGGCGAGCATGAACCCGTAGTCCTCGTCGATGTCGTTGAAGAACAGGAACATGTCGCACCCGGCGGCGATCGCGGCGGGCACGTAGTCCTCGCGGCGCATGGCCGAGCTCATGCCGAGCATGTGGCTGGCGTCGGTGATCACGACACCGTTGAAGCCGAGCTGGGTCTTGAGCAGGCCCTGGAGCAGCTCGGGGGCCAGGGTGGCGGGGAGGATGTCGGCGTCGGCCAGCGACGGGTCGAGCTTCTTCTGGTACTCGGGCAGGGCGATGTGCCCGGCCATGATCATCTCGACCCCGTTGTCGATGTGCGTGCGGTAGACCCGCCCGAACGAGTCGTCCCACTCGTCCGGGGTCAGCTCGTTGATGCCCAGGACGAGGTGCTGGTCGCGCTCCTCGGTGCCGTCGCCGGGGAAGTGCTTGATGCACGTGACGATCTCGCGCTCGGCGGTCAGGCCCTCGATGTAGGCGCTGGTGTGCCGGATGACGGTGTCGGCGTCGGTGCCGTAGGCGCGGGTGTTCACGATCGTGTTGCGCCAGTTGTAGAGGATGTCGACGCAGGGATCGAAGTTGACGTTGACGCCCAGCGCAGTCGCCTCACGCGCGGACACCAGCCCGGCGTTGTACGCCACGGTCGGGTCACCGGACGCCTCGCACTGCGCGCCCGAGGCGATGTAGGTCCCGTCGGAGCAGGCGCCGTTGCCTCCGGAGTCGCAGTTCGCGGCGATCAGCAGCGGGATCCTGGAATCGGCCTGCAGCTGGTTGAGCAGCGCCTGCACCTTCGCCGACTCGCCGCCGTGGTACCGCGCGCCGCCGATGTGGTACTTGGCCAGGATCTCGGCGTTGGTCAACGTGTTGCCGCTGAACATGTCGGCGCCGAAGTGGAAGAGGTTGACGAAGACCTGGCCGACCTTCTCCTCGTCGGTCATCCCGGCCAGGGTCTGCTCGACCCAGTCGACCTGGGAGGGGTCGAGGCCGTAGGGCGTCGCGGTGAGGTCTACGAGCGTGGGCATGGGATGCCACCCTTCTTGTGCGTCGTGTGCGGTTGGTTGCGAGTCGTCGGGGGACTGCGGCTACTTCGAGACCACGGGCTGAACGAACGTCCGATTGCCCGAGACGGTCTCCCACGGCACCTCCGAGGGCAGGTAGGACTCGAACTCCTCGATGATCGACTGCTGGTAGGAGCCGGCGAACGTGCCGTCGAGGAACTTCGGCAGCGCCTCGTCCGTGAAGCGGATCCAGGACTCCTTCTCCTTGCCCGGATTGATCGGGTAGTACAGCGACGCCCTCCTTGGCGGCCGCGTCACGGTCGCCCGGTGCGTCGCCGATGAGCATGATGTGCTGGTCGTCGGAGTACTTGCCCTTGGCGGCGTACTGCACGTGCTGGGCCTTGGAGCCCATCTCCTGGCCGGCGATGACCCGCACGTACTTGGCGAGCCCGTGCTCGTTCCACTCGCGGACGAGCGCCTCCACCGGCGTGGCGGAGACGGTCATGGCGTCCACGTCGGGCTGCATCGCCTCGAACGCCTCCCGCACCCCGACGAACGGCCCGCAGTTGTGCACCATGTCGGCGATGGCGGCGTTGACGCCGTTGCCCCACCGGATCGCCCGCTCGATCTCCTCGGACGGGTGCTCCTTGGCGAATTCGGCGATGCCCGTGTCGGACAGCGGGTACGGGGAGTCGAGGAACGCCTGCAGCTGGGCCCCGGACGGCACCACGAAGCCGCGCTCGGCGACCTCGACGCGGTCGCGCAGCAGGTCCAGCACCTGCTTGAGGGCGATCCACCGGTTCAGCCCGCGGGTCGTGGAGTGCAGGTTGACGAACACGGCCGTCTCGCGGGCCAGCGTCGAGATGGGCTGCAGGTCCCAGTACTTGATGTAGCAGGGGGTGAAGCACTCCAGGTGCTTGATGTCCATGGCGTCGAACGCGCAGCCGTCGGAGTCGACCCCGACGAAGAAGTCGTGACCGGGGACGAAGTCGACCAGGACCTGCGCAGCGGGGGGGTACTGGGCATCAGACGGGCGTGCGCTCACGGCTTCTCCTCGATCGACATCGGGCTCTCCCGGCCGGTCCAACCGGCTTGTATCGAGTACATGGCCTGCCGGGTCGCCCGGGCAACCAGTTGCCTTCGGTTGCCACCCGCGGGCCGGCGACCTCAGGTCAGAGCCGAGCCCGCGGCCCCGGAGTCGCAGAACGGGACCTGCACGGCTGTTGTCACGACACCCGCGACCGCAGCAGAGGCAGCCGCAGAGTGCCGCGGCGGCGGTGGCGGTGGCGGCGCCACCAGGACGCGGGTGGAAGGCCGGGTCATCCCGACTTCTCGTCGTGCCCGCCGAACTGCTTGCGCATCGCGGACACCACCTTGTTGGCGTAGGCCGCCGATCCCTGGGAGTCGAACCGGGACTGCAGGGCGGCCGTCAGCACGGGGGCGGGCACGCCCTCGTCGATGGCGGCCACCGCGGTCCAGCGGCCCTCCCCGGAGTCCGACACCCGACCGGAGAACTCGGCGAGATCCGGGGACGCGTGCAGCGCGGAGGCGGTCAGGTCCAGCAACCAGGAGCCGACGACGGACCCGCGCCGCCACACCTCGGTGATCGCCGGGAGGTCCAGCTGGTACTGGTACTGCTCGGGGTGCTCCAACGGGGCGGTCTCGGCGTCGGCGTCCCGGGCACGCAGTCCGGCGTCGGCGTTGGCCAGGATGTTCAGGCCCTCGGCATAGGCGGCCATCAGGCCGTACTCGATGCCGTTGTGCACCATCTTGACGAAGTGCCCGGCCCCGTTCGGCCCGCAGTGCAGGAAGCCCAGCTCCGCCGGTTCGGGATCCCCGGATCGTCCCGGCGTGCGCTCGGCCGAGTCGAAGCCGGGGGCCAGGGAGACGAAGATCGGGCGGAGCCGGTCGACGGGGTCGGGCTCGCCGCCGATCATCAGGCAGTAGCCGCGCTCGGCGCCCCAGACCCCGCCGCTGGTGCCGACGTCGATGTGGTGGATGCCCCGCTCACGCAGTGCGGCGGCGTGCCGCAGGTCGTCGGTGTAGTGGGTGTTGCCCCCGTCGATGATCGTGTCGCCGGGGGCGAGCACCTCGGCCAGGGCGGCGATCGTGGCCTGCGTGATCCGACCGGCCGGGACCATGATCCACACCGCTCGGGGGGCGGGCAGCGCTGCTGCCAGCTCGGCCAGCGAGTGAGCCCCGATCGCCCCCTCAGCGGCCAGCGCGGCCACCGTGTCGGGGTTGATGTCGTGGACCACGGCGGCGTGCCCGTCGGCCATCAGCCGCCGCACGATGTTGGCCCCCATCCGGCCGAGGCCGACGACCCCGAGTGTCATGGGCGTGTTCGTGGTCATCTGCGCTCCTTCGCCCGCGGGCGGCGTGCGGTCATTCCGGATCATGCCAGTGGTCGGTTCCGAGCAGGCCGTCGGCCGCGTCGGGTCCCCAGGTGCCGGGTGCGTAGCGGTGCACGGGCACCGGGTCGTCCAACGCCGGCTGGACCACCCGCCAGGTGCACTCCACCCCGTCCTCGCGGGCGAACCGACGGGAGTCCCCGACGATCGCGTCCCCCAGCAGCCGCTCGTAGGGTCCCATCCGCGCCCCCAGGCTGGTGCCGAAGTCCACCGACAGGTCCACCGGCTGGGCCACCAGGTGAGGACCCGGCTGCTTGGCCTGGACGGTCATCGTGACCCCGTCGAGCGCGCCGAGGCGGAACCTGATGAGGTTCGCGTGCGGACTCGGGAGCCCCGGTTCGGCGAACAGCATCCGCGGCGGGTCGCGCAGCTCGACCAGCGCCTCAAGCGCATTGCACGGCATCTCCTTGCCGGCACGCACGTAGAAGGGCACCCCGGACCAGCGCCAGGAGTCGATCTCGAACCGGCACGCGATGAAGGTCTCGACGTCCGAGTCCGGCGCGACGCCGGCCTCGTCGAGGTACCCGTCGTACTGCCCGCGGACCACCGCCTCGCGCCTCAGGGACGCCATGGCCTGGAACACCTTGGCCTTCTCGTCGCGCAGCGCGTCCGCGTGCGGGCTGACCGGGGGCTCCATGGCCAGCATGGCCACCACCTGCAGCAGGTGGTTCTGGACCACGTCGCGCAGGGCCCCGACCCCCTCGTAGAAGGCGCCGCGGCCCTCCACCCCGAAGGATTCGGCCATCGTGATCTGGACGCTCTTGACGTAGTTGCGGTTCCAGATCGGCTCGAGGAAGGTGTTCGCGAACCGGAAGACCAGCAGGTCCTCGACGGCCTCCTTGCCCAGGTAGTGGTCGATCCGGAAGATCGCGCGCTCGTCGAAGTGCCGATGCAGCAACACGTTCAGGGCCTTCGCGGTCGCCAGGCTGCGCCCGAACGGCTTCTCGATGATGACGCGCGATCCCCGGTTCAGCCCCTCACGTGCCAGGGCCTCGATCACCACCGGGAAGAGGTCGGGAGGGATCGCCAGGTAGAACGCCGGTCTCGTCGCGCCGAGCCGGTCGAGCTCCGCGCGCAGGCGGGTGAACGTGCCCACCTGGGAGTAGTCCCCGCCCCCGACGAGGCTCAGGCGTGCGGTGATCGCCTCGACGACGACCGGATCCGGGTCCTCGACAGTCTCGGCGATCGCCGCCCGCACGTGGGCAGCGAACCGGGCACCGTCCCAGCCCGACCTGGCCACGCCCACGACCGGGATCCTCAGGTTCCCCGCTGCCGCCATGTGGTAAAGCGCGAGGTACAGCTTCTTGCGCGCGAGGTCGCCGGTCGCCCCGAACAGCACGAGCGCGTCGGAGTCGTCGGCGCCTCGAGCACCGGACGCCTCAGGCCCCGGCGGGAAGGCATCACGCTCGACGCTGTCGCTCACGCCAGCCAGCATAGGGCGACACCCCCTGGGACCACCGGCGACGAGGGCGTGGGTCCAGCGGGCCGGATCCCCGCCTGGACCCGCATCACCGCCGGTGGCAACTGATGGCACCCGTTCCCCCAGAGCGCCCGCGACGCGGTAGGAATGAGTGGTCACGACCCTCACCGGAGGACCCCATGAGCCCGGTCGCATCGCTGAAGAGCTACGCCACCGACGATCGGCGGCGGGACTCCTACGTGGCGCTGCGCGAGTGGCAGCGCAGGACCGGGCAGACCCCCGACTGGGAGCAGATCCTGTTCCCCGATGACATCCTGCACTGGGCTTCGCAGGAGCCTGACGTCGCATCGCTGTTGAGGCACACGTACTGACGCCCGTGGCCGCACGACCAAGGAGGACTCGATGGGCACAGGGAGCGCCGAGCGGACGGCCACGACGCCCGTCGTGACCATCTTCGGCACCTACGGGACCGGGGTCGACGAGGTGGGGCGCGCAGTGGCCGATGCACTGGGACTGCCCTACCACCCGCAGGCGTTCAGCTCGCAGACACTTGCGGGCGGGCCCGACGCTGAGCCCGTCGAGCGGACGGTGCTCTCCCGCGTCGTCGACGTCCTGGGTCGCGCCCACTCCCCCGAGGGCACTGTCGATGGCGCCACGACCGATCGGCTGATCCACGAGCTCGTCATGGAGAACGACCGCCGAGTCCGGGCTGCGGCCCAGGATGGCGGGGTGATCGTGGGACGGAACGGCCGTGTCGTGCTGGCGGACCGGCCAGCCACGGTGCACGTCCTGCTCATCGGTCGGGTCGAGGACCGCATCGCGCGGGCCGCGCAGGACCTCGGGATCACCCCGGCGGAGGCGGCCAGGCGCCAGGAGCCCGAGGACGAGATCCGCGCGGACATGTCCATCGTGCTGTACGGCTGGGATCCCCGCGAGCCCGATCGCTACGACCTCGTGATCGACACGAGCGCCACCCCCACCGCGGCGGCCGTCGACGCGATCCTCGACGCCGTTGCGAACCTGACGGCCTGAGCAGCTCCGCCCGGCTGGGATCCGACGTCGGTCCCGAGGCAACGTCCGGCAACCACTGGGGCTGTCCCAGCCTGCCGGGCTAGCGTCGAGGACGAACACACGGCCGGGACCACCACGCAGACAGCCCGCAACGCGAATCGGCCGGAGCGCGTGCGCGTCCCCTGCCCTCCGCATCCGCCCGCACATGAATCAGGAGCACCACATGAACCCCACCCTGGCCGCCCTCTCCCAGGCCGGCGTGGCCGTCTGGCTCGACGACCTCTCCCGCGACCGGCTCGAGGACGGCAGCCTCGCGGGCCTCGTCGAGGACATGTCCGTGGTCGGCGTGACCACGAATCCCTCGATCTTCCAGGCGGCGATCACCGGCTCCGGTCGCTACGACTCGCAGGTCCGCACCCTGGCCGACGCCGGTCACGACGTGGATGCGGTTGTCCGGGCCCTGACGACCGATGACGTGCGCGCGGCCTGCGACCTGCTGGCACCGGTCGCCGAGCGGTCCGGGCACGTGGACGGACGGGTGTCCATCGAGGTCGACCCGCGGCTGGCTCACGAGACCGGGCGCACACTGGCCCAGGCGCGGGAGCTGTGGGCGCAGATCGACCGGCCGAACCTGCTGGTCAAGATCCCCGCGACCCGCGCGGGCCTGCCGGCGATCCAGGCTGCGATCGCCGACGGGATCAGCGTCAACGTCACCCTGATCTTCTCCCTCGAGCGCTACCGCGAGGTGATGGAGGCCTACATCGCCGGCCTGGAGGCCCGGCGTGCAGCGGGGAACGACGTGGCTGAGGTCGAGTCGGTCGCCAGCTTCTTCGTCAGCCGCGTCGACACCGCGGTGGATCATCTGCTCGAGGCCATCGGCACCGAAGAGGCGCTGGCGCTGCGGGGCACGGCTGCCGTGGCGAACGCCCGGCTCGCCTACACGGAGTACCAGCAGGCGTTCAGCGGCGCCAGGTGGGACGCCCTGGCCGAGGCTGGAGCCCGGCCGCAGCGGCCGCTGTGGGCCTCGACCGGTGTCAAGAACCCCGCGTACCCCGACACCATGTACGTCACCGACCTGGTGGGTCCCGGGATCGTCAACACGATGCCCGAGCCGACCCTGCTGGCCGTCGCCGACCACGGAACCGTCACCCCCGGCACGATCCTGGGGGCGGACCCTGATCCGGCCGGGGTGATGATGGCCCTGGCCGCTGCCGGGATCGACATGGGCGCGGTCACCGAGGCACTCGAGACCGAGGGCGTCGCGAAGTTCGAGCAGGCGTGGGCCGAGCTGCTTGACTCGATCGCGACGGCGATGCGCTGAGATCCTCCCCGCCCCGCGAGCCGCCAGTCGCCCGGTCCTACGTCAGGCCACCGGCGCCGGGGCGCTCGTCGCGGTGCGTCCCAGCGGGTCGGTCACGATGACCGTCACCTCGGTCACGGTGGCGCCGACGAGGGTCGCCGTGAAGCGATCGGGGTTCGCGGGATCGCGCACGCCGGGGTCCTCGGCGTCGAGGGTGCCGAGCGTGATCGGGCCGTCGGTGTCGACCACGGCGAACCGCCACCGGCCGGCGGGAGTGGTGGGCGCCACCGCCTCCCACGTCACCACCACATCACTGCCGGTCCGGGTGGCGCTGACCACCTGAGGAGCGGGGGGCGGGTTGGGGTCCGCCACGATCACGCGGGCGGCGCCGGACGGCGCAGAACGCGTCTCCCGGCCGGGGGCCGCCCCCCGGGCGACCACCCGGTACAGGTAGGCGCGCCACGGCTTCAGGCCGTCACTGTCCACGATCGTCGCCACCTTCGGCGGCCCGGCGGGTCGCTCGACGTACGAAGCGGCGGTGACGGCAACCCGACCCGACGGGCGCATCGTGCGGATCTCGGCTGCCAGTTCGAAGCGCTCCGCGAACACCCGATACACCTCGTAGGAACCCACGTCGGCCGAACCCCGGGGCGGCTCGGCGATGGCCAGCTGCACCCCGGAGCCGTTCGCCAGCGAGTGGAGGGCGGAGACGACGACCGGCGGCGAGGGCTCGGGGACCTTGGGCACGGCCACGGCGACGAACCCGGCGTCGGACGAGGGCCACGGACCCGGCACGAGGGCCGGCGACTGCCCGACGATCGTGTAGACGCTCAACGTCTTCAGCCCGCCGGGCAGGATGTCGGTGTACGAGCCCACCCCCGCGGGCAGCATTCCCGACACAGGCTCGAAGGCGTCGCGCAGGCTCGGCGCCACAGCCCGGACCGCTGCGGACCGCACCGCCGGCGGGTCCGACTCGTTCCACGCCACGGCGATGCCCCGCAAGCGGGCCATCGCCACGAGGTCCCGTTCACCGGCCCGATAGACGGTGGAGCGCACCTGACCCGCCACCGGCCACGACAGCGTGAAGCTCGACGTCCGGTCGGCATCCGGGTAGGTGGCCAGGACCGGGTCGGGTGGGAACACCGGCGGGGGCGGGGGCGCGATGCGGAAGTCCTCGGCCAGGGCCGGGCCGCCCAGCGACTCCGAGGCGATGCCCCTGGCGTTGCGCGAGCCGACCGCCACCCACGCCCGCGCCCTGTCGTTGGCGTCGTGGGGAACGAGCACCCCCTCGGCGGCCACGGTGAACACGCGGTACGCCGCCGGGCCCGAGGGCGAAGGCCGGTCCTCGTCGGCGAAGGACACGGCCACGCTCATCCCGTCGTGCACGGTGACGCCGGTGAAGTCCCCGGCGAAGGTGAGCGGCGCGGCACTCGTCCCCGCCGCCCGCTCGAATCGGCCCCAGTGGGTCGGGTCCTGCGCCGACGCGGACGGCGGCGCCACCCGGCGCAGGTGCAGATCGTAGGTCGTCGTCGCCGCGGACCCGGCCGTCGCCGGCCAGGCGAACGTGATCGTGAGGACCTGTCGGGCGGGCGTGCCGCCCTCCGCCAACGACGCCTGCACCTGGACCGGCGGAGCCGGCGGAGTCAGGTCGTCCCAGCGGAAGGCGGTCTCGGTGAACGTCGACCACCGGCCGAACGGATCGCACTCACTCACCCCGTAGCGGTAGTCGACCCCGTCGTCGACGTAGCGGTCGGCGAAGAGAGCCGTGCCCGCCGCCCCGGGGGCACCGGAGGGGCCAGCCGGCAGCACCGCCACCTGCGGCGATGCTGGGTCGGCGGGGTCGTTGGGGTTGCGCACCGAGTCGAACAGGCCCGTCGTCCCGCCCGGCGATCGGGCGATGCACGCGCCGGTGGGTACCGCGGTGTCGTCCATCACCCGGGCCCGCTGGCGCAGCGCCCACTCCACCGCGGCCACCGCCTGACGCGCGTGCGCCGGCGGCAACCCCAGGCCGTCCTCGCGCACCGTGACCGTGGCCGGGGCGGCGAACAGCGGGTGCGGCGCCACCCGCACGCCGATCACGAGGGCGACCAGCTCGACCACCCCGTCGACGGCGGTGGCCGTGAGGTCGCCGACGAACCCGGTGGTCTCGACGAGCGACATCTGGGCCGCGAGCACCTCGGCCTGCAGCCGGGCATAGTCCGCCGGCGACGCCTTGACCGCGCGGTCGGCGAGCTCGGCCAGGCGGCGGGACTCGGCCCCGACCCACGCCCACAGGTCCTCGACCAGCCAGCGCCCCCGCACGCGGTAGTCCATCGGTCGCTCGGTGGTGTCCACCAGCACGCAACCGAGCCCGAGCAGGCGCGCCGTGGGGAACCCGGCCAGCCCGGCGGCGAGGAGGACCGGGTAGGGACGCATCCGCATCAGCGGCGCCCGCTGCGCCGCCAGCCGGGCAGGGACCCCGGCGCCGCGCACCTGTCCCGCATCGTCGAGCTCGGCTGCCAATTCGATCTCGCCCTGGTGCACGGCGCCACCCAGTGACCCGGCGAGCACCGTGGCCAACCAGGGCTCCAGGCGGTCCAGCCAGGGGTCCAGGTAGCGACGGGCCCTCTCGACGTCGGTGGCCGGACGGGTCGGCGGGACGACCGGTTCATCGAGCGGCTCGGCGCCGACCGGGCCGCCGCCGACGATGCGCTCCTTGGCCACGCCGGCGGCCGGCACCCCGGCGAACAGGTCCTCGTTGCGTGCCTGGTAGTCGTCCTCGCCAGTGGCTGCCGGGAAGCAGCCGACGGGCTTCCATCCCTTGTCGGCGGCCAGCGACTCGCTGCGCACCCAGCGCAGGTCGTGGAGGGCGGCCGCCGAACCGTTGATGGTGAGCCGGTCGATCCGGGCGGACGACACCTCCAGCACCACTGAAACGGGCACCGACAGGTCCGGGGCCAGCTGATCGGGGGTGACCTTGAGCTCGACGAGTGCGGCGTGCACCTGCTTCAACCACTCCCCCGAGACGCGGCGGAAGCGACCGGGGTCCAGTGCCACGAGCCTGCGGTGCAGCGGCAGGAGGGCCGCGGCGATCGGTTGCCCCGACGGCGTCACGTCGGGGCGGTCCAGCAGCTCGGCCAGGGTGCGGCGCACCCGCTCCAGCCGGTCGGGAACGGTGACGATGTCATCGAACCGGGTGGGGGGGCGCCCGGTGCTGCGGGCGTCCCGGTCGACGAGCTCGCGGTGGCCGCGGTTGTCGTACCAGGCCTCGACGACAGCCGCTGCGCCACGGGACATCAGCGTGAGCCGCAACCGGACCCAGCACGCGTGGCCGTCGGCCTCGACGAACCGGAGCTCGATCGGCTGGCCGTCGAGCTCGACGCCGCGGTCGGTGCGGAGCATCGGTTGCGGCCGACGCTCCACGTGCAGCCCCGACTCGGTGAACCGGGTGACGGTGATCGGGGTGCTGCCGACGTCCAGCCGGAGGTCGGCGAACCGCTCGCCGCCGTCCGGCGGCGTTCGTCCCGTCGTCACCGACCCCCGCTGCTCGACGCAGAAGGCGTGGCGGGGGAAGCCGAGACGAGGATCGAACTGCCAGCGCAGGTGGGTGCCGTCCACGGCGTACGCGTCGGAGGCGAAGCCCTTGCCGAGGGCCGAGAACAGCGACGGGTTGACCAGCGCCATCATCCGATCCCTTCTGCCAGGACGCCCGGTTCCGACCCCACGGTGACGCCGATCGTGTGCACGGTGGGCGGCCCCGTGGTCAACGACCTGCCCCGGTCGGTGACGCCGACGAGCAGCGCCTGGCTGTTCGCCCCTGCCAGTGGACCGGTGGCGATGAACACCCGGGCGCCGCGGGTGCCGACCACGATCCGACGGTCCACCGGCTGGCCGGCGGAGAACGGCAGCGACGCCGAGAGTGCGCGGCGCACGTCGATGTCCACCCGCTCCTCGACCTCGCCGACCCCGACGAGTCGGCGGCGGAGCACCGGCTCGGGGCCGTCGACGAGCAACCCGACGCACGCCCACGCGGCCCCGTCTGGCACCCACAGGCGGGACACGGTGGGCGCACTGGGGATGGCGATCGGCCCGCCCGTGGCAGCGATGCACAGGGCATCGGCGACGACGTCGCTTCGAGCCGTCCCCCCGGCAGGCACGGCGGCGAGCGCAGCGGCGAAGGCGGCCGGGTCGTCGACGATCAGGTCCCCCACCACCGCGGCGCGGTAGGCGTCCATCTGCGCAGGCAGGTTGCGCCACCGGCTCGTGCGCACGTCGAACCGGTACACGGCGCCGTTGTCGACGCCGGTGCCGACACCCAGGTCGAACGCCCGGTCGAGGCGGGTCCTCCACTCGTCGAGCGTGATTCCGCCCGGCTCGCTCGCCGGCCGGGCGAAGACGGCCACCGTGTAGTTCGTATTGGGGAGCAACGGCTCGATCACGGCGTGCACCGGCAGGGGGAACAGCCCGCTCCACTCGCCCGGCAGGCAGCGATCGCCCATCGCCTGCAGCGCCTCGAAGAGCTCGATCTCGGCCGGGCCGACCGGCGTGAACGTCACCCCGGCACCGGCGGCGGTCGGTTGGATCAGCGTGTGCCCGTTGGCGTCGGACTTCGCCCGGATGACCAGTTGCTTGCCGTGGGCGGCGTAGATCCGGTCGACGGCGGGCGAGGCGTAACGCAGGACGATCGACTCGTCGACGAACTGGGGTTGCTCGCCGTCGAGCGGTTCGTGGTCGAGGACGTACCTCGAGAGATCCGCCGGCGGTTCGGGATCGGCGACGAAGCGGCGGCTCAGGATCGGGAACGGCCCGCCCTCGGATGCCGACGTGCCGTCGGTGTCGGACGGGTCGGCGGTGGCGGAGCGGAACCTCTCCCAGCCCAGCGACCCCACCACCTCGTAGGTTGCGCCCGGCACCAGCAGCGGCTTGGTCATCGCCGCCGGGGTCCCGGCGATGAGCCCGGACTGCTCCACGAGCACCTTGATCGTGTGGTGGACGTTCTCATGATGGCGGCGGAACTCCCGCCAGTCGGCGAGCGTGATCCCGCACACCTCGAACAGCAGCGAGCCATCGTCGCCGCCCTTGCGCACGACGGGTGCCGCCGGGGGGCGCAGGACGATCCAGCGACCGCCGGGCGGGTCGACGCCGGGGGTCAGCAGGCTCGGGGCCCCGAACGACAGCCTCCGGACGACATGCTCCGGATGGGTGGCGGGCGACGAGCCGCCCGGCACCGGGGGCAGCGTGCCCAGCGGTTGCGGGCCGACGATGATGGTGCCGTCGACGTCGAGCACGGCGATCTCCCCCTCGTCGCCGTGGAAGTTGGCCGGCGTGGCCACGGTGATGTCGGCGGCGACCAGGGTCGGGACCTGCAGGACGACCATCCCCGCAGCGCGCAGGTCTGCCAGTGTGCGGGGCAACGGCTCGCCCCGTCCCGCGTTCTCCACGTGGACCAGCAGGTCATCGACCTGGGTGCGCAGGACGTCGCGGTCCGAGCCCACGCCGAGCAGGTGCAGGGCGTCCTTGAGCGACGCGATCTCGGCCTTTCCCGGCCGGCCGAGGTGCAGGCAGCGCCGCTCGGCCGTCCGGTCGGGGTAGCTGAACCCGGGCAGCCCGATCACCCGGGGCGGGAGCTGGCCGTTGCTGCCCTGCGACTCGGTCCCCAGGCCGCCGCCGCCGACGGTCACGTGCACCGGCCGCAGGGTGCCGGCGGACAGCAGCCAGCCGGGCGCGGGGCCCAGCGGTTCGGCGTCGAAGTCGGCGCAGCGCCTCGGGGGCGGGGTGATCGGGTCGCAGAGCATCTCGATCAGCTGGGCGATCGACGACTGTGCCGCCGAGCCGAAGTCGACCTGGCGGGGGTGCGCTGTCGGCTTCCAGTCGAGCAGCCGCAGCGTCCGTTGCGACTGGGGCGGCGTGGGTGACGCGGCGACGATCGTGTACGGCGCCCACGCCGAGTCGACCCCGGGGATCGCCGCGCCGCCGACCTGGCGGACCTCGATCGACGTGAGGTCGAACTCGTAGAACAGCTCGCCCGAGACCTGGTTGCGAAGCACCGACATGTCGCCCAGCAGCGACACGCCGGGCACCGGACGGGCATCGGTGATGTCGGCGGTGAAGGCCAGCTGGAACACGGCGTCGAGGGGGACGATCACCGATCCGTCGGGCTGGGGGGCGATGGCCAGGCCGGTCATCCGGTCCACCGCCACCGCGTCGGCCAACGGGTGCAGCGGTGGTGGGGTGACCGCGTCCTCGTCGCCGAGCTCGAAGTCGACGCACTTGGTGATCGACGTCAGCCACAGGTCGATCGATCCGCACACCTCGCCGCGCAGCACGAGGAACTCGGGGTCGTCGGCCTGCACCTTGGCGGTCAGCTCGCCCCGGGCGCCGATCGAGAACGGCCCGGCGTGGATCTCGCCACCGACCCGGATCAGCCCCTCGAAGTACAGGGGCTTGAACTGGATCCCGGCGTGCGCCTCAGCGAACGCCTCCAGGTACAGCAACCCCTTGACGCCCCACACGATCTCGATCCGGGCGCCGGCCCCGATGCAGGTGCCGACGAGGGCCAGTGCGCCGTTGTCCAGCCCGCCACCCTCGATCTGCAGGTAGCCCCACGCCTCGAACGTGTCGAACACCGTGAGCGTGATCCGCCGTGACCCCGGCGCCCACTGGCCGAAGCGGATGTGGAAGTCGCGGGCGTCGGCCAGGTTGAAGTACGCCTCCACGGGGACGTGGAGCTCCAGGATCGGCCGGATCGCCAGGGCGAAGTCGATGCCCACGACGATCAGGTCGTTCTCGAAGTCGAGCAGCACGGTGGCCAGCGCGCCGACGTTGGTCCCGATCTCCGGCTTGGGCGAGAGCACCATGGCGTTGGCCGCGAGGACGAACCGGGGCCCGGGCACCTGGAGCAGGAACGTCCCCACGAGGTTGAAGGCGAACCCGCCGTCGAACACGGTGCCGAGGGTGGCACCGGCGCCGAAGTTCCACACGCCCCGGGCCGGGGTCCACTTGGCCTGGTCGGTGACCCCGACCGGTGGTTGGCGCAGCCACTGCAACGGTTGCGGGTCGGTGGGGGCCATGTTGGCCCCGAGCAGGCCGTGCAGCCCGTAGATGGCGATCCCGGTCGAGCCGAGCGGCAGTCCGGGCGCGAAGTCGATGCCGAGCGCCAGGTACAACGCCCGCAGGTCGTCGCTGACGAACAGCTTCATCTGCCCATCGAGGCCGCGCAGCACGGGCACGGACGGGAAGGCAAGTTCCAGCTCACCCTCGACGGTGGTGCCGCCGGCCTCCTCCTTGATGCCGAGCACGCCACGGCCGTCGATGACACCGGGGACGTTGACGCCCACGCCGAGCTTGTTGATGCTCACCCTGAGGTCGTCGAGGTCCAGGGCGTTCTCGTCGAGGTGGACGACGCCGCCGGCATCGGGCTCGAAGATGGTGTCGCCCTCCAGGCTGAGGCGGATGCGCAGGGTGTCCACCGAGAAGACGCCGACGTCGAGGGCGAACCCGAGCTCGACCTCCAGCCACAGCGGGGAGGCGTCGCCGATCGACACCCTGTCGACGCGCAGGAGTCTGCCGAGGCCCTCGCCGAGCTGGAACACGCCGGGGTCGGCGATGTCGACGGCGAACCCGGAGGACGGGTCGTAGAACAGCTCGACGCTGTCGAACTCGCCGGTCACCTCCACCCCGACGTTGCGGAAGGACATCTCGATCGGGGTGGTCGTCTCCAACCGGACCGGGATGCCGAACGGCGTGAGGTCGACGTCGATGTCGTACGTGACCGCGTAGTCGAGGCCGATCGAGAAGCGGCTTGCGCTGCTCCCGCCGTGCTGGAGCCGGAGGCGCAGCCCCTTCCAGATGAGTGTCTGGACGTCGAAGACCTGGACGACGTGCTGGAGGAACGCGCCGATGCCGATCGCCACGGCCAGCCCGCCCGGCCCGGTGCGACCCCCGGCGGCTGCCGCCATGGCGGGCAGGGCGATCATCGGGCCGCCGAACGCCTCGACGACGCCATCGCCGGTACCACCCCTGACGAAGGCGACGAGGCCGTCGGCGTCGTTCGGGTCGGCGAGGAGGTCCAGCTCCCACGCGAAGCGGGGACTGGCGGACGGGTCGGGGTTCCGGCGCAGCTCGAGGAAGCCGGTGAGGATGCCGTCGGACGGGTTGAGCGAGCCGCCGGGATCCAGGTCGTTCTCGTCGAACCGTTCGACGTCCAGCTCGAGACGGATCTGGAGGCGGATCAGCTCGTTGCGCCGGACCTGCACCTCCACGTGGGCCGACCGGAACACCGAGTGGCGGAACGGGTGCTGCTCGGGGCGCGGCAGCTTCGGCGGCGTGGACGCGGGCGCCACGGGCGCCCCGCCACGCACGAGGAAGTACGTGCGGCGCCGGAACCCGGCAACCGTCGGCGGCTCCTGGAGGCGCAGCACGGCGAAGACACGGCGGTCGAACGGCCGGCGGTCGCCGGTCGCGTTCATCTCACCCCACGCCACCGTCACACGGTCCGCCGCCGGGATGGCCGCGAACCGAGCGGAGGCCTCGGCGACCTGCGCGGCGGTCAGCGCGTGGGGCGCGGGCAGGGCGCCGATCCCGGCCACCAGGTCCGCCGACGGCGACGCCAGTGCGCCGAGCACGGAGGCCAGGCGGCGCTCGGAGAGATCCTGGTTGTGGTCGTCATCCCCCTCGATGGAGGCTGACGCGAACAGGCCGATCCGCTCCACCCGATCGCCGACCTCGAGCAGGGCACGGAACAGGTGGGCGAATCCCGTGGCCTGCTCAGCACGCAGCGATGCGGCCGTGGTGCCCGTGTCCTCGTGCTTGGCGACGACGGCGGTCGGCTGGATGACGTCGCTGTCCCAGGCGAAGCGGATCGTGCCGGGCTGCCCGCCCGCGACCGTGAACGTCTCAGCCACGGGAACACCCGACGCACGTTCGGCGAACAGGTCCCTGACCCGTGGCTCGCTGCGCGGCGTGGCCGGCTCGGTGTCGGGATAGAGCACGAGGCTGGGCGGACGCTCGGGGGTGACCGCAGGGATGTCGGCGACCAGCCGGTACCACCGATCGGCCCCGGTCAGCTCGGGCTTGACCAGGCCACCGACATTGGCCAGGGCGACCGTCGACTCGCTGCCGAACCCCAGGGCGCCGTCGGCGAACAGCGCGTCGTGCGCGGCGGCGGACAGCAGGTCGGCCGGTGCGTCGACCGAGGACAGCGTCCACACCGGGGCGTCGTAGGGCAGGCCGTCGTGGGCGACCGCCAGGGCGGCGGCGGGGCCGGGTTCCGAGCGCCAGTCGGTGTAGGCCAGGAGGTCCAGCTCGGGGGCACCGGGCGCAGTGGGCGTGCGCACCTCGGCGCGGATCCGGCGCACGACCGTGTCCGGGCCAACGGTGGTCGACACCTCGATCACGCCCGCCCCGACGGCAGTCGGTGTGGTCAGGACCCAGGTGATGGCCGGGAACGTGCCCCCGGCGGGGCGGGTGGCGGTCCTTGTCAGCGCCTGGTCCGCCAGCCACCCGGCAGGCAGGGTGAGGGTGCTCGACAGCGCGTTGC
This sequence comes from uncultured Actinomycetes bacterium, assembly GCA_963774745.1. Classification (GTDB taxonomy): domain Bacteria; phylum Actinomycetota; class Actinomycetes; order S36-B12; family CAIYMF01; genus Prado023. Next base: position 103,639 of record CAVZGE010000008.1, on the reverse strand, counting down.
CCGTCCCCCCGGTCACGCTGAGCGCCAGGTCCACCGGCATCGTCGGCACCGCCGGCACGAACAGGTGCAGCGACTTGGACCCCCCGCCCGGTTCGACCACGGAGGCCACGAGATCGGCCTCCAGCGCTGGCGGGGTCGGGGTGGCGGGCGGGCTCTGGACGATCACGGTGCGCTGGGTGGTGACGGGATCGACGCGGTGGTCGGTCACCTCGACGGTGAACTCATGGGCGCCCGGCGGGACGAGCACCCACCCGAGATCGGGCTGGTCGACCCGTTGCGCGTCCTCGAGCTGCGTACCGGTGGGCAGGGTCCAGTGGACCTGGAAGCCGACCGACGCCCAGTTGGGGGTGGCTACGAGCCGGACCCGCCGGGTCGTCGCCGGTGCGGTCGGCGGGGGCACGGTCGGGTCGACCTCGGTGACCGCGATGCGGGTGCCGTCATCCAGCTGGAAGGTGACCTCGACCTCGACCTGGGGGTCGTCCGGCGCGACCGCATGGACCAGCTCGCCCTCGAACGCGCCGGTCAGCTCGAGCGGGTCGAACCGCAGGACGAAGTCGCGCACCCGGGCCATCCCCGACCACGTGCCCACCTCGTCGGGGTTGCCGATGAACAGCCCGAGCTCCTGGAGGATGACACCGGTGAACGAGCCGTCGCCACTGTCGCCGGTCAGGGCCGGGAGGTTGACGGGGTCGATCTCCTCGGACAGGTCCAGGAGCACCTCGCCGCAGGCGATCCCGATGACCCCCTCGCTGGGACCGACGATGAAGTGGGGCGGATCGAACCGGACCGATGGGAAGCGGGGATCCACTCCGCCGTTGGCCCCCCCGAAGCGGGCGGCGACGTCCTCCAACCCCGACCCGCGCAGGGTGATGATCAGGCTGGGGCCGAGGAGTCGGACCGACCCGAGGGCGGTGTTGGGCACCAGGTGCGTGTAGGGGTCGATGACCAGGTCGGCGGGAACGAGATCATCGGGATGGGCGATCAGCTCCAGGCGCGCGAGGTCGATCTCGAGGAAACGAAGGTCGCCGTCGTTGGGAGAGCCGGCGCCCTCGAACACGGCGCGCATCGGGATGACCGGCGTGCCGGCGCCGTCCTCACCCACCAGCTTGAGCCTCCACCGACCGACGGGAATGGTCAGGTCGCTGCCACCGGGGGCCTGCAGGCCGAAGGTGTAGAGGTCGCTTCCGTCGGGCTGCGGTGTCGGCCCGACGACGTTCGCGAAGGGGGGACCCGACGGCGCGGATTGCTGCAGTCGCTGCAGGTCCTGCATCACGTCCTCGGCGGCCATCACGCATGCACCCCGGGTTGCGCGCGGCGGCGCGCCTGGACCGATGGACGTCGCGGCCCGTGAGGATCGTTGGCAGCCGCCGACATGGCCTACCCCTCTCCGCGATTCGTGCGCCGCAGCGACACCGAGTCACTGCGGCGGAGCGCCGCGTGGGCGAGCGCCGGTGGTCGTGCGGCGCTCCTCGGAACGTACGCCGCACGATCTACCCAGTCAATAGGGTTGCCTTCCCTTATCCGCGACGTGCCGGAGTGGCGCCACGGGCTGCCCGCCCTTCCCTGCCCCGGTCCCCGAGGTCACCGGTCAGGTCTGCGCACGCGCGGACGCGCCTGCGATCTCCTCGAGCTGGGATTGGCCGGGTGCCGGCCGCCGTGGCACACTGGACGACATTCCCTCGCGGACTGTCCGCATGTGTCAGGGAACGACGACGGGTTGACGTGGATGACCGACTCCAGGAGCACTGCTCCAGTCCCCCCGCGCTGACGCCGCTCCCGGTGTCGGCGCCCGCCGACAGTTCCGGGAGTGCCTGTGCCGTCACCATCCTGCGTCGTCCTCGACGACCTCTGCTTCTCCTGGCCCGACGGGGCCAGCTCCCTGCGCCACATCAGCGGCGCCTTCAGCCGCGGGCGCACCGGTCTGGTCGGGGCCAACGGTTCCGGCAAGTCCACGCTCCTGCGCCTCATCGCCGGTGAGCTGACTCCCACCGCTGGGTCGATCTCCGTGTCTGGTTCGGTGGACCACCTGCGCCAGGACGTGACCCGGGGGGCCAGCACCGTGGCCGACCTGCTCGGCATCGCCGCGGTCCGGGCAGCCCTGCGTGCGATCGAGTCCGGCGACGCGCACCCGCGCCACTTCGACGCCGTCGGCGAGGACTGGGACGTCGACGCCCGCGCGGTGGCGGCCCTGGCTGCCCTCGACCTGCCCACCGACCTGGACCGGGCCGCAACGTCCCTGTCCGGCGGTGAGGCCATGCTCACGGCGATCTGCGGGGTCCGTCTCCGGGGGGCGCGGATCGCGCTGCTCGACGAGCCGACGAACAACCTCGACATGCCGTCCCGGGAACGGCTCCACGACGTCATCTCGGCCTGGCGCGGTCCCCTCATCGTGGTCAGCCACGACCTGGCGCTGCTCGACCTGCTCGACGAGACAGCCGAACTGCGCCACGGCAGCCTCACCACGTTCGGCGGGCCCTATCGGGAGTATCGCGACTGGGTCGCCGAGCAGCAGCAGGCCGCCCGCCAGCAGGTGCGCACGGCCGAGCAGGTACTGGACCGTGAGCGTCGCGAGCGGATCAAGGCCGAGGAGCGGATCGCGCACAGCCAGCGCCAGGGCCGCAAGGACCGGGCCAACGGCAAGTACCCGCCGATCGTGCTGGGCCAGCGGCGCAACTCGGCCGAGCGGTCCCACGGGGTCCGCCGCGTCCTTGTCCGGGCCAGGGTCTCGGCGGCGAGGGAGGCCGTCACCCAGGCGGAGCTGGCGGTCCGCGACGACGACCGCATCCAGATCGACCTGCCCGACCCGAGGGTGCCCAGCGGCAGGCGGGTCGCCGTGCTGCCCAGCGCCGACGGTCGCAACCACGTGATCCGCGGGCCCGAGCGCGTGGCGATCCTCGGCGCCAACGGCGTGGGCAAGACGACGCTCCTCGAGGCGCTGCTGCCCACGGTGCCCGTCCGCGTCGGGTACCTGCCCCAGCGCCTGCTCCTGGACGACGACGCCACCGTCCTGGAGCTCGTGCGCGCCGGGGCACCACACGTCCCGCCCGCCGAGCTGCGCAACCGGTTGGCCCGACTGCTCATCCGCGGCGACATGGTGACCCGACCGGTGGGCTCACTGTCCGGCGGCGAGCGTTCCCGTGTCGCGCTGGCGCAGTTGCTGCTGGCCGACCCGCCGCCCGAGTTGATCGTCCTGGACGAACCGACCAACGACCTGGACCCGGACAGCGTCGACCAGCTCATCGACGCCCTGGCCGCCTACCGCGGTGCCGTCCTCGTGGTCAGCCACGACCGAGCGTTCCTCAAGCCTCTGGGGCTCGATGCCACGCTGCTGCTGGACGAGGTCGGGGTGCTCCGCCATGTGAGCTGACGATCGGGTCGAGGGCCTGTCCGCTGGGCTGCCCCACGTGCCCGCTCGCGTACGAGGGGAACCCTGCTTGACTGCGATGCCCGCTGCGGTCACTCTTGCTCAATGGCTGCTGAGTCCCAGGACGTGAGGGCCCTGGGGTGGCGGGCTGCGGGACACGCCGCCCTGTCGGATGTCGGCCGGCTGCGAGTGGTCGATTCCCTGGCGGTGGGCGACATCAGCCCGCGGGACCTCGCGGCCGCGTTGGGGATGTCCTCGAACCTGCTGGCCCATCACCTGAAGGTGCTGGAGGCTGCTGGGCTGGTGCGCCGACTGCCCTCGGAGTCCGACGGCCGGCGGACGTACGTGCGCCTTGTTCCCGGGGCCCTGGCGGCCTTGGGCCGGTTCCCCACTCCCGCGCTGCCCGCGGGGCGGGTCGTGTTCGTCTGCTCGGGCAACTCCGCGCGCTCGCAGCTGGCCGCCGCAGCGTGGGCCACCCGCACGGGGCGCCCGGTCGCCTCCGCGGGGACACGCCCGGCAGCCCGGATCCACCCAGGAACCGTGCGGGTCGCCCGCAAGCACGGCTTGCGACTGCTGGCCGACCGGCCCGCCTCCATGGCCGAGGTCCTGACCCGCGACGACGTGATCATCACGGTGTGCGACTCCGCCGACCGCGAGGTGAAGGGCGGGCACACCCACTGGTCCATCCCGGACCCGGTTCCGGTGGGGACATCCGCCGCGTTCGAGCGGACCCTGGCCGACCTGACCAACCGGATCGACGGGTGGGTCCAGGCCGCGGCAGATCGCCCACGCTAGGCGAAGGGCCGCCCACCTGGCCGCGTGGGTCAGGCGGGGGCGATCTCGCTGATCAGGGTCTCGATGCGGCGGCGGATGTCGTCGCGGATCGGGCGGACCGCCTCGACGCCCTGGCCGGCCGGATCATCCAGGACCCAGTCCTCGTAGCGCTTGCCCGGGTAGATCGGGCAGGTGTCCCCACACCCCATGGTGATGACGACATCGGAGGCGCGCACCGCCTCGTCGGTGAGGATCTTGGGGATCTCAGCCGACATGTCGATGCCCTCCTCGAGCATCGCGGCGACCGCGGCCGGGTTGACGGCACTGCCCGGTGCCGAGCCGGCCGAGCGGACCTCGACCCGGTCCCCGGCCAGGTGGGTCAGGTAGGCCGCGGCCATCTGGGAGCGGCCGGCGTTGTGGATGCAGACGAACAGCACGCTGGGCTTGTCGGACACGGATTCCTCCAGGTCAGGATCGGTGGGGCGTCTGGGATGGAGTGTGGCGGATCGTCAGGTGCGGACGTGCGCGGGGCCGATCGCCGCCCCCACGAGCTGGGCGGCGGGTCAGCTCAACAATCACAATGCGCATTGAGCAATCGTGCCGCACCGGCCCGCGGTAAGGCCAATCGGGTACCCGGGGATCGATCTGGTCCCGATCAGGCAGCGGCGGGGACGACGACGACCGGGACCTCGGCGAACTCCAGGACGTTGAGCACCGAGGAGCCGACGAACGGCTGGCCCACGTGCCGGACTCCGGAGCGCCCGAGCACGATCACATCGGCGTTCCAGGAGGACGCCTGCTCGAGGATCGACCGGGCAGGTTGCCCGTGGATCGTCCGGGTGTCCAGGCCGACACCGGCGCGCTCGGCCAGCCGGGTGACGTACCTCAGGACGGGCGCGACGGCTTCTTGACGGCAGTCCTCGTCGCCGGCCCGCGCACCCCGCTGAGCTCGCCCGGCCCCGGGCTCGTACACCACGTTCACGGCGCGGATCTGGCCGGCCGCCTGCTGAGCCATCCAGATCGCGGTCCGGGCGGCCGCCAGGCCGGCAGGTGAGTCGTTGACTGCCAGCAGGATGCGGATCATGGTCGGACCCTCTCGGATCGGGTCGGGTCGGCAGCCCAGCGCAGCCGAACGTGCTCGTCGTGCTCCTGGTCGTCCAGCGCGACCAGGAGGCTGCGGTGGGCGGACTGCAGCCGTGGGATCCACCGCTCCCGCAGTGCGCGCAGCTGGCGCCGGGTGGTGGTGATCTCGGCCACGACCGCGGAGTGCGCGGCGCTGGCGACAGCGTGGTCGACCCCTGCCAGCACCGCGCGCTGCGCCACCGGGACGGCCTCGCGCAGGGCCGCGTTGTCCGGGGTGAACCCGCTGTCGGGGAGCTCGGGGATGCGGCAGGTCGCCGAGGTCGGGTAGCGCACCCCCATCGTCAGCTGCCAGGTGACCTCGACCTCGCACTGGGCCCCGTCACCAGCCAGCCGCACGGCGCGCTGTCCGCTGATCAGCGCTGAGCGCAGCATCCAGAGGTCGAGCTCGTCAACCGCCCGGGCCCACTCCTGCTGGGTGCGCTGCTCCAGCAGGGCGTAGTCCTTCTCCTCGGCCAGCAGGATCCGCAGCTTGCGTTCGAGCAGGTCGGCGCCGCGGGTCGCGACGGCACTCCTGCGGGCGAGCCAGGTCAGCCCGGCACGACCGGGCGGCAGGCCGCGCATCGTGGTGCCCATCAGCGTCCCCTCCCGCCGGCGCCGCCCCGGGACCCGTACTCGTCGACCATGGCGCGGGGCAGCATGGTCAGCTCGCGGCGAGGCAGCTCGCCGAGGACCTCCCACGCCAGGGCCAGCGTTCGCTCCAGGGGTCGGTCCTCGGCGTGGCCCTGGTCGAGCAGGTGCTCGACGAAAGCCGCCTCGTAGGCCAGGTAGTCCCGGTCGGTCCCGCTGAGGGTCTCCGGGCCGACCAGGTCGGCCAGCTCGCGGACCTGCCGGGCCCTGGCCAGGGCGGCGAGCAGCTGGGCGGCGACATCGAGGTGGTCCTCGCGGGTGCGGCCCGGCCCGGCCCCCTTGCGCATCAACCGGGACAGCGACTGCAGCGGGTCCATCGGCGGGTAGACCCCGCGCGCGTGCAGGTCCGCCGAGAGGACCAGTTGGCCCTCGGTGATGTACCCGGTGAGGTCAGGGATCGGATGGGTGATGTCACCTGCGGGCATGCTGAGCACCGGGATCACAGTCACCGAGCCGGGCAGTCCGCGCACGCGTCCGCAGCGCTCGTACAGCGAGGCGAGGTCGCTGTAGAGGTAGCCGGGATAGGCGCGGCGGGCCGGGATCTCCCCGCGGGCAGCCGACACCTCCCGCAGCGCCTCGCCGTAGCTGGTCATGTCGCCCATCACGACCAGCACGTGCCGCCCGTGCGTGAACGCCAGGTCCTCAGCCACGGTCAGGGCGATCCGTGGGGTGAGGATCCGCTCGATGACCGGGTCGTCGGCGGTGTTGAGCAGCAGCACGAGCTCCCCGGCCCGGGAGCGCTCGTCCAGGCCGTCGCGAACGGCGGCGGCGTCGGCGTGCGTCAGCCCCATGCCCGCGAACACCACGCAGAACGGCTCCCCGCCCGCGCTGGACTGGGCGGCGATCTGGGTGGCCAGCTCCAGGTGCGGCAGGCCGGCCACCGAGAAGATCGGCAGCTTCTGGCCACGCACCAGGGTGGCCAGCCCGTCGATGGCCGAGATGCCGGTGAGGACCGCATCGGCCGGCGGCTCACGCATCAGCGGGTTCAACGGCGCACCGGTCGTGGGGGCACGGCGGCTCCCCCGGACCGGCGGTCCGCCGTCCAGCGGCGCGCCGCGGCCGTTGCACACCCGCCCCAGCCACCCCTGGCCGACCGGCACCTGCAGGGGCGCACCGCTGAAGCGCACCCGGGCGCGTTGCGGGCTGATCCCAGTGGTGCCCTCGAGGACCTGGACGATGGCGAGATCGCGGTCAACCTCAAGCACCACCCCGTGGCGCTGCTGGCCGTCGTCGAGCTGCAGGGTGACGTACTCGTCCCAGCCCACCCCGTGGACGCCCTGGACGACCATCAGCGGGCCGCGCAGGGCCCGGACCGAGGTGTACTCGACAACGCCCCAGCGGGTCATTGCGCCCACCCCTCCGGCACCAGGGCGTCCAGATCGGCCACCACCGTGGCGAGGCGGACCCCGACGCCGTCGGCGTCCTCGGGGCCGGTCTCGTCGCGAGCACGGACCAGGGGGCCCCAGTCGACCTCCTCGATCAGCGAGGCCAGGGCCCCGGCACGGAGCAGGGCCAGGCACCGGTCGTGCACCGCCAGGACCGCGTCCACCAGTGCTGCGGACTTCACCGGGGAGCACGCAGCGTCGTTGGCCGACAGGGCGCTCTGCTGCAGGACCGCCTCGCGCAGCAGCCGGCCGGTGAGCAGGACCACCCGCTCGGGCCCGGGCAGCGATCCGACGCCCACCAGGTCGGCCAGGGCGGCGAGCCGGTCGGCCTCGGCCACCAGCGACAGCACCCGGCCGCGGCGATGGGCCCACTGCGGGTCCCCGCGAGCTGCGTGCCACGCGCCGACCCGGACCGCATCGCGGGAGAACGACGTCCCCCAGGACACAGCGGGGTAGTGCCGGGCGTAGGCCAGGTCACGATCCAGCGACCAGAGGCTGCGCACGAACCGCTCCGTGTTGGCGCTGACCGGCTCGGTGACGTCCCCGCCGGGCGGGGAGACCGCCCCGATCACCGTCACCGAGCCACGCAGCCCGCCGAGGGTGTCGACCTGGCCGGCACGCTCGTAGAAGGCGGCCAGCGAGGACGCGAGGCTGGCTGGGTACCCCTCCTCGGCGGGCAGGGCGCCGGACCGGGAGGCGAACTCCCGCAGCGCCTCAGCCCACCGCGACGTGGAGTCGGCGATCACCACGGCGTGCAGGCCCATGTCACGGAAGTACTCCGCGACGGTCATGCCGGTGTACACGCTGGCCTCCCGGGCCATCATCGGCATGTTGGACGTGTTGGCGATGACGACGGTCCGCTGGGCCAGCCGTCCCCCGGTCCGGGGGTCGACCAGGTCCGCCAGCTCGGCCACCACGTCGGCCATCTCGTTGCCGCGCTCACCGCATCCGACGTACACGATCACATCCGCGGTGCACCACTTGGCGACCTGCTGGAGCAGGACGGTCTTGCCCGTCCCGAACCCGCCGGGCACACCGGCGCTGCTGCCCAGCGCGATCGGGTAGAGCAGGTCCAGGACTCGCTGACCGGTGACCAGCGGCTCCCCGGTGTCGATCCGGCCGCGGTGCGGGCGGGCCCGGCGCACCGGCCACCGCTGCCCCATCCGGACCTCGATCCCGCCGACGACGGCCAGCGTGGTCTCTGCCGGGTAGTCGCCCGGCTCGACGAGCCGCTCGACCCGGCCGCCAGCCCGCGGCGGCACGAGGACACGCAGCACGAGCGGACCCCCCGCATGGACCACGCCCAGGGTTGCGCCGGGCGCCAGCTCGTCGCCGACCGCGGCCTGCGGCTCGAACGCCCAGACGCGGGTGTCCGGCGTGAGCGGACCACCGGGGTGCAGCCACGTGTCGGCTCCGAGCAGTGGGCGAAGGAGTCCGTCGAACATGCCACCGAGCAGCCCGGGGCCCAGCCAGGCCGACAGCGGCTCGCCGACCGGTCGGACCGGATCCCCGGGCGTCAGGCCCCCGGAGTACTCGTAGGCCTGCACCGTGGCCACCCCGTCGGCCAGGGCGACCAGCTCGCCGGGGAGCAGCCGCGGGCCGAGCCGCACCATGTCGGCCATCGCCACGTCGTCGAGGCCCTCCACCTCCACCAGGGGGCCACTGACCCGGACCACCCTGCCGGCAGGGACGTCGTCACCGAGCGCACGACTGGTCATCGGGACCACGGATCCGCGCGCGCGATCGCCTGGTCCACCAAGGTCTCGGCCAGCTCCGTCAATGAGTACTCCACCCGGCGGTGGCCGGACTCGGCCACGATCCCGCCACCCTCGAGCTCGGTGATCTCAGCATCGGCCCCCAGGACCTCGCGCGCCCGGGCACGCAGGACCTCGAGCATGTCCGGCCACTGCGGGTCATCGCGAAGTGCGCTCACGGCCTCGCGGGCGGCCCCTCGCAGGTCGTCCAGGGCGGCCAGCTGAGCCGCGAGCAGGACGCCGTGGGCCTGCCGCTGAGCCCCGGCGCGCTGCGCCGCCAGGACCGCCGCACCGTCCGCCGTGCCCTTCGCCCGGGCCTCGGCGAGCAGGGCGTCGGCCTCCCGCTGGGCGGCGGCCAGCACCCCCTGGGCGTCGGCGTCCGCCCGGGCCAGGAGCTCCGCGGCCGCGGCGCGGGCACGGTCCCGCAGCGCCGCAGCCAGCGGCGCCAGGGAGTCGGCCGCCACCGCGGCCCCGGGGGTCATCCCGGCATCACCACGGTCAGGGGCCCGAGCCGATCCAGCTCAAGGGCGGCTGAGGCCTCCGGGGTCAGGATGACCACCTCCGCATCCTCGGGAAGGGCCGCCCAGCTGTGCCGCACCTGCGTCGCGTCCTCGCCGGGCAGCACCAGCACCCCGGCCAGGGACAGGCCCTGCACGCGCACGGCCTTCCCGATCGCGACCACGCGGCCCATGTCAGGCACTGCCGATCAGGATGATGGCGATGATCAGCCCGTAGATGGCGATCCCCTCAGCCAGTCCGACGATCACCATGGCCCGACCGAAGAGCTCCGGGCGCTCGCTGAGGGTGGCCAGGGCCGCCGCCCCGGTGTAGGCAACAGCGATCGCCGCCCCGATCGACGAGCCTGCGACGGCGATGGATGCGCCGAGCAGCGCGGCCCAGCTCGACGAGGTCGTGGTGGCCTCCTCGGCGACCACGCCCGCCACCTGCGCGGACGCCGAGCCCGCGTTGGCGGCCGCGGCCAGCACCACGGCCCCGGCGACGGCCAGCACTGCGTTCACGCCCAGCAGGACCCGCATCGCGGCGCCCGAGCGGGTCCGCAGGGCCACGCGCGTGGCCAGGGCGACGACGACGAGCACGGGAAGGCAGATCAACCAGACAGTCACGGGACACGCTCCGTCGCACAGGGGATGGACCAGGGCTGGAACGCCCGGCCCTCGGACACGAACACACGCGAGAACAGCTCGTAGTACTCCAGGCGCAGCGCCTGGACGCCGGCCACGACGCCCTCCAGGACGAAGGTCAGGACGTTGCCGAGCACGAACACGACCACCGCGGCCAGGACCATCAGCCCACCTGCGGCCCACAGCGCAGTCGTGCCCTGCCACACCATCGCCAGCAGCGCCGCGTGGGCCAGGCCGAACGCCGCCAATCGCGCGAACGACACGACGTTGGTGCCCAGCCGGATCACCCCGTCGAACAGCTCCACGCCTGCCTCGGTGGCACCGGCCGCACCTCCCCCGGACGCCGCCAGCAGGCCCACGTAGGCCAGCACCAGACCACCGACGGCGACGGCCACCCCGACGGCCACCAGCCAGGAGGCTCCCGCGTACGCCCCGAGGCCGAGCAGGCCGAGGCCGAGGAACAGGGCGGCGCCGGCCACCCCCGAGGTGGCCACCAGGGCGTTGCGCCACCCACCCTCGCGCCAACGGTTCACGATCCCCAGCACATAGGCCCCGGCCAGCAGGGTGGCCCCCACGCCCACGGCCACCTCGAGCAGCAGGATCGGCTCCTCCAGCGGCTTGATCCACAGGGTCGGGATCACGCCGGTGGGCCCGAAGAACTCCCCGAACAGCACCCCGAAGAAGATGGCCGCGACCGCCGAGCCGACCACGAACGGCCAGGTCCGGCGGACCCCCGACAGCCGCGGGAGCCGCCCTGCCCGCAGCAGCAGCCCCCCGGCCAGCAGCACGGCGCCCTGGCCGGCGTCGGCGAACATCATCCCGAACATCACCATGAACGCCAGCCCGGCCAGCACTGTCGGGTCGACATCGGCGTAGGGGACGGTCGCGTAGGTGTCCACCAGGGGCGCCAGCGACCTGTTGAGCCCACTGTCGGCATGCACCAGCGTCGGTGGATCGATGCCCCGCGGCGTGGGCAGGGTCACGACGGCCCCGCCGTGCGGGGCCACTGCGTCGGCGATCGCTGCGACCTCGGCGGCAGGTGCCCATCCGAGCATCCCGACGACCCGGTCCCGGGGCACGCCCGCCGACGCCCGGGCCTCGAGCTGGGCCTCGCCTGCCAGCAGGTCGGTGCGACCCGCCCGGGCCCACGCCGGCGGGTCGGGTGCGCCGCGCTGTAGTGCCGGTTCCAGGTCGTCGGCGTGCGGGGACTCGGCCAGGAGCCGCGCCGCCTCGCCGACATCGGACTCGCTGGCAGACTCGAGCTCGGCCACACCCAGGCAGGCGATCTCGACCAGCACGTCGCGCAGGCTCTCGCGGGGCGCCAGCACGGCGATGCGGTGCATCCGGACCGGCTCCATCGACTCACGCCACGGCATCGAACACCTCCAGCACCCCTGCGGCCCCCGAGCCACCGCGGGCCGCCACCTCGAGGGCGGCCCGGACCCGCCAGGCGTCCACGCCCAGGAGGGCCACCGCCCCGATCACCGGGGCTGGTGTGGTGACGGGGCGCCGCAGCAGGACGGCCCCGTCCGAGCCGAGGCGGCTCCACCACCGGGCCTCCGCGTGCCACAGGTCCGCCGGGACCTCGACGTCGTCCAGAGCCCACCGGGCGCCCGGCGGCAGGGAGACGGCGAACGCCCGTAGGGTGCTCGCGCTGGTCCACCGTGAGCCGAGGATCCGGGTCGCGGCACGCACGGCGTGGGGGGTGGTATCGCCCCGGCCGTCCAGGACCTCTCGGGCCACCAGGAGCGCGGCGGCTCCTGACGCCCAGTCGCGGGCCTCAGGGACTCCTGCCGACACCTTGGCCGCCCACGACAGCCGCGTGCCCAGCCGGATGGAGGCAGCGGTGTCCGCCCCGGGGTCGCCCCACGCAGAGCTGGCCAGCACCTGTCGGATCCCGGGCAGGGATCCGGCACGTGCAGCCCGGGGCCAGGCGACGGCCAGGCTCCCCAACCGGAACGGCGGGTCGACAGAGCCGCCCTCGATCTCGCGGATCCGCTCATCGATGTTGGCCACCTCGAATCCGAGCGCCAGGAGCCGCAGGACGCGCGCCGAGCCGGTCGGCACCCAGCCGGCCAGGACGCGCACGTTCCACAGGACCGTGGCGGCCACCGCATGCTGTGCCTGGGCGAGGTCCATGCCCGGGTGCACGTCATGGCCGTAGGGCGTCTCGGCCAGGGCCGCCACGGCTGAGGCGACGCCGGCCCGGCTGGCGAGGTCCCGTGCCCCGGAGGCGCCCACCCGCCGACGGGACATCGCCCGCGCACGCACCCCGGCAGCCACCCAGCCGTTGCTCATCGCGTCCTCCCCACGGCCACCAGCTCCTCGCGGGCGTGCCGGAGGACGTCAGCGACGAGTTCGGCCCGGCGCACGCGGGCCTCCTCGGCCAGGGACTCGGCCGCCTGCTGCGCCTCACTGAGGATGGTGCCAACCTGCTCGGCTGCCCCGGCCTGCGCGGCCGCAGCCGCACGCGCGCGCTCCGCATCCGACAGGCGCCGAGCCTCCCCCAGGATCGCGCGTGCCTGTTCTGCGGCCCGCTCGCGACGGTGCTGCGCCTCGCGCGTGGCATCGGCACCGATCCGCGCGGCCTCGGCCTGCACGTCGGCCAGGAGCGCGAACACGGGCTCCAGCTCCACGGAACGCTCGGTGACGCGGTCGGCGGGTACCCCGGACATCGCCGGGGGCCCGGGCGAGCCGCTCGGCCGGAACCGTTCCAGCAGGTCGCGCACACCCATCACGCTCACCTCCCTGGAGGGAAGGGCGCCAGGACAAGTCTTGGCCGACCATGCCGGTGGGGGTAAGGGGCTTAGGTCCCCACACAGCCGACGCGGTCCGGCATGCAGGCTCGGCGGAGTCCGTCGCGCAGTCACCCAGGGGACCTTCGGCCCATCCCCGGGCCAGCGACCCCCGGCTACACTTCAACCATGATCGATGCGATGGCGCTGGATAGATCACCCGCCGAACAGACGGATGCGGTGGCGCTGCTGGCGGTTGCCGCCGACCCGGTCCGCTGGCGGCTGTTGGCCGAGCTGGCGGCGGCGGGAACCCGGTGCGTGTGCGACCTGCAGCCGGTCGGCGGCGTGGCACCCAATGTGCTGTCCTACCACCTGAAGGTGCTGCGCGAGGCGGGTCTGGTGACTGCGGCCAAGCGCGGGCGTTGGGTCGACTACACCCTCGCCGACGACGCGCACGCCCGGATCGCCGCGGCCCTGCCGACCGCCGGGACACTCCACGCCCAGCACCTCCCGTCCAGCTGCTCCAGATGAGCGTGCTCGAGCGGGTGCCCACCGACCGCCGTGGCCAGGTCGGTGCACTGGCCGGCGCCGCGCTGCTGTGGTGGGTGCTGTACTCGCTGAACCTGCCGTTCTGGGACTGGCTGCTCTACGACGCGTTCGGCATGGACCCCGAGGCGCGGCTGACCGAGACGCTGCACTTCTTCCTCTACGACACCGTCAAGATCACCCTGCTCCTGACCGGGATCATCTTCGTGGTCACCGTGCTGCGCTCCTTCATGAGCGTGGAGCGCACCCGCGCCCTGCTCGGCGGCAAGCGCGAGGGCGTGGGCAACGTGATGGCCGCCGGGCTGGGTGTGGTCACCCCGTTCTGCTCCTGCTCCGCGGTGCCCGCATTCATCGGCTTCGTCGCCGCCGGGGTGCCGATCGGGGTCACGTTGAGCTTCCTGATCGCCTCCCCGCTCGCCAACGAGATCGCCATCGGCCTGCTCTGGTCGCTGTTCGGCTGGCAGATCGCGGCGATCTACGTGGTCGCCGGCGTGAGCATCGCGATCGTCGCCGGCTGGGTCCTGGGCCGACTGCACGTCGAGCGCTGGGTCGAGCCGTTCGTGTTCGAGACGACGCTGCGCGGTCAGCCCATCGACCCGGCAGCCGGGCTGACCTTCGACCAGCGGATCAGCATGGGGATCGAGGAGGTCGGCACCATCCTGCGCAAGATCTGGCCCTACCTGCTGGTCGGGATCGGCCTCGGGGCGATCATCCACGGCTGGGTGCCCACTGACTTCTTCACCACCTACGCCAACGCCGACAACCCGTTCGGCGTGCTGGTGGCCGTGGCGATCGGCGTCCCGCTGTACTCCAACGCCGCCGGGATCATGCCCCTGGTCGAGGTGCTCTACGGCAAGGGCATGCCGATGGGCACCGTCCTGGCGTTCATGATGGCCGTCGTCGCCCTGAGCCTGCCCGAGATGATCCTGCTGCGCCGGGTCCTGCAGCCCAAGCTGCTCGGGCTGTTCGTCGGGGTCGTGGCCACCGGCATCATCCTCGTCGGCTACCTGTTCAACGCGATCCTCGGATCCGGCGCCATCACCTGACCCGCCACCCCACCCACGAAGGGACCTCTCATGATCATCAAGATCCTCGGCTCCGGCTGCGCCAACTGCCACCGGCTCGAGGCCAACGCCAAGGACGCCCTGGCGACCCTCGGCCTGGAGGCCACCATCGAGAAGGTCACCGACTTCGGCGACATCGCCTCCTACGGGGTAATGAAGACCCCCGGCCTGGTCGTCGACGAGCAGGTCCTGGTGTCCGGCCGCGTCCCGGACGCCAAGGAGATCGCCACCCTGCTCTCCGCGTCGGCCTGACCGCGGCGCACTGCGGAGAGGGGTTCCCGAGATGAGCAACCGACCACACCCGGACGACACCACGCAGGCGGTCGACCCGGTCGAGACCGACGTCCTGCACCGGCTGTCCACGCTGGATCGCTTCCTGCCGCTGTGGATCCTGCTGGCGATGGCCGGCGGGCTGCTCCTCGGTCGGGTGCTGCCCGGCGTCCAGGACGCCCTGGACGCCGTCAAGATCGGCCAGACCTCGCTGCCGATCGCCCTCGGGCTGCTGCTGATGATGTACCCGGTGCTGGCCAAGGTGCACTACGAGGACATGAGCCGGGTCACCGGCGACAAGCCGATGCTGTGGTCCTCCCTGCTGCTCAACTGGGTGATTGGCCCGGCCCTGATGTTCACCCTCGCCTGGGTGTTCCTCTACGACTACCCGGAGTTCCGCACCGGCCTGATCGTCATCGGCCTCGCGCGGTGCATCGCGATGGTGCTGATCTGGAACGACCTGGCCTGCGGCGACCGGGAGGCCGCAGCCCTTCTGGTCGCGATCAACTCGGTGTTCCAGGTGCTCGGCTACGCGCTGCTGGGCACGTTCTACCTGGAGATCCTGCCCGACTGGCTCGGGCTGCCCACCGAGGACGTGACGTTCTCCACGTGGGACATCACCAAGTCGGTGCTGATCTTCCTGGGCATCCCCCTGGCCGCCGGGTACCTGACCCGCCGAACCCTGCGACCACGCAAGGGTGCGGACTGGTACGACCACACGTTCCTGCCCCGGATCGGACCGTGGGCCCTGTACGGGCTGCTGTTCACCATCGTGGTGATGTTCGCCCTGCAGGGCGAGGCGATCACGTCCGACCCGTGGTCGGTCGTGCTGATCGCGATCCCGCTGCTGGCCTACTTCGCGATCATGTGGAGCGTCTCGTTCGTCGTCGGCCGCCGCGCCCGCCTGCCCTACCCGAAGACCGCCACGCTGGCGTTCACCGCGGCCGGCAACAACTTCGAGCTGGCGATCGCCGTGAGCATCGGCGTGTGGGGCGTCACCTCCGGCCAAGCCCTCGCCGGCGTGATCGGGCCGCTGATCGAGGTCCCCGCCCTGGTCGGCCTGGTGTACGTGTCCCTGTGGCTGCGCCGAAGGCTGGCCTGGCGGCGGTGATCCCAGGGCCGAGCCCGCATTCCTGACGGCCCCGCCCCGGTTCCTGGTCACCCCCCTCCTATAGTCGAGAGCTGCGGGGCGCTTCCAGACACGTCACGCGAAGGAGGGGCCGTGACCACGGGTCCGGGCACCAACGAGTACTGGGATCATCGCTACGACACCATCGGCGCGACCAACGTGTCGTGGTACCAGGCGCACCCGACACCGTCCATGGGACTCATCGCCGGCCTGGGCCTGGACAAGCGGGCCCCGATCGTCGACGTGGGCGGTGGGGCTTCCACACTGGCTGACGCACTGATCCTGGAGGGGTTCTCCGACATCACGGTCGTGGACATCAGCCAGCGAGCGCTCAGCGATGCCGCCGCGCGCGTGCCTGACTCGGCCGTGGCGTGGGTCCTGTCCGACGTGCGCGATTGGCGGCCGACCAGGTCGTATGCCCTGTGGCACGACCGCGCGGCGTACCACTTCCTGATCGACCCCGGCGATCAGCAGCACTACTGGCGAACCGTCCGTGAGCACCTGATCCCTGGGGGCCACGTGATCATCGCCACGTTCGCCGAGGATGGCCCGCAGATGTGCTCCGGACTGCCGGTCCAGCGCTACAGCCACGACGAGCTGCGGGCAGCGATCGGCCCGGGCTTCACCGTTGTCGCGATGGATCGCGAGACGCACCTCACCCCGACCGGGGGCGAGCAGCGGTTCATCTGGCTGGTCGCCACCCGGACGGCCCCCGATCAGCCGACCTGATCGACTTCAGGCCCCGGCCGGGCCCGCGGGGCACGGGGCACGGGGCCAGCGACCGCCGCCCCGATGGCGTCCTCGTGTGGTGCTGGGAGTAACCGTTACATCACCCTGACCGGTGGCGGTGCTTGCCTTCCGGGGTTAGCCTGCCCCCGCGCAGCACGTGCCGTTTCGTGATCGGAGTTCCCCAATGACCGCCAGTGCCGCCACCGCATTCACGACGCAGCCGGCAATGCGATGGCGAGGTATGCGCGCGGCAGCGTTCGTCGTGGTGCTGGCCCTGATCGGGGCGCTCACCGTGGTCCCGGCCTCGGCGACCCCCGCGGGGGTGACCGTGGAGCAGGGTGCGGACCAGGTCGATCCCTCAGCAGTCGGCCCGATCGTGTTCGACGTGCTGTTCTCCGAGCCCGTGTCCGGGCTCGAGGCCTCGGACTTCTCCACCGCTGGTTCCAGTGCCGGGGGCACGCTGGCGGTGGAGCTGACCGGATCGGATGCCTCGTACCGGGCTTCGGTGTCGGGCATGACCACGTCAGGGTCGGTGCTGCTCTCGCTGCCCGACGGGGCGGCCACCACGCTGTCCGGTGACGACACAGCGGCGTCGACGTCGACGGACAACGAGGTGACCTACGAGGCCCCGGCGTCGCCAGCTCCCGCACCCGAGACCGAGGCCGCGGTGGGCGGGTCCGCCGAGCCCGAGCCGGCCGGCTCGCAGGACCCGGAGCCCCCGTCCCCCGCGACCACAGGGCCCGAGTCCACCACGGGGCCGGAGTCCACCACGGAGCCGGAGTCCACCGCGGGGCCGGAGTCCACCACCGGAGCCGGAGTCCGCCACGCAGCCCGAGTCCAGCACCGGGTCCGAGCGTGCGGTCACCGATCCCAGCCTCATGCCGAGATCGGCGGCCCTCCCGCCAGCAGCGCCCGGTGCGGCCGTGGAGGCGGCGGCCGTCACCCAGGAGTTCTGCAACGCGACGACCATCTCGGTGCCCGCCATCGGCGCTGCATCTCCCTACCCGTCGCCGATCTCGGTGAGCGGTGTCGGGGAGGTGACCTCAGTGACCGTGACGTTGAACAACATCAGTCACTCGGACACGAGAGATCTGGACATTCTGCTGTCGGGACCGACGTCGTCGAAGAACGTGATCTTGATGTCCGACGTTGGTGGGGCCAATGGGACGCGGACAGATCTCCGACAATGGGGAGCCCGGAACGGTCCCGCCGACCAACGCCTCCGACGACTTCGGCTCTGACCTCTGGCCCGGAGGCACCCGCCGTCAGCGGTTCAACTTCCTTGAGCACCTTCACTGGTACTCCAGGGAACGGGACGTGGAATCTGTGGGTGGTCGATGACGCCGATCCTGACGGCGGCTCCATCGCGGCGGTTGGTGTGTGAACTGTGACCTCGCAGCCGCCTGCGCCGACGGTGACGGTGGAGCAGTCGTCGACTCAGGCCGACCCGACCAACGGGTCACCGATCGTGTTCGACGTGAAGTTCTCCGAGCCGGTGACCGGCCTGGAGGCGTCGGACTTCGTGGTGGGCGGTACCGCGGGTGGCACCAAGTCCGTGTCGCTGTCCGGTTCTGGTGCGACCTACACCGCGTCGGTGACGGGGATGACGACCACCGGCACGGTCGTGCTGTCGCTGCCTGCGGGAGCGGCAACCGGTCCCGGCGGTAGGGACAGTGCTGCGTCGACGTCGGTGGACAACTCGGTGACGTTCAACGAGTCTCGACACCCGGGAGTTCTGCAACACGACACCATCTCGGTCCCCACCAGCGGTGCTGCGATCTCCCTACCCGTCGCCGATCTCGGTGACGCGGTGTCGGCGAGGTGGTCTCAGTGACCGTGACGCTGAACAACATCAGCCACCCGGACACCTACCGACCTGGACATTCTGCTGTCGGGACCGACGTCGTCGAAGAACGTGATCCTGATGTCCGACGTTGGTGGGGCTAATGGGACGCGGAAGATTTCCGACAATGGGGAGCCCGGAACGGTCCCGCCGACGAACGCCTCCGACGGCTCCGGCCCTGACGTCTGGCCCGGAGGGCCCGCTGTCAGCGGTTCAACGTCCTTGAGCACCTTCGCTGGTACTCCCGGGGATGGGACGTGGAATCTGTGGGTGGTCGATGACGCCGATCCTGACGGCGGCTCGATCGGGGGTTGGTGTGTGACGGTGACGTCGGCGCTGTCGGTGACGGTGGAGCAGGGCGCCGGGCAGGCTGACCCCGCGACGGCGTCACCGGTCGTGTTTGATGTGATGTTCTCCGCGGCGGTCACCGGGTCTGGACGGGTCGGACTTCGTAGGTCGGCGGCACCGCACTCGGCACCAAGAGCGTGTCGGTCTCCGGGCTCTGGTGCGACCTACACCGCGTCGGTCACGGGCATGACCGACTCCGGGCACGGTCGTGCTGTCGTTGCCTGCGGGTGCGGCGACAGGTGCGTCGGCGGTGCCAGTGAAGCGTCGACGTCGGTGGACAACTCGGTGACGTTCACCGGTCGAGTCACCCAGGAGTTCTGCAACACGCACCCATCACGATGTCCGCCGACCACCGATCCGGCCCGCGGGTCGCCGTACCCGTCCCCGATCTCGGTGACCGGTGTCGGTGAGGTGGTCTCGGTGACCGCGACGCTGAAGAACATCAAGCACACGGCATCACGACCTCGACATGCTGCTGTCCGCTCCCGCGCCGGCCAAGAACCTCGTGCTGATGTCGGACGTCGGCTGATTCCGCACGTCTCCGGGGGCCAACGGTGACCCTTGGACGATGCTGCCGCGGCAGTCCGGCACCCACGACGTCTGATGCACTACCGGCCACCAACGACAGGCGGTGGACCCTGCGACGGCGCCTGCCCCCAGCGGTTCGACCGACGACCTTGAGCACGTTCGCTGGCGCTCCCGGGAACGGAACATGGAACCTGTGGGTGATCGATGACACCGTCGGAGACGGTCGGATCGATCCGCGGTGGCTGGTGCCTGAACGTCACGGCAGTCGCCGCCGCCGCCGCCGACGGTGACGGTGGAGCAGGGCCAGCCCAGGTCGACCCTGGCCGAAGTCGAGCCCGATCGTGTTCACCGTCGACTTCTCCGAGGCGGTGACCGGTCTGACCGGTGCCGATTTCGTCGTGTCGGGGAACGGCGGGCGGAACCAAGACGCGTGTCGCTCTCCGGTTCAGGCGCGACCTACACCGCGTCGGTGGCGGGCATGACCACACCGGGCACGGTGGTCCTGACGTCTTCCCGCCGGGCGCGCTGCCTCCTCGGTCACCGGGGGGCAGAACGCGGCGTCCACCTCGACCGACAACACGGTCGAGTGGTTGCCGCCGGCCCCGACGGTGACGGTGGAGCAGGACCCCGGCCAGGCTGATCCAGCCGACGCTCGGCTCCGATCGTGTTCGACGTGCAGTTCTCCGAAACGGTCACCGGGCTGAGCGCAGCCGGTCTGACCACGCTCGGGTCACCGCACGGCTGGCGGCACCCTTGTCGCCCACGCTGAGCGGATCGGGCGCGTCGTATCGGGTCGAAGTGACTCGGGCATGACCACACCGGGAACGGTGGTGCTGACCGTGCTCGCTGATTCGGCCGCGGCGGTGTCCGATGGTGAGGGCAACAAGCTGTCCACCTCGGTCGACAACGAGGTGACGTTCGCACCGCCCCCGGCGGTCACGGTGAACCAGGCACCCGGCGCAGGCTGACCCGGCCGAGGTGAGCCCGATCGTGTTCACCGTGACGTTCTCTGAGGCGGTGACCGGTCTGACCGGTGCGGACTTCGTCGTGTCGGGAACCGCCGGTGGGCACCAAGCGGTGACCGTGTCCGGTTCCGGAACCTCCTACACCGCGTCGGTCGCAGGGATGACCACACCGGGTTCGGTCGTGCTCACCCTGCCTGCCGACCGGGCCACCTCGCAGGCCGGGACCGGCAACGCGGCGTCGACCTCGACCGACAACACCGTCGAATGGCTGCCGCCCGCTCCGATCGTCACCGTGGAACAGGACCCGGCCCAGGCCGATCCCGCCACCTGCAGGTCCGATCGTGTTCGACGTGCAGTTCTCCGAGACCGTCACCGGGCTGACCGCGCCGGACTGACCACGCTCGGCTCCGACCGCTGGCGGCACCCTCGGTCACACGCTGACCGGATCAGGCGCGTCGTACCGGGTCGAGGTGACTGGGATGACCACACCGGGCACGGTCGCGCTCGACCGTGCTCGCTGATGCGGCAGGTCGGTAGCCGATGGAGAGGGCAACAAACGCTCCACCTCGGCCGACAACGAGGTGACCTACGCGCCACCGGCACCCACCGTGACCGTTGAACAAGCCTCTGGGCAGGCCGATCCTGCGCGTCGGGGCCGATCGAGTTCGACGTGGTCTTCTCCGAACCCGTCACCGGACTGTCGCCAGGCGGATTTCACCACGAGCAAGTCGACCGTCGGTGGCGCACGACCGTGTCCCTCAGTCGGGTCCGGTGACCACGTACACCGCCTCGGTGACCGGGATGACCACCCCCGGCACCGTGGTACTGTCGCTGCCGCCCGGTGCGGCCCAGTCCGCGGTGACCACGCTGGACAACGCGCTCTCAACCTCCACGGACAACGAAGTGACCTACGCCCCACCGGCCCCGACCGTCACCGTTGAACAGGCAGTCTGGGCAGGTCGACCCGGCCGAGGTAGGCCCGATCGAGTTCACCGTCACCTTCTCCGAACCTGTCACCGGGCTCACCGGTGCCGACTTCGAGGTGAGCGGCACAGTTGGCGGCACCACGACCGTCACCCTGTCCGGTTCCGGTGACACGTACACCGCGTCGGTGTCCGGCATGACCACACCCGGCACCGTGGTGCTGACGCTCCCCCAAGACGCTGCCGTCTCTTCGGTGACCGGGCTGGGCAACGACGCCTCGACCTCGACCGACAACACGGTCCGGTGGTCGCCGCCGGCGCCCACGGTCACCGTCGAGCAGGCTGCCGGGCAGGCCGATCCTGCCTCCGCTGGGCCGGTGCAGTTCACCGTCACCTTCTCCGAGGACGTGACCGGCCTCACCGGTGCCGATCTCGCCGGTCGGGGACCGCGGGCGGGACGAAGATGGTGACCGTGACCGGGTCGGGCACCACCTACACCGCGTCGGTGGTGGGGATGACCGCCCCGGGTCCGGTGGTGCTGACGCTGCCCGCCGGGCGGGTGACCTCAGCCACGACAGAGTTGCGAACACCGCGTCCACCTCGACGGACAACACCGTCGAGTGGTTGCCCCCGGCACCGATCGTGACCGTGGAGCAGGACCGCCGGGTCAGTCCGACCCGGCAGAAGAGGGTCCGATCGTGTTCGATGTGCAGTTCTCCGAACCCGTCAGCGGGTTGACCGCCTCGGGTTTGACCACGTTCGGGTCGACCGCCGGGGGCACGCTCGTGCCAACGGTGACCGGATCGGGGGCTTCCTACCGCGTCGAAGTGACCGGAATGACCACCCCCGGCACGGTCGTGCTCAGCGTGCTGGCCGACTCCGCCTTCTCGGCGGCCGACGGGGAAGGGAACACCCGTTCCACCTCGACGGACAACGAAGTGACCTACGCCCCGCCGGCGCCCACGGTGACCGTGGAGCAGGCTGCTGGGCAGGCGGACCCCGCGCTCGAGGGTCCGATCCGGTTCGAGGTGGTGTTCGACCAGGCTGTGTCCGGGTTGACCGGGTCGGACTTCTCCCTGGCGGGGTCGACCGCGGGGGGCAAGAAGAAGCTGGTGTCGGTGTCCGGGTCCGGGACCACCTACACCGCCACTGTCTCGGGCATGACCACCCCGGGGACCGTGGTGCTGTCCCTGCCGGGGGGTGCGGCGACGTCGACGGTGACAGGGCTGGGCAGTGCTGCCTCGACCTCGACGGACAACGCGGTTGAGTGGTTGCCGCCGGCCCCGGTGGTGGTCGTGGAGCAGGACCTGGACCAGTCGGACCCCGCGACTGCGGGTCCGATCGTGTTCGACGTGCAGTTCTCCGAGACCGTGTCCGGGTTGATCTCCGCGGACCTCTCGACCGCCGGGTCGACCGCGGGCGGGACGTTGGTGGTGGAGGTGACTGGCTCGGGTGCCGCCTACACCGCGAGGGTGTCCGGGATGACCACCCCGGGCACTGTGGTGCTGTCGCTGCCGGCCGGTTCGGCCGTGTCGGTGTTCGACGGTGAGGCCAACCTCGAGTCCACGTCGACGGACAACGTGGTGACTTACGCCCCGCCGGCGCCCCGGGTGACCGTCACCCAGGCCGCGTCGCAGCCGGACCCGACGAGCACCGGTCCGATCAGGTTCGAAGTGGTGTTCGACCAGGCGGTGTCGGGGTTGACCGGGTCGGACTTCTCGACCGCCGGGTCGAGCGCCGGTGGCACGCTCGTGGTGTCCCTGGCGGGGTCCGGGACGACGTTCACCGTGTCGGTGTCGGGGATGACCACCCCGGGCTCGGTGGTGCTGTCGCTGCCGGCCGGTGCGGCCACGTCGACGGTCACGAGCCTGGGAAGTGCGGCCTCGACCTCCACGGACAACAGCGTCGCCTACGCGCCGCCCCCGCCCAGGGTGACCGTCACCCAGGCCGTCTCGCAGCCGGATCCGACGAGCACCGGGCCGATCAGGTTCGACGTGCGGTTCTCCGAGGCGGTGACCGGGCTGCAGGGCACGGACTTCTCGACGGCCGGGTCCACCGCCGGTGGCACGCTGGTGGTGTCAGTGGTCGAGGCGAGCGCCGCTCAGGGGCTCGTCGTCTCCTTGGCGGCGGCGGGTTCGGCCTACACCGCGTCGGTGTCCGGGATGACCTCAGCGGGCACCGTGGTCCTGACCCTGCCCGCGGGTGCGGTCGTGTCGGCGGTGACCGGCCTGGGCAACGTGGCCTCCACCTCGGTGGCCACTGACGACGTCGTGACCTACGCCCCGGTGGTGACCGGCCCGGAGACGACGACGCCGGGTGGGACCGACTCGGGTGGCACCGACCCAGATGGCACGGACCCACGACGCTGGCATCCACCGGCGCCGAGCCCTGGCCGCCGCTGGTCCTGGGCCTGCTCCTGCTCGGCGCCGGTGTCGCGGTCATGGTCGCAACGAGGGTGCGGCGGCGCATCGGCCACACAAGCAGGTAGCCCGGCGGAGGATGTCCCGCTGACGGAGGCCGCCGGCCGCTGCACGTGCTCGCCGGGACCACCCGCGTCCGTGCCCAGAACTGCGGGTGGTTCGATGCATCCATGAGTGAGTCCTCCCCCGGGTCCTCCGCAACGCCCGCCCCCTCCCCCGCCCCGTTCGACACAGCCGTCGCCGACGCCCTCGGCGAGGCTGCCGAGCACCTGGCGGTCACCCTCACCGACGGGGTGGTCACCATTGAGCTGCGCCGCCCGGACAAGCACAACGCCATCTCGTACGCGATGTGGCAGGCGTTCGCGCGCCTCATGCCGGTGCTCGCTTCCGACGACGAGGTCGAGGTCGTCCTGCTGCGCGGCTGCACCGGCGGGCCCTTCAGCGCCGGGGCCGACATCGCGGAGTTCCGCACCTTGCGTTCGGACCCCGAGGGTGCGCGGCGCTACGGCGAGGCGGTCGAGGCCGGCGAGCGGGCGATCATCGACTTCCCCAAGCCGACCATCGCGCTCATCGAGGGCTTCGCCATCGGCGGCGGCACCCAGCTGGCCGTGGCCTGCGACCTCCGGGTATGCGGCGAGGGGTCCCGGTTCGGGGTGACCCCGGCCAAGCTCGGAATCGTCTATGCGCTGGCCTCGACAGAGCGGCTGGTCGAGACGGTCGGTGCGGCCTGGGCGCGCTGGATCCTGCTCACCGGCGAGCTGCTCGACGCATCGACGGCACTGCGGATCGGCCTGGTGCACGAGGTCGTCGCGGATGCCGAGGTGGCCCCGCGGGCGCTCGAGGTGGCCCGGATCGTGGCCTCACGGGCGCAGGTCTCCCTGCGCGGGGGCAAGGCGATGGTGCACCGCGTCGTCACCGGCCGGCTGGACGAGGACGACGAGGTCCGCGCGATCCACGAGGGATCGTGGACCAGCGCTGAGTACGCCGAGGGGGTTGCGGCGTTCCTGGCCAAGCGCGTGCCGGACTTCCCCGCGGCGCGTCGGCGGTGAATGCACAACCACAGAGGTGCCCCACCGAGTCCGGCGGCTCGACCGGGCGACTCCAGGAGTAACCGTTACACGTCCGAAACCGCCGGCAGGGCCCTTCGGCCACGGTTAGTCTTCTCCAGGCGCTTGAGCACTGTTCGAGCCGCCCCTTCTGGATCGGAGCTCCCCATGACCACTCAGTCCGCGGACCCCACCATGACCGAGCCCTCGCCGACCTGGCGCATCGCACCCTCCATTCCCGTGGCCATCGGCGTCTTCGTTGCGTACGTGGTGGTCGTCATCGGCCTCATGGCCACGTCGGGAATCGGCTACGCGGACATCTTCGCCACAGGCCCCAACGCCTTCCGGGCTGCGGTGATCCCGCTGATCGCCGGGAGCCTGGTGCTCATCGCCTTCGTGCTCTGGGCCCGGTGGGACGGGGTGTTCAAGGACCCGGGTCAGCTTCCCATGTCCGGGATCCTGTGGGTCCCGGTGGCGATCTTCGCCGTGGGGATCGTGGCGCACTTCGCCATCGCGGACTGGGCGGAGGCCCCGACCGACCTCCTGCTGGCGATCGTGGCCGCCGGCGTCCTCGTCGGCTTCGCCGAGGAGACGTTGTTCCGCGGCATCATCCTGCGCAGCCTGCGCACGAACCTGCGTCCCGAGGCATGGGTGATGCTGATCACCTCGGTGTGGTTCGGGTTCTTCCACCTGACCAACCTCCTCGTCGGATCCCCTGTCAGCGGCGTGCTCCTCCAGTGCACCCAGGCCTCCCTCGCGGGTGTCGTGCTGTACCTGTTCCGCCGGGTGCGCGGGCTGCTGGTGATTGGGATGATCGCTCACGGGCTGTGGGACATGTCCGTGTTCCTGCCGCCCCCCTCGGGCACCCTCGCGCTGGTGAACCTGGGCATCCAGGTCCTGGTCTCCATCGCCGCCGTCGTCGCAGCGATCATCATCGTGCGCCGCGACCGCAGGACCACGGTGACTCGTACCGGGCTGCAGACCCTCTAGCTGGGCAGCACCGGCTTCCACGCGTTTGCCTTTCCGGGGGCGTGGGACGATCATCGCCCACATGGAGGGGTCCGCTTCGCCGATCAACGACGGCTGGACGCGCTCGGGCAGCGCTTCCGACCAGGAGCCTGATCCCGTGGCCGTGGTCGCCGCCCTGCGACGGATCCTGGACAGCGAGGAGCTCCGAGCCGCCCCCCGGTCCCGGGACTTCCTCGCCTACGTGGTGACGGAGTCCCTGGCGGGTCGTGGCCACCGGCTCAAGGGGCGCACCGTCGCCCGGTACGCCCTCGGCCGCACCCAGGACTTCGACTCCGGCACCGACGCTGCAGCCAGGGTGCAGGCCAATCGCCTCCGCGCGGCGATGCAGCGCTACTACGCCGGGACCGGGGTTGCGGAGTCGCTGGTCATCGAACTCCCAAAGGGCAGCTACGTCCCGAGGTTCACGTACCGGGGCCCTACTCCCACTCCACGCCGAGGCGTTCCCCTCGAGCCGGGGCTCGTTGTCGTGCAGTTCGCCGACATGCAGTCCGGCGGCGCGGGCGAACCCCTGGCGCTGGCCCTCACCGAGTCCCTGATCCACGCGTTGGGCGCGTTCCCGGGCCTGCGGGTGATCGGGCCAGCGGTCAGCGAACGCGGCGTCGGTGCGCTGCCCGACGTGCAGGCGGCCGCGCAGGCGCTTGACGCGCAGTACGTGCTGACCGGGACAGTCCGCACGACCGCGACACTGTTGCGGGTGCTCGTCCG
Source organism: uncultured Actinomycetes bacterium (assembly GCA_963774745.1). GTDB lineage: Bacteria > Actinomycetota > Actinomycetes > S36-B12 > CAIYMF01 > Prado023. Next base: position 77,170 of record CAVZGE010000008.1, on the reverse strand, counting down.
GCTGTCCGACGGCGAGACCGGCACGGTGCTGTGGTCCGACGTGTGCGACCAGGCGCGCAGCGCAGTCACCGGGTTCCACGACGAGGACGACCTGGTTCGGCGGATCGCCGGGACCATCGGCGACTTCCGCGGAGTGGTGCTTCGGGACACCACCGTGCGCCACGCGGGGACCCGCCTCCCAGCTGCCCACGCGGCGACGCTCTCCTACTACCGCTACCTCGACAGTGGCACGAGGCAGGACACCGAGACCGCCGCCCACGAGCTGCGCCTGGCTGCCGACCTCGACCCCGAGAATGTCGTCCTGCTGTCGATGTTGGGCTCCATCGAGTACGTGCTCGCGGTCATGCAGTGGGCACCGGACCGCGACGCTGCCCTGGCCAACGCCGAACGACGGGCGCTCGCCGCGCTCACCCTGCACCCCGGGCACGCGCATGCGTGGACCGTCCTCGCCGGCGTGGCGTTCGCACGGGGGCACACCGACCAGTGCCGCGACTTCGCCAGCCGCGCGATCGAGCTGAGCCCGTCCCACCCGGGCATCCTCTACGGGTCCGGCGTCCTGCTGGCAATCAGCGGCGCCTGGGACACTGGCCTCGAGCACATCCAGGAGTCCAACCGGCTCAACCCGCACCACCCCTGGTACCAGCACGTCCATCTGGCCCTCGACCGGTTCAAGGCCGGCGATCCCACCGGCATGCTCGCCGAGGCCGCCCTCCTCACCCAGCCCGATGACCTCTGGGGCCCCCTGATCCGCTGCCTGGCCTTCGCCGGACTGGGCGACGACGACCGGGCCGAGCAGGAGCTCCAGAACGCCCTCGCCATCGAACCGGACCTCCTCGAGGAGGATGCCGCGCTCACCGTGGAGTTGCTCCAGGACGCGCCCCTGGACATCCGGACCACCATCCGCGAACGCCTGCTCACCTGGGTCGCCTCCCAGCCCGCACACGTGCAGCCACGGGCGAACGGCTGACGCGGCGGCCCGGAGTCCGGGCCACCGGCCCGCCGCACAGGAGCCGGCAATCCCGAGTAGCGTCCGGCAGCCATCCCTGGTCAGGGAACCTTGGGCGTCCGCTCGGCGAGGGCCGCCGCGGCGACGCTGCCGGCAACCGCGAGGACCACCAGCACGACCAGCCCGCTCGCGGGGGGCAGGCGCAGGTAGGGGTGGCCGAACGCCCAGAACACCGAGACCCGGTTGAGCCAGTCCGGCCACCCGAGCACAGGGACCAGGTAGGCCATCAGGTACGACGCGCCGACGACGACGGCCAGGACCGTGACCGCCACGGACCGCCGCACCAGCGCGACGGCGACGGCCGCCACGGCCGCCAGCGCCGCCCCGAACAGGAGCCCCGCCGCCACCATGCGCGCCACGCCGAGCGGGTCGACCGATCCGCCGACCGCGACCGCGCCGATCACCAGGCCCGCGGACGCTCCAGCGAGGATCGCGGACACCCCCACGGCCGTGGCGACCAACCGGCCGCGGACCAGCATCGTCCAGGTGACCGGGGCGCTCAGGGTCATCTCCACCCGGCCCTGGGCGAGGTCGACGACCCAGCCCGAGGCCTGCGTGATCACGTACGCCGCGATCACCGGTGTGACCAGCTCGCCGATGTAGGACCAGTAGGCGTCCGCGGCCGAGGTGGTCCCGATCGCCCCCACCATGGCGTTGATGAAGTCCAGCTCGTCCCACATGTCCATCACCGTCGGCTGCAGGGAGGCGAACATCCAGACGAATCCCGCAGTGCATCCCGCCCAGACGGCCATCGGGACCCAGCCCCGGCGGACCGAGGCCGTCGCGACCGACCCGAGCATCCGCCGGGGAACCATCGCGGACCCGGGTATCAGCCGAACGCGCCGGCCGGGCACCCGCCGGCGCCACACCGGGGCCGCGTAGTCCCGTCGCTCGAACACCCACGCCGACAGCGCGAACATGATCACGGCCATCCCCACCAGCGCAGAGGTGGCCGCCAGATCGAGGCCGTACCCCGGGACCAGCGCGCGTGAGGCGTTGGCCAGGTGGAACGGCGAGATGAGTCGCACGACCGGAGCGGCGGGCCCGAGGCTGTCGACGACGTTCGTGGCCAGGTAGAGCCCGCACATCACGGACGCGCCGATGCCTGAGGCGGCACGCACGCTGCCCACGAAGTGCGACACGAACATCCCCAGGGCATAGCCGACCAGGGCGAGCAGCCCGCTGGTGCCCATCGTGATCAGCGAACCGCCGAGGTCCGACACGTCGCCGAACGACAGCCCGGCCTGCACGCCGAGACCCAGTCCCAGCCCGATCAGGGCGGCGAGCACGGCGAAGCCCAGGGCGCGGTCCCGCACGACTGCCCCCCGTGCATGACCCGTGGCCAGCACCTGCTCGAGGCTCCCGCGCTCCTCCCCGCCGCGGATGTCCCGCGCGCCCTGGATCACCCCGTAGATCGCGAGGGACACGTTGAACAGCATCACGTTGTGGTAGGTCACGTACCCGCCGAGGGTGTCCAGCCGCTCGGCGGGCCAGCGCAGCAGTCGCATCGCCTCCGCGCCAGCGGCGACGCTGGCGGCCAGCGCCTGCGAGCCCCCGGGGAAGTCGGCCATCTCCGTGGCCACCGCCGCGCCCATGCCGAGCATGGTCAGCCCGCCGGCCACGATCCACACGCCGGCGCCCACCCGGTGGGCCCGCATCGTGTCGCGGACAAGCGCCGCTCGATGCCGGACCCTCGGCGGGGTCGCCACCGGCAGGGGCCCCAGGCTCGCGCTAGCCGTGGGGCTCAGCAGCGAACTCACTGAGGAACACCTCCTCCAGGGACAGCTCCCTGCTGTCCAGCTCGACGACGCCCCACGTGGACAGCAGTCCCACGAGCGGACCGACGTCGCCGTGCACGGTGCAGCTGACCGTGTGATCCTCCACGGCACCCTCGGACACCCCCGGCACTGCGGCCAGGTCGACGGGATCCCCGGGCTGCCGCACCTGGGCCTCGACCCGATGGGCCCGCACCGTGCGCAGCTGCTCCATCGACCCCACCCGCAGCAGGCGACCCTCCCGGATCAGCCCGATCCGGTCGCAGATCAGCTCCACCTCGCCCAGGACGTGCGACGACAGCAGCACCGTGGCCCCGCGGGCCCGGGCCTCGTCGACCAGTGCGCGGAACTCCCGCTGCATGAGCGGGTCCAGGCCGAGGGTCGGCTCGTCGAGGATGAGCACCTCCGGGTCGTGCATGAACGCCTGGACCAGCAGCACCTTCTGCTTGTTGCCGTGCGACAGGGCCTGGTAGCGCTGGCCCAGGTCGAGGTCCAGCCGCTGCGCCAGGGCGGCGATCCGGGCGCCGTCGACATCACCGCGCAGCCCCGCCAGCAGGCCGATCACGTACCCGGCGCTGGCTCCCGGGTACTGCGGCAGCTCGCCCGGCAGGTACCCGACCCGGCGCTTGATCTCCCGGCTGTCCCGCCGCGAGTCCAGGCCCAGGACCATGGCCGTCCCGCGGTCCGCGCGGATCAGGTCCATCAGCAGCCGGATGGTCGTGGTCTTGCCCGCACCGTTGGGACCGACGAAGCCGAACACCTCCCCCCGCCCGATCGACAGGTCGAGGTCGAACACGCCGTGACCCTGGCCGTAGTCCTTGGTCAGTCCCCGGCTCTCCACGGCAGCAGGCACCGGGCCGAGCTCTCCAGTCGACATGCCACACCCCCTCACCGTCCGGGACGTGGAACCTCCACCACCTTCCACGGTCCCCCCGCGGCGCACGATCCAGCAGAGGCCTAGGTCCTGTCGCTCCTCGATCCGGGGACGGCCTGCCCCGCTGGGCCCAGGTGTCCCCGTGGAGTGTCTGACGCCCCATGCGGGCGCACGGTGGTGCAGGCTCAAGGACATGACGAAGGGTCGGACGCTGACCGAGAGGCTGCTCGAGCACAGCACGCACGAGTACAGCGCCCGCACGCGGCTGGTCGCCCTGCTGTTCCTGGCGCCCGTCTTCCTGTTCGTGCTGCCCGCCCTGTTCATCCGACTCGGGGCCCAGCTCGACCAGCGCATGCACTGGCCCGCAGTGCCACCCCCACCGGCCAGCTTCATCGTCGGGTTCCTGCTGATCCTGCCCAGCCTGCTGCTCGGCCTCTGGGCCAACCACAGCCAGTTCACCATCGGCAGGGGTACACCGGTACCCCTGATGGCCACGCAGGAACTCATCGTCGAGGCGCCGTACACCTACACCCGCAACCCGATGGCCCTCGGCGCGATCGGCATGTACCTGGGCGCCGCCCTCCTGGTCGGCTCCATCGGCGCCGTCATCATGGTGCTGCTCTTCAGCGCGGCCCTGCTGACGTACATCAGGTTCGGCGAGGAGAGGGAGATGTCAGCCCGTTTCGGGCCGGAGTACCTCGCCTATCGCCAGCGCACCCCGTTCCTGATCCCCCGCATCCGGCGCCGCCCCTAGGGCGTCTGGGGACCGCGGCGGTACCGCGCGGGTGCGGGTCAGCCGGCGCTGCACCACTCCCCGGGCGTGTGCTCGGTGTGCACCACGCGCAGCTCGGCCTCGACGTCGTCGGACACGACCGGCCGCAGCTCCGGCGCGACCTGCCACTGGAACTGCTCGTCGGCACCGACCCACCGCGCGCGCTCGGCCAGCGCGAGCGGGACGAGCCGAAGGCGCCGGTGCATCCACTCCGGCGTCCACGGGCCGTCCTCGAGGATCGACTGCGCCGCACGGAACTCGAGGTAGATCGTGCGGCGCAGGGCCTTGCCCGAGGCCGGGGGTGACCCGTGCACGATCATGTCGTCGTGCACGAGCACGTCGCCTGCCTCGAGCTCGACCTCGATCGCCCCGGGCAGCTGCCAGCCGTGGGTCTCGGCCAGCGCACACGCATCGGTCCGGCGCACCTGCGAGCCCGGGATCACGTGCAGTGCGCCCGCACCGCTGCGGGAGTCGTCGAGGTACACGTCGACGTTGAACAGCCGGTGGCGGCGCGCATGGACCGCGTCCTGGTGCCACGGGACCGGGGCGCCGTCCCCGGCGGACTTGAGCACCATCGACTCGTAGGTCGGCACGAAGTCGGGGCCGGCGAGGCTCTGCGCGATGCCGAGCACCGCGCGCGATCCGAGCAGCTCCAGCGAGGCCGGCTCGCCCTTGTCGTGGATGTAGTCGACGCGCCACATCGCCTGGCCGTTGGGCCGATCGGCGAAGAGCCAGTCGCCACCGGGCTGCGGACCACGCGCCAGCCCGTCGGCCATCCACCTCTCGGAGGCGGCCCGGAGCCTGGCGAGCAGGTCGGGGTCGATGCGCGCCTTGAGCACGAGGTAGCCGTCGCGGTCGAACTGCGCCACCTGCTCGGGTGCGAGCAGTGTGCGATCGGAGCTCCGGGCGTGCTGGGCTGACGTGGTCCCGATCATGTCCCACGAGGTTAGTGCCGACCGATCGACGACACCCGTCGACGGGGCACGAGACGGCGCGCCGTCGGCTCGTCGATGACCAGATCCGTCACGGCGCCGGCACGCATGGCCGCCAGCAGTGGTCGCAGCTTCGCCTCTCCCGCCACGACGCACAGCCGCCGGGGGACGCTGGCGAGCTCCTGCGGCGTCGGGCCGGTGGCCCGCTGGTTGATCTCGATGTCCCGGTAGCTGCCGTCCTCCCGCAGGAAGACGGTGCACACGTCGCCGACGACCCCCGCCGCGTAGAGCGCGGCGAGGTCACCCTCATCGAGGTACCCGGCTGAGTAGACGTGCGAGGGGACCTGGCCGCCCAGTGCACCCACACCGAACAGCGCGATGTCGGTCCGGCGCTGGACGGTCAGGACCCGCTGGACGCTGCGCTCCCGCCACATCGCCTGACGGGTCTCGGCGAAGTCGAAGAACGCGGGTACCGGGAAGTGCCGGACCTCGGCGTCGAATGCGGCACCGAAGGCCGTGATGATCGTGCTCGCGTAGTCCACGCCGCTGGTGACGGTGTTGGCGGCTCCGTTGAGCTGGACGACGGTGCCGCCCCGGGTGGGCTTGCGGCCCAGGGCGCGAGCGACGGCGCTGACGGTGGTCCCCCAGGCCACGCCGAGCACCGTCTCGTCGTCGAACAGGTCCATCAGGAGCCGCGCGGCCACCCTCGCCACCTGGTCGAGGCGCTCGTCCTCCCGGGCCCCGACCCGAACCGGCACGACGAGGGCCCGGATGCCGAAGGCGAGCCTGAGCCGCTGGGCCAGGCCGCTGGTGACGTCAGCCTCGGGGCGCACGGAGATCTGCACCAGCCCGCTGTCGCGGGCAGCCTTGAGCAGGCGGGAGACCGTCGACCGCGACGTGCCCAGGCGGCGCGCGATGGCATCCATCTGCTCGTCCTGGACGTAGTACATGGTGGCGGCGATCCGCATGGACTCCTCACGTTCGACCACACCCGCCGCCTTCCGTCGCACGTTTGTGCATCAGTGTTGCACATGTGAGCACGGGCGGTCGATGATGGCCCTATCGCCCCGGCAAAGGAGCCCCACCCATGTTGACCTCCATCATGACCCCCGCATCGCGCACCGAGGCCCTGGCCCAGATGGGCAGCGCGGACGGTCTCGACATCCTGGTCATCGGGGGCGGCGTGACCGGGGCCGGCGTCGCGCTGGAGGCCGCCACCCGTGGGCTGCGCGTCGGCATCGTTGAGGCCCAGGACTGGGCGAGCGGGACGTCGAGCCGGTCCTCGAAGCTGGTCCATGGTGGCCTGCGCTACCTGCAGATGCTCGACTTCCACCTCGTCCATGAGGCGCTCACCGAGCGCGACCTGCTGATCAACCAGCTCGCCCCGCACCTGGTCAAGCCCGTGGCATTCCTCTACCCCCTGGAGCACCGCGTGTGGGAGCGCGCCTACGTCGGGGCGGGCGTCGCCCTCTACGACACCCTGGCGACGGCGTCCGGGCGGAAGCGGGCCCTGCCCTTCCACCGGCACCTGTCCCGCACGGGCATGCTCCGTCGGTTCCCCGACCTGCGCCACGACGCAGCCGTGGGCGCCCTGCAGTACTGGGACGCCTCGGTCGACGACGCCCGGCTGGTGCTGACCCTGGTCCGGACGGCCGCGGCCTACGGCGCGCTGGCCGCCTCGCGCACCCAGCTCGTGGAGCTCACGAAGGACGCGGCCGGGACTGTCGTGGGAGCGGTGGTCGTGGACCTCGAGACCGGGCGCGAGATCCCGATCCGCGCCCGTGCCGTGATCAACTCGACGGGCGTCTGGACGGAGCAGACCGAGTCGCTGTCCGGTGCCGAGGGCGGGCTCCGGGTGCTCGCGTCCAAGGGCATCCACATCGTCGTGCCCCGCGATCGGATCCGTGGCGAGGTCGGCCTGATCCTGCAGACGGAGAAGTCGGTCCTGTTCCTCATCCCGTGGTCGAGGTACTGGCTGATCGGGACCACTGACACGCCCTGGACCCAGGAGCTCCAGCACCCGGTGGCGACCTCGGCGGACATCGACTACGTGCTCGGGCATGCCAACTCCGTGCTTGCCCGGCCGCTGACCCGAGACGACATCATCGGCACGTGGGCCGGCCTGCGCCCGCTGCTGCAGCCCGGGACGAAGGCCGGCACGTCGTCGGCCAAGATCTCCCGCGAGCACACCACGGCCTCGCCCACCCCCGGCCTCACCGTGATCGCGGGCGGCAAGCTCACCACCTACCGGGTGATGGCCACCGACGCCGTCGACTTCGCCCTCGGCGACCGGGCCAAGGACCTGCCCTCGATCACCGAGCGGATCCCGCTCGTGGGCGCGGTCGGCCTCGAGGCCCTGGGCCGGCGGGCGACCGTGGTGGCGCGCACGTACGGGTGGAGCGGCCAGATGGTCGACCACCTCCTGCATCGCTACGGCTCCCTGCTCGGCGACCTCGTGGACGCGATCGCGGCCCGCCCCGACCTGGCGCGACCGCTCGAGCACGCGCCGGCCTACCTGCGGGCCGAGGTCGTCTACGCCGCCACCCATGAGGGCGTCCTGCACCTCGAGGACGTCATGCTGCACCGGACCCGGCTGAACTACGAGATGCGCGACCGGGGCCTGGCCGCCCTGCCCGAGATCGCGGCGCTGGTCGCCGAGGTGCTCGGCTGGGACGAGCAGCGCATGGCCGCGGAGATCGCGAGCTACACCGAGCGGGCCAGGGCAGAGGAGGACGCCGAGCGCGAGCCGGACGACGCCACGGCGGAGACCGTGCGCCTGCGCACCCCGGACGTCGCGCCCCTGCGGGTGCTCACCGCACGCTGAGGCCGCGACGGTCCCCCGCCCGACGGTCGCTCAGCCGCGATCGACGGTTCCGTCCAGCCTGCGCTCCCACGTGGTGCCGGTCGCCAGCGCCACGCACTTGTAGGCACCGTCGTAGATCCCGATCCGCTTGTTCTTCACGATGCAGTCGCAGAACATCTCGAGCAAGTCGTCCTCACCGGTGATCAGGTCGATCGCCTGCAGCGTCCGCGGGATGGTGCGGGTCTCGATCGTGCCGTCGCCGATCTCGGCGCTGCGGATCGCACCCCAGGCCTCATGGGCGCCGACCCGGGCGTTGAAGATCTTCGGGATCGGGTAGAACGCCAGCTCCGAGGGCTTGGTGATCAGCACGTCGCTGACGCGCATCAGGTAGTTGGTCGCGTACACGCCGTGGAACGTGTTGTCGAACAGGAACACGTGCAGGCCGTGCGCCTGGCCCTCGCGGATCTCGTCGGCGAAGCCCCTGGCGTCGTCCCAGGTGCGGTGGGTCGTCACCGATGCGGCTGCCGGGCCCAGCTCGCCCTTGAGCCAGTCCCAGTTGTCGGCGTGGTCGCCGAGGTTGACGAACAGCGTCAGCTCGTCGCGCTCGATCATCGGACGGCAGTGGTCGATGATCGCCTTGAAGAGCTCCCGCTGGGCGCCCGCGCCACCCATGGTGAGGATGAACCGGCGCGGCTCACCGTTGCGCATGCGGGTCAGGCGCGCCTCGCAGTCGACCTCGATGTTCTCGACCAGCTCGTGGTCCACGTGATGCCCCACGTACTTGATCGCATCGGCCGGCGTCGGGTTGAGGATCCTGTCGTCCTCGTCGAACTGGTTCATGATCCGGAACCCGTAGTAGCCCGACGGCGACTGCACGGCATGGGTCGCGCCCTCGGTGAGCTGGAACGCCATCGGCCAGTTGTCGAACATCATGTCCACGACGTTGGTCATGCCCCCGGCGACGGCCCCCATGCAGTTCCACATGTGAGCCGTGAGGATCGGCATGTCCTGGGGCAGGGCCCGGTGCAGGTTGGCGAACAGCTCGCTCTTGCGGTAGTCGCGCGCGTTGGCCTTGAGGAAGCGCCACGGCCACCCCATCGCCTGGTTGTTCAGCAGCCAGTTCAGGCCCGGCAGCGTCCTGTCCCCGGACGTGACCGACTCCCACACGTACTTGTCGAACGCGGCATTGCGCTGGGACACCCGCGAGTACTTGCTGTAGTTGGTGTTCCACCAGTTGATCGCGTCCTGCGTGATGCCGGGGATGGCCAGCAGGTCCAGCCAGTAGGGCGTGCGACCCATCGCCCGGGCAGCCGATGCGCCGGCCATCGCGATCCGGTAGTGCCCGAAGCCCATCCGGATCGTCGAGATCACGATGCCGGTCTCGGGGTCGATCGGATCGCCCGCGGAGTCCCGGCGGATGTCGCGGATCCCCAGCGCGTCGCCCAGCTGCGGGTTGTCGTGGACGCTGAGCTCGTAGACCTCGTTCGGGTCGTAGTGGAACTTGTCGACGAACATCTTCTGCCACGCCAGTGCCTTGCGGTCCTGGTCCGGCGTGATGGTGTTGCCGTACAGGGAGAAGTGCTTCGGGTCCATGGGGGCTCCTGTTCTGGGTCGGTTCAGATCTTCGCTCGACGATGCATCACTGCACCCGCCCGCCGGCTGGTCCGGCAACCGCGATCAGGAAGCCCGGCTCGGGCCACCCCCTGTCGTGGAACGCGTCGGTGACGGCTCGGGAGACCTCGGTCGCGGCGTCGGCCCCGATCAGCGCGATGGCCGACCCACCGAAGCCGCCGCCGGTCATCCGCGCGCCGAGGGCGCCCGCAGACCGGGCTGCCCCGACGGCCACGTCCAGCTCGTCGCAGCTGACCTCGTAGTCGACCCGCAGCGACTCGTGCGAGGCGTCCATGAGTGGACCCACCTCGCGGACCCGGTCGTCACCGACGAGGTCGACGAACTGCCTGACCCGGTCGATCTCGGTGACGACGTGGCGGACACGCATCCTCTCGACCGGGTCCGGCAGGGCAGCCAGTGCTGCACCGAGGTCGGTGACCTCCCGCAGGGTGCCCACCCCGAGCCGCGCGGCCGCGCTGTGGCAGGCGGCACGACGGGCGGCGTACTGGCCGTCCACCAGGGCGTGTGGAGCCCGGGTGTCGATGACCAGCAGCTCCAGGCCGGCCTCGGCCAGGTGGAAGGGCACCTGGGCGACGCTGTGGTCGAGGGTGTCCAGCAGCAGGGCGTGCCCGGCCGTTGTGCGCAGGGACGCCGCCTGGTCCATGCCGCCGGTGGGCGCACCGGCGACCTCGTTCTCGGCCCGGACGCACACGGCCGCCAGCTGGGCCCGGCCGGTGTCCCCCGCGGCGGCCAGCCCCAGGCCGAGGAGCTCGTCGAGGGCGAGGGCGACGGCGCACTCGATGGCCGCCGACGACGACAGCCCGGCCCCCAGCGGGACGCACGAGTCGATGGCGGCATCGAACCCGCCGAGGGTGTGGCCGTCCTGGGCCAGGGACCACGCCGGGCCTCCCGCGTAGGCAACCCACGAGCTGACGAGCCCGGGCGCGATGCCCTCCACCGTCCCGGTCCAGACGTCCTCGGGCGCCAGGGCGGACACGAGACGGACGACCTGGTCGTCGCGGCGGCGGACGGCGGCGAACGTGCGGTGCGGAAGGGCCATCGGCAGGCACAGACCACCGTTGTAGTCGACATGCTCGCCGATCAGGTTCACCCGGCCGGGCGACGCCCACACCCCGTCCGGGGCGGCGCCGAACGCGGCCCGGAACAGCGCGGTTGCCCGGGACGCGCCCTGGGCGTCGGTCCACGCGGCCATCGGTTCCGTCATCGTTGCTCCTCGCCGTCGGGCACGGACCGGACGGATCCGTCCGGGCTGCTCACCGGGACCTGCGCCACGTGGATCAGCACGAGCTGGTCCACCCCCAGCAGGGGCGCCTGGATCCCGACCTCAGCCAGGACCCGGCCGGGCAGCGTGATGTCCGAGCGCACCCAGCCGGGACGGTGGTCGCGCGGTGCCGGCGCCCCAGCCGCCCCCGTCGGCGGGACCGCGGCCGCCTCGTCGGGCGATGGGCCCAGCAGCCGGTCGGCGTTGGCCGGTGTGAGCGCGGCGACGCGGTAGGTCCGGTCCGGATCCAGCCCGGGGAGGGTGACCCGACCCGGCGGCCAGGTGACCGTGTGCTCCACCGCGGCCAGCTTGTAGAGCGCCTGGGACCCGTCCTGGGCGACCACCCCGTCGAGGGCGAGCGCGGTGTTGGCCAGGTCCGCGTGGACGACGCGACCGGTGTGCAGCAGGGGTCGCAGCCGCTTGTGCAGCGCGATCCACTGCGCCAGTGCCGCCCGCTGGTTCGGCGTGGCCGCGGTCAGGTCCCACTCCACGCCCATGTGGCCCCACAGGGCCGTCCCGGCCCGGAAGGCCAGGTCGTGGACGCGCTGGGTGGTGTGGTCCGCTCCGGACCCGACGTGCGTGCCCATGAGCTCGGGGGGCAGCGTCAGGCCGGTCCAGCGCACCATGCGCTGGCGCTCGTGGGCGTCGATGCAGTCCGAGACCCACACCCGGTCGGCGTGCTCCATGATGCCCAGGTCCAGGCGGGCCCCGCCGGCGGCGCAGGACTCGATCTCCAGGCCGGGGTGCCGGGCCTTGAGCTCGGCCATCAGCCGGTAGGTCGCCGCGGTCTGCGCGTGGACCCCGGGGGTGCCGCCGGGTGCGTGCCCGGCGTCCACGAGCGGGCGGTTGTGGTCCCACTTCAGGTAGGCGATCCGGTACTCGGCGATGAGGCTCGACATCCGCTCGAGGATGTGCGCGTAGGCGTCCGGGTTCGCCAGGTCGAGGACGTGCTGGTGGCGCGAGGCCGGCCCGGGGCCGTGCTCGGTCCCCAGCAGCCAGTCGGGGTGCGCGCGGGCCAGGTCGGAGTCGAGGTTGACCATCTCCGGCTCGAACCAGAGCCCGAACTCCATGCCCAGCTCGTGCACCCGGTCGACCAGTCGGTGCAGGCCGCCGGGCCAGACGGCCTCGTCGACGTACCAGTCCCCGAGGCCCGCCCAGTCGTGGCGCCGGCCCAGGAACCACCCGTCGTCGAGGACGAAGCGCTCGATGCCCACCTCGGCAGCGCTCTCGGCCAGGGCGACCAGCTTGTCGGGGTCGTGGGCGAAGTAGACCGCCTCCCACACGTTGAGCAGGACGGGCCGGGGTCGGGACGGGTGCGTGGGACGGGCGCGCAGGAGCCTGGTGGAAGCGGCCGGAGAACTCATCCAGGCCCTCGCCCCAGGACCCGAGGAGCCAGGGCGAGGAGTACCCCTCCCCCGGCTCCAGCCGGACCTCGCCGGGCAGGAGCAGCTCCCCGCCGCGCAGCAGCCGCCATCCGGTCGGGGAGTGCTCGGCGGAGACGACCTGGTTGCCGCTGTGGGCGAGGTGGACCCCCCACACCTGGCCGGACCGGAACCCGAAACCCGGCTGCCCGGCGCACAGCACGGTCGCGGAGTCATGCCCCGGGCGCCCTCCCCAGGCCTCCCGCACCCAGTGCCCCATGTCGAACGGCCGCCGCTGCGGGGTGCGCTCGTGGGTGTGCCGACCGGTCATGTCGAGCAGCTCGCCCGCCTCGGCCGGGACCGGGAGGGCCGGCTCCAGGTGGCGCACCTCGTAGGCCTCCGAACCCAGGTTGCGCACCGTGGCGCGCACCCGGACCAGGCCACCGGCCAGCACCTCCAGCTCCACCCGGACCTCGAGCGCGCACGCCGGATCGGTGCCCACGGACACGATCCGCACGGCTCCGTGCGGACCATCGGCCCAGCCGGTGTCGCCGGCCGCATGGACCGCATGGGTCACCTCGGCGAACGCGACCGACCAGGCGCGACCTGCCCGGCTGCCCATCAGGCCCGGCCTGCCCAACCACCCCGAGGAGTGCTGCGGGAGCACGGCCACGGCCTCCAACGCGGACAGGGGGCTGTCGAGGTAGGGCATCGCGAGAGCGACCAGGACCTGGTCGAGCTGCGCGAGGGACAGCTCGCCCAGATCAGGGCCCCAGTGCAGGACGCAGGGCAGTTGGTCGCCGTCGCAGCGCAGCACGACGCTGGTCCCACCGCGGCGCAGGTGCACCACAGATGTCGTGCTGGTCATCGCCCGCCCTCGGGGCCCGCGCTGTCGAGCACGCGACTCAGCCCTTGATCCCGCTGCTGGCGACGTTCTCGACGAAGTAGCGCTGGGCCAGGAGGAAGACCGTGACCGGCGGGATCATCGCGATCATGACGCCGGCGAGCACCAGGTTCGGTGCATCGGCCGCGCGCCCCCCGAGCGTGGCCAGGGTGAGCGCGAGGACGCTGTTCTCCTGGTTGCCCGAGTCGATGACGATCAACGGCCAGACGAAGGAGTTCCAGGCGTAGAGGAACGAGAACGTCGTCAGCGTGGCGATGGCCGGGATCGACAGGGGGACGAACACCTTCCAGAGGATCGTCCACCGCGAGGCGCCATCGAGGATCGCGGCCTCCTCGAGCTCCTTGGGGATCGTCACGAAGAACTGGCGCATCAGGAACGTGCCGTAGGCGGTGAACGCGAACGGGATCACCAGGGACACCAGGTCGTTGACCCACCCGATCTCGACCATCAACCGGTAGAGCGGGATGATCAGGACGACGAACGGGATCATGATCGATCCCAGGTAGAAGAGGAAGAGCTTCTCCCGTCCCCGGAACCGCAACCGGGCGAAGGCGTACCCGCCCAGGATGCTGGTCAGGACCTGGCCGAGCACCACGAGGATCGTGATGAGCACGGTGTTCGTCAGCGCCCGGGAGAACCCGTTGAGGTTCAGGACCTTGGAGTAGTTGCCCGTCTGGAAGTTGACCTGCTCCACCGGGACCACGTCCGCCGGGACGGCGAACACCGGTGGGGCGCTCGGGTCCGCGGGATCGACGTAGGTGCCGCCGATCCGCGAGCGGTTGTCGTAGACCTCCACCTGCTGGCCGTTGACCGTGACGACGTAGACGTCCTTCTCCTTGCCGTCCACCAGGATGGTGGTCCCGGTCGGCTGCAGGGCGTCCTTCGGGCTCACGAGGATGAAGTCCGGGTCGTCGACCTGGCGGAACTCCCGCAGGCTGGTGCCGTTCTCCACCCGGGCCAGGTCCGCGGTGCCGCCGCCGGCCAGGGGCACGGTGAACACGGGGAGGTCCTGCCCGTCCACGCTCACCGTCGCGGCCACGTACGGCAGGACCCTGGGCGGGTAGGTGAACACGTCCTCGGCGGTCTTCATCGACCCGGAGAGGGCGAAGAGGAACGGGATGAGGACGACCAGTCCCGCGATCGTGAGGCTGGCGTAGACGAAGAACCGGGCGAACTGGGCCCGCCACCCACGGACGGGACGACCTGACCTGGGCATCACTTCACCTCCGCATCGGCGCGCTGGGCTCGGAACTGGGCGAGGGTGAAGATGAAGATGATCACGAACAGCACCCAGGCCACGGCGCTGGCCTGCCCGAAGGAGTCCTGCTGGAAGCCGAGCTGGTAGATGTAGACGACCGGCGTCAGCGTGGCGTTGTCCGGGTAGCCCACCGGATTCGGCTGGTTGAGCGCGTAGACGATGTCGAACAGCTGGAGGGCGAGGATCACGGTCGTCACCGTCACGAAGAACGTGGTCTCCCGCAGCTGCGGGACGGTGACGTGCCGGAACTGCTGCCAGGCGTTGCAGCCGTCGAGCTCGGCTGCCTCGTAGAGGTCGCGGCCGATGCCCTGCAGGCCGGCCGTGAACAGGACGGTGTTGAAGCCGAACTGGGACCACACGAACACGATGCACACGGCCAGCAGCGCGATGTTCGGGTCCGACAGCCAGCCGATCTCGACGCGATCGGGGAACGGGTCCCCCGGCAGCACGACGTTGACCGCCTGGCCGCCGGTGGCGATCCCCCAGTTGATGAAGCCGACCGCGGCGTTGAACATCTGCTTCCAGATGAGGGTCACCCCGATCACGCCGGCGACGGCGGGGACGAAGAAGACCGTCCGGAAGGCCTTGGTGCCCCGGTAGCCGGCGTTGATCATGACGGCCAGGAACAGCGCGGACAGCACCGCCGCCGGGATCGCCATGATCATGAACAGGAAGATGTTGGTCAGCGACTTCCAGAACAGCGGATCGGTCCCACCGACCACGGAGTCGCTGAAGGGCAGGCCGAAGACCTCCGTGTAGCCCGGCGGCAGGTCGCCAGCCGACCCGGCCACTCGCACCGAGAGCGTCTCGATGTAGTTGTCGAGCCCCACGTAGACGGCCGAGGAGACCCCGTCCCAGTCGTAGAACGAGATGACCATCGAGAAGACGAGGGGCCCGGCGAAGAAGGCCAGGAACCCCAGGAGGTTCGGCGAGAGGTACAACCACCCGGTCAGCGCCTCGGCCTGGGCATTCTCCACCAGGAAGTAGCGCGCAGAGCGGTCGGAGATGATGGTGCGCAGCGCCCAGGCGGCCACGAGGAAGACGACCAGTGCCGCGAGGAAGACCACGGGATCGTCGCGGATGGCATCGCCGAAGAACAGCAGCGCCCGCTGGGCACGCATGAGGAACAGCCACCACGCCCCGCCGATGGCGACGATCGCCAGGCCCGCCCACATCAGCCACTGCGCCGCACGAACTGCGCCCGAGTTCACGGCGTCGTCGGTGACCAGCGCGCCTGGAGGCAGCAGGCGCCTGTGGATGCGCCGGGCGATCACCCACCAGACCACCCCGACGGAGATGAGGATCAGGGCGGGGAACGCCCGCTGGAAGGCGCCGGCGAAGACATCCAGCCCCTCGGCGATCTCCAGCGCGCCGAACAGCACGACGAAGGCGCCCAGGGCCACGAAGAGGCTCACGAGGAAGGACAGCGTGCGTCCCACCCGGGCGCGACGCCCCAGGAGGAGGACCACGAGCAGGTTGACTCCCAGCCCGATGGCGCCGGCGACACCCAGGCCCGTGCGGGGCAGGGAGGCGAGCTGCCAGATCCCGGCTCCGATGTTGACCAGGACCCAGGTCGAGGCCCCGGCGAGGAAGAGGTGCCACGCCTGGACGCCCCGGAGGAGCCGCTCGAACCCCTCGTCGTCCTCCCACAGCGGGCTCGGCCGATGGTCCTCGGTCTCGGTGACCATCGTGGTCATCTTCGCCTCCTGTGGGTCCACTCGGAACTGACGAGCACACGTCAGGGGGTCCCGGGTCCCGTTCGGAACCCGGGACCCCCTGGCGTGGTGGTGCAGCAGCCGCTACTCGAACGCGGGTGCAGTGACCTTGCAGATCGTCGACTCGTACTCGTCGATCGTGATGTCGCCGTTCATGAAGCTGGTGACCACGTCATTGGTCGCCTTGTCGAACTCCGGCCAGTTCCCCTTCCACAGCGGGCCCTCGGCGACGGGGTCGTTCTGGATGCCGTCGACGAATGCCTGGTTGTTCTGCGGCGGGGTGTAGGTGAGGAACTTGTCGATGGCCTCCTGCGACGTGCGCGACGGGATGTTCGCGCCGAGCGAGGCGATCTTGTCCTGCACCTCGAGGCTGGTGAGCTCGGCGACGAGCTTCCAGGCCGCGGCCGGGTCAGCGGTCTTGGCGTTGATCACGTAGGCGCCCCAGAACTGCCAGTCACCACCGGGAGCAGCGCCTGTCGGCATCGGTGCGACGTCCCAGTTGAAGTCCGTGATCTCGCGGGAGCCGGGGGTGGCCCAGCGACCGTTGACGAACATGCCGAGCTTGCCGCTCTTGTAGACCGGCTCGGGGTCCTCACCGAACTTGACGCCGTATCCGTCGGCGTACAGCTTCTGGTAGTACTCGATCCCGTTGATCGACTCGTCGGAGTCCAGGTTGCACGCCGTCCGGTCCTCGTTGAAGAACGAGCCGCCCGCGGAGTTGACCCAGTAGCCCCAGTTGGCCCACCAGCCACCGGCACCGAAGCCCTTGACGCCGCCACCGAGGTCGCTGATCGCCTTGGCGGTCTTCTGGAAGGCGTCCCACGTCCACTCACCATCTGCGGCGAGCTGGCGGGGATCGTCGACACCGGCCTGGTCGATGAGGTCGAGGTTGAGGTACAGCGCGAACGTGGAGACGTCACGCGGGACGCCCCACACGAATCCGTCGGCCTTCTGCCCGCTGGCGGGATCGACGAGGAGCTGGTCCATCGGCCCCGCGTAGAAGTCGGTCGCGTTGAAGCCCGCAGCCGACGACACGTCGCTCGCGTTCAGGATCAGGCCGGCCTTGGCGAAGTCCGCGACGTCGGTGCCGGGGATCCAGAACACGTCGGGAGCCGTGCCCGCGGACAGCTCGGTCTTGAGCTTGTCCTGGTACGGGGACCCCTCGGAGTTGCCTGCCTCGTAGGTCAGGTTGAGGCCGATGTTCTTGGCAGTGATCTCGTCCGAGATGCTCTGGTAGACGTCGGCCTCCGCCTGGTTGTCAGGTCGGGTCCGCCACCGGAGGTCGACGGCCTCCGCGGCGGGGCTGGCAGCCTCGCTCGCCCCCGCGCTGGTGTCAGTCGTGGGTTCACTCGTCGTGCTGGAGCACGCGCTCAGGGCGAGGGCCAGCCCGACGGCTCCCACCACCCCATGACGAATTCGCATCCGGATGATCCTCTCGTTGTTCCTCCACACCCACGTTGGGGGGGGCGTGGTCGTGCACGATCGGCCCGACCGGTCCTCGGGCCGAGACCCGATCACCGGCAACGCTGATATTCGGACAATAGCCACGGGGAGGGGGGATGTGCGCGCTGGAGGTCGCCTCGCCCCGTCGGTCAGCGAGCTGCCCCGGGACGCCAGCCGCTGTCAGGACGGTTGAGGTAGTCCGAGATGCCCGGGCGCGCCGTGGACCGGGGCGCTCGGACCGGCGGATCCACCGTGGGGGCCGTGTAGGACCGCTGGGGGTACTCGGCCGTGGCGAACGTGAGGACCTGGCCGCAGGCGCCCACGATCCGCGCCAGCGCGCCGATCGTGGGGCTCACGGCACCGGATTCGTAGCGGGCGATCATCGACTGGGTGGTGCCGGCACGCTGGGCGAGCTGGGCCTGGGTGTAGCCGGCCGCCGCGCGCAGGTCGCGGATCATGTCGGTGGTGTCCATCCCCGGATCCTATGCCATATATGGAATACCCGGTGAGGCTCCCCCATGTGCCCACCACCGGGCGTCCTGCAGCCCACCACTCAGGGCACGGGCACCCATTCGCCGTCGTACCAGGCCGGGTCGTCCTCCATCAGGGCCCGGAAGTCCTGGTACCGGGCGTCCTGGTCGGCGGAGTCGCCGTTGGCGCGGTAGGTGTCCTGGTCCTGGAACCGCACGACCATGAGCACCGTGTCGGGATGGTTGTCGACGATCAACAGGTCCGTGCCCAGGTAGCCCTCAATGCCCACGTACGCCTCGGCCGTGGCCATGGCCTGGAGCTTCGCGAGGTTGTCTGGGCGGACGTGGCACAACGCGACGGTTCCATACATGGCGGTCTCCTTCCGGGAGATCCGCGATCGATGTCGCCGCGGATCCTCCGACGGTACTCCGCCGGCGACCCCAGGCCAATAGGTGAGCCTCACCTCATCGCGCCCTTGACGCCGTGCGCGCCGGGAGTAACGTAAGGGGAGCCTCACCTCATCTGGTGGGCTGGCTGGCGATCCACCGGAACAGGACCCGGTCGTCGTGATCGTCCTCGTGCCGACGATGGATCGCCGCGGAGAGGAGACTGCGATGGCCACGTTCGAGCTGAAGAGCTTCACAGAGCCCGACGACGTCCTGGAGTTCCCGTTCGGTCGGGGCGAGATCGTCGACATCGGCGGCGGGAAGGTGATGCGCATGACCCTGCAACCCGGCTGGCGGTGGTCCGAGCACGTCAAGCCGACGACGGGCACCGAGCTCTGCGAGGCTCCGCACTTCCAGTACCTGGTCTCGGGGACGATCGCGGTCAGGACGGCGGACGGCACCGAGTTCGAGGCGAAGCCGGGGGACGTCAACTGGCTCCCCCCTGGGCACGACGCCTGGGTGGTCGGTGACGAACCGGTCGAGGCCATCGACTGGGGCGGAGCCCACGTCTGGGGCCGCGCAGCGGAATAGGCCCGCGGCACCCCCTGCGCCCCGGCCCCGCCTCGCGTGCGTGCGCCTCAGGAGCTCGGCTCCTGGGCATCGTCGTAGCGCGGCTGGGCCTCCAGGATGGTCACGAGCTGGTCGGTCCTGGCGGGCGTCCAACCCTCGGGCCGGGTGATCTCGACCCAGGACTCGACGTTGGCGCGATAGGTGTAGAGGTGGCCGAAGCCCCACGGGACGTTGCCGGCGCCGGGCAGGTCGAGGCCGACCTGCCACATCGTCACCAGCGGGAACCAGCCCATCTCCTCGGAGATGTCCGGGCCCTTCTGCCCCGGCTCGAGCCACGCAGGTGGCTCGAGGGCGAGCTTCGGGGAGAAGAACACCACCGGGTCGGAGTTGTGCTGCAGGTAGACCAACCGGGTCGGACCCCACTGGCCCGGGGTGTTGCCGAACCCGTTCTGCTCGGCGGTGAACCGCACGGTTCGCCCATCGCGGTAGATCGGCTGCCACGGCGGGGTGCCGGCCTGCCGGTTGACCTCGAGCTCGTCGTGCAGCTCGTTGACGAACGGTGGGCCGGACATCAGCGCCCCGTCGACGGGCTCGTTGACGATGCTGATCGTGTTCAGGATGCTCTCCACGCCGAACGACCCCAGGGACAACCCGTACAGGTAGAGCTTCGGGCGGGACTCCTCCGGCAGGGTCGACCAGTAGCCATGCACCGTGTCGAACACGGTGGTCGAGGTCTCCTTGACCGCCTGCTGGTCGGCCAGCAATGAGATCCAGCTCGGCAGGTAGGAGTACTGCACCCCGGCGATGGCGGTGTCCCCGTTGAACATGTACTCCACCGGGTCGACCCCGTTCGGGTCCAGGAAGCCGGTGCCCGTGGTGGTCGCCACGACCAGCACCTCCCGGTCGAACGCCCCGGACCGCTGCAGCTCCGCGAGCAGCAGGTCGGCGCGCTCCTGCAGTGTCTCGGCCGACTTCAGCCCGACGTAGGCCCGGATGGGTTCCTTGGCCCCACCGCCGGAGAACGCGTTGATCTGCTCGGCCCGCGGGCCCCACCCGGTGAAGATCCGGCCCTGGCGGCCGAGGGTGTCCCAGGCCGCCAACGATGCCGCGCTGCCCGAGCGCTCCGGCTCGACGGGCTGGGACACCGTGGCGGGGGTGTCGGTGTCGCGCACCGAGAACACCAGGTTGGCACCGGCGAAGAACCCCTTGACCAGCACGCCGGTCAGCAGCACCCAGAAGAGCAGCAGGAGCGCGGATACGCCCAGCACCCAGGCCAACCGGCGCGGCAGGTGCCGGCCCAGCCAACCGGCGACCTTCCCGAACAGGACTCGCAACGACCGGGAGACGATCAGGATCAGTGCGGCCACCGCGACCGTGGTCAGCAGGATCACCGGCCAGATGGTCGGGGTCACCGACTCCATCCCGAACAGGCCCCGGATGTCGTTCTGCCAGCCGACCTGCTTCCACACCCCCTGCACGACCGCCACGCCGACGAGCGCCACGAGGATCCCCAGCACGATGGTGCGTGCCCGACCGCGCAGCTTCGGGATCTCCAGGTACTCCCAGAGGGCCTGCCCACCGGCCCCCAGCCCGTAGCCGATCATCAGGGTGATCCCCGACACGACCCCCTGCACGTATGGCGCACGCGGCAGCAGCGACGGCAGCAGCGACACGGCGAAGAAGAACCCGGCCACCGCCAGCCCGGCGCGCGAGAAGCGCAGGTTGAGGATCCGCCGCACGCGGATGGGGGCCTCGGCCTCCGTCGTGGGATCGTCCTGCGCAGGCGCGGAGATCTCGGTGCTCATCGTCGTTCCCTTCATCGGTCCTGCCCATCGCGAGGGGCTGCGACCGCCGAGTTGCCCCGGAGAATGATAGGTGCGCCTTCCCGCGGCGGCCGAAATCGGCAGCCCAGGACGCATTCGGACGTCCCGGTGCGCACACCACCGCCACGTGTTCCGCCGCCAGGTCCTCCGGGGCGAGTGTCGCCCAGGGGCGGACTGGGAGGGCGGGGCGAGAGCCTGCCTCGGGCTACCTCGCCGCGGGATCGGGTTGGTGGATGCCGAAGGTGTTGCCCTCCGTGTCCAGGTAGTAGCCCTGCCAGGCCATCCCGGTCAGGGCCTGCTTGGGCAGTGCCACCTGGCCACCCGCCTGGAGTATGCGGCGCTCCGTGGCGTCGTAGTCCTCGACCTGCACGGTGCACACGAAGGCGTTCGCTGCCCGGCCCGCAGCCGGCGGCGCGGCGGGTCGGGCCAGCAGCCCACCATCGATGCCCGGTTGGTCCGCCGGGCCGGTCAGGATCCCCCAGTACTCCGAACCGGCCACATCGCCGTAGTCCACGAACGACCAGCCGAGGGCGCTCTCGTAGAACTCCTTCGCTCGGGCAACGTCGTCGACCTGGATCTCGAAATGCACAACCCGTGCCATGTCAGCCTCCTGGATCCCGCGCCTCCATGCTGTCAGGCAGGCAGCGTCGGCTCAACCCCCTGCGGCCCTCCCCCCGGTGGGCCACTCCCAGCCCGTCAGGCGGACTCTGCGCGCTTCGGTGGTGGATGATGGGCACAGCCCTGCCGGACCGCCCATCTAGCGGCCGGTCGGGTCAGCCCCCCGGCGGTCCACCACGACCACCGGGGGGCGCTTGCACCCTCCAGCACGCCGCCGGCAGCCGACCCTCCGCTGGCAGCCGACGTGTCCACACCTCTACCCCCGTGCATCCACGGCGTCGGGATGTCGTGATACTGTTCGAACACATGTTCGAGAATGTGCCGGAGGTGAGCTCTCCGGACGGGGTTGGAGGGACGATGCAAGCGATGTCGGCGGTGATCCCCGCCACCGGAACCGCGCGTGCGCCCGTGGGCGGCGGGCCGACCGTGGGCAGGCCGACCGACGCGGCCCGTGAGGCCCGTCTCGATGCACTGCTGCGGACCTGGTGGCGCGACGAGCGACCAGCGTGGACCGAGGTGTCCTGGTGGGACGTGACCCTGCACGACGACGTGCGTCGCCTGATGTGGCTGGCACCCGGGCCACGCCTGGCCACTGCCCTGGCCGAGCTGACTGCGGGGGTGCATTGCCCGATGCCGCACACCCACGACCGAACGCTCCCGGACTGGCCGGTCCCGGGCCACGCCCCGGGGTGGCCGTGCGCCTGCCAGGTGGTCACCGCGGCCGCATGGGAGGCGTGCGCGTCGTGGGTGGCTGCCCGCTCCGCCGCAGCACTGGTCACCGCAGCCGGACCGGATCCCGTCTCCTTCGACATCGGCGACGGGCGGCAGCGCATCGCCGACCCCGCCCGCGAGGAGCTCGCCCACGCCCTGCGCACCTCGATCCCCGCGATGGGCAACCGGATCGCCGCCGCCCGCGCCCTGACCGCCCGCCGCCGGCTCGTCCTGCTCGTCGAGTCCGCAGCGATCTCGGCATGGGCGGGACGTCTGGTCCTCGACCACATCGGCGACCTCGAGGACGATGCGGCCGACCGGGTCGTCGAGGAGGTCGCCACCCGGGTCCACCAGCGGCTGGCTTCGGGCCGTCGTCCGTACCACTCCGCCGAGGTCAATCGCCTGGCGCGCGCCGCCCGACTGCAGGTCTGCCCAGAGGCTGCGCAGGAGAGCCGGGTCCGCGCCTTCTCCACGCGGCGGGTCGTCGTCCATCCACGTGGCGACGGGATGGCCACGCTCATCGCCGAGCTGCGCGACGTCGATGCCCATCGGATCCACCGCCGGCTCACCGCCATCGCCGCCGGGGTGCAGGTCGATGCTGCTGCTGAGGGCACCAGCGAGCCGCGGACCCGTGACCAACTGCGCGCTGACGTCCTGACCGACCTGCTCCTGGGGAGCCACCAGGACACCACTGCCGCCCACGAGCCCGTTGCCCACCCCCACGGGGCCGGTCGGGACGTTACCCAGGGATCTGGCGCTCGCGGGGTGTCCGATGCCGCCGTGCGCGGATCGGACGTGTCCGTGGATCCCTGTGCACCTGCGCCGAGAACGCGCGCCTGCGTGCCCCGCACCGAGATCCAGGTCATCGTCACGATGGACACCCTGCTCGGGCTGGCCGACGATCCGGCCGACATCCCCGGCGTGGGCCTCGTCCCCGCGGACATCGCCCGTGAGCTCGCCGCCGATGGACGCTGGCGCGCGTGGGTCATCGACGCCGCCGGATCGGTCACGGCGACCGGGACGCGGGCCTACGTGCCCAGCGCGGCGATGGCCCGACTGGTCCGCGCTCGCGAGCCGCACTGCCGCTTCCCCGGGTGCCGGCAACCCGCCGCCGGGTGCGACCTCGACCACGCCATTCCGTGGCCCCGCGGCGCCACGACCGCCGCCAATCTCGGGCCGCTCTGCAGGCGACATCACAACCTCAAGACCCACACGCCATGGATCCTTGATCCGCCCACCCCATCCGATGATCCGCCCACCCAACCCGAGGACTCCCCCACCAGCGATTCCGGCCCGGGCTGGCGTTGGCGGACCCCTGCGGGCTTCACCCTGACCGACGGACCGGAACCACCACTCGGAGCACTGCACAGCCCGGCAGGCGCGGCGGCCACAGCCCCAGGACCATCGCGCTGACGCCGCCGATCGCGCGAACTGCGCATCAGCCCTCGAGCCGCCCACGCGGCGCCCGGTGGGCTCCGACGGCGACCCCTTGAGTGCCGCGCCCGCCACTGCGAACGGGGCTTGCCCCCTGGCCCTCGAGGTGGGACCGTGGGATCTGAGGGGTGGTTCCCATGGTGACGATCGTGATCACGGTGCTCGTGTTCGTCGCCCTCGCCATCGCGTCGGTGCTGTGGGGCGTCGACAGCAGGGGCCTGGACACCCGGACACCGCCTGAGCCCAGCCTCCAGACCCCGCGCCGCGCGAAGGATCGCACCTGACGGTCAGGCCACCCGGGGCACCCCACGGGACACGGCCAGCCTCAGAGTCGGTTGAACCAGCTGGTCACCGCGGCCCCGAGCTCCGCCCCACCGGCCCGGACCAGCAGGAACAGGACAACCGCGGCCAGGGCGGTCCACAGCAGGACCCTGACGATGCCGGAGACGTTGGTCGTCCGCGGCGCATGTCCGGAGTAGTGCGCTCCCATGGGCACCCCCTCGATCGGGTTCACCCGCGACGTTACCGGGAGCAGCGCCCCGCAACCAAGGGACCAAGGACACCGCTTGGACCTCCGCCCGGGCTGAGTCGATCGGCGTGGGCAGCTGGCCGACACGGCGCGCCGGCGCGCCGGCGGAGTAGCGTGAGGAATGCCCCGTAGCAGGGCGGATTCCCCGGGGAGGGAGTGCCGGCGATGAGATGCCCACGATGCGGAAACGATGACCTCGACCCCACCATGCACGACACGACGGGAATGGTCACCTGCCAGTGCGGGCAGCGCGCCTACGCCGGCTACATAGCTGAGGCGGACTCCCTTGCTGCCCGGTCCGCCTGGCTCTCCGACCGGGTCGCAGCCGGAGACCCCGCGCCAGACCCCGACATCCAGCGCGCCTACGCGATCTGGGACCCTCCCGGTCCCGCTGCACCCGGGGCCTCGTTGGCGGGCCGGCCGGCACCTCCCCCAGCCCCTCGGGGCGCCCCGGGAACCCCCAGCGCGCAGACCCTCCTGCTCGGCATCGGCGCGCTTCTCCTGGTTATCGCCGGGGCGGTGTTCGCCGCGGTGGTCTGGGACCGCCTCGGAGCGATCGGCCAGGTGGCGCTGATGCTGACCGCCACCGTCGGCGTGGGGGCCCTGGCGATCCGCCTGCGCACCCGGCTGGAGGGCACGGCCGAAGCCCTCGCGGTCGTCGCCGCCGGGCTGGCCGTCGTCGACCTCATGGCCGCACCCCTGCTCGGGCTGCTCCCGGAGCGCTGGGTCACCGACCCCACCATCTACCCGGCTGTCGCGTTCGCCGCCCTCGGTGGCGCCCTGCTGCTCCTGCACCGCCGCGTCGGGCTGCGGGCATGGAGCTGGCTGGGATGGGCAGCGCTGCTCGTCGCCAGCGCCTGCGTGGTCGCCGCGGTCGCCAGCACGACGGACTCCGCGGCGTGGACGGCGGCCGCCATCGCGGTCCCCGCGCTCACCAGCCTCGCGATGCTGGCAGCCTCGCAGCGCCCCGACCGGTGGGCACGGGCTCGGGTGGAGCTCACGACCGTGGGGGCGTTCGGGCTGTTCCTCAGTGCCGCCGCGACCGCCTCGGCGGCACTTGAGCGCGACGCCCTTCCCGGGGCACTGGTCACCACGGCCGCATCGGCGCTGGCCGTCGGCGCCTGGGCCGCACTCGACCGGGACCACGACCCGGCACGCATCGTCCTGCTCGGGGCCGCGACGCTGTCCGGGATCACCGTGGCGCTCCTGCTCGCCCTCCCCGAGGATCCGCAACCCGTCTGGCTGGCCGCTGCCGTGGCCCTGGCCGGCCTGACCATGGGCATGGTCACCTGGGTCCTCCGCCCCGATCCGCTGGTGGCCATCGCCGGAGCCTGTGCCGTCTGGATCCCGTGGGCTGCCACCCGGATGGACGCCGGAACCGACATGCTCACCGGGGACCTCGTCGCCAGCCAGCTGTCCCTCCTGGCCCTGCTCGTGGCCGGCATGGCCTTCGTCGCCGGGTGGTGGCTGCCGGTCACCGGCTGGATCGGCGCCCTGCTCGGCACCGCATCCATGCTGCTGGCCCCGACGACGTGGCAGGGCCCCATCGAGGCCTACACCCTGGTGGTCGCCGTCCTCCTGCTGCTCGCCGGCCTGCTCTGGCGCCGCCGCGGCCCGACCCCGTCCCTGCAGTGGCTCGGACCTGCCGTCACGATGGCCCTGATCCCCTCAGCGATCGCCACCTGGTCCGCCCCGTGGGCCCTGGACATCAGCGATCTGGGCACCACGGGGCACCTCCTCCGACTCAGCGGGGTGCTCTGCGTCTCGGTGATCGCCCTGGTGATCGGAGCGCGGCTGCACCTGGGCGGCCTGCTCATCCCAGCGTCCGTCGCCCTGGCCTGTGCCGCCCTGGCCCAGGTCTGGAGCGGGCTGTCGAACCTGCCCCGCTGGGTGGGCCTGGCGATCGCCGGCACCCTGCTGGTCCTGGCCGGCGCCCGGATCGAGTGGCTTCGTCGCGAGGGCCGTCGCGCCGTCGGCTGGATGGAGGCCCTGAAGTGATCGGGACCGTGCGCCCGACCTGCGGGCCGTGCGCCGCTCCCGGGGGGTGATCCTGCCCAGCGTTTCGGCTCCCGGTGCGCCACACTGGCTCTAGTTCCGTGCCCGAAGGGAGTGGTGGTGACCGCACGACGCACGCCAGAGATGCTCGTTGTCCTGGACTCCGACCCCAACAGCCTCGCTCCCCTGACCATCGCCCAGCGGTACGCCACGGGTACAGTCCTGCTCGCCTCGTGGGCGGCTGACCCGCTCGAGATCCAGGCTGTCGTTCAGGACACGATCTCGGCCGAGCCCACCATCTCCGAGGCGCTCCAGGCCGCCGCACAACGGGGCATGCCCTGGGTCGGGGTGCGCCGGGACTTCGCGGCACCGGAGCAGTTGCTCACCGACCTCCTGATCGCGACCGCTCGGCACAGCGACGACGTGGTGCCCGGCTTCGCGGTGTTCCTCGCCGGCGGCGAGCCGGCCCCCTTCCGGCACATCCTGGCCATCGTCGACCGCAGCGACGGGCCCATCTCCGGGCTGCTGGCGTACGCGGCCGTCGCCGTGGCTGCCACGGCCGGTGCCCAGCTGGACATCCTGGTCATCGGCGATGCCGGCGAGAACCCGCACACCGAGGACGAGCTCGAGACCCTGGTCATCAGCCGGGAGCAGGAGCTCTATGACGCTGCCGTCGAGCGGGCCAAGGGCGACCAGCTGCCCGTGACCTGGATCACCGCGGCCTCGGTGAAGGACTTGTGGCGGGTCGTCGCCGACCAACTGACCCAGCACGACTACGACCTGGTGATCGACGACCTCGGGGACGTGTCCCTGTCCCGGTTCGGGTTGCGGGACTCGGTGAACGGCACGCTGGCTGATGGCGCGGTCGGCGAGATCCCGCTGAAGCTGCTCACGCACACCGACGTCCCGCTCCTGCTCGTCATGGACGAGATCCGCCTGGGCCTGGCCCCACCTGCCCTGCTGAAGGCCGGCGCCATGGTGGCCATCGCCCTGGGCATGGTGGCCGCCCCCGTCGCCGCCGCCGCGGCCGCCGCCGCACCGACGCCGGCGACGTCGCCCTCGGATCAGGGGGACCCCGTGGGCACCCTGATCACCGACCTGGAGGCGGCGCTGGGGACCGCCGCCGAGGAGGAGACGGAGAAGGAGCGCGCGGGAGAGGCCGCCGAGTCGGGTCGTGGCGCCGGCGACGAGGGAGCCCGCGCAGCGGCCGAGCAGGTCGTCAACGAGCCCACCGCGTACGCCCCGCAGGCGACGGTGGCGCCCTCCGGAGCCGAGGAGGCCGCGGCGATCGCGCAGAGCCAGACCAAGTCGCAGGACAAGGCGACCTCCGATCCCGAGCCACCCACGAAGCCCAAGCCCACGCCCACGCCGAAGCCACCCAAGGGCGGCGCCACGCCCAGTCAGGTCTCGAAGGCCAAGGCCCAGGCCGCCGAGGCCAGGGCTGCCTTCGCGAAGGACAAGGCGCAGCGGGAGAAGGCCGAGGCGGCCGTCGTCGCGGCGCAGGAGGCGCGGGCCGAGGCCGAGGCCGCTGCCGCCGTTGCGCTGGCCGATCTCGAGGCGGCCACGATGTCGCACACCGCCGCCGCCGATCACGCGGCAGCCACCCAGTCCGCGACGACGGGGTTGAACGCCCTGCTGCCGGGAACGCCCACGCAGGACCAGGTGGCCGCCGCCGCACAGGCCGAGCAGTCGGCCGCCGACCGGCTGGCTGCGGCCGTGGTCCGTGGGGAGGAGTCGCTGATCGCCCTCGAGTCCTCTGAGGCAACCCTTGCCGAGGAGCAGGCCACCCTCGAGAAGCGGTCAGCAGACGCCCAGGAGACCAAGGCCGAGCTCACGCAGTCCAAGGAGAAGGTGGAGGTGTATCAGGCGAGCCTGGCCGAGACGCGACAGGCCCCGGTCGCCAAGGGCTCCTACCGGCTCACCGCACGGTTCGGGCAGACAGGGGGCTACTGGTCCTCCGGGGTGCACACCGGGCTGGACTTCGCCGGCTCCTCGGGCACGCCCATCCTGGCAGCCGCCAGCGGCACAGTGGTCTCCACGGGGTACGAGGGTGCCTACGGCAACCAGATCATCATCGACCACGGCAACGGGTACCAGACGACCTACAACCACCTGTCGGGCATCGGCGTCTCGGCCGGTGACAAGGTGTCGACCGGGGATGGGATCGGCCGGCTCGGATCGACAGGCAACTCGACCGGTGCGCACCTGCACTTCGAAGTCACCAAGGACGGCAAGTTCGTCGATCCCGAGGGCTGGCTCGGCTGGTAGGCCACGGCACCGCGCACGACGGGCTCACGCCCTAGGATCGGGCCGTGACGACGCTCGTGCTCGCGGCCATCACGCTGTTCGCCGCGGTGGTCCTGGTGGGCGTCCTGTGGTCGCTGTTCAGGGCGATGCGCACCGAGTCGGCCAACTCCCGCCTGCGCCGGGACGGCGTGCGGGCCACCGGCACGGTGGTGGACAACACCATGACCTCCACCGCCCAGCGCCGGCTGGTGTTCTCACCTGTCGTCGAGTTCCGCGCCCGGGACGGCCGTCCGATCCAGCAGCCGGCCCAGCAGGTGTCGGCGACCTCCTGGCCGCGGGGCGCGACCGTCGAGGTGGCCTACGACCCCGAGGACCCCGCACGCTTCGTGCTGGCCGGCCCACCGGCCCGCGGGCACCTCATCGCCAACACCCTGATCGGGATCGTCGTGGTCGCCGTCATGGTCGGCACCATGCTCATCACCCACCGGATCTGGGACCAGTTCCGGTACGACGAGCGACTCCAGCCCGAGCCGGCAGCGACCGAGCCCGCCGACCCACCGCCCACCGCCGAGTGATGTCGACCGACAGCGCCGCCCCCGACCTGCGGGTCCGCCATCGTCCCGTCCAGGCGCGCGGGCGCGTGCGCTTCGATGCGATCCTCACCGCCGCGCGGGAGCTGCTCGCCGAGGGTGGTGTGGAGGGGTTCACGATCGACGACGTCGCGACCCGGGCCGGCATCCCCGTCGGATCGGTGTACCAGTTCTTCCCGAACAAGTTCGCCATCGTCGCCGAGCTCGACGCCCGCGACACCGCCGCGCTCGTGGACGACATGGCGGCCAGCTCTGAGCGCTTCGCCCAGGGCGACTGGCAGTCGGAGACGAACTCGCTGATCGACCTGGTCGCCGCGCACTGGGTGGACGACCCCACCCGGCGCGCCGTCTGGCTGGCCATGCGCTCGACGGCCGCGACCCGGTCACTGGCCGCCGAGCACTCCCGGACCCTGGTCATGACCCTGCTGCCGATGATCCAGAACCTGACCCCGGGCCGCACCCTCGACGAGCAGGTCACGATGAGCGAGGTGGTCATCGAGATGTCGCAGTCGCTGCTGCACTTCTCGGTCTCCGACGGCGAGCCGAACCCCGCCACCGTCCGCGAGCTCAAGCGGATGCTGCGGGCCTACCTGCGTGCCGTGGCGAAGATCGCCTAGGCACCCTCGAGGACGACCACGGCTGCGGCCATCGTCGGCTCGTGGGTGATCGACAGGTGGATCGCGACCTCGCCGAGCGTTGCCTGCACAGCGGCGGCCAGCGCCCCGTGCAGCGCCACGGTCGGACGGCCCCACCCGTCCGGGACCACCTCGACCTGGCGCCAGTCCATGTCCGGGATCACCGGCGCGCGACCGGGCCGGGCACCCGAGAAGGCCTTGACGAAGGCCTCCTTCGCCGCGTACCGCCCGGCCAGGTGCTGCGCGGCGCCGGAGTGCCCCCCGGCGGCGCGCAGCT
Organism: uncultured Actinomycetes bacterium; assembly: GCA_963774745.1. Taxonomy (GTDB): domain Bacteria; phylum Actinomycetota; class Actinomycetes; order S36-B12; family CAIYMF01; genus Prado023. The sequence goes on along the minus strand of CAVZGE010000008.1, from coordinate 47,148 downwards.
CACCCACGGTGAACGTCCGCTCGGCGAACGCCGAGCCCACGGACCGAAGCTGCTCGGCGAACGACTCGACACCGACCAGGTCGATGCCGACGGCGCGGATCGCCATCAGGCGCCGGCCAGCCCGGGGAGGCTGCCCGCGGGATCGATCAGCATCCCGGCCTCGCGCTCGCGCAGCTGCTGGGTGGTGCCCTGGCCCAGGCGCCGGTCGGTGCGCCGGTCGAACACCGGCTCGCCGCCGTACGCCGCGGCCAACCGCACCCGCGCACCGGAGACCCGACGCGCATGGGCGCGCTGGACGTAGGCACTGCGCTCCTCGGCCGGGATGGCCTCGACGAACACGTCGGGATGCGCCAGCGCCACGACCGCCGACACGTGGCCGAAGCCGAGGCTGGTCACCAGGGCCGCACGAACCGGCTCGGCCCGGTGCAGCGACCGGTAGTCGACGACCAGCGCGTCCCCGGGGGTGACCCGCGGGTCGGCACTGACCAGGTTGGCGTTGCCCGGCACGGTGCCGGTCTCGAAGACGTCGCACAGCCCGGCCATCTGCCAGGCGGCAGCCCCGCCCTTGGAGTGCCCGGTCAGTGACTTCTGCGAGATGACCCGGAGCGGTGCACCCGGGGTCCGACCCAGCGCCTGCTGGATCGTCTCGTGGATGAAGGCCTCGTTGGGGTCGTTGGCCTCCGTGGACGTGTCGTGCTTGGACACCACGGCCACGTCGTCGGCGGTCAGCCCGAGGGCGGCCAGGGCACGGCCGAGCGGGGAGTCGGCCCCGCCGCGGACGGAGCCCAGCGCCCCGAGGCCCGGCGCCGGGATGGAGGTGTGGATCCCGTCGCCGAACGATGCCGCGTAGCCGACCACCGCCCGGACCGGAAGGCCCAGGGCGAGGGCCACCGAGCCGCGGCAGATGACGAAGCTGCCGCCACCCTGCGACTCGACGAACCCGCGACGCCGGCGGTCCCCGGGCCGGCTGTGCTGGCGCGGGTACAGCCCGGACTCGATGAGCGCGGCGTTGTCGGCCGTGGCCGCCATGTTGGCGAACCCGGTGATCCCCTCGGTGCTCAGGTCGTCCCAGCCGCCCCCGATGATGATCTCGGCCTTGCCCAGGGCGATCTTGTCGACCGCCTCCTCCAGGGACACCGCCGCCGTGGCGCATGCGGCCACCGGGTGCACCATCGGGCCGTAGCCCCCGACGAGCCCCTGGTTGACGTGCGCGGACACCACGTTGCCCAGGGCCTCCTGCAGCACGTCGTTGGCGTGCTGCTTGCCGGTCGTGGGGCCCATGAACACCTTGGAGATGCTGCTCATGCCGCCCATGCCGCTGCCCTGCGTGTTGCCCACCAGGCTCGGGTGCACAGCACCGACCAGCTCCTCGGCCGTGATCCCAGCATCGGCCAGGGCGTCGGCGGTGATCACCACGTTCCAGGCCGTGAGCGGGTCCATCGACCCGGCGATCCCGGAGTCCAGCCCGTGGCGCACCGGGTCCGAGCCCAGCGGGAACTGCCCGCCGGCCGCCCGCAGCAGGGGCCGGCGCCGGGGGATCCGCACCGAGGAACCGGGCGGGAGCGTCAGCAGCCAGCCCTCCTCGACCTGCGTCACGAGGGCGCCGGGAGCGTTCGCGGCCATCGCCCGGGCCTCGGCCTCAGCCGGGAGCACCTTCGTCAGGGCGCGGTCCAGGAAGACCTCGGTGAACTCCCAGACCCCGTTGGCCGCCACCGCGGAGTCGTCGGAGAACAGGCGCACGCCGGAGCGCAGCTCCACCTGCTCGCGGTAGCGCCCCGCGAGGTCCGCCTCTGCCACCGGGCTGCCGGACTCGACGTCCACCCAGCCACCGGCCGACCCGTCCCAGTCGATGAGCCCGCAGCGCCAGGCCAGCTCGACCACACCGGCGGCGCCAAGCTGGCCCAGCTCGGCCTGCCAGCGGGTGGCCGAGCTGCCCCACGGGCCGTACTCGGCGATCCCGACCATGACGATCATGTCCGCCGCACGAACGGTGGCCCGAGAGGTCCCGGTCGGCACCTCGACCGGCCCGCGTGCCCCGGCCAGGAGCTCGGGCAGGTTCGGCAGGGCCGCGACGGTGGCCGCCGCCTCGCCCTCGGCCGCGCCGTCGAGCGCCGCGGCAGCCGTGAGCTCCGCGACAGCGCCGGCCAGGGCAGCGCCCAGGTCGGCCCGGCCGGCGAGCCCACCGGACAGGTCCAGCCGCAGCGGCGCCCGCTCGGCCCGATCCCGGAACTCCGGGGTGGCCAGTGCCGCGATCAACGCGCCCATCTGCTCGGCGGAGTAGGTGACCACGCCGAGCTCGTCCTCGACATAGCGGGCGACCCGGTCGTTGGCGGCCATCAGCCCGGTGCCACGCACCCAGCCGATCTCCGCGGAGATGATCCGCGTCTGGGCACCCCAGCGCGAGCCCTCCGAGCTCCACTTGTTCGCCATCGTCTCCAGGGCCGCCTTGGCATCCCCGTACGCCCCGTCGCCACCGAACGTGCCGTGGTTGGGCGACATCGGCAGGATCACGCTGAACCGGTCCTTGCGGGCCGCGCCGGCCCGCTCGGCAAGTCCGCCGACGAGGCGCTGCACCCCCAGCAGGAGCAGGCGCAGCGTCAGCTGGGAGTCCCGGCCCGCGTCGGGCATCTCGCCCATGGCCGGCGCAGCGGCGAACGGCAGGACGAGGGTCGGCCAGAGCGCCGGCTTCACCTCGCGGGTGGTGGGCCCGAGGTCCTCGACGGTCGGCGTGACCAGCCACCCGATGAGGGCGTCGATGTCGGCGAACGAGGCCAGGTTCGCCCGCACGACATGCAGCTGTGCCCCAGGCCCGGCGTACCGGCGCTCCAGGTCGCGGTAGGCCGCGATCCGCTCCGGGGTGTCGGTGGTGGTGACCACGACGACGGTCGCACCACCGCGCAGCAGGTGCGCCACGGCCGACCAGGCGATCGAGTTGGGCGACGCCCCGGTCACCAGTGCCACCTCGCCGCCGAAGTCCGCGGGGGCCCGGCCGAGCTCCTCGGCGGCCGCCAGGACACGCGCCGCGTCGGCAGTGGACAGTGCGTCGCGAAGCCGCTCGGGCTCGGGCACCGGCACGCCGGCCGGTGCACCGGTCAGGGCCCGGTCGAGGACGGCGACCGTCTCCGGCCGACCGGAGTCGGCCAGCCGTGCGCGGTGGTACTCGAGGGTGGCCCGGATGCGCGGATCGGCATCTCGATGGGCCGTGACCTGCTCGACCAGGTCGTCGAGCGACCCGCCGTCGGGCGACCCGTCGCGGACCGCCCCGGACTCGGCCGCCAGGGCAGCCTGCACCAGGTGGTCCACGTCAGCGCGGGCCCACGTGGATGCGGAGTCCAGGAGCACGTGGCGACGGGGGTCGAACATGGGGGCGACCAGCGTGGCCGGACCGTGCTCGGACTCGAGCAGGGCGAGCGTGGCCAGCGCCTCGCGGTAGTCGGCGTCCAGGGGGTCGTTGACCGGGCCCCTGCCCAGGCGTGCGAGCACGTCGGAGGCCTGGTCGGCGAGGATGCCCTCGACATGCTCGCGCAGCTCGTTGACTGCAGCGGCGTCCACGGTGCCACCACCGGCCGACGCGGCGGCAGCCGGGGCCACTGCGACACCAGCCTCCGCGGCGGCAGCCAGCACGGCCTCGTCGATGAGACCCTCAGCCGTCGCAGCGGACAGGGTCGTCAGGTCGCCGCCCCGCCGGCTGGTGCCCTCGCGGGTGCCCAGGGTGAGGCGCAGGGCGGTGCGGGCCGCCCAGCCCTCCCCGAGGCCCCAGTGGGACGAGACGCGCTTGGCCAGCGCCGAGGCCGAGGACCCACGCGGGCCGAGGGCTGCGGTGACGCCGCTCTCGACTGCCGCGGACAGGACCGGGCCCGGGTAGCGGTATCCGGCGGTCTTCTCCGCCAGCGTGCTGGTGAGCTCGACCAGGGGCACCTCGTGCGCCCCGTCCATCGCCGAGACCCCGAACTCCTTGCCGATGTCCATCAGGACCTGGTTGCGCCGACTGGAGGCGCCGTCGACCAGCGACTCGATCGAGTCGTGCTCGAGCTGGTCGACGCGCACGCCCACGCGCAGGGCGAGCAGGGCGGCGACCGCCGTGGCATGGCCGACCGGCAGGTCGGAGACCGACGCCACGGGACCCGGCGCGAACGGAGCGGGGATCGGCTCCAGCGGGGCCGGCGAGTCGGCCGTGACGTCGATGACCGCCTCGTCCGCCACGATCGCCGGTGCCGGGTCCTCGGAGGTGTCGAACACCACGTCGGCGTCCATCTCCACGTTGAGCACCTCGGGCCGGGTGCCGCGGTGGGTCGCAAGGGCCAGGGAGCCCTTCGAGAGGTTGGCCAGCGTCGGGGCGCTGCCCACGCCGATCTCGACGATGCGCTCCACGCCGAGCCCGCCGAGCTCCACCGGGGTGCACATCAGCTCGAACGTCTCGATCCAGCGGACCGGGGAGGCGAACTGCCAGGCCAGGAGCTCGACCACGAGCGTGCGCGCCAGGGCGTCCCGGTCCGCACTCGCGGTCTCCCAGTCGGCCAGCACCTCGGCGAGGATGGGCGAGGCGCACACGTCGTACACGCCCTGGACGTACTCCCGGTCGATCCGGAACAGGTGCGGGTACAGGTTGGGGATGTAGCGACCGACCAGCGCCTCGGTGTCGATGTGCTCGGGCAGCTTGGCGACCAGCTGCTTGCGGAAGTCCGCCACCCCGCCCAGCAGCGCCGAGGAGTGGAACGGCACGTCGATGCCGGGGACGAGCAGCATCGGCGCCCGCCCCGGCTGGCCCGGGCCGAGCCGGCTCTCCAGCTCGGCCAGGGAGCCCAGGGTCCCGGCGACGGCGTACTGCTTGCCGCGCAGGTTGTGGTTGACGATCTCGCAGAGCTCGCCGGTGTCCGCAGCGACTCCGGCAACGAGCTCCTCGGCCTGCGCGTGCGAGAGCTGCGCGAGGTGCGGGCGGATCACCGCCAGGCGGTACTCCGAGTTGCCGGCCTCGTCGCGCGGGACGAGGCCGTGCATCCCCTGACCCCGTGCGAACACGAGCTCGATGGCCCCCTCGAGGGTGAGCACGCCGTTCGACGCGCCCAGGGCGTTGTACTCGCCGACGGAGTGCCCTGCGACAGCTGCGTCGGGATCGAACACCCCGGCCTCGCGCATCTCCGCGACGGTGGCCGCGGCCAGCGTGGCCATCGCGACCTGGGTGAACTGGGTCAGGTGCAGCACGCCGGCCGGGTGCCGGTACGTGGTGCCGACCGCCTCGATCGACGTCGGGTTGTCCCGGACGACCTCGAGGATGGAGAAGCCCATGCGCTCCCGCGTGACCGCGTCGGCGCGATCCCACAGGGAACGGGCGGCAGTCGAGCGGGCGTAGGCGTCCATCCCCATCCCCTGGGACTGGATGCCCTGGCCCGGGAACACGTACACGGTGCGCGGGCCGGCCACGACGGCACTGCCGACCGCGACCACCCCATGCTCGGTGGTGGCCTCGACGGACACGACCCGGGCACCGTCGCGGACGCCCGTCCGGGTGACCGTGAAGGTCACGTCCTGGCCGGGCAGCACCGGGGCCACGAAGTCGATCGTCCACGCGCGCAGGCGGCTGGAGTCGCCCTCGGCGGCCGACTCCAGGACCGCGCGGGTCGCGGCCGCGGAGGTCCACATGCCGTGGACGATGCGTCCGGGCAGGCCCACGAACCGGGCGAGCAGGTCGCTGCGGTGGATCGGGTTGGCATCGCCGCTGACCGTGGCGAACGCCTCGAGCTGGCCGGGGGCGGTGATGGTGAGGGTGCCCAGCGTGCGCACCGGGGTGGGCACGACGTCCGCCCACGCCGGCGGCGCGGTGGCCGCCGGGAGGGCGGGATCGACGACTGTGCGGCGCACGAAGAACCGGTCGGTCACGGACGTGGCGCCCGCATGCGACTCGACCGTGATGACCAGGCCGCCATCGACCCGGGCGAGGTGCGGCTGGCTGACCGCAACAGCGCCGGCGGAGTCCGCCACCGGCGTGCGGATCTCGTGGCGCAGGTGCACCAGGTCGAACAGCGAGGACGCCAGCCCGGCATCGGCCAGGCCCGCGAAGACGTGCGGCCACAGGACCGACATGACCCGGTCGGGCAGGGCGCCGGCGGCCCCCACGGTGGCGGCATGCGCGGCGGCGACATCCCGCTGGGACGTGGGGCCACCGGTCCCGCCGGCGAACATCGACAGCAGGCCGGAGCCGGCGGTCGCCAGGCTCGCCTCGGTGACGGAGAACGTCACCACACCGGCGTGCACGGCGACCTCGACGGGCAGCACGAGCTCGCCGTCGCCGGGCAGCCCGAGGTCCGGCCAGTCCAGGGTGAGGGCCAGCGAGCTGTCCGGCTGGGCGGTCAGGGACGCGGTCTCCGGCCCGCCCGCGGACCACGTGGCGGTGGCCCCGAGGATCGACCACTCGTCAGCCGGCCCGATCCGGTGCACCGGGTTCGGGCGGCTGGCCCCCAACCAGGTCCACGTGGGGGCGGCCAGCGCAGCGGCGAGCAGGGCCTCGGGCCCGGCGGCCGGGGTGGCCGCGTTCTGCCCGAGCCGGAAGCCCGCGATGTCGCGCACGTCGGCGGCCACCGGCGCGACGGCCGCCAGCGCCTCGGCGACCGACGTCTCGAACCGGTCCAGCAGGTGCGCGACCGGCTCGTCGACCGTGGTGATCCCCGCGACGGCGACCGGGCCGGGGATGATCAGCACCTGGTCGGCGTCGTAGAGGTCGCTGTGGGACTGCCACAGGGAGTCCGACTGGTACCAGCGGCGCACGTCGGCGTCGATCACCGGGACGAACGGGACCGGCTTGCCGGGCCTGCGCGCCACGGACAGGAAGTGCGCGACGTCGGCCGGGTGGAGCAGGGCGGTGCGCGCAGCCGGGTGGGCAGCGACGAGCAGGTCAAGCGCGGTCGTCGGATCGTCGACCGACGAGGGGTCGGCGAACAGCGTCTCGATGCGCCCGGTGTCGGCCGGGTCCAGCCGTGCCTCCGCCTGCTGCAGCAGGGCGATGAACCGGCTGCGGTGCGTGCCGTCGAGCCACGCGCCGTCCTCGTAGCGGCCGTTGCGCCCCAGCGCCGTGAGCACGACGAAGCGCTCGAGCATCTCGGCGTAGGTCATCTCGGCGACATCGCCGAAGTAGGGCTTGGCCGTGGCGGCCAGGGCCTCGATGATCTCCGCGCGCTGGGCCTGCACCGCCGCCTCGTCGCCCGCCACGGAGTCGAGCAGCCGGGCGGTGCGCGCCGCGCTGTTGTCCAGGAAGTGGATGTCGGCGTTCAGCCCGGAGCGACCCGAGGTGGTCCCGCCGGCGACCTTGCCGCGAGGGACCCACCCGTCGTGCCCGGCCGCGGCGACCAGGGCGGCCTTCACCGACGGGGACGCCGCCGACTCGCGGGTTGCCATGGTGACCGTGCCCAGCAGGATGGCGTCGACCGGCATGGTCGCCGCTCCGTGCACGTGTGCCCAGGTCCCGGTGAGCAGGGCACCGGCCCGCTCGGGGTCGGCGATCCCCCCGCCGACGGCCAGGACGACGTTCTCGTGCTCGCGGATGAGGTGGTAGGTCGACAGCAGCAGCTCGTCGAGGTCCTCCCACGAGTGGTGGCCCCCGGCCGTTCCACCCTCCAGGTGGATCCAGACGGTGTGCGGGGTGTCCGCGGCGATCGCCAGCACCTCCTGGACCTGGGCGACCGTGCCGGGCTTGAACGCGTTGAGCCAGATGCCCGCCGACGCCAGCTCGTCGAGGAGGGCCACCGCCTCGGCCTTGTCGGGGATCCCGGCGGAGATGGTGACGCCGTTGATCGGGGCGCCGGCCGCCCGTGCCCGCTGCACCAGCCGCTCCCGGCCGAGCTGCAGGTTCCACAGGTAGGGGTCCAGGTGCAGGGCGTTGATCACGATCTCCTGGCCGGGCTCGAGGCCCTCGGTGACCTCGGCGATCCGCTCGGTGAAGATCCGCTCGGTGACCTGCCCCCCGCCCGCCAGCTCGGCCACATGCCCACCGTTGGCAGCGGCCACGACGATCGGGGCCTCGGCCGTCGAGGGCGTCATCCCGGGAAGGATCATCGGGGAGCGACCGGACATCCGGGTGTGCAGGTTGGCCAGTCGCAGGGTGCCGTCCGCGGCACGGACCGCCCGCGGCGCGAAGCGCTCGTAGGTCTCCGGGATCGCCGGCGCGCCCCCGGGGGTGAACAGGGCCATGCGCCCGGCCGGCGTCGCCGGGTCGATCACCAGCGCCGCGCGACCGCGCAGGTCGGCCGCCGTCTGCCCGGCCAGTGCGCCCAACGGGCTGACCATGATGGCGACGGTTCCTGCGGGGACGCTCTGCGTGACTGCCCCGGCCCAGTCGTGCGGGCGGGCCAGCACCGAGACCACGACGGCACGCAGCGTGTCCTCGGCGGGCAGGTCCTGGCCGGTCGCTGGGTCCGTGATCCGGGCGGCGCCGATGGCCGGCAGCGTGAGGCCCAGCTCGGCGATCCGGGCCAGTGCATCGTGCGCGGAACCGTCGAGGTCCGGATGGTGGAAGGGCACGGAGCTGGCCAGCGGCTCCCAGGCGAACCGGAACGGCGTCCCGCCCAGCTGGCCGGCGGCCCGCTTGCGCGCCTCGGCCTGCGCCAGCCCCTCGAGGCCCACGCGCAGGTGCGCCAGTGCGACGGGATCGCCGGCCAGGATGTGCCGGGTCGGGCCGTTGACCACGCCGATCGCGATCTGCTCGTGGGCACCGACGCCGGCCAGGATCGCGGCCAGGCGCGCAGTGCGCGGGCCGGAGATCGCGACCATGGGCGTTCCGGCCGTCTCCTCCCCCACGAGTGCTGCGGCGACGGCCGAGTCGGAGACGGCCCAGGGGTGCCGGGCGGCGTGTGCGCCCATGACGGCCGCGATCCGCGCGGCATCGGCAGCCACGCGGACGGGCACGAGCCCGTCTCGCCCGCGCGCCGTCGCCACGACGGCGGCCAGCAGCCCCGCGCTGTGGCCCGCGGAGCGCGTGGTCGACGCGGTCGTCGCCGGGCGCAGGCCCTCGGCATCGAGGGCAGCCAGGCACACGAGGTTCGTCAGCAGGTTGCCCACGAGGGAGAACGGACCCGTGGCGGCCAGGGGGCTGATCGGTTCCTCCGGGCTGGCCGGCAGCAGGTGCGAGAAGCCGTCGGCGAAGAGCCCGAGGCTGCGCACGGCTGGCGTCTGCGCCCAGTCGTCGAGGTCGGTCACGACGGTGTCGACCCACGCGGCAAGCTCCGGATGGCCGATCAGGGCGGTGGCCAGGGCACGCGGCCACGCCGCGTCGATGCCCGGGAACAGCAGCGTTGCGCGCGGCTCCCCGGCGCTGAGCCCGGCGGCCATGCTGCCCGCGAGGGCGACTCCGGCGCCGGTGGCGGTGGTATGGGACTGTCCTGCGGTCGTGGTCATCGTCGAGCCTCTCGGGAGGTGCGGTGTGCCCCCAGGTATACCCAGCACTTATATGAGTAAACCTTCATGTTTCGGCCCCATGATACGCAGGCAGGGCCACGCGGGACAACCCGATTCGGGACCTTCGGCCCAGCTCAACGGGGTCCAACGGCCCTATCGCCGATGGGATCGCGAGTTCGAGCTACTGGCCGTAGAAGAGCCGCTCGGCGGCGGTCCGGGCGCGTCGGGTCGTGCGCCGGTAGTCCTCGAGCAAGGCCCCGGACTCCCCCGGCGCGTACCCCAGGATCCGGCTCACGGCACCGAGCTCATGGACGTCGGTCGGGACCATGTCGGTGGCCCGACCGCGCACCAGCATCACGACGTTGCGGATCCGGGTCGCCATCCGCCACGCGTCGGACAGCACGTCGGCGTCCGCGGGCTCCAGCAGCCCGGTGCGCCGGGCCGCCTCGAGTGCCGCCATCGTCCGGGTCGTGCGCAGCTCGGGGATCCGATGGGCGTGCTGGAGCTGGAGCAGCTGGATGACCCACTCGACGTCCGAGAGCCCGCCGCGACCCAGCTTGGTGTGCAGCGTCGGGTCAGCGCCCCGGGGCAGCCGCTCGTTCTCCATCCGCGCCTTGAGCCGGCGGATCTCGCGCAGCTGGTCGGCGCCGACCCCGTCGACCGGCCAGCGGATCGGGTCGATGCCGGCGCGCACCCGGGACCAGACCTCCGGGTCGCCGGCCACGAGGTCGGCGCGCAGGAGTGCCTGGGCCTCCCAGAAGGAGCGCCAGCGGTCGTAGTGGGCCAGGTAGGAGGCGACCGTGCGCACCGGCGGGCCCTGCTTGCCCTCGGGCCGCAGGTCGGTGTCGAGCTGCAGCGGCGGATCCGGGGACGGCGCGTTGAGCAGGGAGCGCACCTCGTTGGCGACCAACGTCGCCGCGGCAGCGGCCTCGCGCTCGTCGACCCCGGGCAGCGGCTCGTGGACGAACACGACGTCGGCATCGCTGCCGTAGCCGATCTCGCCACCGCCGTAGCGGCCCATCCCGATGACCAGCATCCTGGTGGGCAGCGCCGAGCCGCGGGCCCGCTCCAGCTCGGCGGTCGCGGCCTGCAGGGCCCCGGCGATGGTGGCGTCGGCGACGTCGGTCAGCGCGTTGCCCACGTCGTCGACGGTCAGGGGCTCGAGGATGTCGGTGGCCGAGATCCGGAACAGCTCCCGCCGCCGCAGGGCGCGCACGGCGACCACGGCCTCGCCCGCATCGTCGTAGCGGGCCGCGGTGGCCAGGAACTCCGCCGTCAGCGGGCCGGACTGGCGGGGGCGCAGCTCGCCGGCGTCGGCGAGCAGGGCGACGCCGTCGGGGGCCCGCTGCAGCAGCTCGGAGGCGTACCGGCTGCTGGCCAGGACCCGGGCCATCCGCTCGGCACAGGCCGACTCGTCGCGCAGCAGCCGCAGGTACCAGGGCGTGCCGCCGAGGTCCTCACTGACCCGTCGGAACCCGAGCAGTCCGGCGTCGGGGTCCGGGGCATCGGCGAACCAGCCGAGCATCACCGGCAGGAGCGTCCGCTGGATCGCCGCCCGTCGGCTCACGCCGGACGTGAGGGCCTCGATGTGGTTCAGGGCGCCCGCCGGGTCGCGGAAGCCCAGGGCGTCCAGCCGCTCCCTGGCTGCCTGCGGGGTGAGCCGGGCCTGGCCGCTGTCCAGGCGCGCGACGGCGTCGAGCAGGGGACGGTAGAACAGCTTCTCGTGGATGCGCCGGACCTCGTGCGCGCGGCGCTGCCAGGCCTCGACGAGCTCCTTGCCCGGATCGGCCGTGAACCCCATCGAGCGTCCCAGGCGGCGCAGGTCCTCGTCCTCGCGGGGCACCACGTGCGAGCGCACCATCCGGTGCATCTGGATGCGGTGCTCCAGGGTCCGCAGGAACCGGTACGCGCCCGCCAGCCCCGAGGCGTCCTCGCGCCCCACGTACCCCCAGGTGGCCAGGGACTCCAGGGCCGTCAGGGTGGTCGGGCTGCGCAGCATGACGTCGCTGCGCCCGTGCACCAGCTGCAGGAGCTGCACGCTGAACTCGACGTCGCGCAGGCCTCCCTTGCCCAGCTTGAGCTGGCGCTCGGCGTCCTTCGCCGGCACGTTGCGCTCGACCCGCTGGCGCATCCGCTGCACCTCGGTGACGAACCCGGCGCGGTCGGCCGCCGACCAGACGAAGGGCAGGACGGCGTCGACGTAGGCAGCGCCGAGCTCCTCGTCACCGGCGACGGCGCGCGCCTTGAGCAGCGCCTGGAACTCCCAGGTCTTGGCCCACCGCTCGTAGTAGCCGACGTGGCTGCGCAGCGTCCGGACCAGCGCCCCGGCCCGACCCTCCGGGCGCAGGTTCGCGTCGACCTCCCAGATCGTCCCCTCGGCGGTGTGCTGGCTGCACAGGCGCATCACGGTCGAGGCCAGGGTGGTCGCCGTGCGCAGGGCCTCGGACTCCTCAGCGCCCCCATCGGGCTCGGCGACGAAGATCACGTCGACGTCGCTGATGTAGTTCAGCTCGCGGCCGCCGCACTTGCCCATGCCGATGATCGCCAGCCGCACCGGCGGGGCATCAGCCGGCAGCTGCTCGCGGGCCGCAGCCAGGGCACCGGCCAGGACCGCGTCGGCCAGCTCGGACAGGCGCAGGGCGGTCAGCTCGAAGGTGGCCCCGTGCGCCACGTCGGCGATCGCGATCCGCAGGACCGCGGCCCGGTGGGCCACGCGCAGGGCATCGCCCGCCCCGGGACCGGCGCCCGCGACGGCCGCGACGATCTGCTCGCGCAGGGCCGTCGCACCGGGCGGCGGGGCGTCCTCGAACAGGATCTCGAGGTGCCCCGGGTGCCGCCCGAGGTGCTCGGACAGCGCGATGGACACCCCCGTGGTCAGGGCGAACCGGCGCCATGCCCGGGGGTCCGCGGCCACGGCGGAGACCCGCCCGGGGTCGGCCGCGTGCAGGTCCAGCGCGGTGCGCACGACCTGGCCCGGGTCGGCGGCTGCGCCGAGGTCGTCGAGGAGGGACTCGGACCACCAGCCCATGCCTGCCAGGGCGGCCGCCGCGCGCTGGGCATCAGGAACCCCCAGACGCGCCAGCCGGCCGGCCAGGGTGTCGGCTCGACCTGAGGGGGGCTCGGTCACGGTGGCGCCTACAGCACCGGGAGGTAGCGGTCCAGCTCGAACTGCGTGACCTGCCGACGGTACTCCTCCCACTCCGCGCGCTTGTTGCGCAGGAAGAAGTCGAACACGTGCTCGCCGAGCGTCTCGGCGACGAGCTCGCTGCGCTCCATCGCCTGGATCGCCTGGTTGAGGCTCATCGGCAGCGGGCTCAGGCCCATCGCGCGGCGCTCGGAGTTGCTCAGCGCCCAGACGTCGTCGTCGGCGCCGGGAGGCAGCTCGTAGCCCTCCTCGATGCCCTTCATCCCCGCGGACAGCAGCAGCGCGTAGGCCAGGTACGGGTTGGCCGCGGAGTCCATGGCGCGGTACTCGATCCGCGTCGAGTTGCCCTTGTCCGGCTTGTACATGGGCACGCGCAGCAGGGCGCTGCGGTTGTTGTGCCCCCAGCACACCCACGCGGGCGCCTCTCCCCCGCCCACCAGGCGCTTGTAGGAGTTGACCCACTGGTTGGTCACCGCACTCATCTCGGGCGCGTGGTGCAGGATCCCGGCCATGAACGACCGCGCCGTCTGGCTCAGCTGGAGCTCGGCACCGGCCTCGAAGAACGCGTTGCGGTCACCCTCGAACAGCGACAGGTGCGTGTGCATGCCCGATCCGGGGTGGTCGCGCAGCGGCTTGGGCATGAAGGTCGCCGAGACGCCCTGCTCGAGGGCGACCTCCTTGACCACCAGCCGGAAGGTCATGATGTTGTCCGCGGTCGTCAGCGCGTCGGCGTAGCGCAGGTCGATCTCCTGCTGACCCGGGCCACCCTCGTGGTGGCTGAACTCCACGGAGATCCCCATGGCCTCGAGGATCTGGATCGCCTGGCGACGGAAGTCGTAGCCCGAGCCCTGGGGCGTGTGGTCGAAGTAGCCGCCCTCGTCGATCGGGACCGGGGACGCCCCGGGCCGGTGCGGCTCCTTGAACAGGTAGAACTCGATCTCCGGGTGCGTGTAGAACGTCAGGCCCTGGTCGGCCGCGCGGGACAGCGTCCGCTTGAGCACGTAGCGCGGGTCGGCGAACGACGGGCTGCCGTCGGGCATCGTGATGTCGCAGAACATCCGCGCGACGCCCTCGGTCTCGCCACGCCACGGCAGCACCTGGAACGTCCCGGGGTCGGGCATGGCCAGCATGTCGGCCTCCTGCACCCGGGCGAACCCCTCGATGGCCGAGCCGTCGAAGCCGATCCCCTCGCTGAACGCACTCTCGAGCTCTGCCGGCGCGATCGCCACCGACTTGAGGTAGCCGAGCACGTCGGTGAACCACAGCCGGACGAACCGGATGTCGCGCTCCTCGACCGTGCGCAGCACGAACTCCGTCTGCTTGTCCATGGGGGACATACTGCCCCATGGTGAGGCGTCCGCGTGGGCCGCTACCCTCGCCACGTGCCCCAACTGCGACTGGCCCTGGCCCAGGTGAACCCCATCGTCGGCGACCTCGCCGGCAACGCCCGGATCATCGTCGAGGGGACCCGGGAGGCGACCGCTGCCGGGGCACACCTGGTGGCGTTCCCGGAGATGGTTCTGACCGGCTACCCGATCGAGGACCTCGCGCTGCGCTGGTCGTTCCAGCAGGCCTCGATCACCGCCCTGGACACCCTCGCCGGGACGCTGGCCGACGAGGGCCTGGGCGCCACGACCGTGATCGTGGGCTACCTCGACCTGCGCGACGGCGGCCGCGACCACCCGCTGGGCACCCCCCGCGGGGCCCCGGTCAACGCCGCGGCCGTGCTGCACGGCGGCCAGGTCGTCGCCCGGTACAGCAAGCACCACCTGCCCAACTACGGGGTGTTCGACGAGTTCCGCTACTTCGTCCCGGGGACCGATCCGTGCGTGGTGCGCATCGCCGGCGTGGACGTCGCCCTGGCGATCTGCGAGGACCTCTGGCAGGACGGCGGGCCCGTCGCCCAGGTGCGCGCGGCCCAGGCCGGGCTGCTCGTGGTGATCAACGGCTCGCCCTACGAGGTGCACAAGGACGACACCCGGCTCGCGCTGGCCTCGCGGCGGGCGGTCGAGGCCGGGGCGACGCTGGCCTACGTCAACATGGTCGGCGGGCAGGACGAGCTCGTGTTCGACGGGGACTCCCTGGTCGTGGGCCCCGACGGCGAGCTGATCGCGCGCGCCCCGCAGTTCGCCCAGGCGCTGCTGGTGGTCGACCTGGACCTCCCGGCGGCCGGCGGGAGCGCCCCGGTCGAGATCCCCGGCGGCCCGGTGGCGCCGTACGCCCCGCTGCCCCGCCCGATCATCGAGCCCCGGCTCACCGACGAGGCCGAGATGTACGCCGCCCTGGTCGTCGGCCTGGGCGACTACGTGCGCAAGAACGGCTTCCGCTCGGTCACCTTCGGGATGTCCGGCGGCATCGACTCCGCGCTCGTGGCCGCCATCGCCGCCGACGCGATCGGGGGGCCGAACGTGCACGGCATCTCGATGCCGAGCAAGTACTCCTCGCAGCACTCCCAGGACGACGCCTTCGACCTCGCCGAGCGGCTCGGCGCCCACATCCGCCGGATCCCGATCGCACCCATCTTCGATGCGTTCATGTCGTCCATGGAGCTCACCGGCCTGGCCGAGGAGAACCTCCAGGCCCGGATCCGCGGGACGACCGTCATGGCCATCAGCAACCAGGAGGGGCACCTGGTCCTGGCCCCGGGGAACAAGAGCGAGCTGTCGGTGGGCTACTCGACGATCTACGGCGACGCGGTCGGCGGCTTCGGCCCCATCAAGGACGTGCCCAAGACCTGGGTGTTCCGCCTGGCCCGCTGGCGCAACGCCGAGGCGCAGCGCCTGGGGCAGACCGCGCCCATCCCGCCCAGCTCGATCGACAAGCCGCCGTCCGCCGAGCTGCGCCCGGATCAGAAGGACACCGACTCCCTGCCGGAGTACGACGTCCTCGACGACATCCTCGACGACTACGTGGAGCGCGACCGGGGCGCCGACGAGATCGTCGCCGACGGCCACGACCGGGCCCTGGTGGAGCGGGTGCTGCGGATGACCGACCTCGCGGAGTACAAGCGCCGCCAGTACCCGATCGGGACCAAGATCACCCCCCGGTCGTTCGGGCGCGACCGCAGGCAGCCGATCACCAACCGCTACCGCGAGCTGGCCGACTGACCCGCCGGCGGGCTGGGTTTCCAGCCGACAGGATTCGGGTATTCCTGCACTGGTCAAGCGGCGCACGCCGTGCGACCATTCGTGTCGTCCGGGGACTCCGTTCGTGAGCCTCGAGATGGGAGAAGTCGCACATGAGCCTGCCCGCCCCCTCCGGCGCCCCCCAGCCCACCTCCCCCGCCCTGTACGGCGCCGCGCCGACGGGCCGTAGGGTCACGACCCGCGACCTGATCGCGGCGAAGGCCCGGGGTGAGAAGTGGCCGATGATCACCGCCTACGACGCGCTGACCGCACGGATCTTCGACGACGCCGGCATCCCGGTGATGCTCGTCGGCGACTCGGCGGCGATGGTCGTCTACGGGTACGACTCCACGGTCCCTGTCACCGTCGATGACCTGCTGCCGCTGGCGGCGGCGGTCGTCCGCGGCTCCACACGCGCCCTGGTGGTCGGCGACCTGCCGTTCGGCTCCTACCAGGCGTCCCCCCAGCAGGCCCTGGAGACCGCGGCACGGTTCATGAAGGAGGCCGGCGTCCAGGCGGTCAAGCTCGAGGGCGGGGCCCGCGTGCTGCCCCAGGTCGAGACCCTGGTCGCCGCCGGGATCCCGGTGATGGCGCACCTGGGCCTGACCCCGCAGTCGGTCAACCAGCTCGGCGGGTACCGGGTGCAGGGTCGCGGCGAGGACGGCGAGATCCTGATGCAGGACGCCAAGGCCATGGAGGCCGCCGGAGCGTTCGCCATCGTGCTCGAGGTCGTGCCCAGCGACCTGGCCGAGCGGGTGACGCGCAGCCTGTCGATCCCCACGATCGGGATCGGCGCAGGTGCTGCGACCGACGCCCAGGTGCTGGTCTGGCAGGACATGGCCGGGCTCACCCCGGGCCGGCCCGCGAAGTTCGTCAAGCGCTACGCCGACGTCGGCGCGGTGCTGTCGGCCGCGGTGCACGAGTGGGCCGACGAGGTCGTCGCCGGCACCTACCCGGGCCCGGAGCACCAGTACAGCTGACGAAGCCCTGCTGGGGCGGGCATTGCCCTGACCGCGGCGACGGGTGGACAATCTGCCCTCGTGCCCGTGGACGACGCTCCCACCCGCCGCGCGCGCATCCGGATGGACCTGCGCCCGCTGCGGCACTCGCGCGACTTCCGCTGGGTCTTCGCCTCCGGCCTGGTGACCTTCCTGGGCTCCATGGTGACGATGGTCGCCCTGCCCTTCCAGGTGGCCGAGCTCACCGGCTCGTACGTGGCGGTCGGCCTGATCGGGCTCGCTGAGCTCGTTCCGCTCATCGTGTTCGGACTCTGGGGCGGGGCGATGGCAGACGCCGTGGACCGGCGCCGGATGGTGCTGGTCACCGAGTTCGCCAGCCTGGCGCTGTCGGTGATCCTGCTGGTCAATGCCCTGCAACCCGACCCGCACCTGTGGGTCCTCTATGTCGTCGCGATGCTCTTTGCAGCCGTCGACGGGCTCCAGCGGCCCTCGCTCGAGGCGATCATCCCCCGGGTCGTGCCCTACGACGAGCTGGCCGCCGCTGGCGCCCTGAACTCCCTGCGCTGGCAGGTGGGTGAGATCGTCGGCCCGGCCCTCGGCGGCCTGCTCATCGCGGGGTTCGGCGTCTGGTCGGCCTACGCGTTCGACGCCGCCACCTTCCTCATCTCCGGTCTGGCGCTCTGGCGCCTCCGGTCGATCCCGCCGAGCCGGGAGGCAGAGCCGGCCAGCCTGGGCCGGATCGGCGAGGGGATGCGCTACGCGTGGTCGCGCAAGGACCTGATGGGCACCTACGCGGTGGACATGATGGCCATGGTGTTCGCGTTCCCCTACGCACTGTTCCCGTTCCTCGCCGAGGACCTCGGGGCCCCGTGGGTCCTCGGCTTCCTGTACTCCGCCGGCGCGGTGGGCAGCCTGGTGGCCACCCTGACCAGCGGGTGGACCAGCCACGTGCACCATCACGGCCGGGCGGTCCTCGTGGCCGCGATCTGCTGGGGGCTGGCCATCGCCGGGGTGGGTCTGAGCGACTCAGTGGCGATCGTCCTGCTGATGCTGGGCCTGGCCGGGGCCGCCGACATGATCTCCGGGCTGTTCCGGATGCTGATCTGGAACCAGACGATCCCCGACGAGTTGCGCGGGCGGCTGGCCGGCATCGAGCTGCTCAGCTACTCGCTGGGGCCGACGTTGGGCCAGGTGCGCTCGACCGGCGTGGCAGCCCTGACCTCCCTGCGCACGAGCCTGGTGTCCGGTGGCCTGATGTGCGCGGTCGGGCGGCGTCCTGCTGGCCGCCGCACTTCCCAGCCTGTGGCGCTACGACGACCGCACCGACCCGAACGCGGTGCGGGAGCGGGCCGTGCGGGCCGCCCGGGCCGAGGCCGAGGCGGCGGAGTCCTGAGCGACCGGCGAGCCGTCAGTCGTCGAGGTCCTCGTCGTTCCAGCGCACGTCGTGGTCCCACGCCTCGGAGCGCTTGTGGGCGCGCTCCAACGCGGCCTGCGCCGTCTCCCGATCGGGGTACGGCCCGAGCCGCTCGGCGTGCGCGCAGCCCTCGTCGGGCTCCACGGCGCTGTGGGTCAGGCAGAACCAGTACGACACGGTGTCCTCCTCGGGCCGTATGCGACCAGCACTGACGTTACCGGCCGCGCTTGCGACGTGTCCTGCGTACTCTTGCTGCATGTCGATCGCCCCCACCCGTGCCCCCCTGACCCCGGGTCGGGTCTCCCCCCGGCGGCCGGTGCCGGCCAGCATCCCGCGACCCGAGTACGTCGACCGACCCCGGCCAGCCCCCTACACCGGTGGCGAGGTGAAGGACGCCGCGACCATCGAGGCCATGCGGGTCGCCAGCCGGTTGGCGGCCCAGGCCCTGGCCGAGGTGGGCCGCGCCGTCGCCCCCGGGGTGACCACCGACGAGCTCGACCGGATCGGACATGAGTTCCTCTGCGACCACGGCGCCTATCCCTCCACCCTCGGCTACCGCGGGTACCCGAAGTCCCTGTGCAGCAGCCTCAACGAGGTGATCTGCCACGGGATCCCCGACGACACGGTGCTGCGCGAGGGGGACATCGTCAACATCGACATCACCGCCTACCTCGGCGGGGTGCACGGCGACACCAACGCCACCTTCCTGGTCGGCGAGGTCGCCGAGGAGGTGCGCCTGCTCGTCGAGCGCACCCACGAGGCCACGATGCGCGCGATCCGCTCGGTGCGTCCCGGTCGGCCGATCAACGTCATCGGCCGGGTGATCGAGTCCTATGCCAGGCGGTTCGGCTACGGCGTCGTCCGCGACTTCACCGGCCACGGGATCGGCACCGCATTCCACACGGGCCTGGTCATCCCGCACTTCGACGACCCGCACTCGGACACGCTCATGCTGCCCGGGATGACCTTCACCATCGAGCCGATGCTGACACTGGGCACGTATGACTACACCATGTGGGCCGACGGGTGGACGGCGGTCACCAAGGACGGCAGCTGGACGGCCCAGTTCGAGCACACGCTGCTGGTCACCGACGACGGCGCGGAGATCCTGACCCTGCCCTGACCGGGACCTTCGACCCGGTTCAGCGTTCAACCAGCGGGTACCATGGGGGGCATGACGAGGTGGTTGACGGAGGATGAACAGCGCTCCTGGCGCGGCTGGCTCGCGGTGAGCATGCTCCTGCCCGATCGACTCAACCGGGACCTGCAGGAGCAGCACGGCCTGACCGGGACCGACTACCAGGTCCTCGTGGAGCTCTCGGAGAGCCCGGAGCGCCGGATGCGGATGAGCACCCTGGCCGAGCGCACGCAGCTGTCGCGCAGCCGCCTGTCCCACCAGATCGACCGGATGACCGCTGCTGGGCTGGTGACCCGTCAGGAGTGCGCCCAGGACGGCCGCGGGATGTTCGCCGTGCTGACCGAGCACGGCTGGGAGACGATCGTCGCGGCCGCACCCTCGCACGTCGAGAGCGTCCGCCGGCACCTGGTCGACCAGCTCACCCCGGAGCAGTTCGCGGCGTTCGGGCAGGCGTGCATCACGGTCGCCGAGGCGCTGCGCGCTGCCGAGGCCAGGACCTAGCCTCGGGGCTCCCCGCTGTCGGGCTCGGACGCCGCGGCGTCCGGCCGGTCCCTGGCCCGCCTGCGCCCGACGAGCCACGCGGCTATGGACCCCGGCCCGTTCATCGCCCAGTGCAGGCCCATGGGGGCCAGGACGCTCCCACTGACCACGACCAGCAGGGCGAACAGGATCCCCGCGCCGCCCGTGGCCAGGATCGTGACCAGCACCGTGGCCAGCTTCGCCCCCCAGCCCGAGCCAAGCTGGCTGGTCAGCGAGTGCGCCCCGTGCATCTCGAGAGCCGGCAGGATGTGCCAGAGGCCGAAGAGGAAGGCCGATCCCAGCACTCCGGCCATGGTCCCGTACATGCTCGTGAGCAGGCCCAGCAGGACCGAGCGGAAGACGACCTCCTCGAGCAGGACCGTGCCCAGGGGGACCTCGACGAGCGACTTGCGGGCGACCTGCGCACCCGTCGTGCCCATCACCCGCTCGTCGGCGAACAGCGGGTGCAGCCGCGGGATCGCCACGCCGGCGGCCATCGCCAGGGTCACCACGCCGATCGCGCCCAGCCCCCAGGCCAGGCCGGTGGGCCAGCGGGCCAGGCCCATCTCAGCCGGTGACAGGCCGACCCGGTACCCGAACAGCAGGAAGGCCACGGTCCACACCAGCGCCAGCGGGACGTACCAGCGTCGGCTGACGTGGAAGGTCGTGACGCTCGCGAGGAGCATCAGCACCAGCAGGAGCCCGAGGGTCACCTCATCCACGGGCGCGGACACTGCCTGGGTCGTCACCCTCGACGGGGTTCGCGTGCGGGGAGTCGGCGGGGACAGCGAGGGTGCGTGCCGCGACGGCCCGCTTGGCCGAGAATCCCAGGGCCTTGAAGGCGGTGCCGATCAGGACCATCCCGAGCACCATCTGCACCGTGACCAGGATCCGGGCGGTGTCGCTGACCGCGGAGATGTCACCGAAGCCGACCGTGGTCAGGACGGTCGTCGCGAAGTAGAACCCGGCCACCTTGTCCACGTCCTGGGTGAAGGCACCGGGGTCGCCCTCCGAGATCGACACGTAGAGCAGCGCGAAGAAGGACAGGAACATCCCGAAGACCAGGACCAGGGCCTCGACCGCGGCCAGCACCGGTCGCCGCGATCGGGACACCCGCGAGATCTGGCGGGCGAACACGGTCAGGATGATCGCGATGCCCAGGCACGCCACTGCTGCTGCCGCCATCGCTGGGCCCTCTCCCTCGATGGGCAGCAGGAAGTAGCCAACGATGGTGACGGCCACCACGCCGAGCACGCGGGCCAGGGCCGCCACGAGGAGCCGTCGGGGGATGCGCTCCTCGGCTGCCGCGGCCTCGAACAGCTCAGTCGAGCCACTGCCCATCAGTGCCCTCCCCTGCGTGTGCGTGGCCGCAGCCTATCCACTGGGATCCGTCCTACAGGGCCAGGAAGGCGGCGACGACCACCAGCGCGGCGACCACGGCCTCGACCCCACCGATCACAGCCGGACGCATCCCCGGTCGCAGGAGGATCGCCCGGGCGAGGGCGGGCAGGGACCCGACGAGCCACCAGGGGCTGGCCAGTGCGGACCCGACGGCCAGCAGGCCGTGCCAGCCGACGTCGACCCGGCGGAACATGGGCCGCCCGGCCTCGCGCAACAGCGACTTCACGTGCAGCACCGAGCCGGCGAGGTAGGCCGCGACGACCAGGGTGGCCTCGGTGGTCGGACCGGCCATGTCACCGGTCAGGGCCGCCGGCCCGGCGACGACCGCCACGGCCAGGGGCAGCGCCACGACTGCCTGGGCGACCAGCATCAGGTCGTTGGCCAGGCTGCGCTCGCCACGACGGGCGGCGATGGCCAGCCCCATCCCCCACAGCACCGCCAGGAGCACCGCTGCGCCGAGCAGCCACGGCCTGGTGAGCGCCAGGGGCAGCCCCAGCGCGCCGACCAGGACTGCCCACGGGATCGCTCGGGTGCGTTCGCGGCGAGCCAGGCGCGTCCACGACCCCCGCCGGACGCGCGCGGTGAGCGCCCGACCCAGGTAGTACCCCACCGGGTAGGCGCACACCCACGCGACAAGGAACAGCCACCCTGCCGCGCTGGCCCCGGCGACCGCGAACCCGCACAGGACGGGGACGACCAGGAACGCCCACGCCCCGTGCTGCGGCGGGATCGCCGGGCGCCAGGCAGGCTCCTCGCGGTGGGAGTGCGCCGTGGCCGGCGGTCGGCCCGCGAGCGCTGCTGCCGGGGCCAGCGCCGGGATCGGGGGCGGGATCGGGGGCGGGGGTGGGGGCGGGGCTGAGCGTCCGACGTCGTTGTCGCGGACAGCGGCAACGGCCGTGTACTCCCCTGTCGGGATCGCCCCGAACCTGTCCGCGGTCATCGCCGACCTACTCCGGGTCGGCCGAGGGGACCAGCCGCAGCAGCTCGGCGCCCTCGGCATCGACCAGCACGAGGCTGTCGTCACCGGATCGGTATCCCCGGACCTGCTCGAGCAGCCGGAGGTAGGCCGTCTCCGCCGTCATCGCCTCCGGCGGCCCGGCCATCATCGTCATCCCGAACGGCCCCAGGGCCAGGGTCCCCCCGGGCTCCTCGGTGCACATGCCGAAGTACCGGTTGACCGGCGCCCGGCCCCCGGCCCGACCCTCCTGGAATCCGAGGGTCACCTGGAACGCCGACCAGTCGACCGAGCCCTCGGCCGCGGCGACCAGGTCCCACTGGGTCCCCCACGGGATGCCCTGAGCGCTGTGTGACATGGGCCCATCCTCGCCCACGGATGGGGCAGTGCGCCCGTGGGGGCCGCGATCGGGTGCGACTGCGCCCGAAGCGAACTCCAGACGATTTCTCCAACCCCTAGGTTGCCAAAATGCTTGCGACGGCTACGATTCTGGGCATGCATATCGCCTCTGACGTGACTGAGCTCATCGGCAACACCCCCCTCGTGCGCCTGAACCGGGTGACCGACGGTGCGGGAGCCACCGTGCTGGCCAAGCTGGAGTTCTTCAACCCGGCGAGCTCGGTGAAGGACCGCATCGGCGTGGCCATGCTCGACGCGGCCGCGGAGGCCGGCCAGATCGGCCCGGACACCGTGATCGTCGAGCCGACCAGCGGCAACACCGGGATCGCCCTGGCGATGGTCTGCGCCGCCCGCGGCATCAAGTGCGTCCTGACCATGCCCGAGACGATGAGCAAGGAGCGCCGGATGCTGCTGCGCGCCTACGGGGCGGAGCTGATCCTGACGCCCGGCCCCGAGGGCATGGGCGGTGCGATCGCGAAGGCCAAGGAGCTCGCCGAGACCCACGAGAACTACCTGATGCCCCAGCAGTTCGAGAACCCCGCGAACCCGGCGATCCACCGGGCCACCACCGCCGAGGAGATCTGGAACGACACCGACGGCACCGTCGACATCCTCGTGTCCGGGATCGGCACCGGCGGGACGATCACCGGTGTGGGGCAGGTGCTCAAGGAGCGCAAGCCCGGCGTGCAGGTCATCGCCGTGGAGCCGGCCGCCTCCCCCGTGCTGTCCGGTGGGGCCAAGGGCCCGCACCCGATCCAGGGCATCGGCGCCGGCTTCGTTCCCGCGATCCTGGACACCGGCGTCTACGACGAGGTCGTGACGGTCGATGCCCCCGACGCGATGGCCACGGCACGGCGCGCCGCCGCCGAGGAGGGCCTGCTCGTCGGGATCTCCTCGGGCGCGGCGATCTGGGCCGCCACCCAGGTCGCGGCGCGTCCGGAGAACGCCGGGAAGACCATCGTCGTCATCATCCCGTCCTACGGCGAGCGCTACCTGTCCACCGCGCTGTTCGCCGACCTGGTCGAGTAGTCGATGGCACGCAGGGGACGACGGACCGGGACCGGGGACTCCGCCGGCTCGGCGATGGCATCGGCCATGGGGGTGCTGGCCGACATGCGCCGCGACGTGGACTGCGTGTTCGAACGCGATCCCGCCGCCCGCTCGAGGACCGAGGTCGCCCTGCTGTACTCGGGGGTGCATGCCGTGTGGGCGCATCGGGTCTCGCACGCCCTCTGGCGCCGTGAGCACCACCTCGCCGCGCGCGCGGTCTCCCAGGTGGCCCGCAGCATGACCGGCGTGGAGATCCATCCCGGCGCCACCCTCGGTCCGGGGCTGTTCATCGACCACGGCATGGGCGTGGTCATCGGCGAGACCGCCGAGGTCGGGCAGGACGTCACGATCTACCACGGCGTCACCCTCGGCGGCACCAGCCTCGAGCCGGGCAAGCGCCACCCCACGGTCGGTGACCGGGTGACGATCGGAGCCGGCGCGAAGGTACTGGGCCCGATCGACATCGGCCACGACTCCCGCATCGGGGGCAACGCGGTCGTCGTGCGTCCCGTGGCGGACAACTCCGTGGTCGTGGGCGTCCCAGGGCAGGTCATCGCCCGGGTGAAGCCACACACCGCCACCGACAAGCCCGACCTCGAGCACACCAACCAGCCGGACCTCATCGGCGCCGCCGTGGCCAACCTGCTCGACCGGGTCGACTCGTTGGAGTTCTCCGTGACGGGGCACGTCAACGAGTTCCACCTGCACGCCACCGGGACCGGTGAGTGGGAGGAGCTCGACGACTTCTCGATCTGAGGCAGCCCGGGTCAGCGGACCCGGATCGTCAGCCACCGCTGGCTGGCGGTCCCGGTCGAGTCGGTGACCCGGACGCGGATCCGCCTCGTGACCTTCGACGTGGCCCTGCCCGTGATCGCACCTGACCTCGACAGGGTCAGGCCCCTGGGCAGGGCGCCCTTGGTCCGCGTCCACAGGTAGGACCCATTGCCCCCGGCGGCGACCAGGACCGTCCGGTAGCGCTGCCTGCGGGCCGCCGTGGGCAGCGCGGAGGTCACGATGCCCAGTGCCGCGGCGGTCGCCCCAGGCTGCGCGGACTGCAGCGGAAGCACAGCAGGTGGCTCTGGGGCCACCGTCGGCGTCGGCGGCGGGGT
This sequence comes from uncultured Actinomycetes bacterium, assembly GCA_963774745.1. Taxonomy (GTDB): domain Bacteria; phylum Actinomycetota; class Actinomycetes; order S36-B12; family CAIYMF01; genus Prado023. The sequence continues at coordinate 22,550 of CAVZGE010000008.1, read as the reverse complement.
CGTCGTCGGGGTGGGCGGCAGGGTGGTCGGCGGAGGGGTCTGGATCGGCGGCGTCGCGGGCGGCGTCGTCGGCGGCGGCGAAGGTGTCGTGGGCGTTCCGGTGGTGCTCGAAGTGAGCGTGTACCACCCGAGGCTCCCGTAGTCGCTGTCCCCCACGGACAAGGCATCGGCCGGGGGCACGGAGCTGGGCCAGGTCGCGGGCTCCACGGATTGCGCCGCCCCCGGCATCCCGGCGGTTGAGCCCGCGCCACGGATGGGCCATCCCGCGGGTGCGGACCGACTACCCCGCGCGCAGCTCGCGAACCAGCGACGCCATCGCGTCGTCGTCGATCCGACCGTCCTCGTGGGCGAGGGACGCATCCACCAGCCGCGCGTGCGGGTAGTCCCGACTCTGCGCTCGCTCGAACCGGCCCTGGACCGGGCGGGTCAGCAGGTACACGATCAGCAGTGGCCAGGCCAACGAGAACGAGATCACCCACAGCCACCTGGCGCGGGTCGACAGGCGCGGCTGGCGCGTCACGTCGACCACCGCGATCAGCCAGACGACGGCCAGCGGGACGACGACAATGAGCAGGTAGGCATCGGGGGTCGCGCTCACAGGGCTGCCCAACCCTTCTGGGCGACCTCGCCGCGCAGTTGCAGCAGCCCCGCCAGCTCGTCGCCATGGGGGCGACGCGTCCGACGCCAGCGCTGCCAGAGCAGCGCCACCCGCTCGACGACCAGGAACAGCGCGGCCACGAAGAACGGGAACAGGACGAGTGCCGCCAGCCCGATCTCCGCGGAGCCGTCCTCGCCGGAGCGCACCGCGAACACGATCCACTCCCCGAGGAACAGCAGCAGGGCCAGCCCGGGCACGACCGTCGCCCTGACCGCCGGCGCGATCCGCAGCCTGCTGGCGATCACCACCAGCAGCAGCGGGATGGCCGCGGCCACCAGCCCCATCAGCGCGAAGGGGGCGAGCAGGACCACGAGCAGCAGGTCGCGCAGCCAGCCCCAGGATCGCGGCGCCGGGTTCGCGGCGGTGGCGATGGCGTGGTCCGAGGAGCCGGCTGACCGGAGGGCTGCCCGGTACTGGGTTCCGGCGGCCACCAGGGCGTCCCGCTCCGGCTCGGGCACTCGATTCAGGCGCGCGGCGAGCAGCTCCCGGTCGCCGTACTGCATGGGAAGCGCGGGCGACGGGTCCACGTCGGTGAGCAGCACCTCGGCCACCGTCTCGAGGGCGTGGGCCTGCTCCCAGTCGGGGAAGTTCGGGGCGACGTGGCGCAACCGGTCGTTGACCAGCGCGGTGAGGTCACGCACCGCATCCCGGTCATCGGCGCCGCCGACCACCGGACCCCGCTGCCGGACCCACGCGTCGAGGTCGATGGGAGGCCCGACGTTGACCAGCGCGCGCGACCGGAATCCGGCCTTGTTCTCGTAGTGGACGCCCATCGGCAGGATGTGGATCCCCGGCACGCCCGACGCGCGGGCACCGAGGACGATGCGTGCCGCCCCGGTCCGGACCTCGGCCATGTAGGGCACGTCCTGGGTGACCCCCTCGGGGAAGATCAGCACCAGGTCGTGGTCGCCGAGCGCGCGGTAGGCGGAGGCGAACATCTGGTCGTTGCTCGCCCGGGAGCCACCGTCGGCTGCCTTGTGCACCGGGATCATCCCGATGCCGCTGGCGAGGTGTCCCACCAGGGGGACCTTCCAGATCACGTCCCGGGCCACGACCCGGGGCATCCGTGGCGAGCTGTCGACGAGCAGGACCCCGTCGGCCAGGCCACCGAAGTGGTTGGCCACCGCCATCACCGGCCCATCGGGGATCGGCTCGACGGGGAGGTGCACGTCGATGTCCCGGTAGACGAGGTTCGCGGCGATCCGCGCCAGCCGGCGCGGCACCCCGCCGCGCTGTCGGACGACCTCGACCTCAGTCATGGCTTCCTCCCCGGTACAGGATGTCGGCGACGGTGACGAACCCCGCAGCGCACAGGACGTGCCACGCCCCGTGCAGCTGCACGGGGCTGTCCGGGTCGCAGGTCGGGGCGCCGGTGCGACCCCCCGCGTAGGCCAGTCCCGCGGCGACGGCCGTCCCGGCCAGCGCAGCCCCGCGTCGCGGGCTCCAGCCGGGCAGGGCCGTCCGGCCCGCCCGCCGACGGACCAGCGGGGTCCCGAGGGCCAGCGCGATCAGCAGGGGGATCGGCAGGTCGTGCATCGCCTTTGCGCCCGGTGGCTGGGGGCCGTGGAAGGCCACGCTCCCGGCACCGACCAGGGCCAGCATGGTGCTGTAGGCCAGGACCTCGCCGCGGACCTCCCGGGCCGGCCCCCGGGTGCGCGCCAGCACGACGCCGGACGCTGCGACGAAGGCGAGGCTCGTCACGGCGTTGACCGGCTGGGCCAGCCAGCCCTCCCGGATGCGCTCGCAGTCGCTGCACCCGATCCGGCCCGCGGCAGGTTCGGTCATGCCCGTGCCCGGATGATCGTCGACATGGACCGGATTCTGCCGCACCCGGGGGGTTCCCGGGTGGCCGAGCGGGTCGGCGGGTCGAACGGCGGCGTACGCGGCTCAGGCGGCCATGCCCTGCTCCACGGGTCCGCCGGCCATGACCCACGTGCCGGTCCCGCCGGCGACGTTGACCACGGTGTAGCCCTGGTTGGCCAGCCAGATCGCGACCTGCATCGAGCGGGCGCCGGACTGGCAGATCACGTGCACCTCGGACCCCTTCGGGATCTCGTTGACCCGGACCGGCAGGACGCTCATCGGGATGCTGCGCGCTCCGGGCACGTGCCCGGCCACGAACTCGTGGACCTCGCGGACGTCGATGAGGTCGATGCCACCGGCGTTGATCCGCGCGGCGAGATCCTGGACGGTGATGGTCTGGGTCATGGGGTGCTCCTCAGCTGGGGTGGACGGACAACTGCCGGAGATATACCCATGGGGGTATCGTCCAAACGTTCCCGGACCGGGTCCACCGCCACCTCAGACCGGATCCCACGTGTGCACCGGGGCGTTGGTGTGCATCCGCGCCGTGTACTCCAGGGTCATCCTGCGCAGCGCCTCCCAGCGATCCATCCCGTGGGACTCGAAGGCGTGGACCGCGTCCACCTGCCACTGGGCCCCGTTGCGCCCGGAGGTGCACCGGCCCTCGATGATGCCCATCAGCCGCTCGCGGATGTCGTCGTCGACGCCCCACTCCCGCAGCCCCTCGTGGGCGTGCGGGAGCAGCCTGCGCAGCACGAGCTCGCCGATCGGCACCTCCCCCATCTCCGGCCAGTACACGGTGGTGTCCATCCCGCGCATGGCCGCCCGCGTGAAGTTCTCCTCGGCAGCCCCGAAGGACATCCGCGACCAGATGGGTCGCTCCTCCTCGGCCAGGTGCCGCAGTGCCCCGAAGTAGAACGCGCCGTTGGCCAGCGTGTCCACGACCGTCGGCCCGGCCGGCAGCACGCGGTTCTCCACCCGCAGGTGCGGGCGGCCCCCCACGACGTCGTAGACGGGGCGGTTCCAGCGCCACACGGTGCCGTTGTGCAGCCGCAGCTCGCGCAACGACGGCGTCCGGCCCGCCGCGAGCTCGACCTCGGGGTCCTCGTCGTCGAGCACCGGCAGGAGTGCGGGGAAGTAGGTGAGGTTCTCCTCGAACAGGTCGAAGACGCTGGTGATCCAGCGCTCCCCGAACCACACCCGCGGCCGCACGCCCTGGGCCTTCATCTCCGCGGGCCGGGTGTCGGTGGCCTGGGTGAACAGCGCGATCCGGGTCTCCCGCCACAGCTCGCGGCCGAGGAAGTACGGGGAGTTGGCGCCGAGGGCCACCTGTGCCGCGGCGAGGCACTGGGCAGCGTTCCAGGAGGTCGCGAACTCGTCCGGGCTGACCTGGAGGTGGAACTGCACGCTCGTGCACGCCGCCTCCGGGGCGATCGAGTCCGCGTACGTCTCCAGCGACTCCCTGGGACCCCGGATGTCGATGTGCAGGTCCTCGCCCCGCGCGAGGAGGAGCTGCTCGTCGAGCAGCGCGTACCGGGAGTTGGTGCTGATCGACTCCGAGGTCATGTGCTCCGGGCGCAGGGTGGGCAGGATGCCGACCATCACCAGCCCGGCGCCCTGCTGGTGGGCGCGGGCGTCGCCGTGGTTGAGCTGCTCGCGCACCTGGTCCTCGTACTGGCGCGCCCCGGCGCCGACCAGGCTCTGCGGCGGGACGTTGATCTCGAGGTTGAACCGGCCGAGCTCCTGGACGAACGCCGGGCTGTCGATGCTGGCCAGCACCTCGGAGTTGCGCATCGCCGGGTTGCCCTCGGCGTCGATCAGGTTGAGCTCGACCTCCATGCCCGTCAGCGGGGTCTCGAAGTCGAACTGCTCCTCGGCGAGCATCTGGGCCAGGACGTCCAGGCAGCGGTGCACCTTGTCCCGGTACCGCTGCCGGTCCTCGCGGGTGAAAGCCCGACCCGCCACATCCTCGCCCATGGTTGAAGCGTGCCCCATGCGGGCATGTCCGGTCGAGCCCATCGCTCCGGGACTTCACACCGGGGTGGCCTGCCCGGCCGCACGCGACGTCGCGTGCACCGCGGCCAGCATCCCGCTGAGGAACACCGAGTGCAGCGGCTCGATGGCCCGGGCTGCTGTGGCCGGGCGGCTCGCGTGCAGGATGCCCAGCGCGCGGGCCAGGGCATGCGGCCCGGCCCCGTCGAGGGTGTCCACGAGGAGCTCGCCGAACTTGCCGCGCTCGATGGCCATCGTGACCATCCGGTCGAAGGTGTTCTCCGGGGTGAACACGCGAGCCTCCCGGGGGACCATCGAGTGGGCGCCCCAGTTGCACCGCGCGTCACACACGCCGCAGCCGAGGCACTTCAACGGGTCGACGATGGCCCAGTTCTTGCGCAGGCCCTTCCCCTCGTTGTCGACCATCGTGATGGCGTCGGCCGGGCAGGCGTGGAAGCACTTCTTGCAGCCCCGGCACTTGTCGAGGTCGACGTGGGCGACCCAGTTCGAGGAGACGATCGAGCCGGTGATCCCGTGCCGGCGGATCGACTGCATCATCCCGCAGCAGCATCCGCAGCAGTTGCACATGTAGCTGATGCCGTGCTTGACGTTGTCCGCGGTCTGGGCCAGCCCGGCGGCCTTGGCGGCGGTCAGGATCTCCAGGCCCTCCTCGTTGCTGATGGGCTCGGCGATGCCGGCCCGGACGAGGGCGTCGGCCGCCCCCCCGAACGTCAGGCACGTGCGGGTGGGCTTGCCGCACGACTCGCCGATCAGCTCGGCATGCGTCCGGCAGGGGCACAACGAGACCGCCACCGATGGCGCCTCGGCCACGATGTGCGTGGCGAGCTCCCAGTCCAGGACCTCGACGTGGGAGTCCCCGGGCAGGGCCTCCTCGCGCACCAGCGATCGCCCGATCTGCGTGCTGCCGCGGAACACCGCATGGGCGAACGAGTCGTCATCGAACATGTACTCGTGGAACAGTGCGGCGAGCTGCTCCATCGGGGCGTCCTCGCGCACCCGCATGAACGTGAACTCGAAGAACCCGATGACCACGGGCGCGAGCGCGACGTAGCGCTGCCCCTTGTTCTCCAGGTCCAGCACCAGGCCCTTGGCGGCCATGGTGTCGACCATCGGGCCGAGTTCCGCCTCGGACCGGCCGGTCCGGCGCGCCAGGATCGGCATCGAGCAGACGGTCGGCATCCGCGCCGCGACCTCGGCCTCCTCGACCGTGAACAGCAGGCGCAGGATCTGCTGGAACACCGGGGAGTCCGGCGCCCCGGTCGGCATCCGGTCCAGGCGCTGCTGGAGGCGCTGGTAGGCGAGGTCGGGATCGGCGAGCGTGTGACCCATCGGATGCCTCCTGGGTGGGGCGGTTCCCCCCAGTCAACTCGCCGATCCCCGGCCGTCGAAGGGCCGAAGGTCACCCCAATGGGCCTCGCCGACGGTCCTCACCGACCACCCTGGGCCATACTGCGGCCCATGCGGTTCACAGCGACCATCGAGTTGGGCGGCAAGACCGCGACGGGCATCCCGGTGCCGGAGGACGTCGTGGTGGGGCTCGGGCGGGGCAAGCGGGTGCCCGTCGTGGTCACCATCGGTGGCCACTCGTACCGCAGCACGATCGCCGCGTACAACGGCGCGTACATGCTCCCGCTGGCCGCCGAGCACCGGGATGCCGCGGGAGTTGCCGCCGGCCAGGAGGTCCAGGTCGACGTCGAGGTGGACGACGCCCCGCGCGAGGTCGAGATCCCCGCGGACCTGGCTGCGGCGCTGGCGCGCGAGGAGGCCGTGCGGGCCGCCTTCGAGCGACTGTCGTACAGCAACAAGCGCCGGATCGTGCTGTCCGTCGAGGGGGCCAGGACCGCTGAGACGCGGGCGCGACGCATCGACCGGGCCCTGGCCGAGTTGCGCGGCTGACTCGGGTTCGCTGCCCTAGGCTCGCGCCCATGAGCAGCCAACCCCCTGGCGTCGATGCCCCGCCGGAGGAACAGGCGGGGTCCAGCCTGGGGCTGCCCCAGGCCACCTCCCTGGTGCTGGGCACCATCATCGGCGTGGGCATCTTCAACCTGCCCGCCTCCCTGGCGCCCTACGGGCCGATCAGCATCGTCGCCCTGGGACTGACCACCATCGGGGCGATCTGCCTGGCCCTGATGTTCGCCTCGCTGACCCGGCGCATGCCGGCCGACGGCGGGCCCTACGCCTATGCCCGGGCCGCGTTCGGCAACCTCGCCGGCTTCTCGAACGCGTGGCTCTACTGGGTGACGACCTGGGCGGGCAACGCGACCATCGCCGTGGGGTGGGTCCTGTACCTGGAGACGTTCGTCAACCCCGGCAGGAGCAAGGCGATCTCCATCGCGCTCACGCTGGCCGGCATCTGGGTCGCCGCCGCGATCAACCTGCGCGGCCTGGCCGCCATGGGCCGGATCCAGCTGTGGACCTCGGTGCTGAAGTTCATCCCGCTGCTGCTGATGTCCACCGTGGGCCTGCTGTTCATCGACACCGGGAACTTCACGACCTGGAACCTCAGCGGCCAGAGCCCCTGGCAGGCGATCGGTGCCGCGATGGCGCTGTCGCTGTTCTCCTACCTGGGCGTGGAGTCGGCGGCGGTGGCCGCGGACAAGGTGCGCGAGCCGCGCCGCAACGTCCCGCGGGCGACCATCCTGGGCACGCTGGCCGCGTCGGTCGTGTACATGCTCTCCCTGGTGGCAGTGATGGGCGTGGTGCCCAACGCTGAGCTCACATCGTCCGACGCCCCGTTCGCCAGCGCGGCCGAGAGCATCGTGGGCTCCTCCTGGGCCGGCTCCGCGATGGCGCTGGTGGTGGTGATCTCGGGCTTCGGCGCCCTGAACGGGTGGACGATGCTATGCGCCGAGATGCCGCTGGCCGCCTCCCGTGACGGGCTGTTCCCCGAGCACTTCGAGCGGCTGTCGCGACGCGGGGTGCCCGCGTTCGGCATCATCTCCGGCGCGGTGCTGGCCAGTGCTGTCGTGGGGCTGTCCTACATGGGCGCGTCGGGGATCGACGTCTTCAACACCCTGGTCCTGATGACCGGCATCACCGCCGCGATCCCCTACGCCTTCTCCGCCCTGGCCCAGATCAAGTGGCGGATCGCCGACAGGCGCGTGATCACGATGAGCCGGCTCATCCGCGACGTCGTCGTCGCCCTCGTGGCACTGGTCTTCTCGGTGCTGTTCATCGTGTACTCGCGCGACACCGCGACCTCGGGATTCGCCGAGTACAAGCCGTTCATCTATGCCATCGGGGCCTTCCTGCTCGGCTTCCCGGTCTACCTGATGAACCGCGCACGGATGACCGCTCCGCCGCCGCCTCCGCCGGCAGTCGAGGCCGATGAAGCGGCCCTCGGGCGGGCCGCCGCCGGCGCCTGAGCCGGAGCCCCGGCACTCGTCCCCCGCACTCGCCCCCGCACTCGCCCCCCGGGACTCGGCACTGGCGATGTCAGACCGCGGGCATAGCGTTCGAACATCAGTTCCAGACGTGGGGGTTCCATGCTTTCGGTCACGATTGAGGTGCGCGACCATCGCGGTCAGGTCATCGACCCTGCCGCGATGGGGGTCGACGCACTGGTCAGGCTCATGCGCGCGCATCCACCCGGTCAGCCACCTGATCCGCTGGGCGGCTCCCGGGAGGTGCTCGAAGCAGTCGAGCGGGTCGTCGGGCAGACGGCCGCGCTGCGGGCTGCGGCGGTCGCAGCCGTCACCGACGACGTCCCCAGGGAGTACGGCGATCGCGCCGCCATCGACGAGCTGATGGCTGCGCTGATGACCTCCACCCGGTCGGCACAGTTCCTCCGCAGCACCGCGGAGACCCTGCGCGGGCACCCCGCGGTGTGGGACGCGCTCTACCGGGGCCAGCTCGACCCCACTCGTGCCAGGATCACCGCCTCTGCACTGGCACAGATCCCCGAGTACGACCCGGAGGGCTGCGAGCGACGAGAGTACCCCGTGGAGTACGTACGCCTCATGATCGCCGCCTACGAGTACGCGCCCCACCACACCGCGCGACAGCTGGACCAGTACCTCCAGCGGCTCCTCGCCCGCCTCGACCCCACCCTGGTCAGGCGACGTCGCGCCCGGGCCCTGGCCGAGCGCGGGGTGTGGCTCTCACCTGCGGACGATGGCACTAGCGATCTCACGGCCCGTCTGGCCACCGAGGATGCGCAGGCCATCTACGCCGCCGTTCGCGCTGTCGCGCTGCGGGGCACGGACGCCACGCCGTGCCCGCCCGCCGGCGAGGCGGGCACCTCCGACGGTGACCCGCTGCGCGCCTTCCACGACGCCCGGACGTTCGACCAACGGATGGCCGATGCCCTGGTCGACCTCATCGTCCCGGCAGGCTCGGGCACCCCCGACCAGACGGGCGGACCCGGATCACGGGCGCGGGCGCACGTCAGCACCCAGGTCAACGTGACGATCCCGATCGACTCGCTGGCCAGCCTGTCCGACCATCCCGGCATGGTGTCGGGATACGGGATCATCCCGGCCGAGGTCGCCCGTCGGCTGGCTGCTGGGGACACCAGGTGGCGGGCGGTGCTGGTCCATGGGTCCACGGGGGCCGTCCTTGACGTGAGTCCATGGGCGTACCGGCCCCGCGCCGCACTCGACCGGCACGTTCGCCAACGCGACGCGACGTGCCGCTTCCCCGGGTGCACCGTCCCAGCAGATGCGTGCGACCTGGACCACCTGGTTCCGTTCCCGACCGGTCCGACGACGGCCGAGAACCTGCACGCCCTCTGTCGCCACCATCATCGGCTGAAGCACGAGTCGGGGTGGCGGGTGGAGGCACAGGCCGACCATGGGCTGCGCTGGACCAGTCCCCTGGGAGCGGTTGCCGTCACCTGGCCCGAGGCACACGGTGCAGCGCCCCCCGGGTGCCGGGTCGCCTGATGCCATCGGCCCTAGTCGTCGTCGTCCGAGCCGGAGTCGGGAGTCGAGGAGGCCACCTTGCCGGTCCATACCGACTTGGCCCCCGAGTCACCCACCCGGACGACCCAGACGAGGTTGCCCACTGCGACCAGGACGCCGATGACCGCCACCACGACCCGCAGGGCTCGACGCGGGGGCGGTCCCGCGGTTGGCGCGCTGCGGTCGACCAGCCACAGGAGGAGCACCGCGATCAGCAGCACCGCGGCGAGGATCGGCATCAGCTCACCGAGTTCGCCATGGTCGAAGCCCGGCTCCCCCACACGCTCCTCGAGGGCCTCACCGGACTGCTTCGCCACGAAGCACGACGCCGTTGCGACCAGCCCGGACGCGACGACCAACCAGCCGTGCGTGCGGGAGAACCGCGGCCACACGGCCATCGCGATCAGGCCGAGGGCAGTGAGCGGGACCAGGACGACAGCTGCGTGGATGACCAGGGGATGCACGGGGAGCCCGTTCACCAGGTCGAACGGCCCACCGACCTCCTCGCTGAGAACCATGCCCACGACTGCACCCATCGGTACTCCTCCTGCCGGCTGGCCAGTGGATGGGGTCCTCCCACCGTCACTGGGCGTAGTCCAGCACAACCAGCAGGGACGCGCAGGGAAGTCGGCGACAGGTCCCCGTCATGCCGAGCACTCCCGCAGGGCGATACGGTGGCGCACGGATGTGACGAGCAGCACGGGGGTATTCCGGAGAAGGACGCCCGTGTCAACTACCCTCCCGTGGCCAGAGCGTGTCGCGGCTGCCCACGAGTACCTCGTCAGCCGCGGCCACGTCGAGCCCATCATCGCGGTCTCGACCCCGGAGGGGCGCTTCCCGGCCGGGGACGCCGATGCGCGCTGCGAGATCGGGTCCGTGACCAAGGTGTTCACGGCGCTGCTGCTGGCCGAGCTGGCCAGGACGGGCGAGGTCCACCTCGACGACCGGATCGCGGACCTGGTGCCCGAGGGATCCCGCCTGGCCCGAGGGGTGTCGGCGATCACGCTCGAGCACCTCGCGTGCCACCGTTCGGGGCTGCCCCGGCTCCCACCCGGCGTCATGGCGAAGAGCATGTCCCGCACCGCCCTGGTCGATCCCTACGCCGACATCGACGCCGACCGGCTCATCGGCGCGCTGGCACAGACCCGCGTTCGCGGCACCCCGGGCCAGGCTCCCGTGCGCTACTCCAACTTCGGGGTCGGGCTGCTCGGCCTGCTGCTGGGTCGAGCCACCGGGCTGGGCTACGAGCAGACCCTGCTGACCCGGGTGATCGGGCCGCTGGGACTCGAGGAGACGTCGTTCGCGGACGACCCGCTGCACCAGGGGCACCACCGGGGCAAGCCGGTCGCACCGTGGCACCTGGCCGCGATGGCCGGTGCCGGCGGGCTGCGGGCCCCGGCCAACGACCTGCTCCGCTTCCTCGAGACCGTCCGCGACGGCGGCGGCCCGCTGGCGGATGCCATCGCTGAGACCCTGCGCCCACGCTCGGAGCGAGGTCGGCTGGGGGTCGGACTGGGCTGGTTCCTGCTCGGCGACGGGGACGTCCTGATGCATGACGGCGGGACGCTCGGGGCACGCAGCGAGGTGCGCCTCGAACGGCACTCCGGGACCGCCGTGGTGGTCCTCGCCGACAGTCGCCGCGGGCCCGAACGAGCGGCGGGGATGCTGCTGAACCCGCGCTGAGCCCCGGCCGCCGGCGGATGGTCAGCGCCACTGGACGGGCGAGGGCCAGGCACCCTCGCGCTCAGCGAGCGCGCCGCGGTGCTCGGCGAGCGCGCCGCGCATGTGTGCAGCCATCAGCGCCGTGACGGTCGCCCGCCCGGCGTCCGGGTCCGAACCGCCGCCGCACAGGCGACGACCCACGGTGCGGGCCCACCCACCCAGGACATCGGCATGCCCGAGAGTCGTCACGACGACGTGGATCGGGCTCGGTGGCTGCGGCCGCGGCCGACGCGGCGAACGCCCGGTGGCCCAGCGCCGCGGGCGCACATCTGCCCCCGAGGCCGGCCCCCACGATGAGCGGCGCGACAGCGAATCCCGCCGGCCCCGTCGTCGTGGTCGGCCCCGATCCGGGCCCGGAACCATCGACCGGATCGACGAGCATGAGGCCCGCGACAGGCACGCGGGAACGACTCAGCGCCTCGGCAGCGAGCCAGGCCGCCTGGCCGCCCCGGGAATGGCCGCCGAGCCACACGGCGTGGCCGGCGGCGGCCAGGCGCGCAGCCACCTCGGCGGCAGCCTGCGCCTCCTCCCGGACAGGACGCCCTCCGGCGAGGGCCGACAGGCCGCGGCGGTACAGCTGCGGGATGTGGACGCGCAGGCCCGGATCGTCGCGTGCCAGCGGGGCCACGAGGTCGCGGTAGCCGCCCGCGGGAGCCAGGAACCCCGGGAGGAAGACCAGCGCGCGGCTGGTCCCGGAGCCGATCACCAGGCCGCGATGGTCGGTCACCGGCGATCCTGGGCAGCCGCCAGCGCCGCGCGGAGGGCCTCGGGGTCGGTCACCGGCAGGTCGCAGACGAACCCGCGGCAGGGGTAGGCGGTCGGTCGCCCGCCGACCGCGGGTCGATCGGCCAGCAGGGGCACCGTGGACAGTCCCTCCTGGCCCACGGCCGTCACCAGTCCCGGCGAGGTGTCCGCCAGCGCCACCCGGTGCAGGTCAGGTCGCGTGAGACCGTCGGGGACGACGATCGCCACCTGGACCGGACCGGCGATCCGTGCGGTGATGGTCGACCACGCCCAGCCGGAGAAGCGCGGAGCCGTGCGGGCCAGCGGCATCAGTGAGGCGATCGCGGCATCAGCGGCCGCGAGGTACCCGGACTCACCCGTGAGCGCCCCGAGGGTGAGCAGGGCATGGGCCGCGGCCGAGGCACCGGACGGCGTGACCCCATCGCTGGGGTCTCGCGGCCGGCGCACGAGCCGGGGGGCGTCCGAGCGAGGTGTCGAAGAACCCGCCCGCGCCGTCGGCGAACCGCTCGAGGACGACGTCGACCAGCGACCTGGCGGTGGCGAACCAGCGCTCGTCCCCGGTCACCTGGTACAGCGTCAGCAGGCCCTCGGCGAGGTCCGCATGGTCCTCGAGCACTCCGGGCGCATCGGGGCCGACCTGGCCCGCCAGCGAGATCCGGGCCAACCGTCGGGCCGAGGGGTCCCAGTGGGACATGACCAGCAGGTCAGCGCACGCGACAGCGGCCGCGACCCACGCCGGTTCGTCCAACAGCGCTCCGGCCTCGGCCAGTGCCGCGATCGCCAGGCCGTTCCACGCCGCTACCACCTTGTCGTCGCGGGCCGGCTGCTCCCGCAGGCGCCGGGCCTGCCGCAGGCTCGCGCGCGCGGATGCCCACCGCTGCGGCTCGTCGGGCTCGGCCCGCAGCTGGAGCACCGACGCCCCCCGCTCGAACGTCCCGCCCGGGATCACCCCGCAGAGGTCAGCCACCCAGGCACCGTCCTCGGCGCCGAGCACCTCGACGAGCTGGCGCCGCGTCCAGACGTAGCAGGCACCCTCCCGCCCCTCGCTGTCCGCGTCGAGCGATGAGGCGAAGCCACCCTCCGGGGTGCGCAGGTCGTCCACGAGGAACTGCGCGGTCTCCGCGGCGATCCGCCGGGCGAGGGGGTCGCCGGTCGCCCGCCACCAGTGCAGGTACACCCGCAGCAGCAGGGCGTTGTCGTAGAGCATCTTCTCGAAGTGCGGGACCACCCAGTCGGCGTCCACGCTGTAGCGCGCGAACCCTCCCGCGAGCTGGTCGTACATGCCGCCGCGGGCCATCGCCTGCAACGTCCGGGTGGCCATGCCCAGGGCCCGGTCATCGGGCCGGCCCGCTGAGCGGGTCAGTGCGTCGGCACGCAGCAGGAACTCCAGGACCATCGACGGCGGGAACTTCGGCGCTCCCCCGAAGCCGCCGCGCACCGGGTCGAACTGGGCGGCCAGGGAATCCACGGCGCCGAGCACATCATCGAGGGTCGGGGCAGTCGCCCGCGCCGGCCCGGCGTGACCGCGGTGCGCAAGGGCCTCGTGCACCTGCTGGGCGGCCCCGTCGATGCGTGCCCGGTCCGTGCGCCAGGTCTCGTCCACGCCACGCAGCACGTCGGTGAACGACGGCATCCCACCGTGCGCCACCGGCGGGAAGTAGGTACCCGCCACGAAGGCCCGCCCGGCGTGGTCGAGGAACACCGTCATCGGCCACCCGCCGCGACCGGTCAGTGCCTGCGTGGCCTCCATGTAGACGGCGTCGATGTCGGGTCGCTCCTCGCGGTCGACCTTGATGCTGACGTAGCGCTGGTTCATCAGGGCGGCCGTGCTCGGGTCCTCGAACGACTCGTGGGCCATCACGTGGCACCAGTGACAGGCGGCGTACCCGACGGACAGCAGGATGGGCACGTCGCGAGCGCGCGCCTCGGCGAACGCCTCCTCGCACCAGGGCCACCAGTCGACCGGGTTGTCGGCGTGCTGGCGCAGGTACGGCGAGAGGGCACCACCCAGGCGATTGACCATGATCCGATTCTCGACCAGTTCGCGATCGGCTGCCCGCCGCGGCGTGCGCTCAGCGGGCAGCCGGGCGTTCCATCGTGACGTCCGCGACCCGGGGGGCAGCTCCCTGCTCGTCCCCGGGAACCGTCATGAAGCCCAGCCGCTCGTAGAGCCGGCGGGCCGGGTTGTCGACGGCGACGGTGAGGCGCATCCCGCACCCGGCCAGGTCGGCCTGCGCCGCGAGGTCGGCCAGGCAGGCGGTGCCGATGCCCTGGTCGCGCCAGTCCTGGTGGATCCGCAGGTCCACGATGTGCCACCAGCCGGCCCCCTCGGCGAGCACGATCCGGCCGACCGCGAGGCCGTCGGGACCCGCGATCACGATCGACTCGACAGCCTCCGGCCAGGCGTCGGCGAGGTGCACCGCCCGGGCCGTGACCTGAAGCGCGACCATCTCCTCGCGGAGCCCTTCGGGCAGCCCGGCCAGGACCACTCGGGCGTCCTCGGCGAGGAGCTCAGCGACGAACCGCGAATCGGCCTCGGTGCGGGGGCGCAGGCGGACCGCCAGGTCCGTCACGGCTGCTGCGGGAAAATCCCGTACAAGGAGATGATGAAGGAGAGCGTCAGGAAGGGCGGCATGTTCGCGTGCGGCTGGTTCCCCCCCACGATGACCATGGAGACGTCGGCATCGCCCGCCGGCCGGTACGCCCCACCCGTGGCCAGGGCGGTTCCCGGGTCGGGATGCGTCCGGGTGCGCGGCAGGCTGGATGCCGGCAGGGCATGGGAGGGGATCTGGTTCGTGGTCAGGCTCACCGTCTCGGCCCCTCCGGCTTGTCCCAGGGTGTAGGTCGTGCCGGTCTGCTGCGCTGTTCCGGCGCCGACCAGGGCCCGACCCCTGAGGTCCGGCAGCGCGAACGTGACCTGCCCATCACCTCCATAGGTGGTGCCGATGAGGGCGAAGAGCGCGTCGTTCTCGGCGATGGCAAGGAGTTGCCCGTCGCAGAACGCCCACCCGGCGGGGGCGAAGTTCCCGGCGAACGTCCGGATCTCACCGATGAAGGGGTCGGCCATTGTCTGCTCCCTCGACTAGTTCCGGCTGGGGAAGATGCCCTGCAGGGCGATGCAGAAGTTGATCGCCAGGAAGGGGGCACGGTTCTCGTGCGGCTGGCCCCCGCCGACCGGCCCGACAGAGGGCCCGTCTGCCGGCGAGGCGTACGCCCCGCCGTTGGCCGGGAGCGCCCCCGTCGGCCGCGCGGTCGTCGCCGGGGCGGAGACCCCCCACCCGTGGGCAGCCTCCGCGGGGGTCAGCGTGTGGGCCTCCTCGCCGCCGACCTCACCGAGCCCCACCTGAGCTCCCGGACCCACCGCGGTCCGGCCCCGCAGGTCCGGGAGGGCGAAGGTCGTGGTGCCGTTGCCACCGTACGTGGTGCCGAGCAGCGAGAACAGCGCCTGGTTCTGGTTGATCGGCAGCAGCTGACCCTCGCACCGCGCCCAGCCCCTGGGCGCGTAGCCGAACGGGAACACGCGGATCTCAGCCAGGAACGGTTCGGACATGGCAGGCTCCTAGGGCCGGGGCGGGAAGATGCCCTGCAGGGCGATGATGTAGGTCAGGCCCAGGTACGGGGGCCGGTTCTGATGCGGCGAGGTTGGCCCGCTCGGGGTCGCGTTCGCGTACCGCCCCCCTGCAGCCGGGACAGCGCCGATCGCCCGGTTGGTGGTCGCCGGGCCGGACGCGGCCGGATGCACGTGGGCGGGCAGCTCGGCGGTCGTCAGGAGCACCTCGCTAGCACCGCCCTCCTCCCCGAGGCCCCGGGGGGTGAGCCCTGGGCCCTGCCCGTGATGGATCGGCACCCGGTCCTGGAGGTCCGGCAGGGCGAAGGTCGTCCGCCCATCGCCCCCGTAGTAGGTGCCGAGCAGCGAGAAGAGAGCAGTGTTCTGGCTGATCGGCAGGAGCTGCCCCAGGCAGAAGGCCCACCCCCTGGGGGCGAAGTTGCCCGCGAAGAGCCGGATCTCGCCGAGGAACTGATCAGCCACGGGGACCACCCCCGACGACCGTGGCCACCCACTCCTGCCGGCCGGCGACAGCCCGGCCGGAGGGCACGACCAGAAGCGGGATGCCCCGCAGGTCTGGTCCCGAGAGCTGGCCCACCTGGCCGCCCTGGACCCGTGCGGCCGGTCCGTCGAACCGAAGGGTGAAGGCCGTCTCGGTGCGATCGACGCGGCCGACCCCCTCCACCTCGGCCAGGCGCAGGGTGATCCGTCCGTCCCCCGCCTCGAAGGTGAAGTCCGATCCGACCAGCGCGAGGAACCGGGAGGCCACCAGGACCTCGGCCAGCGGCGGCTGCCGCTCGGTGAGCGCGACCGGGATCGCCACGCTCGCCGCGACGAGGCCCGCCAGTCCCAGGAACCCTCGTCGGGACATGGTCCCCGGACCGGGGTGCGAGGTCCGCGCCGCCTCTGGCGGCGCTCCGGGCATCGTGGTCTGGCTCATGGTGCGGAGTACCCCGCCGTGAAGCCGAGGAACTGGATCGCGGCACCGGTGGATCCCTTGGACACCTTCACCGAGAGCGTGTCGGCGACCGAGAAGGGAACGGTCCCACCGGCCGTGCACGCCCCGCTCCCCGACACGACGGTGCACTCCACGGGCGTCGCCGTCCCGTTCTTGACCACCGTCACGGTGGCGTTGACACCCGACAGGTTCGCCGCATGCACGGTGAACGACCCGAGGGTGCCGGCGAACGGCATGGTCGCCTGGACCGCGGAGGACGACCCCGCGAGCAGGCCCGTGCCGCCGAGGCCGAAGAAGCCCGTGGTCTCGGCCGGGTCGATGAAGTCGACGTTGCCGGCCAGGACCAGGTCACCCCGAGGGCCCTGCGCCCCCGCGTCCCCCTTCGGGCCCGCGTCACCCTGCGCGCCCGGCACCCCCTGGGGGCCAAGAGGTCCCGGTGCGCCCGGAGGGCCCTGGAGCCCAGGCGGACCCGGCGTTCCGGGGGGGCCGACCGGGCCGGGGCTGCCGGCGGCACCCACCGGGCCCTGCGCTCCCGGGATCCCCGGGATGCCCTGTGGTCCGGGCAGCCCGTCCACCCCGTCCTTGCCGTCCACCGATGCCGTCCTTGCCGGCCGCCCCCGCCGCCCCCGCCGCGCCTGTGGGGCCTGGGGCCCCGACCGGCCCGGGCGCGCCAGCAGCACCCACCGGCCCGGCAGGACCCACGGCTCCGTTGAGCCCGTTCGACACGAGCTTGGCCCAGCCGTTGCCCCCCGCGCCCGGCTCGGCACCCTTGCGGGTCGTCCGGGTGGCCAGCCACACGCTGCCGTCCCACCGGACCACGGATCCCGCCTGATAGCGGACCTTGGGGCTCCACCTGGCCCTGAAGGTCCAGCTGTCGCTGGCCTGCGCGGTCGGCGCCGCGGCTGTGACCCCGGCGACGGCAACCTGCGGCTGGGCGGTGACGGCGAGTGCTGCGAGCGGTGTGGCGGCGATGATCGCAAAGACCGCGGCGTGACCAACAGTGCGCACGGAGGCTCCTTCGGACTGGTCGGTCCGAGCACCGGACGTCCCGGTCCCCGCCCCCAGGAGCCGGACGCTAGCAGCATCCCGGTCATACCGGGATGAAAGCCGTCAGATCGGATCGGACGTGTCGCCGGGCGCTGCGTTCAGCGCGGCATCGGCTCGGCGTACGTGGCGCTGAGCGCCTCGAAGAACGCGCCGGCCAGTCGCTCGAAGCCGGCCGCGTCGATGCGGATCGGATCGCCGTAGGCGATGCCCAGGATCGAGCGTGCCGGGTCCAGCCTGATGGCCCGCTCCGGGGTCATCACCCCGCCGTGCACCTGGATCGAGCTGACCAGCACGCGCACCTCGTTCATGGCGTTGCCGTCCTTGCGCTCCTGGCCACGGCTGCGGTGCACGAAATGGTTGTCCAGGGCGATCACGAGGTTCGCGAAGTACTCGGGCTCGAGTGCGGCGAGGGCCGCCCCCGCACCGCCGCCGCCCCTCGCGCCGGCCCCTCCCCCGCCGGCCTCGGTGCGCACGGCCGCGGCGAGCGCCGTGAACACGCCGACCTGGTCAGCGATCCGCTGGCGCGCGTCGTCGATGTACTGCTGGGGGTAGGCGGTCACGGACAGCATGGGTGCACTGTAGGCCGCGTCCGGCGATGCGGTCATCGGTCGGCGAGGAGCGCCACGGGCGCCCGTCAGGCGAACACCGGGCCCACGGGCGGGTAGGCGGCCGTCAGCAGGCCGCGGATCGCCGACAGCGGCGGCGTCGGGTTCGAGGTCGGGGACTGGTACCCGGTGTCCAGGCGCATGGGCTTGCCCCAGGCCGTCACGTCCTCGATCGTGGGACCGGTGGCGGCACCGGACAGCGCCTCGAACCAGTCGCGCCGGGCGTAGGTGATGTCCCCACCGATGCACACGAGCTCCACCCACGCGGGGTCGGCCAGGCACACGCTCTCGTAGGGGTCCTCGTGGTGGCGCTCGAGGACGACCAGGTCGGCGACCCGCCCGGCAGCGACCGACCCGAGGTGCTCGTCGAGCCCCGCCACCCGCGCCGCCACGGTGGTCACCATCGCCACCAGTGCATCGGCGCCGATCGGATGTCCCTGGCGCGCCAGCTCCCGGCGCGCCACCTTCATCTCGGCCAGCAGGCTCGTCGATCCCGAGGGCAGCCAGTCAGCACCCAGCGCGACCGGGACCCCGGCGTCCAGCGCCTCCCCGGCCAACGTCGTCTGCGCGTACAGCCGGAGGTTGGACTGCGGCGACCACACGAGGCGGCAGCCGGCATCGGCGACCGTGCGCCAGTCGTCGGCGGTCAGTGCCGTTCCGTGGATGATGTTCGTCGCCGGCGTGGCCACGCCGAGCTCGAGGAACCGGCGGAACTCCGCGGTGCTCCGCTGGTCGCCGCGCGCACCCTCGGACAGGTGCAGGTAGAACGCGGTGACCTCACCGGAGGTGATCTGGCCCAGGACCGTGCGCAGCCGCTCCATGTCCCGCGAGGTCTCCGAGGGCAGGTCGATCATCGAGCGGGCCCGATGCGCCCCGAACGCCCACAGGTCGACGTTGCGCACCAGCGGCTCGGCCGCGGCGGTGCTCGCCCGCGACGCTCCCTGGATCCCGGTAACACCCCCGACGAGGGCCCTGATCTCCGCGTAGCGGGTCTGCGTCCCGGGTGGCACCTTCTCGATGAGCGCGTTCTGGGGGTCGCGCACGAGCGCCCGGTAGACGTCCGAGGCCCGCCAGCGGTACCGGTTGGCGTAGAGCGTGGGGGGCTCCCAGGCGGCGAACACGTTGAACTCGGGATGCCCGTGCAGGTCGAGCATCCCGGGCATGATCACGCCCTCGGTCTCGTGGACGGGCACCGACGAGGGCCTGGTCCGGGAGACCTCCTCGATCACGCCACCGGCGACCGTCACGTAGCCGCTGGACCACGCGGCATCCGGGGTGATGACCGCACCGTGCAGGGCGAAGGGTGCCGGCGGCATGGCGCGTGGCCTCGGCGGCGGCGGCCCGACCTCGTCGGTCACGCCGTGGGAGTACTGGGACTCGAACAGGTCAGCCGCGTCGATCTCGGGCGCCATGGTGCACCTCCTGGGGTGTGCTGCCTCGATGGTGTCACGCACGACCCGTGCGTGACCACCCCCTCGGCGCGTAGGGTCGCCCCACCGCAGGACCGGACGACACGACGGGACGCCGATCATGGGACGCATCCAGGTGGACATGTTCGAGGTCCAGCTCGGCGCCGCGCTGCTGGTGCAGTTCGACGCCCCCGGGGGCCCCGGGCGGGTGCTGGCCGACGCGGGCGTGAAGGCCAGCGGCTACCCGGTGGACCACGTGCACGCCAAGCTGCAGGAGGCCTTCGACTCGTTCGGCGACGCGCACCGGCGCCTGGACCTGATCATCGGCACGCACTACGACGAGGACCATCTCGTCGGCCTGGTGCCGATCGTCGCCGACGAGTCGATCGCGATCGGCGAGGCCTGGATGCCACCGGTGGCCAACGACACCGAACCCCATCCCGAGGGTGGCGCCCCGGGCGCGGACGACCTGCTGGTCCGCCAGCTCGCGGCCGAGGACGGTGCCCAGCGGCTGGCCGACTACCTCACCGTCAAGCTTGACCTCTGCCAGCAGTCCGCCGACCTGGAGCGGGCGGCCGACGCGTTCCGCAGCGACCGCCCGCGCGCACTGCGACCCGACCTCGGCTCGGCGGCCGCCCCCCGGGGCGCCCGGGACTCGGGCGAGTGGGCGCGGATCTTCCGGGTCCATGCCGAGGATGCGGCGATCACCCAGGGCCCGGGGGCCGGGGACCCGACGCACGCCGGCGTGCTGTTCGAGATGGCGGACGTTGCCGGGTCCACCCCGGGTGCCCGGTCCGGTCCGGACTCAGCCCGTGCACTCGACCGGGAGCTGCCCGCGCACTGGGCCGACCACCCCCGACGCGCGCGGTCCGATGCCCTGGACCTGGCGAGCATCCGGCAGGCCGCCGCGCGCGACGCGATCAACGCGATCGCGCTGGCGGAGGTGGTCACGGCCCTGACCGCCCGCGGGATCCCGATCCGGTGCCCGATCATCGCCGATGGCCGCCCCCAGGAGTTCGGCTGGCGTGCGCCGGAGAGGCGCTTCGCCCCCGCCTCGAGGCGGGGTGGGACGGGTCCCCGCCTGACCCTGCTCGGTCCCTCGCAGTCCCTCGTCGCCAAGCACTGGAACCGCCTGCCGCTCGGTGACTACCTCGCTCGGCCCGCACGCGACCAGATCCCGATCCAGTCGATCACCCCGAGCAACCAGCTGAGCTACGTGCTGCGCCTCGCCGTCGAGGACCAGGGGATCCTGGTCAGCGGCGACGCCGGGTTCGTCGACTTCGCGCCACCCCGCGGCGACTACTACCCCGCGCTCCTCGACGCGCTGCTGCCCCTGCAGGTCATCCAGGTGGCCCATCACGCGGGCAACAACGCGCACTTCTACCGCGCGCTGCTCGAGGCCGGGTACGCCGACCAGTCGGCGCAGTCGCTGCTCCTGGTGTCGCACGCCACCCGGGACCGGCACCGGCCGTCGGCCGAGTTCGCCCAGTTCCTCGAGCAGTCACTCCCCGCGCACCAGGCCGCGCAGGTCCTGTTCACCAGCAAGCCCTCGGCCGCGAGGGTGCGCCGGTTCCAGGAGGCGATCCACCCGGTCGTCGGGGAGCCGCACCTCGTGGGCGACGTCCGGATCGGCTTCGACGGCGACCGCTGGACGGTCCGGCGGCACGCGATCCGGGCCTGAGGCTCACAGTCGCGGCCAGGTCTGCCACCTGCGGGGCACGGCGACCCGGATCGTGGCGCGCTTCTCCTGGCGCGAGTCGCCGTCCCGATCGGCCCAGGACAGCAGGTCGCGCCACCACGGCGGGCAGCCCGGCGGGAGGTCGCGCTCGGGGATGGCGACCAGGTCCCCGGCCCCCCACCGGTCGGCGTAGGGGCTCAGGTCGACCGGCCCCTCCGGGGTCACGTGTCCGGCCAGGCCGGGCACGCGCCCGTTCCAGTCGGCCAGCAGGCTCGCGGTCGTCTCCGCCAGCGGCCTGCCCGTGGCCCGGGCGGCACTCTCCGGGTAGGTGGGGTGGCGGACCGCGGCCAGGTGCAGCCGCTGCGACGTCGCCGGCTGGGTCTCGGCCCATTCCTGGTACGCCGTGCGGGCCAGCCGGCCCAGGGCCAGGACGGCCGTGACCTCGGTGCCGACCAGCAGCGCGTCCAGCCACCGGTTGCGGTACGCGGCGATGGCCGCGTCGCGCTCGTGCTCCTCCCCGCCCTGCTGCCCGAACACGCTGTAGAGGAACGCGTTGACCATCACGTAGCTGTCGGTGATCCCCACCCTGGCCAGCAGCCCCTGGACGCGCTGCCCCGCCTCACCGACGAGGATCCGGCGGCTGATGGCCTCATGCGTGGCGGGATCCTGGCCCAGGACCAGCACCCGCGCCGATCCGTCGAGCCGGCCACGGTGGAAGATCGGCCCCCACTCGACCCGGAAGTCCGCGCTCGGGTACACCTCCTCCCCCGGGTACTCGGCCACCAGCGTGGCGAACGGCTCAGCCGCGTACCCCGGACAGCTGCGATGGCTCACAACAGGCCCATGGCGTGGCCCAGGGCGTTGGCGACCGCGGGATTGGTGACATCGCTGTGCCCGGCGATGGTGCGATCGGCCCTCAGGTTGTTCACGGTCCCGGCCCGGAACTGGTAGTCGGCGCCGGCGTCGCCCAGCTCCAGCTCGACGGCGTTCGTGCCCTGCGAGCCGTTGGCGCCGATGCCGCCGTAGAGGTCGTCCTTGTCGCCGACGGCGGCGCCGGCCTGCCCGGCCAGCCGCGAGGCCACCGCGTAGGCCAGGCGCACCGCCTTGTCGTTGTGCGTGTGGGTGATGACCACGGGTCCGTGGATGCGCCCGTTGGCCAGGGCGCCCCGGAAGGCGCCGTCCTTGCCGCTGTGCGCGAAGTCGGTGGTGAACCCGTAGTGGCTGAACGCCCCCTGCAGCAGCGTCAGCGACTCGATCGGTGTGGTGACGTTCGTGGCCGCTGCCGAGACCACGCGGGCGCCGAACGAGTGGCCCGCGAGGTGGATCCGCCGATCGGGTGCCGCTGCGTTGATCCGGTCGACCAGCGGGGCGACCCCGTTGGCCCCGACGTCCCCGGCGCGGGCCTTCATCGTGTAGTAGGTCACGGTGTTGAGCACCTGGCGCCCGAGGTCCTGCCAGGACAGCC
>CAVZGE010000007.1:0-253466 GCA_963774745.1 uncultured Actinomycetes bacterium | reverse complement strand
GTGCTGCGTCGCGTCAGGGCTGAGTTCCACGGGGGATCCGGGCAGCGGAACGGTGGCGTCCGGATCGTCGAAGATCTCCACCTGGTACCCCGTGACCGGCTCGCCGCCGTCGTTCTCCGGTGCCTTCCACTCGAGGGTCACCACTCCGGAGATCAGGCTGACGGCCTGCGGATCGCGCGGAGGGGACGGGGGACCGACCGGGGTCACGGCCGTCGAGTTCCAATCGCCCGTCGGGCTCTCCCCGGCGCGTTCGACCGCAGCCACGGTGACGTAGTGCGCGCTGGTGTTGGTCAGGCCGGTGATCACGGACTCGACGGCATCAGCGGGGGCGTCGACGGTCGCCACCGGCTCGCCACCGGCGTCGGTACGCACACGGATCCGGTACGCGGTGATCGGCGAGCCCTCCTCGGCCAGCGCCGGCGTCCAGCGCACGGTCACCTGCCGATCGCCGGCAACCACCGACTCGACGAGCGGCTGGGAGGGGACCCCCGCAGGTGTCGTCGGGGAGTCAGCGAACGCGACGGTGCCCTCCCCGGGGACGCCCACGGCGTCCTTGCCGAGGTCCTGACCGACCAGGTTGGACCGGAGCGCGTCGAGGTTCTCGTCGGTCACCTCGTTGGGTGCCGTCCTTCCGTTCTCCCCCCGGCAGTTGCGGAACACGACCGCAGGCCTTGCGGACTCGTCGAACGTGTTGCCGCTGATCGTCGGGTTCGTGGTCCCGCAGGCGCGGATGCCTACCGATCCGCCGCTGGAGCTGATCGTGTTCCCGGTGAAGACCGGGTTGGCCCAGTTCATGATGTGGATGGCGTCGTCGGAGTTGCCGGTGATCGTGTTCCCGGTGACCACGATGTCGGTGTGGTAGGCCCGGGCGGTGAAGTTGTGTGTGCCGAGCGCGCGTTCCAGCCCATCGAACCGGTTGCTCGAGATGGTCACCCGCTCGTTGGGGGTGCCGTCCTGGTCGCTCCACACGGACCCGAACCCGTGGGTCTTCGGGTCGGGGGTGTCGAGGTTGATCGCCTCAGCCGTCTGACGGGTGCCGCCCGCAGCGTCGAGGAACTCGTTGCCGGTGATCGTGCGAGTCGGCGCAGGCATCCATCTCGATGAAGTGGTTGTTGTTCATCCGCTGGAACGTGATCCCCGAGATGGTCACGTCCCGGTTGTGGCCGGCGATGATCGCCAGCGAGTTGCGCACGTCTGCCAGGTCGATCACGGAGCGCCCTTCGCCCGCGCCCGCGATGGTGATGCCGAGGCCCCGTCATGGCCTCCGACGGCGCCCTTCTTCTTGCCCCGTGAAGGTTCGATCAGCATGAACATCGAGTTCGAGGCCGAGAACTTCTTCGTGCCCGTCTTCGTGCCCTTCACCAAGGTCGTGCCCTCGGACAGCCGGATGGTGGTGTTGCTGGGGACGTAGATCGTCGACGAGATCACGACCGGCCGGGCGCCAGGACCAGCGTCCCCCACCGGCAGCTTCGAACTTCTGCATGTAGGACCGGATCAGGTAGTAGGCCCGCGTGTGCTTGTTGACGGACTTGTACCGGGCCAGCTTCCCCTGGATCCTCGACGACGGCGACACCCAATAGGTGGCACCCGGCGAGGGGGCCGGTTCGGCGCGGAGGAGACCTCGACCCATGGGCTCGCAGTGAGCCTCGGCGTGGCCCTGGCGCGCGCCCGGATCGCCGACGACCCGGGGCAGGGTGAACTGCGCCTGGCCCTCGCGGACCTTCTCCGTGGCGCTGCGCCCCGTGTCGTCTGCATCCCGGTACTTGACCTGGATGGACCGCGCGTTCGAGGTGGCCACCAGGGTCACCTCGCCCGATCCGGACGCCGACGACGTCACCGACAGCGTGGCCGTCTGCTTCGGGGTCAAAGTGGGGGCCTGCGTGGTCGTGGTGGGGCTGGGCCCCGTCGCGGCCGGAGTGGGCGATCCGGCGGGAGAGGCTCCCGAGTTCGTCGCTTCCGCCGGGAGGCCGGCCAGCAGCAGGGCGCCCGCCAGCGCGCTCGCCGCCACGATCCGCTTCGAGCGCACGCGCACCTCCCCCATGCCTCAACGCAAGGGGTCGTTCCTGACCTCTTGCCGTGATTCCTACTGTACGCGCGGCGTGCTGGCCGGGCCATGCCCAGTTCTGGGGGTGGGGGCGTTTGTTGAGGTACCCGTCGGAGGGGTGAGGCGAGGGGGGGTTGACTTCGGCTCCCTCAGGTGGCGATCGCGTGGAAACGGAGGCGGCAGTAGTCCGCGACCCATCCATCGTCGAGGTGCAGACCCAGGCGCTCGGCGTGGACGTCAACGGCACGCTCCAGGGCCGGATGCGAGGTCGAGGGGATCGCGTCCCACACCGCGGTGCGGAACTGCCGGGTCCATCCGGCCGCCGTCGTCCCCGGATGCAGCGGGGTGGGCCGGGGGAACCACATGGCGTGCTCCACGCGGAACCCGGCGGCTTCCAGGAGCGTCGACTGCTGGCCCACTGTCGGGAAGTGGCTGGCCGGGATCGGGATCTCGCCGAGACCGAGGTCGTCCAGAGCCGATCTCAGGGACTCGTCGAGTGCCGCGATGTTGCCTGCGCCCCCCATCTCGGCGACGAAGGGCGCCCCGGACCGGAGCGCCGTACGGACGTTGCGCAGCACGGACGCCTGGTCGGTCATCCAGTGCAGGGCGGCGTTGCTCAGGCACCCGTCGAAGGGGCGCTGGGCGCCGAGGGTCCCGAGATCGAACAGCGTGGCGTCCCCTTCGACGAACGTGACCTCCGGGTGCTCGATCCGGGCCCTCGCGAGCATCGCGGGGTCGGCGTCCATGCCCACCACCTGGGCACCCCGGGCGGTCATGGCCGCGGCATGCCGTCCGGTTCCGCAGCCGAGGTCGAGTATCAGCTGGCCCGGGCTCGGGTCGAGATCATCGACGAGGTCGTCCCCGTAGCGGGCCACGAAACCGAAGCGATCGTCATAGGCGTCGGCGTCCCAGGAGTTGGCGTTCATGGCCTCATCCTTGCCGACGGGCGAGCGTCAGGCCGTGGCGTCGATGCGGTGGACCACGGCGAACGGCCCGGGCCAGCGCAGGCGAGTGGAGTCGATGTCGCGCAGGCCCCCGGCCGTCGCGACCTCGACGAGGGCCGGGGCATGGGTCTCGAACCTGCCCCACCAGTCCGGGAGGTCGTAGATGATCGCCCGACCTCCGGGGCGGAGGATGCGGTGGACCTCGGTGAACCCTGCTGCCGCGTCGGGCCAGTGGTGCACCGAGAAGGAGCTGGTCACGAGGTCCACCGAGCTGTCCGGGAGCGGCAGGGCAGCGACGTCGCCGACGCACACGTCCACCCGCTCGTCGATGCCCTCGCGGGCCATCCGGGCCGCCGCCAGGGACGCCATGCGCGCGTCGACGTCGACCGTGGTGATCCGGCCCTCGGGGAATGCCTCCGCGAGGGCCACCGCGAGGCCGCCAGGGCCGGCCCCGATGTCCACGATGTGCAGGGCGGGCTGCCCGACGAGCGTGGCGGACAGGTCGGTCGCGATCGCGCGGTACAGCCCCGTCAGGAGCCGGCCGAAGGTCGCCTCGTAGGCCCGCGCACCCGGCGCCGAGCACGTGGCCCAGCCCGCCTCAGGGGGTGCGCCGGATGGTTCGTCAGCCGCCGGACGACTCCGCAGCGCTCGAGCTGCTCCCGCCCCCGCCACTGCTGCCGATCCGGCCACACCCCCGAGGATCCACCACCGCGTTCGCACCCTCACAGCATGCTCCACCCCGGGCATCGAGGTCCACGGGGACGGACCGCCGGTGTGCCACACTCGCCCCGGGGCAGCCGAGGAGGGCGCGTGGAGGGCGGGATCGCGAGTCGAGTGGGGGCCCGGGCGGAGGACCGGTACGGACTGGTCATCGTCCTGGTGATCCTGTCGTACGGGATCGCCGCGGCGTACGGAGGCAGTGACATCGGACGGATGGTCATGATCCTCGTCCAGCTGGTCACGGTGTGGCTCGTGTTCACGGTCAGCGAGGCCCGACGTGCGCAGCGCCTGGCCGCTGGGATGGTCCTGGTCGTCCTGGGTCTCCTCGCGTTGGCGGTCCTCGGTTCGCTGTCGGTACAGGAGGCTCGGTGGGCCACCGCCCTTTCCGAGGGGCCCCTGCTCCTGGTCCTGGTCGCGCTCTACGCGCTGACGCCGGTGGTGATCGTCGCGCACGTGATCCGTCGTCCCGGTGTTGACCGAGAGGCGTTCTTCGGTGGGGTGGCCGCGTACCTGCTCATCGGGATGACCTACGCATTCGCGTACGTTGCCCTGGGTGAGTTCCCGGGCTCCGCTCCCTTCTTCGGAGCCGAGGGTGACGGAACCACGGCCCAGTGCCTGTTCTTCAGCTTCACGACCCTCACCACCACCGGGTACGGCGACCTGGTCCCGGCTGGCAACCCGGGCCAGTCGCTGGCCATCTCCGAAGCTGTGCTCGGACAGCTGTTCCTGGTGACGGCGCTGGGCAAGATCGTGTCGAACCTCCCCGGCCGCGCCCGCGGGGACGGGGCGGCGGCCGCCGCGGAGTGACGCTGCTCGCCTCGCGGGTTGCCGCGTCGGTGGGGTGGCTCAGCTGAGGTCCACGCCCCAGTCGAGGATCACCTTGCCCGAGTTGCCGCTGGCCGTGACCGCGAACGCCTCCGCGAAGTCGTCGATCCCGAAGCGGTGGGTGATCACCGGCGAGAGGTCCATCCCCGCCTGCAGCAGGGAGGCCATCTTGTACCAGGTCTCGAACATCTCCCGGCCGTAGACGCCCTTGATCCGCAGCCCCTTGAAGATGACCTGGTCCCAGTCGATCGCCACCGGGTCGGTGAAGATCCCGAGCATGGCGATCCGGCCGCCATGGGCCATCGTGTCGAGCATCTGGCGGAACGCCGCGGGGTTGCCGCTCATCTCCAGGCCCACGTCGAACCCCTCGGTCATGCCCTGCTCGACCATCACCTGGCGGAAGTCGTCGTGCGCGACGTCCACCACGCGGGTCGCGCCCATGACCCGCGCCAGCTCGAGGCGGTAGGGGTTGACGTCGGTGACGATCACGTTGCGGGCGCCCACGTGCCCAGCGATCGCCACGGCCATCACGCCGATCGGCCCGGCGCCGGTGATCAGGACGTCCTCCCCGACCATGTCGAAGCTCAGCGCCGTGTGCGTGGCGTTGCCGTACGGGTCGAAGATCGTGGCGATCTCGTCGGGGACGGCCGCGGGCACCCGGAAGAGGTTGCTCGCCGGCAGGGCGAGGTACTCGGCGAAGGAGCCGGGGCGGCTGACGCCGACGCCGATGGTCTCCTTGCACAGGTGCCGCTGCCCGGCCCGGCAGCGCCGGCAGTGCCCGCAGACGATGTGCCCCTCGCCGGTGACCCGCTCACCGACCTCGTAGCCGGTGACCGCCGAACCGAGGGCGGCGATCCGCCCGACGTACTCGTGGCCCACGTGCATCCCCAGGGCGATGTGCTGCTGCGCCCAGTGGTCCCAGTTCCAGATGTGCACGTCCGTTCCGCAGATCGACGACTTCACGATCCGGATGAGGACGTCGTTGGGTCCGATCCCGGGAACCGGGACCTCCTGCATCCACAGCCCCACCTCGGGCCGGGCCTTCACGAGCGCGCGCATGGTGGCGGGGATCGGCTCGGGCGCGGACACAGGGGCAGGCTGGGAGCCCGTCATGCGATCACCCCGAGCGTGCGTCCGACGCGGGCGAAGGCCGCCATCGCCATGTCGAGGTCCTCGGTCGAGTGGGCGGCGGACATCTGGGTGCGGATCCGGGCCTGGCCGCGGGGCACGACGGGGAACGAGAACGCGGTCACGTAGACGCCCTCGTCGAGCAGGCCGGCGGCCAGCTCCCCGGCCAACCGGGCGTCGCCGAGCATGACCGGGATGATCGGGTGCTCGCCGGGGAGCAGGTCGAACCCCAGGTCCTGCATGCCTGCGCGGAAGTGCACCGCGTTGGCCCGCAGCTGCGCGCGGAGGTCGTCGCCGTCGGCCAGCATGTCCAGCACCCGGAGGCTGGCCGCCACGACGGCCGGGGAGACCGAGTTGGAGAACAGGTAGGGCCGTGAGCGCTGTCGCAGCAGGTCGATGACCTCCTGGCGGGAGGACACGTACCCGCCGCTGGCGCCCCCGAGGGCCTTGCCGAGCGTGCCGGTGAGGATGTCGACACGGTCCATCACGCCGTGGTGCTCGGGCGTCCCGCGGCCGTGCTCGCCGACGAACCCCACGGCGTGGCTGTCGTCGACCATCACCATCGCCGAGTGCGCCTCGGCCAGGTCGCAGATCGCCGGGAGGTCGGCGATGTGGCCGTCCATGCTGAACACCCCGTCCGTGACGATCAGGATGAAGCGCGCCCCGCCCTCGCGGGCTGCGACCAGCTGGCGCTCGAGGTCGGCCATGTCGTTGTTCGCGTACCGGAAGCGGCGGGCCTTGCACAGCCGAACCCCGTCGATGATCGAGGCGTGGTTCAGGGCGTCGGAGATGATCGCGTCATCCTCGCCGAGGAGCGGCTCGAACACCCCGCCATTCGCGTCGAAGCAGGAGGAGTAGAGCTGCGTCGCCTCCGTGCCCAGGAACCCACTGATCCGGGCCTCGAGCTCGGTGTGGATGTCCTGGGTGCCACAGATGAACCGCACGCTGGACAGGCCGAACCCGTGGGTGCTCAGGCCCGCGCTGGCGGCCGCAACGACGTCGGGGTGGTTGGACAGCCCGAGGTAGTTGTTGGCGCACAGGTTGATCACGCGACGGCCGTCGGCGTCCACCCAGGCGCCCTGCGCCGTGGTGATCACCCGCTCGCGCTTGTACAGCCCCTGCTCGGTGATCTCGGCGAGCTGGCCACGGACATGGTCGAGGAAGGTGAGGTCCACGGGGACCCATCCTGCTGCATCCGAGCCATGCCGCGCCCAGCGGCGCCTGATGCCGCGAGCGGCGCTATCGCTGGCGAGGCACAATCAGGTCCGTGACGAGCCCCGGATCGGCGGATCCCGCCCGCCAGCGCCCACCTGGCCGGTGCTCCCCCTCGCTGCCGGCGCCCCGCGGGCGATCTCGCTCCCAGTCCGACGATCTGCTCCCGTCGTGATGGGAGCAGATCGGTGACCCGGGATCAGATCGCCGGGCGACGGTACGTGGCGTGGATCCTGGCCGCGGCGGTGTGCCTCGTGGTCGGCGTCGTGGTCCTGCTCGGGTCCAGCGGGGACGTGGAGCGCCGCACGGCGATGGCGGGCACGACGCCGATCCGCATCGTCGAGCCCGTCGGCGAGGTCCGGGCACCCGCGATCGTCCTGGCCCATGGCTTCTCCGGCAGCGCGGCGATGATGGATCCGATGGCCTCCGCCCTGGCCCGGGCAGGCCACGTGGTCGTGATGCCGGACCTCCCGGGCCACGGCAGCAATGCGGCCCCGTTGGAGGACGGGTCGCTGGATGTCGCCGTCGGCGAGGCCGTGGCGGCTGCGACCGAGTTGACCGGCCTGCCTGCCGCGGTGGTCGGTCACTCGATGGGCGCCGGGGCCGTGACGTCGTGGGCGGCGAACAACCCGACCGAGGCGACGGTGGCGATCAGCCTGCCCGGCGCCGAGGACCTCCCCGACGATCCGGCCAGTCCGCGCAACCTGCTGATCCTCTGGGGGTCGGCGGAGTCCTCCCGGTTCTCCGACGCGGCGATCGAAGCGCTGCGGGTGGGCTACCCGGATGCCCAGCCGGGACGGACGTACGGCGATCCAGGGCAGGGCACCGGACGTCGGGCGATCGAGATCGCCGGCGCGGAGCACATCTCGGTGATCTACCGGCAGCAGTCCTTCGACGAGGTGGCTGCCTGGCTCGGCGGTGGCCAGCCACGTGGCGACGCCCGCATCCTCGGTGTGCTGCTGATCCTCGTCGGCGGCGTTCTGGCTGCCCGGCCGCTTCTCGCCCGCGCCGGGACATCCGGCCCCACGTCCGATGCCGCGCCGAGTCCTGCGAGGGTCGGTCGCACCCTGGTGGTCCTCGTCGCGGCCGCGGTCGCCGCAGGGCTGGGTGCGGCCGTCCTGCAGGCCCTGACCGATCGTCTCCCCGTGGCCGTCACCGGGTATCTCCTGGGGTGGTTCGCCGTCGGCGCCCTTGTGCTCGGCTTGGTCGCGGGACGCCGACGCGCCGCGGCAGGCACACTGCGGGGCTTGGGCTGGGGAGCGGTGGCCGGGGGCGTCCTGGCGCTGGCCATGGCGCTGCCCGCTCGGTTGACCTGGGCGGGCTACGCGCTGGTCGGCTCGCGTCCGTGGGTGCTGGCCGTGCTCCTTGTGGTGCTCGGTGCGTGGTTCTGGGCTGAGTCCCGCGTCATCTCCGGGACCCGTGGGTGGCGCCGTGCGCTCGTCCTGGTCGCGAGCCGGCTGATCGTCGTCGCGGCCCTGCTCGCCGCGGTCGTTCTCCTCGGGGCGCCGGGCTTCCTGGCCCTGACCGTCCCCCTGGTGGTGCCGATCCTGCTGCTGTTGGCGATCCTCGGCGGATGGGCCCATGACCCAGCCGCAGCCGCGACTGCGCAGGCGGTCCCGCTGGCCCTGGCGATGGCCACGACCTTCCCGCTCATCGGTTGAATCGGGGCGTTCCGGGCGTGCGTGCACGACACGCCCAGCCCGACGTTTCGGTCGATGTCAGGGCCCTCGCCTACACTCGAGGCAGATCGCACGAAGGTGCTCGGGAGCTGGTCGGGGGTGTGGAGGCAATGGTCATGGAGTCTGGCGTCGACGTCGCAGCGGCCTCATCGCTGCCCCTCGGCGAGGCTTCCGGCCTCAGCGATCGCGACCTTCGGATCCTTGAGTTCGAGCGCCAGTGGTGGCGCTACGCCGGGGCCAAGGAGCAGGCGATCCGCGAGCTCTTCGAGTGCTCGACGACCCGCTACTACCAGATGCTCAACACCCTCATCGACGACCCGGCCGCGCTCAAGGCCGACCCGATGCTGGTCAAGCGGCTGCGCCGGATGCGCTCGACCCGTCAGCGTGCCCGCTCAGCCCGCCGCCTCGGCATCGAACTCTGACGCATCTGTCACCCGGCTGCCCGGCCAGCTGAGGCACGCCCGGTGGCTGGCTCGGCTGGGATCGTCCCGGAAGCCGGCCCGTCGCCGGCCCCCGCCCGCCCTCGCTCCTCCTCCACCTGCCAGTTCGTCCGCTATTGCGCGGCCCAATCGCCATTTCGTCCGGATCTGCGACGGCGAACGCTCGCGTATCCGGACGAGCTGCGGGGAGGGTGGATGGCACGACGTGACCGGGGCGCGGAGGGCCAACGCGGAGGGGGGCGGCGCGGCCGCCCCAGCCGGTTCAGCCGCCGGCGACGGCGGGGATGATCGAGACCTGGGCGCCGTCGGGGGTGGCGGCGTCCAGCCCGCCCTCGAAGCGGACGTCCTCGTCATTGACGTACACGTTCACGAACCGGCGCAGGGCGCCCTGGTCGTCAAGCACGCGCGCCGACAGGCCGGGGTAGGCCGATTCGAGGGCGGTGATCGTCGACGACAGCGTGGGCTCACTGGGCTCGACGCTGACCTCGGCGACGCCCGCGGTGTAGCTGCGCAGGATGGTCGGGATGCGGACTGCAACGGACATCGGGGGCTCCTCGTCGTGCGGGGCGGGGGAGTCGGATCGGGAGTTCCTCAGCCACCGAGGGCGGCGCGGAACTCGTCGATGCTTGGGGGAATGGTAGCCGTTGGACCGACCTGGTCGGCCACGGCGTCGAGCGTCTTGAGCCCGTCACCGGTGTTGTAGACCACGGTCTCGGCATCGGGATCCAGCTGCCCGGAGGCCAGGAGCTGGCGCAGCGTGGCCACGGTGACGCCGCCCGCGGTCTCGGCGAAGATCCCCTCGGTCTGGGCCAGGAGCCGGATCCCCGCCACGATCTCCTCATCGGAGACGTCGGCGATCGCCCCGCCGGTCCGGCGGGCCACGTCCAGGGCGTACGGGCCGTCGGCCGGGTTGCCGATCGCCAGTGACTTGGCGATGGTGTTCGGCTTCACCGGGCGGATCACGTCGATCCCGGCCCGGTACGCCTGCGCCACCGGGGAGCACCCGGTCGCCTGGGCACCGAAGACCCGGTACGGGGTCGGCTCGATCAGTCCGAGCCTGCCGAGCTCGCCGAAGGCCTTGTCGACCTTCGTCAGCAGCGAGCCGGACGCGACCGGGATGACGACCTGCTGCGGAAGCCGCCAGCCGAGCTGCTCGGCCACCTCGAAGCCCAGCGACTTCGAGCCCTCGGCGTAGTACGGCCGCAGGTTGACGTTCACGAAGCCCCAGGTGGAGGTCAGCGGGTCGCCGACCAGCTCCGAGCAGAGGCGGTTCACGTCGTCGTAGTTGCCGTCGACGGCGATGAGGGTCCCGCCGTACACGGCGGTCGTGATGACCTTGCCGGCCTCGAGGTTCGCCGGGATCACCACGACGTGCCCCATACCCGCGCGGGACGCCGCCGCGGCCACGGCGTTCGCGAGGTTGCCGGTGGATGCGCACGACAGGGTCTGCAGGCCCAGCTGCCGGGCGGCGGACAGGGCCACGGCCACCACGCGGTCCTTGAAGGAGTGCGTCGGGTTTCCGGTGTCGTCCTTGACCCAGAGTCGGCGCATGCCCAGCACGCGGGCGAGGTTGTCGGCTCGCACGAGCTTGGTGAAGCCGGGGTTCAGGCCGGGCAGCTCGGCGATGTTCTCCGGGACGGGGAGCAGCGCGCGGTAGCGCCAGATGTTCGGCGGTCCGGCGGCGATGTCCTCCCGGGTGGGCGCGACGATCTCGTAGCCGACCTCCAGTGGCCCGAAGCACTCCATGCACGCGTACGCGGCACCCAGGGGGTACTGCTCACCGCAGGCACGGCAGGTCAGGTGGGTGGCCGGCCCGAAGTCCAGCGTGGTCGCGGTCGTCACAGGAACTCCTCGTTCGCTCATCTTCCCCGCGGACCATGCGGCCAGCGGGACGGACGTAGCACCTGGGCCGAGCTGGCCTGGTTGCCGGGGCTTCGGCGGGCCGTGTCCCTCCACCCCTCTGGATGAGTGCATCCTTGCCTTGCACGGCCAACTGTAGCGGCTCGTCGGACATGGGCAGGAGGGGTCACGTGCGTGCAGCACACCGGGTGAGGTCAGCGGCGAACTGGGTGAACCTGTCCACCCCCTCCGGACTGCTCCTCGCCCACATCGCGGCTGGGCGGCCGCGGCGGGCGCGCAACGGGATCTGGCTGGTCCACGGGTACCGACTGCCCGTCCCACCGGCTCCGGCTTTCACGTTCGGCAGCGTCGTCTTCCTCAGGGCCGGGCTGCCCGGAGCCGGCCGCGATCCGGTGGGCTCGGTGTCGCGGCGGTTGCTCGACCACGAGGAGCGCCACGTCACCCAGTACGCCTGGTGCGGTGGGGTCCTCATGCCCGTCGCGTACGTGGCTGCCGCGGGCTGGTCGTGGCTGCGCACGGGTGACTTCGCCTCCCGCAACGTCTTCGAGCGACGCGCGGGGCTGGCCGACGGCGGGTACCGCGAGGTGCCGGTTCGGGGCCCGAGATCGCACAGGTGAGGACACCCGGGCTCCCAGCAGGGATTGTCACAGGTGTGACACGCGTGTCTGAAGTCCAAATCCAACCGACGAGCCTACTCTCAGCACCACCGGGGCCATGAGGGACCCGACGTGCTGGTGGAGGTGGTTCTGATGGACGACAACGGATTGTTCGATGGGATCGGATTCTTCTTCGGTCTGCTGTGGCTCATCCTCATCCTCGTCGCCGGATGGAAGATGTACGTCAAGGGCGGTCAGCACGGCTGGGTCTGCCTGATCCCCATCATCAACATCCTTGGCCTGCTGAAGATCGTCCACCGTCCCTGGTGGTGGCTGCTGCTCATGCTCATCCCGTTCGTGAACTTCGTGGTCTGGATCATCATCGCCCTGGACCTCGCCAAGGCGTTCGGTCATGGAATCGGGATGGCCCTTGTGCTGATCTTCCTGACGCCTATCGGCTACCTGGTTCTGGGCTACGGCGGCTCGCAGTACCAGCTGGAAGAGGATCGCCTGTTCGGCTGATTCCCGCGCGCAACGCGAACTCGAGGGGGCGGTCCTGGCGGGCCGCCCCCTCCGCTTTGACCGGGTCCCTCCCCGCGCACGAGGATGCCCACCATGGATCCCGCTGCGCTGCTCGAGGCCTACGACACCCAGCTGCGCGAGGAGGCCGAGGTGGCGCGGGCCCTCTCGGTGGTGCGCCACCCGCCGCTGCTCTGGGCGGTCTTCGGCGAGGGCGGGATGGTCACCTACCGGTCCCTGGCGGGGGCTGAGGGCCAGGCCCTGGACGAGTTGATCGCCGCGAGTCTCGCCCACTTCCGCGACGGGACAGACGTCAGCAATGCCGAGTGGAAGACACGCGGTCACGATGCACCCGACGACCTCGGGGCGCGCCTGACGACGCACGGCTTCGTCGCGCAGGACCTGGAGACCGTGATGGTCGGGCCGGCCGCGGAGCTGGCGGTCGAGGTCGCCATCCCGTCCGACGTGACGATCCGCCGGGTCGAGGTCGGGCCCCACCTGCTCGAGGACGTTGCGCGCGCCCACGTCATGCAGTCGGACGTGTTCGGTTCAGACGCCGGGCGGGACCCGGAGAGGGTCGCCGAGCACATGGCAGCCGACCCCGACCATCTCCAGCTGTGGGTGGCCGAGTCCGGTGGCGAGGTGGTCGCAGCCGGCACGCTGGATGTCGTCCGGGGCACGGAGTTCGCCGGGTTGTGGGGTGGCGCCGTGCAGGCGCCCTGGCGCGGCCGGGGCATCTACCGGGCTCTCGTCGCAGCCAGGGCCCGTGCCTCGATGGAGCTGGGTGTCAGGTTCATGCACAGCGACTGCAGCGCGATGTCGCGGCCGATCCTCGAGCGCAGCGGGCTGATCGCCGTGACGACCACGACGCCCTATGTCTGGCGGCGACCGAAGGCTGGGGACGATCTGCCGACGACCTGAGGGCCAGCCGGGACCCAGTCACTCCGGCGTCGGCATCCCGTGATCACCGTGGTCCTGGTGGCGCAGGTGGTAGGACAGCCAGCCCAGCCTCCGGTACTCGTGGTTGACCAGGACGACCACGACCAACGTGACAGCAACGAGCAGTGCCATGGTCGGGACGAACGGCGCCGCCACTGCCAGGCCAATGCACACGGCAGCCGCCACCGCGCGAGGACGGGACCACGAGTGGTCCATGCGCGCCCGGAACAGCATGTGCCCCAGGAGGTAGAGGGCAACGCCCCCGGCCAGTGAGATGGCGGCCAGCGGCTTGATGTGGCCCGCGAGCTCGAACGGCTCGGTGCCGACCATCGTCACCGTCTTCTTCACCCCGAGCGCGAGCAGGACGATGCCGGCGATCATGGGCCAGTGCATGAGGCTGTAGGCATCCCGGGCGGCCCGGTTGCGGGCGGCTCCGGTCAGGGCGCTCAGGTTCCGCTCCGCGGCCAGCGCCGTGATGTCGAAGTAGACCCACCACAGGCACGCGGCGATGGTCAGTCCGAGCAGGGCGGTCACGCTGATCGCCAGGGACAGGGGCAGGGCGGACGCGCCGGCGCCGATCGCCACGATGGACTCACCGAGGGCGATGATGACGATGAGGCCGTGCCGCTCGGCGAAGTGCGCGGGGTTCAGGGCCCACCCAGCGCCACGGCCCCAGTAGGCGCCGGCGATGTCCATGACGACGGCTGCCGAGTAGAGCACGATCTGGGCCCAGCCACCGAGGTAGGAGCCGACGAGCAGGAGGGTCATCGCCAGGACCACCGGTCCACCGAACCTGCGGACCGCCGCGGCCATCTCCGGGTCCTCCCGCCCGGCGAGGGCGAACAGGCCCAGGTGCAGGAACCGGACGACCGCGTAGGCGAGGACCACCACGGTCGGGGTCGACAGCCAGCCGTCGAAGCCGCCGGGCGCATCCCCGAACGCCTCGGGCAGCCCGATGGAGATGATGAGCATCATGCCCATGGCCGTGAACAGCAGGACCCGGACCAGGCCCTCGTCGAAGCGGATCGTCGTTCCCAGCCAGGCGTAGGCGACCCACGCCCACCAGATGAGCGCGAGCAGGATCAACCCCTCGAGCATGCCCACCGGGGTGAGGTGCTCGGCGATGTACCCGGTGACCTGGGTGATGGCGAAGACGAACACGAGGTCGAAGAAGAGCTCGAGGGTCGTGACCCGGTGACCCTCGGAGGCCACCTCCAGGACGGGCTGGTGGTTGTGGTCGTCGGGGGCGTTGCTGGACATGGCCGGAGGTTACCGGCGATCTGCCGGTGGGGCGCGGGGCATGCGCCGAGGTACCCTCCGTCGCCCGCTCATGGAGATCAGCCACAACGACAGCGACCTGCTCGCAGTCGCCGCGATGATCTCGGCATGGGAGCACCGAGCCAGTCCTGGCGGGTGGGGTCCGGCCCTGGCCCTGGGCACCCATCGCACATGGAATCGGCACTTACAGCCTTGTGCGAGACGCCCTGTGACTTCAACGCACATGAAGTGGGCGGAATCGCCGTCCGGCAGGGCGGGTTTCCGCCCACTTCATGTGCGTGGTGCACGGGTGGCCAGCCCGTGATGTCGCTATCGGTCGAATTCGTGTGCGGACGTGCGAGAGGGCGGCCCCGTCTGGGACCGCCCTCTCGTTTCGTGCGTGCACCTCTTGACGCTTCCGCGATCGGAGGGCTGTTCTGCTGGGACTTCTGAGCTGCGTTGCTCGGCTTCGGCGAGTGCCACACCCTGCGGGCGTGACCCTCACCTCAGCCTGCGCTCCTCGCTCAGAAGTCCATGTCTGTTGGGACTTCTGAGCTGCGGTGCTCGGCTTCGGCGAGTGCCACACCCTGCGGGCGTGACCCTCACCTCAGCCTGCGCTCCTCGCTCAGAAGTCCATGTCCCCGCCGCCGGGCATTGCCGGCGCCGAGCCCTTGGGCTCGGGCTTGTCGGCGATGACGGCCTCGGTGGTCAGGAACAGCGCCGCGATGGAGGCCGCGTTCTGCAGGGCAGAGCGGGTCACCTTCGCCGGGTCGATGATGCCGGCCTTGAGCAGGTCGACGTACTCGCCCGTTGCGGCGTTGAGGCCCCAGCCCGGCTCGAGGTGGCGCACCTTCTCCACCACGACGCCGCCCTCAAGGCCGGCGTTGATCGCGATCTGCTTGAGCGGCGCCTCCACGGCCACCTTGACGATGTTGGCACCAGTGGCCTCGTCGCCCTCGAGCTCCAGCTTCTCGAACGCCAGGTCGGTCGCGTGGATGAGCGCCACACCGCCACCGGCGATGATGCCCTCCTCCACAGCGGCCTTCGCGTTGCGCACGGCATCCTCGATGCGGTGCTTGCGCTCCTTGAGCTCGACCTCGGTCGCCGCCCCGGCCTTGATGACTGCAACGCCGCCGGCCAGCTTGGCCAGGCGCTCCTGCAGCTTCTCGCGGTCGTAGTCGGAGTCCGACTTGTCGATCTCGGCACGGATCTGCGAGACGCGACCGGCGATCTGGTCGGCGTCGCCGGCACCGTCGACGATGGTCGTCTCATCCTTGGTGATGACCACCTTGCGGGCCTTGCCCAGGAGGTCCACCGTGGTGGTGTCCAGCTTGAGCCCGACCTCCTCGGAGATGACCTGGCCACCGGTCAGGATCGCGATGTCCTGCAGCATGGCCTTGCGGCGGTCGCCGAACCCGGGAGCCTTGACGGCCACCGAGCGGAAGGTGCCACGGATCTTGTTCACCACGAGGGTGGACAGCGCCTCGCCGTCGACGTCCTCGGCGATGATGACCAGCGGCTTGCCCGACTGCATGACCTTCTCGAGGACCGGCAGCAGGTCCTTGACCGCTGAGATCTTCGAGTTGGCGATCAGGATGTAGGCGTCCTCGTAGACGGCCTCCATGCGCTCGGGGTCGGTCACGAAGTAACCGGAGATGTAGCCCTTGTCGAAGCGCATGCCCTCGGTCAGCTCGAGCTCAAGGCCGAAGGTGTTGGACTCC
Source organism: uncultured Actinomycetes bacterium (assembly GCA_963774745.1). Taxonomy (GTDB): domain Bacteria; phylum Actinomycetota; class Actinomycetes; order S36-B12; family CAIYMF01; genus Prado023. Next base: position 237,582 of record CAVZGE010000007.1, on the reverse strand, counting down.
TCGACCGTGATCACGCCCTCCTTGCCGACCTTGTCCATGGCCTCGGCGATGACCTTGCCGATCTGCTCGTCGGCAGCGGAGATGGAGGCCGTGGAGGCGATCTCCTCGGTGGTCTCAACCTCCTTGGCCATCTCGAGCAGCTGGACGACGATCTCCTCGACCGCCTTCTCGATGCCGCGCTTGAGGGCCATCGGGTTGGCACCCGCAGCCACGTTGCGCAGGCCCTCGCGGACCAGCGCCTGGGCCAGGACGGTCGCCGTCGTGGTGCCGTCGCCGGCCACGTCGTCGGTCTTCTTGGCAACTTCCTTGACCAGCTCGGCGCCGATCTTCTCGAACGGCTCGTCGAGCTCGATCTCCTTGGCGATCGAGACGCCGTCGTTGGTGATGGTGGGAGCGCCCCACTTCTTCTCGAGGACGACGTTGCGTCCCCGCGGCCCGAGGGTCACCTTGACCGCATCGGCCAGGGTGTTCATGCCGCGCTCGAGGGCCCGGCGGGCTTCCTCGTCGAAAGCGATGATCTTCGCCATATGTATGTGGTTCCTTCGCACGTCGTGCTGGGATGCCGGTGCGACTGCCCGCGACGGACGGCCCGTGGAGCCGGTTCACATCTCCGGTTCCGGGCGGACCTCAGCCACACCGACCTGATTGTGACTCGGCGGGGGGAATGGTCCCGGGGTCCGGGTTGTCACTCGACCCCTCCGAGTGCTAACCCGATTCTGGCACTCGACCCCCCCGAGTGCAGTGTCCCCGCCGCCGGGCATCGCCGGCGCCGCGCCCTTGGGCTCGGGCTTGTCGGCGATGACGGCCTCGGTGGTCAGGAACAGCGCCGCGATGGAGGCCGCGTTCTGCAGGGCGGAACGGGTCACCTTCGCCGGGTCGATGATGCCGGCCTTGATCAGGTCGACGTACTCGCCCGTTGCAGCGTTGAGGCCCCAGCCCGGCGCGAGGTTGCGCACCTTCTCGACCACGACGCCGCCCTCGAGGCCGGCGTTGATCGCGATCTGCTTGAGCGGCCACTCGACGGCGACCTTGACGATGTTGGCACCCGTGGCCTCGTCGCCCTCGAGCTCCAGCTTCTCGAACGCCATGTCGGTCGCGTGGATCAGCGCCACACCGCCACCGGCGATGATGCCCTCCTCCACAGCGGCCTTCGCGTTGCGCACGGCATCCTCGATGCGGTGCTTGCGCTCCTTGAGCTCGACCTCGGTCGCCGCCCCGGCCTTGATCACCGCAACGCCGCCGGCCAGCTTGGCCAGGCGCTCCTGCAGCTTCTCACGGTCGTAGTCGGAGTCCGACTTGTCGATCTCGGCACGGATCTGCGAGACGCGACCGGCGATCTGGTCGGCGTCGCCGGCACCGTCGACGATGGTCGTCTCGTCCTTGGTGATGACCACCTTGCGGGCCTTGCCCAGCAGGTCCACCGTGGTGGTGTCCAGCTTGAGGCCGACCTCCTCGGAGATGACCTGGCCACCGGTCAGGATCGCGATGTCCTGCAGCATGGCCTTGCGGCGGTCGCCGAAGCCGGGAGCCTTGACGGCCACCGAGCGGAACGTGCCGCGGATCTTGTTCACCACGAGGGTGGACAGCGCCTCGCCGTCGACGTCCTCGGCGATGATGACCAGCGGCTTGCCCGACTGCATGACCTTCTCGAGGACCGGGAGCAGGTCCTTGACCGCCGAGATCTTCGAGTTGGCGATCAGGATGTAGGCGTCCTCGTAGACGGCCTCCATGCGCTCGGGGTCGGTCACGAAGTAGCCGGAGATGTAGCCCTTGTCGAAGCGCATGCCCTCGGTCAGCTCGAGCTCCAGGCCGAAGGTGTTGGACTCCTCGACCGTGATCACGCCCTCCTTGCCGACCTTGTCCATGGCCTCGGCGATGACCTTGCCGATCTGCTCGTCGGCAGCGGAGATGGAGGCCGTGGAGGCGATCTCCTCGGTGGTCTCGACCTCCTTGGCCATCTCGAGCAGCTGGGTGACGATCTCCTCGACGGCCTTCTCGATGCCGCGCTTGAGGGCCATCGGGTTGGCACCGGCAGCCACGTTGCGCAGGCCCTCGCGGACCAGCGCCTGGGCCAGGACGGTCGCCGTCGTGGTGCCGTCGCCGGCCACGTCGTCGGTCTTCTTGGCAACTTCCTTGACCAGCTCGGCGCCGATCTTCTCGAACGGCTCGTCGAGCTCGATCTCCTTGGCGATCGAGACGCCGTCGTTGGTGATGGTGGGAGCGCCCCACTTCTTCTCGAGGACGACGTTGCGTCCCCGCGGCCCGAGGGTCACCTTGACCGCATCGGCCAGGGTGTTCATGCCGCGCTCGAGGGCGCGACGGGCTTCCTCGTCGAAAGCGATGATCTTCGCCATGTATGTGGTTCCTTCGCACGTCGTGCTGGGATGCCGGTGCGCCTGCCCGCGACGGACGGCCCGCGGAGCCGGTTCACATCTCCGGTTCCGGACGGACCTCAGCCACACCGACCTGTCGGTGACTCGGCGGGGGGAGTGGCCCGTTGCCGGGTTGTCACTCGACCCCTCCGAGTGCTAACCCGATTCTGGCACTCGACCCCCACGAGTGCAAGTGACCTGCGGCGGTGCGAGCCCCGCTGAAGGTCGCCGGCGGGTTCGCCCCGTCTGGCCCTGTCATGTCCCGGAGAGCCTGTTCTAGGCTAGCGATCAGGACACATCCACGGGCCGGCTCGCGTCGGCCCCGAACGCGGAAGGAGCGAGGCGATGACCGACTACGAGCGATCGCCGGGCCAGCAGTGGAAGGACGATCCTGCCGCGGATCTGATCGACGCCTACCACCACCACGTCTCCGAGGAGCTGGGCACCGACGGCCCGGAGGAGACCTTCGGCCACCCGGACGAGGCCCGCGTGGGCCACCTGGTCGGCGACGACGAGGGCGTGCGCGCCGACGAGACGCCGGAGTCGATCGCCCATGACTCCCACGACGTGGAGGACCTGGCCGCCGAGGAGCTGGCCATGCACTACGTCGACGAGGACGCCGAGGCCGGCCTCGACAACGACGACCTCCCCGAGGACCTGCGCGCCGCCCTGGCGCCGAGTAGCGCCTCACACCCGCCCGCCGCAGTGCCCGTCCGCCGCTCGCGTGGCCCCATCGCAGCAATCCCTCCGCGAACGGTGACAGGTTCTCCGCGAGTCGTCCGCGGAGGATCGTGCCCTTGGCGGAGGTGTTGCGGACGATGCTTGGGCGTGATGCGGTCGGCGCGGCAGTGGGTCGCGGGATCTGGGGGACAATCGTCGGATGACTGACGGGCCCCTGATCGTCCAGAGTGACAAGACCCTCCTGCTGGAGGTCGACCACCCCGCCTCGGACCAGGCCCGCCGCGACATCGCCGTCTTCGCCGAGCTCGAGCGCGCGCCCGAGCACATCCACACCTACCGGATCACCCCGCTGGGCCTCTGGAACGCACGGGCGGCCGGGCACGACGCCGAGAGCGTCGTCGACACGCTGATCCGCTACTCGCGGTTCCCCGTGCCGCACGCCCTGCTCGTCGACGTCGCCGAGACGATGGACCGCTACGGCCGGCTGCGCCTGCTCAAGCACCCGGTCCACGGGCTGGTGCTCGAGTCCACCGACCGGGCCGTGCTCACCGAGGTGCTGCGCAGCCGCAAGGTGGCCCCGATGGTGGGCGCGCGCATCGACGACGACACCGTCGCGGTCCACCCCAGCGAGCGCGGGGCCATCAAGGCCGTTCTGCTGCGCCTGGGCTGGCCGGCCGAGGACCTCGCCGGGTACGTCGACGGCGAGGCGCACCCGATCGAGCTGCGCGAGGACGGCTGGACGCTGCGCGACTACCAGCGACAGGCGGCCGAGGGCTTCTGGCACGGCGGGTCCGGGGTCGTCGTCCTGCCGTGCGGGGCCGGCAAGACGCTGGTCGGCGCCGCCGCGATGGACCTGGCCAAGGCGACGACGCTGATCCTGGTGACCAACACGGTCTCGGCGCGCCAGTGGCGCGACGAGCTGCTCAAGCGCACGAACCTCACCGAGGACGAGATCGGCGAGTACTCCGGGGCGCGCAAGGAGGTCCGGCCGGTCACGATCGCCACCTACCAGGTGATGACCACCAAGCGGAAGGGCGTCTACGCCCACCTCGACCTGTTCGACGCCCGCGACTGGGGCCTCATCATCTACGACGAGGTCCACCTGCTCCCGGCCCCGATCTTCCGGTTCACCGCCGACATCCAGGCACGCCGCCGGCTGGGCCTGACCGCCACGCTGGTCCGCGAGGACGGCCGTGAGGGTGATGTCTTCTCGCTGATCGGTCCCAAGCGCTACGACGTGCCCTGGCGCGAGATCGAGGCCCAGGGCTGGATCGCCCCGGCCGACTGCGTCGAGGTGCGCGTCACGCTGCCCGACGCCCAGCGGATGGCCTACGCGATGGCCGAGCCCGACGAGCGCTACCGGATGGCCGCAACCGCGCGGGAGAAGCAGGGGATCGTCTCCACCCTGGTGGCCCGGCACCCCGACGACCAGGTGCTGGTGATCGGGCAGTACCTCGACCAGCTCCACGAGCTCGCCGAGCTGCTCGGCGTCCCGGTGATCACCGGCGAGATGCCCGTCAACGAGCGCCAGGAGCTGTTCGCGCTGTTCCGCTCCGGCGAGATCTCGACGCTGGTCGTCTCGAAGGTGGCCAACTTCAGCCTCGACCTGCCCGAGGCCTCCGTGGCGATCCAGGTGTCCGGCTCCTTCGGCTCCCGGCAGGAGGAGGCCCAGCGCCTCGGGCGGATCCTGCGGCCGAAGGCTGACGGACGGGGCGCCCGCTTCTACACGGTGGTCACCCGCGACACCGTGGACGCCGACTTCGCCGCCCACCGCCAGCGGTTCCTCGCCGAGCAGGGCTACGCCTACCGGATCGTCGACGCCGACGACGTGCTCGGCGGGATGGTCGACTGAGCGTGCGCACCCGGGAACCCTCCGGAGCGCGAGCCTCAGCGCCGCGGGAGGTCGGCGCTCGCGGATGGATGCGGGCGGGGAGAGCGCCGGTGATCGGGCCAGCGCGAACGACGTGATGGCCTGCGAGCGCAGGTCCAGCGCGGTCAGGTAGCCGCCGGCCAGGCGCAGCGGCTCGACCCGGCGATCCCCGGCAACCCCCGTGGGGTCGGCGTACCCGATCCACACCGGTGAGTCGGTGGCGATGGCCGACCGCAGCACGCCCATGACCTCGTTCTGGGTCCCATCGCCGGCACGGGGTGCAGCCCGGGGTCCGCCGCATCGCTGGGACCGGCGTCCGTGTCGGGGGGATCGGAACGGTCGTTGGCCCGGATCGCCCGGACCGCTGCCGCGGCCAGGGCGGGCGTGACCTGCGCGGTGCTGGGCTCGGTCGCTGCGGGACGCCCACGTGCCCGCCGGGGCGCGTCGGTGGCCGGCCCCCGTCCCTGCTCGGGGAGCAGGGAGTGGCCCAGCTGGCGCAGCCGTTCGAGCACATGCTCGGGGGGCTGGTCGGAGGCGAGGACCGTGTCGGAGAGGGCGAACAGCCCGAGGGCCGCAGCCCCCGGGTCGGCCATGGATCCCGGCCAGGACCACCGGGTCGTCGCACCGCAGGAACGTGGCCGCGGACCCGATCCGCAGCACCGCGTGCCGTCGGGCCACATCCTCGATGAGGTAGGCAAGCGCCTGGGGGACGCTCCCGCGCCGGCCGAGCTCGCCGAGCAGGTCGCCGGCCGTCCTGCCGGCGTCCAGGGCGCGCCGGACGCTGTCGGTGGAGAAGCGGTAGACGCTGGCGGCACCGGTGGACTCGGCATCGGCGACGGCGCGCATGAGATCGGCCAGCGCAGGGGTGGGCAGACCCGGCACGATCGCGGTCAGGTCGGCCTGCAGGACCAGCTGGTCGACCTGGCCCGGCAGCGACTGCGCCAGGGCGCCGGCCAGCGAGCCGTCGCCGGCCAGCAGCGAGCGCCCGGCGCTGGTGAGCGTCCCGTCCACGACCAGCCCCAGGTCGCGGCACTGGCCGAGGACTGCCCGCACGCGATCCGCCCGGGTGGCGTCGTGGCGGCGCGGCGCCCACCAGTCGATGGCGGACGTGACCTCGTCGTCATCCCAGGCCCCGTCGGCCGAGGCCAGCACCCGCAGGACGTCGCGGCGCAGGTCGGGCAGCGTGGGCGCCGTGAGCTCGGGGGACAGGGGTCGCTGGTCGGCGGTGGCGACGGCCCGGGGCATCGCGAGCCAGGCCCGCAGCAGGGCCGCATGCTGCTCGGCCGGCGGCTGCGACAGCCAGCCGTCGAACCCGGTGGTCGGCAGGATGCTCACCTGGTCGCGGGAGTCCGCGGCGACCAGCCCGGCGGCGGAGGCCACCTCGATCAGCAGGGCGGTGGCCTCCTCGCTGGCGCCCACCACGCGGGCGGTCCGGGTCAGGTCCCGGGCTGGGATCCCGCCCGCGCGCAGCCGGGTCGGCGGGACCGCGGCCCACGCGCGGCCGAGGTCCCCGGTCCGGTGCAGGACGTCGAGGACCGCCCCGACCGCCCCCGGGTCCACCCTCGAGGGGTCGGGTGCCGGGCGCCGCGGGGTGGGCTCGGCCAGGTCGATCACCGTACGGGCGGGATCCTCGGGGCCGGACTGGCGCAGGATCGCCACGACCTCGGCGGGCAGGACCGCGCGGTCGCCACCGAGGGGCACGAGCACATGATGGGCCAGCAGCCAGTCCACGGGGCTGCGCGCGGGGTCCGGCTCCCGCCGGGCGTCGGCGACCGTCCCGATCACGGGGCCGGCGAGCAGGCGCTCCAGGGCGGCGGCCACGCCGGCCGGCGCGAGCCCCAGGAGCGCGCGCAGCGAGTCCGGATCCCGGGCGTACCCGGCCACGACCGCATCCAGGGCGCCCACGCGCGGCCCGCGGTCAGCCGGCACCATCAGGTCGCGCACCGGTCCGATGAGGTGCAGGGACCGGTCGGCGCCCCACAGCAGGGCCTCGGCGCGCACGCGCTCGATGACCGCGTGGACCCGCTGCCTGGCCGCCGTTGGTCCGCCCGCGGCGTCGCCCAGCGCGGAGGCCAGGGCTCCCGGGCGCACCGGATCTGGACCCATGGCTGCCGCGAGCACGACGTGCAGCGCGAACTGGTCGTACCCGCGCAGGCAGGCAGCCACGCTCGCGGGGGACCCAGCCCGCTGGGCCAGGGCGGTGATGTCCGCCGGGACCGGGTGCAGGAGGTCGGGTCGCGCGGCCACGAGGGCGGCGAGCTGCGCATCCGTACGGGAGCGCAGGTCGTCGGCGAGGCTGCGCATCGCGGTCAGTCCAGCGCGGAGGGGGCGGTCATCTGCGCGTGCGCGCGGCGCCGTCCGTTGCGGGCCAGTCCGACGAGGATCATGGCCATCCCGACGCCGACCAGCATCGACAGCCACCAGAAGGCGCTGGGCAGCTCCACATCGGTCAGCAGCGGCAGCATCGCGACGAGGGCCAGCAGCATCCCGACGGCCGTCACCACCAGCCCGGCCCGGATGAGCCGATCGCCGGGGGCGGCGCCGGGCTCAGGCATCGAGGTCGTCGGCCACCGCACGCAGCACGGCGGCGACCTTGGCGCCCTTGGCGTCGGCCGGGTAGCGGCCCTTGCGCAGGTCGTTGCCGACACCGTCGAGCAGGTTGATCAGGGTCTCGACGATGATCGCCATCTCCTCGGCCGGCTTGCGCTTGGCCTTGGCCACCGATGCCGTCGGCTCGAGCACCTTCAGCGACAGGGCGGTCTTGCCCTTCTTGCCGTCGACGACGCCGAACTCGACCCGGGTGCCGCCCTTGAGGGTGGTCACCCCGGAGGGCAGGGAGTTCCCATGCAGGAAGACGTCCTCGCCCTCGTCGGACGTCAGGAAGCCGAAGCCCTTCTCCGCGTCGTACCACTTGACCTTGCCGGTGGGCACAGTGAGCTCCTGGGTGTGCGTGGGTGACTGCAACGCTCCAGAGTAACCCGGGCGCCGGGTGACGTGGGTCCCGCGTGCTCCGCGGGATGCCTCAGCGCGGGACGAGCTGGAAGAACCAGTAGCCCCGGGCGCCATTGGGCTTGGCGGCGGCGATGACCTGCAGGGTGTAGCCCGCACCTTCGGTGGCCACCTGCTCGGGGAAGGTGAAGCGGTAGTACGTGTCCGTCAGGCCCGTGGCCAGCGTCTGGCCGGCGATCTGCAGCGACCAGCCGCCCTCCGCGACCACGGGGTCGACCGAGACCCCGACGGTGTCCCCGGGCGAGACCTGCAGGGCGGCGATGCCCTCGCCGGCGGTGGCAGAGGCCAGCCGGTCCTCGGCGCACTCGCGCGGGGTGAGCCCGCCCCGTTCGGCGGGCTGCCAGCACAGCGCCTCGATGTGCTCGCTGGAGGTGCCGGACCACGCAGTCACTCCCGGGTACGGCTTCTCGCAGCCCGCGAGGACGAGGGGGGACAGGGCGACCAGGGCGATCGCCAGGGACCGGCGCGGCGACTTCATGGGGGTAGCCTATCTGCGTGGTGGCGGCCTGCCCCACCCGGCCGGTGGCCGGGACAGCGACCCGGGAAGTCCCATGACCGAGACCATGACCAGCCGTCCCCGTCGGACGGCCCCGGTCGACGCCGTGTGCCGCGATGCCGTGGACGAGGCCCGTTCCGCCATCCTCGACCTCGTCCCGGCAGACCACGTCGGTGAGCACCTGGGGGTCGTGGCCGAGGACGACCGCGTCGTCACCCACCGCTTCGTCTCGAACGCCCCCGGGTACCGGGGCTGGCAGTGGGCCGTGACCGTCGCAAGGGCTCCGCGGGCCCGCGTCGTGACCATCGACGAGATCGCCATGCTGCCCGGGACCGATGCCCTGGTCGCTCCCGCGTGGGTGCCGTGGAGCCAGCGCGTCGAGCCCGGGGACCTCGGCGTCGGCGACGTCCTGCCGACCACCGACGACGACCCGCGCCTGGCCCCGGGGTGGTCGGGCCTGGACGACCTGGCCGCGGCCTCCGACGAGCCGGGCCTGCGCCCGACCGGCTGGGAGCTGGGGATCGGCCGGCGCCGGGTCCTGTCCCCCGAGGGACGCGACGACGCCACCAGCCGCTGGCTGGCCGGGGACACCGGGCCCGCCACTGCGATGGCCCGCTCTGCCCCGGGGTCGTGCAGCACGTGTGGGTTCCTGATGCCGATCGGCGGGCCGACGGGGTCCGCGTTCGGCGTGTGCGCCAACGGGATGTCCCCGGCCGATGGTCGCGTCGTCGCCCTGACCTATGGGTGCGGCGCCCATTCCGAGGCCGCCCCGGAACAGCCCCGGTCCTGATCCATGGACCCGCGCGCCCGCCGGTTCCTCACCCTGGCCGTGCTGCTGGGGCTGGTTGCCCTGACCGCCGTGGCCGCACTTCGATGAGCCGGCGTCCGGCGGCTGCGGGTTAGGGTTGTGGCCATGTCCGCCCCCGAGCTGCCGCACATCGAGCCGGTGAGCGATGACGGCGTCCGAGCCGTCCAGATCGGGCTCGGGCTCTGGGCCGTTGCCGGACTCGTCCTGCTCGTGGCGCGTGGCGAGCTCGAGGAGCGAGGCACGCAGTGGTGGCTGGCCGTCTGCGGGGCCGGGTTCCTGGCTGGTCTCGTGCAGCTGGCGATCTTCTCCACGCGCCGCCAGCGGATCCGCGCCCGCGAGCACGTCGCGGACCCGACCGGCTGAGGATGGCTCGTGTGCTCGGGCGCGTCCTGCTCCCATCGGCAGCCGTCGCCCTGATCGGGGCCTTGTCCCTGCCGGGCGCCACTGCCCCGGTGGCCCTGCAGGTGGCCGGTGCGTCGATGTCGGTTCCGGCGATCCTCGGCTCGGCCGACGAGGTCCTGTGCACCTTCGACACGGCCGAGCTCGGGGAGGTCAGCGGCATCGCGTTGTCGCGCCAGCACGAGGACACCCTGTGGATGACCAACGACTCCGGCGGCGGTCCCACCCTGTATGCCGTGGACACGACCGACTGCTCGATCCGGGCGACCCTGACCCTGCTGGACACGCCGGCCCGCGACCACGAGGCACTGGCGATCGGGCGCGACGCCGCGGGCAGGGACGTGATCTGGGTCGCCGACATCGGAGACAACCGCGGCTCCTGGCCGTACGCGCGGATCCACAAGGTGATCGAGCCGGCTCGGCTGGTCGATGCCGAGGTGCCGGTCACGACCTACCGGTTCACCTACCCGGACGGACCGGTCGACGCCGAGGCGCTGCTCGCCGACCCCAAAGCCGAGCGGCTCTGGGTGATCAGCAAGGAGGGCGGCGTGGGGGGCATCTTCGCCCTGCCCAGCCCGATGAGCGACTCGCGCACGCCGATGCGGGCCGAGCAGGTCGGCACGGCGCGCTCGCAGGTGACCGATGCGGCCATGGCACCCGGGGGCAAGCGCTTCGTCGTGCGCGACTACCTGTCCGCGGAGGTGTTCACGGGCAAGCCACCCGGTGCGGCACAGGCCCGGTTCGGGCTCCCGCTGCAGCCCCAGGGCGAGGCCGTCACCTGGACCGCGGACGCCAAGGGCCTGATCGTCGCGTCGGAGCGGTCCGGCGACCTGGTCCGGGTGGACGTGCCGCGCACCGCCCTGGGCACCGACGGCGGGATCGCCGGCGTCCTTCCGCGCGTCGCCGGGTTCGACATCTACCCGTACGTGCGCATCGCGGCAGTGGCGACGGCGGCGCTGATCGCGCTGGTCGTGCTTCGTCGATCAGCGCGGCGCCGTCGCCGTCGTCGGTAGCCGGGTTGAGCCGTCCCGGCCCAGGTCGGCCCGGCCCCGCGCAGCGACGGCGGTTCAGGCCAGGGCGGCGACGACGTGGTCGATCGAGCGGGTCAGGGCGGCCACGTCGGCCGGGTCCACGGACGGGAACATCGCGACCCGCAGCTGGTTGCGCCCGAGCTTGCGGTACGGCTCGGTGTCCAGGATCCCGTTGGCGCGCAGCGCCTTGGCCACGGCGGAGGCGTCGATCGAGTCGTCGAAGTCGATGGTGCCCACGACGTTGCTGCGCAGTGCCGGATCGGTGACGTAGGGCGTGGCGTACTCCGAGGCCTCGGCCCAGCCGTACAGGGTCCCAGCCGACTCCGCGGTCCGCGCGGTGGTCCAGGCCATGCCACCCTGGCTGTTGAACCAGTCGACCTGCTCGGCCATCATCAGGATCGTCGCCAGGGCGGGGGTGTTGTACGTCTGCTCGAGGCGCGAGTTGTCCAGGGCGATCTTGAGGTCCAGGAAGGCCGGCACCCAGCGCCCGGATGCTGCGATCGACTCGATCCGCTCCACGGCCGCGGGGGACAGCAGCGCGAACCAGATCCCGCCGTCTGAGGCGAAGCACTTCTGCGGGGCGAAGTAGTACACGTCGAACTGCGTCGGGTCCACGGCCAGCCCACCGGCCGCGGAGGTCGCATCGAAGGCCATGAGAGCACCGGCGTCGGCGCCCGCGACCCGGGTGGGGGTGATCGCCACGCCGGTGGAGGTCTCGTTGTGCGGGGTGCCGTACAGGTCGATGCCGGCCTCGGCGGCGAACACCGGGGCGCTGCCCGGGTCCGAGGTGATGACCGTGGGGGCGCCCAGGTGCGGGGCGGTCTTCGCGGCCTTGGCGAACTTCGACCCGAACTCCCCGAACGTGAGGAACTGCGCGCGGTCGTTGATCAGGCCGAACGTCGCGGCGTCCCAGAACGCCGTGGACCCGCCGTTGCCCAGGATCACCTCGTACCCGTCGGGCAGCGCGAAGAGCTCCGCGAGGCCCGAGCGGACCCGGCCGACCTGCGAGCGCACCGTCTTCTGCCGGTGCGACGTGCCGAGGATGGTGGTGGCGGCGCCGCGCAGGGCGTCCACCTGCTCGACCCGGACCTTGGACGGGCCGCAGCCGAAGCGGCCGTCCGCGGGGAGCAGGTCGGCGGGGATGGTGATGGTGGTCGGGTCGAGGGCGGTGCTCACCGTGGTGTCCTTCGTCGTGGTGGTCGGTGATGGGCGGGGTGACGGGCGGCTGCCCGCGGATCAGAACGGGGGCAGGGGCTGGGTCTTCTCGTACAGCGGGCCGAGGTCGCCGTCGTAGGGGAAGAGCATCGAGTCCTTCCAGCCGGGCACCTCCTGCGGGACGCGCGGGCCGGGTCCCAGGTACCGGGCGGAGGGCCGCACGAGGCGCCCGGTGCGCTTCTGCTCGTAGATGTGCGCGCTCCACCCGGCCAGCCGGGCGCAGGTGAACATGGCCGGGAACATGCTCGACGGGATGTCGGCGAAGTCCAGGATGATCGCGGCCCAGAACTCCACGTTCGTCTCGATCACGCGGTCGGGACGGCGCTCGCGCAGCTCCTTGAGTGCGGCCGCCTCCAGGGCCTGGGCGACCTCGTAGCGCGGGGCATCGAGCTCCTGGCAGGTCCGCCGCAGCACGCGGGCCCGAGGATCCTCGGCGCGGTAGACGCGGTGGCCGAAGCCCATCAGGCGCTCGCCACGGTCGAAGACGCCCTTGATGTAGCCCTCGGCGTCGCCGGTGCGCTCGACCTCCTCGAGCATGTGCAGCACGCGGCTGGGGGCACCGCCGTGCAGCGGTCCGGACATCGCGCCGATGGCCCCGGAGATCGCCGCTGCGACGTCGGCACCGGTCGAGGCGATCACCCGCGAGGTGAAGGTGGAGGCGTTCATCCCGTGCTCAGCGGCGGAGACGAAGTACGCGTCGACCGCGCGGATGTGCACCGGGTCGGGCTCGCCGTGCCAGCGGATCATCATCCGCTCCACGACCGTGCGTCCCTGGTCGATCAGCGACGTGGGCACCATCGGCACGCCCACCCCGCGGGCGGCCTGCGCGGCGAAGGACATGGCCATGACCGAGACCCGGGCGAGGTCGTCACGCGCCTGGTCGTCGTCGATGTCGAGCAGCGGCTGCAGTCCCCAGGCGGGGGCCAGCATGGCGATGGCCGACTGCATGTCCACGCGCACGTTGCCCGAGTGGACCGGGATCGGGTACGGCTCCGCCGGCGGCAGGCCGGGGTTGAACTCGTTGTCGACGAGCAGGCCCCAGACCTGGCCGAAGGTCACGCGCCCGACGAGGTCCTCGATGTCGACGCCGCGGTAGCGCAGCGCTGAGCCCTGCTTGTCCGGCTCGGCGATCTCGGTCTCGAACGCGATGACACCTTCAAGGCCGGGTACGAAGTCGGTCATGGGTCACTCCTGCGCGGTTGGCGGGCCGGGACGGGGTCCATTGTCCCTGATGCCGACGATCATGCCTGCCGCACCCCCGGCGTGGGCCCCGATGCGGCGGCGTCCGTGGTCGATACTGGGGACATGGTCGAGCAAGTGCCCGTGCAGCGCATCGAGTACCTGCGGGCCCCGATCGAGGGGTTCGAGGTGGACACGGTCCCGCAGGCGCCCCTCGACCTGTTCCGCACGTGGCTGGCCGAGGCGGTCGAGTTCGGGCTGCCGGAGCCGAACGCCGCGACCCTGGCGACCGTGGACGGCCGGGGCCATCCCTCGGTGCGGCTGATGCTGGTCAAGGTCGTCGACCCCCGCGGGTTCTGCTTCTTCACCAACAGCGGGTCGCGCAAGGGCCGGGACCTCACCGAGAGCAGCAACGCCGCCCTGCTCTTCCCGTGGCACGGGATGCACCGGCAGGTGGCGGTCCGGGGCCGCGCCGAGCGCCTGCCGCGCGCGGAGTCCGAGGCGTACTTCGCCTCCCGGCCGCGGGCGGCACAGGTCGGGGCCTGGGCGAGCCAGCAGAGCCAGGAGGTCACCCGCGCGGAGCTCGATGCCCGCGTGGCGGCGCTCACCGAGCACTTCGGCGCCGACGAGCCGATCCCGATGCCGGACAACTGGGGCGGGTACGTGCTGGTGCCCGAGGTCGTCGAGTTCTGGGTGGGTCGCTTCTCCCGGCTGCACGACCGGATCGAGTACCGCCGGCACGCCCCGGGAGGGCTCGACGACGGCGCTGCGTGGACCCGCCGCCGCCTGTCCCCGTAGCCCGCGGTCCGGCCACCGCCCGGGCAGCCGGGGCGCAGCCCGCTACATGCGGTCCAGGAGCTCGGTCTTCTTCGCCTCGAACTCCTCGGACGTGATCGCCCCGCTGTCGCGCAGCTGCGCGAGCCGCTCGATCGAGTCCGCGATCTCCTGGGCCGAGGTGGTGGCCGGGGCAGCCGGCGCCGCGGCCACGACGGGCGCGGCGCCTTCCCGGAAGGCCTCGGCGATGTCGCGCGAGTCCTGCTTCTCGAAGTGCAGCTTCGCGTCGAGGATCGCCTTGCGGAACTCCACGGGCTGGCGCATGAACGTGTAGTGCAGGTTGGACTCGTCGGCGGCCGTGAGCACCCGCACCGTGCCGTAGCCGAGCCAGCGGCCGAGCAGCGGCTGCTCCATCGTGATGTCGTTGATCTTCTCCAGTGCCGATCCGCTGGTCGACTTGCGCAGGACCCCCTCGACCTTCATCACCTTCTGGTTGGTGACGAAGTAGAACTGTGCCCACCACTTGACGGCGGCGTTGGCGAGCATCCCCAGGCCGACCAGCAGGACGACGAGCCCGCCCCAGAGGAGCACGGTGTCGAGCCATCCCCGGTCGGTGAGGAGCTGCCCGAACAGGGCTGCCAGGCCGCCCACGGTCAGCAGGGTGCCGGTGATCGTCGAGAACACCGGTGCGATCCAGTGCTTCTTGGTCCGGTAGACGATCTCCTCGCCGGTGGCGAGCAGGGAATCGACGTAGCTGCTCACGGGAGCCTCCTGTGCGTGGCCCGGACCATCCCGGACGGTGGCAGGGTAGCGCGAACCACCCCGCGCAATGGGCGGTTGGCCGGGACTTGCCGAGGGCGGGCCGGCGCGGCACCGTGGTGCCAGACTGGGTTCCGTGGCGGGCAGCGAGCTGGTGGTCGAGGGGCTGGAGAAGTCCTTCGGCGACCTCGTCGTGCTCCGCGGGCTGACCCTCGAGGTGCAGCCCGGCCGGATCCTCGGGTTCCTCGGACGCAACGGTGCGGGCAAGACCACCACGATGCGCTGCATCTTCGGGCTGCTCGACCAGGACGCCGGGTCCATCCGCTACGGCGGGAAGGAGCTGACCCGCCCGATCCGCCGTGCCTTCGGCTACATGCCCGAGGAGCGCGGCCTCTACCCGAAGATGGCGACCATCACGCAGCTGGTCCACTTCGGGCGGCTGGCGGGGATGGGGCACCGGGAGGCCCGGGCTGCTGCCATGTCATGGCTGGACCAGCTGGGACTGGCCGACCGGTCCCAGGATCGCCTGGACACGCTCTCGCACGGCAACCAGCAGCGGGTGCAGCTCGCAGCCGCCCTCGTGCACGGCCCGCAGGTGCTGGTCCTCGACGAGCCGTTCTCCGGCCTCGATCCGGTGGGGGTCGGTGAGATGGGCGCGGTGCTGCGCGAGGCGGCCGCGCGTGGGGCGACGATCCTGTTCTCGTCGCACCAGCTCGAGCTGGTCGAGGACCTCTGCGTCGACGTCGCGATCATCAACGGTGGGGTCACGGTGGCGCACGGTGACCTGGCGACGATCCGATCGACGGCGGGGTACCGCCGGGTCGAGGTGACCGTCGCGGGCGCGCCCTGGGTGCCTGACGTCGTGGGCGCCGTGCCGGTCGGCGGGGAGCGACCCCATGTGATGGTCCCGACCACGGTGACCGCCGAGGAGCTGCTCGTGGCTGCCGGGTCGGTGGGACCGATCACGTCCTTCCGCTACGAGGCACCCTCGCTGGCGGACCTGTTCCACGAGGCGGTGCAGGCCGGTTCCGGGCCGGCAGCGGCCGCGGCCGCCGACCGTGCGGTCCCCGCAGCATCCGCCGACGTCCCTGCACCGGGTGCGGCCCATGTCTAGCGGGGTGGGCCTGATCGCACGGCGGGAGTTCGTGGAGCGTGGCCGCAGCCGGGTCTTCATCGGGGTCCTGATCGGTTCGATGCTGCTGATCCTGGCGGGCATGTTCGCCGTCTCGCTGGTGGGCCGTCCGGTGCCGTCGGCCTCGGTGACCCTCGCCGGGCAGTACCCACCCGGGCTGGTGGCGGAGGTCGAGCGGGTCGCCACGACGATGGGGGTGGACGTGGTGGTTCTGGATGCCGCGTCCGAGGAGCAGGCGCGGGCTGCCGTGGTGGGCGGCGCGGTGGACGCCGCGCTCATCGACGGCGACACGATCGTGGTGCTGGGGGCGCCCGCGCCGGCGGTGGACGCGGTGCTGCGCGGGGCGGCGACGGCGACCGCCCGGGTCGAGGCCGCCCGCGAGCTCGGCCTGTCCCAGGACGCCCTCGACACGGTCATGGATCCGGTTGTCGTCGTGGTTGAGGACCTCAGCAGTGCGGGGCCGGCCGATGAGCTGGCCGTGGCTCGCGGTGCGGCGGCGTTCTTCAGCGTGGTGATGCTGTTCATCCTGGTCATGGCGTTCGGCCAGTTCGTCGGGTCGGCGGTGGTCGAGGAGAAGCAGACCCGGGTCGCCGAGCTGGTGCTGGCCAAGGTGTCGACGGCCACGATGCTGGTCGGCAAGGTGCTCGGTGTCGGTGGGCTCGGGCTGGTGCAGCTGGTACTCCTGGGCGTGACCTACGCGTTCGGGCTGTGGGCGTTCGGCGAGGGCTCGGCGGGTCTGGACCTGTTCCGCCTGGGCCTCGGATCCTTGGCCTGGATGACCCTCTGGTTCGTCGTCGGGTACGCGATGTACAGCTTCGTCTTCGCGACGATGGGGGCGACGGTGTCGCGGCTCGAGGACCTGCAGTCGCTGACCTACGTGCCCTCGGTGCTGCTGCTGCCGGCCTACGCTGTCGCCGCAGCGTCCCTGGCAGGGACCGCCAGCCCGCTGCTCGCCCCGATGTCCCTGGTCCCGATCTGGTCACCGCTGCTCATGCCGTTCCGGATCGTGACCGGGGATGCGGCCTGGTGGGAGGTCGGCGTCGCACTGGTCGGGTCGGCGGCGTTCATAGCGCTGCTCATCTGGTTCGGGGCGCGGGTGTACCGCGGGGCGGCGCTGCGCACCGGCGGTCGGGTCAGCCTGCGCGAGGCCTACCGCGCCGGCTGACCGGGTGCAGCGCGTCAGGCGACCTGGTGGCGTCCCCGGACCAGTGCCCGCGCGGCGACGGCACCGATCCCGACGAGCACCCCGACCAGCAGGTGACCGGTGGCCCCTGCGATGCCGACGCCCAGGGCGACGGCCCACGCGAACCGTCCGCGGAGGTCGGCCAGCAGCCGGACGTGGGTGATCCCCGCGACCAGGAGCAGGGCGGCGAGGATCGCCAGCGGGAACGCCCGCAGGACCAGGGCGAGGTCCTGGCCGAGCACCAGCGCGAGGACCGTGAGGGTCGACCCGATGATGGCCGGCGCGCGCCAGCTGCGGGCGCCGAAGGCATGGTGGGCGCTCATCCCGCCCGCGCCGTGGCACAGCGGCATCCCGCTGATCGCACCGACAGCGAGGTTGGCCCCGCCAAGGGTCATGGCCAGGCGGGAGGGCGTGATCCGGGTGGCCTCGGCCGGGAAGTACACGGGGGCTGCGTCGGCCGGCGCCAGGCACGAGTTCGTGATCGTCAGCGGGACCTGTGGCAGGACCAGGAGGGTGGCCGCAAGGAGCAGGTCCGCGGTGGTGATCGAGGGCAGGACGATGGCGCTCGGGCCGAGGGTCATCGGCGCGCTGCCCCACGTGGTCGCCACGGCCAGGCCCAGCCCGATCGCCACGACGATCAGCGCGCTGGCCCGCCGCCAGCGCAGGAGGACCACGGTGATCCCGATGCAGCCTGCCGCGGTGAGCGCCGGGGTCCACTGCTCGGTGAAGGTGGCCGGGGGTGCGGTCAGCATCCCCCAGGCGATCCTCGCGAACAGCAGTCCGACCGCCAGCTGGACCCCGCGGATCACCTCGCGTGGGAACACCGCACCGAGCCGGTCGAGCAGTCCCGTGGCGCCCAGGACCAGGAAGACGACGCCCATGAGCAGGGACCCGGCGGCGATCACGTCGGCACCGGCACCGGCGGCGATGGCGGCGGCCCCGAAGGCCTTGAGCGGCTGGACGGCGACCGGTGCGCGGTAGGCGCCCGCGACCACCAGGTACAGCAGGCCGGCGGGCAGCAGGACCGCCGTGGTCGACAGCCCGTTGCTCACGATCAGGGCGATCGCGATCGGGACCAGGACGCCCAGGTCGGCGACCGCGCCGGACGCCTCCCGCCACCAGGACGTGGCGGGGGCCGCGGTCGTGCGGCTGTCGAGGGCGGTCACGTCAGCCGCCGGCGAACGGGGGCAGGACGTCGACGGTGGTGCCCGCGGGGATCGGCAGCCGGGAGGTGTGGTCCAGCCGTACGCCGTCGGCCAGCAGCGAGCTGGCGGCCAGGACGTCGGCGAACCGGGGCGGCAGGCCGGCGGACAGCGCGGCGACGACCGCAGCGGTCGGGCCCGGTGCGACGTGGACCTCGGCAGCCCCCGCGGCGGCGCGCGCGGAGGCGAACATCCGGAACGTGACGGTGCCCGTTGCCGTGCGGCGGTTGGCGCCCTCCGGGCTCGCGTCGGGGGTGGTCCCCGGGGTGGGGATTCCGGTGGTGGGGGTTCCGGAGGTGGGGGTCCCGGTCATCGCCTCAGCCCCCGATCGCCGACATCGGCCGGTCGGGCTGGGTGAACGCGGGCTCGTCGATCCCGTGCCCGCGCTGCTTGCGGGCGACCTCGCCGAGCATCTCGGCGGCGAGGGCTGCGTCGTCCGCGCCGCCGCGCAGCAGCGTGCGCAGGTCGGCCTCGCGCTGGGCGAACAGGCAGGACCGCCAGTGGCCGTCGGCGGTCAGGCGGACACGGTCGCAGGCATCGCAGAACGGGTTGGTGACCGAGCCGACGATGCCCACGGTCGCCGGCCCACCGTCGATCGCGAACTCCTCCGCTGGGGCCGACCCGCGCCCGGGAAGGGCCGTGAGATGGAAGCCGGCACGCTCGAGGGCGTCGAGGATCTCCTGCCGCGTGACCATCATCGCCCGGTTCCACCCGTGCTGGGGGTCCAGCGGCATCTGCTCGATGAACCGCAGGGACAGCCCCTCGTCCAGTGCCCAGCGCAGCAGGGTGGCGGCCTCGTGGTCGTTGACCCCGCGCATCAGGACGGTGTTGATCTTGATCGGGGCCAGCCCCGCAGCCCGGGCCGCGGCGATCCCGGCGAGCACGTCCTCGAGTCGGTCGCGCAGGGTCAGGCGCCGGAACGTCTCGGGGCTCAGGGTGTCGCACGAGATGTTCACCCGGCCCAGCCCGGCCCCGGCCAGGGGTTCGGCCAGGCGCTGGAGGCGCAGGCCGTTGGTGGTCACCGACAGGTGCGGGGCGCGGGGCAGGGCGGCCAGCCGCGCCACGATCGCGACGACATCGGGGCGGATCAGCGGCTCCCCGCCGGTGAGGCGCACCTCGGTGACCCCCAGCTCGGTCGCGATCCCGACCACGCGGACGATCTCGTCGGCGCCCAGCAGGTCGGGGGTGGGCATCCACTCCAACCCCTCGGCGGGCATGCAGTAGGTGCATCGCAGGTTGCAGCGGTCGGTCAACGAGACGCGCAGGTCGTGGTGGGTGCGGCCGAAGCGGTCGATGAGGCGCGCGGGGGCAGGGGATGGCTCGGGCGCGGCGGCTGTGGGGGCAGGGGATGGCGTGCTCACGGGCTGTTCACCCACTCGTCGGTCCCGTCGGCGAAGTGCTGGTGCTTCCAGATGGGCAGCCGCGACTTGGCCTCGTCGACCAGCCACGCGCAGGCGGCGAACGCCTCCCGGCGATGGGCGGCACTCACTGCTGCGACGAAGGCGAGGTCGCCGATCGCGAGGTCGCCGGTGCGGTGCCGGGCTGCGGCAGCCAGGACCCCGGGCTGGTCGAGGGTCCCGGCGACCACCTCGGCCAGGATGCGGCTGGCGTCCGGGTGGCCCTCGTAGTGCAGCTCCGTCACCGATCGCCCGCGGTCGTGATCACGCACGACGCCGGCGAAGGTCACCACCGCGCCCGCCGCGTCGCGCGCGACCTCACCCGCCACGTCAGCCTCGCTGATCCGCTCCGGACCGACGAGCACCCCCTGCGCGCTTGTGCTGACGATTCCGACCTCATGGAGGTCCGAATCGTCAGCACGTGCCCCGGCGTGCGTGCCAGCGGTGGGCCGACGGCCCGGATGTCCCGCGCCGCGGGCCACGGCGGCGGCGTGGTCGAGCAGTCCACCGACAGCCGCCAGGCCATCTCGGACGCCCCCGGGGCTGCCGGGCAGGGCGAGGACGACCGCATCGTCGACGATCCCGCCGAGGGCGCGGGACAGGTCGGTGGCGGGGACCGTCGACCGGGAGGCGGCCCGGATGGCCTCGCCGAGCCCGGGGAGCTCACGCAGGCCCATCGAGCGCAGGGCCTCGGGCGTGACGTCCCGGGGACCCGCGCCGGTGCCACCGGTGGTCACGACGACCCGGGCACCGGCAGCGATGGCCTGCCGCACGGCACCGACGATCGCCCCGGTGTCGTCCGCGACGACGCTGACGCCGGCCACCTCGTGCCCCAGGTCAGCGAGCAGCTGGGCGGCCAGCGGACCGGACGTGTCGACAGCGTCGCCCCGGGCAGCCGAGTCCGAGCAGGTGATCACGGCCGCACGCGCCCGCACCGGCGCTTGGGGCGCGGGCGCGGGCGGGGCCGGGGCGTCGGACGGGGAGTCGTCGTGGGGCGACGCCCCGGACGAGGCGTCGGGGGTGGATGTGCCGACGGGTGCCGTGCTCATCGGCGCCAGGCCCCGTTCCGGCCGCCGTCCTTGGCCTCCACCTGCACGTCGCGCAGCGCCGCATGCGGGTCGACTGCCTTGATCATGTCGATGATCGCCAGCCCGGCGACGGCCACCGCGGTGAGCGCCTCCATCTCCACACCCGTCCGGTCCGCGGTCCGCACGGTGGCCCGGATGTGCACCTCGTCGGCGTCCTGAGAGACCGCCACCTCCACGTCGACCCCGTGCACGGCGATCGGGTGGCACAGGGGGATCAGGTCCGGGGTCCGTTTCGTTGCCATGATCCCGGCGATCCGGGCCACGGCCAGCACGTCACCCTTGGGCACGTCCCCGGAGCGGATCAGGGCGGCGGCAGAGGTCGTCACCCGGCCACTGGCGGTCGCGGTGCGCGTGGTCACCTCGCGGGCGGCGACGTCGACCATCCGGGCGTGGCCCGCTTCGTCGAGGTGGGTCAGGTCACTCATGACGGCCCTTCCGGTAGGCGCCTATTGTGCAGTCGTGGACGAGGCTCGGGCGACCCGGTGGCCGCCGGGCAGCAGCGTGGTGGTGCTCACCGGCGGAGCCAGCCGCCGGCTCGGACGGGACAAGGCCACCGCCCATGTGGGGGGCCGGCGTCTGGTCGACCGGATCCTTGCCGACGTGCCGGCGGACGTGCCCGTCGTGATCGTCGGTCCGTCGCTGGACGCCATGGCCCGCCCGGTGCGCTTCGTCCGCGAGGACCCGCCGGGCTCCGGACCCCTGGCGGCGATCGGCGCCGGTCTGGCAGAGGTGCGCACCCCGCTCGTGGGCCTGATCGCTGCTGACATGCCCTTCGCCGTGCCCGTCGTGGCCGAGGCGCTGTCCCGGCTCGCTCACGAGCCCCTGCCCGCCTCGCCCCCACCGTGCGTCATGGATCCGGTCCACCAAGTGGACGGAATCCATGCCGCAGGCGTGGTGTCGGGGGCTGACGCCGTCGCGCCCGTCGACGCGAATGGGTTCGTGCAGCTGCTCTGCGCGGCCTACCGGACGCCGGCGCTGCGCGGTGCGCTGGCTGGGCTCGGGTCGCTGGCCGACCGACCGGTGCGGGCGCTCCTTCCCGAGCTGCGCGTGATGGAATGGCTGGTGCCCGCAGCCGGATTGACGGATGTGGACACCGAGGAGCAGCTGGCAGCGGCGCGCACCCGCGCGGCGGAGGAGGACCGGGACATGCAGGAGTGGGTCGATGCGGTGCGCGCGGCGCTGGGCGTGGACGTCGCCCTGGACATCGACGCGATCCTCGACGTCGCGCGGGATGCCGCGCACGGCGTGGACCGTCCGGCCGCTCCGGTGACCACCTACCTGCTCGGTGCAGCCGTGGCTGGGGGAGCCGACCCCGGGCAGGCGGCCGCCGTGATCGGCGAGCTGGCGCGGGGCTGGGCCACGCGAGACCAGTGACGACCTCGAACCGGGGAACCGGGACCGTGCGATGACGCTCGTCGAGCCGCGCTGGGATGACGCACGGGCAGCACTGGCCACGGCGGTGCGCCCATTGGCGCCGGTCCGCCACGTCCTGGCGACCTGCGACGGTCTGGTCCTGGCCGAGGACCTCGTTGCCCTGTGCGCACTGCCCTCGTTCGACACCTCGGCCATGGATGGCTGGGCCGTGGCAGGTCCCGGGCCCTGGACGATCGTCGGGCAGTCCCTGGCGGGGCGGCCCGTCCCCGGCCCACTGACCCCCGGGCAGGCTGTCGTCATCGCCACGGGCGGGGTGGTCCCGGTGGGGGCAGACGCCGTGGTCCGCAGCGAGGACGGCCAGGTCCAGGTGCGTGGTGGGGCCGAGCTGCTGAGCGCCCCGGCGCCCGACGGGGCCGCCCATGTCCGCCCGGAAGGGGAGGAGTGCTCGGTGCGAGAGGTGCTGGCGGTGGCCGGCACGATGATGACCCCGGCCATGATCGGCCTGGCGGCCGCCTCGGGCCATGACGAGCTCGTGGTGGTTCCCCGGCCCCGGGTGGCGCTCGTGCTGTTCGGCGACGAGCTGGCCACGGCCGGCATCCCGGCGCGCGGCCTGGTGCGCGACTCCCTCGGGCCCCAGGTTCCGGCCTGGGTCGTCCGGATGGGCGCGGACGTCGTCCTGGTCGAGCGCTGCGAGGACACGCTCACCGCGCATGTCGAGGCGATCCGGCGTGCGGCCGCGGCTGCCGACGTGGTGCTGACCACGGGGGGCACGGCGGCCGGACCGGTCGACCATCTCCACGGTGCCATCGCGCTGTGCGACGGCGAGGTGGTGATCGACAGCGTGGCCGTGCGCCCCGGGCACCCGATGCTGGCGGCCACCCTCGACCGCGGTCGTGCGTGGCTGGTCGGGCTCCCCGGGAACCCGCAGAGCGCGATCGTGACCCTGATGAGCCTCGGTGCGCCGATCCTCGCCGGGCTGGCCGCGCGTCCACCGTTGCCCGAGCTGGCTGAGGTCACCTGCGCGGAGGCGGTGGGCGCCCCGGCGCACGAGGACCGCTTGGTCCTCGGCCGCCTGGTGGGTGCGGAGTTCGTCCCGGGAAGCCACCTGGGGTCCGGGATGCTGCGCGGGCTCGCGGCCGCCACCGGGTTCGGTGTCCTTCCCCCGGGTGGGGTGGCCGCCGGGGGGACCGTCCGCTGGCTGCCGCTGCCCACCTGAGCCCGATCACGACGCGCCGCAGGGCGGGTCCCCGGGCGCTCGCGCGCCGGGAAGCCGCCCCGCGGGTGGTCGATCATCAGCTGGGCATCTCCGCGCCCGGCTTGGCGTAGAAGTGCCACGTGATCGCCGACCCGATGAGCGCGACCACCGCGAGCCCGGCGAAGAAGATCCCGGGCGCGATGGCTGCGAGGAGGACCCCGAAGAAGAACGGGCCGTAGGCGGCGATCGCTGCGGTCCAGCCGATCACGCCGCCTGCCTGCCGGGGCGCGAAGATCATCGGCATCTGCTTGAACGTGGAGGCGTTGCCGACCCCGGTGAAGAAGAAGATCACGATCATGCCCCAGAAGAACGCGGTGAACTGGTCGGCGGAGTCGGGGGCCACGGTCGTCGCCGTGTAGCCGGCGGCCACGGCGATCCCCAGGGTGGACACCAGGGTGACCCTCGCGCCGCCGACACGGTCGGCGATCGGGCCGGCGGCGATGCGGGCTGCCGAGCCGACCAGCGCGCCCCAGAACACGTACTTCGCCGCGTCGACGCCCGCGGCGCCGAAGGCGTCAGCGCCGAAGAGGTTCTTGATCAGCAGCCCGAACTGGGCGGCAAGGCCGGAGAAGGTGCCGAAGGTGATGACGTAGAGCACGGTCATCAGCCAGGTGTGCTTGTTGCTGAAGATGTCGAACTGGTCCTTCACCCCGCGGGCCTGGACCGGGACGCTGCGCAGCAGGGTCCACGCGAGGATGACCCCGACGATGATGAACGGCACCCAGATGTAGCCGGCGTTCTGGTACCAGACCTCCTTGTCCACACCCTTCTTCACGTCGACGAAGCGCTGCGAGGCACCGATGATCGAGATCCCGACGATCCACGGCACCACGAACTGCACCAGGCTCACGCCGAAGTTGCCGATCCCGGCCTGGACCCCCAGCGCGGTGCCCTGCTTGGCCTTGGGGAAGAAGTACGACGTCGAGGGCATGAAGCCGGAGAAGGCACCGCCGCCGATGCCTGCCAGCGCCGCCAGGAACATCAGCACGGCGTACGGGGTGTCCGGGTTCTGCACGGCCAGCCCCCAGCCGATCGCGGGGAGGACCAGCAGCGCCGAGGTGAGGGTCACCAGCTTGCGGGTGCCCATGATCGGGGGCAGGAACGTCCAGATCAGGCGCAGCGTGCCGCCGGCGAGGCCGGGCATGGCCACCAGCCAGTACAGCTGGCCCTTGCTCAGGTCGTAGCCGATGTTGTTCAGCTTCGGGGCCAGCGCAGACACCAGGAACCAGGTGGCGAATGCCAGGGTCAGGTTGAAGGTGGTGACCCACAGGGTCTTCCAGGCACGCCCGGAGTCCCATGCGTCGGGATCCTCGGGGGTCCAGCTCTCGAGCCAGTCGGCACCCCGGCGGACCGGGGCCGGGGGTGCAGCGGGAGTGGCCATGTCAGCCATCCGTCCTCTCCATGGTGGCGCCGACCGTGACGGGCTCGGCAGATGAGTCGTGCGCAGCGGCCGGGTCGGCCAACTGGTCGTGCTCGAACTTGTTGGCCAGTTCGGGGCTGGCGGCGTGCAGCATCCGGTGGATGGTCAGGTGCATCCACACCATCGCCACGGCGGTGACGGCGAAGAGCACGAAGAAGGTCGACTGCGGCATGCCGCTCCAGCGGGCGGTGTAGGCGAACAGGAGCGGGAGGAAGAACCCGCCCAGGGCCCCGAGGGAGCCGACCAGGCCGCCGACTGCTCCCACGTCACGCGGGAAGTACTCCGGGATGTGCTTGTAGACCGCAGCCTTGCCGATGCCCATGGCGCAGCCGATGACGAACACGAGGACCGCGAACAGGACCACCCCCACGCTCCACGGCATGACCTCGTCGGAGGTGCCGTCCGGGTTGGTCAGGACGATGTACCCGTAGGGCATCATCAGCACTCCGCTGGCCAGCAGGATGGTCGTGAAGGTCCAGTACATGACCCGCCGGGCACCCAACCGGTCGCTCATCCAGCCGCCGAGGGGGCGCAGCAGCGACGCGGGGAAGATGAAGGTCGCGGTCAGCAGCGCGCCGTGGGACAGGGACTGGTCGTAGACGTCGACGTAGTACTTGGGCAGCCAGGCCGCCAGCGCGACGTACGCGCCGAAGGTGACGACGTAGTAGAGGCTGAACCGCCACACGCGCATCTGCTTCAGGGGCTGCAGGAGTTGACCGACCGTGCGGTCCGCGCCGGGCTTGTGGTCGTGGCGCGGTGAGGCGAACCACGTGACGGCGGCCATGATCAGCAGGAGCACCGCGTACATGAAGGGGACGAAGCGCCAGCCGCCGGGGACGAAGCCACCCATGTACCCGGCCGCGGGGACGGCCACGATGAGCGCTGGGCCGATGAACTTGGTGACCGAGGCGCCGACGTTACCCGCACCGAAGATCCCGAGTGCGAGGCCCTGGTGCTGCGGTGGCCACCATGCCGAGACCCAGGCGATGCCGACGCTGAAGGAGTTGCCGGCGAACCCGACGAGGAACGCGTAGAACAGCAGCATCTGGTAGCTGGTGACCGTGGAGATCAGGTAGGCCGGGACTGCGGTCGCGGCCAGCATGAGGGCGAAGATCTTCCGCCCGCCCTGCCGGTCGGTGATGATGCCGGCTGGCAGCCGCCAGATCGCGCCATTGAGCACAGCGACCGCGGTGATCCAGGCCAGCTCCACGTCCGTGAGCCCGAACTCCTTGCGGATCGGGATTCCCAGCACCCCGAACATCAGCCAGACGGCGAACATCAGGGTGAAGGCGATCGTCGAGATGACCAGGACCCGGACCTTCCCCGGTTCCTCGGTCGCGGCCGGCGGGAGGGCCGGGGTGAGGGCCGGTGCGGCCATGGTGCTGCCTCCTTCAGGTGGTGACGAGGCGCACGCTACACCCTTTGATCACACCGTCAAACATAGACCCCGGGTTTATTCCCACGTCCGTGTTTATGTGGTAGACATGCCCCGTGAGCGCGACATCGATCCCCCTGCACTCGGTCGGGCGGGCCCTGGCGCGGATCGGCTCCGTGCGCGGCCCGCGGCCCGGACCCGCTACCTCGGGAGGCGACTCGCGGGCGGCCGTCCTGGAGTTCATCGAGGCTGCCGACGACGTCGTCCGGGTCGAGCAGATCGCCGAGGCGGTCGGCCTGCACCCGAACACCGTCCGCGGTCACCTCGACGCCCTGCTGGCCTCGGGGCGGATCACCCGTGTCCCGGACCAGCGATCCACCCGGGGACGTCCGCACTGGCTCTACTCCGGGACCGCATCAGCCTCGATCCGGGAGCTCGCGCGCGCGCTGGACTCCGAGCTCGACCGGGCCAGCGCCTCGGACGTCGCCCGGCTGGCTGCTGCGACGTGGGCTGAGGCCGGCCCGGATGTCGGTCCCGCTGACTCCGTCGAGGCTGCTGTCGACCAGGCGACCCGGGTGCTCACCGACTTCGGCTTCGAGGCTGTGCGCAACCCCGTCGGCGACGAGATCACGCTGCGGGCATGTCCCTATGCGGAGCTGGTGCACGAGCATCCGGTCATCTGCGACATCCACGCCGAGCTGCTCGGTGAGGTCCTGTCCAGGACCACCCAGCCGGTCACGCTGGCCAGCCTCGACGTGTTCCCCCGCCCAGGGCTGTGCGTGGCCCACCTGCGCCGCCCGGACGTGGACCCCGAGTGGACCGTTGAGCCGTCGGACCCCGCCCCCAGGGCGACGCAGAAGGCATCGACCAAGAAGGCAGCGACCCCGTCCCCACGGAAGAAGAAGTGATCATGACCACGAGTGCCACCGACGAGTTCCTGGTCCGCGCCGGCCGGTTCCTGGCCAAGGGGGAGGTGTCGGCGGACCTGCGCACGGTGACCAAGCACGGTGGCCGTGACGCCGACTCCTTCTACCGTGACCGGTGGAGCCACGACAAGGTGGTGCGCTCGACGCACGGGGTCAACTGCACCGGCTCCTGCTCGTGGAAGGTCTACGTCAAGGACGGGATCATCACCTGGGAGACTCAGCAGACCGACTACCCGTCGGTGGGCGTCGACTCCCCGGAGTACGAGCCCCGTGGCTGCCCTCGCGGCGCGGCCTTCTCCTGGTACACCTACTCGCCCACGCGCGTGCGCTACCCCTACATCCGCGGGGTGCTCCTCGAGGCCTACCGCGCGGCGAAGGCCGCCAACGGCGGCGACCCGGTGAAGGCGTGGGCCGCGGTGGTCAACGATCCCGACACCCGCCGCCGCTACCAGCGGGCCCGCGGCAAGGGCGGCCTGGTGCGTGCCTCGTGGCCGGAGACGATCGAGCTGATCTCGGCCGCCCATGTCCACACGATCGACGCCCACGGCCCGGACCGGGTGTTCGGGTTCTCCCCGATCCCGGCGATGTCGATGGCCAGCCACGCCGCCGGCGCGCGGTTCGTGAGCCTCATCGGGGGGGCGATGCTCAGCTTCTACGACTGGTACGCCGACCTCCCGGTGGCCTCCCCGCAGGTCTTCGGCGACCAGACCGACGTGCCGGAGTCCGCTGACTGGTGGAACGCCTCCTACCTGATCATGTGGGGCGCGAACGTCCCGCAGACCCGGACCCCGGACGCGCACTTCATGGCCGAGGCGCGCTACCGCGGCCAGAAGGTCGTGACCGTCAGCCCGGACTACGCCGACAACACGAAGTTCGCCGACGAGTGGATGAGCCCGCACCCGGGCACCGACGGCGCCCTGGGCATGGCGATGGGCCACGTGATCCTCAAGGAGTTCTTCATCGAGCGGCAGGTGCCGCGGTTCGTCGACTACGTGAAGAAGTTCTCCGACCTGCCGTTCCTGGTCACGCTGCGCGAGAAGGACGGCGCGTACGTGCCGGACAAGTTCGTCACCGCGGCGGACCTGGGCGACACCAGCGAGAACGCCAACTTCAAGACCGTCCTGGTCGACTCGGCCACTGGCCGCCCGCACATCCCGAACGGCTCGATGGGCTTCCGCTACGGGGCCGAGGGTGAGGGGAAGTGGAACCTCGACCTCGAGGGGATCGACCCGGCCCTGAGCCTGTTCGGGGCGGCCGGCTCGACCACCGCCGAGGTGCTGCTGCCGCGCTTCGACGTCGGCCAGGAGGGCAGCGAGGGCGGCGGCGTCCACCACCGCGGCGTGCCCGCGGCTGAGCTGGCCACGGCAGCCGGCCCGCGGCTGGTCACCACCGTCTACGACCTCATGCTCGCCCAGTACGGCGTGGGTCGTGAGGGCCTCCCGGGCGAGTGGCCGACAGGCTACGACGACCCCGCGCCCTACACGCCGGCGTGGCAGGAGGAGATCACCGGCGTGCCGGCGGCCATGGCCGAGCGGATCGGCCGGGAGTTCGCGGCCAACGCCGAGGAGTCCGGCGGTCGCTCGATGATCATCCTCGGAGCCGGGACCAACCACTGGTTCCACTCCGACACGATCTACCGGACGTTCCTGGCCCTGATCACGCTCACCGGCTGCCAGGGAGTGAACGGCGGCGGATGGGCGCACTACGTCGGCCAGGAGAAGTGCCGTCCCGTCACGGGATGGGCGCAGCTGGCCTTCGGCCTGGACTGGTCGCGGCCGCCGCGGCAGATGATCGGCACCGCGTTCTGGTACGTCAACACCGGCCAGTGGCGCTACGACGCGCTGGGCGCCGAGGGCCTGGCCTCGCCACTGGGCGAGGGCCGTTTCGTGGGGCGCTCGATGATCGACACCCTGGCGCAGTCGGCGCGCTCGGGCTGGATGCCCAGCTTCCCCGCGCTGAACCGCAACCCGCTGACCATCGCTGAGGACGCCAAGGCCGCAGGGATGGCCCCGTCGGACTACGTGGTGGAGAAGCTGAAGTCCGGTGAGCTGAAGTTCGCCGTCGAGGATCCCGACGCCCCGGAGAACTGGCCGCGGGTGCTCACCGTCTGGCGGGCGAACCTGCTGGGCTCGAGCTCCAAGGGCAACGAGTTCTTCCTCAAGCACCTGCTCGGCACGGCCAACGCGGTGCGCGCCGAGGAGACCCCCGACGAGCTGCGCCCGCAGGACGTGACCTGGCGCGCGGAGACCCCCGAGGGCAAGCTCGACCTGCTGGTCAGCATCGACTTCCGGATGACCTCGACCGGCCTGTTCGGCGACGTGCTGCTGCCGGCGGCCACCTGGTACGAGAAGCACGACCTGTCCAGCACGGACATGCACCCGTTCGTGCACGCCTTCACCCCGGCGATCGACCCGCCCTGGGAGACCAAGAGCGACTACGAGATCTTCCAGGCCCTCGGCCGCGGGGTCTCCGAGCTGGCCAAGGGCGTCCTGGACACCCGCACCGACATCGTGAGCGTCCCGCTGCAGCACGACACCCCCGACGAGCTGGCCGTCCCTGGCGGCGTGGTCCGCGACTGGCGCACGGGTGAGGTGGACCTCATCCCGGGCGTGACGGCGCCGAAGTTCGTCGCCGTGGAGCGGGACTACACCGCCATCGGGGCCAAGATGTCGGCGCTCGGCCCGCTGGTCGAGAAGCTGGGCACCCTGACCAAGGGCGTGCACATGGACCCCACGCCCGAGGTCGCCCTCCTGGCCCGGGTCAACGGGGTGATCCCCGACGGGCCGGCTGCCGGTCGGCCGTCGCTGGTCACCGACGTCAACGCCTGCGAGACGATCCTGGCCCTGTCCGGCACCACCAACGGCCGGATCGCGGTCGACGGCTTCCGCGACATGGAGAAGCGCACGGGCATGCGCCTGGCCGACCTCGCCGAGGACGAGGGCGGCAAGCGGATCACGTTCGCCGACACCCAGGCACGTCCGGTGCCGGTGATCACCTCCCCGGAGTGGTCCGGCTCCGAGCACGGCGGCCGGCGGTACACCGCCTTCGCCATCAACGTGGAGCGGCTCAAGCCGTGGCACACGCTGACCGGGCGGATGCACTTCTTCCTCGACCACGACTGGATGAGCGAGCTCGGGGAGAACCTGCCGATCTTCCGCCCGCCGCTGAACATGCACCGCATCTTCGGTGACCAGACCACTGGGCGGGGCAAGGAGGTGACGGTGCGCTACCTGACCCCGCACTCGAAGTGGTCGATCCACTCCGAGTACCAGGACAACCTGTTCATGCTGTCGCTGTCGCGCGGCGGGCCGGAGATCTGGATGTCGCCCGAGGACGCCGAGACGATCGGGGTCAAGGACAACGAGTGGATCGAGGCCTACAACCGCAACGGCGTGGTGGTGGCCCGCGCTGTGGTGTCCCACCGGATGCCGGCGGGCACCGTGTACATGTACCACGCGAAGGACCGCACCGTGGACGTCCCGCGGACCGAGACCTCGGGCCTGCGCGGTGGCATCCACAACTCGCTGACCCGGCTGATGATCAAGCCGACGCACATCGTCGGCGGCTACGCCCAGCTGAGCTTCGCCTTCAACTACCTGGGGCCCACCGGCAACCAGCGCGACGAGATCACCGTGATCCGCCGTCGCGCGCAAGAAGTGGAGTACTGAGATGCGCGTGATGGCCCAGGTCGGCATGGTGATGAACCTCGACAAGTGCATCGGGTGCCACACCTGCTCGGTGACCTGCAAGCAGGCGTGGACCAACCGCGCAGGCGTGGAGTACGCGTGGTTCAACAACGTGGAGACCCGGCCCGGCCAGGGGTATCCGCGGACCTACCAGGACCAGGAGCGCTGGCAGGGCGGCTGGGTGCTCAAGCGCGGCAAGCTGCAGCTGCGCTCGGGCTCCCGGTTCTCCCGGCTGACCAAGATCTTCTCCAACCCGGTGCTGCCGGAGATGAGCGACTACTACGAGCCGTGGACCTACGAGTACGACACGCTGATCTCGGCACCCCTCGGGGAGCACACGCCGGTGGCGCGGCCGAAGTCGCTGATCTCGGGCAAGCCGATGCAGATCCGCTGGTCGGCCAACTGGGACGACGACCTCGGCGGCGGACCGGAGCTGGCCCCCAAGGACCCGATCGTGATCAAGATCCGCGACCAGGTCGGCGACCGGGTGAAGATGGAGTTCGAGCAGGCGTTCATGTTCTACCTGCCGCGCATCTGCGAGCACTGCCTGAACCCGGCATGCGTGGCGGCCTGCCCCAGCGGGGCGATGTACAAGCGCTCCGAGGACGGCATCGTGCTGGTCGACCAGGACGCCTGCCGCGGCTGGCGCATGTGCGTCACCGGCTGCCCCTACAAGAAGGTCTACTTCAACCACCGCACGGGCAAGGCCGAGAAGTGCACGATGTGCTACCCGCGCATCGAGGTCGGGCTGCCCACTGTGTGCTCGGAGACCTGTGTGGGCCGGCTGCGCTACCTCGGGATCTTCCTCTACGACGCCGAGCGGGTGACCGCGGCGGCGGCGACACCCGATGAGAAGGACCTCTACGAGGCCCAGCTCGACCTGATCCTCGACCCGCACGACCAGGAGGTGGTCGCTGCCGCCCAGCGCGACGGCATCCCCGCGGACTGGATCGACGCCGCCCGTCGCTCGCCGGTGTACAAGCTGGCCAAGGAGTACCGGGTCGCGCTGCCGCTGCACCCGGAGTACCGCACCATGCCGATGGTCTGGTACATCCCGCCGCTGTCGCCGGTCGTCGACGCCCTGCGCGAGACCGGCCACGACGCCGAGGACGCCGACACCCTGTTCGGGGCGCTGACCAGCCTGCGGATCCCGGTCGAGTACCTCGCTGAGCTGTTCACCGCCGGTGACCCCGGCCCGGTGCTCGGCTCGCTGGCGACCCTGGCCGCGATGCGCTCCTACATGCGCGACCGCAACCTCGGCGGCGAGGGCGACGAGTCCATAGCCGAGTCCGTGGGCCTGACCGGCGACGAGGTGTACGAGCTGTACCGGCTCCTGGCGATCGCCAAGTACGAGGACCGCTACGTGATCCCCAAGGCCCACGCCGAGGCCGGCCGCGAGCTCGAGGAGCTCGGCTGCTCGCTGGACTACGAGGGCGGGCCCGGCGGGTTCAGCGCGTCCGGGCCCTTCGGCGAGGCCTCGGGGCGGCCGATGCCGGTGGCCGTGGAGAACTTCCACGCCCTCAAGGCACGGCAGACCGCCGAGGCCTACGTGCCGACGGAGGACGCCGCGGCGCCGGGTGAACCTGCTCAACTGGGACGGCGCGGTCCCGCTCGGCATGCCCGGCATCCGGCGCGCCGACAGCGATCGAGGTGCCGTCATGACCCCGCTGACGAGAGTGGGCGCCCGGGAGGCGTCGGAGTTCCTCGGGCTCCCGCTGCGCCTGCGCCGGCCGAAGTCGCCGGTCGACGGGTTCCGGGTGCGGGGGATGTCCGAGCGCGACATCGCCGCCACCCGGCTGGCGTGCTCCTGGCTGCTGGCCTACCCGGACGGCCCGCTGCTCGAGCGCCTCGACGGCCTGGCCGCCGCGGTGGCCGAGCTCCCCGAGCCGGTCCGAACCCCGCTGGAGGAGTTCCTGGCGCACCTCGACGGCATCCCCATCGGCGACGTGCAGCGGCACTACGTGGAGATCTTCGACATGAAGCGCCGCGCGTGCCCGTTCCTGACCTACTGGACCAACGGGGACACGCGCAACCGTGGCGTGGCCATCCTGCGGTTCAAGCAGGCCTACGAGGCCAGCGGTTTCACGATCGGCAACGAGGAGCTGCCCGACCACCTCGCGGTGGTCCTGGAGTTCGCAGCGGTTGGCGACCGGGTCACCGGCGACGCCCTGCTCGCCGAGCACGCCGCCCCGATCGGGCTGCTGCGCGAGGCGCTGCACGACCTCGGGTCGGCGTACTCGCACGTGCTGGACGCCGTTGTCGCGACCCTGCCGGAGGTCACCCGCGAGGTGGCCGCGCGGATGGCCGAGCTGGCCGCCTCGGGGCCGCCCGTGGAGGAGGTCGGCCTCGAACCCTTCCCGACCAGCCTCACCCCGACAGGAGCCCGCCGATGACCACCACCGAGATCCTGTTGTGGGACGTCCTGCCGTACGTGGCGATCACCACGTTCGTCGTGGGCACCATCTGGCGCTACCGCTACGACAAGTTCGGCTGGACCACGCGCTCCAGCCAGCTCTACGAGCGCACGCTCATCCGGATCGCCAGCCCCCTGTTCCACCTCGGGATGCTCGCCGTGGTGGGCGGGCACATCGTGGGCCTGCTGGTCCCGGAGTCCTGGACCGAGGCGGTCGGGATCTCCGAGGGCGTGTACCACGCCATGGCTGTCGGGCTCGGGCTGTTCGCGGGTGCGGCGACGCTGATCGGGATCGCGCTGCTGATCTACCGCCGCCGCACCGTCGGTCCGGTCTTCGCCGCCACCACGAAGAACGACAAGACGATGTACGTCTTCCTGGTTGCCGCGATCTGCCTGGGGGTCCTGACCACGCTGGTCGGTGCCGGCGTGCTCGGTGCGGGGCACAACTACCGCGAGGACGTGTCGGTGTGGTTCCGCTCGATCCTCACCCTCCAGCCGCAGGGGGAGCTCATGGCTGACGCTCCGCTGTCGTTCCGCATCCACGCCGTCGCCGGGATGCTGGTCTTCATGATCTGGCCGTTCACCCGGCTGGTCCACGCCTTCTCCGCGCCGCTCGGCTACGTCTTCCGGCCCTACGTCGTCTACCGCGATCGCGGCCCGCACGAGCAGGGCAGTCACGCCCCCCGCCGCGGCTGGGAGAAGATCGGCTCGTAGCCCCACCCCTCTCACCCCCCGGCGCTGGTAGTCGATCCGGTCGATTCATACGTCGGAATCGACTACCAGCAACGACGAAGGAGACTTCATGGAGCACATCGCTGAACTGGGCGCGCTGGTGGAGGTGGCCTCCGGGTCGACCGTCTCGCGCACGGTGCTGAAGGCGGAGGGTGCCAGGGTCGTCCTGTTCTCCTTCGATGAGGGGCAGGAGCTCACCGAGCACACCGCGGCGGTGCCGATCCTCCTGCAGGTCCTCGATGGTCGCCTGCGCGTGGGCGCGGATGGGGAGCATGTGGAGCTCAGCCCCGGCGGGCTGGTTCACATCGGATCCCGCGTGCCCCACGAGATCCTTGCCCTGGAGCCCTCCCGGATGGCCCTGACGATGCTGGACCCGCGCTCGAAGGCCGCGGAGTAGCGCAGGGGGCCGGCACGTGGCCGCGGCCCACGGTCAGCGTGCCCGCCTAGACTCCCCGCCATGGGCAGGATGGTCAGCGACTCGATCCACATCTCGGCCGAGCCCGGGGTGGTCTATGACCTGATCGCCGACGTCGCGGCGGTGGGACGCTTCTCCCCGGAGGCGACCGGCGCCGTGGGAGCCGCCGAGCGGCTCGGGGTGGGCGACACCTTCTGGGGCACGAATCGCCGCGGGCCCTGGATCTGGGCCACGCGCTGCCGGGTGACCAGTGCCGACCGGGGCAGGGCGTTCGCGTTCGACGTCGATCTCGGCCCGTTCCCCGTGTCGACGTGGTCCTACGAGATCGCCGCCACCGATGGGGGCTGCACGGTCAGCGAGACCTGGGTGGACCGGCGCGACGGGAGACGTGGCCGGCTGCTCAGCTCGGCAGGTTCGCTGATGATCCCCGGCCCGCGCGACGAGCACAACCTGCGCAACATCCGCCGGACGCTCGTGGCGCTGAAGGCCGCCGCGGAGTCGCCACGCGGATGAGCCCTGCCACGTCCATCAGCCTCGACGGCCGTCCCTCCCCGGGCCACGGGGCGGCACGGGCGTGATCCGCCTGGTCGCGATCGACGTCGACGGCACCCTGCTGAACAGTCGGCACGAGGTCACCCCGGCAACCGCCGCCGCGATCGACCGGGTCCGTCGCGCCGGGGTGGCGGTCGTGCTCACCACGTCACGGCCGCCCCGTGCGCTCTGGCCCATCCTCGATCGACTCACGCTGGTGGCGCCCGCGGAGTTCATCGCCTCCCAAGGGGCGCTGACCGGCTGCTACGCCGAGTCCGGGGAGCTTCGGGTCCTCGACCGGCGGCCGATGCCCGTTCGGCTCGCCCGGCAGGTTGTCGCCGCTGCGGACGCCGCGGGGATGTCGGCCTGCTGGTATGCCGGCGAGCGGTGGCTCGTCGATCGCGTCGATGGCCTGATCCGCGAGGAGGCCTCGATCGTGGGATGCGCCCCGGACGTGGCCGACCTGTCCGCCGAGCGCGCCGGCCCGGACAAGATCCTGCTGCTCGCACACGCGGACGACATCACCGGCCTGGTGGTCGTGCCCGACGGCCTGGTCGCCCTGGCCTCGACGGCCACCCACCTGGAGATCACCCGGGCCGGCGTCGACAAGGCCGATGCGCTGAGCCGCCTGTGCGCCCGCCGCGGGGTCAGCGCCGACCAGGTCGCCGCGATCGGTGACGGCCGCAACGACCTGGGCATGCTCGCGTTCGCAGGTGTGTCGGTCGCACCCGCGAATGCCCACCCCGAGGTGCTGGCCGCAGCCGAGGTGATCACGACCAGCAACGACCAGGACGGGGTCGCCCGGGCACTGGACCGGCTGGTTCCCTGAGCGTCACGGCCTGACTGCCGGATCGACTCCCGCCCGCGTGCACTCTGCCAGGGTCGCGTCGAACAGCACCTGCGCCCGGGCCCGGAAGGCCTCCACCTCGTCGAGGGTCCGGGGCAGCGCCAGGGCCTCCACCTCGGCGCGCAGGGCGGGCGGGAGGTCGCGGTCGAGGTACCGGGCGCCGTAGTCGAACCGGTCGGGGCAGTGCCGGATGCGCAGCAGCTCGATCAGCGGTCGGTAGGTGTGGTCCTGGTAGGCGACCGCGGCCTCGGCGACGAACCCCCGGCGCACCGCCCGGGTGACCAGCGTCTGGAACAGCGGGAACCGCTCGCGCAGGACGGCCAGGCGGTCGTCGATCCGGGCCCGCAGGGCCTCCCGGTCCAGCGGCACGGGCTCGAGGACAGCCGCGCGGTCGAAGAGCACCATCGGCCGGCCGTGGCGCTCCGCCTCGAGGAAGCGCTCGCCGCCTGCGCGCCGCATGACCACCAGGTCGAGGAAGTGCGCCGCGTCGGCGTCGCGGAGGGACAGGAACTCCTGGGGGTTCCCATGCCAGGTGGGATCCGCCAGCCGCCACCGGTGGGCGATCGGCGACAGCTCGGCCAGCGCGTCGTGGACGGTGTCGAACGCGGCCTCCACGGCACCGTCCTCCACGACGACGACCACGTCGACATCGGAGAGCCCATCGGTCCGTCCCGTCGCGTCGCTGCCGCCCAGGAAGGCGGCCAGCACCCCGGGCATGGCCTCGAGGGCCGTGTGCACGGTGGCGATGATCGTGGAGCGCGTGATCGACGTGGGCGACTGATCCATCGGGTGACGGTACCTCGCAGCCGGCTCCGGCACCCCGTGAG
The DNA here is from genome assembly GCA_963774745.1 of uncultured Actinomycetes bacterium. Classification (GTDB taxonomy): domain Bacteria; phylum Actinomycetota; class Actinomycetes; order S36-B12; family CAIYMF01; genus Prado023. Next base: position 201,186 of record CAVZGE010000007.1, on the reverse strand, counting down.
CAGGTGGCGCCGGTGCCGGTGGGCCGGTGGGGTCCGGCTCAGCCCTGGGACTGCGCAGCCGCGATGGCCACGCGCTGCCCCGCCGCGCCGGACACCAGGCCGACCCCTGCGGGGATCAGCTGGGTGACGCACAGGGACACCATGATCCCGGCGACGAACGCGAGCAGGACGGCGGCGCCGGTGGGGCTCAGCGCGCTGCCCACCACGAGGATGATCACCGCGCCGAGGATCTCACCGAGGACCGAGACGCCGGTGTAGGCCAGCGCCCGACGTCGCGTGCCCCCCATGGCCAGGACCGCGGTCGAGACGGCCATCCCCTCGGGGATGTTGTGCAGCCCGATCGCCAGTGCCGTGATGAGCCCGGCGCGCAGGCTGATCGCGGTCGCCGCGAAGGGCACGGCACCCTCCGGGACGTTGTGCAGGGCGATGGCGAGCATCACGAGCAACGCGGTGCTCTGGGTGGTGCCCAGCGAGGGCAGCATCCGCGCCAGCACCCGGCGCAGCGCAGGCACGGCCAGGAACCCCACGGCGAACAGCAGGAGGGTCGCCCCGCGCTGCGACGGGTCCCGCAGGCCGGGCGGCAGGAGCTCGACGATGCTGATCGCCAGCATCGCGGCGGCCGAGAACAGCAGGGCGTACCCGACATTGCGGTCGGTCCAGGTGCGCTTCGCCGCGACCGCGACCCAGCCCAGCAGGGCGGCCGATGCAGCGGCCGTCGAGAGCAGGAATCCCGTCGCCTCGGGCGTCACCCGAATCAGTGTAGGCAGCCGGTTCCCCCGATGGCACGGGGGGATCGGGTCAGCGGGCCAGCCGGCGGGAGAGCCACTCCAGGGCCATCGGGTAGCGGTGGTCGATGCCGCCGTGCGTGCCCGGGAACAGCTCGAAGTGGATCCGCTCGTCGGGGACCCGTGCCGTCGCCAGCTCCGCGCGGAAGGCCTGCGCCCCGATGTCCAGGTAGTAGTCGTCGGAGGAGCCGGCGTCGATCCAGACGGCCCGCAGGGACCGCAGCGCATCGGCGCGCAGCGGTGCCATCCGGACCGGGTCGCGGTCCAGCCAGCGCGCCCAGACCTCCGGGCGCAGCACGCCGGTGACCGGGTCGAACGGCAGGACGGGTGTGCCGTCCGGGTCGGCGGAGAAGCAGGCCGCAACCCCGTAGATGCCCAGGATCAGGTCATCCTCGGGCTTGGTGAACGCGGTGCGCGAGGTGAAGTCCGCCCACCACCGTGCCGGGTCGCCGTCGTAGGCCCGCAGGGCGCGGACCACGGCGCCGAACTCCGGGACGTAGCACAGCTCGTACAGGGCGTCGCCGGCATGGGTGGCCAGGGCGCCGAACACATCGGGGCGCAGCATCGGCGTGATCATCGCGCCGAACCCGCCGCTCGACTTGCCCATGATCGCTCGCGACTCCCGCTCGGCGATGGTCCGGTACCGGGCGTCCACGAACGGCACGACCTCGTCGCACAGGTACGTGTGGTAGTTCCCGGTGCCGGGCGAGTCGACGAACTGGGATCCGCCGACGGCCGTCCAGGCGTCGACGTACACCACGATGCACGGTGGCGCCCCGGCGGCGAACACGGCATCAGCAGTCTCCGGGAAGGGCTGTCGGAAGGGCGATCGGTTGGCCCACATCGCGACGTGCCCGGTGTAGCCCTGGATCACGAACACCGCCGGGTAGCGGATCTCGGGGTCGTCGTCGTAGCCGGGCGGGACGTAGACCCAGAGTGGGCGCTCGTGCGGGTCCCCCAGGGGGTTCCCGCGCAGGGCAGCGGAGTCGATCACCAGTTCGTCGAGGCGGCCTGCGAGGTCTCCTGCCCAGGGAAGCATGGGCTCGACTCTAGCCCTGTGGACTGGGGACCCGGGCCGTCCTTGCGCCGGATGGCAGAGCCGCTCCACCGGGGCCGCTCGGCCGGCCACGTCCAGGCCGAGCGGCGCGGGGCGCGCGAGGGATCGCCCGGGTCCCCACTGTGGCCGGTGGACGGCTCACTGGGGAACTGGTGGCGACCGGCGTCGTTGCATACCCCGTTGGGCTCCGGGTGGGACCCGGGGTGCCAACCTCGCGGGCGATCTGGCCGATGGGGAGGTGCCCGGCGGGGGCTGGGGCGAACTGTGCGGCCGTTCCCGTCGTTCCCGGGCGGACTTCGCGCGTGGGAACGACCGGAGCGGGCGCGAGGAGGCGCGTGAACGCGGCTCAGGGCCGGCCCCGAGGCCGGGAACGACGCAACCGGGCGCGAGGTTCGTTCTCGCGAACCTCGAACCGGGCGTGGGAACCGGGCGTGGGAACGGGGCGTGGGGATCCGGGCGTGGGGATCCGGGCGTGGGACGGGGTGGATCCGGGCGTGGGGAACGGGGAGTGGGAAACCGGGCGGACGTGGGAAACCGTCCGCGTGGACCGTCCATGCGCTCGCGCACCGACCGCGAATCGGCCGGCCGCCGGGGGCTCGGTCGTCGGGGTCAGCCGGCCGCCAGCCGCCGCTGTCGACGTTCCAGGGTCCTGATCCGCTGCGGGTTGCGCTCGTCGGGGACCGCCCTGTTGGCCTTGATGTAGGCCTCGGGCGCCACGAGCAGCAGCTCGTCGTCGATCATGCGTACCGTGTCCACGGTGGCGCGGCCCTCGACGAGGGCCAGGATCCGCGGGTCCGGCGTGGGGGGCAGGCGCTTGGTCAGGGCGGCGGCGGAGTCCAGGTTCATCTCGCGCAGCAGCTCGACCATCCAGCCGAGGCGGCGGGGCGTGCTCGGTGCTGCGGGGTAGCGGGCGGCCAGGAACTCCGCCAGGGCGGCCTCGTCCAGCGGTGCCGCCGCCTCGCGGGTGAGTGCGGCAGGCGCACCTGCCCGGTGCTGCTGGGTGTCCACCTGCCAGGCACGCAGGTCCTCCAGCTCCCGCTCGGCCAGCTCCAGGAGGCTGGCCGCGAGGACGAACTGTCGGCTGCGGGCCGCTGGCAGCTCGTCGCCCCCCTTGTACCGCAGCTCGTGCTCCACGGAGGCCCACAGGTCCGCGGCCCGGGTCCGGACCTGGATCTCCGCCGGCTGGATGGTGATCAGCTCGGGAAGGTCGCTGTCGGGCCGCGCGCGCACGTCGAAGTGCCGGCCGCGGTAGCCCGGCGTCTCCTCGCGGGCGCGCTCGTTGCGGGCGTCGACGTCCTTGTCGACGAGGAGCAGCCGGTGCAGCTCCTCGGCCACGATCGCGATCTCGCTCTCGAGCCGGACGACGACCCGCACGCCGATGAGGTCGGGGAGGTCGGTGTAGGCACTGTCCCGACCGGGTTGGACGCGGTCGCGGGCGCGCAGCTTCTGCTCGACCGACCGGACCTCCTTGGCCCGTCCGCTGACGAATGCCTCGATCTCGTCGACGTCCTCCAGCCTCCCCTGCAGCCACGTCACGAGGGCGTTGGTGGCAGCCACGTACTCGCGCCGGCGGCGCCGGTAGGCCTGGGCCTCGCGGTGGGCCCAGCTGCGCGGCCTTGGGGCGGTGGCCTGGCCGGCGGGCTCACCAGCGGTGCTGGCGGGCGCCGAGTCGTGGGTGCGGGGCATGCCCAGCAGTGTACGGAGCCGGGCCGGCCCGCTCGGCCCCACCGCGCTCCGGGCGGGGATCAGCCGATCGTGACCCGCACGACCTTGTCGTCCTCGACCTCGGCGTTGATCCGGTCCTCGCGGTAGTCCATCGTGACCGGATTCGGCTCGCCGTCCACGGAGGTGACCCGGAAGGTGAACCCGGCGTCCGTGGTGGCCTTCTCCGCATCGGCCACGGCCATCCCCACGAGCGTGCCGGCCAGCGCGTTGATGTCCGCGCTGCCACTGGCGCCCTGGACGTCGGTGGACGAACCGGCCTGGTCGGCCGGGACGTAGCTGAGCACCTCCTGCTCCTCGGCCTTGAGGAGCAGCTTGTCGCCGGCGAGCTCGAAGGAGGTCACCGTGCCGAGCAGCTCGAAGTAGGCGGTCTCTGCCTCCATGAGGGCCGGCTCGCCGGCCATGCGGGTCGACCCGATCTCACCGAACTCGATGGACGAACCCTCGACCGTGTAGTCGCTGAAGTAGCTGTTCACCGGGCCCTGACCGGACATCTGCTCGGCGAAGAAGTCCGCGGTGATGCCCATCGTGCCGAGATCCTCGGAGCTCATGCTGGAGCCGGTGAGCGCCCACGAGGTGGCGTCCAGGGGGTTGCCCTGCTCCATCGCCGCCTCCTCGGCTGCAGCCTCGGCCTCGGAGGGCACCCCGGTGGTGGTGTAGTCAGCGCAGGCGCCGAGCGATCCCACCATGAGCAGCGCGGCCAGGGCGGTGGTGGTCCGGTGAAGCCTCATCGTGTCTCCTCGATCCTCAGGCGGGTGGCGCGGTGGCGGTGGTGCGTTCTGGCGCGATTGTGTCAGGTGCCCAGCCAGGCCCTGAGCAGGGCGGTCACCACTGCGTCGGGATCCTTCCGGTCGGCCTTCACGGCGGCCCGGAAGTCCTTGCGCAGCGACTTGGGCACCTTCACCCCGAGGTCGACCGGCTTCTCCGCGGCCTTCCCCGACGGGCGCGTCCGCGCCTTCTTGGCGGCGGCGCGCAAGCTGTCGCTGGTGGTGCCGCGCAGGGGCCCGGACAGCCGATGCGGCCCGGGCTCGCCCGTCCGGGCGGCCGACCCGGTGGCCTTGGCTGCGGGCGCTGTCGCTGCGGCATCCGGATGGGGCACGGCGGGCGCCGGTGCGTCGTCGGGCAGGGCGGGGCGCAGCGTGTGCAGCGAGTGGCCGGGGGCTGCGGGGTGGATGTGGGCGTCGGCGGCCCGCTTCAGCGCTGGACGCGGTGCCGGTGTGCTCATGACAGGCCCTCCTCGATGGTTGCGGCCAGCTCGGTGAACAGGGCGACCAGGTCCTTCGCGCTCTGCGAGCGCATGGCGGTGATGGGCACGGCGGCACCCTGGGCGGCACCCATTGCGGTCCGGTCGGGGATCGGCGGCTCCAGCACCAGCGTGGGGTAGGCCCGGCGCAGCTCGTCGAGGCGGTAGGCGTGCTCCGCGCTGTGGCGGACCCGGTTGACCACGATCCCGGCCGGGCGCAGGCCCAGGTTGGTGGCCGCGCGGGCGATGTCCACGGCCTCCAGCGCCTGCTCGGCGCCCTGGAGCGCGAAGTACGAGGGCTCGGTGACGATCAGGGCGGCCGGGGCAGCCGCCAGCGCGTTGCGGGTCAGCTCGCCGAGCGAGGGCGGGCAGTCGATCAGGATGGTGTGGTACCGGTCCAGGGCGCCGATGAGCGTGGTGCGCAGCCGCAGGGCGGAGTCGGGGCCCTCCGCATGGGCGCGGTGCTCGAGTGCGCGCTCGCCGGCGATCAGGTCGATCCCGGGACCCCAGCCACTGGCGACGATCGCCTCCGCCGCGATCCCCTCGCGCCCGTCGGCCAGCACGTCGTTGGTGGTGAACTCGTAGGGCTGCGGATCGAGCGCCGCCGTGGCGTTCGCCTGCGGGTCGAGATCGATGACCAGCGTCCGGTGGCCGGCCGCCCAGGCGCTGGCGGCCAGCCCCAGGCAGATCGACGTCTTCCCGACGCCGCCCTTGAGGGAGATCGCTGCGAGCATGGCCACGTGGCCAGTGTGCCACGCAGGGACGCCTCGCCCCGGGACGGCGCCACCTGGGTGCCCAGATCGACGATCAGCGGATCGCCGCGTAGCGGCGCAGGGCCTCGTCGCGCTCCTCGGCGTGGTCGACGATGGGCTGCGGATACCCGTGGGCGTACCCGTCGAGCACCTTCCACGGCTCGTGGGTGATGGGCCCCGCCAGGTGGGCCAGCTCGGGCACGTAGCGGCGCACGTAGGCGCCCTCCGGGTCGAACTTCAGGCCCTGCAGGACCGGGTTGAACACCCGGAAGTAGGGGGCCGCGTCCGTTCCCGACCCGGCCACCCACTGCCAGCCATGGGCGTTGGAGGCAGGGTCGCCGTCGACCAGCCAGCGCATGAACTCCCGCTCCCCGCGCCACCAGGGCAGGTGCAGGTCCTTGACCAGGAAGGAGGCCACGACCATCCGCACCCGGTTGTGCATCCACCCCTCGGCGCGCAGCTGACGCATCCCGGCGTCGACGAGGGGGAATCCGGTGCGGCCCTCGGCCCAGGCCGCGAACGCGTCGTCCGCGTCCGGACCCGAGTCGTGCACCATCCGGTCGAATGCCGGGTTGAGGTTCTCGGTGAGCGTGCCCGGGTTGTGGACCAGCACGTCGGCGTAGAACTCGCGCCAGCCCAGCTCCGCGATGAACCGGCGGTCCCGCTCCGGGTGCAGCGCGGCCAGCAGCGTCCGTGGATGGATCTCGCCCCAGCGCAGCGGCACGGACAGCCGGCTGGTGGCCGGCAGGTCGGCGCGGTCGCGCAGGTCGCCGTAGTCGGCCAGGTGCGCGTCGACGAACTCGGCCCACCGGTCCATGGCCGCCCGTTCCCCGGCCGCCAGCAGGGTCGTGCCGGTCGGTGGCTGGGCGATGGGCAACGGTTCCCCGGGCAGGTCGAGGACCTCGATCTGCGCCGGCCGGCGGATCGGCGCCCCCCAGCCGGCGGCCAACCAGGCGCGGTGGAACGGGGTGAACACGCGGTACGGCTCGCCGTCGGCCTTGCGGACCGATCCCGGCGGAACGGCGTAGTTGCTGCCGGTCGCGACCAGTCGGGAGCCGGCGGCTGCCAGGGCCCGGGCCACCCGGGCGTCGCGCTCCTGGCCGCGCGGGGTGTGCGCCGCCGTGACGTGCACGCTGATCGGCCCGAGCTCCTCGGCCAGGGCCACCAACGACTCCGCGGGGTCCCCGGTCCGCACGTGCAGGTCGCCGAGGTCGGCACGCAGTGCCGCCAACGAGTCGGCCACGTACGCCCGGGGTGCTGCGCCCAGCCGCTGCCACGGCCCGGGGAGGACCAGGAACACGGGCAGGACCGGCGCCCCGGCCGCCTCGGCGACCGCGCGCGCGAGGGCGGGGTGGTCGTGGGTCCGGAGGTCCCGGCGGAACCACATCACCTGGTGCACTGGTCCTCCTGACCGCCGGCGCTGGTCCCGACCCTAGGTGGCAACCGCTGCGCCCGCATCCGTGCCGGGAGGCAGTGACGCAGCGCCGTGGCGGATCGCGACCGGATACCCAGCGGGGTTTACGCGTGCTGGTCCCACGCATCGCCGCGCCGTGGGGAACAATGGGGCACGTGAGCGACCTCATCGATACCACTGAGATGTACCTGCGGACGATCTATGAGTTGTCGGAGGAGGGCATCCTGCCGATGCGGGCCCGGATCACCGAGCGGCTCGGCCAGAGCGGGCCCACCGTGTCGCAGACGGTGGCGCGGATGCAGCGCGACGGCCTGGTGGATCTGGATGTGGACGATCACCACATCGTCCTGACCGACAGCGGAGCGGACCTGGCCACGCGCGTCATGCGCAAGCACAGGCTGGCCGAGTGCCTGCTGGTCGAGGTGATCGGCCTGCCCTGGGAGGAGGTCCACACCGAGGCCTGCCGCTGGGAGCACGTGATGAGCGAGTCCGTGGAGCGCCGGCTGGTGGAGATCCTCGACCACCCCACGACCTCGCCCTTCGGCAACCCCATCCCCGGGTTGGGCGAGCTCGCCGGAGGTCGGGGGGATCGCTCCACGGGGGAGCTGCCGGGCCAGTCGCTGGCTGTCGCCGCCCACGAGGAGCCGCGGGCGATGACCCTGCTCCGGATCGCCGAGTCGCTGCAGGCCGACGAGGCCACGATGGGCGCCTTGCGTGGGATCGGCGCGACGCCCGGCGGACGCGTGGACGTCAGCATCGCTGCCGGGGGAGTGCGCCTGGAGAGCGCGGACGGCGCCGTTGAGCTGTCGCGGGCCCAGGCCAAGCAGGTCATCGTCGCGGCCTAGCCCTCGCGACGTGCCGGAAGTGGGGGCTCCCGCGAACGGCACAACGCAGGTACCCTACGGGGTACTCACTAGGGGAGGAAGCCCATGGCCATCGATGAGACGTGCCGCAAGGACGTGGTCAACCGGCTGCGCCGGATCCAGGGCCAGGTCGCCGGGATCGTGACCATGATCGACGAGGGCCGCGACTGCACGGACGTGATGGTCCAGGTTGCTGCGGTGTCCCGGGCGATCGATCGGGCCGGCTTCAAGATCATCTCCGCGGAGCTGCAGGCGTGTGCCGCGGCCAGCCAGAGCGGCGAGGAGCCGCCGATGTCCATGGAGAAGATCGAGAAGCTCTTCCTGACGCTGGCCTGACGCGGCCCACCAGCGCCCATCGTCGCCGGGCGCGGGGCGCTCGGTTGCAGGGGGTTGCCTGGTCGTCACGGAGCGCGCTCCCCGCGCCCGAATTCGCACTTTCCTCCGGTGTTGCGCCCCGGTGACGAGACATATGTCACATCCGATGGGTTTGTGACACGTCTGCGACATTGGCTACCGTGAAGGAGTCCCGCCACCGGTGGGATGGGGCGGACGGCGCCGAATCCCGTTCACGTCACGCCCTCCAGCGCCTGGCCCACACGCCAGCAACGCATCGAGAACGGGAGCGGGGGACCCACGATTCGTGGTCCCACGTCGACAGGCGTGAGTCCTTGGGGTGAAGCCGCGTGAGCGGCCGGGTGCTCCCCACCCGAACCCGACAGCTCACCTCGCAGGCGCATGGAGGAGACATCACGATGGCTCTACTGACCCGTGCCCGAGGCATGGCCCTGGCCGGTGTGACCGCCCTGGCAGTCACGCTCCCGATCTCACCGATGGTCTCCGCCCCGGCGGCGTCGGCCATCCCCGCCCCCCGGGTCTCCATCGAGACCAGCTCCGCCTCGGCCGTTGAGGCCGGGGACCGCAAGAAGCGGACCTCGCGCAGTGCCCGCTCGTTCGCGGTGCGCGCCCGGAAGGTCATGAGCACGGGCAACTCCCTGAAGGGTGTGCCCTACCGCGCGGGCGGCTCGACGCCGCGCGGATTCGACTGCTCGGGCTTCACCTCCTACGTGTACCGCAAGGCCGGGGTGAGCCTGCCGCACTCGGCGACGGCCCAGATGCGCAAGGCCAAGCGGATCTCCCGGGGCAGCGCCCGCCGGGGTGACCTGGTCTTCTTCCGCAGCGGCAGCCGCGCCTACCACGTCGGCATCTACGCCGGTGGCAACACCGTCCTGCACTCGCCGCGACCGGGCCAGCGGGTCAAGACCGTGCGGATCTGGACGCGCAACGTCTCGTTCGGCCGGGTCCTGTGACCTGCCGCTGATCCTCGCGGGCAACGCCCGCCCCCGGTGCCCGAGTCGTCCGTCGGCTCGGGCACCGTCGCGTTGGCCCAGGCTCAGCCCTGGCCCGCCTCGGCGAACAGGTCGGACATCTCGTCGTTGAACGCGGCCACGAGGTTGCTCACGTCGGGGATCACGTTCGCGTCGGTCTTGAAGCCGACCCGGATCATGCCGTTGTAGCTGAAGATGCAGGCGCCCAGCGTCTGGTGCGAGGCGCCGGGGACCCACCCCAGGATGCCGACCATCTCCTGGCCGGCGAAGTAGCGAACCTCGGTCGGTCCGGGCACGTTGGTGGTCACGCCGATCGCCTTGTTGCTGAAGAACTGGGTCATCCGGCGCGAGAGGGTCTCGGTGACCGAGCCCATCACGCCGATGGCATGCGACAGCCCGAAGGTCAGCAGGGCCTCGGGCCCGTACTTGATGACGTCCATCCGGGCCTTGGATGCCGCCAACCGGGCCCTCGGGGTCGGCTCGGACAGCGGGAGCTCGATGGCCACGAGCGCGAACTTGTTGCCCAGGTGGATCGGCAGCGGCTCGTCGATCGCGCGCAGGTTGACCGGGATCATCGTCACGACGTCGCGGGGGACCTCCCCCCGGGCCAGGACGTAGCGGCGCAGCGCGCCGGCCAGCGCGGCCATCATCACGTCGTTGACGGTCGCACCGCTCGCCCTCGCGACCCGCTTGACGTCGTCGAGGTCGTAGCTCGGTGCCCAGTCGGCGCGCTTGTCCATCCCCGGCTGGCCGAACAGCAGGATGTCCTCGTGGGTCCCGATGATCAGCTTGTCGACGGCGTCGGCGGTGCCGGCCACCTGGTCGGCCAGCCTCCAGGTGAGGCTGCCCCGGTGGTCCGGGTCGAGCATGTGGACGAGGCTGACCGCCGAGTTTGTGGCCGCGACCCCGGCCGCCACGGGGAAGGTGGCCAGCTGGAAGAGGCGTCGACCGGCCCGGTCGCGCCGGCCGGGGTGATCCCGATCGGTGGGGGCCGGTCCCATGGTCGGGGTGGGCTCGACCGGGTGGTTGCGCGGGTCGGATCCCGTCAGTGCCTGCAGGTCGTCCTCGGGCTCGGCCTCGCCGCTGGGGGTGTCGGTCGTGAGATCCAGCAGGACGCGCACCAGGGCGGTCCCGTCGGCGATCGCGTGGTGGAAGCGCATCATCACGGCACCGAAGTCGTTGCCGGTCAGGACGTGGGCGTGCCAGAGCGGCCGGTCCCGCGGGAGCGGCTCGGACATCCTCGACTCCAGGAACTTGCGCATCGCGTCCCGCCCGCCGCTGCCCCGCAGCCGGTGGTGGGTGATGTGCCGGTCGATGTCGAAGTCGGGATCCTCCACCCAGTGGTCCAGGCCGACGCCTGCGTGCTCGGGCCGCCAGGTGAACACGGGGTACCGCTCGACCATGCGCTCGCGCAGGGCACGGGTCACGGCCTCGATGTCCAGCGGCTCGTCGAACCACATGACGCCCTCGATCACCATCAGGTTCTCGGGGGAGTCCATGTTCAGCCACAGGGAGTCGTTCGGGGACAGTGCGACGCGTTCGGGCATGGCCCCATCGTGCCCCCTCCCGGGGGCGGAGTCACACCGTGCTCGCGGTCCGGGGCGCGAACCGCTACTCAGTGGCCGCCAGGGCGAGGAGCTCATCCATCTCCGCGGCGTACGCGGCCACCAGGTTCGCGATGTCGGGCACGACGCTGACATCGGTCTTGAACCCGACCCGGATCCGGTCGTCGTAGCTGAAGATGCAGACGCCGAGGGTCTGGTTGGCCGCGCCCGGCACCCATCCCAGGATCCCGACGAGCTCCTGGCCCGCGAAGTAGCGGGTGCTCTGCGGCCCGGGCACATTCGTCGTGACACCGATCGCCTTGTTGCCGAAGTACTCCTGGATCGTGCGTGACACCCGCGAGGTGTAGGACCCGACGATGCCCAGGGCGTTGGTCAGGCCGAACGTGAGCAGCGCCTCCGGCCCCGACTTGATCACCTCCATCCGCGCGTGGGCGGCGTCCAGCCGGTCCGCCGGCGTCGGCGCCTCCAGCGGCAGGTCCAGCGCGACCAGGGCGAAGCGGTTGCCCAGGTGCGGGGGCAGCGGCTCGTCGACCGGCCGCAGGTTCACCGGGATCATCGTCATGGCGTCCGCGAACGGCTCGCCGCGGCCCTCCATGTAGCGGCGCAGGCCGCCCGCGACGCCCGCGAGCATGAGGTCGTTGACGGTGGCCCCGCGGGTCCGGGCCGCGCGCTTGACGGCCTGCAGGTCGTGGGCGGGGGCCCAGTCCGCCCGCTTGGCGACACCGGCCTTCCCGAAGATCGCGATGTCCGGCGGCGTGCCCACCACGAGCTTGTCGAGGGTCCCTGCCGTCGCGACCGTCTGGTCGGCCGCCCTGGACACCAGGCTGCCGTCCCGGTCGAGGTCCAGCAGCTCCAGCAGCTTGGCCGCCCCGGTCGTGGCCTTCACGCCAGCGGCCAGCGGCAGGGTGGCGACCTGGGTGACGGCGTTGAGCGCCTTGACCCGCTTGCGCCGGGCGATCCGCTCGCCCGGGGACTCCTCGGGCCCCGGTGGTTCGTCGGCCGGGTGCAGGCGGTCCTCGGCGACGGGCGGATAGTCGAAGCCCTCCTCGGGGGTGGCGGTCGTCATCTCGATGAGCACCCGGGCAAGAGCCGTGCCGTCGGCGATCGCATGGTGGAAGCGGATCATCACGGCGCCGAAGTCGGTGCCCTCCAGGACGTAGGCCCGCCACAGCGGGTGCGCCCGGTCGATCGGCTCGGAGAACCTGGCCTCGAGGAACTCCTGGAGCTCGGCGCGCCCGCCCTCGCCGCCGAGCTCGTGCACGGTGACGTGCCGGTGGATGTCGAAGTCCTCGTCCTCGACCCACTCGTCGCGGCCGCCGACGGACCCCGAGAGCCGTGGCCGCCAGGCGAACACCGGGTACCTGGCGACCAGCCGCTCCTGCAGGGCCCGGACCACGGCGTCAGGATCGAGACGGTGGTGGAACCACATCACGGACTCGATGACCATCAGGTTCTCCGGGGAGTCCATGTTGAGCCACAGGGAGTCGTTGGGGGACAGCTCCATCACGGCCGGTGCTTCGGCGGTCGTCGTCATGGGGCACATGGTGCCGTGCCGCCCCCGACGAAGGTGCCGTGAGCGGCGCGCCCCCGGGATCCGGGTCGCCCGCCACTCTCTGTTGAAATGACAACGTCATGCCGTCGCGCGGAGCCGAACTGCCCCGGGCGGGAAATGAGGCCTTATCCGGGGAAATGGCACATTTACGGATATGCATCTGTTTCCCATGAATTCTGGTGGATCACATTTCGAGAATGGGGGACACTACGAGGGACATACCCAGCGGTACCCTTCCTCTCAGGCAAGCCTGACCTCTCTACTGTGCCCCGACACGTCACTCGGCGGAGTCGGATCCGATCACGGACGGTGAGGGGCACCAGGCATGAGCACTCGAACCACAGCACCACCAGGCAATCGACGTTCCCGGAGGGGGGCAGGCAGCAGGGCGGTCGCGGGCGGCACCGCGCTGCTGCTCGCTCTGAGCGTGCAGGGCCTGGGCGTCGGCCCGGCCGGCGCCGCCGGACCGGTCAGCGCCGGACTGACCATCACCCCGGCTGACCTGGACTTCATCCTCAAGCAGATCCAGATCTCCGAGGCGCACGCGACCAAGGAGGGTGCGGCCCCGGGGACCGTCCGACCGCCCAACTCCGTGTTGAGTGCCACCGGCTCCGATGGCAGCCCGGGAGCGCCCCACGTGGTCAACTTCACGCTCCCGCACGGACTGCGGACTGTCGACGGGCGAGGCAACAACCTGACTGTCCTGTCCGATGCCGACCAGCAGCGGGTGCCGACCTCGCCGGCCCTGCCCAGGGACCTCGGGGCGGCCGACCGGGTGTTCCCCCGGATGGTCCCGCTTGCCGACATCACCTGGAGGGACACCGAGGACGGTGTCGGTGGTGCCGCCACGACCTACGAGACGCGGGGGCGCACGGTGCAGGACTCGACCCCTCGGGTGATCAGCAACCTCGTGTCCGACCAGTCGGAGTGCAACGCTGCCGCACTACAGGCAAGCGGCGTCTCCACCCCGCCCGCCCCGGACTGTATTGACACCACCTCGGTGTCAGTTCCCAACCAGGTGCCCAACAACGTCCTGGCCGCCCCCTTCAGCTCCATGTTCACGCTGTTCGGGCAGTTCTTCGACCATGGACTGGACCTCGTCGGCAAGTCCGGCAGCGAAGCGGTGGTCGTCCCACTGGCCGCCGATGATCCGCTGTTCGACCCAGCACCGGGCGCACCCAACTTCATCATCGCCAACCGGACGATCCTCGATCCTGCGCTCGACGCGATCAACACCACGACGCCGTGGATCGACCAGAACCAGACCTACTCCTCGACCGCCTCGAAGCAGGTGTTCCTGCGCGAGTACGTCCTGGATGCGAACAACAAGCCCCAGTCCAACGGGCGCCTCATCGACGGCGCGGGGGGCAACGTCGGGAACTGGGCGGATGTCAAGGCCCAGGCGGCGACCCTCCTGGGGATCCAGCTCGTGGACACGGACATCACCGCTGTCCCGCTGCTGCTGACCGATGAGTACGGCCGGTTCCTGCGTGGGGCCAACGGCTTCCCGCAGCTGGTCAGGACCAACGGCACCGTGGTCGAGGGCAATCCAGCCGCCCCGGTCACGACTGTCGGGTCGGTGACGACGGGGCACGCGTTCCTGGACGACATCGCCCACAACGCGGCGCCGGGGGCCAAGGCCCCGGACGCGGACGGGGCTGTCAACCCGATCGACGCCCCGCGGCCCGCGGGCACCTACGACGACGAGCTCCTCAACCGGCACTTCATCACCGGTGACGGCCGTGGCAATGAGAACATCGGCCTGACCGCGATCCACACGATGTTCCACTCCGAGCACAACCGCCTGCGCGACGAGATCTTCGCCATGGTGGAGGTCGACAACGGCGCCCTCGAGGCTGGCTTCAAGGCAGCCGGGTGGGGCTACGAGGAGCGGCTGTTCCAGGCCGCGCGCTTCGTCAACGAGATGGAGTACCAGCACGCGGTGTTCGAGGAGTTCGCCCGCAAGTTCTCCCCGGCGATCGCCCCGTTCGCGGCCTACAACCCGCAGCTCATCCCGGACGTCCCCGCCGAGTTCGCCCACGCCGTGTACCGGTTCGGCCACTCGATGCTCACCGAGCAGATCGATCGGATCGACGTGAACGGCGCGGACGTCGGCATCGGCCTCATCGAGGCGTTCCTCAACCCGCCGGCGTTCAACACCAGCGCGCCGGATGCAGCAGTGGCTGCCGGCAACATCGTTCGCGGCATGTCCAAGCAGACGGGCAACGAGATCGACGAGTTCGTCACCGGTGCCCTGCGCAACAACCTGCTCGGCCTCCCGCTGGACCTGGCCACGCTGAACATCGTGCGGGGTCGTGACACCGGGACGGCAACGCTGAACGAGGCCCGTGCGGCCTTCCAGCTGACGCCGTATGCCAGTTGGGCGGAGTTCGGTGCGAACCTGCGCCACCCCGCGACGCTGGTCAACCTGATCGCGGCCTACGGGACGCACCAGGACATCACTACTGCAAACACGCTCGTGGACAAGCGGGCAGCGGCCGAGGCGCTCATCGCCCTCGCGCAGACGAGCCCGCCGGATCCCGCGGACATCCCGGCGACCGACGCGTACAACGCGGCGGTCGAGCTGCTGACCGTGAACCAGGGCGGAGCCCGCTCGGGCATCGATGACGTCGACCTGTGGGTCGGCGGCCTCGCGGAGAGCAACGACCCGATCGGTGGTGCGGGCAACCTGCTCGGCCCCACCTTCGACCATGTCTTCAGGACGACCCTGGAGAACCTGCAGGAGGGTGACCGGTTCTACTACCTCGATCGACTGGCTGGACTCAGCCTGCTCACCGAGATCGAGGGCAACACCATCTCGGAGATGTTCATCCGGAACACGAACGCGGTGGACCTGCCGGCCGACCTGTTCGCAGTCCCCGGCCTGACGATCCAGATGCGGGAGAATCAAGCTCCCCTCTTCAACCCCGCGCTGGCCACCCTGACCGATGGCAGCAGCTACACGGGCACGTCGACCACCGGCACCTACAGCGGGCCGAGGAACATCCTGTTCGTCGGGACGGGCGTGGACGACACCATGCGCGGTGGCGCCGGTGACGACACCCTGCGGGGCAACGTCGGAAGCGACACCGTGAACGGTGGCCTGGGCAACGACGTGACCTACGGCGGTGAGGGGAACGACTTCCTCTCCGATGCCGGCGGTGCCGACCTGCTCACAGGCGGTCCGGGCCACGACGTCGTCAACGCAGCCGGACCTGGTGCGGACGTGATCAACGGCGGCACCGGTGACGACTTCGTCGACGCCGGGGACCTGGGCGCGATCTTCCTCGGTGGGGCCGGCAACGACCTCTACCTCGGTGGAGCGGGCGGCGATGGGCCGGCTGGCGACCAGGGCGACGACTGGCTGGAGGGTGCGGTCGGTCCCGACGCGCTGTCCGGCGACTCGGGAGCCCCGTTCGGCATCGACATCAACACCCCGGGTGACGACGTCCTCATCGGCGGCAGCAGCGGAGACGCTCTCGATGGCGGCGGCGGGCTCGACATCGGAGTCGACGCCGACAACCTCGCGGTCGTCGACGAGCTCCTCGGTGGCCTCGGGTTCGACTGGTACACCTATGACGGGGCTGCGGGCAACGCGACCTCCGACCTGGGGAACTTCGCCCCCGCGAACCCGCCGGGGACCATCCCCGCGGCGTTCCAGGACAGCTTCATCGATGTCGAGGCGCTGTCCGGAGGTGCGGGCAACGACACCCTCACGGGTGATGACCGGGGCTCCCTGGACACCGGATTCCCGGGTGCCACGGACGCGCTCATCGCAGGCGACGTCGCCAAGGTCCAGGGATTGTCCACCCTCCTGGGGTCGGCAACCACCTGGGACAGCGGCAACATCCTGATGGGCGGTGCTGGCGACGACACCATCGAGGGCGGTGGCGGCAACGACCTCATCGATGGCGACGCCACCCTAAGGGTCCAGCTGGACACCCCAGCTGGTCCGGTGGCGAGCCTGAGCGCCATCCGCGCGGACCTGCTCGACGGGACCCTCAGCCCGTCACTGGTCGATGTCGTGCGGACCGTCCTCGCCGGGACCCCCGGGGCCACTGACGTGGCCGCCTTCACCGGGGACATCTCCAAGTACAAGGTGACGGAGAATGCCGGCGTCGTGACGGTAGCCCACCTGGTCGATGCGGGTGCTGCGGTCAACGACGGCACCGACACCCTGAAGGGGATCGAGCGACTGCGCTTCAGCAACGGCGACTTCACCGTTGGTGAGGCAGTGATCGCGACCCTGCCGGCGCCAGCGCCGCCAGCACCGGCCCCCGCACCTGCCCCGGCGCCGGCACCGGCACCGGCACCCGTGGTGCTCACCCCGGCGCCTCCGGCCGCGGCAGCGCCACCGGCTGCAGCACCTCCTGCTGCAGCGCCAGCCAGTGTCGTCCTCTCGGGTGTCGCAACGAGGAAGGCAGGCGCGGCGAAGCCCTCGTCCGCCGGCGTCGGACAGGCCGTCACCCTCCAGGTGTCGAAGCTGGCCAAGAAGAAGACCTATGTGACGAAGATCAGGTTCGGCACCACGTGGGTCACCTTCGGCAAGGTGAAGTCGACCAAGGCAGGACGAGCCACGCTCGATCCGTTCATGGTCACCCAACCGGGCACCTACCTCATCAAGCTCGATCCGGCCAAGGGCGGCAACTACTACGCCAAGGTCCAGATCAGCTAGGTGGTGCCCCGAGAGGGCCGAGAGCCCCCGACCGGCGACTGGGAACAATCCAGCGTCGGTCGGGGGCCCTCGCGCGTCGCGTCCGATCGTCGGTCGGCGTCCGCAGCGACCTCGCTGTGATCACGGGGCCCAGGTGCGCCTTGGCTCCAGCAGCTGCGCGGCGTCCTCGACGCTGATGCGACCGGCGGCCAGGTCGGCCAGGACGGTGCCCGCAGGGTCGGGGCCGACAGCGGGCTCCGACGCAGCGACCGCCTCGCCCAGGCCCAGCCGGTCGAGCACCTCGCCGAGCCGCGCCCGGGCGGTCGGGTAGGACACCTCGAGGTGCGCCTGGACGTCGCGGATGTTGCCGCGGCTGCGCAGGAACACCTCGAGGATCTCGGAGTCCGATGCGCCCAGCCGGCAGAACCGGCAGGTCTCGAAGTGCCCGGACAGCTCCGTGCCGCACGACGGGCAGCCGAGGCGCAGCGTGATCAGCGACTCGGAGCACACCGGGCACGTGGTCGGCGGCCGATGCGTGCGCATCCGGGGCTCAGAAGACCGACACGACGAGGGAGCCGAGGCGGGTGGTGGCTGCCAGGGTGCCGGCCCCGGATCCGGCGACCACCGGCGGGTGCCCCTCCGGGGTGGCCTTGATCGTGGTGCCGTCGGCCAGCCGGATGGTGGCCAGGCCCAGGGTCGCCTCGGCCGTGACCGAAACGTCGGATCCCGGCAGCAGGGTGAGGCGGGCGGAGCCCAGGTCGGTGCTCACCGAGCACTCGCCCTGGAACTGCCACTCCACGTCGGCACTGCCACTGGCCACCGACAGCGTGAGCTGGCCGGCGCCGTCGTGCAGCTTGGCTGAGCCGGCCTCGACGCCGACGGACGTGGGGGCGTGCATCCCGCTGAGCTCGAGCGAGCCGGCGACGTTGAGGACGTCGAGCGGGAGGTCGGGATTGACCCGGACGCGCAGCGTCGAGCCGGCCCGGTTGGCGGTGCTCAGCCAGGTGGCGAAGGTGGACTTCGGCGCTTCGGCCTCGTACTCACCGACCCGCAGGTCGGAGTGCACGGTGAGGCGGTCACCGACGTGGGAGACCCGATGCGGTCCCTCGGCGATCGCAGTGTCCACGCTCGGGTCGGCCACGATCACCAGGCGCACCGCGCTGCCGCGCACGCTGATCCGGCGGACCGGCTCGGGCGCGGGCTGCTGGGTGGTCGGCTCGGCGGTGGGGGCGGTGCCCGCCTGGGCGGGCTTCGCCGCTTTCAGCAGGATCTCGGCCTCCTCGGGGCTGATCTCGCCAGCGGCAACTCGGTTCAGAAGGGAGCGCAACTCATCGTTCATGAGGCAATAGTAGTTCCGTTCTTTCCACTAGTGCAAGACTGTGTTTCCATTAGTTGCACGGGCAGGCGATCGTTCCGAGCCGGCCTGCCGGACCAGCAACCCTCCGAGTGCCATCAGCACGATCGCCGCCACCGCGTTGAGCGGGACTCCGGCGAACGTGGAGGAGCGGGTCGGGAAGCCGGCCAGCCCGATCGCGGACAGCATCAACGTCCCGATCCCGATGAGCGCCGCACCCGTTCCCGCCGCTGCTGAACGGCCGCGTTCGGCCCGGGGCCCGCCGTCGAGGGCCGGGGCCCTGCGTGCCGGCCGGTCCCAGCCGGGCAGCCGACCGACCTCGGCCGGCCACATCAGCCGCACGACGCCGACCACGCCGGTCAGGTACACCGCCAGGAACGCGATCGTCCACAGCCAGAAGCCCGGACCGGGGGCCGGGTAGCCGTCGGCCAGCCACTCCACGGGCCGGTCCAGGCCCAGCGCGTGCAGCCCCGCGTACAGGGCGATCAGGACGGGCAGGTGCCAGAGGTAGAGGGTCATGGCCGTGAGGTTGACAGCCGTGGTGGCTGTCCACACCCGGCGTCGCGCGGCCAGCCGGGCGAGCGCCGGGCGGGTTGCGCCGACGAGCCCGGCCAGGGCGACCGTGTGCAGGGCCAGCACCAGGCTCGGGGGAGCCATGTTGCTGAACGGCTCGCCGCGCATGCCCACCATCGAGCGCGGGTAGGGCCCCTCGGTCACCAGCAGCAGGTTCAGCGCGACGGCCCCGGCGGTCACGGCCGCGCCCCGCCAGCGGGCCAGGAGGCCGTCGTCGAACGCCATGCCGAGCTGTGCTGCCAACGCCCAGACGAGCACGAAGTTGAGCAGGCCCAGTGGTGCCACGCCCACCCCGAGCCGCAGCCAGTCGAACAGCACGACGCCGGCCAGGAGTCCCCCGGGGGCCAGCAGCGGGTTCACGGCGTGGGCCCGCACAGCCAGCGGGGTCAGGGCGCAGACCATCACGTACACGCCGATGAACCACAGCAGCTGGGTGGCCAGCCCGAGCAGGGGCTCGGCGTACCCCACGGGCGCGAGCAGCGACACCAGCCCGCTGACCGGAGCCATGATCAGCAGGTAGACCCAGACGGGCCGCATGAGCCGCGCGACCCGGCGCCACAGCCAGGCCGCGTACGGGTCGGCGGTGGCTCGCCACGAGCGGGCGTTGACCGCGCCGCCGGCGACGAAGAACAGCGGCATGATCTGCAGGATCCACGTCGCCCAGGGAGCCCACCAGTACACGGTGAGCGCGGTGCTGACCACCGGCCCGGTGTCGGTCCAGCCCACGATCCCCATGCTGCTGTGCCCCAGGACGACCACGGCCAGAGCGCTGGCGCGCAGGAGGTCGAGCACCCGGTCGCGATCGGCGGGTGTGGCCGCCACGGCGCGGGCGATCGGCGGAGCCGGCGGGAGCCTCACAACCCGACGCTACTCCGGCCAAGCGCTCGGCCGCCCCCTCGCGTGATCCATTCGGGTTGGCGACCTTCTAGCGTCGCCAACCCGAATGGATCACCGGGCGGGCGGTGGGCGGGGGGGCGACGGAATCGCCTGGAGCCCGAGAGTTGGACGAAGTCCGGGTATGCCGACGGCCCCGCCCGTGGCGTGCACGGGACGGGGCCGTCGACAGGACTCAGATGAACAGCAGCTGCGCGCCGTCGGTCATCTCGATGAAGTCGGTGGCGTTGATGATCTCCTCGACGCCCTCGTAGAGGTCGTCCATCTCCACCTTGTTCATGTCCGCGCTCATCCGGCAGCCCCAGAGGTGGCCACCGGAGGCCACGATCTGGTCGAGGAAGTCGCGCACCGGCGGGATCCCCATGTCGTCGAGCTGCTCCTTGAGCATCTTGGTCGCCATGCCGGTCATGCCCGGCAGCGGCATGACGGCCTGCGGGATCCGCACGTCCTTGCCCTTGACGGGGAAGTGCATGGCGGTGTTGCCCGCGGGGGAGAACTGCAGGTTGTCCATGCGGCTGTCGATGATCATGTCGAAGCCCCAGAACGTGAAGAACAGGTGCGTCTCGATGCCCTCACCGAGGGCGGCGTTGGCCAGGACGAGGGCCGGGTAGGCCATGTCCAGGTTGCCCTTGGAGCAGATGATGACGAACTTGCGGTCGGTCTCCGCGTCGTCGAAGTTCGGGATGACGGTCATGTGGGTGTCTCTCTACTCGGGTGTGCGAGGTCGGGTGTGGCAGGGGATCAGACGCAGCCCTTGGGCTTCGGGACACCGGCGATGTAGGCCATCTTCTTGGCCGGCTTCTTGGGGAACAGCTCGAACTGCTTCTTCGTGGGCACGCCGCCGGCAGTCTGCACGCGACGGGTCGTGGCGGTCTCGCCCTTCTCCTTGTAGTCCTCGCGCAGCCACTTGATCAGTGCCCAGTGCTCGTCGGTCATCTCGACCTCGATGTTCTTGGCGAGCTCGGCGGCGATCTCCTCGCTCCACTCGTCGTACTCGGTGAGGAAGCCCTCGTCGTTGACGTGGACCTCGTGCCCGGCGATGGTGGCGGTTGCCATGGTGGTTCCCTTTCGGTTTCTACTTGGTGGATGAGGTCGGTTGGGTGTCCTCACCGACCGTGTGGAGCATGGACAGGACGCGGGCGAGCCCACGCCTGGTCTGGGGGTCGCGCATCGACTTCAGCAGCGCGAAGGCCGAGGGCGGCTCGATGTGGGAGTCCTCGACCTCCTGGATGGTCAGGGCGGTCCGGTTGAGCAGGGCCATCACCTCGGGCTGGGTCAGCTCCTTGACGGCGTTGAGGATCGTGACGACGTTCTCGCCGAGGGCCCGCACGTCATCCTCGTCGAACGAGGTGACGACCTTGTCGGCGATCGCCGCACCCTCCCGGGCGAACATGAAGTAGCCCTTGTCCTCGGCGACCTGGAGCATCTCGGTCACCTTGGCCAGCCCGGCGCCGCTGATCGAGTTCACCTCGTGGCCGAGCTCGGAGAGGCTGCCGAGCTGCCCGACGAGCCCCTCCATGGTGGGCACGGCCCGGACCGTCGTGCGGGCGAACCGGGTGATGTCGTCGATGGTGACGTCGGCCTCGAGCTCGGCGAGCTCACGGGTGGCCACGTCCATGGCTCCCCGCGACACGGGGATGAGCGTCTCGACGAGCTCGGCCCACTGCTCGCGGGCGGCGGCCGCCTCGGCGACCTGCTCGGCCATGACCGACATCTGGGCGCTCATGGCGTCCAGCCGGGCCAGGATGGCGGCGTTCGCGTCGACGGCCGCAGCCGTCGGGCTCAGGGCGCCGACGGTGTCGGTGCCCGTGTGGGTGGTCTCGGTCATCAGAGGTCCTTCGTGTCCTTGCCGGCCATCGACATGAGCGCGGGCAGCGGCAGCTCCTTGCCGGGCAGCAGGATGTTCCAGTACATCCAGCGGAACATGACCTTGCCCCAGTGGTTCATCTCGGTCTCCTTCAACAGCGAGAACGGGCCAACGCCGGGCAGCGGGTACTTGCCGGTCAGCGGCTCGGTGTCGTAGTTGAAGTCGATGAGCAGGCCCTTGCCGTGGCCGGTCTCGATGAAGCAGTTGGCGTGGCCGTCGAACAGCTCGGTCATCTTCAGGCCCTGGATGTGGCGCAGGAAGTTCGCCGGGAACAGGTCCATCGCGAAGTGCGCCACGGACCCGGCCTTGGACGCCGGGATGTTCGAGGCATCCCCGACGACGAAGATGTTGTCGTGGTCGTCGCTGAGCAATGTCTGCTTGTCGACCGGCACGTAGTTGAGGTCGTCGCCGAGGCCTGAGCGGGCGATGTAGTCCGCGCCCATGTTCAGCGGGATCGTGACCAGCAGGTCGTAGGGCACCTCGCGCTCGTCGAAGCTGATCAGCTTGTGGCCTTCGGCATCGATGCTCTCGATCATGAAGTCGCCCTCGAGGGCGATGCCTCGGGTCTCGAGCATGTCCCCGAGGTGCTTGCTGGCGACCGGCTTCGTGAACGCGCCCTCGAGCGGGGTCACGTACACGATCTCGACCTTGTCGCGCATGCCCTGCTCGGCGAAGAACGCATCGGCCAGGAACGTGAACTCCAGCGGCGCCACCGGGCACTTGATCGGCATCTCGGTGATGTGCACGACGAGCCGGCCGCCCTCCCAGGTGCGCAGCTTCTCGGCCAGGGCGGTCGCGCCCTTGTACGTGTAGAACTCGTGGACGTCCCCGCCCAGGTCGTCGGCCATGCCCGGGGTCTCCTCGGGCCGCGGCGTGGTGCCGGTCGCGATGATCAGGTAGTCGTAGGCCAGCTCGGTGCCGTCCACCAGCAGGACCTTGTTCTCCTCGGGCACGACCTTGTCGATCTCGCCCATGACCAGGTCGACGCCGGTCGGGATGAAGCGCTTCTTGGGCTTCACGATCTCGTCGGGGCGGTAGATGCCGAAGGGGACGAACAGGTACCCGGGCTGGTAGTAGTGGGTGTCGTCGGAATCGACGACCGTGATGGTCCACTCATCGCGCGGCAGCTGCGGGCGCAACTTGTTCACGGCCATGGTCCCGGCGGTGCCGGCTCCCAGGACGAGCAGCCTCTTCATCAGTTCTCCTTCGTGGTGGTCGCGGGGTGTGCGACCGGTGTGGTCGCCGCAGGTCGCGGCGCGGTGGTGGAGATCGCCGCAGCGATCCGGGGCAGTGCGGAGAGCACCCGACGGCGCGCGGCGTCATCGAGGTGGTGGAGGTCGGGGTCGACGGACTCGTCGGTCGAGGGGCTCACGCCGCCGGCCAGGACCATCCCGACCAGCGTGCTGCCGTGACGGATGAAGGCGCGGGCGCACTGGAACCCCAGGGCGCCCTCCTGGAAGCGCGGCGTGAGGTCGGGGTGGTCGGCGAGGTCGCGCCACTCGGTGACGCAGGTGTCGAGGACATCGGGCTCACCGGCACGGGCGGAGAACCAGGTGCACTGGTTGGCCACGTCGGTGAGCGGGCGACCGTGCATGTCGGTGACCACCATCATCACGCCCAGGAGGTCGGCGGCCACCTCGACGGCTGCCCTCGCGGCGTCGGTGTTGAGGTTCGGGTCGGCTGCTGGGGTCGAGTCGGTGGCCCCCGGGTCGGCCTGCCGATCCCGGCCCGGCGCGGGGACGACCGAGAGGGTCGCACCGCCACGGCTGGGAACCGGGGTGGGGGCCGCCGGGGCGATCGGCAGCGGCTCCTCCGCCTGGCCGGAGTCGAGCAGTGCCTCGATCCGATCGGCGGGGAAGCGCCAGGAGCGCCCGACGCGGATCGCGGGCAGGCGGCCGTCCTCGGCCATCCGGTAGACGGTGGAGCGATCGATGTGCAGCAGCTCCTGGACCTCCAGGGCGGTGAGCAGCGGTCGCGCGGGACCCTGCGACATCTGCATGTTCTGCACACTATGCCGACCCTGCATATGCATGCGTAGGTCGAAGGTCCCATGGAGCAGGGCCTTGAGTACCTACTTGCGGGGCGAGCCCCTGAACGGCACGAACTGGGGAAGCTTCTGCCACTGGAGAAGAACCGTCGCCCACGTTCGTGCCCGGGCGCAGCCGTTACACGTCGGTAACCTGACGACATGAAACGGCCACAGGGCTATGTCCATGATTCGGCCATGCTGCCCTGGGACGAGATGTTCGACGCCGACGGCGAGGTCCGCCCCGGCCGTGAGGGGCTGGCAGGGGCGCTGGCGGGGCTGGGGTCCGACGAGCTGCTGCGTCGGGCCCGGCTGCGCGATGCGCACCTGAGCGCCCAGGGCATCACGTTCACCCTCTCCGGTCGTGAGCGGCCGCTGCCGATGGACCTCGTCCCGCGCATCGTCGACGCCGCGGAGTGGCAGGTGATCGAGGCCGGTGTCGCCCAGCGGATCCGGGCCCTGGAGATGTTCCTCGCCGACGTCTACGGGGCCGGGGAGATCCTGCGCGACCAGGTGATCCCCCGCAAGCTCGTCACCAGCTCCGCGCACTTCCACCGCGAGGCGCACGGCGTCCGACCGGCCAACGGCGTGCGGATCCACGTGGCTGGGGTCGACCTGGTCCGCGACGACGAGGGCACCTTCCGGGTGCTGGAGGACAACCTGCGCAGCCCGTCCGGGGTGTCCTACGTCCTGGAGAACCGGCGGACGCTGTCCCACGTGGTGCCCGAGATCTTCACCGGGTACCGGCTGCGCAGCGTGGAGGAGTACCCCGCCCGGCTGCTCGGCGCCCTGCTGGCGGCCGCCCCCCTGGGCGTGGCCGAGCCGACCGTGGTGGTCCTGACTCCCGGGGTGCACAACTCCGCGCACTTCGAGCACGCGTTCCTGGCCCGCCGCATGGGCGTGGAGCTGGTGGAGGGTCGCGACCTGTTCTGCCGCGACGGGGTCGTGCGGATGCGCACCACCCGCGGCAGCGAGCCGGTGCACGTGATCTACCGGCGCATCGACGACGACTTCCTGGACCCCGTGCACTTCCGCCCCGACTCCGTGCTGGGCGTCCCCGGGATCCTGAACGCGGCGCGCGCGGGCGCGGTCACGATCGCCAACGGCGTCGGCAACGGGGTGGCCGACGACAAGGCCGTCTACCCCTACGTGCCCACGATCGTGCGCTACTACCTCGGTGAGGAGCCGCTGCTGCCCAACGTGCGCACCTACGACCTGCGTGACCCCGAGCAGCGCGCCCACGTGCTGCCCCGCCTGGACCGGATGGTCGTCAAGCCCGTGGACGGCTCGGGCGGGTACGGCATCGTCGTGGGATCGCAGGCCAGCGACGCAGAGCTCGCCACGGCGGCGGCGAACATCGAGGCGGATCCGCGCGGCTGGATCGCCCAGCCGATCGTCGCCCTGTCGACCAGCCCGACCGTGGTCGAGGGCGGGCGGCTGGCCCCACGGCACCTGGACCTGCGGCCCTTCGCGGTCAACGACGGCGAGAAGGTGTGGGTGCTGCCCGGTGGGCTGACCCGGGTGGCCCTGGTGGAGGGCAGCCTCGTGGTGAACTCCAGCCAGGGCGGTGGCTCGAAGGACACCTGGGTGCTGGACCTCGGGGAGGACGAGCCCCTCCCGCCGCTGGAGCCCGAGCTCGTGGTCGAGTCCGGCGAGCCGACGTTCTCCGCGGCCCAGCGCCGGGCTGCGATCGAGGCGCGCAAGCGGGTCGACCAGCCCACCGTGCACTCCGAGCGGCTGCGCCAGCAGGAGATGCAGCAGCAGCAGTCCGCCGGGACGACGTCGCAGGAGGTGGGCACGTGCTGAGCCGGATCGCCGAGGCGATGTTCTGGATCGGGCGCTACGTGGAGCGGGCCGAGGTCACCACCCGGCTCCTCGTGGAGCACCACCAGCTGCTCGTCGAGGACACCCGGCTGGACCCGGGGGTGGGCGTTGAGGCGATGCTCGAGCCGCTGTCGCTGATGCCCCGCGACCCCCAGGATGGCTCGTTGACCCCGGCGTCGCTGGTGCGGATCGTGGTGGGCGACTCCGATGACCCGAAGACGATCCTCGGCAGCGTCTCGGCCGCCCGCGAGAACGCCCGGACGATCCGCGAGGCCCTGCCCGGGGACATGTTCGAGCGGATGAACGCCACGCACCTGCGGCTGCAGGCCGGCATCTCCACGGTCATCCCGGGCATCCCGCTGCGCGGCCTGCTCGACGAGCTGTCGGTGGTGGCCGGGATCATCGACTGGCAGATGCCCCGCGACGAGGGGCTGGTGTTCCTGCGGCTGGGGGGCGCGCTGGAACGCCTGGACATGACCTCGCGGCTGCTGGCCATCGATCACGAGGGCCTGTGGCCGCAGGTGGGTGCCGCCACGGCCCTGCGGGCGGCGGGCGGGTTCAACCCGTTCCTGCGCACCCAGCGCGCCCTGACCGGCGAGCAGGTCCGCGCGTTCCTCCTGCTCGACCCGACGTTCCCGCGCTCGACGCTGCAGGCGGCCATCCGGGCGGAGCGTGCCGTGCGCCAGATGGGCACCTACGTCCGCCCGCAGCAGACCTCGACGTTGCTGCGCACGGTGGGGATCCTGCGCGCCGAGCTGGAGTTCGCGTCGGTCAACCCGACCCCGGCCGACCTCGAGCTGCTCAGCGAGCGGGCCAGCGAGGCTGCGTTCGTCGCAAGCGATGCCGTCGCGGGGGCCTTCTTCCGGCAGGCCGGCACGATCGTGTGGAGCCACTGATGAGCCAGCGACTGTCCGTGATGCACTCCACGAGCCTGGCCTACGCCGGCGAGGTGCTCGCCTCGTTCAACGAGGCCCGCATGACCCCGCTGAGCACGTCGGGACAGCTCATGCTCCGCCACGACCTGTCGGTCAGCCCGACCGCCCGGCTGCACCGCTACACCGACTACTGGGGCACCGCGGTCGAGGCCTTCGACGTGCACATCCCGCACCACGCCCTGACCGTCGTGAGCACGTCGGTCGTGGACACGGTCGAGAGGTGGCGACAGGCCCCGGGGGTGACCTGGTCGGAGATGGGCTCCGACGAGGTCACCGATCGGTGGTGCGAGTTCCTCGAGCTCGGCCGGTTCGTCGACGACGCCGCCGCGGACCCCGCCCGGGCCGACGTCCTGGCCACCCTGCGCTCAGCGCCCACCCCGAAGGCTGCGATCGCCCTTGCGGTCGAGGTGGTGCGTGACCGCATCGCCTACGCGCCGGGAGCCACCCACGTGCACACCTCGGCCGGCGAGGCATGGGCTGAGGGCCTCGGGGTGTGCCAGGACTTCAGCCACGCGACGCTGTCGTTGCTGCGCGCCCTGGGCATCCCCGGCCGCTACGTCAGCGGGTACGTGCACACCGAGGACGCCGAGATCGGCGTGCCCGTGATCGGCGAGAGCCACGCGTGGATCGAGGCGTGGAACGGTGGCTGGGAGGCTCACGACCCGACCAACGGTCGGGCGGTGGCAGCGGCGCACGTGCTGGTCGCCCGGGGTCGGGACTACCGGGACGTGTCCCCGTTGACGGGCATCTACGCCGGCCCGCTCAGTGCGGACCCCGTGGTCACCGTGGAGATGACCCGGCTCGTTCGGTAGTGGGCGCAGGGTTGGCGACGATCGCGTCCCCGGGCCAACCTACGCTCGCGTAGGATGCTCGGTCATGGACAAGCGGGCGATCGGGGCCAGGGCGCTGGCGATGCGAGGGTGGACGATCGCCGGCGAGGGACCGCCGCCCGACCGCGCGGTGGTGATGATCGCCGCGCCGCACACCTCGGCGTGGGACTTCCCCCTGATGCTGTGGCTGTCGTGGGCGTCCGGGGTCGAGCCGCACTTCCTGGCCAAGCAGGAGCTGTTCCGGGGTCCGATGGGCCCCTTCATGCGCAGCGTGGGTGGGCTCACCGTGGATCGCGGCAACCCGCAGGGGGTCGTCGATGACCTCGCCGCCCGGGCAGCGACGGCCGAGCACTTCCAGCTGGTCATCGCCGTGGAGGGGACGCGGGAGAAGAAGCAGTACTGGAAGTCGGGGTTCTACCGGATCGCCCAGCAGGCCGGTGTCCCGATGTGCCTGGGCTTCTGCGACGGCCCCACGCGGACGGTGGGGTACGGGCCCACCATCCGGCCCTCGGGGGACATCCGCGCCGACATGGACGTCATCCGGGCCTTCTACGCCGACAAGCACGGCGTGCACCCCGAGAACCGGACCGAGCCGCGCCTGCGCGAGGAGGACGAGCCCCGACCGGGCTGACCGCTGGCCGCACGGGGGCGCCGCACGGGGTAGCCGTCAGTCGTTGCGCGGCTCGGCCTTCGACTCGGCGCGCTCCACCTTCGGCTCCGGCAGCGGCAGTGTCGGCTGCTCGCTGAGGAACCCGCCGCCGCGACGCACGTGGATCCCCGGGCTGGGCAGGAAGCGGGTCGAGAGCTCCCGGGCCTTCTCCGTCAGGCCCGCGGCCAGGTAGAGGGCGACGGCATGGGCCAGGTCGCGCTCGGCTGCCGCGACCCGTGGCCCGCTTCGGGAGGTGACCCGCGAGAGCCCGCGCATCTCGTAGAGCTCGGCGCGCTCGGCGACCATCTCCGCGTCGGCGGCCAGTCGCAGCCCCTCCTCCGCCGCCCGGGCGGCCATCGCCCGCCGGCCGGTGGCCAGCAGCGCCTTCGCGCGCAGGGCGGCGGCCTGGACGGCCGCCGGCTTCTCGATCAGGTCCGGATCCTGGGCGTCGAGGACGGCGATGGCATCCCCCGGCCGGTCGAGCTCGATGAGGTTGCGGGCGAGGTGGTTGGTGATGTCACCGAGCAGCCACGTGATGCCCGCCTCGACAGCCCGGGCGACCAGGCGGGTGTTGAGCTCCGCGGCCTCGTCGAGCTTGCCGGTGCGGGCCAGCAGGACGGCGCGGTTGGCGTCGCTGAGCAGGACCTGTGCGTCGTGGCCCAGGGCGTCGAACACCGCACGGACCCGGCGGTAGAGCTCGTCGGCCTCCTCGAACTGGCCCAACGAGGTCAGGGCGTTGGCGGCCTCCAGGTCGCAGCGGGCCCGGCCCTCCAGCTCGTCGAGCTCGTCGAACAGCTCGGCGGCGATGCTCAGGTGCGACAGCGCCTCCTCGAACTGCCCGACCAGGCGCAGCGTCCAGCCCAGGCGGTAGTGGGCGTAGGCGATCCGGGGGACGTCGCGCTGCGCCTCCCGCACGTTCAGGGCCGCGCGCAGGCGCTCGAGCGCCTCCTCCACCCGGCCGAGGTCGATCAGGGCGGCCGCGGCGCGGTCGTCGGCCCACGGGACGGCGCCCGGCTCGTCGCCGGTGCGGAACAGGGCACGGGCGTGGTCGAAGGTCTCCAGTGCCTCGGCGTTGCGGCCCAGGCGACCGAGCGCCTCACCGAGGGACATCCACATCCGACCGGCCTCGTTGGGCGCCTCCTCACTCTCGAAGAGGCGCGCGGCGCTGGTCCAGTGCTCCAGCGAGGCGACGTCGTCACCGAGGTCGCAGAACGCGGCAGCGACCATCCCGTGGCACTCGGCGATCTCCTCCGGCTCGCCGTTGGCCCGCAGCAGGTCGGCGGCCTCCATGGCCACCTCGATGAGCTCCTGGGTGCGGCCCAGCCGACGCAGCCCCGCGGCCTGGCCGAAGAGGCTGCGGGCGGTCAGCAGCTCGTCGCCGACCTCACGGGCCTGGGCGGCGGCGGACTCGGCCAGGGCCACGGACTTCTCGAACTCCTGGTCGGAGAAGGCCCGCCCGCCGAGCTCGTGCATGATCCGCGCACGGTCGACCCCGGAGGCCTCGTCCAGCATCTCCCAGAGCTCGTCCTCGGTGGCGTCATCAGGTGTCAGGTCGTCGTCATCCATCGGGGCAAGCATCCCCCACGCGCGGCGTCCATGCGCCCACAGGGGCAGAATCGGGTGCGTGACCGAGCTGCCTGCAGTGACCGCGACCCGCCCCGCCCCGGGTGGACGATCCCCGGCGCAGTCGTTGACGCCCGAGGACCGGCTGGCCCGGATCCGGTCGCTGATGCGCGACGTCCCGGACTTCCCCAAGCCCGGGATCATGTTCCGCGACGTCACGACCGTCCTGCGCGACCCGGTTGCCTGGCGGGCCACGGTGGACCAGATGTGCGATGCCGTGGATTCCTGGGACTTCGACGTCGTCGTCGGGGTCGAGTCCAGGGGGTTCATCCTGGGCTCGGCGATGGCCTACCAGTTGGGCGTCGGCTTCGTGCCGGTGCGCAAGCCGGGCAAGCTCCCCGCGGCGGTGCACGCGGTCGACTACCAGCTGGAGTACGGGCTGGACTCCCTGGAGATCCACCAGGACGCCCTCGACCCGGGGCACCGGGTGCTGGTGGTCGACGACCTGCTGGCCACCGGGGGGACGGCCGCGGCGTCCATCGGCCTGGTCGAGGCCGCTGGGGGGACCGTGGCCGGGACCTGCGTCCTGGTCGAGCTGATCGACCTCGGCGGGCGGGCCCTGCTGGCGCAGGCGGCGCCCGACGCGGCACTCGCCGCCCTGCTGACGTACTGATGCACCGGCAGTGGCTGGAGCACGTGACAGGCGCGGGCGTCCCGGTCGGCTGGTGGTTCGGGTTCCGCTCCTGGTGCGCTGATGGGTTGGCGGGCTGAGGGCAGCGGACCTCGCACCAGTTGCGGTGGATTCGGGGGTCTTGGGGCGCGCCGTCAGGCATCCTTGCGCCCGTTCCGGTGGTACCCGCCCGCTAATCGGGCGGTCTATGCACCGGAACGGGCGCGAGGATCGGAGCCGGGGCCGCCGACCCCTGGCATTTCCACCACAACGCGTGCGAGGTTCGCGGGGGCAAGGGCCGGATCGTAGCGATCTGCAACGATGGACGGCATTGGCCGGCAGGTGGAGCCCGCGGTGGATGTGCAGCCAGTGTCCACCGGGGCGTTCGAAGGGACAGAGGGGTGTAGCCATGGACCCGCTGCTGATCGACTGGTGCGTGCGGCATCTCGGTAGCCCGCCGGCCGAGCAGTTCTTCGGGGTCCAGCGGTTGTCGGCGGTCCATGGCCTGCGCCTGGCCGACGGGCAGGACATCGTGCTGAAGGTGCGCGGTGCGCTGGACCGGCAGGTGGCCTGCACCGTGGTGCACGAGGCGATGTGGCGGTCCGGCATCTCGTGCCCGCGGCCCATCGCCGGCCCGGCCCCGCTGGCCGTCGGCGACACCCCGGTCCTGGTCGCCGGCGGGGAGGGCGATGAGCTCGTCGATGCGCGGACGCTGGCGGTGAATGCCGAGACCTGGGAGGGCGAGGGTGTGGCTGCCGTGGGTGCCCTCGGGGCGTCCGGGTACGGGCGGCTCCTGGCGCTGATGGTGGCGGCCGCCCCCGCGGTCGCCGAGCTGACGACGCTGGACCCGCCCACGCCGTGGCTGCACTGGGACCACGGTGACCCGGACCGGCTCTGGCCGCCACCGGCATCGCAGCGCTGGGACCCGCACCGGATCGACGACGAGATCGACCCGCTGGTCCACGAGGTGGCCCGACGGGCCCGGGCGCGCCTGCTGGCCGCCGACGTGGCGACGCTGCCGCTGGTGGCGGCGCACGGCGACTTCGAGGCCCAGAACTGCCGCTGGGTGGCGGGCGAGGAGGGGCGGCCCCGGCTGGTGATCCACGACTGGGACTCGGTGGTGGCCATGCCCGAAGCAGTTCTGGCCGGGAACTCGGCCTTCAACTACGTCTCGGTCCTGGACTGCGAGATCTCCACGCTGGCGCAGAACGACGCGTTCCTGGCCGGCTACGCGGCCGAGCGGGGCCGACCCTGGACCGAGCTCGAATGGCAGGTCGCCCATGCCGCCGGCGCCTGGGTGGGCGCGTACAACGCGGCGTTCGAGCACCTCAAGGGCGGGCCGGGCCCGGTGACGGCGGGCCTGCACGAGCAGGCCGGGGAGAGGCTGCGCCGCGCCGGGGCCTGAGGTCCGGGGAGAGGCTGCCCCGCGCCGGGGCCGGAGGATGCTCACGAATGCCGCAATTTCCTTCCCGATTGCGGGGGGAATCTGATGATTTGTGGGAATTGCCCGCTAGCGACGCTCTGCCTGATTGCCTAGAGTTCGCACCGGCGCTCGCCGGCGTCTCCTGTCGTGCCGTGGGTGGGGAGTTGTCAACGTGCGTCTGTTCCAGGTGTCGGGTGTGCCTGCCCGGCTTCTCGCGCCGCTGCTCAGCCTGGCCCTGGTGCTGCCGGCGGTCATGGTGATGGGGGTCGTCGTGGCCCCGCCGGCCGCGGCTGACGCCGCTCTGTCGATCACCAAGGAGGCGCCGCGGGAGGCACTGGTCGGCGAGGACGTCACCTACACCCTCACGGTGTCCAACCCCGGTGACCAGCCGCTCTACAACCTGAGCTTCCGCGACGTGCTCCCCGAGGCAATGACCTACGTCGCGTCCAGCACCCCGAGTTCCCTGGGGGAGCCACAGCTCATCCCGGTGACTCCGGCGCCCGGCCAGCGGCAGACGCTGATCTGGTCCAACCTGGCGGACCTGCAGCCCACCTCCTCGTTCACCCTGACCTTCGCCGCTCGCCCCGATGCCGTCCTCCTGCCGGTGGGCAGCGCCGTGACCAACGCAGCCCAGGCCTTCGGGAGCACCGAGCCGCGGATCCTGCCGAGGTTCGACAGCTGCAGGGGTGCCGATCGCGAACCCCGGTGTCGTCATCCCGGCGGTCAGCGGCGATCAGCCGACGACGTTCACGGCGATCGAGGTGCGCAAGTCCGAGCCCAGCCCGGAGGGCGAGCTCCTGCGGGGGGTGCACGACCAGAGCACGACCTACACCCTGGAGATCGAGAACAACGAGGGCTTCCCCACCACGGACGTCACGGTCGTGGACTACCTCCCGGCGTCCCTGGAGTTCCTGCACTGCGGCGCGGTGGACAACTCGCAGGTCGTCACCGAGGAGTACACCG
The DNA here is from genome assembly GCA_963774745.1 of uncultured Actinomycetes bacterium. Taxonomy (GTDB): domain Bacteria; phylum Actinomycetota; class Actinomycetes; order S36-B12; family CAIYMF01; genus Prado023. The sequence continues at coordinate 168,683 of CAVZGE010000007.1, read as the reverse complement.
GAGCGCCCGGCCTTGACGTCGTCCCGCCGCCGGTGGGGGCCGGCGTGTGCCCCCCGGTCGGGGGGTCGGCGACCCCCCGGATCGAGTCGATCGACACCGTCGAGCTGACTGCGGGCAACCCCGAGGGCTATCCCGCGGGCGTGTACACGCAGGTCCGCTACGTCCTGGGGGACCTCGCCGCGGGGGAGTCCGTCACGCTGAAGTACCGGGCCGGCATCCCGATGAACCAGAACACGCTGTTCCCCGCCAACACCCCGACCGACGGGCTGCAGGCGGCCAATCTCGACAACAACGCCACAGGACCCTCGACCCGGGAGCAACCCGGTGAGGCTGCGGTCACCAACCGGGTCCGCGCCGAGGGCATCTACACCGGGCCACTGCCCGGCGACCCGACCGGTGGCCCGGTGTCGGCCACCGACGAGGTGACGCGGACGATCGAGGACCTCACCATGGTCAAGTCCGCCCTGCCCACGGAGTTCGTCCAGGGCTCAGTGGCCCGGTACACGCTGACGATGCGGTCGTCGGAGTACGTCACCGCCGGCGACATCGTCGTCACCGACATCCTGCCGAACGGGGTGTGCCCGCTGGTGGATGCGGGAAGCCCTGTCATCGACACCTCGTCCGGGGCCGGGGTGGGCATCGACTGCCTCACGGACGGCACGGCCGCCACGCGGCCGTCGGTGCCCTACGTGCGGTACGTGGTCAACGCCGACGGAACCACCACGATCGTCTTCGAGCCGGTGGGGATCGCCGCGCGCAACGGCACCGCGACGATCAGCTACAGCGCCCGGATGCGCACCCTGTACGGCGGGACCGATGAGGCGACGGGCGGCCTGGCGCGGCAGCCGATCGCGGCTGGCGACTCGTTCACGAACACCGCGTCCCTGCGCGGGCAGACCACCAGCGCCGTGACCGGGGGTGTGAGCACCGAGTCGGGGACCGTCCCCGGGATCACCGACGAGTCCCAGGTCACCCTCCCCAGTGGGGACGCGACCCTGGACAAGGCCCTCAAGCCGCGCGACTCGACCTTCGCCGAACCCTACGACTGCGACGGCCCGACCGAGATCCCGGCCGGGTGGACTGCCAGCACGCTGCCGACACCGTTCGGTGACGCCGACTCCTTCCAGGCCGTGCCCGGCTTCGACCCCAACCGGCTGGCCTTCCGCAAGGGCGGTCGGGTCTGCTTCCAGATCACCGCCCGCTTCGCGGCGAACACCCAGACCCGCAACGCGGTCATCACGGACTTCATCCCCGACGGCACCCGCTACGAGCCGAACTCCTTCCGGCTGGTGGGTCCGACCGACGCCGGGGCTCCGGGCGGCACCCAGGGCGCCAACACGGTGGGCGCTGGTCAGGTCGACTTCAACGAGGCCGAGGCTGCCGCGGGGACTCAGGATCCGACCTGGCGGCTGGGAACGGCGATCACACCGGGTGGACCGCTCACGCTACCCAACGGCGCGGTGTTCCAGGCCCGCTTCTCCGTGATCGTCGACCGAGCAGCGGACGGCGCCGTGGTCGACATCGTCGGCAACCTGGTCAAGATGCGCACCGAGAACTCCGCCGGCCAGGCCCAGTCCTTCCGCGACGAGGAGCCGTTCGGGATCATCCCGCCGCCGCCCCTGCCGACGGTGAAGGGCGTCGCGGCGGTCAACGGCGTCGGGCAGCCGTGGGATCCGGCGACCGGCAACGACGGCGTCCTGGTCAAGCAGGGCGACCTCGTGACCTACCGCGTGGAGGTGTCCAACGAGGGGCGGACCCCTGATGGGAACGCGGTGGCGGCCCGCCAGGTCGAGCTGTGGGACGTGCTTCCCGAGGGGCTCACCTGCGCGGACGTCATCGGCGACTACACCTACTCCCCAGCGGTCGCCGAGGCCGACATGCGGGTCACCTGCTTCGACGCGGGCGACACGATCATCACGACCCCGCCCCCCGGCGGCCCGCCCACGACGACCCCCCCGGGGCGCAGCGTGATCCAGTGGAAGGACACCGCGACGACCGCGGGTCCGTCCAACACGAACGCGATCTGGGCCCCCGAGCAGCTGACCCAGACGCCGCCCGTCGCCCCGCCCGGGTCGGCGACGAGCCGCTCGTTCGGCTACACCCTGCGGGTTCCGGCCGAGGTGTCGGTGGGCACCAGCCTGCGCAACACCGCTGGCGTGCGCCAGTACGGGGTGCTCACCGGACTGCTGACGGCCCCGGCGTACTTCCCGGCCGAGAACATCGATCCGTCGCTGGACCCAGCCGACTTCGACGCTCCCCGCTCGCGCGACGACTCGTCCATCCGGCTCGACACGGTGCAGGTGGCCAAGGGCGTGACCTCCCAGGTCGACGAGACCGGCAACGTCGGGTTGGAGGCGAGCCCGGGTGCCTCGACGCAGGCCGTCCCCGGGGAGGAGGTGACCTACGTCGTCACCGCGCGCATCCCGGTCCAGACCACGGTGTACAACGCCACCCTCACCGATCCGCTGCCCTCCGGGCAGGCCCTCCTGGCCGCCTCGGCCGACTGGTCGGCCACCGGCAGCGGGAGCGGCCCGTGGGCCGGGCTGCCCCCGGGTGTCACCCTGGACACCGCTGGTGACCTGCCCACCCTGCGGTTCCCGCCGGTGTACAACAACAGCTCGCCGAGCGACCAGGTGTTCCGGATGACGATCCGGGCCCGGGTCCTGGCCACGGACCCGGCCAACGCCCAGGGCGCGGCCCCGATGAACACCGCGACGTTCGCCTCGACCCCGACCACCGACCCCACGGGCACTCCGGTGACCGGATCTGCCTCCGCCCGCGTCGACGTCGTGGAGCCTGCCCCGGCGATCGTGAAGTCGACCAGCGGCGACCTCGCCGGGACGGTGGTCGGCGGGCAGAGGGTCGCCTACACCCTCACGGTCACCAACCCGGTCGGCCGGCCGGCGCTGCACGACAGCTGGGTGGTGGACTGCGTGCCGACCGGCCTGACCGCACCCACGTACACGACCACAACGCCGGCGGGGCTGGGCACGCTGGCGCCCACCGCCGGGACCGGCACGGCCGGCAGCCCGGGCAACGGCTGCCCGTCGGGGACCACCCGCCTGGCGTGGGACGTCGGGCTGCTCGAGGCCGGAACCCCGGTGGTGCTGGGCTACGACGTCACGGTGTCGACCGGCGCCATCGGCGGCCAGGCCTACACCAACGTGGCCACTGTCTCCGGGAACTCCCTTGCCGGGGCGCGCACGGACCCGCTGCAGCCGGGCAACCCGGACGGCCGGGTCCATTCCGCGACCGACGACCTCACGCTGACCGTCCTCGGTGCCGCGTCGACCAAGACAGTGGACAAGCCCGATGCCACGATCGGCGAGGTCGTGACCTACACGATCTCTGCGGTGCTGCCCCCGGACGTGAACTTCTACGACGTCGCCCTCATCGACGGACTCCCCGTGGGCGTGGTCCCCGAGGCGGTGGGAAGCGATGCCTTCCCGAGCAGCCCGTTGGTGAGTGCCACCTGCCGCACGCTGCTGCCAGGTGGTGCGGAGACCGGCTGCGTCCCGCAGATCGACCCGGTGCCCCTGACCTCCCTGCCAGTCCCCCGACGCCAGCACCGTCAACACGATCGGCGTGGGCCTCGGCGACCTCGGACGCTCCGACGACCTGCGGCGCGTCGTGGTGACCTACACCGCCCGGGTGGTCGACGTCCCCTCCAACACCACGGGCCACGACCTGGTCAACACCGTCACCGTCCGGTGGGACCTGACGAACGGGGACGACCCCACCAGCGTCGATCGACCCGGTGGGTGGCAGCAGGTCAGTGCCGAGCAGGTGGCGACCGTGAACGTCACGCAACCATCCCTGACTCCGACCAAGGTCGCCTCGGACACGACGGTGGAGCCCGGCCAGGTGTGGACCTACACGGTCACGGTCACGAACGCCTCCGGTCCCAACGCGAGCAAAGCCTACGAGGCCACCGTCACCGACACAGTGCCCTCCGGCGTGGTCGTGGAGCCCGGGTCCGTGCTTGCCCGTCGGGCAGGCGCCCTCAGCGGCACCGAGCCCGACGGCTCCGGTGGCCGGATCACGTGGTCGGTCCCCGGCCCGATCGATCTCGGGGGTTCGGTGGCCTTCACGTACTCCGCCCGCCTGGCGGACTCGGCCACGATCGACGCATCGGCCCAGGTCAACACCGCAAGCGTGCCCACCTACTACTCCCTTCCGAGCCAACTACCAGCCGGGCTTCCCGGACGCACCGAACGGCGCCACGCGACCGTCGGGAGTACGTCGGGCGGGACCGTCCCGGCATCCGTCAGGCCCCAGTTCCCGAGGCTCACCGCCGTCAAGACCGCCCAGGATCCACCGATCGCGTATGTCGGCGCCCCCTTCGCCTGGCGCTTCGAGGTGACCAACACCGGTGGCGCCCCCGCACTCGAGGTGGACCTGGTCGACATCCTCCCGCCGAACTGGCGCTACGTGGAGAACTCGGCGCGGGTCTCGGTCGCCGGTGGGGCCGCGCAGGCCCTGGATCCCTTCGAGCTGACAGTCGGTGCGTCCCAGACGCTGACCTGGCGGGACGTGGGCACGCTGGCCGTCGGCCAGAAGGCTGTGGTCACGCTGCTGGCCTTCCCGCTGGACGAGGCCACCACCCTGCCTGGAGTGGGCTCGACGGTGCCGCACACCAACGCCGTGGCGGCCGAGGCCGAGGACGCCACGGGGGCCAGCGGGAACCTCGTGGGCCCCTACCGGTCGAACCGGGCTCCCGCGGACGGCTTCATCCACTCCGCCGATGTGGCGATCGAGAAGACCGCCGGTGACTTCGTCGCCGGTGCTGCGGGGACCTTCACGCTGGTCGTGCGCAACAACGGGACGGACCCGGCCGTGGGCCCCTTCGTGGTGACCGATCCGTTGCCGGCAACGCCGACAGGCCTTTCTTTCGTGTCCGCAGCCGGCGCGGGCTGGACGTGCTCCCTGATCCCCGTCACCGACACGCCGGGCACGGTGTCCTGCGTGCGCACGAACGCCGCGGACACGCTGGCCGCGTCCGGGCCGAACGCGACCTTCCCGCCCATCATCATCACGTTGGCGGTGGCCCCCGATGTCGCCACCGGGACGACCTACGACAACACCGCCACGGTCGAGGCCAGGACGTTCGACCCGAACCTGGCGAACAACAGCGATCCCGCGACCGCCACGGTGCGCACCGAGGCGGACCTGCGGGTCGTGAAGGAGCTCTCCGGGGAGCTGGTCGCGGGCCGGGACGCCACCTACACGATCGACGTGGACAACGTCGGCCCGAGCGTGAGCAGGGCGGACATCGTGGTACGCGACACGCTTCCCCCAGGTTCGACGTACCGCTCCGCGACCGGGCAGGGGTGGGTCTGTGACCACGCGTCGGGCGTGGTCACCTGCACCAGGGACATGGACCTCGTCGTGGGTGAGGCTGCCGGCCAGATCACCCTCGTGGTCGGCATCCCGAGCAGCCAGACCGCGGACGTGGTGAACGTCGCAACCGTCGAGAGCACGACCACCCCCGAGGTGACGACGAGCAACAACACCTCGACCGTGACGACTCCGGTGACCCGCAGGGCGGACCTGGCGATCGAGAAGCGCCACGTCGGTGACTTCATCGCCGGGGCCAGGGGAACCTACGAGTTCCAGGTCGTTAACACGGGGCCGTCGGATGCGGCCGCAGACGTCACGATCACCGACACGTTGCCTCCCGGCCTCACGTATGCCTCGGTGACCTCCACCGCGGGGGGCTGGGCCTGCTCCGCCGCCGGCCAGGACCTCACCTGCATCCGTGGCGGTGCCACCCCGACCCCCATGCCCACCGGCGCCGACGAGACGCTGACCGTGCTGGTCGACATCGCCCAGGGTCTGCCGGCCGGGCCGATCAGCAACACAGCCACCGTGTCCAGCCCGACGACCGACCCGGACACGACGAACAACACCGACCCGGACCAGACAGGCACCGAGACCCTCGCCGACCTGGAGCTCGTCAAGACCGTGAAGGCCGATCCCGTCACCGCCGGCGAGACAGTCACCTACGAGCTGGCCGTGACCAACCGCGGCCCGTCCGTGGCGCGCCAGCTGATCACCGTGACCGATGTGGTGCCAGCTGGCCTCAGCTGGGGCGGCCCGGGCAGCGCCACCGGGACGGACTGGTCGTGCAGCTACGACGCCCCGACCCGCACGATCACCTGCACCCGCGCCGCGGACCTCGCGGCCCCAGCCACTGCCAGCGACCCCGCCGTCGCGGCCCCCCCGATCACGCTGGTCCTCGACGTCGACCCCGACGCCGGTCCCGCGACGGTCGTGAACTCGGCGGGCGTGAAGTCGCCCACCAACGACCCGAACATCGGGAACAACACCGATGAGGTGCCGGTCACGGTCGTCGACGAGGCCGAGATCTCTCTGGCCAAGAGCCGCGTCGGCAACGGCGACGTCACCGCCGGCTCTGAGGTGGCGTTCACGGTGGTGGTCACCAATGCGGGCCCGTCGGACGCCGACAACGTCATCGTCGTGGACGACCTCGAGGTTGGCCTCACGCCCGTGTCTGCCTCAGGCGACGGCTGGACCTGCACGGTCAGCGGGCTGAGCTATCGATGTGAGCGACCCACCGCTGCGGCGAACGCCGACGGGACGCCCCGCGCGGCTCCGGCCATCACGGTGACGGCCACGGTCGGTGCCAGCGTGCCCGATGGCATCACGTTGGTGAACACCGCGACTGTCGCCACCAGCACCCCCGGCGACGACCCGGCCAACAACAGGGACACGGCCGACGTGCCGGTGGTCGCGATCGCGGACCTGGTGCTGGACAAGACGGTCCGGCCCCTGCCCGACGGCGAGACCCTGGATGCCGGTGAGCAGCTCACCTACGACCTGCTGGTGACCAACGAGTGGAGGTCCGACGCCGTCGCGCCGATCACGGTGGTCGACACGTTGCCCGCGGGCTTCACGCTCGCCGGGGTCGTCGGCACCGGCTGGTACTGCAGCAGCGTTCCGGGGGCGGGCTCCCCGGCCGGTGACGTGGTGACCTGCATCCTGGGCGAGGACACGGCTCCCACCCCGACGCAGGAGCGACTTGCCGCGGGGGCCACCGCGCCCCTGCTGTCCCTGTTGGTCTCCATCGACCCGACGGTGACACTGGGGACGTACACCAACGACGCGGTCGTGAGCACTCCCACCGCCGAGGTCACGCTGGACAACAACGACGACTCGGTGCCGGTCGAGGTCGGCGAGCGGGCCGACCTGTCGATCATCAAGTCGCACACGGGTGCTGCGCGGGTCGGCGACGAGCTGACCTTCACCCTCGAGGTGTCCAACGCCGGGCCGTCGGTGGCACGGGACGTCGTCGTCACCGACGAGCTCCCGAGGGGTCTCACGTTCGTGTCCGCTGAGGGCGCGACCGGGTCCGACTGGACGTGCTCGGAGCTGGACTCCACCGTGAGCTGCGCCCTGGCTGGCGTGCTGGACCCGCGCACCACGGCCGACCTGATCAGGGTCGTGGTGGAGGTCGGCCCGCAGGCCTACCCGTCGGTGGTCAACCCGGCGGAGGTCGACTCCGCCACGTTCGACCCGAACCGCGGCGACAACAGGGACACCGACACCGTCGCGGTTCCCGCGCTCGCGGACCTCGCCGTCGCCAAGTCCCACAGCGGGACGTTCCAGGTCGGCCAGAGGGCCACCTACACGGTGGTCGTCACCAACAACGGCCCGACGCCGGCACCCGGGGTCGTCATCACCGACACCCTCCCGGCAGGGCTGACGTACGTGTCGGCGACCGGCCCTGGCGTCACCTGCTCGGCCGTGGGCCAGGTCGTCACCTGCACCGCGGACGACCCGCTGCCGGTCGACGGGCGGTTGACGATCGCCCTGACCGTGGTGGTCCAGCCGAGCGCCCACCCGGGCGTGACCAACGTGGTCTCGGTCAGCAGCCCCGCGGAGGAGACCCGCACGGACAACAACACGGCGACCGACCCGGCGGTCGTCTCGCCGCTGGTCGACCTGGACCTCGTCAAGGAGCTCGTCGACCAGGACGACGACCGCGCGGTGTTCGAGATCACGGTGACCAACAACGGACCCAATGCCACCTCGGCGCCGATCGTCGTGGTCGATGACCTGCCGGTGGGCCTGGAGCTCGTCGCAGCGCAGGGCACCGGGTGGCAGTGCGGCGTCACCGAGCCGGTCACGTGCACCTACCCGGCATCCCTTCCCGTCGGTGGGCAGGCGTCCTTCGGGGTGGTCGCGACCATCACGGCGCCGGCCGAGGCCACCGTCACCAACGTGGCGAGCATCACCGCTGGCTGCTCACCTGCCCCCTCCGGTGTCCAGGCGGCGTCGGTGGCCGCCACCGCCGTCGACTGCGGTTCGGCCCAGGCCGAGCTCACGGTGCCCCCTCTCGATGGGGACACCGGGGGCACCGGGGACACCGGCGACGCGGGGGGCTTGGCGCAGACCGGGGCCCGCGTGGGGTCGGTGGCCCTGCTGGCGCTCACCCTGCTCGTGCTCGGTGGGGCTGCCCTGCTGAGCTCCAGGGCGCGCCGGCAGCACTGACCGTCCCCGCTCAGCCGCCGAACATCGCGCGGATCCGCTCCCAGAAGGAGCGTGGCGCGGGCACCTCGGCGAGGGTGAACAGGTAGGCCACGTTGCCCTGCGCGCCCACGGGCGGGCCGTAGGGCAGGGCGTCGGATGCTCGGGCGACCGTCGCCTCGAGCCATGCCTGGGCCAGCGCCGGATCGGTGGACGAGTCGAGGATGCCCTGGGCCGCGGGGGCGGTACCGTCCCGCTGCAGGGAGGCTGCCCCGCCGGCGAGGTCCTGGCCGGCGGACGCGGCGGAGCCGGCCCCCTCCGCCAGGTCGGACAGCCCGCTGGCGAGCTGGTCGGCCCCGGTCGCAGCGTCCTGCGTCCCGTCCGCGAGCTGCTGCTGCCCCGCAGCCAGCTCCTCGGCACCGGAAGCAGCGTCCCCGGCCCCGTCAGCTAGCTGCCCAGCCCCGTCGGCCAGGTCGTCGGCCCCGGTGGCGGCTCCGTCGATGCCGGTGGCGAGCGCAGCTGACCCGTCGGCCACCGAGCTCAGGGCCCGGTTCAGCTCACCCTGGCTCGTGGTCAGCTGGGTGGCCAGCTGCCGCAGGCCCGCGTTGAGGGCGGCCATCGCGGTGGCCAGCCCGGGTGCGGTGGGCGTTCCCGCTCCCACAGCCAGCCCGACGGCCTCCACCCCGAGCAGCAGCCGCTCGGTGGAGGCCAGCGCGAGGTCCAGCGCCGCAGCCAGGGCCGCCGCCTGCCCCTCGAGCGCGGCGATGGCCTCCACGAGGTCCGCGATGTCCGGGAGGGTCCCGCCCGCGGTGCCCAACGCTGACTCGGCGGCGTCGATGACCGCCTGGATCTGGGCGCACGACGCCGGGTCCAGGGTCGGGTCCGTCGCGGGCGGGACGGCCACGCACAGGGAGTCGAACAGCTCCTGGGCCTCCTGCGCGGCCTCGGTGACGTCGTCCCTGATCGAGCCGAGGTCGCCCAGCAGTGCGGCGAACGCCGCGCGCGCCTCGTCCACACGTCCCTCGAGCCTGCCCACGACGTCGTCGACCGCCTTGAGCCCGTCGCGCAGGGCGCGCACGCCCTGGTAGATGGTCACGCAGTCGTCGTCCGGCGGTGCCGTGCCGCCGGGAGGGCACAGGTCGTCGCCGTCGGGGGGCAGCGGCGTGGTGAGCTCGAGGACCGGGTCCGACGGCGATCCGATGCGTGCCCCGGCCGCGAGCAGCCCGGCCTCGATCTGGGCGCCGCCGGTGATCAGCGGGGCCATCTGGTCGGCCGGTGAGCCCGAGGTCGCCTGCGCCAGGGCGGCGGTGGCCGCTGCCAGGTCCTGCGCCCCGGACGCGGCCTGGCCCAGGGCTCCGGCCAGCTCCTGCGAGCCTGCCGAGATCTCGTCGGCGCCGTCGGCGAGCTGGCCGACGCCGGAGGCCAGGGAGTCCGAGGCGTTGGCTGCCCGCCCCGCGCCCTCGGCCAGCCCGTCGATCCCCGCGGCCAGCGACTCGGAGGCCCCGGACGCGGAGCTGGCCCCGCCGGCGAGGTTCGCCAGGCCGGCGGACAGCTGGTCGGAGCCCTCGGCGAGCTGGCCGGCCGCCTCATCGAGGGCGTCCAGCCCTTCGTAGAGCGCGTTGTTGCCGTCGTTCGCCCCGGTCAGCAGGTCCGCGGAGAACCCTGTGGCCGGGTCCTGGTCGCTGCCCGCCGGGGTGAGCACGACCGTGGCCCCGGGCACCCCGGCCCTGTCGGTGCGCATGGTCAGGGTGAGGGTCTGGATGGGCGTGCTGATCGGCGGGAACAGCGAGATGTTCCAGCGCGCCACCGTCCGGCCCTGCTCGTCGGTGGCCAGCATCGCCTCGGGCGCCTCGACCAGGTCGGTGCCCTCGGGCAGCGTCACGGTCAGGGTCCCCTGGAAGGGCACGAACACCGGCTGCGTGGACTGCTGGGCCGCACCGGCGGCGTCGGTGTACGTCAGCGTCGTCGGCTCGGAGGTGGTGTTGGTCAGCGTGTAGGTGACCGCGATCTCGCCCGCGGTGCCCGGGATGGTGGCGGCGGGCACGACCGCCCCGCCGACCGCGTACTCCGCGTGCACCGCGACCGGTAACGGCTTGTCGAACCGTGCCTCGGTCAGCGCCGTCGGGCGCGGGCCGCCGACCACCAGGACCACGCCGTCCGGGCCCACCTCGGGTCGGCCAAGGCGGTCCAGGTAGCGCACGTTGGTCACACTCGCGGGGTCCACGACTTCACGTTGCGGGCCTGTCACCGTCGTCCGGCTGACCAGGACCGCCCGCTCCGGCAGGCCGGTCGGATCCAGCTCGGCCAGCACGACCTCGTCGTTGACGACCTCCGCCGAACCGGTGGCGGCCATCGGGACGGAGCGCGCCACGACCGGCTGGGCGTCGGCCGGTCGGGCCGGCCCATTCGCGCTCGTGGTCGGTCCGGCGACTGTGAGCAGGACGAGGCCGGCCGTGCCGAGGGCCAGGGTGGCGCGGATCATGGGGCCCCCGTCCTGACGGGAGCTTCCGGGGCCAGGTCCGCGGTGCCCGGGCCGTCGGTCGCGACTGCCTCCCCGGGCGGCCCGCCCGGCCCGCGCCCAGCACCCACCACTCGCCCCAGCGCCCCCAGCAGGCGGGTCACGGTCGCTGCGATCAGCGCAGTCAGGATCACGTCGGGCACCGACGAGGCGCCGCCGCCCAAGGCACTGACGGCCACCACTGTTCCCAGCAGGACCGGGATGGCTGCCCGGCGCAGCGGCGTGAGGGCGGTCAGCAGGGCGGGGACGAGGATCGCGACCGCGGCCTGCACCGCGGTGTTGCTGCGGGTCGCGGGAGTGAGCCCGCCGATCAGGCTGAACACCGCCGCGCCGATGGCAGCCCCGGCCAGGAGCATGACCAGGCGCAGGAGCAGGCCCCCACCAGCACCCCGCGTCGCCCGGGGCAGGTACGCCAGGGCGGCGCCCCCGGCAGCGGCCAGCGCGAGCGCGACCCCGGGCGCGGCTGCGGGCCCGGGGATCATCGCGGTCCCGAGCACCCAGGCCACCAGCACGCCCCCGATGAGGGCGAGCGCCCCGGTGCCAGGCCGGGTGTCGGACGGCTGCGGTGGGCGCACCGTGCCGACGCTGTCGAGCTGCGCGGGATCGCCCTCCACGTGCAGCTGCGGCAGTGCCCGGTCGAGCCAGCCGGGCAGCCACCACGTCCACCTCGCGGCCAGGACCATCAGGCTGGGCACGAGGATGCAGCGCACGATCGTGGCGTCGACGAAGACGGCAGTCGCCAGGCCGACGCCGAACATCTTGACCACCGCGTTGTCCGGGATCACGAACGAGAGGAAGACCGCCACCATGATCAGCGCCGCCGCGGTGATCAGCTGGCCGGTGTCGGCCAGCCCGCGGCGGACCGCGGTGACGATGTCGCCGGTCCGCTGGTAGTGCTCGTTGAACGCCGTCAGCAGGAACACCTCGTAGTCCATCGACAGCCCGAAGAGGATGGCGAACATCATCATCGGCACGTAGGACTCGATCGGCACGGGTCCGTCCAGGCCGATGAGCTGCGCCCCCCAGCCCCACTGGAACACCGCGACCACGACCCCGTAGGCCGCCGAGATCGACAGCAGGTTCATCGCCGCAGCCTTGGCGGGGATGACCAGCGAACGGTAGGCCACCATCAGCAGCAGGAAGCTCAGGGTCGCCACGCCGAGGATGAACGGCAGCAGCCGCTCGGCGATCCGCAGGGACAGGTCCGTGCGCGCGGCCGTCACGCCACCGACGTACGCGGTCATGTCGGCGCCCGCCGTCACGGCCGGCAGGACGTCGGCGCGCATCCGGGTGACCAGCGCCTCAGTGGCCTTGTCCGACGGGCCGGTGCTGGGGATCGCCCGCCAGATCACGACCCCCCCGTCCGTGCTCACGATCGGCGCCGACACCTCGTCGATGCCCTCGGTGGCCGCCAGCTCCGCGGTGATCGCGACCAGGCGGGGGTCGCGGGCGCGCGGGTCGCCACCGGCGTCGGCGTCGCCGGCGTCGTCCTCGTCGGCGTCGTCCTCCGGGATCGCCGCGGCCCGGTGCAGCTGGGCGACGATGGCCAGCGGTCCGGAGTACCCCGGTCCGAAGGACTCCCGGATGATGTCCCCGGCCTGGTGGGCGGTCGTCTCGTCGGGCAGGGCCGAGGAGTCCACCTGCTGGAACGCCATGGACAGCATCGGGGTCGCCAGCGCGAGCAGCAGCGCTGAGGCCCCGATCGCGAACGGCCACGGGTGCCCGGTGACGACGTTGGCCATGCGCGCCCATCCGCCGCGGTCGAGGGTCTCGTCGGACTGCTCGGCGGCGACCTCCCCGGCAGCGACCATCCGCTGCTCGGCCCTGGGCAGCACCCGAAGGCCCATCAACCCCATCAGCGCCGGCACGAGGGTGAGTGCCGCCAGCAGCGCCAGGGCCACGACGATCGCCGCCGAGTAGCCCAGCCAGGCCAGGAACGAGATACCGGTCAGTGCCAGCCCACCCACGGCCGCCAGCAGCGTGGCCCCGGCGAAGACCATCCCGGCGCCTGCCGTCCCCGCCGTCCGCCCCACCGCATCCGGCACGTCGAACCCCCGGCGCAGCAGGTTGCGGTGGCGCATCACCAGGAACAGCGCGTAGTCGATTCCCACGCCCAGGCCGAGCATGGTGCCCAGGGTGGGCGCCTCCTCGGGGATGTAGACCAGTCGCCCGAGCAGGCCGATGATGGCCAGGCCCATCCCCACCGCGACCATCGCCGTCGCCAGGGGGATCGCCACTGGCCAGCCGCGGCGCAGGGTGAACAGCAGGACGATGACCGCCAGGAACAGGCCCAGGGCCTCGGAGGTCCGGGTGTCGGTGCGCGAGATCTGCGCGCCGAGGTAGCCGCCGAGGGCGACGCGCGCGGTGGCCGAGGCCTCCTGCGCGGCGCGGGTCGCCACTGCGAGGATCTCGTTGCCGACGTCGATGTCCCCGGCGGCCTGCTCGGCGAGGGTCAGCTGCAGGATCGCTGCCGTCCCGTCGTCTGCGAGCAGGTCCGGGTTGTCGTCGGGCCCGCGCACGGCGTTGACCCCGGGGATGGCCAGCACGGCATCGGTGACCGCCACCAGGGTCGAGGCACCCACCCCGGCATCCAGCCCCGGCGCGTCGGCGACCACGAGGGGCACCGGTTCGGTGGCTGCCCCGGGGAAGGCCCGGTTGAGCAGGGTCTGCGCCGACGCGCTGTCCGTTCCCGCCAGGACGAACGGGTCCAGGGCAGGCGGCGGGAGCGTCCGGTCGGCGAACCGGACCCCGCCCAGCAGGGCCAGCCAGACGACGAGCACGAGCACGCCACGCTCGGCGCACCAGCGCCCGAGTGCGTACAGCGTCCGCGTCACACCTGAAGTCTCCCCCTTCACCCCCCGACCCGGCCCCCCGGGGAGCCGGCCCCTTGACGTCCCGGCGTCCGGCGTCCGTCCGGGCCGAGCACGCGACCCGACGTGATCCCCGCGCGCGGTGTTCGCCGGGTGCGGCGGGTGGTGGTTCAATGGCGGGCCCATGAGTGCCGCACCTGAACCCGCGCCGCTGCCCGCCCGCGATGTGCCGGCGGGCGACCGAGCGGCGGGCGACCGAGCGGCGTCCGGCCGTCTGCCAGCGCCGGCCGCCGGTCCGGCCTTCGCCCGCACCTCCGGGCACTACGCCACCGTGGTCGCCGTGTTCGTGGGCCTGCTGCTGATCTCCAACATCGGGGCGACGAAGCTGATCGAGGTCGGTCCGCTGATCACCGACGGCGGGGCCTTCCTGTTCCCCCTCGTGTACGTGGTCGGTGACGTGCTCTCCGAGGTCTACGGCTGGCGCGCGACCCGCCGCGCGATCTGGCTGGCCTTCGGCATGTCCGCCCTGGCGGCGGGCACGTTCTGGCTGGTCCAGCAGGCGCCACCGGCCGCCGACTGGCCCAACCAGGACGCGTTCGAGGCGGTCCTGGGGTTCGTGCCGCGCATCGTGCTGGCCAGCCTGTGCGGGTTCCTGGTCGGACAGCTGCTCAACGCCCGGGTGCTGGTGGCGATCAAGGCGCGCACGCTCGAGTCGCGGCTGTGGGCGCGCCTGATCGGGTCAACGGCCGTGGGGGAGTTCGCCGACACCCTCGTGTTCTGCACGATCGCCTTCTACGGCGTGATCACCGGCTGGACGTTCCTGAACTACGTGATCACCGGGTACCTCTACAAGGTGGCCGTCGAGGTCCTCGTCCTGCCCATCACCTACCGCGTCATCGCCGCGGTCAAGCGCCGGGAACCCACCTACGGGGTGCCCGCCGAGGCTGTGCCTGCCGGCGCACTTGCCTGATCGCGCAGGTGCGGCTCAGCTGATCGTTCCCTGGAACAGGGCGGACAGGTCCAACGAGGGGACGTGCCTCTGTGAGGCGAGCGAGACGTAGCGACGTGCGAGGGCATCCTTGGCCCCGCCGAACACTGTGCTCACCAGACCGATCGCCTCGGGGAGGTCCTCGGGTGCCCCGGTGGCCACGACCCGGCGCCACGTCGCCGTCTCGAGCGCGTTGAACGCGGTCTGGACCTCGGAGATGTCGAAGCCCGCGGCGAAGCGGTGCTCGGCGAGCTCCTCAGCGAACCGGATGACGCCGTTGAGGTCTCGACGCTCGATCGCCGTCACCACGAGGCGGAACAGGTCGTCGAGCGCGCCGCGGGTGAACGCTGCCCCGGCTGTCTCGTAGTGGTGGACGTGCGAGCGCTCCACGATGGCGAGGGCCTCTGCCACGATGTCCGACCGGGCGCTGTTGAGGGTGGTCACGAGTTCCATCCCTGTGCCTCCTGACTTCGTCCCAATCCTGCCACTGGCAGCGACGGCGACGCACGGGGACCCCCGGACAACCAGTGGCCGGTCAGTCGCCAGACGCCCGGCTGCGCGCGTAGTACCGGCCGAGGAACTCGACCCGGAACGCGTCGAAGTCGCCGTCCGCGATGGCCGTGCGCATCCGGTCGACGAGCTCGACCAGGAAGTGCACGTTGTGGATCGTGGCCAGCGTGTGCCCGGCCATCTCGTCGGCCTTGGACAGGTGGTGCAGGTAGGCGCGCGTGTAGTGCCGGCACGTGTAGCAGGCGCACTCGGGATCCAGCGGCTCGAACGCCCACCGGTTGGCGGCGGTCACCACGTTGTAGCGGCCGTCGCGCGAGAGGATCGCGCCGTTGCGGGCGACCCGTGAGGGCATCACGCAGTCGAACGTGTCGGCCCCGGCGGCCACGCCCGCGAACAGGTCGTCGGGCTCGCCGATGCCCAGCAGGTGTCGCGGACGGTCCTCGGGCAGCTCCTGGCACACCCATCCGACGATTGCCTCCAGCCGGTCCTTCTCCAGGGCCCCGCCGATCCCGAACCCGTCGAGCTCCAGGCCTGCGAGGTCGCGGGCGGCGGCCCGGCGCAGGTCCTCGAACTGCGCGCCCTGCACGACCCCGAACAGTGCCTGGTAGGGGCGGTGGGCGCGCTGCGCCGTGAGCTGATGATGGGCGGCCACGCAGCGGCGGGCCCACGCAGCGGTCCGGTCGACGGAGCGCTCCTGGTATCCCCGGGTGTTCATCAGCGTCGTGCACTCGTCGAAGGCGAACATGATGTCGGCGCCCAGCTGGTGCTGGACAGCCATGCTCGACTCCGGCGTGAACCGGTGCCGCGAGCCGTTGAGGTGGGAGACGAAGGAGACCCCCTCGTCGTCGACGTGCGCCAACCGGTCCCTGCCCGCGGCGATCACGTCGTCGGCGGGGGTGTCGACCTGCATCGCCAGCACCTTCTTGAACCCCACCCCGAGGCTCATCACCTGGAAGCCGCCGGAGTCGGTGAACGTCGGGCCGGACCAGTTCATGAACGCGCCGAGGCCACCGGCGGCATCGATGAGGTCAGCGCCGGGCTGCAGGTAGAGGTGGTACGCGTTGGCGAGCACGGCCTGGGCTCCCAGGTCGCTGGTCGACTCCGGCAGCACCCCCTTGACGGTGGCCTTGGTCCCGACCGGGATGAACGCCGGGGTGCGGATCTGACCGTGTGGCGTCGTGATCACGCCCGTGCGGGCCATCCCGTGCCGGGCACCCACGTCGAAGGTGAACGCGGCCCCGGGCATGGGGGCCATTCAACACCGCGCCGAGGTGGCCGCCGTAGAGTGATGGCATCGACCAAGGAGGCGACATGACCAACCCCTACGCCCAGCAGCCGGGACTCCCGCCCGACGTCAACTCCAAGAAGCTCCTGTGCGGGATCATGGGCATCATCTTCGGCGGCCTGGGGATCCACCGGTTCATCCTCGGCGACACGTCGGGTGGGATCATCCGGATCGTCATCACCGTCGTGACCTGCGGGATCGGCTCGATCATCGGGCTCATCGAGGGGATCATCTACCTGACCAAGACGGACCCGGAGTTCTACCAGACCTACATGGTGGAGAAGAAGGCCTGGTTCTAGCACTCTCCCCCTGTGGGGGGAGAGGTTCCGCGACGTGCCCCCGGGCCGGTCATCGGGGGCGAAGAAGTGCGCCATCTGGTGGCCCGTGCTGCCGGCCGGTCGCCCGTCTCCGCCTCACGTAGATCGCCAGCGCCATCCAGCAGATGACGTCGAAGACCGCTGCCGGGATGAGGAACAGGTGGACGTGGTCCAGGTACCACCAGCAGTACTCGACGATCTGGTCAGCGCTCACAGGACTGCCTCCGAGACCTGCTACCCGCAGGAAGCGCGCCCATCCCGCACCGTGACCGGGTTGGCGGGGTTGGCGTGAAGTTCACCTGACTGATGTGCGGGCGACGCGCACGGTCCGGCGTCCGGCCATCCCGGGAGCACACGCTGGGGACATGCCGATCCCCTGGCCCACACGCACCACCGCCACTGACAGGCCGCTCGCCGGGGCCGATCTCACCGGGTTCCGCCTCGTGCGGGCCGACCTTGCCGGGGCCGACCTGGCGGGGACCCGCTTCGACGCCGCGAACCTCCGGCAGGCCTCCCTGGGTGGGGCCCGGGCGGTCCGGGCCTCGTTCGTCGGGACCCGCATGGTCCGGGCCGACCTCAGTGGGGCCTTCCTGCGGGGGGCCACCCTGAGCTCGGCCGACCTCTCCGGGGCCTGCCTGCGCGGGGCCGACCTGACCGGGGCCGTCCTGGTGGGTGCCAACATGTTCGGCGTCGACCTCCGGGATGCCGACCTGACCGGCGCAGACCTTCGCCGCGTGACCCTGGAGGCGGCAACCCTGCGCGGGGCGGTCCTGTGCGGTGCCGACCTGACGGGTGCGCGCATCGCCACCGCTGACCTGCGCGGCGTGGACTCCGACGAGGACACGCTCTGGCCCGACGGGATCCTGCGTCCGCGCGCATCGGACCCGGTTCGGATGTCGCTCTGGCGCCGCCAGGAGGCGTGACCGGTCGGGAAGCGCCTGCCGGGCGGCGGGACCCCGGGGTGTGATGCCACGATGGCGCCCATGGCCATCGCAACCCAGAACCCGACGACCGGCGAGACTCTGCGGACCTTCGAGGCGCACAGCAGCGCCCAGGTCTCCGACGCAATCGCCACCGCGCACGCAGCCTTCCAGGCCTGGCGCACCACCTCCTTCGCCGAGCGCAGCGCACTGATGCACCGGGCCGCGGACCTGCTCGACGAGGACAACGAGTCGATCGCGCGGATCATGACCCTGGAGATGGGCAAGACGCTGAAGTCGGCGCGGGCCGAGGCGACCAAGTGCGCCAAGGGGATGCGCTGGTACGCCGACAACGCCGAGCGGCTGCTGGCCGACGAGCCGGTCGACCCAGCGGCCGTCGGCGCCTCCCAGGCCTACGCGCGCTACTCACCGCTCGGCGTCGTCCTGGCGGTGATGCCGTGGAACTTCCCGCTGTGGCAGGTGGTCCGCTTCGCCGCCCCCGCGTTGATGGCCGGCAACGTGGGGCTGCTCAAGCACGCCTCCAACGTGCCGCAGTGCGCGCTGTACCTCGAGGACCTCTACCGTCGAGCCGGGTTCCCGCAGGGGTGCTTCACCACCCTGCTGATCGGGGCCCGCGAGGTGGAGCCCGTCCTGCGCGACCCGCGGGTGCGCGCCGCGACCCTCACCGGGTCGGAACCCGCGGGGCAGTCGGTGGCCGCCATCTGCGGGGATGAGATCAAGAAGACCGTCATGGAGCTCGGCGGCTCCGACCCGTTCATCGTGATGCCCTCGGCCGACGTGCAGCGCGCCGCGGAGGTCGCCGTGACCGCGCGCTGCCAGAACAACGGCCAGTCGTGCATCGCGGCCAAGCGCTTCATCGTGCACACCGACGTGTACGACCAGTTCGCCCAGGCGTTCGTGACGCGGATGGCCGGGCTGGTGGTCGGCGACCCGATGGACGACGCCACCGACGTCGGCCCGCTGGCGACCGAGTCCGGCCGCACCGACGTCGAGGCGATGGTCTCCGACGCACGGGCAAAGGGGGCGTCCGTCCTGTGCGGTGGGCGTTCGGTCGATGGGCCGGGGTGGTTCTACGAGCCGACGGTCGTGGCGGACATGACCCCGGACATGGCCATGTACGCGGAGGAGGTGTTCGGCCCGGTCGCCGGCCTCTACCGCGTGGACTCGATCGAGGAGGCCATCGAGCTGGGCAACGGCACCAACTACGGACTGGGGTCGAACGCCTGGACCACCGACCCCGACGAGCAGGACCGGTTCATCCGCGACCTCGACGCCGGCGTCGTCACCATCAACGGCATGACGATCTCCTACAACGACCTGCCGTTCGGCGGGACCAAGCGCTCGGGCTACGGCCGGGAGCTCAGCGGCCACGGGATCCGGGAGTTCGCGAACATCAAGGCCGTCTGGATCGGGTGACTTCGAAAATTCTTCGGAACTTGTGCATCCGATCGGGGTGTCCCGGGTGAAGTAGGGGATGAGAGCTCGAAACGGTCGGGCCCCACCCCTCAGGAGAACATCATGCGCAAGATCGCCGCTGGAGTCGCCGCCGCATCCGCTGCCGCCCTCGCCGCTGGGGCGCTCGCTCCGGCCGCCATGGCCGCAGACGGGACCAAGTCGCTGGCCGCCGTGCTGACCGCCTCGACCCCCAAGTTCGACAAGAACTGGAACGACTACGACATCGTCACCGCCGCGGTCCTGGCCGTCCTCGAGGCCAAGCCCACCTCGGCCGTGGGCGTCCTGACCAAGGGTGACGTCGCGCTGACCGCGTTCATCCCGAACGACCGCGCGTTCCAGACCCTGGCCAAGGACCTGACCGGCAAGAAGCCGAGCACTGAGAAGAAGACCTTCGAGGCCGTGGCCGGCCTGGGCGGGATCGACCTCGTCGAGACCGTGCTGCTCTACCACGTGGTCCCCGGCGCGACCGTCGACTCCTCCGCCGCCCTCGCCTCCGACGACGCGTTCCTGTTCACCGCGCTGAAGGACGGCTACTTCCGGGTCAACGTGGTGAAGTCCGGCACGCAGATCCGCCTGAAGGACCGTGACGGCAACTCGCGCAACCCGCGGGTCAACGCGGTCGACATCAACAAGGGCAACGTCCAGATCGCCCACGGGATCGACCGGGTGCTGCGCCCGATCGACCTGCCGCCGACGGAGTAGTCCTTGGCGAGCACGCCGACATGCCTGTGGCCCCGGAGCGATCCGGGGCCACAGGCATGTCCGCGGGCACCCGTCGATCCGATCCGCGGATCGGGGGGACGCCCCTGGCTACAATCCCGGACCGAAGCGATGCGGGGTCGCCAGGAACTCCCGGATGGACTCCCGGCCGGTGTCCCGGATCTCCGGGCCGTGGGTGAACGCTGCGGTGGTGTACTCCAGGTCGGCCAGGGTCGCGGCGGTCTGCTCGGTCAGGGCCGCGCTCGTGCAGAACGCCAGCACCGGCCAGGTGCGCCGGGAGCGCATGTTCCAGATGGCATCGCCGGTGATGAGCGTCCCGGACGGCTCGTGGAGCAGCGAGCAGTGCCCGGGCGTGTGCCCGGGCGTGTGATGGACGCGCAGGGCGCTGCCCTCGAGCAGCTCGCCGTCGGCCATCGACCGGGCGACGGGGGCGGGCTCGAATCCCGGCGAGCGGGTGACCAGGCGCCCCAGGCGCTGGGCCGTGTCCCGTGGGGGTGAGGCTCCGGTCCGCACGTACTCGGCATCGTCGGCGTGCACCGTGACCCCCCGGGAGGTGCGGCGGGCCAGGTCCGCGGCACCTCCAGCGTGGTCGGGGTGCGCATGTGTCAGGACGATCGTCGTGACCTCTGTGGGGCCCGAGCCGATCTCGGCCAGCGCCGCGAGGATCCGGGCGGGCGCGGACTTCAGCCCGGTGTCCACCAGGGTCACCGTCCCGTCGTCGGCGCGCACCAGGAACGAGTTGATGAGGTCCCAGCGCATGGTGGGCACCCGCCAGAGTCCGGGGGCGAGGGCCAGGGCAGCGGTCACCGGCCCAGCGTAGGGCCCGTGAGCGGGTCAGGCCTCCAACGTGCCGCGCATCAGTGACTTCTTGGAGTGGCTCGGGTCACCGTCATAGCTCTCGAGTGAGATGTCCACGACGGGGAAGTCGTCGAGCGACAGGCCCGGAGGGACCGTGAACGTGCCGATCGAGCCGGCCGGCAGGGCGCCGAGGGCGACCAGCTTCGTGGCGTCGGCGTCGAGCAGCCAGACCTCGTAGAAGCCCTCGTTGGCCGGAAGGGAGCGGGCGTCGACCCGCACCACCTCGCCGTCGGCGCTGTCCAGCACCGTGGCCTTCCCGGGTTCGGACACGGTCTCGGTCAGCGGTGCGAGGACCGCCTGGGCGACGAACTGCTCGGTTGAGCCTGTCCCGGACCCGCCGCGCTCGACCGCTGACCACACGACGGCACCGCCGACGAGTGCCCCAGAGGCGGCCGCGACCGCGGCGACGCCCCACAGGGGCCCACGGCGCCGACGCTCGAATGCCACGACAGTCCCCTCGGCAGCGCCATCGCCAGGATCGGCGGTGGACGCCGCGGGCGCGGGGAGGCGGTGGACCTCGGACCCGGCATCGGCTCCGTCGGGGGCACCGGCCAGCGACAGCTCCGCGCGGATCCCGGCCCACACGCTGTCGGGGACAGCTGACAGCTCAGCGGGCGCCTCACGGCCCAGGGTCACGACCTCGATGAGCTCGGCGACGTCGGCCGTGCACAACGAGCAGCTGTTCAGGTGCGCGGCCTCGTCGGCGGGGATGTCCTCACCGAGGGCAGCCAGCGCCAGGGTCGTCTCGTCACAGTGCGACATCTTCCACCTCCATCCTTGCCCGCAGCCGTTCCAGCGACCTGCGTATGTGGCTCTTCACGGTGCCGATCGGCATCTGCAGCCGTTCGGCGATCTGGGTATGGGTCAGGTCCTCGTAGAATGCCATCCGGACGATCCGGCCCGCGGGATCGCCCAGCCGCTCGATCTCGTCGGCGACGAACATCTGCGCGGCGATGCGCTCGGTGTCCGGCGGGGCGAAATCGATGGCCGGCTCCACGGCCTCCACCGCTGAGCGCACCTTGGCGTCCCGGGTCCGGGACTCCCAGTGGTCGGCGATCCGCCGGCGGGTGATCGTCATCAACCAGCCGGGAAGCGACCCCGCCTCGGGCCGGAACGTCTCCCGGCCCCGCCACGCGTTGACGAAGACCGTCTGCGTGATGTCGGCGGCGTCCTCGGCGTTGCCCGTGGACCGCATCGCGGTGGCATGGACCAACCGGGACCACCGGCGGTACGCCTCAGCCAGGGAGTCCTCATGGCCGGAGCGGAAGCCGAGGGCGACCTCCAGGTCGGTCATCTCAGGCTGCATGGGACCGATAGTGCCAAAGATGCGCACCTCGTGGTGCGAGCGCCCCGCGGGAATGCGCGCAACAGGTGCGATCACGCTCATCCCGGGCACCTCCTCGGTCGGCTCCTGCGCGCGGTGCGCGGCATGTCGATGACGCTGTCACCCACGTATTCGGCTGAATGGGGCCATTCGGATGCACCAATGGGCAGGTAGTTCGGGTGGATTGCGCTGGTGGTGGACACGGTCAGCGGAGGATCGCGCATCCCCGGTGGCGCGTCGACCGGTCAGGCGCGGGAGGATGCCTCCCGTGTCGGAGAACATCACCAGGTCCCAGGCCGCGGGCCGCGCGGAGCTCCTCGAGGTCGAGTCGTACGTGATCGCGATCGACCTGCGGGCGGCGCAGTCGCAGGCATCGTTCGGCTCCTGCAGCACGATCCGGTTCACCTGCCGGAGTCCGGGCGAGTCCACCTGGGTCGACCTGATCGCCGACGACGTGCTCTCTGCCGAGCTCAACGGTCGGGCGCTGGACCTGACCGGGTACGACGGGGCGCGCCTGTCGCTGCCGGACCTCGGCGCCGAGAACGAGCTGGTCGTGACTGCCCGCTGCCCGTACATGCACACCGGTGAGGGCCTGCACCGCTCGGTGGACCCGACCGATGGGGCCACCTACCTCTACACCCAGTGCGCAGCCGCGGACGCGCGCCGGGTGTTCGCCTGCTTCGAGCAGCCCGACCTCAAGGCCCGGTTCACCTGGGACGTGATCGCCCCGGCCGGGTGGCAGCTGGTCTCCAACAGCCCCACGCCCGCGCCGACGGAGGTCGAGCCCGGCCTCGGACGATGGGTGTTCGCGCAGACGCCCCGGCTGCCCACCTACCTTGCCGCCCTGTGCGCCGGGCCCTTCCACGTCGTGCGCTCGGAGTACTCCGGGCCGCATGGCACCTATCCGTTGGGGCTGTTCGCCCGGGCCTCGATGGCCGAGCACCTGGATGCCGAGGAGATCCTGGCGATCACCCGCGCCGGGCTGGCGCACTACGAGCGCGAGTTCGTGGTGCCCTACCCGTTCGGCAAGTACGACCAGGTGTTCGTCCCGGAGTTCAACTTCGGTGCCATGGAGAACCCGGGAGTGGTCACGTTCCGCGAGGACGCCTACCTGTACCGGTCCCGGGTCACCGAGGCCGCCCGGGAGACCCGGGCGATGGTGATCTGCCACGAGATGGCGCACATGTGGTTCGGCGACCTCGTCACGATGCGGTGGTGGGACGACCTGTGGCTCAACGAGTCGTTCGCGAACTGGGCCGGCTTCGGCGTGGCCGCGTCGGCCACGCGGTTCACCGACGCATGGACGACCTTCGCCCTGGCGCAGAAGGCGTGGGCCTACGTCCAGGACCAGCTGCCCTCGACCCACCCGGTGGTCGCCGACATCCCGGAGCTCGAGGGCATCTGGCAGCAGTTCGACGGGATCACCTACGCCAAGGGCGCCTCCGTGCTCAAGCAGCTGGTCGCCTACGTCGGCTACGACGCCTTCCTGGCGGGGGTGAACGCGTACTTCGAGCGGCATGCCTGGGGCAACGCGACCCTGGCCGACCTCCTGACCGAGCTGGAGCAGGCCAGCGGCCGCGACCTCGGGGCGTGGGCCCGGGTATGGCTCCAGGAGCCCGGGGTCACCACGCTCGAGGCGCAGGTGGACCTCGACGGGGCTGGGCGCTACGCGTCCGTGCGGATCGCCCAGCTGCCCGCCACGCGACCGGTCGGCGTCAGCCAGGTGCTGCGTCCACATCGGGTGGCCCTCGGGCTGTACCGCTGGACCGACGTCGACGGGGAGCGCCGGCTGGTGCGCGACGCCCGGGTGGAGATCGACGTGCCGGGGGCCGAGGTCGAGGTCGCCGAGCTCGTGGGGGTGCCCGCCGCCGACCTGCTCCTGGTCAACGACGACGACCTCACCTACGCCAAGGTGCGCCTGGATCCGGCAAGCATGGCGACGGCTCGGGTGGGCGTGGCGGCGTTGGCCGACTCCCTGCCCAGGGCCGTGGTCTGGGGGGCCCTGTGGGAGCAGGTCCGCGATCTCGCGATGCCGGCGCAGGAGTTCATCGACGTGGCCCTGGCCGGGCTCGTCGACGAGTCCCGGCCGGGCATCATCGACACCCTCCGGGGGTTGATCGTGGCGGCCCGCACGACGTTCGTGGCCCCCGAGCTGCGAGCGGACGTGGCCCGCACGGTGTGTGCAGCGACGGCGGCCATGCTGGACGCCGCCGACCCGGGCTCGGACCGCCAGCTCGCCCTGGCGCGGCTGCACTTCGAGTCGGCCACGGATCCGCAGCGACTGGCCCGGATCGGGGACCTGCTCTCGGGGCGCGCGGAGCTCCCCGGGCTGCCGCTCGAGGACGACCTGCGCTGGGCGGCGGTGATCCGGTGCGCGGCCCTGGGTGCAGCGGGTGCCGAGCTCATCGACGCTGAGCTCGCCGCTGATCCGACGACCCGGGGTACGCAGTTCGCCGCCCAGGCCCGGGCGGCTGTGCCCTCGGCGCGGGCCAAGTCCGCGGCGTGGGACAGCGCCGTCTCCGGGGGGCTGTCCAACATGGCCCTTGTCGCGACCCTGGCTGGCTTCGCCCACCCGGACACGCCAGCAGGGCTGCTCGACGGGTACCGACAGCTCTATGTCGACCAGATCGGCGGGCTGTTCACCAGTCGCTCGCCAGGAGAGGCCCTCGCGCTCGCGGGCGGGCTGTTCCCGCCCATCGATCCGGCGACCCTGGAGGTCGCCGACCGGCTGCTCGCCGGCGACCTGCCTGCTGGGCTGCGCCGGGTCGTCCTCGAGCGCCGGGACGACGTCGCCCTCGCGCTGGCCTGCCAGGAGGAGTCGCGACGGGCGCGATGATCGCCGGGGAATGGATCGGGATCGTCGGTGGTTGGGTAGGTAGATGACAGTTCAACTATCTACGGAGGAACCATGACCGCCGCCCTGCCCACCGCCGCCGCCATCGACAGTGCCCACCGCGCCGCCCCGGGGCGCGACGCCTCCGGGCGCAGCGCTGCTGGCCTGCACGCCGTCGCGGACGTGGCGCCCCTGGCCCTGGCGGACTCGGCGTCCGACCTGCTGTTCCGCACGGCGCACACCGCCTACCGGTTCACCGACGAGCCGGTGACCGACGCGCAGATGCGCGCGGTCCACGAGCTCGTGAAGTGGGCACCCACCGCCATGAACGGCCAGCCGATGCGCGTGACCCTGGTGCGCTCGTCCGAGGCACGCGAGCGGCTCATCGCCCGCCTGTCCCCGGGCAACCGGGCGAAGTCGCAGTCGGCGCCGCTGGTGGCGATCCTGAGCTACGACGTCGACTTCCACGACACGCTGCCGGAGGTCCTCCCCAGTGCGCCGACCGCGCGGGAGCGGTTCCTCGACGAGTCCGCACGGCACACGTTCGGGGCCTTCAACGGCGCGCTGCAGGCCGGCTACTTCCTGCTCGGGGTGCGCGCCGCGGGCCTGGCCGCCGGGCCGATGGGCGGCTTCGACAAGGCCGGTGTGGACGCGGACTTCTTCCCGGACGGCCGGCAGCGCTCGTTCCTCGTGGTCAACATCGGCCACCCGGCCGCTGACGGGCAGTTCCCGCGCAGCCCGCGGTTGTCCTACGAGCGCGTGGTGTCGGTGGCCTGAGCGATCGCGGGACACCGACCGCACGGTCAGAGGTCGCGCAGGATCGTGCGGGCCTCGTCGACGCCCGAGCGCACGGCGTCCAGCGAGTTCGTCAGGTCCGCCACGATCCGGGTCGCCTGCTCGGTGTCGTGACCGGCGGGGCCAAGGGCGACGAGCTCCCCGCTGCGCGCGGCCAGGCCCTCCAGCCCGACCGTGGAGGCCTGCATCTGCGCCAGGGCGGAGTCGCGGCGGCGCAGCAGTCGCTCCACGGAGTCAGCCTGGCTGTCCAGGGCAGCCAGGGCCTTCTCCTGCTCGCGGCGCACCTCGGGGTCGGTGGTGCGCTGCACCTGCCCCTGCAGGACCGCGATCTCCTGCGCCAGCGCGTTCGGTCGCGCGGCCGCGATGCTCGAGTCGAGCAGGGTGACCCGCCCGGCCATCTCGGCGATGGCCTCGACGACGGGCCTGCTGTCGGTCAGGACGCTGCGGACCTCGCTGGCGATCCACGGGTCGGACGGGCGACCCACGAGGTCCTCGATCCGCTCCACCGCGGCGTGCGAGCGCCTCAGCAGGCCGGCCTGGATGCTGTCGCGGGGGGCTTCGGGCAGCCTGTCCCGGGGTCGGTCGATCGCGGCCGGCTCGTCTCCCCGGGTGCGCACGGTCCCCACGGCGACCTTCGTCGCGAGCACGACGAGGCCGATCAGCAGCCCCACCAGCACGGCCCCGATCCCGGAGGTGCCGAGCACGGCCCACGCCAGCCCGCCGGACACGGCGGCGACCAGCCACCCCCAGGGGTCGCGGAGCTCGTCACGGGCGGACATGGGTCCAGTCTGCCGGGTTCGCCGGTCAGAAGTTCGACAGCACGCTGGCCAGGACCTTCTCGATGCTGGCCGGATCGTTCGCCTCGTAGTACTGGCCCCGGGAGGCCTCGGCGATCGCCCCGAGCGACTCGGGGTCCGCACCCTCCCCGTAGCCGATGGGGAACACGCGCACGCTGGTGTCCAGGCTCTCGCCCTGCAGCTGCTCGAGCAGGCTGTCGAGGTCGTTGTCGGGCGGGTACTCGTTCACCCCGTCGGAGAGCAGGACGATGGCGTTGATGCGCTTCGTGTCCAGGTCGGCCAGCACCCGAGCCTGCGCCTCGCGCAGCGTCGCGTAGAGGGCCGTGCCGCCGTCGGGGACCAAGCTGGCCACATCGGACTGCATCGCGGGGACCGACGCGCCGGCCGGACCCACCGGCTGCAGCTCCACCCACGGTTCCAGGTTGGGGCCGCGCTCGGTCGCGAACGCCCAGAGCCCCACCTCGTCGTCGGCGGCGAAGCCGTCGAACGCCGAGATCGCGGCCGCCTGCGCCAGCGCCAGCTTCGTCTGGCCCGAGGACGTGACCAGCTCGCCCATCGACCCGGACACGTCCATCACGAACAGCACCCGCGCCCGCTTGCGCAGCTCGTCCCAGGACTCCTGCACTTCAGCCAGGACGGCGGGAGAGGGTGGCAGGAGGATGTTCGCCGGACCGGCGGGGAGCATCCCGTTGGCCTGGGTGATCGGCGCTCCGGGCTCCCCCTCGAAGGTCCGGAACCCGGCGTCGGTGAACGTCGTCTGCTGCGCCGGCTGGTGCAGCCAGGCCAGGAAGTCCGCGGCGGCGCGGGCCTTCGCGTCGTCCACCCACTCGGCGTCCAGGGTGATCCAGGGATTGTCCGAGACCAGGGTCCCGTCGGAGGGGTAGACCGCGGCGAGCGGCACGGTCGGCGGCGGCTGCTGGCCCAGGGTCGCGGGGTTCCCGGTCGGGTTGCCGAGGTTGTAGTCCAGGACGGACTTCTCCTCGACCGTGACCGCCGAGACGTAGGTCAGGCCCTGCCCGGCGGCCGCCTCACGGCTCATGTTGTCCAGGAACGTCAGGGTGGTGTCGCCGTAGTGGACGACCGAGGACTCCAGCTGCTTGACGAAGGCCCGGGTCTCGGGGTCGGCGACCTGGGCCGAGGTGAGGTCGCTGGAGACGCCGGTGGCCGCGAAGTAGGACGCGATCGTGGCGTTGAGCCCGGAGGTGGAGAAGTACGGGTTGGTCTTGCCGAGCTTGAACCGGCCCCACTCGGGGTGGTCCTTGCTCGCCCATCCCTTCGGCGCCCTGGCGATGGCCGCGAGGTCCTTCCAGCCGATCTGCGCGTCGGGCCAGCCCAGCGCCTGGGCCATCGGCAGCGGCATGGCGATCACCAGCGGGGTCTGCACGAGCGAGGGACGCTCCTTGGGCATCGGGCTGGGTCGGTCGAGGTCGGCGGCCCCCTGGTCGACCAGGACCGCCCAGGAGCTCGACGCCGGGCTCCAGACGTCGGGCCGGACCCCGTCGACCTTCTCGTCCCAGCCGCGCGCCAGCGCCGTCGCGGCCGCACCGCTGGCCTTCGTGGACACCGACATCCACATGCACGCCCCGTCCACCTGCGGGCTGGAGCCGTTGTAGCGCGCAGCCAGCGTGCTGAGCAGGGCAGCCTTCTCACTCGAGGCCACGATCGACACCGTCGTGCAGCCCTCGGGGGCCTGGGTCCCCGTGGGGGCCGACCCGGTGGGATCGCCAGTTGCCCCGGTGGCGCCGTCGTCGCCGCCCATCCACTGCCGGACCGCGATGATCAGGACCAGGCCGAGCAGCCCGGCGATGATCAGCGGGATGACCGAACCGCGTCGAGCGGCCATACGGGGCCTCCTGTGTGAGCCGATGACCCCATCATCGGTCACGGGGATCATCGAACAACAGGGGGCTGACATCGACGCGGGCGCGCCGCCCCGGGCTCACCCTCCCAGGCGTGCCGTCCACAGGTCCTCCGCGGGCCAGCGGCGCGCCCATGCGAGGTCGGCGATGTCGTAGTAGTCCACCGCGGCCCGCCCCGGGTCATGGTCGGCGGGGGCCCGCAGCTCGCGCAGGGACTCGACCGCGAATCCATGGTCGCGGAGCACCCGGACCCACTCACCGTGGCCCGGGTGGTGCTCCACCCCACCGCCCGGCCAGCGGACCTCACGGAGCTCGTCGGGTCCGCGCAGCAGTCGCTCCCCGGCAGGCCCGCCCTCGGCCGGCACGCACATCGCGGACAGCGGGCTGTTGGTGAGGAACACCAGACGACCCCCGGGGCGCAGGATCCGGGCGGCCTGGCCGACCCACGCGTCGGGCGCGCACCACGCGGGGGCACCGTGCTCGCTGACCACCAGGTCGGCGCATCCGTCGGCCAACGGCACGTGCTCGGCGTCGGCCTGCAGCAGCCCGAAGCGCACCCCGTTCTCGGCCTGGGCCGCGCGTGCGGTGGCCAGCTGTGCGCCGGACTGGTCGATGGCCACCACCCGCGCACCGCGCCGCGCGAGCCAGGCCGAGACGTGGGCCGTGCCGCACCCCAGCTCGACGACGTCGAGCCCACGGACCTCTCCGAGCACGCCCACGTCGGACTCCGGCGTGGCGAAGAGTCCCCACACGATGTCCGCGCGCCGCCACAGCTCCAGCCCGTCGGCGCCGGAGAACTGGGCGTTGACCAGGTCCCAGAGCGCTCGGTTGTGCAGGAGGTCCTCGGGTCGGGTCATGGCCGACATCCTGCCCGGTGTCGGCCGCCAGCCAGCGCAACGCCCACCGGTCGCCCTACCCTCGGGGCATGGACTCCACGCAGGTGATCCGGGGGCTGCGGCCCATGCGCGGCGTTCGGCTCGCCGACATCGTGGAGCACTTCTCGCTGGAGGTGGTCACCGATGCCGGGGTGGACCTGGCGGCACGCAGGGTCACCACGTCGGACCTGAACCGACCCGGGCTGCAATGGGCGGGCTACTCCGAGCAGTTCCCCAGCTCCCAGATCCAGATCGTGGGACGCGCCGAGGTCGGCTACCTGCTGACCCTGCCCGAGGCGGAGCGCTGGGAGCGCCTGGCCCAGTTCGCCGAGGTGGGGGTCCCGGCCGCGATCCTGACCAACGACCTGCCGGCCACCAAGGGCACGGTGCGCCTGGCCGACCAGTTCGGCATCCCGCTCCTGCGGACCCCCCAGGCCACCACGGAGTTCGCCGCCCAGCTCACCTGGTTCCTGGCCCTCGAGCTGGCGCCCCGCGAGGTGCTGCACGCCGGCCTGCTCGACGTGGCCGGCGAGGGCGTGCTGATCCTGGGGCGCAGTGGGATCGGCAAGTCCGAGACCGCCCTGGAGCTGGTGCGCCGCGGGCACCGCCTGGTCGCCGACGACACGGTCGAGGTCCGCCGCCCGTCGGATCGCGACCTCGTGGGCCGGGCCCCCGGGCTCGTGCGCCACTTCATGGAGATCAAGGGCATCGGGATCGTCAACCTGCGGCTGATGTTCGGGATCGGATCGGTCAAGGCGACCAGCGAGATCAGCATGGTCGTGGCCCTCGAGCCGCTGGATCCCGAGCGCGACTACTCCCTCGAGCCCGACCGGATGGAGATCCTCGGGGTGGAGCTGCCGCTGGTGACGATCCCCGTCCGCCCGGGACGCAACACCGCGGTCCTCATCGAGACGGCGGCCATGGAGCAGCGGGCCCACCGACTCCTCCGACCGAGCCTCAGCGACCCGCGGGGTCCCTCCTCCGAGGTGTTCGGGAGGCTGGCGTGAGCGGGCGGCTCGCGGTCGACGGGACCCACAACTTCCGCGACACGGGCGGGTACCCGGCGTCCGGGGGCACCACCCGTCGCGGCCAGCTGTACCGGTCGGACTCCCTGAGTGGCGTGACGGCCGCGGGGGCCGGGGACCTGGCGGCGCTGCGGATCGGTGTGGTCATCGACCTGCGGTCCCCGCTCGAGCGGTCGCAGGACCACTCGAGGTCGGTCCTGCCCGGCGCCCTGCACGTCTGGCTGCCGATCCATGGCGGCTCGAGATCCTCGATCGTCGTCACTGACGGCGTGATCAGCCTGGAGGCGCTGTACCGGCAGGTCGTGATCGACTCCGCGTGGACGATCGCGACGGCCGTGTCGATCATCGCCGACAGCGGCCCCCAGCCCGTGCTGGTGCACTGCACCGCGGGCAAGGACCGGACCGGGATCGTCGTCGCGCTGGCCCTGGAGGCCGCCGGGGTCGACCGCACGGCCGTGGTGGCGGACTACACCCAGAGCGCGCTGAACCTGGACGGGGCCTGGATCAACGAGGCGATGAGCGCGATGGTGTCCGGCGGGGTGCCGATCTCGCCCCGGCTCTTCGAGGCGCTCGGCGGATCGCCGGACCATGCCATGAGCGGGCTGCTTGCCGGACTCGACGAGCAGTACGGGTCGGTGGCCGGCTACCTGATGGCCCACGGATTCCTCGAGGAGTCGGTGGAGATGCTACGTGCGAAGTTGGTGGTCTGAGGTGCCAGGTCCGGTTGGTCGCGGGGACGACGAAGGGGCGGTCCGCCCGCGGGCCGACGTGGGCCCGGGGGGTGGCCGGGGCCCACGACCGCCCGCTGGTGGGCCACCGGACGGGTCCTCGGAGTACTCCATCACCCTGGCCGAGATCGTCGACCGGCTGGGCCTGATGCGGGTGGCGGGCGGCCACCTGGACCTGGCCACCGTCCACATCGCCACCTCCGAGGTCAACCGGCCGGGCCTGCAGCTCACCGGGTACCTCGAGGCGTTCAGCTCCGAGCGGCTGCAGATCATCGGCTGGATCGAGACCGCGTACCTGGCGAGCCTGGAGCCGAGCATCCGGGCACAGCGCCTCGACGCCTACTTCGCCCTCGGGTTCCCGGCACTGGTCGTGGCCCGCGGGCTGCACGTGATGCCCGACATGGTGGCTGCCGCCGACCGCCACGACGTCCCGGTCCTCGTGACCGACATGGACACCAGCCCGTTCGCCAGTGCCCTGACGTGGTTGCTCATCCACGCCCTGGCTCCCCGCGAGCAGCTCGAGGCCGGGCTCGTCGACGTCCATGGCGAGGGCGTGCTGATCCTGGGCGACGCTCGACTGGGCAAGTCCGAGACCATCCTCGAACTGGTCCGGCGCGGGCACCGCCTGATCGCCGACGACCTCGTCGAGGTGCGGCGCATCTCCGGTGACCACCTGCGTGGGCGCGCGCTGCCCGATGCCGGCTTCGTCATCAGCATCCCCGGCGTGGGGTCCGTCGACGTCGAGGAGCTGTTCGGCATCGGCTCCATCCGCAGCGATGGCCGGATCACCGTCGTGGTCGTCCTCGAGTCCCGGGACCTGGACAAGGAGTACGAGCGCGTCGGCATCAACGAGCAGGTCCAGGAGGTGTTCGGCGTGCCCCTGGCGCGCGTGCTCATCCCGGTCCAGCCGGGTCGCAACCTGGCCGTCATCATCGAGGCGGTTGCGCTGACCCACCGCCAGCGCATGCTGGGCTACGTCGCAGCCGCGGAGCTCACCGGCCGCGGGTAGCGCCGCGGCGGCGATTGCCCGGCCACGGCCCCGTGGCCCCGTACCCTGTCGCCCATGGCGGATCCGGGAGCCGACGACGGCACGTTCTACCAGCCGTGGCTCGACCCCGACCGCGACTACGCGGCAGGCGAGCCACCCACCTCGCACACGGGGGTGGCGGGCTCGGTCGAGAAGCGGGTGCTGGGCACCAGCCGGATGCTCGACCGGCTCCAGGCCAGCCACGGACTCATCGCCTTCACGTACGCCGCGTTCAAGAAGTACGCAGACGACGAGGGGAGCCGGCTCGCCGCGCTCCTTGCCTACTACACGTTCATGAGCCTGTTCCCGCTGGCCATCGCCGGGTTCGCGCTGCTCAACACGCTGCTCGTCGGCCATCAGGACTACGTCGACCAGCTCGTGGCCGACATCGTGCCGCCGGAGTACCAGGACCAGGTGATCGGCGCCTACGAGGCCCTGCCTTCGGGCGGACCGGCCTTCGCCGTCGCGTTCATCGGCCTCGTCCTGGCGGGGACGGCCGGGGTCTTCTCCATGTACGCGATGGTGAACCAGGTCTTCTGCGTGCCCTACCGCTTCCGGTACGGGTTCGGACCCCGCTACCTCAGGGTGCTGCTCATGGTGGTCCTGATGGGCCTCGGGGTTCTCGTCGTCGCCGTCGGCTCCGCCCTGGTCGTGAACGTGACCGGCTACGGGTTCGCCCAGCGTGCGGCCGCCTCCCTCCTGCTCTGGTTCGTGGCCTCGGCGCTGCTCTACGCGTCGGCGACCTTCCTGACCCGCCGTCCGCTGCGGTTCGGGGAGGTCGGCCTCGGCGCCGGACTCGGCGGGCTGGCCATGACGACCCTCATCGGGCTGGGCAGCGCACTGCTCGGTCGGTTCGTGACGGGCTCGTCGGCGGTCTACGGCGTGTTCGGGACCGTGGTGGGCATCTTCTCGCTGCTCTTCCTCGTGTCGAACGCCATCGTGTTCTCGTTCGAGATCTCGGTCGTGCGCGCCTGGCAGCTGTGGCCACGGGGCGTGGACATCAACCTGCTGTTCCCGGCCGACGAACGGGCCTACGCGCTGCTGACGCTGATGGACGAGCGGATGCCCTCACAGCGCAACGGGGTCGCGTTCGACGCCAGCGGCCACGACGATCCGCGCCGGGCGGACCTGGCCGCGCTCATGCGACGCCCGGACGGGGTCCCGGTCCATCCCTACGCCGTGGACTGACCGGCTACAGTCGCCGCGGGGGTAGCGCCCCGCCGGGTTCCGGCCGTCGGTGCCGGACGCCACGAAGGAGGTCGGCCATGTCGGCTCTGGACATCGTCGGTTGGATCAGCTCGATCCTGGTCGTCTGGTCGCTGATGCAGGCCCGCGTGCTCCGCTTCCGGGTGATGAACCTGGTCGGCGCCGCGATGGCCACCGTCGTCAACGCCATGCTGGGGATCTGGCCGTTCGCGGCGATGAACGGGGTGATCGCCGTCATCGACGCCTACTGGATCTGGCGGCTGACCCGCGAGCGCCATGACGCGGCGGCCTACGCGGTCGTGGAGGTCGGTATCGAGGATGCCTACCTGCACCATGTGCTGCGCGTGCATGCCGACGACGTCGCCGCGACGCATCCGGGGTTCTCGACGGCGCAGGGGACCGGCTCGGGAGCGGCTGGGGCCGGGGCGGCATCCGCGGATCGCTCGGCGTTCCTGGTGCTGCGCGGTGACGAGACCGTCGGCATGGTCCTGGTCCGCGACGCCGGGGCCGGCGTCGGCCAGGTGGAGCTGGACTACGTCACCGAGCGGTTCCGGGACTTCACCCCCGGCGAGTTCGTCTACCGGGAGTCGGGGGTCTTCGCCGACAAGGGCTTCACGAAGCTGGTCGTGGAGGTGGAGCCGGGCACGAGCGACTACTACCAGCGCATCGGGTTCCAGCGCGTCGATGGTCACTGGGAGCACGAGGTCGTGCCGGCCGCGTAGCCAGTCGCCCGCTCGACGCGGCATCCAGTTGGACTCGGACGGTTGTCCCGGTACTCCCCTGGGTGTACGGCGCTCCTGGACGGCCGGCGAGGGTCATCCCCCGGGTGTACGGCTGGCGCCAGGGATCGGGGAATGACGGGGCTGTGGGCAGCTGAAGAGCAGTTCCCCTGAACGTGCCGGATCGCAGACCGCGACCCGGCTCCGGAACCGGTCCGGGCCGCCGTTGCCTCGCGTCGACCGCCGCCTGCGGTCATGAGACTCCAAAGGACAACCATGAAGAGCTCCACCAAGAGGGCCGCCGCCATCGTGCCGGCCGCACTGCTCATCGCGATGGGCATCCATGCACCTGTCAGCGCTGTCGCCCACTGGAAGCAGGGCTTCGAGTCCGACGCCACGGGCTGGTTCGAGAACAGCTCCGACGCGCGGATCCAGCGGGTCGCCTCCGGCACCGACGGCATCGCGTCGTCCTCCGGCGCCAACCACGCGGTCCTGACCGGGCCGGGCATGTACACCAAGTTCGGCGCCTACGACGCGGAGTGGGACGGCACCTGGACCGCTGAGGTCGACGTCTACCTCGACCCGAAGTGGGAGGCCGGCACGGGCTTCGACTACTCCGTCGCGGCCAACGGCTCGGACGACAAGCACCAGCGCGACTTCGTCTTCCACGTGACGAAGGACTCCAGCGAGGGCGAGCTCCTCGTGGGCGCCTCGAACAACTCCAGCTTCAGCCCGCGTGAGAACCTCGAGGAGCTGCCGAACCACGCCGTGGTCACCGACGCCGGCTGGTACACGCTGCGGCACACCTTCCGCGACCAGGGCGGAGTGCTGGCCGTGGACCTCGAGCTGGTCAAGGACGGCAAGGTCCTGTTCACCGAGACCCGCAGCGACGCCGCGGACATCATGGCCGCGATCGGCGGCAACCGGTACGGATGGTTCACGGCGCTGAGCGGGACCCAGCTGGCGATCGACGACGTCGAGATCGGCCGCCCCGACCAGGAGCCCGGCCGCGACTACCGGACCGACTTCACGCACGTGGCCATCACGAAGGCCAACGAGGCGCGCTGGCGCATGTCCGGCGGCTACGACGCGGGGATCGCGACCACCGGCGGCGACGCCCGCCTGCGGCTGAGCAACGCCACCACCTCCGGCAGCTTCGGTGACATGCTCTTCAGCCCGCAGCTGGCTGTGGCAGCCGAGGAGGGCGATGTCGACAACGCCTTCAACGCCAGCTTCGTCGTCGAGCCCACCGAGTACCAGGAGGGCCTGTCCGTCACGGTCAGCCCCGACGACGGCCAGGGCGGACGCAACGGCTGGCTGCGGCTCACGCACGTCGACGGCGGGCTGACCGTGGAGGTCGCCGGGTCGTAC
This sequence comes from uncultured Actinomycetes bacterium, assembly GCA_963774745.1. Taxonomy (GTDB): domain Bacteria; phylum Actinomycetota; class Actinomycetes; order S36-B12; family CAIYMF01; genus Prado023. The sequence goes on along the minus strand of CAVZGE010000007.1, from coordinate 133,232 downwards.
TTCGACGAGAACGGCGAACAGCAGTGGCAGTACGTCGACGTCGCGAAGGGCCTGGACGTGACCACGCCGCACACCGTGAACATGTCCGTGATCAAGGTCCCGAGCATCACCGAGGACGAGATCAACGACGTGTTCCGGGCATCGGTCGACGAGGGCACCGCGGTGGAGGTGGGCACGTTCGAGGCCTACTACGCCGCGAATCACGAGGCCAACCACGCCACCGACACGCTGCTCTTCCGTCTCAGCGGCGCGGCCGCCCCGGCGCTCAAGGGCATGGAGATCGACGACCTGTCGATGTGGGTCTCGACCGAGGACCTGTCCGAGGCGCCTGCGCCGCCGACCGACGATCCCGGTCCGAGCGCCCCGCCGAGTGGGACGCCCGTGACCCCGAGCACCCCGCCGACGACCACCCCGCCGACGACCGCGCCGGTGACGCCCTCGGTGACGCCCGCCGTCCCGACCGTGTCGGCCACGGCTGCGAAGGTCGCGGCGGAGTCGAGGTCCGGCCGCACGAAGATGCACGTCAACGTCAACCCGAACAAGGGCTCCGGCTACTGGAACGTGCGGATCCAGAAGAAGACGTCGAAGGGCTGGAAGTACGTGGGCAGGACCTACCGCACCCAGGGCAAGTACGAGACCCTGACCCTCAACCTGTCCAAGGGCACGTACCGGGCCGTCGTCATGCCCAAGTACGGGCGGGCGAAGGGCTACTCCAAGTCGGTGACGCTGCGCAAGTAGGTCCCGTGTGGGGCACCCCGCCCCAGCAGCCAACAGGCCCGGCCATCCGAGGATCCCTCGGGTGGCCGGGCCCGTTGCGCTCGGGTCGGGTCAGCCGAAGTGGACCGCCGCGGGGGCGCCCTCGTCCTCCTCGGCGGCCGCTGACGGACCGATCCGGATCATGACGAGCACGACGACGGCGGCGACGAGCAGCAGGATGCCACCGACCATGAACGCCTGGGTGTAGCCCTCGGTCAGGGCGGCGGGGAGCGCTGCCTCGCCCAGGGCGGCGTTGGTGGCCAGATAGGCCGAGGTGGCGGTGACGGCGACGGTGTTCATCAGCGCCGTGCCGAGCGAGCCGCCGACCTGCTGCGAGGTGTTGATGACCGCCGAGGCCACGCCGGCGTCGTGGTTGCCCACGGCGTGCAGTGCGACCGTGGCCGTCGGGATGAACACGAACGCCATGCCCACGCTCATGACGATCATGGGCGGAAGGACCCCGGTCAGGTAGTCCGACTCGGGCGTCAGGCGGGTCAGCCAGAACATGCCTCCCGCGGCGACGAGCAGGCCGGGGACCATGAGCGGTCGGGGCCCGACCTTGGGCATGAGGTTGGCCGCGATGCCGGCTGCCGCGATGATGCCGAGGCTGAACGGGAGGAAGGCGAAACCGGCCTGCACGGGCGTGTACTCCTTGATGACCTGCAGGTAGAGGCCCAGGAAGAGGAACATCGCGAACAGTCCCGCGCCGGTGATCAGCGAGGACAGGTAGGCGCCACCGCGGTTGCGCTCCCGGACGATGCGCAGGGGCAGCAGCGGGTTGGCCGTCCGGGTCTCGATGACCAGGAACGCGCCGAGCAGGACGGCCGCGGCGACGAACCACACCAGCGTGCCCGGATCGGTCCAGTGGGCGGTGTCCTGGAAGCCCTCCGGAGCCGCCTGGGTGAACCCGTAGACGAGGGCGACCAGGCCCAGGGTCGAGGTGATCGCCCCGGGGATGTCGTAGCTGGTGTTGCCCCCGGCGCGGGACTCGGTGACGAGGTTGCGGGCGAACAGGGCGGTCACGATCGCGATCGGCGTGTTCACGGCCAGGCACCAGCGCCACGAGAAGTACTCGGTCAGGACCCCGCCGAGCAGCAGCCCGAGGGCGGCGCCACCACCGGAGATCGCGCCGATGACGCCGAACGCCTTGGAGCGCTCCTTGGGGTCGTGGAAGCTGACGCTGATCAGGGCCAGGGCCGCCGGTGCGAGCAGTGCGGCGAACCCGCCCTGCAGGGCGCGAGCGGTGATGAGCAGCCCGAGGTTGGGTGCCAGCCCGCCGATGAGGGAGGCCAGGGCGAACCCGCCGAGGCCGACGAGGAAGGTCCGCTTGCGGCCCCAGTAGTCCGCGATCCGCCCGCCGAGCAGCAGGAACCCGCCGAAGGTGAGGGTGTAGGCGGTGACGATCCACTGCACGTCAGCGGGGGAGATCTGCAGGTCGGCCGAGGCGCTGGGGATCGCCAGGTTCACGATCGAGGCATCGAGGACGATCATCAGCTGGGCGGTGGCGATGACGGCCAGGGCCTTGAACCGCCGGGGGTCGGCCGGCGGGAGGTCGTGGGCCGCCGCCGTTGCCGGCGCGGTCAGCGGGTCGGAGGTGGGTGCCTCGGGCGCAGCGCCCGGCGGCTCGATGGGGGGCATGGGGACTCCTGGGGTTTGGGAACGCGGCTCTGGCGCGCGGTGGGCGACCGCGATGGTTACGCGTTCAATCAACTCGCCAAGGGTAGTTGGTGTTCCCGACGCCGGCACCCGGGATCTGCGAGACGTTCGTCACGTGCGCGACGACCGGACAGCCCCCGAACCGCGCCGGGCTCCATCGGACCCGGGCTCACCCCCGGCCGAGGAGCCGATCGGCGACCGTGTCACCGGCGGCGGTGCGGATCATGTCGATGTCCCCGCACACGATGAGCTGGTCGCGGGCGCGTGACAGCCCGACGTAGAGGATCTCGGCAGCCGTGGAGCTGTCGCGGAACCCGTCCACGGCCAGGACGATCGCCGGTCGCTCGAGGCCCTTGAATGACGCAACGGTGGCGAAGAACAGGTCCGTGCCGTCCCAGAAGGAGTCCCAGTAGCCGTCGCGGCCGTCGAGGGCGACTCGGTTCGCCTGCTCCGGGTGACGGTGGTGGGTGGTCAGCAGGGCCACGTCCTGCGGGTCCCAGCCCTGCTCGAGGAGCTCGACCGCGGCGTCGTCGGCGGTCTCCATGGCCTCCGCCGCAGCGCACTGGATGAACCGGACCGGGGGCCCCTCGCCGCCCAGCAGGGTGGGGGCGTCGCCGGCCAGGGGGGAGAACACGTCGCCGATCTGGCGGCTGTTGCGCAGGTTGGCGTCCAGGGTCAGGGGGACCAGGCCGAGGTCGGGACGGTCGTCGCGGTCGAAGATCCGCTGCTGCTCGTCGGCGAACACCGCGATCCGGGCGTGGTCCGGGTCGCGCAGGGAGGCCAGCAGCGAGGGCCACCACGCGTCGGGGCAGTCCTGCGCCTCGTCGACGATCAGGGCGTCGAAGCGCTGCTCGTCGGGGAGGGCCAGGGCCAGCTCGGTCATCTGCGCGGGCATCGTGACGTCCCAGTACTCCTGGTCGCGGGCGGCACCGATCTCCACGCCCCACTCCACGCCCAGGGCGTGGTAGGTGCGCACGCGGACGTTGCGGCGCTGGGCCTTGGGCCAGTGCGCGACGCGGCGCGCGATCCAGGTGGACAGGCCGCGGGAGTAGCACACCAGGGCCACCTTCTGCCCCTGCGCCGCCCAGCGCCGCGCCTGCTCGATGGCCAGCCAGGTCTTGCCGGTCCCGGGTCCGCCGATCACCTCGACGCGGGGGATCCGGCGGGCGACGTCGAGCACGTGGTACTGGTCCTCGGTGAGCCGGTCCACGTGGTCGCTGCGAACCGCCAGCATGCCGGCGAGCTCGGCCTGCCGGTCACCGCGGCCGCCCAGGATCTGCGCCGCATCGTCGACGACCTCGATCCCCGGCAGGGTCGAGGGCTCGTTGCGCAGCGGGCCCGTGAGCAGGTCGAAGATCCGTCCGGCGGCGTCGGGGAGCTCGGTGCGGTCGATGATCCACTTCCGTGGCAGGCCGGGGGAGGGGTCCTCCGGGCCGAGCTCGCTGTCGGGGAGGATCACCATGTGGATCATGCGCACGTCGCCGTGCGTCCACCCTGCGTGCCGCTTCAGGTAGCGGCGCAGCAGGTACTTTCCGGAGGTCGCCTGGTCCTCGAGGTCGATCGCCCTCTTCCCCTGCGGGGTCTGCTGCCACCACGAGCCGGACTCGCGCCACACGTGCCCGCCCTTGACCTCGATGGCGGCGAACCCCGCATCGGGCATGCCGACGACCAGGTCGACCTCCCAGTCGCCGTCGAGGCCGGTGAACCGGACGTTGGCCAGCAGCACGTCGACATCGCGCAGCTTGCCGGCCAGGGCGTGGAAGGCCACCTTCTCGGCACGCGACCTGAACCTCGGGCGCTCCGGCAGGCAGCGGGCGGGCATCGGTGACCTCCTCGGTTCGCGGTCCATCGTCCGGCCTGGCGCCGGAGGTGCCCACTGGTCCGGCAGGCTACCGCCCACGCAGGGCAGAATCTCCCCATGGACAGTCCCGACCCGTCGCCCGACGGCATCCCGGAGCCGTCACCGGTCGAGCTGCCGGACGCCGCGACCCGGGACTACGACGCGCTGCTGGCCGAGGCCCGAACGCTCTACCCGGGCGTGCGGATCGGCCGCCCCGGCCGGGCGCGGACCTACTGGGCCACGATCGCCGCGATGCGGCTGCTGCGGGCCCGCTGGGCGGTCGAGGTCGACGGTGCCGAGCGTGTGGCACCGGGACCGGCGATCCTGATCGGCAACCACGTGCACTTCATGGACCCGGTGTGCGTGGTGACCGCGGTCTGGTGGCGGGCCAGCGCGTTCACCAAGCTCGAGTGGTTCGAGCACCGCGGGTCGCTGTTCTTCCGCCTCATGGGGCAGATCCCGTTGCGCCGCGGGGATCCGGCGTCCACGGAATGGGCGATGCAGATGTCGCGGTACGCGCTGGGCAGCAGCGGCGGGGTCGGGCGGATCGCCCTCTACCCCGAGGGCACCCGCTCGCCGGACCCTGCGCAGCTGCACAAGCTCCACAAGCGGATCATGATCCCGCTCCTGCAGGCCAACCCCGACGTTCCGGTGCACGTGGTCACCACGACGTACGAGAACCATCGCGCGCCGCGGCGCATCCGGGTGCGGGTCCGCGTCTCGGACCGGCTGCCGGTCGACGCGCGCACGATGGATGCCGAGCAGCTGACCGGCATCGTCCGCGACGCGCTCCTGGCCCTGGGGGGGCAGACCTACGTGGACACCTACGCGCAGGACGTCAAGGCCGAGAGGCACCGCGCCCGGGGTCGGTCGCGCCCGGATGCGGGGTCCTGAGCTCACTGCCCGCGGCGGACCTGCTCGGTCACCTCATCGACCTTGGCCCAGATCCGCGAGCGGACCTCGGGGGAGCTCATCTCGCCCAGGTGCGTGACCCGGCCGAGGATGTGGTCGTCGGCCTCGAGCTCCGGGAACGCGCGCAGGTGCCGGCGGTACTCGTCCTCGGTGGCGATCAGGACGTTCTCCACGCCGGGCACGTCCATGTGGGCGTTGATGTAGGGCTGGATGAACAGCTCGTGGGTGCTGTAGATGTTGGTGATCCGGTCGGCGATCGCCGGGACGTCCGCGTGCAGGGCGGTCAGGAACGGCGAGCCCTCGGCCATGTCGCTCAGGGCGGGGGTCAGGTTGCGACCGGTCCAGGAGAAGAGCCGGGAGATCCGCTGGGCACTCAGTGATCCGCGCCACGGGGCGCCGACGCTGATCACGTGCTTGACCTGGTCCTGGTGGTCGACGGCGTAGCGCAGGCAGGCCAGCCCGCCCTGGGAGTGCCCGACGAGGACGACCGGCGAGCCCGGCTCGCGGCCCTGGGCCTCGAGCCCCGCCTCGATGTCGGCGTGGATGTGCTCCTGGGAGCGATCCAGGGCCATGGCGACGCCGAAGTGGGCGAGGGTGATCAGGAACGCGTTGGGATGCCGCTCGAGCACCGAGCGCATCATGACGGTGGCCGCCACCCCCCGGATGGCGGTCCCGGCGACGATGGGGACAGCGACGGGCACGGGGTCGAAACTACCGCACGGGGGCCGCGGAGAGGGTGGGTGCGCGGCGGGACCTGACGCGTCCTGACTCGATCGTCAACTCCCGGCCACCCGTGTCGTTCGTGAGGCTCATCGGGGTAGGGCGCGCTCCTCGGCGATCCCCGCGGCCCCGTCGACGACCAGCAGCTGCCCGGTGCAGTAGGACGCCTGCTCGGAGGCGAACCATGCGACGCCCGCCGCCACCTCGTCGGGCCGGCCGCTGCGCCCTACGGGAGTGTGCTGGCCCTCGCGCACCTCGTGGGGCAGCTGCGAGCCGGTGGCGATCCAGCCGGGAGCGACGGCGTTCACGGTGATCCCATCGCGCGCGAGGTCCACGGCCAGGGCGCGCATCAGCCCGACCATCCCCGCCTTCGCAGCGGCGTAGACGGGCTCCGAGCGCATGGCCATCATCGGACCGGTCACGGAGGCCACCATGACGATCCGGCCCCAGCCCGCGGCACGCAGGTGCGGGATCGCGGCGCGGGTGACGAGGAAGGCTGTGTCCAGGTTCCGGGCGAGCCCGTCGTGCCAGGTCCGCAGGGGCATGGTCGCGAGGTCGCCGGCCTCTGCCGCGGGGTTGGCCATCCCGACACTGGCCATCCCCGCGTTGTTGACCACGATGTGCAGCCCGTCCGCGGCGGCCGCTGCCCGGACGGTGGCCGCCGCCTCCTCCGGGTCGGTGAGGTCGGCGACCAGCGAATCGGCGGCGACCCCCTCGGCCCGCAGCTCGGCGGCACGGTCGTGCACGCGGTCCGTGGTCGCGGTCAGCCACACGGTCGCGCCCATGGTTGCCAACAGCCGTGCGGTGGCGACCCCGATTCCCGTGGGACTGCCCGCCCCGGTGACCAGGGCGGTGCGTCCGGACAACGAGAACGGCCTCACGGGAGTCACGCTAGCCCCAGGCCCACGCCGCCGGCCCACCCCATGGCCCATCCAGCCGGTCCGCCATCGCGCGGCCCGATCCCGGTTTCGTCCGCTTTCGCGAGGCCGGATCCAGCCGGTCCGCCATCGCGCGGCCCGATCCCGGATTCGTCCGCTTTCGCGAGCACGATCGCTCCGAGATCCGGACCAATCGAGGACGGTTGCTCCGAGATCCGGACCAATCGCGGAGGGCTGGCGGGTTGGCGGCTGGGTGGGCGGGGGTCAGGGCCAGGTGCCGTCATCTGGGGTCCGGTCCAGGGCGCCGCCTGGGCGGCACTCCGAGGAGCGGTACTCGTCAGCCATCCTCGGGTACACCTCGTCGAGGATGCGACGGGCCAGGGCCTGTCCCTGATCGGCCGTTCCCCCGAGCAGGACGACCGTCCGGGCGTCCTGCTGCAGCGCTCGGCACTCCGTCGTGGACTCGGTCCGCTCACCGTCGACGTGCATGGCCTCGTGGGTGAGCACGTGCACCGCGATGGCCTCGTCGAGGGTGGGGGCGGTGCCCTCCGAGCGGTACCAGCTGCCGAGGTGCTGGCAGGTCTCCAGCGTCAGCCAGGCCCGATCCGGCTCATCCCACTGCACCCGACCCAGGTCGGCCCCGGCCCACAGGAGCGTGGCGAGTGCGCGCTGGCACGCGACGCTGGCCGCGGGGTTGCCGGTCAGCTCCTGGACGGCCGTGGTGGCGGCGGCCTGGACGCGCAGCCAGCGGATCTCGGTCCACAGCGCGGGGAGCAGGAGGGTCAGGACGACGGCGAGCGTGACGACCGGACGTGTTCCGTGGACGTACGCGCGGACGGCCAGCCACACCAGCCACGCCAGCAGCCCGATGACGAGGTAGCTGCGCGCACCGAGCGACTGCGTGCCGAGGCCGACCAGTGCGATGCTCGCGCCGGGGGGTGTGACCACCGATCAGCCACCTCCCGTCGGCACCACCGCGAGGTGCCCCGTGGGCTGTATCGGCGCATCGGCAGCCCGACGTGAGGCCGGGGCAGCGCTCAGACGACGTCGCCCTCGATCACCCGTCCGTCCCGGCCGCTCTGCCCTGCCAGCACGACCGGGATGTACTCGGACAGGGTCGCCATGAGCCGGGCGGAGGCCTGGGGCTCCGTGAGGAGCCGCACCTGCTCACCGCGCAGCTGCTCGGCCGACTCGAGGTCCCCGGCAGCGACCGCCTCGTCGAGCGCCTGCTGCAGCGCGTGGACGCGCACCTGGAGGGCGACGACGTCGACGGCCATCCCGACCGCGGCCAGCGAGGCGTTGACCAGCATGCTCAGGCCGAGGTTGTCGGCCCGTCGGCGCTGGACCTGGGCCTCGAGCCGCGTGCGGTAGGCGTCCACGGCGCGGTCGGCCAGCCCGGATGCAAGGCCGGCGACGCTGCCTAGTGACGTGATGCCCATGGGACCCCCTGGAGACCCGACGGTGGCGGTATACGCCCATTGTGACCGTCCCGCCCCGTCCGCACGAATCCCGCCTCGGAGTGTGCGCCGGTCCGGTCAGGCCAGCCCGTGGGCGGTGCGGCTGGCCGCCTCCTGTGCGCGGAACTGGCCGAACCGCGGCAGGAACTTGTCCCAGTCGATGATGTGCGAGTCGATCTCCGGGCCGTCGATGCACGCGTGCTTGCGGATCATCTTCCCGTCGATGACGACCGGGACCATGCACGCCCCGCACATGCCGGTGGCGTCGACCATGATCGAGTTCAGGCTGGCCACGCACGGGGTGCCGAAGCGCATGCTCAGGTCGCTGACGGCACGCATCATCATCGGCGGGCCGATGGTGACCACCTCGGCCACTCGTCGGCCCTCGCCGCGCTGGTTGGCCTCGAGCATCTCCTCCAGCGGCCCGGTCACGAACCCGGGGACCCCGAACGAGCCGTCGTTGGTCGTGTAGACGACGTCCAGCTGGTCGCCGAACTCGGCCTGCAGCCGCCCGACCCGCTCGTCGGGTGCGGTCCAGAACATCAGGCCCGCACTGCGGAACCCCGAGATCAGCGTGACATGGTTCCCGTGCCGCAGGTGCTCGCGCATGATCGGGTACACCGGCGGCAGCCCGAGGCCCCCGGCTGTGAAGACGACCGTCTCGTCGGCGGCGTACGAGTGGATGTCGCTGGGACGACCCAGCGGACCGGCGATGCCGGTGAACGAATCGCCGACCTCCATGGCGTTGATCTCGATGCTGCTGGTCCCGACCCCCTGCACGACCAGGCAGATCGTGCCGGCCTCGACGTCCCAGTCGGCCAGCGTGAGCGGGATCAGCTCGCCGTCGGGGCGGGGCAGCAGGCGGACGAACTGCCCGGCCTGGGCGGCCGCGGCGATCAGCGGGGACTGGACGGTGAACTCCTCGATCCCGTCGGACAGGTGCGACCGCGCCAGGATCCGCTGGGCCGAGGTTCCCAGCTCGGTGTACTCCAGGGCCCGGGCCACCATGTCGCGCACGACCTCGGGGGCCAGGGCCTCCTCGCCGAGGATCTCGTTGGCCGCAGCCCGGCCGTCACCGGCTGCCGCGATCGCGGTCGAGCCGCCACGCGCTGCGTCCCCGCCGGTGAAGACGCCCTCGAGCGTCGTCTCCTGGGAGCCCGCGTGGTCCAGCACGATCGTGCCCCACTTCGAGGTGTTCAGCCGGGGCTCGGAGTCCTTGATGATCGGGTTCGCGGCGTTGCCCAGGGCCATGATCACCAGGTCGGCGTGCATGGTCTCGGTGCGCCCGGTCGAGACCGGCCGGCGGCGCCCGGACTCGTCGGGCTCCCCGAGCTCCATGACCTCCAGCGTGGCCGCGGTCACGAAGCCCGTCTTGTCGTCGCCGAGGAACTCGCTCGGGGCGCACAGCTCACGCAGGGCGATCCCCTCCTCCAGGGCGTGGTGCAGCTCCTCGACGCGGGCCGGCATCTCCGAGCGCGTGCGCCGGTAGACGATCGTGACGTTGCCACCCAGGCGCTGGGCGGTGCGCGCGGCGTCCATGGCGGTGTTGCCGCCGCCGATGACCAGCACCTCCTTGCCCTTCGTCTCGGGCAGTGGGGTCTCGTAGTCCGCGCGCAGGCCCTGCATCAGGTTGACCCGGGTGAGGAACTCGTTGGCGCTCATCACGTTGAGCAGGTGCTCGCCGGGGACGTTCATGAACCGGGGCAGCCCCGCACCGGTGCCGACGAAGATCCGGTGGAACCCGGCATCGCGCAGGTCCTGGAGGGTGGCGGTCTTGCCGACCACGAAGTTCTGCACGAACCGGCCGCCGAGCAGGCGGATCTTGCCGACCACGTCGTCGATCAGGTCGTTGGGCAGGCGGAACTCGGGGATGCCGTAGCGCAGCACCCCACCGAGGGCGTGGAAGGCCTCGAACACGGTGACCGGGAAGCCCTCGGCGGCCAGCAGGTAGGCGTTGATCAGCCCGGACGGCCCGGACCCCACGATGGCCACCGGGGGCTTGACGGCCGCCTCCCAGGGGTCTCGGTGCCCGGCGAAGCGCACGGCGTCCCCGCCGGGGTTCACCAGCTTCTCGCGCTCGGGCAGGAACCACTCGAGCTGGCCGATGGCGATCGGCATCTTGTTCTGCAGGCACACGCCCTGGCACTGCAGCTCCTGCGGGCACACGCGTCCGGTGACGTCGGGCAGCGGGTTGCAGGACTCGATGAGGGCCAGCGCCTCGCGGAACCGGCCGGTGCCGACCATCTCGATCATCTCGGGGATGTGGATCTGCACCGGGCACCCGCCGGTGGGCTCCTTGCACTCGTTGAGGAAGATCCCCAGCTCGCACGGCTTCTCGGAGCACTGCTTGTCTCGCATCGCCTCGAGCCAGACGAACAGGTCGACCTCGCGGGCGGTGTAGCCCAGGTCCATGTAGCCCAGGTACCCCTTGTTGACCAGGCCGAAGTCGTGGGCGCGGTCCTCGGCGCCGCGGATGTACGGCGGGATGCTGTTGCCCGCCGGCCAGTCCACGGACAGCCCGTCGAACATCGGGTAGCGCTCGCCCAGCTCGCGGTCGATGGCCCGGATGAAGGTGCGCTTCTTGCCCAGCGGCAGGTCCCAGAGGAACCGCATCATCAGGGTGGCGCTGTCGTCCTCGCGCAGGAGCGTGGCCCACAGCGCACGGGTGAACTCCGGGCCCAGCTCGGGCTGCTGGAACTCGTAGGCGATCGCGGCCATCCCCTCGGAGATGAACACCTCGCGGAAGGCCCGGGGCTCGCGCTGCAGGCGACGGGCCAGCAGCGCGACCTGCGCGTCGGACCCGGCGGCGCCCTCTGCGGTGGTCATCGGATGATCTCCGCGTCGCAGGTGGCCTTGACCCGCGAGATCCGCTTGGCGATCTCCGGGGTGACCTCGACCTTCTCGGCGGCCCCGGGGATCATCCGGGCGATCTGGCGGGCCTGCCCGTCGATCACGGCGGTCACCTTCTCGAAGAACTGCGGCAGCTCCTGGTAGCAGGTGCCGCAGTCGTTGCACAGGTGCTCGTCCGCGGGGTCCAGGTGGACCGGCCCCTCGGCCACCGCGACCGCGGTGGTGGGCGCCCCAGGTGCGGGCGCGCCGGCGGCGGGGCCGGCAGCCGCGCCACCCACAGCCCGCACCGAACCCGGTGGGCATCCCCACGGATCCCCGGCTGGAGGTGGCCAGCTCGGCCATCGCCGCGGCGATGTCGTCCAGCGAGGCCTCCCGGGCCGTGGTCGCCTGCTCGTACTGCGCCCGGAGCTCCTCGATGTCCGTGCGGTGCAGCGCGGTCAGCTGCGCCTCGTGCACGCCGGACAGGTACTGCATCGTCTGCCAGTAGCGCCGGCGATCCTCGACCAGGTGCACGATCGCGTCCGAGCACGCGACCTTGATCAGGTGCCGGTCGCCGTCGGTGGCGTGGATGAACGGGATGCGGTCACCGCGCTGGGCGGCGGTCATCTCGACGTACTCCTCGATCGGGACCGCCGAGTCCTCGAGCTCCGGGGCCAGGCGGGTGAACTGCTTGGAGAACCGGACCTCGCCGAGCGCGAACACGGCTGGGGTCAGCGGCGTGGTCAGCAGCTGCACCTGCCCGGCCTCGTCGAGGTACTCCAGGGTGCTGGTCGTCCAGGTCTTGTCGATGTCGGGGTTGCCGTCCAGCGAGAACCAGTCGTGCAGGGTCGAGCCGCGGCGCGGGTCGTGGACGAACAGCGGGTGCATCCGGCTCTCGACGGCCAACCGCGCCCGGGCGTTCGAGGAGGCCTCGGGGATCCCGTGCTCGGAGCCGCACGGCGTGTAGACGTCCATGACGGCGGCCGCGGGGTAGTCGATCATGGCCATGGTCGCGGCCATGAAGTGCGCGTGCATCGCGGTCGACGTGGAGCAGGCGAACACGTTCGGGTGGAACGAGGCCAGCAGCCCCAGCTCCTTGCGCGACTCGTGCTTGCCGTGGTGGGCGCCGCCGAACCGGGCGAGGTCGGAGTCCTGGCCGGTGTAGCTCGACGTGGACGCCTGCCCGCCGGTGTTGGAGTAGGCACCGGAGTTCAGCACCAGGGCCTTGATCGGGGTGTCGCTGGCCAGGACCCGCGACAGGGCACCGAAGCCGATGTCATAGGTGGCGCCGTCGCCACCGATGGTCATCACCGTCGGCAGCAGGTGCAGCTCCTCCGGGGTGAAGTGCTCCCACGAGAGCATCCGCAGCTCCAGCTCGTGGTCGGCCGGGTCGTAGGCGTCGGCGAGCTCCAGCTCGGCCAGGCGCATCGCCCGGACGTCGGGCACGGCCTGGGCGCAGATCCCCTCGAAGATGCCCTTGGCCAGCGGCGAGGAGTCCTGGAACAGGCTGTTCACCCACGGGTCGAGGTAGGAGTTGTACGGCATGGTCGAGGCGTACACGCTGCTGCAGCCGGTCGCGTTGGCGATGACGATCGGCGCCGGGCCGTTGCCGGTCGGGCCGCCCTCGTACAGGTAGAGGCGCTTGTCGATCGTGTCGATGATCGACTCGATCCGCGTGCGCCGCTCGGAGTCGGCCGGATCCAGGGCCGCCAGCTTGTCGGCCAGCCGCGCGGACAGTGCCTCGAGCTGGCGCAGGTGGGTGCGCCGGCGCGCGTCCCCGACGGCGTGGCTCGTGGCCATGACCAGCCGGATCGCGGTGACCTCACCACACCCACGGCAGGCGCCGTGCCCGCCGGAGGTGGAGTAGAAGTTGGGGCGCTCGAGCATGAGGCGCTTGAGCTCGCCGTCCTCGCCGATCGCACCCTCCGAGAAGCGCTTCGGGGTGGTGGGCAGCGCGGTGGAGAACTCGAAGCGCTCCTGCAGGGTGTTCAGCACGTCGGCGTCCTGGTCCAGCGGGGTCAGGGCGCTCGGGCCGCAGACCTCGATGCACTCCAGGCAGCCGGTGCACTTCCACGGGTCGATGGTCGCGGCGAACAGCCCACCGGTTCCGGGCGTGGTGTTCTCCATCGCATCGAAGAACGGGCGGGTGCGGGCCACCGGGTAGATCGCCAGGGCGGTCACCATCTGGTCCAGGGTGCGCCGCAGCGAGGGCTGGTCGACGTCGAGTGCGGCCACCGCAGCGGCCACCACGTCGGTGAACGCCCGGTCGGACTTGTCCGCCCGGTAGGACTCGCGGACCTTCTCGGCCACGGGGTACACCAGGCCGCGCAGCGCCTCGCGCTGGGGCTCGGTGACGTCGAGGTCCTTGATGGCGGTGAGCAGCAGGTCGTGGATCTCGTGCACGGTGTTCGGGATGGCGGCATCCGGGCAGACCAGGGCGCACTCCATGCAGCCGGTGCACAGGTCGGCGTGGAACTCCGGCACGGTGCGCCGGAACAGGCCCTTGTCCTTGCCCGCAGCCGTACCGGCCGGCATGAACAGGCCGACACCGGGCAGGACCGGCGCCTCGCCGATGGTGCCCTCGCGGAAGGGGCGCGCGACCAGGTCCTCGTAGTAGGCGGGGTCGAACAGGGCGCTGGCGCCCGAGGAGCTGCCGCACATGTCCGACGAGGTGCTGATCGTGTGCAGCGTGAGGGCCGGGGGCAGGTCATCGATGGCGACGAACTCGGGCGCGTCGTAGTCGACCACCTTCGCGGCCTCGATGCCCTCGCGGATCACGGCCATGTTGCCCTCGACGACCTTGGTGCCCTTGCCGCCGAACTTCTTGATGATCTGGGCCTGGACCTTGGCCAGGATCTCCTCCTGGGAGGCGCCCGCGGACACCCGGTCGACGTGGGCGGCGACCGCTCCGATGAAGGCGATGCCCATCATCCGGGTCTCCAGGTCGGGGGTCGGCGCGTGTCGCTTGGCCACGGCGAACGCGTCGACGACCACGAACCGGATGTGGCGCTCGCGGATCGCCCGCCGGGCGTACCGGGGCAGCTCGCGCCACACCTCCGCGGGGCCGAGGTCGGACTGCAGCATGAACGTGCCGCCCTCGACCAGTCCCTTGAGCGGGTTCGTGTGGATGAACGCCCTGTGGTCCGGCGAGATCACGACCTCGACCTCTTCGAGCTCGGCGTTGGTGATCAGGACGGGCTCGGGGCTCAGGGTGATGTAGTAGTTGGTGGGCGCGCCGCTCTTCTCCGAGCCGTACTTCGGCGCGGACTTCGAGTGCATGCCCAGCACCCCGGCGAGGATGTCGGTCAGCAGCTTGCCGGTGGCGATCGTGCCGTAGCCGCCGACGGAGTGGAACCGGATCCGCATCGCCGACTCCGGCAGCAGCCGCGGGTTGGGCTTGGTGTCCAGGGCCATCAGCTCGGTCTCGGGGTAGGCCGCGCGCATGCGCGACTGCACCTCGGCCATCGCCGTGGAGGCATCCGAGCTGAAGAACTGCGAGCCCAGGTAGATCAGCGGCGCCGTGCTGCCGTCGACCATGTTCTGGAACGCTGCGATGAGGTGCCGCGGCTGCACGTCGTGGCCGCCGAGGCCGAAGATCGCGGTGGTCAGCCGCGGGGTGGCCGACAGGGCGGGGATGCCGTCGTACTGCGGTCCCCCGTCCGGGGTGGGCTCGGCGTTGGCCCGGGCCTTGAACAGCGCGGAGGTGACCAGGCTGGTCAGGGCGGTCTGGTCGGAGCGCTCGAGGACGGTCACCGCCTTCGCGCCGGACAGGGCGGCCACCAGCTCGGCCTCGGGGAAGGGCTGGAGCATCTTGACCGACACGACGCCGACCTTCAGGCCCTGCGAGCGCAGGTACGGCAGGACCGCGCGGACGTCGTCGGTGATCGACCCGAGGCCGACCATGACGTAGTCGGCATCCTCGCAGTCGTAGGCCAGGACGGGGGCGTAGGTGCGCCCGGTCAGATCGGAGTACTCATCCATCGCCTGGCGGACGAGGGAGGGCACGGCGTTGGCGAAGTGGGTGCGGTGGTCGACCGCGCCGGCCTGGAAGTCGGGCTGGTTCTGGACCGGGCCGGTGAGCCCGGGGTTGTTGACGTCGACCAGCGCGGGGACCATCTGGCGGGTCCCCTTCTCCAGGGAGTTGCGCCACTGCCGGCGCCACTGCCCGTGCAGCTCCTCGGGCACCCAGGCCAGGGTCTCGGCGACCAGGTCGCCGGCATTGTCGGCCTCCACCTTCTCGGCGCTGTCGGCCAGGAAGGCCTGCAGGGCGGTGAGGTCAGCGGGCCGGAGGTCGTCACGGTGCCGGTCGAGGTACTGGTTCAGCTGGAACACCCGGCCCTTGGCGCCGAAGAGCATCTCCTGGGCGACTGTCGGGCACGTGACCCTCCCGGCCGGGTCGCCGAGGTACTCGCGCAGCAGCTCCGGCTCGGGCATCAGCGCCTCGCTGAGCATGTGGCTGGTGGAGAACCCGTCCATCGAGTTGGCCACGGGGATCAGCGACAGCGCCGCGGACCGGTAGGAGATCGCCGCGAGGTCGGCGGCCTCCTGCGGGTTCGAGCCGAACAGGATCGTGTACCCGGCGCTGAGCAGGGCGTAGACGTCGTCGTGGCCGGCCATGACGTTCAGGGAGTGCTTGGAGACCACGCGTGCGGCCACCTGCAGCACGAAGCCGCCGGTCTTCTTGCCGACCGTCACGTAGTGCGACTCCATCGCGTAGAGGATCCCCTGGCTGGAGGACGCGTTGGAGATGAACTGCCCGCCGGTCAGCGCCGCGCCCAGTGCCCCGCTCTGGGCCGAGTGCTCACCCTCGGGCTCGAAGAAGAAGGGATGCTTGCCCCACACGTTGACCCCGCCCTCGGCCCGCGCGGCCTCGAACAGCTCCGAGATCTCGGTGGAGGGCGTGATCGGGTAGCCGATGACGCCGCCGCACACGTGGCGCATCACGTGCGCGATGGCGCCGTTGCCGTTGATGACACTCGGGAGACCGGGGAAGCGGGGCTGCTGATCAGACATGAGGCCAATCCAGGGCTAGAGGGGAGGGATGGGGGAGGGCGTCGATGCGGACGTCCGGGCACCGCGGAGGGGGGAGCGGGACGCATGCTTGCTCATGGCGCACCTCACATCTGGCGGGTTGCGGTCAGAGTAACCCCGGGGTCTGACCCCCACGTGTGACGATCGTCCCGTCCTGCACCATCCAAGGACCCCATCCGGCTGGTCCGCCCGCCTCCGCGACGCGCATCGTGGAAGATCGGCGCATGGTGGCTTTCGCGGAGGATCGAACAGGGTGGGCGGTGGCCCGCGGGCGTCACCTCGTCGCCAGGATCGGACAGCTCGAGCTCCTGGACCGGGCCTACACGCTCGCGGCCCAGTCGTTCGTCGCGATCTTCCCGTTGATCCTGGCGATCGGCGCGGCCCTCACCGCGCCCGGGTCGAACGTGATCGCCCAGGAGGTCATCCGGCGGTTCGGGCTGGCCGGGGCCGCGGCCACGGCGGTGCAGGACCTCATCGTCGTTCGCAGCGAGGGGGTGTACTGGCTCGGGCTGATCCTCACGCTCTACGCCGCCTTCACGCTGTCGAAGCGGGCGTCGCGGGCCTACAACGCCGTGTGGGGCACGCCACAGCTGCCGGTCCGCGCGCAGTGGCGGGCGCTGATCTGGATCGTCGTCCAGCTGCTGCTGGTGGTGATGGTCACCGAGCTGCGGGGGGTGGTGAAGTCCTCGGGGGTCGCTCTGGCGCTGCTCACGGCGGCCGTGATCCTGGTGATCTGGTTCGCCGCGGAGGCCTTCACCCAGACCCTGCTGACCCGCGGCCACGTGGCGCGCGGGCGGATCCTGCTGGCGGCGGGCTTCGCCACGATCGGCCGGTTCGGGATCGTGGTGTGGTCAGCGCTCTTCCTCACGCCGTCGATCGTCCGGCAGGCCGAGGCGTACGGCCCGATCGGGGTGGTGTTCGCGCTGTTCACCGGGCTGTTGGTGTACTGGGTCGTCCTGCTCGGTGCGACCCTGCTCGCGGCCGTGATCACCGATCCCGACGTGGGCGCCGGGCCGGAGTCGATGGTGGCGGACATCGACGTCGCCCAGGGCGACTTCTGATCCAGCGGGTCGGGTGGTCCACGCGCACGACGGGGACCCGGGTCGTTGACATCGCACCACCGGGCCCGAAGACTGGTCGAGCGGCGGCGGCCCGGATGCCGCGGGGATCGACCGGGAGGTGGGCTGTGGGGGAGCGCGGGACGCAGGGTGGTGCACGGGTCGGCTTCCGTCCGCCACTGACCTCGGTGCTGCCGCTGGCCGGTCTCATGGGCATCTGGGCGATCATCTTCCCCTCCGAGGGCAAGTGGACCTTCGTCCTGCTGTTCGTGATCCTGTTCGCCATCGTGCGACTGCGCCAGCTGCTGGTCCTGACCGACGATCATCTCGAGGTCACGGTGTTCCGTACCCGTCGGATCCCGTGGGCCGAGGTGCACGGGTTCGAGCCGGGGTCGGTCCTTCGTGGCGGTACCGAGATCCAGACGTCGTCCGGCGTCGTCTACTCGATCTCGCCGTGCTCGTGGTGGGGCGGCCCGGCCGTTGCGGCGGACATCGAGGCGCTCCGCCGGGAGGCGCTCGCCCGGTCCTGATCCGGACGGTGTCCACAGCCGCTTGCGCGGCCTTGACATGGATGGCCCGAGGTGGCAGGATTCGAACATCAGTTCGATGACGTCGCATTCCTCGTGATGCGGCAGTGGGTCCCGGGCAGTGGTTCCGGGCGGGCGCGGGTGCGGGCAACCCGCGGGCCAATGGGTCAGGTGGGGGCCGTGCGCCCCGAATGCGGTGAGGCCCGATCCGATGTCGTCGTCGCGGCTCGCCGTCGAGCGTCCCCGCGGCCCGTGGACAGGGGGCCCCATGTCGGTGCTTGGTGAACTGGACACACTCGAGCGCCAGGTCGACTGGCTGACGAGACGCGCGGGTGGCCGGCCGGGCGATCCCCCACCAGGGGGACCGGATGGTCACGGGCTGGGTGAGCTGGGTCCAGCGCCGATTGAGCTCGGCGAGGCGCTGCTCCGCCTCGGCCAGGTGGTCGAACGACTGGGGGCGCTGCGGGCGGTGTGGTCCGACCAGTTCGAGTCCGGCTCGCAGTGGGCGGTCGACGGCGCTCGATCCGGATCCGCGTGGATGGCTGCCAGGGCGATCGAGCATCCCGCGTCCGCACGGGCGCGGGTGCATGCCGGCCGGGACCTGAGGGCCCTTCCCCTGATGGGCGCGGCGGCGCTGCGTGGGGAGGTGCGGCTCGGGCACGTCCGGATGCTGGCCGCCGCGGCCCGGGCGAAGCCGCACCGCTGGGCAGCGTTGGCGGATGTGGAGGAGTTGGCGACCAGGACGGCAGCGCAGGTGTCCGAGCCCCGCTTCGCCCGGTTCGTGGACCGGTGGGCGGCGTTGGTGGACGCCGGGCATGACGCTGAGCTGCGGGCGCAGGGGATCGATGTGCCGGTCACCGACCATGGGGCCGCAGAGCAGTCCGAGCGCCGCGAGCTCTTCCTGTCGCGCTACGGAGCGGGGGGCATGTGGGCGCTGACCGGGACCCTGGACACCGAGACCGGGCTGGCCCTCTCGATCGCGTTGGAGTCGCTGTGTGAGGCGATCCGCTCGGAGGACCGCGAGCGGGATCTCGCGCAGCTGCGCCACGACGCGCTCGGGGTCCTCCTGGGCGGCGAGCTGTCGGCCGGGCTGCCCGTGCACAAGGGCGTCCGTCCCCACCTCATGGTGGTCGCGACCGTGGGTGGAGCGAGCCCAGGCGGCTGTCCCGGGCAGCCGAGGCGTGGCTCGGCCACCCCGGCCACCCCGGCGACCCCTGCCACCCCGGCGGACCCGGCCACCGTCGACCTGGCTGCCCCGGCGGCCGCCGAGCTCCTGGACCGAACGGAGGCAGCCGCGGGGATCCTGTGGATGACCGGGCTCGCGCGGCAGCGCCTCACCTGTGATGCCGTGACCCAGACGCTCACCGTCGATGCCGACGGGGTCCCGCTCCGGCTGGGGAGGTCGGCCCGAGTCGTGCCGCCGGCGCTTCGGCGGGTCATCGACGTCCGCGACCGGCACTGTGCCTTCGCGGGGTGTGCAGCGCCGGCGATGTGGTGCCAGGCCCATCACATGGTCCACTGGGAGGACGGTGGGCCGACCGATGAGCGCAACCTCGTCCTGGCCTGCGGTTTCCACCACAGGGCGATTCACGAGCGCGGGTTCAGGCTGCGATGGTCACCCGACGGGCGGGAGGTGCAGACGGTCCGGCCGAACGGGAGCGTGATCGACGTCGCCCACAGCCGCCCGGCGCTCGTTCCTCAGTAGGTGGGTTCACGGACCAGGGCCTCAGCCCAGCGTTCCACCATGGCCGGTGTGCCCGCGGTGATCACCACCTCGTGCACGGTCGTCGGCGTCGACTTGAGGACGGTCAGTGCGATCCGGGTCACCTCCTCCAATGGCCAGGGCCCTCGGGAGAGGATGGCAGGCAGGGCCATCGTCCGTGCGTGTCGGGCGTTGGCGGCGGCGACCGCGTCCCGGTAGGCCTCGGCAAGGAGGTGCTCCTCGCCCGGTCGGTGCCATCGGGGCGCGCTCACGGTCACGACTCGACCCTCCTCGGCCGGACGTGCGCCGGCGCGCACGACGATCTCGGCAGAGGTGTCCTCGGGATGCCCGAGGACCACCCTGATCCGGGGACTGCGCATGACTCCACGGTCGCACCATCCATCGGGACGGGCAAGGAGGGGTCCAAGGACTCTGTGAACGCACCCACCGCCGGCATACGGTCGGCTGCCATGGGCACCCATCACATGTCAGCCGTGGACAGCGCGTGGCTCCGCATGGACACCCCGGGCAACCTCCTGGTCGTCAACGCGGTCATCTGGACGGCCGAACCAGCGGACTTCGCTGCATTCCGGGCCATCATCGGCGAGCGGATGATCGACCGGTTCCCGCGGTTCCGCCAGCATCCAGGCGCCTCGCGGATCCCCATGGGTCGCGCCGAGTGGGTCGATGACCAGGAGTTCGACCCCGAGCGGCACTACCGCTACGTGAGCCTTGACGAGCCCGGTGACGAGTCGGCGCTGCAGGCCTATGTCAGCAGCCAGAGCGGCATCCCGCTGGACCCGGCGCACCCGCTGTGGGAGATCCACTTCATCTCCGGGTTCCGGCAGGGTTCGGCCGTGCTGTTCCGCATCCACCACGCCATCGCCGACGGGATCGCCCTGACGCGGGTGATGCTGTCGTTGACCGATGACGGCCCGCAGGACCACTTCACCGAGGTGACGGACCCGAGCTCGACGCAGAGCCTGGTCGACGCTGCGGGATGGGTCCTCTCCGGCGGGCTGGGCCTCGTCCGCCACCCGACCCGGATCGCCGGCCTGGCGCGCACCGTCCTGCGCGACAGCACCCGACTGGTCCACCTGGCCACCCTCCCGACCAAGCCCAGGTCGGTGCTCAGCGGGAAGGTCGTCGAGACCAAGCTCGTGACCTGGACCCCACCGATCCCACTCACGGACATCAAGGTCATCGGGCGGCACACGGGCACGACGGTCAACGACGTCCTGCTGGCCGCCCTGGCCGGCGCCATGGGCGACTACCTGGTCGAGCGCGGCACCCCGTTGCCCGACGTCCGGGTCATGGTCCCCGTCAACCTGCGGCCCCTGGACGCGCCCCTGCCCCCGGAGCTCGGCAACGAGTTCGGCTTCTACTTCGTCGACCTGCCCACCGGGTCCATGCCGCCCCGGGAACGGCTGGCCGAGATGCACCGCAGGGTCGAGGAGATCAAGGGATCCCCGGAGGCCCTGGTTGCGTTCGGGGTGCTCGCGGGTCTGGGCGCCTCGCCGAAGGTGGTCGAGGACATCGGGGTCGCCTTCTTCGGCAGCAAGGCGGCTGGGGTCGTCACCAACGTGCCCGGCCCCCGGGCACCGGTCTACCTCGCCGGGGCCAGGGTCGACGGGCTCGTCGGCTGGGTCCCGCGCGCCGGGGACATGGGCTTCGGGGTGTCGATCTTCTCGTACGCGGGGCAGGTGACGGTCGGGTTCTCCACCGATGCCGACCTGATGCCGGACCCCGACCGGCTCCAGGAGCTCGTCCTCGCCCAGGTCGCGATGATGCTGCAGATCGGCCGTCGAGCCGCCAAGCCACGAGCCGCCAAGCCGCGAGCCGCCGGGCCACGGGCTCCCAAGCCGCGATCGCCCAGGTCCTCGGGCGATCCGGCTACGGCCTGATCCGGATCCGCAGGCGCCGGAAGCCCTTGCCCTTGTTCTCCACCTTCACGATCTCGATGTCACCGATCTGTCGGGTGGAGGCCACGTGGGTACCGCCGTCGGCCTGGGTGTCCAGACCGACGATGTCGACGATCCGGACGACCTCCAGGTCGGGGGGCAGCAGGTTGGTGGCCGTCCGGATGATGTCGGGGATCGCGAACGCCTGGTCCCGGGCCAACGTGCTGACCTCGATCGCCCGGTCCGCTGCGACCTCGACGGCACAGGCGGCAGCGACCGCGTCCTTGAACCCCTCGGGGACCTCGGGGAGGTTGAAGTCCATGCGGGCCTCGAAGGGTTCCATGTTGCCCCCGGTCACCAGGGCACCGAAGTCGCGGAACACGACCCCGCTGAGCAGGTGCAACCCGGAGTGGGTGCGCATCAGGGCGGTCCGCCGCGCGTCCTCGATCGCGCCCTGGACAGGGGTGCCCACGGCGGGGACCGGGTCGCCCTCCGCGGGGACCAGCCGCAGGTCGTCGCCACGCCGAGCCCCGACGATCCGGGTCTGCACGCCTCCCCACAGCAGCACCCCATGGTCGGGCGGCTGCCCGCCGCCTCCCGGGTAGAAGGCCGAGCGGTCGAGCACGATCCCGTCGGGGTCGACGTCGAGGACCACCGCCGCCCACTCGCGCACAGTGGCGTCGGCGAGGTCGAGTCGTTCGGTCCGTCCGTCGTGGTCAGCACTCATGGCGGTGACCCTAACGGCCACGCGGTCGGGCACCGTCCCAGGCGCTAGCCTGAGGCGCGCCGGAAGGGAGGTCGCCGTGAACAGGTCGGTGCTCGGGTCCCAGGTGCGCGACGTGCTGGTCGGTGGCGCCCAGGTCGTGGGCACCACGCTGGGGGCGCCGGTGCTGCGCAGGCGGTACAACACGTGGGGCGCCACCCCGAGCGAGGTTGCCGCCCCGATGCCCGGTGACGACCTGGTGCCCAGCCCACGCCTGGGCTACACGCGGGCGATCAGCATCAGGGCCGAACCGACCGAGGTCTGGGCATGGCTGGTGCAGATCGGGCAGGGCCGTGGCGGCCTGTACAGCTTCGATGGGCTGGAGAACCTGGCGCGCTGCGACATCCACAGCACCGACCGGATCCTCCCGGAGTTCCAGGCGTTGGCGCCGGGCGACCTGGTCCGCCTCGGGGCGCCGCCGGGGTACCCGTGCTTCCGGGTGGCCAGCCTGGTGCCCCACGAATTCCTGGTCCTGGTCGCAGCCGACCCGATGCCTCCCCATGAGATCGCCACAGCCGATTCGCCCGGGGGGATCGCCACCTGGCAGTGGCAGCTCAGGGGGACGCCCGACGGCAGCGGAACGCGTCTGCTGGCCCGGCAGCGGCTTGCCTTCCCAGACAACCTGCGCGTGCTGTGGCACCTCGTCGAGCCCGTCGGCTTCGTCATGGAGCGTCAGATGCTGCGCGGCATCAGGGCGCGCGCCGAACGCGCATCCTGACAGTCGCCGGGTCGATCAGAACCGGTGGTGCGGGTGCTCCCCCGAGCGGCCCTGGAACGAGAGGATCTTCGGATTGGCCACCACCCCGGCGCGGATCTCGATCGCCTTGCGGATGGTCGGGTCCGCGTCCCACGCCGCCGGGCCCTCCATGACCGGGCGCAGGAACGGGATCAGGGCCTCACTGATGCCCCACGTCGCGCTGTTCCACAAGTAGCTCGGGCTGTGGTCCACGCCGTAGTAGGCCACGCCGTCGCCGACCGTGAGCATCGGCTCCTCGAAGGATGTGGGCCGGGCGAAGTCGAACCCCATGCCCTGGTCGCAGGACACGTCGACCAGCAGGCTGCCCGGGGTGAAGGCGTCCAACTCGTGCTCGGCGACGAACATCAGGGGGGCGTCGGTGTCCTGCAGGACGCAGTTGACGACGATGTCGTGGCGGGCCAGGAAGCTCGCCGCCGGCACCGGACCCTCCGGGGTGAGGACCACCGTCCGGGTCGGGTCGTGCGCGATGCGGTCCAGGTGACCGATCACCACCGAGGGAATGGGTGAGGCGACGGCCGTGACGTCGCGCATGGTCAGCACCGTGACGTCGTGCACGCCGAGCGCCTGCAGCCCGGTGATCGCCCCCCGCGCGGTGTTGCCGAACCCGATCACAACCGCGCGCAGCGGTCGGCCGTAGTGCCCGGTCGAACCGGTCAGGGACATGGCGTGCAGCACCGAGCAGTAGCCGGCCATCTCGTTGTTCATGTGGAAGACGTGGACCATGAAGTCCCCGGAGGGCGTCCAGTGGTTCATCGCCTCCCACGCGATCAGGGTCAGCCGCTTGTCGATCGCGATCTGGGTGAGGTCGGGATCCTGGACCGCGTGCGGCCATCCCCAGAGGACCTGCCCGTCGTGGAGGACCTGAAGGTCATGCAGGGTCGGCTTCGGCAGCAGTGCCACGTCGGTGCTGGCGATGACCTCGTCGCGCGGCAGCAGCCCAGCCACCAGCGTCGACAGGTGCGCGTCGGAGACGCCGAAACGCACGCCGTAGCCGCGTTCCAGGACCATGTGCGCCCGCAGGTCGGGGTCGATCCGCTCCACGTGGTGGGGATGGATGGGCAGCCGGAACTCGTTCTCCTTGCTGGACGTCGACAGCACGCCGAGCCTGAGCTGAACCATGGTCCCTCCCTCGTTGCCTCGTGTCCCGCAATCTGGACCCGCTATCTGGACAATGTCACTCCGGGTCCCGGGAGGCCACACGCACCCCCTTCCGCACTCGACCGGCGGTACTGTCGGGGGCTGTGACCGGTCCTGAATCTGCACCTGACCTGCGCACCCGCCTGGCCCTGGCGCTGGGCCCGGATCCCGACGCGGCCCAGGTCCTGGCCCGCTGGGATCGATGGGGCGACGACCTCGTGAGCGCCCTGGGGGCGGTCTACCCGCAGGCCGACGTGGCCGCACGGGTGGTGGACCTCATCGTCGACGGGCATGCCGGGCGCTCGGCGACCCTGCGCGCCCGCGACCGCGACCGGGTGCTGCGCCCGGACTGGTTCCAGCGCCCCGACGCCGTGGGGTACGCGGCGTACGCCGACCGGTTCGCCGGCACCCTGAACGGCGTCGCGCAGCGTGTGGACTACCTGCGCGAGCTGGGTGTGACCTACCTGCACCTGATGCCGCTGCTGCAGCCGAGGCCGGGGGAGAACGACGGCGGGTACGCCGTGATGGACTACGGCCGGGTCCGCGAGGACCTGGGCACGATGGCCGACCTGGAGGCACTGGCTGCGACCCTGCACGACAACGGGATCTCGCTGACCCTGGACCTGGTGCTCAACCACGTGGCCGCCGAGCATGCATGGGCGGTCGCTGCTCGGGCCGGTGATCCCACGTACCGCGACTACTTCTACGTGTACCCCGATCGGACCGAGCCGGACGCCTACGAGAGGTCGCTGCCGGAGGTGTTCCCGGACTTCGCGCCGGGCAACTTCACCTGGGACGACGACCTGGCGGGCTGGGTCTGGACGACGTTCAACTCCTGGCAGTGGGACGTCAACTGGTCGAACCCCGATGTCGTGTGCGAGTTCATCGCGATCATCCTGAACCTGGCCAACCACGGGGTGGACTGCCTGCGCCTGGATGCGATCGCGTTCGTGTGGAAGCGGCTGGGCACCGACTGCCAGAACCAGCCGGAGGTGCATGCCATCACCCAGGTGATGCGGGCGGCAGCGCGGATCGCCGCCCCGAGCCTGATCTTCAAGGCTGAGGCGATCGTCGCTCCCTCCCAGCTGGTGGCCTACCTGGGCCGCGGCCAGCACGCGGGTCGGGTGTCGGACGTCGCCTACCACAACTCACTGATGGTGCAGATCTGGTCGGCCCTGGCCGCCCGGGACGTGCGGTTGCTGGTGGTGGCCCTGTCGCGGTTCCCGGACATCCCGACGACCACCGGGTGGGCGACCTACCTGCGGTGCCACGACGACATCGGGTGGGCGATCGACGACGCCGACTGCGCGGCGATCGGCTGGAACGGG
Source organism: uncultured Actinomycetes bacterium (assembly GCA_963774745.1). Lineage (GTDB taxonomy): Bacteria > Actinomycetota > Actinomycetes > S36-B12 > CAIYMF01 > Prado023. The sequence goes on along the minus strand of CAVZGE010000007.1, from coordinate 107,980 downwards.
TGGGCGCATCGCGGGTTCCTCTCCGACTTCTTCATCGGGGCCCACCCGGCGTCGTTCGCCGAGGGAGCGGCCTTCCAGGAGAACCCCGCCACCGGGGACCGCAGGATCTCGGGCAGCGCGGCCAGCCTCGCCGGCCTGGGCACCGCGCGCACCGCCGGCCAGCGCAACACGGCGATCGACCGGGTGCTGCTGGGCTACGCGATGGTGCTCGGCTTCGGGGGGATCCCGCTGATCTACATGGGCGACGAGCTCGCGCTGCGCAACGACGACGACTACCACCTCGTCCCCGAGCACGCCGACGACAACCGGTGGATGCACCGGCCGGTCATGCCCTGGGACCTCGCCGCGGCCCGGACGGACCCGACGACTGCTGCGGGGCGCACCTACGCCGGACTCCGCCGGCTGATCGAGGTCCGTGCCGGGCTGGAGTCCCTGCACGCCTCGGTCCCGACCCGCGTGCACGCCACGAGCAGCCCGGCCGTGGTGGTCTTCGTGCGCCACCATCCGGCGGGGGACATGGTGCAGGTCTACAACGTGTCGGACTGGAACGTGTCCATCCCGGCCGCCGACATCCAGGCCCATGGCGCCGGCCTCACCCTCGACCGGATCACCGGCCGCGAGGTCCACCCCCACGGCGGCCAGTACGCCCTGCGGCCCTACGCCACGTGGTGGCTCACCCAACCGGACGCGTGAGGTCACGCAGCGGCGGGCTCCGGTGTGGCCGGTCCTGAGGCCTGGTCCTCGGGGATCTCGCCGAGCCGCGACAGCGCCACCGCCCCGCCGATGGCCACCAGCAGGCCGAGTCCGGCCACCACCTCGTAGCCCGGCCTGATCCGGTCGCCGAGGAACGCCAGGCCGATCCCGGACGGGATCACCGTCTCGGCGACCACCATCGCTGCCGTCGCCTGGGTCACCCCGCCGCGCTGCAGGGCGGTCGCCAGGGCGAGCAGGGCGACGGCGCCGGCGACCAGGATGCCGTAGGCCGAGGGATCGCTGAGCACGCCGGCCACGGTCATGGGGCTCTCGAGGGTGCGTGTGGCGATCCCGACCAGCCCGAACCCGAACCCGGCGAGGGCGCCCAGCACGGTGACGCCCAGCCGCCCGGGGACCTTCGCGCCCAGGTACGTCAGGAGCAGCAGGACGATGCCCACGGCCAGGGGCAGCCACTTCTGCCAGGTGGCCAGCGCGACCTCCTCGTCCGCCCCGGCGGACAGGCCGAGGGCCACCAGCCCGGCGACCACGGCGGCGACCCCGGCCCACTCCCCACGGGACAGCGGGAGCTTGAGCCACACGGCCGCCGCGACCGCCGTGACGGCCAGCGCGCCGGCCGTGAACGCCTCGACGACGAACAGCGGCAGGGACTGCAGCGCCACCACAGTGAGCAGGAAGCCGGCCCCGTCCAGGGCGAGTCCGATGAGGTACGGCACCGATCGGAGCAGGCGCACCAACAGCCCGGGATCCAGCCCCTCGCTTCCCTGCGTGCTCTTGGCGCCCACCGACTGCAGGACGGTGGCCAGGCCGTAGCTGACGGCGATCCCGGCGGCTGCGAGCAGGGCGAGGTCCATGGCGCGAGGCTACCGGTCAGGGCCCCGCGGCGCCGATGCCGGTCGCGGCGCGCGGCACCACCTACCCTGTGGCGATGATGGATCTGGGCAGGAACGTGACGGTGGCCGATGTCGACCGGATGGAGGACCGGCTCTACATCACCGCGAGCAGGGACAGCGCCCGGAAGTGGTCGGCGTTCTGGGTCCTGCTGATCCTGGCGGCCGTCATCGCCTCGGCCGGTGTCGTGGCGGACTCCACGGCCACGGTGATCGGCGCCATGATCGTCGCCCCCCTGATGACCCCGATCCTGGGCACCGCCCTGGCGCTGGTGCTCGCCGACCGCAAGCACCTGCTGCACAACGCCGGCCTGGTCCTTGCCGGGGCCGTGGTGGTCGTGGCGATCGGCTACCTCATCGGCGCGCTGCACGTCAACGACGTGGTGGCGGCCACCAACACCCAGGTGGCCGGTCGGGTCAGCCCCAAGCTCATCGACCTCACGGCGGCGCTGGCCACCGGGGTGGTGGGAGCCTTCGCCCTGGTCCGCTCCGACGTGTCCGACACCCTTCCCGGTGTGGCCATCGCGATCTCCCTGGTCCCTCCGCTGGCGGTCGTGGGCCTGACGATGGAGTCCGGCGCGCCGGTCGAGGCACTCGGGGCCCTGCTGCTGTTCTCGACCAACGTTGCGGCGATCATCGCCACCGGGACGGTCGTGCTGCTGTTCTTCCGGGTCCGGCACGCGGTCGCCGAGTCGGGCCGGCCGGTTCCGGCGTTCTCCAAGCGCACGCTGGCTGTGGTCGTGGGTGCGGTCGTGCTCATCGCACTGCCGCTGGCCTGGGGCACGATCCTGGCGGCCTACGAGCAGCAGGTGGTGACCAGGGCGCAGCCCGTGGCCGAGAAGTGGGCCGAGGAGCAGGGCTGGATCGTCGTGCGGGTGGCCTATCAGCAGAGCGCCCTGGTGGTCCAGGCCATCGGGTCGCCCCCGGAGGCCGACGCCGAGGCCCTGCGGGCGGACCTCGATGCGGCCGGGCTCGGGTCCGTGGACACCCGGGTCACGCTGGTCATCGGGGGGACCAAGGATCTCCCCGGCCGATGACGGGCGGTCCGCGGCAGGCGCGGGGAGCCACCCTGGGGCCGCCGACCCGGCTCCGAGGTCGACGCGACGCAACCGCCTGCCCCTAGTAGGGTTTAGATCGTTGTCGGACACGCCGTCCGGGAGGGTCTCGGGCGGTCGCACGGGAAAGGGCACGCTGTGACTGAAGCTCAGAGTGGAACCGTCGAGGCCATCGAAGTGGGTCCTGTCGACTACGTGGTGATCGAGTTCGCTGATGCCAAGTTCTCAGGAGAGGGCCTGCCGATCCTGCTGGACCTGGTGGCCAAGGGCATCATCCGGATCCTCGACGCCGTGGTCATCAAGGGCAATGACGACGGCAGCTTCGTCAGCCTGTCGGTTGCCGACCTCGACGCTGAGGGCGGCGTGTGGGACCTCGTCACCGGGTGGAGCAGCGACGTCCTCACGCAGGAGGACTTCGACACGGTCGGTGCGATCCTGAAGCCCGGCGCCGCCGCGGCCATCATCGTGTACGAGAACACCTGGGCGGCACCGTTCGCTGCCGCCATGCTGCGCGCAGGGGGGCAGGTCGTCGCGTTCGACCGGATCCCCGTCACTGAGGTCATCGGCGCCATCGAGGCCGCCGCCGAGATCGAGAGCTGAGAGGTACTGACATGCCAGGACTCATCCGCGGGGTTGCCCGCACCGCCGCCGTCGTGGGCACCGCCAACGCCGTCTCCCACAAGCAGCAGCAGAGGTACGCCGCGAAGGACCAGCAGGCTGCCCAGGCCGCCGCCTACCAGCAGCAGCAGTACGCCCCGCCGCCGCAGCAGTACGCGGCGCCACCGCAGCAGTACGCCCCGCCGGCCCCCGAGCCGGTCGTCGACCCGACGGTCGAGAAGATCAACCAGCTCGCTGCCCTGCACGCGCAGGGGATCCTCAGCGACGAGGAGTTCGCCTCGGCCAAGGCCAAGGCCCTCGGGATCTAGGGACTTCAGCACGTGACGGGTGGCGCTCCTGCGGGGGCGCCACCTGTTGCACACCCCCGTCCGGCTGGCGACGAGGGCACAGGAACGCACCGGCAGGGCCGGGATCACCCGAGGACGAAGGAAGAGCTCATGGCTGGTGTGATGGGGAAGCTGTTCGAGGCGCGGGCCGAGCTGGGTGTGCCGGAGCGGGCGGGGATCCTGGCGGGGTCGACCAGCGTGGGTCGGTCGTTCAGCCGTGGCCTCATGCCGCGCACGACCTCGGACCAGGCGGTCATCACCGGGGTCTCCTCGGTCCTCAACTACGGGCTGACGGCGTCGTCGCAGTCGTTGATCGAGGCGGTGGCCCTCAAGGTGGCGGGTCGCGGGCCGGACACCTCGCAGCGTCGGATGACCCAGCGGGGGGTGATCCTCGCCGGGGACGTGGCGGCGATGGGGATCGGGGTCGCGGCGCAGCGCTTCCTGGCGCATCGCAAGGACGAGCCGATCGCGCGGGCGTGGGGGCGCACGTTCAGCTGGCGGGTCGCGGTCGGTGGGATGGCGGGGGCCATCATCGTCACCAGCGACATGCTGCTCGAGGGCGTCGGTGGGGGCGAGCGGTCCTGGACGCGCAACGCGCCGATCGCGCTTCCCCTGGGCGCCGGGCTGGCGGCGTGGCAGTACCACACGCTGCGCTCGAAGATGGTCGCCGAGGGGGTCACCCACGACGCCGAGGGCGATGCGCTGGATGACTCCCAGGGTGTGGCGGTGGGCAAGGCCGTCGGGATCGGTGCCGGGGTCTCGGTTGCGCTGTACGTGGCCGCGAAGGCCGAGCGGCTGTTCGCCGGTGGGGTCGGGTCGGCGTTGACGTCGGTGAACCCGCGGGCGGAGCTCATCGGCCGGCCGGTGGGTCACGCGGTGGCGTTCGGGTTGTTGGGGTTCGCGGGGTTCAAGGGCCTGCAGCATGTGTTCCACTCGGCTGAGACCACCGGTGACGCGGTCGAGGCCGCGTACTCGATGGCCCCGACCTCGCGAGTACGTCAGCGCTGGGCCGCGCAGCGTGGTGCCGCTGGAGACGATCGGGCGGGAGGGCCGCCGGTTCGTGAACATGGCCCTGACCGCGCCGGAGATCGAGGCGGTGATGGGCGGGCCGGCCAAGGCGCCGATCCGGGTGTTCGTCGGGCTGGAGACCAAGAGGACGACCAGCGAGCGGGCCGACCTGGCGATGCGCGAGCTGGAGACCCTGGGGGCCTTCGAGCGCAAGCACATCGTGTTCATGTCCCCGACCGGTACCGGGTACCTGAACTACGTGACCGCGGAGTCGTTGGAGTTCCTGACCCGCGGGGATGTGGCGTTGGTCGCGATGCAGTACTCGCTGCGGCCGTCGCCGTTGTCGCTGTTCCGGGTCGGGATCGGCATCGACCAGAACAACGCGTTCCTGCACGCCCTGAAGTGGCGGCTGGCCGCGATCCCCGAGGACCGCCGGCCCCGGCTGCACATCTTCGGGGAGTCCCTGGGGGCCCAGACCTCCGAGGACGTGTTCGCCGAGGAGGGCACCGAGGGACTGCACCGGGTCGGCATCGACCGCGGCCTGTTCCTGGGCACCCCGGCGGCGACGAAGTTCCGGCAGAAGTGGCTGTCCGACCCGCAGGCGATGGACCCCGACGGGGAGATCGTCGAGGTCGACAACTACCAGGAGTTCCTGGCGATGCCCGAGGACGTCCGCGCCCGGGCCCGGTACTTCTTCCTGACCCACCACAACGACTCCATGCCCAAGTTCTGGTTCCCGCTGGCGGTCCAGGCACCGGACTGGATGGGCCCGGCGGAGACCCGCGAGCCGGGCGTGCCCAAGGAGACCGCGTGGCGGCCCTACACCACGTTCCTGATCACCTTCATCGACGTGAAGAACGCCATGAACGTGATCCCCGGGCAGTTCGTGGCCAACGGTCACGACTACCGCGCCAGCCTCGCGCGGTTCACCTCCGTGGCCTACGACCTCCCCGCCGACGACAGCACCATCGAGGAGCTGAACCGGGTCCTCGCCGCCCGTGAGCTGAAGTGGGCCGAGGCTCGGGTCATCGACCAGGAGTATGCCGACGCGCAGGCGGCCGTCCAGGCGCAACTGGCCAAGTGGGGAGCCACCGACTCGACCGTGCCCGTGGCTGCGCCCACCGTGGTAGCGGGGTAGCGGCGCCCCGGGAGCCGCGGCGACGGGCGTGGTCGAACGCCTAGCCTGATCCCATGGCAACCGACCAGGCGAAGCGGGGCCGAGTCGTCGAGGCGGCCTCTGCCCTGTTCGCCGCCCAGGGGTTCGGCGCCACCACCGTTGACATGGTGGCCAGGCGTGCCGGGGTCAGCTCCCGCGCGGTCGGACGACTGGTCGGGGACCGCCACGACCTGTTGGTCGCGGTGCTCGCCGAGCGTCATGAGTCCGTCGTGGCCGACCTCGTCGGACAGGCTGCCGGGGCACCGGACCGGACCCCGCCGCTGTCGGCGCTGATCGAGGCTGCCCATCGCCTGCAGGAGGCCCCGGAGGCGAGCTGGGACTCCCTCGAGCTCGAGGTCCTGGCACGGTCGCGCGACGACGCGGCGCTGCGTGAGATCGGGACCGGTCGGGTCGCGCAGCGCAGCGCGAACGTGAAGGCCATCTCAGCCAGCTCTCGGGCGGCGGGCGGACTCGACCCCGAGCTCTCCGACAACGCGGTGGTGCACCTGTCGATGGCGCTGTCACTCGGGCTGGCGATGCTCGATCCGGTGGCGACCCACCGCCCGACGCCGTTGGAGTGGGACGCGATGATCGCCCGGATCGGCGCCGCGGTGGCTCCCTCCGAGATGCTCCTGCAGCCCGAGTACGAGGTCAGCCAGCGCTGGCGGGTGCGGGTGGACATCCCCGACCGACCCGGCGGGATGGCCCGGATCATCCGGGCGCTGGGCGCGCTGCACGTCTACACGGTGTCGCTGGGCGTGGTCGGCTACGGACCGGGCACGCGCACGATCGACCTCGCCCTGATCGCCCCGCCGCACGTCTCGGCCGAGGTGATCCTCGCGGCCGCCGAGTCGGCGGGGGAGCACGCCCACATCACCGTCGGTTCACCGGATGCGGGTCGTGACCTGCCGGCCCGGATGCTCGACGCCGCCACCCTGCTGGTCAAGGACCCCGAGGCCGCGCCGGCTGTGGCCGCGGGGGTGGTCGAGGCGGACAACGTGGAGGTGATCGCTGCGACCGAGGGGTCCGACGACCGCGCCGACGTCCTCCGGCTGCAGTGGACCGCGGATCGGCACGTGCTGCTCCAGCGCAACTGGGCGCCCTTCGCGGGCGCGGAACAGGCGCGGGCCTCAGCCCTGCTGCGCCTGTCGGCGGCCATCGCCCGCATCTCCGGCGAGCACGACGTGGCCGGTTGGATCGACCCTGTTCGTGACAGCACGGTGTGGATCCGGCTGGCCCGCCCGGAGGACGCCCACGCGGTGGCAGCGATGCACGATCGCTGCTCGGAGCGCAGCCGCTTCCAGCGCTACTTCTCGCTGACGGACTGGCGGGACATCCAGTTGCGTCGACTGGCCGGCGGGCACCGCGGCGCCACCCTGGTGGCCATGAGCCGCGACGGTGACATCGTGGCCCTGGGCAACGTGTTCCCCGAGTCCCCGGACGATGCGAGCACGGCCGAGATCGCGCTCATCGTCGAGGACGCCCACCAGGGGACGGGCGTTGGCAGCGCACTCCTTCGGCGGATGCTGCAGATCGCCCCCCGGATCGGGTTCACCCACGTGGTGGCGCACGTGCTGGCCGACAACGCCGGGATGAAGCACCTGCTCGAAACGACCGGCTTGGGATGGTCCACGACGGTGGAGTCCGGTGTCGCCAACATGACTGCCGCGCTCGAGGCAGGGGGCCCGGCTGAGATGCCCTGACTATCCGGTCACCTGGTCGGGGAGCAGCGCGTCGCAGATCGCGAGCGCCGCAGCCACGCCCGGATCGTCGGGGTCGAGGTCGGCCGGGAGGCCGGAGGCAGGTGCCGTGACGTCGTGGTCGGCCATGCAGGTCCAGAACACGGCGTGGGAGTCGGCATCCCCGGCCGGCGGGGCCGTGCCGGCCAGGTGGGGCCGTGCCGTCCTGCGGGTCCCGACCCGTGGGTGCCAGTTCGCTGCAGGCGTCCTGGGCAGCTTGCCACGTGGCGTCGTCCACCCCGGGGGGCGCAGCCATCTGCCCACGGGGCTGGCCCTCGGGTCCGCCCCCGGGCATCGCGGAGGGCAGGTCGGTGGGCATCGCGGAGGGCATGTCGGTGGGCCGCCCCGAAGGCGCACCCTCGGGGCGGGTCCCGCTCATGGGGCCACCGGTGGGCAGCTCCACGCCGTGCTCGGAGAGGCACTGCACATAGGCGGACATGTCCGCCGCGCCGGGGGCTGCCGAGCCGGTCGCGGCACCCGGGCTCGACGAGGTGCCGGCCGTGCCTGCGCATCCGGCCAGCACCAGCGCACTGGCACCGACCATCCAGGCACGCCTCATCGAGTCACCTCCACGCTGGTGGCCGCCAGGGTGTCGTCCTCGCTGGTGCCCGTCGCTGTCACGGTGTCTCCCTCATCGATGTCGCTGGTGCTGATGGGCGAGGCCTGGCTGACCTCTGTGCGGTCGCTGACCTCGACCCGGACCAGGGTCCCTGTCGGGTCGGTCAGGTAGAGCACGGATCCGTCGACCAGGGTCACCGTTCCCGTGGTCGTCGTGGTGGTGTCGCCGGTCCCACCCGTGGGGGTGCTGGTCCCGGAACCGGCGGACCCGTCGCCGCCGGGCATGCCCGTGGGCATCCCCGTGGGGCCGGCTGCGCGGCGGTCACCGGTCGGGGTGGCGGTGGCACTCCCGGACTGGCCCCAGCTCTGGTCGGCGAGCACGCCGCCGGCGAACCCCAGCGCGAGCACGAGGCCCAGCGACCAGCATGCGGGTCAGCCTCAGGGCGCGGGCCGAGGGCGGTGGGCCGGACAGGGCGGCGTCGAGGTCCCCGGCGGAGACGGTGCTGGGCGGGTCGGCCAGGAGGTCGAGGTCGGTGGCGGCCGGGGCGCCGTCGGGTGCGGGCTCGTGGGCCCAGTCCAGGGGAGTCACTGGTACCTCAATGCGTCGATGGGGAGCATCCGGGCAGCGCGGTTGGCCGGCATGCTGCCGAAGAAGAGCCCGATGGCCGCCGAGACGCCGAAGGCCAGCAGGATCGAGGCGGGCACGATGACCGGTTCCACGCCGTAGATCGAGAACCGGGACCCGATCACCCCGGCAGCGACGCCGAGCAGGCCACCGAGCAGCGACAGGATGGTCGCCTCCGCGAGGAACTGGGCCAGGATCGTGCCGTGCTGGGCGCCCAGGGCCTTGCGGATGCCGATCTCCCGGGTCCGCTCGGTGACGGTCACCAGCATGATGTTGGTGACCCCGATCCCGCCGACCAGGAGGCTGATCGCGGCCACTGCAGCCAGCAGGACGGTGAACGTGTCCGCGGTCTCGGTGGCCGTGTCCAGCAGCTGCGACTGGTTGAGCACCCGGTAGGTGGCAGTGTCGGAGTCGCTGATCCCGAGGTGGCTGTCGAGGATCGCGGTGACCTCGCCCTGGGCGGCGTCGACGGTGTCCGGCGGAGGTGGCCTGGACGGTGATGCTGGTCAGGCCCCCGTAGCCGGCGACCTGGTCGCGCACGGTCGTGATCGGGGCCACGATGGCGGCGTTGGAGTCGGTCGGGCCGGCGGAGTCCTTCTCCTCCAGGATCCCGATCACCTCCCAGCCCGAGCCGTTGATGAGCACCCGCTCGCCGATCGGGTCGGCCGTGTCGAACAGGTCCTCGGCCGTGCTCGAGCCGAGTACCGCCACCTTCGCGTGGTCGTCCACCTGGTCGGCGGTGAGGGCCGCACCGCGGGCGATGGGTGAGTTGGTGGCCGCGAACCAGGTCGGGGTCGTGCCGGTCACGGTCACCGTCGCGCTCGTGCTGCCGTACGCAACAGTGGTGGCGGCCGAGGCGACCGGGGAGACGGTCAGCACGTCGGGCGCGGTCTGCGCGTCGTCCAGGGCGTCGGCGACCTCGAGGGTCAGGGCCTGGGTCGCCGTCTGGGTGGCGTTCGTGCCTCGACCGGCATTCGCCGACACGGTCAGGGTGTTCGTGCCCAGGGACTGCAGGCGCTCCTGGATGGCCACCGACGAGCCGTTGCCGACGGCGACCAGCAGGATCACCGCCCCGACCCCGATCATGATCCCCAGCATCGTCAGCGCGGAGCGCATCCGGTTGCTGCTCAGGCCGTGGGCGGCTGCGCGCAGGATGTCCAGGGCGCTCATGCGACGGCACCTGTGGCTGCGCTGTCCGCGGTGATCAGGCCGTCGCGGATGTGGATGGCCCGGCTGGCATGGCTGGCCACATGGTCCTCATGGGTGATCACCACGATCGTGCGCCCGGAGCGGTGGACCTGGTCGAGCACGGCCATGACCTCGTCGGTGGACGCCGAGTCCAGGTTCCCGGTCGGCTCGTCGGCCAGGATCAGCGACGGTGACATGACCAGCGCGCGCGCCACGGCCGCCCGCTGCTGCTGCCCGCCCGACATCTGGTTGGGCAGGTGCCCCGCGCGGTCGGCGAGCCCCACGAGCTCCAGGGCGGCCATGGCCCGCTCCCGGCGCTCCCGGCGACCCACCCGGGCATAGGCCATGGGCAGCTCCACGTTGGCCAGCGTGGTCGTGCGCGGCACCAGGTTGAACGACTGGAAGACGAAGCCGATCCGGCGGTTGCGCACGAGGGCCAGCTCCCGGGACCCCATCCGGGCGACGTCGAGGCCATCGAGCAGGTACTGGCCGGACGTGGGCACGTCGAGGCAGCCCAGCACGTGCATCAGCGTGGACTTCCCGGAGCCGGAGGCCCCCATCACAGCGACGAACTCACCGGCGCCGACGGACAGGCTGACCCCGCGCAGGGCGTGCACCCGGGAGTCGCCCTCCCCGTACACCTTGGTCACGGCACGCACGTCGAGCACGGGGGAGGTCACGGCATGCCCCCCGGTGGTGCCCCGCCCCCTGTGGGTGGGCCGCCCATGTCACCGCCCGGGAACCCACCCTGCAGCGAGTCGGCCGTGCTGTCGTCGGTGCTCGTGGCCGAGGTCAGCACGACCTGCTGGCCGGCGTCGACCCCGGAGAGGACCTGCGTGAAGTCCGCACCGATGACCCCGAGCTCCACCGGGGTGACGGCCTGCACGTCATCGCTGACCACGGTCACCGAGCTGCGCCCACCGGAGGTGGTCACGGCCACGCTCGGCACGATCGTGGCCTCCTCGACGCTGGCGGTCGTGATCGTGACCGACGCCGACTGACCCAGGCGCAGGCCCTCGGGATGCTCGGTGATCGCCACGAGTGCGGCGTAGGTCACGACATTGGACGACGTGGTGGCGGTCGGGGAGATCGAGGTGACCTCGCCGGCCCCGGTGGCCCCGTCCAGCCCCGGGAACGTCAGGGTGGCCGCCTGGCCCACCTCGATGTCGGCGACGTCGGACTCCGCGAACGCCACGGAGACCTCGAGCTCGTCCAGGTCGGCGATCACGATGAAGTCGCCGCTCGTTGTGGCTGAGGTCGCGTCTGCGGCGCCGGCGTCGGTGGTGCCGGAGCCCGAGCCGACGGTCGAGCCGACGCTCGAGCCGACCTTGCCGTTGACCGCGAGCACGGTGCCGTCGTCGGGCGCCGTGAGGACGCAGGCGTCCAGGGCCGCCTGCGCGTCATCGTGGGTCGCCTGGGCCTCGAGCACCTTGGCCCGGGCGTTGGCCACGGACGCCTCGTCCACGGTCGTGGTCGTGTCGCCCGCGACGGTCGTCCCCTGCTGGGCGGTCGCCAGGGAGATCTCGGCCTTGGTCTGCGCCGACAGGGCCTGGTCGTAGCCCGTCTGCGCGGTGTCGACCGAGGCCTGGGCCTGGGCGACGGCGGCCGGGTCGACAGGGGTCGCCCGCTGGGCGTTCGCCAGCGACTCCTGGGCAGCCTGCAGCGCGCTCTGTGCCTGCTGGGTGGCGGTCTGTGCCCTCGTCACGGCGGCCTTGCGCCGGGCGACGGTGGTCTGGTTGACCACCTGGGTGTCCGGTTCGGTCGTCGTGTTGCCCGCCTGGGCGGCTTCGAGGCCCTCCTCGGCGGCCTCCAGTGACAGCCGGGCGACCTCGACGGCGCGCTCAGCGTCGGCGGTGTCCAACGTGGCCAGGGTCTGCCCGGTGGTGACGTCGTCACCGACCTCGACGCGCACGCTGTCCACGGTGCCGGAGGTCTCGAAGTTGGCGGCGACCTCGGTGGCGGGTTGGACGCTGCCGTCGGCTGAGACCGTCGCACTGATCGATCCGGTCGTGACCGTCACCGTTGGGACGGGATCCGCGCTGGCCTGCGAGGTGAGGTCCGGGCGCAGGAGGGCCATCCCGCCCGCGGTCATGACTGCGAGCACCGAGAGGCCCAGGCTGAGGTTGATCAGGGTGCGACGTCGCCGGTCGTTCATGACCCGAGCCTCGCGCGCCGCGCTGTGCCCTGCCTGTGACGAACCTGTGAGCAGGCTGTGAGTGGGGTCGGGATGCTGGGCGCACGCTGGGCGCACGCCGGGCGTGCAGCGGCGGGTCGGGCGTCGCACCCGCCGGGCGTGGGAGGCTCGGGCGGTGGCTGAGCACCCCTTCACCGCAGACCTGTGGCTGTGGGACGCGCGCAAGCAGGACACCTGGACCTTCGTGACCGTGCCGCCGGACGTGACCGCCGCGGTGGAGGACGAGGCCGACGCGTCCGGCCCGCGGGCCGGGTTCGGCTCGGTGAAGGTCGAGGTCCGGCTCGGCCGGTCGACCTGGCGCACATCGGTGTTCCCCGACTCGGCCTCCGGGTGCTTCGTGCTGCCGGTCAAGCGGGCGGTCCGCCAGGCGAACGGGATCGAGGCCGGGGACTCCGTCGAGGTCGTGCTGCGGGTCGTGTGAGTCCGGGCTGGTGCCGTACCGCGCACGGGTGCCCTAGGGATGCCCGTCCCCGATCTGAGGCGTACCGGGCCGGCAAGATACGGACTTCCTCCGATGTGGCCGACCCACCTCAGCGCGGATCGTGGTGATCGGGCCAGAGAGGCCCAGCCCAGCAGGGTCGCGAAGGAGGACACCATGTACGCCGCCGCTCACCTGGACCTGGTCCGAGCAGCACTCGCCGAGAGGTTCGAGGGGTCCACCCGTGGGATTGAGCCCGCGGGGCTGCCGGCTGCCCCGGCGCGCATCACCACGTGGGGGCCGCGCGCCAGCCGTCGCCCGGCGCGGAGCGCTGCACCCCTGGTGGTGGAGCTCCCGCGCCCCCGCGAGGTCGACCTGCCGACCGGTGCGCTGGTCATGCTGGATGCGTGATGCCCGACACTGGCACCATGGTCGCCATGGCGCGTGGTGCCCTGGCTGATCCGATGCGGGTCCCCCTCGTGGGCCGCTCCCTCGAGGTGCTCGAGATGCGGCAGTGGTTCGCGTTCGCGGACGACGGCGAGCCCCAGATCGTCGTCGTGGGCGGTGAGGCCGGGATCGGCAAGTCCCGGCTCATCGCCGAGTTCGCCACCACAGTCCCCGCGGGGACCCGGCTGGTCGTCGGGCACTGCCTGGAGCTCGGTCCTGACGGGCCCCCGTTCGCGCCGTTCTCGACGATGATCCGCTCGCTGGTCGCCGACCTCGGTGCCGAGCAGCTGGCCGACCTGGCCGGCCCCGGGCGGGCCGACCTTGCCGGCCTCGTCCCCGAGCTGGGCCCCGCGGCGCCGGCCGACCCGTTGGGCCGCGGTCGGCTCTTCGAGTCGGTGGCGACCCTGGTCGAGAACCTCGCGGCGGTCGAGGCGCTGGTCCTCGTGGTCGAGGACCTGCACTGGTCGGACTCGTCGTCGCGTGACCTGCTGCGCTTCCTGCTGCGAACGGTCCGCGACTCCCGGGTCCTGTTCGTGCTCACCTACCGCAAGGACGAGATGCATCGCAGCCACCCCCTGCTGCCGTGGCTCGGGGAGGTCGACCGGCTGCCGATGACGCACCGGATCTCGTTGGAGCGGCTCAGCGATCCCGACGTCGAGCTCCTGGTCCGGGAGATCGCCGGCGAGCTGCCCCCGCGGACGGTGACCCGGATCCGGGAGCGCAGCCAGGGGATCCCGTTCTTCGTCGAGGAGCTCACGGACTGCTGCGACCGTGACTTCACGATGATCCCCGAGACGCTCAAGGACCTGATGCTCGCCCGCCTGGACGGCCTGTCGGCGCAGACCCGCGACATCCTGCGGATCGCGTCGGCCGCCGGCACGCTGGTCGATCACGCCGTCCTGCTCGCAGTGGTCGACAGCGACGAGCAGAGCCTCGAGTCCGCGCTGCGCGAGGCCGTCGGTGGCCAGGTGCTGGTCGTCGACCGGGCGCGGGAGGCCTACGCCTTCCGGCACGCACTCATGCGCGAAGCGGTCCACGCCGACCTGCTCCCGGGCGAGCATGCCCGGCTGCACGCCCGGTACGCCCAGGCACTGGAGAAGCTCGGCCGCCACGAGCAGGCGGGGGAGATCGCCCACCACTGGAGCTCGGCGCACGAGGCCGACAAGTCGTTCGAGTGGTCCCTGCGGGCTGCGGACCATTCCCGCTCGATCTACGCGTGGCAGGAGCAGCTGGTCCACCTCGAGCGCGCGGTCGAGCTCTGGGACCAGGTGTCCGCCCCGGCCGAGCGCGCGGGCTTCGACCGTGCGCAGCTGTTGAGCCGGACGAGCCGGGCGGCGGCGAACGTGGGCCTTCCCGATCGGGCGATCGCGCTGATCGACGCGGCCCTCGCGGACCTGGGGCCCGCTGCGGACCCGCAGCTCGTGTCGCACCTCCTCGTGAAGCGTGCCATCCAGTGCGAGGGTGCACAGCTCGACCCCTTCGGCGACCTGCGCCGCGCCACCGAGCTGGCGGCCCCCGGGTCGGCGGACCTCGCCGCCGCGCTGGCAGCCACGGCTGCGCTGATGATGGTCGAGGCCGACCTCGAACCGGCGCTGGACCTGGCCGAGCGGGGAGTCGCGGCTGCCGAGGAGTCCGGGGACGACAAGCAGCGCAGCCATGCCCACAACACCCTGGGGTGCATCCTGTTCCACGTCGGCAGGTCCGAGGAGGGACAGGTCCACCTCGACCTGGCGCGGGACATCGCCGTGGCCCAGGGCGCGGGCCCCGAGCTCTTCCGGTACTACGGCAACTACTCCGACGTCCTCATCGGTGCGGGCCGCTACGCCGAGGCGATCGCGCTGGCCCACGAGGGCCGGGCCGCCAGCGTCGAGCGCGGCCTGGCGCGAACCCAGGGGGCGTTCATGGCCGGCAACGAGGCCGAGGCCGCGGTGCTCGCCGGCCAGTGGGACCTCGCGGTGAGCACCATCGACGAGGCCCTGCGGCTCGACCCGCCGGCGAACACGCGTGGGCACCTCACGGCCCTCCGCGCGATCGTGCAGGTGCGCCGAGGAGACGTCAGCGGGGCGGCCGACAGCGTGGATCGCGCAACCGAGCAGCTCTCCCGGGCAGTCCGGCAGCCCCAGTACATGCTGCCACTGGCTGTTGCCAGGGCGGAGATCGCGGCCGCCGAGGGGGACCTGCCAGGGGCGCTGACGATCCTGCAGCGGGCCGCCGCGACCGCCGGGCCGACCCCGCCGCCCTCGTCGGGGTGGGCGTTCGTGTGGGCATGGGGCCGGGTGCTGCTCGACGCCGGGGTGCCGGGCCCGGTCGAGCTCACCGCGATGGTCGGGCACCTGTGCAGGGTCAGCCCGCACCGCGCATGGCAGGCGGTGACCGCCGCGCAGTCAGCAGCGCTGGCCGGGGACGACCCCGCGGACGTCGCGGACGCCGCGGACGCCGGGCGCGGTGCAGCCCTCGATCCGCCGGACTGGCGGGCAGCAGTCGAAGCGCTGGCCGCGGCGGAGGGCCTGATCATGGAGGAGGCCGATGCCCGGCTACGAGCCGCCGAGCAGTCCCTGCGCGGTGAGGATCGCGACGGGGCTCGTGTCGACATCCTCGCCGCATGGTCGATGATCGGCGAGCTCGGAGCGCTGTCGTTGGTGCCTCGCGCCAGCCGCGTCGCCGCAGCCGCGCACGTGCCCCTGCCGCGGCCGGACCGATCACAACGGTCGATGGCCGATGGTTCGGTGGCCGAGGTCCTGACCCGCCGCGAGCGGGAGGTCCTGCGGCTGGTGGCGGCTGGCCGCAGCAACCGGGCCATCGCCGAGGAGCTGTTCATCTCGGTGAAGACCGTCTCGGTGCACGTCTCGAACATCCTGGCCAAGCTGGGCGTGTCATCGCGCACGGAGGCCGCGGCGTGGGCGCATGAGCACGGTGGTGGCTGAGAGGGCGGTCAGAAGGGCGGACGTCCGACCTGCGGGGCACCGGCGCGGGGGGTCAGTCCTGCACCGGGTCAGTCCTGCACCGCTTTCGTGATCGCGACGCATCGGGTGACCCACGTGCGTTCAGCTGCACTCGGCACGCGTCCAGCCCGCTGGGCCCCTTGGATCGACCAGCGGGCGTTGAGGACCGTCCGGACCACGACCCAGGCCCGGGCACGATCCTCGTCGAGACCACCGTGGTCGACCAGCGTGGCGAATCGGTGGCGGGTCCCGTTGCGGAAGTCGCCCGCCAGCTCGTCGATCCGGTTCCACAACATCGGAGCGATCTCGTAGTGGGGATCACCCGACATGGGCTTCGGGTCGATGGCGAGCCATTCCCCGCGTTCGGGCCGCACATCCCGCGGGGCTGCAAGGACGTTGCCGTAGTGCAGGTCGCCGTGGATGATGCGACCCACGCTCGCCGGGTCACTGACCAGGTCGCGACCCAGGGAGAGCGCCTGGTCGCGATGGCGCCGGGGGATGTGGACGTCGTCGGGCTGGCCCGCCAGGTCATCCAGCCAGCGCGCGACGAACGAGGTCAACGTCGCCAGTTGCGGGACTGCCGGGATGTGCAGCGTCCGGTAGAGGTCGGCCACGACCGCGCACGCCTCGAGGTCCGGCAGCTCGGTCAGGTCACGCCGATCGAGGCGCTCGAGCAGCAGGGCACGGCGCCGCGGGTCGGCACGCAGCAACCGAACCGCGCCCGCGCCGTGCCATCGTTGCAGGATCAGCCCCTCGTGGAGGGACTCCTGGTCGCCGTCGAAGGTGACCTTCAGGACCGCTGGTGCCCCGTCCTCGCTGACCACTGGAGCGACCAGCGAGCAGGCCCCGTGCCACACTTCGTCGCCTTCGCGGGTCAGGCCCCACTCGTCCAGCACCCCGAGGAACACGCGTGGCAGGCGATCCAGCCAGTTGGCCCAGTCCGGCCCGAGTCCGCCCTGCTCGACGAGTTCGCGGGGCAGGTGGATCCGCATGGCGGCAATCGTGGCACGCGCGTCACGAAAGGCGGACCCAACCGTGCGGTGACCTTCCGGACCTCGAGCCGGAGGGCCTTGCCGAGGCGCTGCGTTCCGCGGCGGTCGCGGCTGGCGACCCCGGGTTGGTGTGCCCGTTGGCGAACGGAGCTCGAATTCGGCAGCCCAGGAGCCCCAAACCGTCCCTTGACCAGCCACGTTGTGCGCCCGGAGGGACTCGAACCCCCAACCAGCCGGGTAGAAGCCGGCTGCTCTATCCATTGAGCTACGGGCGCGGGGAAGGTGTGCTTAGCGGTGTGCGTTGCGGTGTTCAACAAGTCCCAGCGTTGTTCAGGGGCAAGTCTACGGCGGGCCCGTGGGGGTACCGGGGAGCTGGGTGTGGGGGTCCGCAGGGGTGTGCGGGGGTCTGGTGGGCGGGTTTCCGGGGCCGTGGGGGTGCCCGGGTCGGTCGGGTCGTCCGCGTGGTGCTGGTTGGGCCAACGCGGTGGTCGGCCACAGCGAGCATGATCTTGCCGAACTCGTCTTGGCCGAGGATGGTGCTCGGCGGAGCACCCACGCATGCCGCGATGGCGATTTCGATGCCGCTCCGCTGCGGCCAACCCAAGCGGGCGGACTCAACGAAAGGCCCTCGAAGGGCCGAGACCTCAGGCCTGGATCGAGACGATTACCAGCCGGTTCTGGGCCGCTGGGCCCGGGAGCAGCTCGCCATTGGGGCCGATGTCATCGACGTGGGTGGGGTGATTGGTCCCCACGCCCTGGGTCGCAATGGAACTCCCGTTCGCGCCGAGCTCAAGGAGCGTTGCCCGTACGGCGTCCGCCCGCTTCTGCGAGATCGTCAAACGGCCCTGCTCGTCCCCGTCGGTGGCGGTGGTGCCGGTGAGGAGAACCCGGTGTCCGCTCTCAGTGAGCCACTCCGCCAAGGGCTGCAGGCTCGCAAGAGCGGCACTCGGGTCGATGTACTCGGCGCTGTTGCTCTTGAACGGCAGGGCCAGCTTCGCCGGTTCGGAGGGGGTCGGGATGACCGGATCCGTCTTCGGGACCATGACAGGCGTCACGGCAGGCAGGCCGGTGCGCGCCTCGGCCGTGTTGGGCGCCTCGTCGATCGAGACGCACGAGGCGCCGGCCGCCGTTGCGATCGCCTCCCACTGGGTGCGAATGCGGTCGCGGGCGGCGGTGTCCAGAGCCTGCTGCGGGGCGGCTGCATAGCCCAGGCCGATGAACAGGACGGACGTGCCAGAGAGGTCGGGCAGCTGGCCCGACTTCTCCAGTGCGTCCGTGATGTTCTCCGGGTCTGCCGAGAGCATGCCCGGCTGCGTGTAGTCGAGCGAACCGGTTGTCTGAAGTCCGGAGTCGAGGACGACCACAGTTCCCTGGCCGCCACTGGACCGAATGGCGTCGGCCGCAAGCCCGAGCGCCGCCAGTGGGTTCGCTTCGGGGGAGGTTGCCCGCACCTTGAGGATCGCATCCTGAAGGGCGACGACGTTGTTCTCCTGCTCCGCCTTCCGGGCCGACGAGTTCTTACCCTCCAACGTCAGCACGTGCTGGCCGGCCTCACGGGGAGTGCCACCGGTGTCGAAGAGGGTCACCGTGGACTCGTTCGCTGCCGCAGCCTGTGTGCTGGCGACGAGCAGCGGAGCGGGGCTCTCAGCGAAGTCAGGGGTGTTCGCTCGTCCGCCTATGACGTAGCTGACCGGCCCGGCGCCGAGCGTGCAGTCGCCAGCTTCAGGGGAAGCCTCCGGGAGGTCACTGCCAGTGCACCCCGCCAGCAGGAGCGCCGACGCGCCGAGGCTCGCGATGAGCTTCCATGGCCGACTCATGCCGCCTCCTCGCCCATCGTGGACGCCGACATCGAGGGCTGGTCCCCAGCCAGGGTCGACGGTGTGCTTGAGGGTGCGGCGGGCGTCGTCGCGACACCGCGGAAGCGGTCGTGAGCCGCGACACGCGCGGCAGTGGCTGCGTCCACGACGAGTTGCTGTGCTGCGATTCGGCGCTCGAGCTCGGAGACTGAGCGCTGGACGGTCTCGAGCTTCGCGAACAAGTCGGCGGGTGAGGTCACGCCGGGTCGGCGAAGAACGCGCCTGATCCCCCTACGGCCGGCTGCATGCTCGAGGTCCTCGACGATGCGTGCGAGGGCAGCCGGGTTGGCTGGATGGCCACCCAATTGAGCAGGGCTCCCCTCCGCCGTCGCAAGGTTGTGGGCGGCGAGGGTGAGCTCATCGTGGGCAGCTTCGAGCCGGCTGCTTGCAGACTCCACCCGAGCGGCCAGCTGGTCGATCCGTGCCCCGAGGGCCACGCGCTCCGATTCCAACGAGGTGCGGCGGGCTGTGGCCTGGGAGGTGAGCCGGATCTGTTCCTGGAGGACCTCGCTGTCGATCCGCTCGTCGAGGTAGCCCAGGTGCCACTCATCGAGTGCGTTCACGGAGTTCACGCGATCCATCTCCTCCTGGACCACCCCGAAGAGGGCGGCCTGGAACGTCTCGGGATCCGCGGCGGACAGCGGCTCGCCGGTCCACGAGCGTGCGCTCGTCTGGCGGGCAAGCTCGGCGCTGGCGGGAACGGGGTTCTCAGACCTCGTTCGGCTGGGGAGTGTGAATGTCATGTCAGACCTCCGAGTGCTCGGTCGTGGGACGCAGGTGGGGGACGTCGGCGTCCATCACCGTGCGGGTGGGGTCCGCCAGGTGGCGGTGCAGAAGGACGCGAGCATGCTGCTTGGCGCTCATGCCGACGGCCGTCGCCGAGTCGTGGGCGGCGTCACGGGTCGATGAGACAGCCGGGATCTCCGTGGCGAGAACGGCTTCACGCTGCCGTGCGACCAGTAGCTCTTCCTCCAGTGCCCGGTGCAGGTCCTCAGCCGACTGATAGCCCTCGAGTGCCACGGCGGCCTGGGTCCGGGCAACGCGCTGGTCGTTGTGGGCTGACAGGTGCTTTGTCGTCTGGGTGAGTTCGGAGACCCGGGCCGAGGCCTTGTCCCGCTTCCTGATGAGGCGTCGGAGCTTGCGCTGCTGCTTGCGCTCAGCCGTGCGTGCTCGCCGCAGATCCGTCAGGAGCGGGCGGTGACTGCGCAGGCCGACGAGGTAGGCGCCAAGGCCGACGGCGACGTACAGGATCAGCATGAGCAACGCCATCGGGATCTCGTCGCTGTACAGGGTGATCGGCCCCAGGTCCCACGTGGTCACGACCGCGTCCGAACCTGCGGAACCGAAGCCACCGCTGCCGCCTGAGTCAGGGGCGGCGGCAAGTCGGATGTAGGTCGCTGCTAGCCCCAGCAGGCCCCACACGCTGATGAGCGTGCGGATCAACCCCTTGCCCTGCTTCCCCATGGTGCGCTCACGACGCTGTGCCTCAAGGTGCCCAGCCTCGAACATCATGAACAGGGCAACCGCACCGGCACCGGCGGCGATCAGGTACCGCTGCCAATCCTCGAGGCTCGTCACTGCACGGCCCACGACGTCGGAGAACTGGGCGAAGTCGATCAGGAAGCCCAGCACCAGGAACGCGTAGGGCGCCCACTCGGCCAGGCGGGGAGGCTCGACGCCGTGGGGAGTGACCCCACCCGTCGGCCGAACGGGGTTCGGCAGGGTTGTGGCGCTCATGCTGCATCGCTTTCTGCGCCGGCGGCGCGGAGGAACTCGTGGAGACCGTGCAGGGTCACCCATTCGGGCAGGGGGACTTCCAGCCGGTCCGACTGGTGAGCCAAGGAGATCGGGTCGTGATGCGTGCGCAGGGCTCCTCGCAAGTAGGCGGCACCGGACAACGAGAAGTGGCGGTGCTGCTCCCGGGCCTCGGACTGGGCCAGCTCCAATTCCAGGGCCATGTGCGCCTCCAGTTCCGCGAGGCGCTGGATCTTCATGAAGCGGTAGTTGCGGGTCTTGTCGCGGATCTCCGTGAGGCGTGCGGTGGTCTGGTCGAAGGTGGACCGGCGCCGTCTCTGGACCAGTTCGATCGGCATGCGCTCCTCGCCGAAGAGCCGAGCCGTGGCCGGGCCGGTGGCCTTGTGCGTGGCCAGTTCGCTCTCGGCCAGGTCCCTGCGGATGGTTGCCCGAGCGATCTCCGCTGGGAGCGCGACCAGCTCAAGTCGATCCTGGCGCGTTTCCTCCAGCAGGGCTGTCCAGCGGCGGTCCAAGACGCTGCCGCACGCGTTCTTGATGAGCACGAGGTGGTCGGGAAGCGGGGCGCCCAGGTCGACAGAGGGCCGGGATCGACGTCCGTCGAGCCACCCCGCCAGGTAGTGGCGTGACTCGGCGAGGCGGTCGGACACGCGTCGAAGCCTTGGCCGCCGACCAGTGTCCCTCCACTGGGGCGGCTCGTCCGTACGAGCAGTCAGAACTGCGGTCACGAGAACCTTCCTTGGTGTGCACGTCCCTCGTCGGCCCAAACGTCTCCGCGGGCCGTGCACTCGAGGTCAGAGCAATGTCATACCCCTGACCGACTATCGGCTAACGGGGTGTGATGGATCCCACATGCGGCCGCGTCGACGGAGGATCCCCGTGCTGACGATCCGCCGTCGAAGGGTTCGCCCCGCCGGCCCGCACACCAGCCAGGCAGTGGGCACTTCCAGGGCCGTGCAGTACGCGAGCACCTCAAATGGGCTGGGCCGATGGCACGCTCCCGGCACTACCTGGTGCCCGATCCGGTTGCCTGCGTGATTCCCACCGGGCAGGTCGGCGTGTTCCCAGGCACCGGCCGCGCCGCCCTGGGAATGCCCCGCGCCGAACTCGGCATCGCCGTCGGCACGGTAGGGCGTCCACCACCTTGGCGGGGCGGGAACGCCGGTTGGGTGGGCGATCCCCGGGAAGGGACTCGGGGCCAGCCCAGGGGGTAGCTCTGCGGGTTCACGCCAATCGCGGACGTGAAGGACGGGTGGACCTTCGGCCTCTGACGTCCGAGGTTGTGCGGTGCCATCCTCGAAGCGAAGGGCCTACGCTTCCAGGAGGGGTCATGGTGGACGTCGACGTGTTGGAAGTCGCGGACGGGGTTTTCCAGGTCCGGGCGAAGCATGTCTGTTGGGTGCTGGTGGTCGACGGCGACGAGGTGACCCTGGTGGACACCGGGTTTCCGCGGGATCGAGAGCGTGTCGTCACCTCCTTGTCGCGGATCGGGCGCTCACCAGCCGATGTCGCGGCAGTGGTCCTCACCCACGCGCATCCCGATCATCTGGGCAGTGCCGAGTACTTCCGGACGGTCGTGGGCAAGCCGGTGCTGGCGCACGAGCTTGAGGTGCCGAACGCTCTGGGCACGCGAATCGAGCAGGTCTCGATCGGCGCGCTTCTGAAGATGGCCTGGCGTCCGGACGTCTTGGTGTGGGTCAAGGACGCGATGGGGCTCAAGGTCACCAAGGTCGAGCGGCTCGGCGACGTGAAGACCTTCGGGCCCGGCCCGCTTGACCTCCCCGGGCGGCCGGTCCCGGTGCACACCCCTGGGCACACGTCTGGGCACTGCGCGTTGCACCTGCCCGAGCGCGGCGTCCTGCTGGCCGGTGACGCGTTGATGACCGACCACGCGCTGGCTCACCCCACCGGACCGACCCTGCTCCCGGTGTTCTTCAACCACGACAACGCCGAGGCACGGGCGTCGCTGGACCGGATCGCCGATCTGGCAGCCGATGTGGTGGTCCCCGGGCACGGCCCAGCGTTCCGCGGCACGCCAGCGCAAGCCGTCGAGTCCGCCCGGGCGGCGATCTCGCGCGGCAAGGGGACCGGGTAGGGCACCGATCCTGCCGGCGGCACTCGGGGGCCAGGACAGGGAGAGCGGCGGGAACGGCCATGGGGTGAGCGGTTGGGCTATCCCCCGGGGTGGGGCTCCGCGCCGTTCAGGTTCGCCGGAGCAGGTGGCCGATGGTGTGGCGCCCGTTGGTGAGTGCCTGCTGGGCGAAGGTGACGAGCATGTGCTGTTGGAGGCTGCGGGTCGAGTAGTCGGGGTCGAAGTCCTGGCCGTTGGCGAGGCGCTGGAACTGGGCGATGTACCAGAGCAGCTCGCTCGCTCCGGCCGCTGAGGGTGGGGGACCTGTGAGTTCGAGCCTGTCGATGGCTTCGTCGAGGAGCTCGTGGGGGGCGTCGGGTCGCTCGACCAGGGGTCGCGCCAGACCGATCACATCGACGACCCCGTCCTGGATCAGGGCCTCCATGACCGCTCGGGATCGCAGCCCTCCGGTGACCGCCAATGGGATGCTGGTCATCTCGCGGAGCCGGGGCGCGAACCCCGCGAAGTAGGCGTCCTTCGATGTCCCGGGCTCGTCGGGGCGGACTCCGAACGCGCCGGAGGCCGATTCGTACGTGCCCCCGGAGATCTCCACCAGATCCACCCCTTCGGAGTCGAGCATCCCGACCACGTGTGCGGAGTCCTCGATGTCGAAGCCGCCGGGCTGGAAGTCGCTGGCGTTGATCTTCACCAGGACCGCGAATCCCGGGCGGACCTGGGATCGGATCCGGCGCACGATCTCGAGCAGGAAGCGGGACCGGTTCTCCAGACTCCCGCCCCACTGGTCGGTGCGCAGGTTGGTGGCCGGGGACAGGAACTGCCCGATCAGGTAGCCGTGGGCGGCGTGGATCTCGACGCCGTCGAACCCGGCCTGCTCCAGCATCACGGCCGCGGTCGCGAACCGGTCGATCAGGCTGGTGATCTGCGCGCCGGTCAGGGCGCGGGAGGAGCCGAAGATCCGGCTGCCCCGGACTGAGGGCAGGGCGCTGGGGGCGAGCGGATGCCGGGCGACCAGGACTGTGGTCTGGCGGCCTTGGTGGACCAGTTGGCCGATGAGTCGCACGTCGCGCTGGTGGACCGCCGACGCCCATCCGGCCAACGCGTCGGTGTCGGTCTTCGCATCCAGGGTGACCAGGGAGGCGTCACCGGCGCCGCGTTGGATGTTGATCACGCCCGTGATGAGGGTTCCGGCGCCGCCGTCTGCCCACCGCTCGTACAGTCGGATCAGGGCGGGCGTCACGTTGGAGGTGGTGGCATCGGCCAGGCCTTCACCCATGGCGGCCTTCATGATCCGGTTCGGCAGGACCAGCCCGCACGGCAACGCCAGTGGTTGGGCCAACACAGTGGTCCCGGTGCCGTGGCTGGTCCTGGTCATGGCTGCTCACCTCCATGGGGGTCAGTCGAGACCGCGAGCCGCGGGTACCGATCCCCCATCCCTGTCTAGCGTGTCGGCGGGGCGAACCCCAGAGCCCAACGTCACCCAGTACCCCTGGAACCGAGCAACGGCATGGGCGGGGCGCTAGCCGGCAAGGTGCCCATTGGCCCTGTCCGCACCGTGGTCCTGGCCCGTAGCCTGAAATCAGGCCGCGACCCGAGATCGTCCGGTCCCGCGGTACCAGCGGTCGCTGAGGAGGTGGGACCCATGAAGCAGGTCGCCATCGTCACCGGGGGCGCGTCCGGCATCGGGCTGGCCCTCGGGACCGCATTGGTGCAACGGGGCTGGCACGTGGTGCTGGCCGACATCCAGGACGTCGCCGCCAAGGAGCACGCCGACCGACTCACCCGACGGGGCCCCGGATCGGCCATCGGTGTGCATGTCGACGTCCGCGACGCCGACGCGGTCACCAGGCTGGTCGAGTCCACGCACGCCGAACACGGTCGCCTCGACCTGATGGTCAACAACGCAGGCATCGCGATCGTTGGGGAGCCCGAGGAACTGGAACTGGTGCACTGGGATCGGATCATCGACGTGAACCTGCGCGGGGTGATCCACGGCTGCCACGCCGCCTACCCGCTGATGTTGCGGCAGGGTCACGGCCAGATCCTCAACGTCGCGTCCTCGGCAGGTCTGATCCCCAGCTTGGGGGTGATGGCCCCCTACGCGGCCACCAAGTTCGGGGTGGTCGGGCTCAGCCGTGGCCTGCGCACCGCGGGTGCTGACCACGGGATCCGGGTCAGCGTGCTGTGCCCGGGGTGGATCGACACCCCGCTGCTGGACGGGGCGTGGCCCGAGGACCTGCCCATCCCTCCCTCGGTCGCCACATCGCCGCCCATCCGCGACGCCCTTGCCAAAGCTGGAGTGCGGATCTACCCGGCCGACCGCCTGGCCGAGGACACCCTCCGCGGCCTTGACCGAAACAAGGCCGTCATGGTGATTCCCAGCGAGATGCACCGCACCTGGCTGCTGTTCCGCCTGGTTCCCGGCCTGGTCGAGAGCAAGGTGCTTGCGATGACCCGCGCCGGGCGCAAGACGGTCGGACAACGCGCGCCCGCAGGAGAGGCACGGCAGTCGGCATAGGCAGCCGGCCGCGGGCACTGGCACCCGGACAGTGCCGGCCCCGGGGGCCGCGGGAACCGGCACCCAGCAGTCCGGCCCACCACGGGCGGAAGCCTCTGGTCGGGTGTGGTGCGAGCGCGTAGCGTGACAACTGCAAGGTGGAGGTGATGGCGATGTCCAGCCCGACAGTCCCCCAGAACTCTCAGCAACCCACTCCGGTCGCTCCCCAACCACCGACGAACCCGGGCCGCTCGATGACCGCCGCCGCGTATTGGGTGCAGTTGCTGTACGTGCCCTGGATCGTGGTGATGTTCGTTCTCGCGTACGGGGTCATGGGCATCCTCGGCGTCAGTGAGAGCGTCGAGTGGACGAGCCAAGGGTCGCTCGGCTGGGCCCTCACCATGGCCTACGCCGTGGTGGTTGCGCTCCCCAACTGGCTTGGCGCATGGCTGGCCGTGCGCGCCCGAAGGGGCGGCGCAGGGCCGGCTGCGACCGTGGCCCTGTGGCAGAACCTGATCGTCGGGCTCGCCATCGCGGTCTTCGTGGTGATCGCCAGTTGATCCACGCACCTCGGTGAGGTGCCGGGCGCGGTAGTGAGTTCAGGGGAGGGGAGCGGGCGCGTCGCGATGAGGGGGCGGCGCCGGTGGTGGCTGCAGCGCGGTCTCAGGGCAAACGCCGGGCGGAGAGTTCCCGTCAACAGGAACGCAGCCCAACCGCAACACCCGGTCGGCAGGTTGGTCGCACCCCACCCCTGGGGCTGATCCGAGGAGGGATCCCTTGAACGCATCCACAGCACGTTCCACATCCAGGTCGCGACGCCGGCCCAGCCGCTTGCTGCTCGCCTGCGTCACCGTTGCCGTGGGCCTGGCTGCAGCCCCGGCCGCGCACGCTACCTACCCGGGAAGCCCGGGGGTGATCGTCTTCGGGGCATTCGGCGGGGGCCAGGCGGATCTCTGGTCGGCCGACCCCGACGGATCTCGGCTGACGCAGCTCACCGACACTCCGGACGTGGTCGACATCTGCCCCGCGGTGTCCGCTGACGGGCGCCGAGTCGCCTCCTGCCGCGACTCCGGGGACGGCTTCGAGATCTGGACCTCCGACGTCGGGGGTGGCAACGACCGCCAGCTGACCGACCTCGGGGGCTGGGCGATCTTCCCGGACTGGAACCCCCAGGGCAATCGGATCGTCTTCTCCTGGGCGCCCACCCCGGAGTCTCCCAGCAACCTGTACGTGGTCCACGCGCGCTCGGGCAAGGTGAAGCCACTGCTGGTGGAGGACGGGTACGCCCACGAGAACCCCGCGTACTCACCTGATGGCCGGAGCGTGTTGTACGTTCGTGAGCGCCTGGAGCTCGACGAGGAGGGGTTCCCGTACCCGGTCGAGGGCCAGCTCTGGCTGGTTGACCTGGCAACGGGCACGCAGCGTCAGTTGACGTTCGACGACACGATCAAGGGCCAGACGCCGGACTGGAGTCCTGATGGCACCCGGATCGCGTACGCGGCCGGTGGCGACGGGGACATCTGGATCATGAACGCCGACGGCACCGACCAGCGGAACCTGACCAACACCCCCGACGCCACCGAGTTCGGCACCGCGTTCAGCCCCGACGGTCGGTGGATCGCGTTCACGGGCCTCGGCGGCCCCGTGCCTGACGGTGAGCGCTACGTCCAGGTTATGCGCACTGACGGCTCAGATCGCAGGATCGTGGTCGAGACACCCGGCCTGCGCCAAGCCGTCCCAGCCTGGCAGCCCGTGAGCTCGCGCACCAAGTAGCCGAGGGTCCCCAGCGGGCTCCGAACTGGATCAGAAGTCCACGGACCGTACCGCCGGACCCGTGTCGATCCGGACATGGATCGACACGGGTCCGCGGCACGGGGCGAGCGCTGACCGCGGCTGCCGACGTGGCCGCGCCGGGGACGGCCACGTCGGCAGCCGAGGTCCTGATCAGGAGGTGGTGCCTGCATGTCGAGGCAGGCAGCGGAGGGGAGCGGTGGCCCGGATGTCTTCCGGAACCGGGGCAGCTGGGCTTATGGTCCGCGGATGGATGCGGGGGTGCTGGGGCCGTTGGTGATCGTCGGCCCGTCTGGGGAGATCCCGATCTCCGGGGTCAAGGAACGGACCGTGCTGGCGCACCTGCTCGCTCGCGTTGGCCAGGTGGTGCCGGCTGAGGAGCTGGTCGACGCGCTGTGGCCGCATGATCCGCCGCGCACGGCCCGGCGGACGCTGCAGTCCTACGTAGCCCGGGTGCGCACGGCCCTGGAGCAGGGCGGTGCCGGGGCGGGGCTGATCGCCACTGAGGCCCGTGGGTACCGGTTGCCGATCGACCCCGGATGTATCGACGCGCACCGGTTCGTGCGCCTGGTCGAGCTGGGTCGGACTGCGTCCGCCGACGGACAGCACGCGGAGGCTGCCGGCGCGTTCGCGTCCGCATTGGCGCTGTGGCGGGGCCCGGCGTATGCCGGGTTCGAGGACACCGTGTTCGGCCGGGCTGAGGGCCGGCGCCTGAACGAGCTGCGGCTGGCCGCAGTCGAGGACTGGCTGGCGGCGCGGATCGACGCGGGGGCGCCCGGCGCGGCGGTGCCGGAGCTGGAGGCGCACACGACAGCGCACCCGTTGCGGGAGCGCGGGTGGGCGCTGCTGGTCCGCGCCCACGCGGCCAGTGACAACCAGGCGGCCGCTCTGGCTGCCCTGGACCGGGCCCGGCGGGTGCTGGCCGACGAGTTGGGCGTGGACCCGGGCGAGGAGCTGCGCACCCTGCAGGCCCGGGTCCTGGCCCAGGATCCCACGTTGCAGGCCCGTACCGAGGTACCTGCGTCCCTGGTGCCGCCGGTGACCCCGATGGTCGGGCGAACCGATGAGTTGGCCGCCCTGGAGGAGCAGTGGCGTGCCGCGGCGTCCGGGCCCGGGCGGCGGGTGCTGCTGACCGGCGAGCCCGGGTCGGGCCGGTGGCGGCTGGCCGGCGAGCTGGCCGTGCGCGTGCACAAGCAGCGGGCCGCGGTCGTCCTCGGCGGGTCCCCTGCACCGGGTCGGGGGTCCGTGCTGCGAGTGGTGGACGCCCGGGGGGGTGCCACCGGGGCGCTGGCCGATCCGCGGCCGGGGGAGCTGCAGTTGATCGTGGCGGGGCCCGACGTGGGCGTGACCGGCGATGCCGAGGTCCGCACGCGGCCCCTGGATGCCGCTCAGGTGGGGCAGTTGCTGGGCGCCCTCCTGCCGGATGGCAGCACTGTTGACGTCGAGCGGGCCGCCATCGAGATCCACGCCAAGTCCGGTGGCAACGTGGCACGGACCCGGGAGTTGTCGGTCCAGTGGGCCCGGGCGCTCGTGGCTGGCCGGGTCGCGGATCGGACCGCCGCCAGCGTGGGAACCGCGGCCGCGCACGAGCAGCAGCGCGCGGCCCTGGCCGATGATGTGCTGCGCTGGTCGGCGCTGCGCCCGGACACGACGATGGACCCGCAGGTCTGCCCGTGGCGGGGGTTGGCCAGCTACCAGGAGGCAGATGCCGCCTGGTTCGCGGGTCGGGAGCGGCTGACCGCGGAGCTGGTCGCCCGGGTGGGCGCGGAACGTGCCCTGCTGCTGGTCGGTGGATCTGGGTCGGGGAAGTCGTCGCTGCTGCGCGCTGGCCTGCTCGCCTCGCTGGCCGCCGGCGCCCTGCCGGGCAGCCCGGGCTGGGTCCGGGTGGTGCTGCGGCCCGGGGAGCACCCCATGCGCGAACTCACGCAGGCGGCGCTCGCCGGCGCGGGGTCGACCGGCCCGGACCGGGTCGCGGACCTGCTCACCCGCACGCTGGCGGGCCGAGGTGCGGCGGAGCGCATCCTGCTGGTCGTCGACCAGTTCGAGGAGTGCTGGACCGTGTGCGCCGATCCGGGGGAGCGCGACGCCTTCCTCTCCACGGTGGCGGACCTGGCCGCCAGCCCCACCCTGCCGATCACGGTGGTCCTGGCGGTGCGGGCCGACCACGCCGGCAGCATCGCCACCCATGCGGTGCTGGCCGACGCGCTCGCGGGCAGGGCGGTGTTCGTCGGCCCGATGGGGGAGGGGGAGCTGCGCCGGGCGATCGAGGGCCCAGCGTCGCGGGCAGGGCTGGCCCTGGACACCGGGCTCGCCGATGCCCTGGTGGCCGACACCCTCGCGGAGCCCGGGGGCCTGCCGCTGCTGTCCGCGGCCCTGGCCGAGCTGTGGGCGCAACGCGAGGGGGCCCGGCTGACGCTGGCCGCGTATGTGGGGTCCGGTGGTGTTGGGGCGGCGATCGCCCGGATGGCCGAACGGGTGTACGCCGAGCTCGACGAGCCGCACCGGCGGGCCTGCCGGGTGCTGCTGCGCCGGCTCGCCGGCCCGGGACAGGGTGACGGCGTGGTCCGTCGCCGGGCCACGCTCGCCGAATTGGAGTCGTTGCCCGACCCGCTGGTGCGCGCGGTTGTCGACCCGCTGGCCCACGCTCGGCTGCTGACCGTCACCGACGGCCACGTGGAAGTCGCCCACGAGGCGCTGTTCCGCGCGTGGCCGCGGCTGCGGGACTGGCTCGCTGAGGACGCCACAGCCCGCGACGTGCAGCGGCGGATCACCGTGGCGGCCGGAGAGTGGGATCGCGAAGGGCGCGAGCCCGTGGGCCTGTGGGGCGGGGCGCGGCTGGCCAGCGCCGTCGAGCAGTTGGCTGCCCGCCCTGAGGAGTTCACCGGTGTCGAGGCGGCCTTCGTGGAGGCCTCGTCCGCTCGGCTCGACGCCGAACGGGCCGACGCGCAGGAGCGTGCCCGGGTGGCGTCGCGGCAGAACACGCGACTGCGGCGGCTGCTCGCCGGGCTCGGGATCACGCTGGCGGTCGCGCTGCTGGCCGGGGCCCTGGCGGTGCGCTCGGGCACCGAGGCGGCCGCGCAGCGGGAGACCGCCACCGCGCAGCGGCTCGCGGCCACGGCGATCTCCGAGGACTACCTGGCCCAGCGGATGCTCACCGCCGTGGCCGGTGTGCGCACCGAGGAGTCGCCCCAGACGGTCGGCGCGCTGCTGTCAGTGCTCGCGTCGAACCCGGCGATCGTGGACCGCATCGACACCCCGAACCGGCTGCTCGGCGCGGCCTCGGCACCGGGATCGGATCAGGCGGTGGCGATCGCCAACCTCGAGGCCGTGCACGTGTTCGACACGGTCACTGGCGAGGCCCGGGTGGCGTGGAGCGAACCCGACGCCAACCTGGTCGAGCTGCGGGTCAGCCCCGACGGGTCGTACGCGGCATTCGCGAGCAGCTCCTGGTCCGGGCGACGCCCGCCCCAGCTGGTCGTACTCGACCTGGCCGCCGGCGAGATCGAGTGGACCCGCCCGATCGAGACCGAGCCCATCGTCCTGTTCTCAGGGTGGGACTTCACCGACACCCCCGGTGAACTGGCCGTCGCCACGACAGAGGGCATCGACCTGGTGCGCGTCGACGGGTCGGCGCCCACTCGGACCATCGCCCTGGAGGCCACGGAACCGCAGTGGCTACGGATAGCCCGGGCTGGCCCAGACCGCATGGTCCTGTTCACCGGCGAAACCGAGCCCGCCCGGCTGGTGGACCTGCGCACCGGGCGCGTCGAGGTGCTGCGCGGGGTCGGTACGTCCGGGCTGGTGAGCCAGGACGGCCGCTGGTTGGCGACCCAGGCTCCGAACGACCCCGCAGCCGAGACCGGCCCGATCCACATCGTCGAGCTCGACGCTCCGAACACCGACCCGGTGCAGATCCCGTTCGAGGCAGAGCTGGGCGGTGCGGCGTTCCCGCCCGACGGGCGCACCGTCGTGCTCGGGTCGATGGACGGCCGGGTGGTGGTCGCCGACACCCGCACGGGGGACGTGCGCGAGACCCTCACCGGGGGGCACACCGGCGCGATCATGGGCGTGGTCACCAGCCCCGACGGCGCCACCGCGTGGACCGCGGGACGCGACGGCGACCTGATCGCCTGGGACCTCAGCGGCGATCGCCGGCTGGCCCGGGTTCGTGAGCTGCCGCTGGCGGTGACCACCGGCCAAGTGTCGGCGGACGGACATGCCGCCGCGGTGTGGGCGGCCAACCCCGACGGCGTGCCCGCCCAGGTGGGGGTGCTCGACCTGGACACCGCCGACCTGGTGGCCGGGCCCTACGCCCAGCCCGACGAGCCCGGGGAACAGCCCAACAACTTCGCCGCGGGCATCACCCCCGACGGACGGACCCTGCTGCGCGGGGCGGTCGCCGGGCCGGAGGATCCGGCCCGTCTGCAGGTCATCGACGTGGCCACCGGGACGACAAAGCATGATGTGGAGCTGCCGTGGTGGCCCAACGGGATCGCGGCCACCACCGACGGGGCCGCCGCACTCGTCGCCGGCGTCGGCGGGGTGGTGCGCATCGACCTTTCGACCGGTCGGGTCGAGGCCCGGGCCGAGCTGCCCGAGGTCAACTGGTACGCCGAGGTCCAGGCCACGGTGGCCCCCTCGCCAGACGGGCAGCGCGTCGCGGTCGCCCGAGGCCCGCAGGTCGAGATCCTGGACGCAGGCGACCTGAGCCCGGTGCAGACCTGGCGGGCCAGCCAGTACGACGACGTCCTGGCCCTTCAGTGGCTCGACGCCGGCCAGGCCCTGGCCTTCGGGGGCCGGCTCGGACGCCTCGAGATCCGTTCATTCCCCGACGGGGCCACGCTGGTGGCACCCCGACAGGTCTTCCCCGGATTCGTCCTCGACATCGCCGCCAACCCGGACGGCAGCCTGCTCGCGCTGCACGGCACCGACGGGGAAGTGGTCCTGTGGGACGTGGCCGCCGCAGAGCCGGTGGGGGAGCCGCTGGTGCCCGGCCCCGGGAACGCGTGGGGGTGGGTCCGGTTCACCCCCGACGGCGCCGCCCTGGAGGCCCTCTACGACTCCCGGCGCGCCTACACCTACCCGATCGACACCGAGACCCTGGTCACCCGCGCCTGCATCATCGCAGCCAGGGAACCCACCGCCGCCGAATGGGTCTCCCTGCACGGCGACCAGCCCCAGGAGCCCCTCTGCGGCAAACGGACCGAGGCCACTCTCACGGCCACCGGCTGAGGTCTCAGCGGGCGGTGCCGTCCACGGCGTGGGGCTCGATCGCGGCGATCTCCTCGGCGGTGAGCGCGGGGGCGTTCACCGCGGCGAGGTTGTCCTCGAGCTGTGCCACGGAGCTGGCCCCGATGATCGCGGAGGTGACTCGGGAGTCGCGGAGCACCCAGGACAGGGCGAGTTGGGCCAGTGTCTGTCCGCGCCCGGCGGCGATCTCGTTCAGCGCGCGGGCGCGGGCGAGGTACTCGTCGTTGATCGTCTCGGGCTTGAGGAAGTGCCCGACAGCTGCCCGGGAACCGGTGGGGACCGTGCCGGTGAGGTAGCGGTTGGTGAGCAGGCCCTGGGACAGCGGGGAGAAGACGATCATGCCCATCCCCAGGTCCTCCACCACGTCCAGCAGGGTCTCGCCGTCGGGGTGTGCGTCGGTGGCCTGGGGGTGCTCGATGTGGCGGTTGAACATCGAGTAGACGGGCTGGTGGAGCAGCAGCGGGGTGCCGAGGTCGTCCAGTGCCTTCCTGGCTGCACGGGTCTGGGCGGGGGTGTAGCTGGAGATTCCGGCGTAGAGGGCCTTGCCCTGGCGTACGGCGGTGTCGAGGGCGCCCATCGTCTCCTCGATGGGGGTGCTCGGGTCGGGGCAGTGGCTGTAGAAGATGTCGACGTAATCCAGGCCCATCCGGCTCAGCGACGCGTCCAGGGAGGCGAGCAGGTACTTGCGCGAGCCGCCCTGGCCGTAGGGCCCGGGCCACATGTCCCACCCGGCCTTCGTGGAGATGATCAGCTCGTCGCGGTACGGGCCGAAGTCGGCCTGCATATGGCGGCCGAAGTTGTCCTCCGCGCTGCCGTACGGGGGGCCGTAGTTGTTGGCCAGGTCGAAGTGGGTCACGCCGCGGTCGAACGCCCGGCGCAGGATGTCGCGCTGGGCGTCGAAGGGGGTCGTGTCGCCGAAGTTGTGCCACAACCCGAGGGAGAGTGCGGGGAGGTCCAGCCCGCTCTTGCCGCATCGGCGATAGGCCATGGTCGTGTAGCGGTCGTCTGCGGCGCGGTAGGGCGCGGGCTGGGTCATCGTCGGGCTCCTTCGTTGGCGGGCGTGGTGGTGACTGCGTACTACGCGGGTAGGGCGTTGGCGCGGATGAGCTGCTGGTACCAGGTGAAGCTGTCCTTGCGGTGGCGGGCGCAGTCCTTGAGGTCGAACTCGTCGCGGTCGACGTAGACGAACCCGTAGCGCTTGGCGATGCCCTGGTGGGTGGAGACCAGGTCGATGGCTGACCATGGGCAGTAGCCCATGACCTCGACGCCGTCGCTGATCGCCCACTGGATCTGCTCGATGTGCGCGTGCAGGTAGTCGATCCGGTACTGGTCGTGCACCGTGCCGTCCGGTTCGAGGGTGTCGAAGGCGCCGAGGCCGTTCTCGGTGACCAGCAGCGGGCAGGTGGTAGCGCTCGTACATGGCCCGGAAGGTGGTGCGGAACCCGACGGGGTCGATCTCCCAGCCGAACTCGTTCTTGCCCAGGTACGGGTTGTTCACCGCCCGGTACACGCCCTTCTCGCCCATGGCGATCTGCTGGTCGGCCCCCTCGGGGGCACCCTCGTCGGAGTCGTCCCCGAGCGGGGCGGCCACGGTGTGGGTGGCGTAGTAGTTGAACGCGATGAAGTCCGGCTTGGCGGCGGCCAGCGCCTCGGCGTCGCCGTCGGCGAACTCGGGGGTCGAGACCGCGCTCGGCCAGGTACGCCCACGCGATCGGGTTGTACCGGCCGTGGACCGCGACGTCGAGGTAGAGCCAGTTGCGGATCGCGTTGAAGTCGTGTGCGGCCAGGACGTCGTCGGGGTTGGGGGAGGCCGGGTAGACGTAGGCGATGTTCGGGGCCGGGCCGACCTTGGCCCCGGGCACCATCTCGTGCAGCAGGCTCATCGCACGGGCCTGGGCCACCAGCATGAGGTGGTTCTTCTGGTACGCATTCACGGCGCGGTTCAGCGGCCCGTCGAGGATGTCCAGGTGCTGGCCGTAGAGGACCATCATGTTCTGCTCGTTGATGGTCAGCCAGTACGTGACCTTCGGCCCGTACTCCGCGTAGAGAACGCGGGCGAACTCGACGAACGCATCGACGGTGTTCCGCGACCCCCATCCGCCGCGCTCGGCCAACGACTGCGGCAGGTCGAAGTGGTACATCGTGACGACCGGCTCGATGCCCTGCGCGAGCAGCCCGTCGATCAGCCGGTGGTAGAACGCCACCCCGGCCGGGTTCACCGGGCCGTCGCCGTCGGGGATGATCCGGGTCCACTGGATCGAGAACCGGTAGGCCTTCAGGCCCAGCTCGCCGAACAGGGCGACGTCCTCATCGACATGGTGGTAGTGGTCCGCGGCCACCCGGTAGTCGGTGGTGCCCTCGGGGAAGTCGGTGCGGACGTCCACGATCGACGGGCCCTTGCCGTCGGCATCCCAGGCCCCTTCCACCTGGTATCCGGAGGTCGATGCACCCCAGAGGAACCCCTCGGGGAACGGCGTGAGCTGGCGGTACTTCATGGTCGGGTCCTCTCGGGTGGTGGTTGCTGGTGCTGTGGCTCTCAGATCAGTCCGTACTTCGTGAAGCTCGTGAACAACCCGTCCTCGTCGGGACTGCCGGTGATGTCGTCGGCGACGTCCTTGACCTGCTGCGGGGCGTTGCCCATCGCGATCCCGACTCCGACGTGGGTCAGCATCTCGAGGTCGTTGAAGCCGTCGCCGAGGGCCAGGGTGTCCGCCCGGTCGATGCCCAGGTGCTCGGTCACCCTCTGGATGGCAGTGGCCTTGTGAACCCCGGGAAGGGCCAGTTCCCCGCTGTTGGGCCCGAACTGCGGGACGCTGATCGGGATCAGGGTGAGGATGTCGGCGAACTGGTCGCGCACCTCGTCGAGGGACACTGGGGAGTCGAAGAACGAGACCTTGTTGATGTCGCTGCGCTCGGCCCCCTGGTCGGTCTTCACCGAGTCGATGAGCGGTCCGAGGCCGCGCTGGAGCTCAGCGCGGATGACTTCATCGGTGACACCCCCGAACATCCTGGCCCGCATGTGCTCCTGTACCCCGGGGCTTCCGTAGAGCCCGGAGTTCGCCTCCAGGAAGTAGGCGACTCCCCGGGCATCGAAGAACTCCACGACGCGGCGGACCACGTCGTTCGGGAGGTTCTGGTGCCAGAGCACCACCTCGCCGACCTCGACGTACCCACCGGCCGCGGCGATCACCCCGTCGAACCCCACGTCGGTGATGTCGTCCCAGAGCTGTGACGGGGACCGGCCGGTGCACAGGAACACCCGGTGCCCGTTGGCCCGGGCGCGCTGGATGGCGACCCGGGCGCTGTCGGGAACCAGGCCACGGTCGTTGACCAGCGTGCCATCGACGTCCACGAACACGGCCTTGCGATCCATCAGGGGCTCCTTGGTGAGGTGGTGGTGGCGGCCGATCCCCGGGAGTGCGACCAGGAACCGGCCGCCACCGATCTGTAGCAGGCGCAGGCGGAGGTGGAGTCCACAGAGCTGGAGGCCCTCCGCCTTGGATCCAGCGGTGCCGGGAGGGGCACCGTGGTGACGTTGACGCCGCGCTACAGGGCCGTTGAGGGATCCGCGGCGCGCAAGGGTCGGGATCCCGGTTGGGGGTTAGGCCTCGAGGCTCGCCCCGTTGGTGGCGATGACCTCGGCGTACCAGTCGAAGGACTTCTTCTTGTAGCGGTCGAGGGTGCCGGTGCCGTCGTCGTTGCGGTCGACGTAGATGAACCCGTACCGCTTGGACAGTTGTGCGGTGCTGGCGGCGACGAGGTCGATGCAGCCCCAGGTGGTGTAGCCCATGACGTCCACCCCGTCCGCGATCGCCTCACCGACCTGGACGAGGTGGTCGTTGAGGTAGGCGATCCGGTAGTCGTCGAGGACCGTCTTGACGCCGTCGACCTCGACGAGCTCGTCCTTGGCGCCCAGGCCGTTCTCGACGATGAACAGCGGCTTCTGCCAGCGGTCCCAGAACTGGTTGAGCACCAGGCGCAGGCCGACCGGGTCGATCTGCCAGCCCCATTCCGAGGCCTTCAGCGTGGGGTTCTTCACGCCGGGGAACAGGTTCCCTTCGCCCATGACCCGCTTCGACGGGTCGGCGGTCTCGCAGATGCTGACGTAGTAGCTGAAGGACACGAAGTCGACGGTGTTGTCCCTGAGCAGGGTGCGGTCCTCGTCGGTGATGTTCAGTTCGACGCCGGCCTCGCGCAGGAGGCGCAGGTAGTAGCCGGGGTACTCGCCGCGCACGTGGATGTCGCCGAAGGCGAGGTTGGTGCGGTCGGTCGTCAACGCGGCCAGCACGTCGGCGGGGTCCGGGGACAAGGGATAGGTCGGCATCGCCAGGATCATGCACCCCACCTGGGCGGTGGGCGCCAGCTCGCGTGCGATCTTGGTGGCCAGGGCGGAGGCGACCAGCTCGTGGTGGATCGCCTGGTACAGGTCGGCCTTGGACAGCTGCTCCTTGGGGGTGTTGATGGCCCCGGACATGAACGGCGCATGCAGCACGGAGTTGATCTCGTTGAACGTCAGCCAGTACTTCACCTTCGACCCGTAGCGGTCGAACAGGACCCGGACGTAGCGCTCGTAGAACCCGATGAGGTCCCGGTTGACCCAGCCGTCGTAGGCCTCGGCCAGGTGCAGCGGGGTCTCGTAGTGGCTGATCGTGACCAGCGGTTCGATGCCGTGCTTGGCGCACTCGTCGAAGACCCGGTCGTAGAAGGCCAGGCCCTCCTCGTTGGGCTCCAGCTCGTCACCCTTGGGGAAGATCCGCGACCAGGCGATCGACAGCCGGAAGGTCTTGAAACCCATCTCCGCGAACAGGGCGATGTCCTGCGCGTACCGATGGTAGAAGTCGATCCCCACCTGCTTGAGGTTGTCGTCGGTGGGCCCCTCGGTCCGAGGTGTGGTGATGCCCTTGGGCATCACGTCCTGGATGGACAGGCCCTTGCCGCCCTGGTCGTAGGCGCCCTCCAGCTGGTTGGCGGCGGTGGCCCCGCCCCAGAGGAAGCCCTTCGGGAACGGGGTGGGTGTGGCGTTCATTCGGTGGTTCTCGCTCTCTTGGTGGTGGCTCTTCGAGCCCCGGGCTGTGGTTGGTGGGTCCTGGGCCTGGGGGGTGGGGGGTGGGCTGGCCGCGATGGTCTCCGGCGGTCAGCCCACCCCCGGTCCGGGTCAGTTGACGACGTCGAGGACGAGTTCCTTGGCGCTGACTTGGCCTTCGGCGATCGGGACGACGGCGGCGTAGTCACTGGAGTTGGTGACGACCATGATGACCATGGGGTTGTACCCGGCGGCCTTGATGGCGTCGATGTCGAACTCGGCGAGGAGTTGGCCGTCGGTGACCTTCTGGCCCTTGGTCACCTTGGGGGTGAAGTGGGTGCCTTCGAGCTTGACGGTGTCGATGCCGATGTGGATCAGGACCTCCATGCCGTTGTCGGCGGTGATGCCATACGCGTGGGGCATCTGGGCGGTGACGGTTCCGGTGACCGGGGAGTAGACCTTGCCCTCGGTGGGCAGGACCGCCAGCCCGTTGCCCATGGCTCCGGAGGAGAACACCGGGTCGGGGACTGCGGCCAGGGGCACGACGGTGCCGGCCACGGGGGCGGTGATCGCGGCGGCCTCGGAGGCCACGAGGCCCTCATCGGTGGTGGCCTCGGGTCCGGCGACGTGCTTGGTCTCGGGGATGTCCTTGAACCCGAGGACCATCGTCAGGGCGAACGCGACCGCGATGGCCACGGCCACGCCGATGACGAACATGGTGAAGTTGCCGGGGCCGTCGATGGCGGCGGTCATGGTGATCGCACCGGGCAGGACGAACCCGACGGGGGCTGAGCCGGCCCCGCCGATGATCGCGCCACCGATGGCGCCACCGATGCAGGCGTAGATGAACGGCTTCTTGAGCCGCAGGGTGACACCGTAGATCGCGGGCTCGGTGATGCCGGCCAGGAACGCGGAGATGGTGGCCGGGCCGGCGACCTCCTTGAGTTCCTTGTTGCGGGTCTTGAGCCACACTGCGGCGGCGGCACCGGACTGGGCCAGGACGGCGGCGAACAGCGGGCCGACGATCAGCGAGTAGCCGGTCTCGGACAGGCTCTGCACGATGATCGGCACGAACCCCCAGTGGATCCCGAAGATCACGAACACCTGCCAGAACGCGCCCAGGATCGCGCCACCGAGGATCGGTGAGAGGTTCCACACCCAGTCCACGGCGTCGGAGATCGTGGACCCGGCCTTGTCGGCGATCGGGCCGATCACGATGAACGTCAGCGGGACGATGATGGCCACGGTGAGCATCGGGACGACGAAGTTGCGGAACGTCTCGGGGATGCCCCGGTTGAGCACCTTCTCCAGCTTGGACTGGGCGTAGACGGCCAGGATGGTGGGGATGACCCCGGACAGGTAGGAGATCATCAGCACCGGGATCCCGAAGAACGTCAGCTCCCCACCGGAGGTGGCGAACCCGCTCAGTGTGGTGGTGACCCCGTCCGCACCGGGGATGACCGCGATCGTGGAGGAGTAGATCAGCGCCCCGGCGATGGCCACCGAGGTGTAGAGGTTGGCGCCGAACTTCTTCGCCGAGGTGATCGCCAGGAAGATCGGCAGGAACTGGAACGTGGCATCAGCGGCGGAGAACAGGATCGCGTAGGAGGCGCTGGCACCGAAGTCCGGCCAGATCTTCACCGCGACCGCCAGGAACGCCTTGATCAGGCCGGTGCCGGCCAACACCCACAGGAACGGGGTGAAGATGCTGGTGATCAGGTCGATCGCCTTGGCCAGCAGCCCACCGGAGGTGCCGCCCTCACCCGGGGTGATCGAGGTCTGGCCCACGATCGACTCGTACACGTTGTTCACCGTGTTGCCGATCACGACCTGGAACTGGCCACCGGCCTCGACCACGGTGATCACACCCTTGGTGTTCTCCACCGCGGCCTTGTCAGCCTTGTCCCGGTCCTTGAGCTGGAACCGCAACCGGGTCGCGCAATGCGTCACTGACGCCACATTGTGCTCCCCGCCGACACCCCGCAGGATCTCCTCGGCGAGGAGGTCGTACTTCGTCGCTGTTGCCACGATCTACTCCTTCGAAATTTCGCTGGTGGGCGCGCCGAGGGCGATTTCGGGCAACAAAAAAACCTGAACATTGACGCGTTGCGTTCCAAGGAACGACAACTCATCAAAGTTCAGGTTTTGCCTGCTGCTGCAGTAACAACCCTAGACTTCGCGGGCCGCAGAGCGACCTGTTGATCAAGGTAGCGCCTCACGGAATTCCGTGTCAACCATTCGGAGTCGGGAACTCGCGCCGGACATCATCAGGGGCGGGGGGCTGAGGGCAGTGGCTGACGCCATCATGGCTTGGGCGCCCTCGAGGTCATGGACCTCCGCTGTCACCGCGACCACGCGCACCTGCTTGTCGGGGGACGGTTGGTTAGTCTCCCCCGATTTCCTCCCCGCCTTGATGGCCGTGAAGACCCAGGAGCGTGCCGCACCTGTGGACGAGCAAGGTCGCCTCCTCAGTTCGGTCAAGCGCTATCGGTCGGCTCAGAACCCGGCCCGCGCAGCTTTCGTGGCAAGGTCGGCCCGGTTCGTGGCCCCCATCAGAGCGCAGAGCCGGGCCAGTTCGGACTTGATGGTGGGCACCGAGAATCCGATCTCGGTGGCGATCTGTGGGTTCGTCCGGCCTTCACGGACCAGGGCGATGATCCGCTGCTGGCGTTCGGTCACGGTGAGGGGCTGGTCCGGGCGTCGGGACCAGTACGTGTCGGGCCCGCCGTCGAGGTGCATGCGCAGCGCGGCCCACATGGCCAGGGGGCCCGAGATGGTCGACACAGCCGAACGCAGGAACCACGGCTCGGCAACGGGACCCCCGAACTCCAAACCCAGGACGGCGATGACCGCCCCCCGGTGGCGGATCGGGAAGGTTGTTGCCTCACCATGCTCAGGGACCGGGCCGGCGTTCACATACGGCGCCACCAGGGGGTAGTCCACGGCCAGCCGTGCCGACGGTGTGGTCACGATCGCGTTCGTGCGGTAGCAGACGGTGGCCGGGATGTCGGTGTCCAGCGGCACCGCCGCGTAGAGGTGGCGGATCTCAGGGTCGCGCCCGAAACCGCCCACGACCGCCAGGACCTGCCGCTCAACGTGGATGAACCCGATCGCGGTGACACTCGGCCGGAAGGTGGACAGCACCCCCTGCGCGATGGACGCGGCAACCGTGTCGGGGTCGGGATTGTCGGCCAGCATTCGCAGGAACGCCGCCAGTGAGGAATCGGCCAGAAGCATCCAGTCCGAGGGCACCGGCCCTTCGTCAGCCGCCGACCCAGGATCCCGCACGCCTCGCAGGGTACAGCCCGGGTATGCCCACCGCAGGTGTTGCTGGCCGGGACTCAGGAGCGGGGCCTTGCAACGATCAGCAGGCGCGGGTCCATAGCGAGGCCGTGGGACGGACAGCTACAGGGGTGCTGTCCATCCACCGAGCCCGAGTCCACGGGTTTCCGCTGGCCGTGGACTGAGTTGGGTGCGCCCCCCGGCCGCGACGGGGGAGCAACGGCCAGGGGACGCACATCAAGGCTATAGCCAGGACATAGCCGTCGCTCACTCGGGGCACGATATGGAGTCCACCACCCTCGCGGGGGCGGGAACGGCGATCGGAAACGGCGATGGGGTGGGCGATCCGGCGGCGCGCAGTGCGGGCGGGCGGCGCAGGGCACATGCGGGTCACCGCGGCCGTCCCAGCGCCTGCGAAGTGACCTCGAAGGCCTGTTGGCCCGAGGGTGAGATTGGGGGCGGCAAACCCTTGCGCTGGGGCCTGGGGAGGAGCAGGATCAGAGATGTCCCCGGAGGCTACCGGGGAAACCACAAGGCTGGTGCCTCGCGGCGCAAGGGATCACGGCCCCCTTCCGGCAGGAAGGTGCGGGTGTGATAGTCCGGCGACGCAGCCACCCAGGATCCTCTGGCCAAGGGGTTCGGGGCCGGGTCGCAGCAGGTGACTGTTGCGGGCGCATCACCATACGGGCTGCCGGGTCAGTGCAGCCGACCGTGTTGCGGGGGAGTACCGCAGCCTGACCGTTCCCGGATAGGGGCGGGCCCCGTCGGACGGGTGCAGCGCACGACCGCAGGTTGGCGGGAGACCGCAGGGACCGGGTTGGTGACTGTGGTCCGGCCCACCGCCCGGAAGGGCGGAGCCCCCCGCCGGGGTGCAGGGACCGTGAGGTTCCGGCAACGGCGGCAGCCGCCGGCGGCTGTGACGTCGGGGCGTTCGGCAGGCAAGCCACTTGTCGACGTCCGGCCCCCTCGGTGCCCGGGGCGCGCGATACGGGTGCAAGCCGGTGGCCGGGACGCCAGCCACCGACAGACATCGGAGGCCCCCCGGCGCAAGTTGGGGGGCCTCCCCCCTGTGGGTCCTAGGTCTCGGATTGCAGGAAGGCGATCGCCGAGGCTGAGATCGCCGCACCTTCCTGGATGTCCAGGACCGGGTACACACCCATCTCGAAGAACGCCCCGAAGATCGCCATGTCACGGGCGATCAACGTGGGGTCGTCCGTCTCAACAACGGCGAACCCCCCACCCCCATCGATCCGGGAGACGAACTGCAGGAAGGTGGTCCCCTCATCGGGCGACCACCGGTTGAACACCGCCAATGACCGTGCCTGGACCTCCTCGGTTGAGTTGCCGCGGCCCTGCCACGTGATCACGTACTTCATGCCTACCTCCAAGGTTCCCGGTTGAAGCTGCTCGGGGTCAGGTCCCGGCTGGCTCCATGTTCTTCATGACTGCGGCCATCGTCTGGTTCAGCTGCTCGGTGTTGGTGAACTCCACGACTTCGCTACCGGCGTAGAGGATGGGGGTGTGGCCGGGTGTGGCCACGTAGGACTCCCCGGTCGTGATCTCCTCGACGGTCCCGTCGGCGTAGCGGAAGCCGACCTTGCCGGTGATCACGTACCCGTAGTGCGCGGCCTGGCA
Organism: uncultured Actinomycetes bacterium; assembly: GCA_963774745.1. Taxonomy (GTDB): domain Bacteria; phylum Actinomycetota; class Actinomycetes; order S36-B12; family CAIYMF01; genus Prado023. The sequence continues at coordinate 65,938 of CAVZGE010000007.1, read as the reverse complement.
CATGTCGCCGGGCAGCCCCTTGAACAGGTCGGCAAGGTCGGCGTCGGCGGTGTAGGTCTCGTAGGCCACGGTCATGTCGCCGATCTCGGTGAAATGGCCCTCGTAGCCCTCCATGGTCTCGGTCGTGGTCGAGGTCTCCTTCGATGTCTTGCCCATCTGATGTCCTCCTGCGGTGAGGCCGGCCAACCTCAGGGTCGGCCTGTTCGACGTTACGCCGGGCACGATCCCCCGGGCAATAGGTGTGCCTCACCTAATCGGCTGGCTGCGCAGGGCGAGTCCTTGTCGGGGTGAGGTGGTCCCTGTCACACTCCATCCCTCGCTCGACTCCGCGGGCGGGACAGTGAAGGGATAGGCCCATGGCCAAGTACTTGCTTGCCTACGTCGGTGGCGACCAGCCTGAGTCCGAGGAGGCTGGTCAGGCGGTGATGGCCGCGTGGACCGCATGGTTCGCGGGCATGGGGGCGGCGGCGCTCGACCCGGGGAACCCGGTCGGTGCCTCGGCGGCGGTTGCGCCGGACGCAACGGTGGGCTCAGCGTCTGCGGGCGTGACCGGCTACTCGGTCATCACCGCGGCCAACCTGGACGCGGCCGTCGAGATCGCCCGGACATGCCCGCACCTGGCCGCGAACGGTCACGTCGAGGTCTACGAGACGATCGACGTGATGTGAGCCTCGGCGGATGACAACGACCCGCGCCCCCGCAGAGTAGGCGCCTGGCGCGGCATGGAGGGCGATGGCAGGCGCGCTTCCCGCAGGCGGAGGGGCCGCTGCGTCAGACCCTGGAGGTTCTGCTGGAGGCGTCGATGGTTCTGGCCGGCCGTCGATCCGGGATCTGCCGGATGGCCAGCAGGCGTGGCCAGGTGGGGGACGTTGGCCTCTGGCGGCCACCCAGCCCGGCGGGAGACGGGAGCCGGACAAGGAGTGGCCTGTCCGCGCACTTCTGGGGAAGGGTCACCATGTCTGCCGTTACGCCGGCCGCCCCAGCGTCGAGTCGCCAGCGGGACCTGACCCGTGCGTGGCGTGGCCCTGGCGGCGATGGTGCCGAGCTGCTTCGGGCTGATGGGGTTCGGTGAATGGGCGAATGCCGAGGACGTCCCGTCCTTGCTTCGGCCGATGGCCGTTGTGATGGTCGCCGTGTGCGCGGTCTTCGCGGCGGGTGCCGTGTGGTTCGGCGTGCAGGCGCGCAAGCTGGGCGCGCGGGCGGGCCTGGTGCCTGCGATCCTGGCAGGCCTCGGCGTCGCCTCGATCCTGAGCGGGCCGATCGCAGTACCTGCTGATCGGGACGAGGTGGTACATCTCCAGACCGCTCGCCGCGAGACCGCCCGGGCGCGTCGCGGGTTGCAGCAGATCTATGGCCAACCGCGGGTTCGGGTGCATGATCTGGAACCTCGGCGGTCCTGCACCGGTTCGCCCATGGGTACTACTGCGCCGTTCCTCTGGAGTTCGACGCAGACCAGGGCTGCCCAGCCTGAGGCGGCTGCGGCCGGTATCGCGCGGCGGTGTTCGGCGACCGGGTTTCGGTCCTGATGGGCCAGTCGGCGAGCAGCGGATGCGGGCCACCCTGCGCAGGCTCGCGGCGGTGTTGCCGTGAACGGCCAATGGCAGACCGGATCGGTCCGATGAGCGCTGGCGAGTCCCGGCCGGCGGGCGCCGTTGCCCGCCCGCGAGCCCACCAGGGGGCCGGTGCGACCAGTGCCGCACGCTCACCGGGGGTCCAGCTCGGGTGGATTCGCTCGGGCCCGTGGTGGAGGGCCGCTACCCCGAGTCGGCGTTCCCGCCGTGAGGACCATCGGCTCCCCACGGCGGGACCTTGCACCTTCCCGGCGCCGAGGACCGCCCGGATAGGCTCGGGCGTAGTCCGACCCCGGCGAGGGCGTCTACCTAGCTGGGGGGCTTGCTCAAGCCGGGGTCGGACTACATCCACGGTATGCCCAGCCACAGGCGCCGGCAAGGCCGCGTTGTCGTCTCGTCGCTCACATGCGCGCTCAGCGCCCCTACCCGCTTCTCTGGGCGCGCACCGCAGGGAGGGCAGCGTCTGCCGCGGACAAGGGCAAGGGCCGGCAATCCCCGTGATAACAGGGAATGGGGCGAACGTGGGGTTCTGGACGCGGGTTCTCTGCCCGTCCTACGGTCGGTGCATGGTCCGGATGGCGCGGGTGGCGGCCGTTCTTGCGCTGTTCGTGGTGGCCGGATGCGGGGGAGCACCAGACTCGGCGTCGACGACGAGTCCGGAGGCGTCGTCGCCGGTGGTCCCGCCGGTGTCGCCCACCGCAACAGCCACGGTGGGTCCAACCGAGTCTCCGACCGGGTCCGCGGTGGCGTGTGCGCCGTTCGGTGGCACCGGTGATGTGGACTCCGTGGACCCGTTGGCGTTGTCGGAGCTGACCGGGGCGAGCATGCGCGTGGGTCGCCATGACTGCTTCGAGCGGTTCGTGTTCCAGATGACCGGACCCGGTGAGGTGCCCGGGTGGTCGGTGGGCTACCGGGACCCGATGACCGCCGATGGCTCGGGTGCGCCGGTCGCGTTGCGCGGTGCCGCTGACCTGGCGGTCACGGTCGGTGTGTGGACGGTCAGCGACTTCGAGGGCCGCCCCGAGGAGTGGCCGCTGTTCGAGGGTTCGGACGACATCGTCACGACTGGGTATCTGGCCCTCCGCGAGGCCCGCAACCTGTACGCCTTCGAGGGAGTGACCCAGATCGGGCTCGGCGTGGACCGGCAACGACCCTTCCGGGTCACCTGGTTGGAGGAACCCGCGCGGTTGGTCGTCGACGTCTACACCGGCACCCCACTGAGCTGACCGGCACCCCCGAGCCCCGCATCGATCCAGCCGCTGGGGCCCAGAGTTGAACCGGGGGGCTGGGTGCCGACGGGCTGACCCCTGGCTGCGGCAGTCGCGGGGTGTTGGGGTGTGGGACATCGGGTTGCCCGCGTCCGCGCCGCTGGCGGGGTACAGGATGGGTTGTCGTGAGCTGGTCGCGTGGTGTGGGAGCAGCGTTGGGGATGGTGGCGCTGCTCACCGTGGTGGGGTGCGCGGGTCGACTGCCCGAACCGGTCGCGTTGCCCCCGGTGCCCTCTGCGCTGGTGATGGACCCGGCCCTGGCCGGCTACCACGAGCAGCCGGCCACCTGGGCCGACTGTTCGGGGACCGGTCAGCTGTGCGCCACCGTGAGGGTTCCGCGTGACTACTCGCACCCTGAGGCCGGGTCGATCGACCTGGCGGTCGCCCGGGTCCCGGCCCGGAACACGGACCGGCGGATCGGTTCGCTGGTGATCAACCCGGGCGGGCCCGGCCTGTCCGGTGTGGGGGCGTTGGCTGGGGCGGTCCGGGTGGTCAGTCCTGAGGTCCGCGACGTGTTCGACCTGGTCGGTGTCGACCCGCGCGGGGTCGGGGAGTCGACGGCGGTGGAGTGCGTGTCCGACGCTGACCTGGACGCGTGGCGCAGCCCCGGATATGACCTGCAGGCCCCGGACGGTCCCGCCCGGCGGGCCACCGACGCCGCCGCGCTCGCGGCTGGGTGCGCCCGTGACTCCGGTGATCTGCTGCCGTACGTGGACACCGTGTCGGCGGCCAGGGACCTCGACATCGTGCGCGCGATCCTCGGCGACGACCGGCTGACCTACCTCGGGGTCTCCTATGGCACGGAGCTGGGCGCCACGTACGCCGAGGTGTTCCCACAGCGGGTCGGGCGGATGGTTCTGGACGCCGGTTTGGACCCGACGATGGATGACACCGTGCGGATGCTGGGCCTGGCCGCCGGGTTCGAGTCCGCGTTGAACAGGTACGTGGCGTACTGCCTGAACTCCGCCGGCTGCCCGCTGCCCCAGCCCGCCGCAGCGGCCGTCGACCGGGTCCGGACGCTGATCGCTGACCTGGCCGGCCACCCCCTGCCCACGGGCACCGCTCGTGACCTCACCCCGGCGTTGGCGGTCGCCGCGATCATGCAGGGCGTCGCCGACGACCAGGCCTGGTTCGACCTGAGCACCGCACTGGGCTCCGCGCTGAACCGGGGCGACGGTGCCGCGCTGCTGGTGATGGCCGACGCCGGAGCCGGGCGGACCGCTGACGGTCAGTATTCGGGCAACGCGTTCGAGGCGTCGGCGGCGATCACCTGCCTGGACTCCCCACGCCGGCTGACCACCCAAGCACTGTCCGGGTACTCCGACGAGTTGGCGGCGGCGTCACCGTCGTTCGGGCGGTTCCTGATCGACACCGCCGCCCTGTGCAGCGCGTGGCCGGTGCCACCCACCGGAACCAACAGTCCCACGACCGGCCCGGGCGCGGCCCCGATCCTGGTGCTCGGCACCACCGGCGACCCGGCCGCGCCCTACCCCTGGTCGGTGGCCCTGGCCGAACAGCTGCAGTCCGGGGCGCTGCTCACCTACGACGGGTTCGGGCACACCGCCTACGGACACTCCACAGCGTGTGTCACCGACGCCGTCGACACCTACCTGCTCACAGGCCAGCCACCGGCCCCCGACACCACCTGCTGACCGAACCGGGGCAGCCGATCACAGGGCGGTGTGCCCGCGGGTGCGGTCGTCGGGCTCAATGCCACACCCGGCCGGGTCGATACCTGCAACGAAGGGGGCCCGTCCTGGGTCATCGCCGGCCCGGGCCTCCCCGGGTGACCCCCGCCTCGGCCCATTGCCCCCCGCGGGGGTCCCCACACCCTTCCGGCGCCGCCGACCAGACCACGCTGGCCACATCAAGACGCAACTGAGGCGACCGGGGAGTAGCACCGATCCTCTGGCGCAGGCGTCTGGGGTTCGCGTCGTCAGCGCGCAGCTACCTACGGTGGTGGACCACCCCGGGGGGTCATAGGGGGAGGGGTTTGTCCTCGATGACGGTCTTCATCACCAGGGTGGAGGTCAGGCGCTGGACGGCCGGGCAGGGTGGAGAGCGACCGATAGCTCAGCGACGGCCCGCAGTCCTGACGTCCTTCGCCGTCCGTTGAGGGTCGTCCCTGCCGGCGGCTTGCAGGCGGTCGAGCCAGCCGGCTGCCCACAGGGCCAGGATGCCGGCCGCGTAGGTGGCCAGCGGGCCGATCGCCAGGTGGCCTGCGGGCGCGAACCCGCCCACGGCCAGGCGGGCCAGCGCGTACCCGGCGAGTGCTGCGCAGGCCAGGAGCAGCGCAGTTGGAGCCCATCCGGTGAGGCCCAGTTGCGGCGGGCTGGAGCGCTCGAACCGCGCGACCAGGCGCACCAGCCCGGCGAGGATGACGCCGAGGATGGTGAACAACAGGAGGCGATGGCCCCACCAGGCGACGCCGCCCGGTGTTGGGCCGGTGGGCAGGCCGGTCGCCGCGAGGCAGGCAGCCACGACCAGCACCGGCACCATGTGCCAGAGGTACATGGTCATGATCACCGCGTTGCCCCGTGCCACCGCAGCCCAGACCCTGGGTCGCTCGAGCAGACGGCGCCCGGGCGCCTCGAGCAACAGCACCAGCCCGATCTGCGCGGCCGAGTAGGCGACCAGCGCCAGGTTCGGCGGGGCGGTGTTCGCCGGTGGTTCGCCCGGAACTCCGACCATCCAAGGGGGGTAGCCGAAGCCTGCGATCAGAACGAGCAGCGCCAGCACACCGCCGACCAGCATCGCGACATGAACGGCGCGTCGAGCCAGAGCGCCGGCGTGCCACGCGACTCCGAGCACCAGCCCCGCCGCCGGGGCGACGAAGTAGCTCACCCAGCCCGCGGCTGAGAGGTCCAGGGCCCGGACGAGCACGTCGAGGACGGCGACGACCGCGATGGCTGCGACCAGCAGCAGCCACCCCACGCGGTTCCAGGCGGCGATCATCGGCACCGCGAGCACGAGCAGCAGCAGGTAGACCGGCAGGAACCACAGCTGCAGGGCGACACCCCAGCCGGCCTGGGCCAGGACCCTGGGCGGCGCGTCCAGCAGGACTGCCACGCCGACAGCGCCAGCCATGATCCCGACGAACCATGTCGTCGGTCGCAGCAACCGTACGAACCTGGCGTGTGTCCAGCCCGCCCAGTGGCCACCGCGGGCGCGCCACGACGGCCAGGACGCGGCCGCCGCGTACCCACCGGCCAGGAAGAACATCGGCATGACCTGCAGAAGCAGCGTCAGCCAGCGTATGTAGCCGATCTCGGCCAGCGAGCTGACGCCCCGCGGCCACCCATTCTCGACCACGATGATCGTGGCAAGCCAGTGCCCGAGGATCACCACGACGATGGCGACGAACCGGACCAGGTCGACGTACCTGTTCCGCGCCGTCGGTCCGGGGGCGCGAGGAAGGTCGGGTGCCGCGGGTGGGGCGTGCTGTGTTGCCGGCTGGACTCCCGGGGCTTGCGCGGCCCGGTGACGCCTGGTCACGGCTCAAGGATGTCAGCCGGGCAGCGCGATGGCTATGGCATCGAGCGGGGGGTGTCCGGGTGCCCGTTCAGCGTGGTTTGATCGGGTTGCGCGGCAGGGCCCGTGTTCCCAGCGGCGCCGCGAGGAGCGGGCGTGGACGGATCGGACGACCAGCAGGCAGCCCAGGCAGCGCAGGCTTCTGCCCGTTCCTGGCCCCTGCTGGGCTCGATCGTGCTCCTCGTTGGGGTGAACGTGCTGAACAACGCAGCCGCCCCGGACCTCTACCTGCTGTGGGCGTGCGTGGCGATCGTCGGCCTGGCCCTGCTCGCGCGGGCCGACGGCCTGACCCGCCGCGACTGGGGGCTGGGGCCGGTGACCGGCACGGCGGCCCGCGCCACGGCCGTGCTGGCCGCGGTCACCGCCATGGTCATGCTGGTCGGGACCCAGCTGCCCGGCGTCGCCGACGCCTACCGGGACGAACGCGTGGTCGGCATGAGCGGCGCCGAGGTGGCGTTCGCCGCGTTCGTGCGCGTCCCCGTGGGGACCGCTTTCCTCGAGGAGATGGCGTTCCGGGGGGTCCTGCTCGCCATGCTCACGCGACGGTACGGGCTGGCCCGGGGCGTCGCCGGATCGTGCCTGGCGTTCGGGGCCTGGCACCTGTTCCCGGCCGTCGGCCTCACTGCGGGCAACGCGGCCCTCGGGTCGGCCTTGGGGTCCCACTCGCTGGTGTCCGCCGCCGTCGGGATGGTCGCTGCTGGCCTGGCCGGGGCGTTCCTGTGCCTGCTGCGCATCCGGTACGACCACCTCATCGCGCCTCTGGCGGTTCACGCGACAGCGAACAGCTTGGCCTACCTGCTGGCGTGGATCATGCTGCGGCCATGAGGGGCGCCCGGACCGTGGGTCAGCAGGTGACATGCAGGACGGCACGCACCAACTGAGGGTCCAGGGTTTCGAGCAGCCCGCAAGCCTCCGTGGTGGGAACCGCGACGACCTCGATGCCACGCCCCCGGGCCTCATCGATGATCTCTGGCATCACCGGGAGCGCGCCATCCGCACCGGTGCCGATGACCAGTTGGGTGCCACCCCACGGGATCACCTCATCGATCGATAGGGGCGTGTGCCCGTAGCGGCCCCGATACGGCTTCGACGGACCCTTCGCGCGCTTGCTGACCACCCCGCGGTCGATGACGACGTCGTGCTCGTACCGATTCCCCTCGATCTCGATCACGCCGAACCCGACCAGCCGTGCTCTCATCTCATCGACCCCTTCGCTCGCTGGACCACCGCCGGCGTCAGCGCGTCGTGTTGGACGGGGTGACCTTCGCGGCGTCCAGACCGCTCTTGACCTGCGTGTGGACATAGTGAACGACGAGTCGTCGGTTCTCCGTCACGGGTGCTCAGTCGGCGAAGGCCGTCTGGAAGGCTGTCGCGATCTTGGCGTGGCCGTCGGTGTCGGGGTGTAGGCAGTCGCTGCCGCCGACGAAGTCACCGGTGCCGAGTGCGCCGAAGGTATCGGCGACCTTGGCGCCGTACTGAGCGGAGATGGTTTCGATGAGCCCGTTGAAGCCGGGGGCCACGCCCGGCTGGGTGACCACCTGCTCGAGGACGAAGTCACCGAATGGGCCGGCGGCGGGGTTTGCCCCAAGGGCGCAGTACGGCAGGGGGTTGTAGTAGGTCATCGTGATGAGCTCAGCATCAGGACCGGCCGCGAGACGCAGTCGGGCCAGGATCTTGGTGTAGTTGGCGGCGAACCCGGCGAACGCGGTTCCGATGGCGCTCGAGCAGCCTGCCGTCGAGGGCGGATTGGCCGTCACGCAGGCGGCGATGATCGGTCCGAAGATGTCGTTGCCGCCGACGGTCAGAGTGACCACCGGGACGTCATTGCGGGGGTTCTTGTCGTGGTTGCGGGAACGCAGCAGCGGCACCGCCACGGGCAACTGCTCATCGATCACGATCTGGGTGGTGACCCCGGGCCGGCCGGTGGGTGGCTCGACCACGTCAGGCACGGCCGAGCGTGCCAGGTTGAGGACCTGGAGTTGCCGGCAGCCGGGACCGGTGGCCGGGCCGCGCCCGGGAACGCAGTCCAGTTCCTGGACCAGGTACTTGCCGAACAGGGCCACGTAACCGTTGGCCTGCCACTCGGCGACGGTGGCCCAGTAGTCACCGGGGACCACGTCAGCTGACTGCTGGCCGTTGGCGATCGAATCCCCGAGCGCCACATACACCGGCAACCCCGGGATGAGGCCGGGCCCGGACTGGCGGGCACTGGCTGGCGAACCCCCCGCGAGAAGAGCAGCGATCAGCACCATGAATGAGACAACGAACCGGACTGGGCGACCGAACATCGGGATCCTCCTTGCGTGGTGGCACTCCGCCAACTTCACGCTGCTCGTGTGCCGGCCCGCCCACAAGGGGCCAAGGTCCTCGCACAGCGGTGGATGGCGGCCTGGGAGTCGGCCAGCCGTTCGGGGGTGGGGTACGCGTACCAGGGCCAGATGCCGCCCGTCCTGGTCGTAGCCCTCCCTGCCCGTGGTCGACCCACTGCCAAGGTCGACCGACCGCATGAGCTCCAGGGTCGTGGTGTAGTCCGGCGTGCCGAGCACCGCACCCATCTCGTAACTCCGACCCCCGATCGTCACCGAGCAGCACTTGCCGCCGACCCTGGGCTCCCCCTCCGGGACAGTCACGTGACGGTACCCGGCGCGCGTCAGGTAGTGGGCCGCCGTCAGGCCACTGACCCCCGCGCCCACAACGCCGATCCGGGCGCTCCTCCGCTCCAGTTTGGGCTCCATGGCCACGTCCCTTGCCGCACATCTCCCCCCACATCAGTACGCGTCGCGGAAGTGAGGTCTCGAGGCTGAGGCCGCGCGATCACGCCTGCGTGACGACGAAGAAGATCGTCCCCACGATCACGATCACCACCCACACGGCCCCGAGGGCGCTGGGGATCCGCCCGCGGCCGTCCCCGTTGCGCAGTGCCGTCCTACCGAAGCGGATCCCGCCGATCCCTGGCAGAGCTGATCCACGCACGGCGCACGTCGTGGCGCGGCTTCGTCGGTGTCACCGTGGTGGTCAACGCCACCACCTCCCTGACTCGCCTTCCCGGGAACCGGACGGTCCGGACTCCCTCAACCTCAGCGTGTGCCCGCGACAGGCCGCTGTCCAGAGGCGTTGGGCTCGGAGTCCCGACGGGCGCGCTGATCCCCGCTGAGGGCCCGTCCCCGACGGCCACAGTGCCGGTCACCACCTATGGGGTCGGCGACTCCCTCTACTCGCTGCCGGCGAAGCCGGCTACGACGTCGGGCACTGCACGATCGACCTGGGCGTGGACATGGCGTCAAGACCATCGGGGGAGGCGAGCGCGAGGATCAAGGCCACGGCGACCCAGGGGCTGGCCCGACGCCGCGTGCTGGTTGAGCCTCCCAATTTGCCAAGGTCGCCAATCCGGGCGCGTCATGGAGTTCACCTCCATGGCCGGGGCGGGAACGGCGATGAGGTGGGAGATCCCGGGAACGGGCGTTGGGCTGTAGCCCAGATGTAAAGGGCGAGAATGCGGACCCGTGGAGGCCGCCAATCTCTGGCCTCGCGGGGCGGGACCAACGGCTCTTGTGGGTTGGCTCCGGCGAACTATCGTGGTTGCTGTCCGGGGCTCGGCTCTGGGACTCCCGGCTTAGCGGGAGGCGGTCGTAATGCGTGGGATGCGATCCGGGGTAGCGGCTCTGGCGGCGGGGATCTTGCTTGGTGGCCTGGTGGTGGTCCCGCCGGTGGCGGGGATGACCAGCCCGATGGCCAGGATGCCCGGGGCGATCGCCGCCGTTCCGTCAGCAGTGCAGTCCGCCGTTGCGCCGATGGCTAGCAGGAAGAAGCCGGCGGTGGTGTTCACGAGCACGTTGAAGCTGGTCGTCGACGTCAACCCCGACCTGACGGGCTCGAAGTACTGGAAGCTCAAGCTTCAGCGCAAGTCCGCGAGCAAGTGGAAGAAGGTCGGCACCTACCGCACCCAAGGTGCTGCGGAGACCCGGGCGTTCGCCGTGAAGGCCGGCACGTACCGGGTCAAGGTCTTCGCCAGGCCCGGGTACAAGTCGCTGACCACCAAGGCCTATCGGTTCGTCCCGACCCCACCAGCGTCCACGCAGACTCCGGCGCCCCCGGACACAACGGCGCCCGGCCCGGTGATCGGGCTGGCGGTGACCGGCCGGACCGCGACCAGCATCACCCTGTCGTGGACGAACCCGTCCGACGCCGACTTGGCCTCGGTGATCGTGCGTCGCGCCTCCGCGGCCACGGCCCCGGCCTCGCCCACGGAGGGGACCGGTGTCGGCCTGCCTTCAGCGACTGCCACCTCGGCCACCGATACCGGGCTCGCTGTGAACACCGCGTACTCGTACGCCGTGTTCACCCGAGACGTCGTCGGCAACACCAGCCCGCCCGTAGTCACCACGTCACGCACTCCGCCAGAGACGGTGCGGGTGTCGGTGGCGCCCGACGGCCCCGGGCTGATTGCTGCCCCGGCGATCTCGGCCGACGGCCGCTGGGTCACCTATGACTCCCTTGCGGTGAACGTCGTTGCCGGCGACACCAACGCAGAGCGGGACGTCTTCCTATACGACGCAGTGAGCCGGACCACGCAGCGGGTTTCGGTAGCGACCGGAGACATCGAGTCGAACGGTTGGTCTGGGGGCGCCGCGATCTCATCGGATGGCCGCTGGGTCGCGTACTACTCCGCAGCCTCGAACCTGGTCGCCGGGGACACGAACGACGGGTGGGACGTGTTCCTGTTTGACCGAGTGGGGCGGACCACGCAGCGCGTGTCGATGGGAACCGGCGAGGTGCAGTCAGACCAGGGTAGCTGGTCGTTCTCCCCAGCGATCTCGGCCGATGGGCGCTGGATCATCTACACCTCCGATGCCGCGAACCTCGTGGCCGGGGACACCAACGACGCATGGGATGTCTTCCTCTTCGACACGATCGGCCGGACCACAGAGCGGGTGTCTGTGGGGACGGGCGGCGTCCAGTCGGATGGCCCGTCCACGTCGGGCTACATCTCGGCCGATGGCCGCTGGATCACCTACCGCTCCGCTGCGTCGAACCTGGTCGACGGGGACACCAACGGCGTTGAAGACCTCTATCTATTCGACACCGTGACGCGGGCCACCCTGCGCGTGTCGGTGGGGATAGGCGATGTCCAGGCCAACGCCGCATCCTTCGCTGGGGGTCTCTCGGCCGATGGCCGCTGGATCACCTACACATCCGGGGCGTCGAACCTGGTCGCCGGGGACACCAACGGGGCATGGGACGTATTCCTGTACGACACGGTCGGACGCACCACCTCGCGGGTGTCGGTCGCAGCAGGTGACGTCCAGGGGAACGGGGCATCCCGGGGGAGGGCGATCTCCAGCGATGGCCGTTGGATCACCTACGACTCAGATGCGCCGAACCTTGTGGCTGGAGACACAAACGGCGTGGCCGACGTCTTCCTGTTCGACACGCTCTCGCGGACCACACAGCTCGTGTCTGTGGCGAACGACGGCCTCGAGTCGAACGGAGGCGGCTCTGTCAACTCGGCCATCTCCGGGGATGGGCGTTGGATCACGTTCGCCTCCAATGCTTCGAACCTCGTGGCCGGGGACACCAACGGGACGGGGGACGTGTTCCTGACCCGGATGTGGTGACATGGGATGCGGTACGTACCTTCCCGGCTGTCACGATTGGAATCCAGCGCAAGCCGTCGAGTCCGCCCTGGCGACCCCGAGGACATAACCGGGTAGGCCTGGGCGGACGATGGGGACGCAGCCGCCGGCGGTTCGGTGCGACGCGAGGCGGTTTCCGACATGGTGAGGAGTCAGGCGATGAGCAGGATTCGTAGGGTCACAGCGTCGCTGGCAGGCATGGGTCTGGCCCTGTCAGCGTCGGCGTGCACGTCACCAACGATCACGGATGCCACCACGGCCAGCGAGGCCTACTGCACCAGTTCCAAAGCGGTGCTCAGCGAACTGTCGACCCTCAAGGACATGGTGGCCAGCGGAGACTCCACCCGCAACGAGATCAGTGACCAAGGCCAGGTCGTGGTCGAGGCCGCGGTCACGGCTTACCGCGACTCGAACGACCTCTCCGAGTCCGTCCGCGCCGACATCCAGGCGGCGGACAAGGCCTTCAGGGACGCCATCCGGGCGATCCCCAGTTCCACCTCCACTGCATCCGAGGCGGCACAGGCCTACAAGGCCGCTATGGACACGTACAACACGTCGATCGACGGAGTGCGCACGTCGCAAGACTGCTAGCCGATCGAGCAGCGCTGTAGCGGAATCCGGGCGGTATGGCGTTCACCTATCACTTGGAAGCGAGAATGGCGATGGGGTAGGCGATCCCGGGATGGGGAACTAGCACAAGCCAACGATTTGGAGCACTCTCTGCCTACGATCTTGAGGCGCTGGCTCCCCGCGGCGCTTCGCTGGGCCGGGTGCACACCGCCTACGTGGACATGGCCACGACCGCCCACTGCACCGACGAGCAGCGGGCGGTGTTCTTCGATGCCGGCAGGGCGCTGGTCGAGGACGAGGGCGTCGACGCCGTGCTGCTCGCGGGGACCGACTTGACGCTGGCATTCAGTGGGAACAGCCCCGGCTTCCCCCTGTTCGACTGCGCCCGGGCCCACGTCGAAGCGATCGCCGACCAAGCCCAGAGGCGATAGAACCGCTCGCATCGAGGGGATGATCCCTGAACGGGCAGAGTCGACACCATGCCAAGCAACGTGGGCTGATCGCCGTCGGCGTTGCTGTGTCGCCGTCACCAGCGGTGATGGCTGAGGCGAGTTCGAAGCGCGCCCGTTCGGCGCATTGGTTTCGGCTTGGCGGCAGGGGGTCAGGGGTACATGGCGTCGAGCTGGTGGGTGAAGTGCTGTTCGACGACCGTGCGCTTGACCTTCAGGCTGGTGGTGAGCTCGCCGCGGGACTCGGTGAGGTCGCGGGTGAGGATGGTGAACTTCTTGATCGTCTCCCAGCGGTTCAGCGTGGCGTTCAGCTCGTCGATGGTGGCCTGGATCGCGGCCCGTACTGGCACGGACTGCGACAGGGTGACGTGTTCTCCGGACATCTGGTGGGCGACGCCGAACGCGGCCAGGGCCTCGGGGTCGAGGCTGACCAGGGCGGTGACGTAGTTGCGGTTCTTGGCGTGCACGATCAGGTGGGACCCCAGGGCGGTCATGGCCTTGAACCGGGCGGCGATGGCCCCGGGGGCGATGTACTTGCCGGCGGAGGTCTTGACCCGGTCCTTCTTGCGGTCGGTGACCTGCAGCCGTCCGGCGGCGTCGAGGGAGCCGATGTCCCCGGTGGCCAGCCAGCCGTCGGCCAGCATGACCTCGGCGTTCTCGCGGGGCAGGTTGCGGTAGCCGGTCATCAGGTGGGGTCCGCGCAGCAGGATCTCGTCGTCGGGGGCGATTCGGATCTCGGTCCCGGGGAGGGGCTGGCCCACGGTTCCGAACACCTGATCGTCGGGGCGCACGAGGCTGGTGGCCGCGGAGGTCTCGGTCAGGCCGTAGCCCTCCAGGATGGGCATGCCGGCGGCGTCGAACCAGCGGGCCACCTCGCGGTCGAGCGCACCCGATCCGCAGACGAAGTACCGGATCCGCCCCCCGGTGAGGACCTTGACCTGGTGGTACACGAGCAGGTCGGCCAGTGCGAGTTCCATTCGGGCCAACGGACCGGTGCGTCGTGTCGAGCGGCTCGAGGCCTTGATGCCGGCGGAGGTGTCCACAGCCCAGCCGTAGGCCCTACGCTGCAGGGCGCCACCGGCCTGGGCCCGTCCGTTTGCCGTGGTGTAGATCTTCTCGAAGACCCGCGGGACGCCGGCCATGAACGTCGGGTGGACCAACGCCAGATTGGGCACCAGTTCGGAGAGCCTGCCATCGACAGCGGTGGCGAACCCGACCTGCAGGCCGAAGGCGAGCAGGACCTTGCCGAACGCGTGCGACAACGGCAGCCACAGGTACTGCAGGTCCTCGATGTCGACGATGCCCAGGGCGTCGAGGGAGGCGCCCTCGAACACCCAACTCCCGTGGGTCAGCTCCACTCCCTTGGGTCGACCAGTGGTCCCCGAGGTGTAGATCAGGGTGGCCAGCGAGTCCGGGGTCAGCAGAGCGACCCGCGCGTCGATCACCTGCGGGTCGGCAGCCAGCGCGGCAGTCCCGAGGGCGCGAAGCGCGTCCAGGGTGATGATCAGGTCGCCGTCCCCGGGCCCGTCGAACACCACGATCGCCCTCAGGTAAGGCAGCCGGTCCCGGTCGTTGGCCGCCTTCGACGCCTGCGCGGCGTCCTCGGCGAACAAGATCCGGGCCCCCGAGTCAGCCAGGATGAACACGACCTCGTCGACCTGGGCGCTGGGGTAGATCGTGGTGGTGGCCCCGCCGGCGCACATGATCGCGCCGTCGGCCAGGATCCACTCCACCCGGGTGCTGCTCGCGATCGCCACCCGGTCCCTGACCTGCAAGCCGAGGGCCACCAGGCCGGCGGCCAGCGTGGTGATGTCTTGGCCGGCCCGGCCCCAGGTCATCGAGGTCCACGACCCGTCGCCCCCTGGGTACCGGAAAGCCTCACGATCGGGGGTGGTCGCGACCCGGTGCACGATCGACCCGGCGACGGTAGCGGCATGAGCCGGAAGGCGCGTGTTGAGATCCCCGGCGATCGCGTCATCGTCGTGTGCGGAGAAGGTGCTGGATGAGGGGCTGACGATGCCGGTCATGGCACGATCACCTGGGCTCTGGCCCCGCTGGGAGGCCTGTTGGTTCGGTAGCCGGGGGACAGCGCAGACGGTCGTCGACGGGAGGAAATCCTCGGTGCTTCGACCATACTCCTCAATCCCGCCCACCGGTTCCGGCTGGAGTTGTCTGCAGTCCGAGCTGGGCAGGATGACGTCGGTATGGTCGGCCGGCCGCGGGAACTGTGCGACAGTGGAAACAGGGATCACGCCCTTCGGGTGGGGCCCTGAGGACCAGGAAGGTCGGTGCGCCATGAGCGCACAATCAGAACAGGCAAAGGGCCACGCCAAGGAAGCCGCTGGCCTGATCACCGGCGACGAGGAACTTCGGGCCGAGGGCAAGGCCGAGCGGGTGGCCGGGGAGGCCCAGGAGCGGACCGACAAGGTCAAGGACAAGGTCGAGGGTGGGCTGGACAAGGTCCAGCACGCGCTCAACGACGTCCTGAACAAGGCCAAGAAGGCAGTTCGACGCTCGTAGCCCAAGCACCGTGGGGCCCATCACCCGGGCTCCACGGGCCTCGACGTCCAGCACCTGACGGGATCAGGCATCCCGGCGTACCGTCGCAGCCAGCACGGCAAGCGGGCATCAGATGGCCGAGAGGACCAGACGCGACATGAACCCTTCGAACGGCACATCCCGGGACCACGCACGTGACCCGTCCCAAGAGGACGGCATCCGCCCGGTGAGCGCGGAGGTTGATCCTGGGGCCGCCGATGCCACCGACACGGGACCGAACGAGGCGACCCCGGCCACGGGACACCGCGTGGTCGACACCAACCCGCCCGCACCCGCCCCGTCGAATCAGGATCCTGCCAAGGGGGCTACGTCGTCAGCGGATCGGGCGCCGCGCTTGACGCGGGCCAGTGCCGCGTGGGCGGCCGTCATCGGCGCGCTCCTGCTGTCGGTGGTGCTCATCGTCTTCGTGCTGCAGAACCCCACCACTGTCGTCATCCACTTCCTCGGCTGGTCCGGCTCCCTGGCCGTGGGCATGGCGATGTTGATCGCCGCCGTCACCGGGGGACTCCTGGTCGCCACGATCGGGGTCGCCAGGCTGACCCAACTGCGAGTCCGGGCACATCGCACCAGGGCCGTGCCGCGTTGACCTGGTGCGCGGACTGCGTAGAGCACCGGACCTGACCCTCCTCGGTCCGTCATGGGGTCATCCACCGTTCGTAGCGATGCCCCCGGTCGGAGCCGAGCCCAGTCGTCTCGGTGAACATGGGTCAGTCGCCCACTGGGTCAGCAGGTGGGGGAGGGGGGTAGCGCGGGGTGTGCTCGGCTGTCTGGATCCCGGTGAGTTGCGGCGCGGCACAGGCCGGGCAGAACGGCCAGGAAGAGCGCCACGCGGTGTCCGGGGACGTGCGCCCGCAGGTGTCGCAGGGCACCGGGGCAGCCGCCGATCTTGGGTCGCTCATTGGGGAACCGTCCTCTGGGTTACGTCGGGAGCTGCGGAGGGAAGTCCCGCCGGAACGGGATCGGACCGTTCCCGGCGGGACCAGCCGGACACCCCAAGCGGTTGCCTCGACGTTGGTGCTGAGTTCAAGCCCCCGAGGCCCTGGACGTCATCGTGCTGGTGAGCGGGTGGGTCGCGCCCGTGACCAGCCAACGGTCCACACCTGAACTGAATGGCAGGGATTGCCCGCCATCCCGTTCACGTCACGGCACCTGCGACGGATGCCCCCGACGTGGCGTGTTCCGATCCATGACCGGGTAGCACTTTGTGAGTTCCACAAGTCTGGAACATAGCACCGTGTCGTGAATACTGACAAGCAGTGTGTTGTGGGCACCGCGTGGCGCCCTTGCGGGCACCCTGCAAGCGCGGGACCATCGGGGCGTGGCCCATGACACCGATCAAGTGATTGCGGCCAACCTGCGTGCCCTGCGCGCCCGGCAGGGCATCCGCCAGATCGACCTTGCCACGCTGACCGGGCTCAGCCGGCCCACCATCGCGGCCCTGGAGAAGGGCTCCCGGCGGGTCACCGTGGCCGACGCCATCGCGCTCTGCTCGGCGCTCGGCGTCGGGGTGGGAGCGTTGCTCCAAGGTGACCAGGACGCCCTGCGCGCCCTCGGGCTCGACCAGACAGATGAACAAGCCGCCCAGGTGTGGGCCGACGCCCTAGGAGAAGAGGGCCTCGACGCGCTCGCCGCCGGGCTCCGGGACTCCCGGCTGCCCGTCTCCGCCGCCGGGCGCGCCGTCGCTGTGCTTCGAGCAGCCGGACGGCTCTAGGTCTAGAACGCGAGACGTGCGCCTGACGCGTCCCGCCGCTTGACCAGATCAGCGCGGTAGCCTGCGAACATGGAGGCTCGATGAGCACCGACTCGACCGACCCGATCGGCGATGCCCGAGGCGAGGATTCCGTGGCTCGGGACGCGGCTGCCAAAGCCCGCGACGTGGGGGCTGAGGGGCGCGACCACATCGCAGATTCGCGGGATATTGAGGCCGTGAGGGTCGATGAGGCCGATGACCTGATGGACCATGTCGATCGGCAGCGCCATCCCGAGGACCGGGAGGACTCCGCGCGGATGCGGGAGTTGGCTGCCCTCGACCGCCAGATGGCCCAGGCTGACCGCATCGCGGCTCACGATGATCGGGGTGCGCCGACCGATTCGATGCGTGTCAAGGCCGAGGAGCGAGAGCGTCGAGCCCACTCCCGTGACGTGGCGGCCGCGGATCGTGACGACGTTCGCGCCCATCGGGACGCGGCCTCGGATGCGCTCGACGAGACGTTCGAGGACTTGGCCGCCGAGGTGCGCGCGCGACGCCCACAGGCGCGCGAGGAGGCGCACGATCGCCGTTCCCAATCAGCAGGTGATCGGCAGCTGTCGGCCGAGGACCGCCGCGAGGCCGCGGGGGCACATAACCGGGACATCGCTGCCCTGGCCCATCGCGCCCAGCACGATCCCCTGACCGGCCTGGCCAACAGGGGCGAGCTGGAAGCGCGGATCACCGAGGCGCTGACCCGCGGTCCGCGCTCGGGGGGCAGCATCGCCGTGCTGTTCTGTGACGTCGATCGATTCAAGTCGATCAACGACACCCACGGTCATTCCGGTGGCGACGAAGTCCTCAAGGAGGTCGCGGACCGCGTCCGGGGCGCCTGTCGGGCTGACGACCTCATCGCGCGCCTCGGGGGCGACGAGTTCGTCGTCCTGCTCCATGGCGTCCAGGATCTGGCGGCTGCTGCAACGGTGGCTGAGCAGATCCGCACGGATGTCCACCAGCCGATGGCGGTTGCCGGGGTCGAGACGACCGTGACCATCAGCATCGGGCTGGCGCTGGCCGGGCCGGATTCCGATCCTGCGCTGCTGCTGGGGATGGCCGACAAGGCCCTCTACGAGGCCAAGGAGGCAGGACGCGATCAGGTGGTCATTACCGCCGGCGGCTGAGGCGTGGTCAGGACCGCGGGTGTGTCTCACGAGCTGGGGACGCCGTCTCGGGCACCATCGATCCTTCAGCCCTCGAATGCCGGGATGACGTAGGTCTCGACCATCGAGGCGAAAGATGCGGCGTCGAACCGCGCGGGGCCGTCGAGGCATGACACGGCCACCACCAGCCCGAGGTCGGGGACCACGTGGATCAATTGGCCCGCGTGTCCCATGGCGGCGAAGGCCGGATGCCCGCCGCTGTCGAAGACCCACCATCGGTAGCCATAGCCAGAAGTCTGGTCTGTATCAGCCAACCGGTTCGTTGTGGATGTCACGACCCAGGCAGCCGGGACCAGTTGCACGCCGTGCCACTGCCCGCCGTCGAGGTAGAGCTGGCCGAGTCTGACCATGTCGGCGGCCGTGATCTTCAGGTCGGAGAAGCCGAGGTTGAGGCCCTGCGGGTCCGTGGACCACCCGAACCCCGGTTCTCGGTCATAAACCGGCTGGCCGCCGACCGTCACGACGACACTCTTGACCAACTTGTCGTAGCGCTCTCCGGCGTCCAACGCCAGATCGAGCCCCCGCTTCACCGCGGTCGCGACCGCTGCAGGAAGGGACGACGGGCGCGGTATGGAGTCCCGGGTGGGGGATGGGGCGAGAACGGCGACGGGGTGGACACTTCCGTCGGCGCTGCTGGCGCTGTAGCCCAACGCGTAGCCCAACCCGTCGGGCGGGGTGAACGGTCAGCTCCCTGGTAGGTCGGGCTTCCCGATCTGCAGGATGCTGAGAACCACCAGGGCCAACGCCGCCACCGGAAGCAGCACGGTCCACACCGTGGCGATCATGCCCATCAGGCACCCGATGACCACCGCTGCCAATGCCCACCCGGGTCGTGTGATGACGCAACTGCCCAGCAGTACGAGCGTTCCGCCGCCGCACAGGGTCACGAACCAGTACCCGACAGCCTGGGTGTCGATCGGCTCCGAGGAGAGCACCCGAACCGCGACCTCGACGACCCCGAGCACGATGAACGCAATGCCCACACCCCAGGCCAGCCACCTGGTAGCACGGGGGCCGCGCAGCGTGGCCGCCCTCACGGCGCTGGATGGGGCGTCACCTGGTGGGCACCGGTTCCCCGACCAGCGCGATGTCCTCGGAGCGCAGCCAACGGCCCAGTGGGACCAGCCCGCCGACGAACAGCGCCGTGCCGACCAGGAATGCTGCGAGGACGGCGCCGGGGTAGTCGCCGTAGGTGTCGACATCCCCGAGGCGCATCCGGTCAGCGACCACGAATGTGGCCAAGGCCGCGGGCCAGGCTGCGACGAGCAGCCAGTCCGTGGAACCCGCCCCCACCAACGCGGAGCGGGCCTTCAGTACGGCGATCAGGGCCGCGGCGGCGATCAGCATCGTCCAGACCACCCACGCCCAGGCTGCGAGCAGCATCATCGCGGCCGCTGAGCCGGCCAGCACCAGCGCGAGGATCGTGGCGGCATCCCGCCGCCCACCGGCGCGGGCCAGGAGTCCGGCGAGTGCGACGACTGTGGTGACGGCCGCGATCACGACCGGGATCGCAAAGAGGATGTAGAGGCCTTCGGTCCAGCCACGCACCCCGCTGAGCACCAGGGCCGTGGCGGCCAGGACCCAGGCCAGGGCCGAGGCGAGGGCGGCGGTCCCGGCCGCGCGGGTGAATGCAGTGGGCATGGCGATACCTCCGTGTGCAGTGACCGACAGGGCGCGGGCGACGACCACCGGGTCGCCGAACCGCAGCAGGGTGATCCGCTGGGCGGCGATCGGGTCGGCACCGGAGCGGCACAGCCGTTCCACCGCCTCCCGGACATGGTCCTCGGCCTCGGCCACGACATCATCAGCGTCGCGCCGGAACCGCAGGCACCGGTGCAGGTGGATCAAGTAGGCCTCGATCAGGTCGGGTTCGGCCATGGCACACCTCCCGTGAGAACGCCTGCGACCGCGCTGGCGAACTTCTGCCACTCGGCCCGCTCAGTGACCAGGGCAGCGCGTCCCTGATCGGTGAGCCGGTAGAGGCGTCGGCGACGACCTGCGACCTCGACCCACTCACTGGCCAGCAGGCCCGCACGCTCAAGGCGGTGCAGCACCGGGTACAACGTGCCCTCGGGGATGTCGAACGCGTCCCCGCTGCGCACCCGCAGCTCCTCGATCACGGCGTACCCATGCTTCGGCCCGTCCGCCAGGACCCCCAGGACGAGGAGGTCCAGGTGCCCTTTGAGCGCTTGACCCTTCATGCCTAGGAAAACTAGGCCTAGTTTGTCTAGGTGTCAAGAGCCGGCACGCACGACAATGCGCGGCGGGGGCAGAAGTAGTGTGTCCCGGCTCCGCGGGTCCCGTGCTTGGCTCGGGTGGCCGCGCTCTTGACGGGTTCGAACTCTCGGGATAGGTCATCCACGAGTCAGCGTCGCGTGGCATGATCGGATGGCCCCGCCCGGGTAGGGCTGCACTGATCGAGGGGACCTCGCTGGTGCTCGACACCAAGCTGCATGTGCCACGTGTGCGGTCGATTGTGGTCGCGCGGCCCCGGCTGACGGCCCGGTTGGACGAGGGGTGCCGGGGTGGCCTGGTTGTGGTCTCGGCGCCGGCCGGCT
The DNA here is from genome assembly GCA_963774745.1 of uncultured Actinomycetes bacterium. Classification (GTDB taxonomy): domain Bacteria; phylum Actinomycetota; class Actinomycetes; order S36-B12; family CAIYMF01; genus Prado023. Next base: position 44,892 of record CAVZGE010000007.1, on the reverse strand, counting down.
TCGGCAAGACGACGGTGATCTGCGACTGGGTCGCGGACCGCCGGGGTGGTGACCGGGGCATGGGAGTGGCGTGGCTGTCCCTGGATGAGGGTGACAACGACCTCGCCCGGTTCCTGACCTATCTGGTGCTCGCGGTGCGCACGACGTCGTCGCAGGTCGGCGAGCAGATGCTGGCTCGACTCCGCTCCGCCCAGCCGGTCCCGACGGACGAGGTGCTCACCACTGTGCTCAACGAGGTGGCCGAGCTGCCGCACGACATCGTCCTCGTGCTCGATGACTTCCATGTCATCGACTCCGAGGAAGTGGCTCAGGCCATGGTGCTTCTTGTAGAGCACCTGCCGCCGCAGCTGCACGTGGTGATCGCCACCCGGGAGGACCCGCAACTGCCCCTTGCCCGGTGGCGTGCCCGGGGTGTGTTGACCGAGCTTCGGGCCGCGGACCTGCGCTTCACGCTGGCCGAGACGACAGAGTTCCTGCACGCGGTGATGCGCCTGGACCTCGGCTTGGAGGAGGTCGCGGCGCTGGAGGCACGCACGGAGGGGTGGATCGCGGGGCTGCAGCTGGCGGGGCTGCATCTGCAGGGGCGGGCCGACCCGGCCGAGGCGGTTCGCAGCTTCGCCGGCAGTCACAGGTTCGTGTTCGACTACCTGGTGCAGGAGGTCCTGGCACACCTGACTGAGCCGGAGCGGGCCTTCCTGCTGCGAACCTCCGTCCTGGATCGGATGTGTGCGGACCTGTGCGACGTGGTCACTGGGCAGCGGGCGGGCGGCCCGATGCTCGAGCGGTTGGAGCGGGCCAACCTGTTCGTCGTCGCCCTTGATGACCGGCGGCAGTGGTATCGCTACCACCACCTCTTCGCTGATGTCCTGCGGGTGCGCCTGCATGCCGATCACCCCGACCAGGTGGGCGCGCTGAACCGGCGGGCCAGTGACTGGTTCGCGGCGAACGGGATGTACTCCGAGGCGGTCGGGCACGCGCTGTCCGCGCAGGACTGGCAACGGGCCGCTGAGCTGCTCGAGCGGTCAGGGGACGCGGTCGAGGATGGCTCCCACGCCGGTGCGTGGTTCACCCAGGCGCAGGCTCTACCGGACGGGCTGATCCGCGCGCGGCCGGCGCTGGCCGTTTGGTACGCGTACGCCCTGCTGGGCCGCGGTGACCTCGAGGCGGCCGGAACCTACGTTGCCGACGCCGAGCGGCTGCTGGCCACCGTGTCGTCGCCGGCGGGGCAGGCATCGGACGGCTGCGGGTCGGTGGACGAACAGGAGCTTCGGTCGTTGCTGGCGAGGATCGCGGTGGCCCGTGGCTACATGGCGCAGGCCCACGGTGACACGGCCGGAACGGTGGGCCATGCGCGCCGCGCCCTCGAGCTGGTGCCGGACGCGGAGCCTGCGCGCCGCGACCAGGCGACAGCGCTGCTGGGTATGGCGTCCCTGGCTCGTGGGGACCTTGAGGAAGTTGACCGGGTCTTCGCGGCGGTCACCGCCCGGCTCCTGAAGGCCGGGGACGTCGCGGATGCCATCGACACCGTGTGCCTGCTGGCCGAGGTCAGAACCATCGGAGGTCATCTGCGTCGGGCCGTGGACACGGTGGAGCAGCTGCAGGCCATCGTGGCGGAGCGGGAGGTCTCCCCACCGCCGGAGATGGCCGAGCTGTATCGGGCCTGGGCTGAGCTGGACCTGGCCCGTGGTGACCTGGCGGCGGCGGCCGAGCACCTGGCGCAGAGCGGGCAGTTCGGACTGCTCCGGGAGATGCCGGTGTGGCGATACCGCTGGCAGGTTGCCCAAGCTCAGCTGCGGGCGGCGCAGGGTGATCCGCGGGCAGCGCTGGGGTTCCTGGACGAGGCCCAGCGGCTGTTCGTCCGGACGCCCATGCCGGACCTGCGGCCCGCCGCCGCGATACGGGCCCGCATCTGGGCCGGCCAGGGCAGGGTGGGCGACGCGCTGTCCTGGGTGCGGGAGCGTGGGCTGTCCGTCGGCGATGACCTCGATCTCCTGCACGAGTACGAGCACCTCACGTTGGCCAGGATCTTGATCGCCGACGCCGGGCGTGGGGATGCGCCCGCCGCGACCGCCGATGCGGTGGCACTTCTCGACCGGCTCCTGCCGGCGGCACTGCACGGGGCGCGGGTGGGCAGTGCCATCGAGATCCTGGTGGCCCAGGCGGTCGCCCACGAGGCGCGCGGCAGTCGGCCTGAGGCGTTGGCGGCACTGGAGCGGGCCCTGGCCCTCGGCGAGGCGGAGGGCTACGTCCAGGTCTTCGTCGACGAGGGCCGCCCCGTGGCTGGCCTGCTCCGCGAGCTGGCGGCCCACAGCTCGACGCCGGACGGCGCGGCCCGCGTGCTGGCTGCCTTCCCGGACTCCGGGGATGGTGAGGACCCCTCTGGCACAGGGACCTTGGGGGCTTCCCCGCCCTTGAGCTCCCGCGAGGTCGAGGTGCTCCAGTGCATCGCGGCGGGCATGTCCAACCAGGAGATCGCCACCCGCCTGTACATCTCCAAGTACACCGTCAAGGCCCATGCCCGCACCATCTACGACAAGCTCGAGGTGCACAGCCGTACCTCTGCCGTGACCAGGGCCCAGCAGTTGGGGATCCTGCCCCCGCAGTGACCCGCCCGACCGGGCACGCAGGCGCGGGGAGTAGTCCTGCGAGTAGTCCCTGGATTGGTCCCCGGGAACGATGACCGGGCAGCGCGCCCGCTGACACGCTGGTCGTGGAGCCGCCCCCTGAGATCGGGCGGCCAGGGCGGGAGGTGACGACGTGACGCAGCGTGCAGAACCCGCCGCGGACCCGATCGGATCCACGGTCTACCAGATCCGGCTCCGCGGACAACTGGACCAACTGTGGTCGGACTGGTTCGACGGCCTGGCGATCACCTGGGACGACAACGGCGACACCCTGCTGACCGGGAGCGTCACCGACCAGTCCGCGTTGCACGGGCTGCTGCGCAAGATCCGCGATCTGGGTGTGACTCTCGTCTCGATCAATCGCCTGGACGCCTCCGAGAAGCCGTACCAAGGGACGAACGAGATTGGAGAGGATTGACATGGCGACATCGACACTGAGCACGACAAGGCGGCCCCCGGTCGAAGGGGTGAGGCACCGGACGACCGCGCGGGTTGTCGGGGTCCTGTTCATCGTGGCCACCGTCACCGCGATCATCGGTGGCGGGCTGGTCATGCAGGCACTCGACGCCCCCGACTACCTCGTCCAGGCGGCGGCCCACGAAGTCCAGGTCGTGGCGGGGGTGGTGCTGGAGTTCATCCTCGCGCTGTCAGTCATCGGGATCGCCGCACTGTTGCTGCCGGTCCTCAGGCCGCACGGGGAGGCGATGGCGGTCGGCTACGTCGCCGTGCGCACGCTGGAGGCCGTCTTCATCCTGATGGCGACGACCACCGCGCTGCTGGTGCTTGCGCTGGGCCCGGACGGGGGAAGTGCCATTGCGGTCGGGGCCCAACCGGTGGGCGGCGCGCTGCTGTCGGCACGGGAGTGGACCTACTTCGTCGGGACCATGCCCCTGTTCGGCGTGAGCGCGGTGATCCTCAACACTGTGCTGTACCGGTCCCGGCTGGTCCCGGCCTGGTTGTCGCTGTGGGGCCTGGTCGGCGGCCTGCTCCTGCTGACCTATGCCGGCGCCGAACTTCTCGGCGTCGAGTCGGCGATCCCGCTGCAGCTGCTGGCGGCCCCGATCGCGCTGCAGGAGATGGTCCTGGCAGGGTGGTTGATCGCCAAGGGCTTCACCCGCCCGACACCACCACCACCAACACGTGCAGTCGGCGGCGTCGCCCGTCAGGGGGCCTGACATGAACACGCGCACCGATCCCGCAGCGGCAATGCAACGGGCGGGCGGAGTCGCGGCGCTGTACGTCGCCGTGGCCTACCTGGCAGCGATCCCCTACTTCCTCCTCCTCGTGGACTACCCCAGCGCAATCGACCCGGTCAGCAAGGTCGCCCTGCTCAAGGACAACCTCACCAGCCTCTACCTGATGCACGTCGTCTGCTTCCAATTCGTCGCGCTCGCGATGATCGTCGTGACCGTGGCCACCTACCAACGCCTGAAGGACCGCTGCCCGGGGACGGCGCAGTTGGCCGCAGCCGTGGGGCTCATCCACGCCGGCCTCCTGCTGGCCAGCGTCCAGGTCTTCAACTACGGGATGGACACCGTGGTCCGGCTCTTCGCGACGGACCCCGACCAGGCCGTGTCGGCATGGCAGACGTTCGAGCCGGTGGCCCTGGCCCTCGGCGGATCCGGTGGGCAGCTCGTCGGCGGTACCTGGGTCCTGCTCGTGAGCGTCGCGGCCATGCGCGCCAAGGCGTTCCCCACCGCCCTGAACTGGCTGGGCGCAGGCATCGGCGCAGCCGGAATCCTGTCCACCCTGCCAGCGCTCACCATGCTCGAAGTCGTGTACGAGCTGCTCACGATCGGGTGGTTCGGGTGGCTCGGGATCGCCATGCTCCGGTCGGCCGGGCATTCCCAGCAGCGTCTCGTCGCTCCCGAGCCCGGATCGAGCAGCCGTCCTGTTCCGGGCGGTAGGCTGATGGTCGATGGATTCGCTGCCCCGTCCGTTGCCGGGGACCAGGCGGGCACGAGTGCACCCCTGCCCGCCCGGCAGATGACAAGCACATCCTGAGGTGAGTGCCATGGCAGCTCCTTCCACCATGACGGCCGTCGTCAGCGACCGGTACGGCCCGCCCGAGGTGCTGCGTGTCTGCCAGGTCCCCACGCCGTCGCCGAAGCCGGACGAGGTGCGTGTTCGGATCATTGCCAGCGCCGTGACCGCGTCCGACATCTTCATCCGCTCCGCACACGTCAGCGCCAGGTTGCAGGTCCCGTTCCGGCTGATGATGGGAGTGACCCGACCGCGACACCCGATCCTTGGCTTCGTGTTCTCCGGTGTGATCGACCAGGCGGGTGCGCAGACCAGCAGGTTCACCCCAGGTGATGCTGTGTACGGCGGCACCGGCTTCCGGCTCGGTGCCTATGCCGAGTACCGGTGCATGATCGACTCCGATTCCCGCACCCACGGCACGCTGGCGCTCAAGCCCACCAACCTCACCCACGAGCAGGCGACCGCTGCCGCCTACGGCGGCCTGCTCGCACTCCAGTACGTCGACAAGGGACGAGTTCAACCCGGACAACACGTCCTCATCTACGGCGCATCAGGCACCTCCGGGACGATGGCCATCCAGTACGCCAAGTCCCTCGGTGCACACGTCACCGCCGTCTGCAGCACGAAGAACCTCGACCTTGTCACATCTCTCGGCGCCGACCAGGTACTGGACTACACCTGCGTCGACGCACCCCCCCAGGGTGCGAGTTACGACCTCGTCCTGGACTCCGTCGGCGGCCTGAAGTCATCGCCGCTCAAGCAGGCCTGCCGGAAGGCCCTTGCCCCCGACGGCAGGTACGTCTCCATCGATGACGGCAACCTGGAACTGAGCTCCCGCCGCCTGGAGCAGCTCACGGCCCTCATCGAAGCCGGCACGCTCACCCCGATCGTCGGGGCGACCTACCCGCTGGACAGCATCGTCGAGGCCCACCGGTTCGTCGAAGCCGGTCACAAGCGCGGCGGGGTGGCGGTCACGATCCAGCAGCCCTGACGGCCCACGGCCACGGCACAGCCCAGTTGGTGGCCCAATTGACTTGGGGGAGGGCTTGACTGCGGGCTCGGGTTGGGGCCGCGGGGTCAGCCGGCTTTGCGTTCCAGTCGTTCGGCGATCCACACCTTGATCAGTGCCTGTCTGGAGATGCCGAGCCGGTCGGCCTCCTGATCCATGGAGGCGACCATCCATGCCGGGAAGTCGACGTTGACCCGGCGGGGCTCGTGGTTGATCCTCCGCGCGGAGTCCCAGTCGACGACCTCGCTGATGTCCTCGCCTGCGTCGAAGCGCTGGTCGAGCTCAGTTGCCTTCATATCTGGCTACTTCCTCCTGGCGGGCCCGTCTGATCGAGATGATGCGGATGGTGTCCCTGCGGTATGTGATGATCGCTGCCCACGTGGTCTCTCCGATCTGGCCCACAACGAGGAACCGCGGTTCGCCCTCGGTGCGGGCTGGCGCTTCGATTGCACCGTCGTCGGACCAGAGTGCTTGTCCGGCAACGAAGTCGATCCCGTGCTTGGCGCGGTTGGCCGCGCTCTTGACGGGGTCGAACTCGAAAGTCGGCATTGCTCCTTCACGATAGCAGTTGTGGTGCTGAAACGGTATAGAAGTCGCCCAAGCGTGGGGTAGGTGGTGGCCTTGCGCGGGGGCGACGCTCCGCTGCGGCATGCATCCTGTGGCTGGCGCCGGGCGCGGGATGGAGTCCACCTCCCCGGCGGGGGCGGGAACGGCCACAGGGTGGGCGATCCCGGGAACGGGCTCACGGCCGTAGGCTCGTGCGATTCCACGGAGGGCTTTGACCTGGTGCGCTGGTCAGGTGGTGCGCCGGGGTTGCTCATGCACGGGGCTCTTGTCGGCTTCGTGTGGTCGCTGGATGGGTCTCGGCTTGCCATCGTTGGCCCGGACCGGAACGCCTGCCTCACGGGGGCTGTCAGGGCGATGCGGGCCGTACCAGGCCCTCCTCGTAGGCGACCACCACGAGCTGGGCCCGGCTGGAGAGCCCGAGTTTGGCCAGGGTCCGGTTGATGTGGGTCTTGACCGTGGCGGGGGAGAGGACGAGGCGTTCGCTGATCTCGTCGTTGGACAGCCCGCGGGCGATCAAGGACAGGACTTCGAGTTCCCGTGGGGTGAGGCGTACGAGGGTCCCGAGTCGAGGCGGCGACTCTGAGCGGGCCGCGGCACCGGCGCCGCGGTTGACGTGTTCGGCGATCAGCCGCTCGGTCACCTCGGGGGCAAGTAGGGCCTCCCCGGCGGAGACCAGTTCGACGGCCTGGGCGAGGCGGTCGGGCTCGGCGGACTTGAGCAGGAACCCCGATGCCCCGGCCCGCAGGGCGCGGAAGACGTACTCGTCCTGGTGGTAGGTCGTCAGGATCAGGACCCGCGACCTGCCCGTGGCGGTGATCGCCGCGGTGGCTTCGATCCCGTCCATGACCGGCATCCGGATATCCATCAGCACCACGTCGGGGTTGTGTGTTGCGGCCGCCGCGACCGCGGACTGCCCATCGGCGGCGACGTCGAGGACGTCGATGCCGCGGCGGCCCAGCAGCGCGGAGAGTCCCTCGCGGACCAGGGCCTCATCGTCGGCGACGACCACACTGGTCATGTGGTGACCTCTCGTGGGATCAGGGCCCGGATCTCGAACGAGCCATCCGGGCCGGGGCCGGCGTGCAGGGTGCCGCCGAACATCTCGACCCGCTCGCGCATCCCGATCAGGCCCTGGCCGGCGCCGGTGGCCCGTTGGGGGGAGTGACCCGGGGTGTCGGGTTGCCTGCTGGTGACCTCGATCGAGACCCCGCCATCGCGGTCGGCGACGTGCAACCGGGTGGGGCCACCGTTGGCGTGCTTGAGGGAGTTGGTCAGCGCCTCCTGCACCACCCGGTAGACCGAGAGGTCGACGGCGGCTCCGAGCGGTTCGGCGCCCAGGTCCACGTCGGCGGGCTCAACCGTGAGCCCGGCGCGCCGGAATCGGTCCACGAGTGCCGGGATGTCTGCGGCTGTCGGGTTGGGGGAGTCCTGGGCATCGTCAGCGCGGAGCAGGCGCAGCATCAGGCCGACGTCGGTCAGCGCGCTGCGGCCGGTGTCAGCGATCTGCGAGAACGCCTCGACCGAGGGGGTGCCCGTTGCGGAGTCCGCGCCTATGTTGGCCTGGATCACCATGCTGCTGATCGAGTGCGCCAGGACGTCGTGGAGCTCGCGAGCGATCCGGACCCGCTCGGTGGTGATCGCCTCCCGGCGCACCCGCTCCTGCTCGCGCTGGTGGGCCTGGGCCTGGCGCAGTGCCAGCCGGCCGAACGCGAACGGTGCTCCGAGGATGAACAGGATGAAGAAGGCGTCAGTGATGTCGACCTGGCTCGGGTAGTCGAGCCATTTGGAAAGGAACGGGGGGATGGCGACCACCAGGATGGCGGCGAAGGCCCAACGGTCGGCCCTGTAGCGACCGGCGGCGAACATTGCCAAGCCAAGGATTGCCATCGGGGTGGCCGGCTCATCCATGTGGATGCCGAGCGCCGGCATCAGGGAGCACAGGACGCTGACAGCCAAGGCGACCGCCAGCGGCCAGCGGCGCCGAAACACCAGAAGGCCGCACGCTATGGCCTCGATGGCGAATCCTCCGGCAGCGCTGGTCTGGCTGATCTGTCGGGTGTCGACCGTCCCCACCCCGCGTGACAGGGCGACCATCTCAAACGTCCCCAGGGCCACGATGCCCAGGGGCCACGCCCAGTCGCCGCGTCGCATGAGCGGGAATGTACTCCCGGGGGTGGCACTGGGCATCAACCCTGGGTTTGACCTGCGACGTCGGAACTGACAACCCCTGGTGGACGACCGCGCCGCAGGTCGCGGGCCACGCTGCAGCCATGACCACACACACAACGCACGAACCGTCCCTGCTCGACCACACTCCCCGCCTGGCCTGGTACGGCGGATGGATCAGCATCCTCGTCGGCATCATGAACTCCCTAGCGAGGTTCGCCACCGAGGCCGGGCAGCAGGACGTGACCGCGCTGACCCGCTTCTGGGCCGATCCGGCGCGGACCCTGCTGGAGCCGCTGCTGGCGTTTGCGGACGTGGACCAGGTCTACGTCATTTACGGGATGGCCTGGGGCCCGCTGTTCCTGGTGGCCCTCGGGTGCGCCGTCGTCGTGCGCCGCCGTCGCTCGGAATCTGGAATGGGCCCCGGGGAGCGGTGGGCCTGGCGGGTCTACCTCAGCGGCTTCACCTTGTTCACTATCGGCGGCTTCAGCGCCTACTACGGGGCATGGATCAGCCCCGCCATGATCGACGGGGCTTTCATGGCCCTGGTGATCCCCGGTGTCCTCATCACCCTCATCGGTGGGACCTGGCTCGGGATCGTGCTGCTGCGCCGCGGATTCCGGCCCCGGGTGACGGCGGTGCTCCTGGCCATGATCCTGCCCCTCGTGATCACCGTGCAGATGTTCATGAGCCTCGGATCGGCGTTCATCCCGATGCTGATCGCCTGGGGATACACCGGCCGGGCCATCTCCGCCGAGGACTCCCGCCGACCCGCCCCCTCCGGTGTCGGCGCCGTCGTCTAACGACTTCTCCCCTTGCACCGGACAGTCCGGTGCCAGTTGGGGGTCGGCGAAGAAGCCCAAGACGATAAGGGTGGTCCGGCCCCGAAGCCCGTGAGGACAGCGCAGTCCTACTCACCGTCGCGGTTCACGTGTAAGTCCCAGCCGGCCCGCCCTTGTCCGGCCAGAAGTCGTCCGTAAGTCCAGAGAACGGTCGGAATCGGTGGTTGCGGCTGTCGTGAGGGCGCGTGCAACCCAACCGGTAGCCCACACCTGCATGCAGGGCGAGGTCGCAGGTGGTGCAACGTCGGGCCGGGCGGCCGCCGACACCGTTCTGGAGGGACTGACAGCGGCGCGATATGGAGTTCACCCTTCTCGTGGACGCGAGAATGGCGATGGGGTGGGCGATCCCGGGAGTGGGCTCACGGGTGTAGACATCCCACGTTTCTAACGTGTCAAGTAGGGAGTCCGGGGCCAGCGGCTGGTGGTGGGCTCGGTCCAGGCGCACGATCTCCGCCAGGGTGTGCGCGTCTCCGCGGTCGGACTTGGCCCCGGACACCGAGTGCCGCTCGCGGTAGCGGGCCACCTGCAGCGGGTTGATCGGGAACACCGTGTAGCCGGCGGCGGCCAGCGCGGTGACCCACGGGCCGCGGTCGGTCTCGATCCCGACGAGCACCGACCTGGCCTCGTCGTCCTCGCCGAGCTGGTCGGCGATCAGCTCGTGGAGCAGCGACAGCCCGGCCACCCCCTCGGGAACCCGACGCCGGGCCAGGACCCTGCCCGCCTCGTTGACGATCTCCACGTCGTGATGGGCCTCGGCCCAGTCATCCCCGACGTACAGCACCTCACTCACCTCCATCACCGATCACACCTTCCAGGGGAGCCTGAGAGCCCAGGCCGACCAGCAGGGCGATGATCGCGGCGCTCACGTGCACGATCGGTGGCACGACCGTCACCTCCTCCGGTGGGCGGGTCGGGCTTCGTGGAGCACCGGGGGTGTCAGTCCGGGACGGTGACGTTGCCTGTCTTGGTCGTGGACGGCATCATGAACATGAACCTGCGCATGAAGAACAGGGTCACCTTCTGCCGGCCGGTCACGTCCCCGGTCTCCACGACGGACTTGAGACTGGCCAGGATGCCCTTCCACGTGGTGTCGACCTTGTCCATCTTGGCCTCGGCCGGCCACCCGCTGTTGACCAACGTGACCCGGGTGCCCTGCGCGACGGCCTCCAGGTGCCAGGTCACCACCGTCAACGGGTCGTCTCGCATGGTGAGGACCTGGGTGTGGCTGAACGTGGTCGGTGGATCGCAGGCCAACACCCGCCCGACCATGAAGATGCGCGACCCGTCCTGGGACTTGTAGTACAGCGGGTCACCGGGGCGGAAGCTGGTCTCCAGGACTGAGTCCAGCTGTGCGCGCTGACGGGTGCCGATCTTGGTGATCTCGGCCCACACGGTGTCGATGGGTGCCGCGATGATGATCGAATGCCGGATCTCGGTGTCAGCCATGTCGCTTCCTGTCCTCGGTGAAGTCGTCCTGCCGGGCCGAGGCCTCGGCCTCGTCGCGCACGGCGATCAGCGCTGCGGCCCACGGTCCGCTGGTGGGTGAGATCCACCGGTGGTGGATCTGCTGAAGGGGTGCTGCGTTGAGGTAGTTGACCCGCTGCCGACCGTGCTTCTCGGTCAGCACCAGGTCGGCCTCCCGCAGCACGGTCAGGTGGGCCATCACCACGTGCCGGTCCATGCCCAGCGCGGTCACCAGGGCCCCTGTCGTGGCCGGGGACTCGAACAGCAGATCGAGGATCTGGCGTCGGGTGGAATGCGCCAGCGCCTTCCACACGTCACCTTCCCGATCATGTGATGAATCCATGACGTAAACCATCGCTTACCTAATCTGGTGTGTCAAGACCCGATACGCCCCGGAAGCCGGTGAGTCCCGTGGGGGGCGACGTTGCGGCTTCGAGTGTTGGCGCGGCCCCACGTGATTGCCCACGAAGTGTGGCGGCCACGCGGGGCCGCAAATCGGTGAACCAACCAGAGGAGGTGAGCCGACCCCGGCGAGCGCTTCGCCACAACTCGACCCGGGGCCGGGGGTCCATCTCTCACAACGACCCTAGACCCGGCGCAGTGGGTCAGACAGGGGCCGCCTGAGCAGTACCCAGTGTCGGCGACAGAAGCGGCGGGGGCGGACCATTCACGCGGGCCCGGGGAGACACCGGCGGGCCGGTCCTGGCGACGCGTGCGCGGGGCCTGCGCCGATGTCGGGCACGATGCTCAGTTCGAGGACGGTGACACCGGCGAGGTCGACGTTGAGGTCCTCCGTCTGCCCGGTGGCCCCGTGGGGGCTGAAGTTCCACTGCTGGCGCACGATCTCGTGAACGGTCCGCCCGCTGTCGGGGGACCAGCGCAGCACGAACTCCTGGGTGCGCTCCACGAGCCTGGGCCAGGTGATGCTCCGGAGGGTCAGCGGGTTGTGGGCTTGCGTGTGATTCGGTAGTGCAGGGTCAGGAACGGGAAGCCGAAGATCCAGAACGCGTGCTCGGCGCGCACCGCGCCGTCCTCGACGAAGACGTCGAGTTGCTCCTGGAAGCCGGGCACGGCCAGGGCGGTGAGCTCGTCAGCCGCGGTGTTGACGTAGGTGAGGTAGTGACCGGCTTGGCCGTCGTGAACTCGGCTGGTCAGTGTCAGGCCCCGGTCAGGCCGTGACCGGGGGAGCAGAGTGGCGGTGAAGCTGCCCTCCGGGACGGGGAACCCGACGCTGACGTAGCCGCAGCCCTGGTGGGTGTAGGTGGTGTAGATGCCGGTCATGATCGGCTCGTCGTCATCGGCGAACGACCGGATCCACCCGCGCACCGACACCGTGTCATCAACCCCGGTGATCGTGTCGATGCGGCTGCGGATCCCACGCTGTGCTTCGCGCTGGTTCATCGGGATGTTGGCCTGCCCCAACGGCCGTGCGACCACGGTCCGGTACAGCAGGTAGCCGGGCCGTACCCACGCCCGCCACTGCGGGACGATGTCGAGAGCGAACCGGGTGGTGTGCTCGTAGAACTCGCGTACGAGCGGATCGACCTGCCCCGGGTCGAGCCCCGGTCCGGCCAACGCATCCAGGGAGGCCACGATCCCAGCGTCCGGGACGTCGGCGGTGTACTGGGCTCCGAGCTCCTCCGCGAGATCCCGGACGTAGCCGGTGCCGACATACCTGGACCGTGCCGGCCTGGGCACCACGAACGGCAAGTCGGCGGCTGGGACCCGTTCGGCGACCAGGCTCAGCTGCGCCTTCCGGAAGAGCACGGCGGACAGGCTGCGGTAGGCCAGGACCGTGCTGCTGGCCACCACGGCCGCCGGGGCCGGTCGGCGGGACAGCGCCTGCCCGACGGCGATACCCACGACGGGGCCCATGGCCACCTTCTCCGGTCGCAACCCCATCGCCCCGACCACGGCGCCGGTGGTCGTGCCGACCGCGCGCGGACCAGCCCCGGTCGCCCACCCCAGAACCCACCCGAGGGGCGCCGCCAGCGCCGTGCTCACCGCGATGCGCTGCCACAGGGCGGGGATCTCGCCCTCCTTCTGACGGGCCCGCGCGACCGCCTCCGACGTGCCCAGTCCGATGGCGCCGATCACGGCGGCGGCGGCCGCCGCCCTGCCCCCGCGGTGCGCGGCCAGCGACGCGCCCGCGAGGCCACCGATCGACGCCGCGAAACCGACGGAGGAACTGATGGCCATGGGTGATCCTAGAGCCGGCACCGTTGGGTGGTCCTCAGATCGACCTCAGCCGACCAGCTCCCTGCCGTCCGCCCGGCGGCGGTCATCGCATCAGGCCCAGGACGTCCCAGTCCCAGGAGTGCTGCTGGTAGGTCGCCTTGAGACCATCTGCCTCGGCCACGGCGATCATGGCCGCAGGGGCGTGGACGTAGCCGCGGAACGCGTTGCCCCGGAGTCTGCGGGCAACATTCTCCGACCAGGTCACCGCCCTGGTCGCCGGATTGCTCGGCGGGTGGCTGTACACGAGCAGTCGGGTGGCGTGCTGCGCAGCTGCGGACAGCAGGCCCTGGTAGTCCGGGTAGCAGCACACGACCCGGTGCAGGATCACGACGTCGGCCGGCTCGACCCGCTCCGGTTCCCGAGCGATGTCCAGGAACCGCCTCTCCACCCTGCCGTCCATGCCAGTGTCTGCCAGCAGCCGCGCCGCCTCGTCCTCGTACTGGGTGGACAACTCCAGGTTCGTGACATGAGACGCCCCGCGGCGCAGCAGCTCGACCTGGATCTGACCGACCCCACCGCCGATCTCCAGGACCGAGGCGCCGTCCACCCCATGGTCAGCCACGAACTCCACGATCCGGGTCGCCGCCGGGCTCAACCCGCGGGTGCGATACCGCTTCGCGGTGCGTCGGGCGAACCGGCGAGTGAAGACCGATTGGAGGTCCTCAGGATCGCAGCAGTCAGCCATGACAGCAGTATCAGCCCGCAGGGGCACGCCCCGCACCAAGCACATCGCCGCAGTGAGCGAGGACGTGACCGAGGCGAGCGCGCCAGGTCGTCAGTGATGGCCACGCGCGTTGTTGCTGTTCACACGCCGGGCGCGGTATGGAGTTCAAGGGATGAGCGCGGAACGGCGATGGGATGGGCAATCCCGGTATCCGGTCTGACCTTGTAGCCCAATTTGTAGCCCAAATGTCAAGGGCGAGATCCTCGGTCAGGCTGGGTCGCCAGGCGGGCTTGGGCTCAGGCTGGCGTCGGCTGCTTCGGTGTAGGCGTCTGCCAGCGCCGACGTGGCCATGACCAAGGACCGGATGATGCGGTGCCGCTGTTCCATGGTGGCGTCTGGTTTGTCTCCCCGGTCGGGCTCGAGTGGGGCGTCGCCGAAGGACTGCTGGATTCGCCTTGCCTCTGCTGGGGTGACGGTGAAGAACGCGTCTTGTAGGACGAATCCGTGGGCCACGGAGGCCACCTCGGCCCGGCCTGTCGGGTCGAGGTGGGGATGCACCGCGAGGAGCACGTCCAGCCAGGTCATGTCGTCTGGTTCGCTGGCCTCGAACTGGTCGACGATGAGGCTGTAGACGAGCACCGAGGCGGCGCGGACGCCCGGGGACCCCTCTTCGCGTGGGTCGTACGTCAGCTGAGCGGCACGGTCGATCAGCTGCTCGGCGCGCTGGGTATCCCCGGCCGAAACGCTGTGGGTCGCCTTCGTGAGCAGGTTCTGCGCGCCGATGATCTGGGCGTGGCTGACTTCGTTGAGCAGGCGCCCGGACCGGCTTGCCAGCGCCGCGAACTCACCCGCCGCGCTGGGGACCGGGTGGAGCCTGGACGGGGACGCATCGCTCACGAATGCGACGGTAGCGAACCCGCTGTGACCGCCGTCGCCGCGGCTCTGGGGCCTGGCTGGTCAGCCCGGACATCGTTCGCCCGCCGTGGCCTCGATCAGCGCGGCCCATGCCCGGCGCACGGCCCGTGGCAGGACCAGCTCGGGCCACAGATCGACCAGGAGCACCCCATCGACCACGGCGGTGAGCTGCTCGGAGTTGCCCTCCCGGAGCACGATCTCGTAGGCGCGGGCACGATCACGCCGGTCGCGAAGGTCGAACACCCTGCCTGGATGCGACCAGTTCAAGTCCACCGGTAGCGCGACCCGGCGCAGCGCATCGGCCGCCGAGAGTCGCGGCAGCGTTGACGGGACCCACGCGACCCGGCCCCGTCCGACGTCCACCGCCGTCCACTGCACTCTGGGCTGGGCCTCGAGCACCTGCCCTACCGCGGCTAGAAGCCGCTCAACTGTCTCCAGAGTGGGGGACTTGCGCCCATGCTCGTACGCGGACAGCGTCGGGCGTGACGTCCCTGCGACCCGGGCCCACTCCGTCTGAGACAGGCCGGCGACTCGGCGCACCTCAGCCAGCTGCATGACGACCCTCCCACCACCCATGGTGTATCCGATCAGATACTAGCATCAGGGTGCCCACGACCCTGCGGCCGATAACGTGTGATGCAGCCTGCGCTGCCCTCGGCCTCCCTGACGGAGCCTCGGGACCCCAGCCCATGTCGACTCCGCTAGACACTCGTTTGATGAGTGATATAGTGCGCGATATGAGAACTGAGGCGCCGGCGCTGGTTCCGATCTTTCGGTCGGCTCTGCAGGCGCGCCTGCTGCTGCAGGTGCTGACCAGCGACGGGGGAGTCACGGCCGCCGAGCTGGCGCGGCAACTCGGCGCACCGGAGGCGACCGTGTCGCGGGAGAGCCGGCGGCTGCTGGATGCCGGCCTGTTGCGTGGCGAACGTGTCGGACGGGCGATCGTGCTGCACTCAGCGGACGACAACCCCGCAACAGCACCGCTGCGTCAGTTGCTGGTCGTGACCTACGGTCCGGCCCGGTTGTTGGAGCAGGCGCTCGCCGGTGTGCCCGGGATCGAGGCGGCGTATGTGTACGGGTCGTGGGCGGCCCGGTTCCGCGGTGAGCCTGGCAAGGCGCCCGGTGACGTCGACGTGCTGATCGTCGGCCAACCCAAGCGCGGTGCGGTGGACGCAGCCTTGGGTGGACTTGAGAGCCAGCTCGGCCGGGAGGTGAACGTCACCTACCTGACCCCGCAGCGGTGGGCCGACACGAGTGACCCGTTCGTGGCCACGGTTCGCTCACGCCCGCTGGTGGCACTGAATCTCGGTCAGGTGCGGGCCGGAATGATGGCCTCATGAGTCCCTGGGGCCAAGGTCGCGCGACCGTCGACCAGATGCTGGCTGACGGGCGGCTGGAGCGCGTGCCTGCCAACCCCGAGGGCGCGCGGGGCCTCATCGGCAAGGCCCAGACCCACCTGCGATCTGCGGCCGTCCTGGCCGGCACCGACGTCGAGCTCGCCTACGACGCGCTGCACGCAGCCAATCGCAAGGCGCTCACCGCGGTGCTCCTCGCTCAAGGGTTGCGCCCAACCCGGGTCGCGGGGCACACCGGTGTCTACGAAGCCGTGCGCGCCCAACTCGACCCGCCACTTGGCCCCACCCTGGCTCCCTACTCGCGGATCCGGCGCGCTCGCAATGCTGGTGACTACCTCGACGCGCTGCCAGCGAGCCCGGATGACGTACGAGCCGACCTCCCGCTCTGCCAGGCCATCGTCGACGCCGCACACAAGGTCCTCGGCCAGATGCCACCGTACTGATCCCAGGCGAGATCGAGCTGCGCGGCCCGATAGGACCAACCCCCGAAATGCGCCCCGTCACAGCTTCCGGAGCTGGTGGAGAGTGTTGGGTGGCGGCGGGGGTCAGGAGGTCAGCGTGTGGCCGGCTTACCGTCCTCGTAGCGCGGCGATGGCAGTGGGCAGGTCGCGCATGTCGGTGATGAGGGTGACTCCGGGGCGGACAAGCCGGTGGGCGGGGGTCACGCCTCCGGTGTAGGCGATGGCCTGCATGCCCGCGGCCAGGGCGGCGTCCACACCGTAGGGGCTGTCCTCGACGACCACGCACGATGACGGGTCCCAGCCCATCGTCCTGGCGGCGTGCAGGAACAGGTCGGGTGCGGGTTTGCCGTGCGCGACTTCGGTGGCGCTGAACAGGCGACCCTCGAAGCGATCCAGCTGTCCGGTCAATCCGAGGGTGAAGGTCATCTTGTCGTGGGTGCCGCTCGACGCGACACAGGACGGCAGGGTGATCCGGTCCAGTGCCTCGACGATGCCGGGCACCGGTTGGAGCCCGTGGGCGTAGGCGGCCCGGTAGAGGAGTGTGCTCGCCTCGTCCCAGCCGGGCGGCGGCGGTGCCCCAGGCGGTCGGTGACCTCCTGGAGGAAGTGCTCGTGGGAGCGGCCCACGAACCGCTCGATGATCTCGTCCAGGGACAGCTCCCAACCCAACTCGGAGAGCATCTGACGGTCCACTTCGATCGACAGGGGCTCGCTGTCCACCAGGACCCCGTCGCAGTCGAACACCACGTGGGCCGGCGACGTGGACTTCATCGCGTGGTCCGCTGCGCATGGGAGGTCACGGGGCGAGCCTCCCTGGGCGATCAGGGTCGACACCGGCCACGGTGTAACCCTCGGTCAGCGGGCCGCCGGCGAGGCGCAGCACACCGGTGACGGCGTCATCGAGTGGCTGCTTGTCACCATCGATGGCCAGTGCCCGGGCGGCGCCCGCCAGGACGTGGCCGAGGTCTCCGGGCAGCGCAGCCAGGGCGCGGGGCACCCACTTCCCTGAAGGAAGCCACCCGCCCTGGGCCAGGACAGCCAACTCCCCGGCGGCCATGATCAGCCCCGCGGCGATGAAGGCGTTCTCGACTGGTTCATTGCTGCCGCGCAGGTCATCGAGTAAGTCAGTGAGCATGTAGCGGCGGCGGTCGAGCTCCGCGGCGGGCACCGGGGGAGGCCCGGCTTCGAGTAGGGCCCGGGCCTCGTGCTGCAACCGCCCGCCTGCGCCCCCGACATCTACCAACGGCCGGCCCTCGGCACACATCCGGGCCAGCGTGCAGCGCCACTGCACCCGGTCGGTCTGCCAGTAGTGCGCGATCGAGGTCGGGGTGTGCACGAACAACTCGACGACCCAGCCGTGGGCCCGCACCGAGTCCCGGAACGGGGCAGGCGGCCCGGGGAGGACCACCACGATGTCGAGATCGGACTGGTCCGTCCTGCGGGACGTGAGGACACTGCCCGCGAGGAACGCCGCGATGGCCTCCGGGAACCGGTCGGCGACAACCCGCGCCGACGCATCCAGCGGATCCAGGGCCGTCATGACCGGCATCCTGCCGCACCCGAACCCCCATCCGCGGCGCTGATCGCCCCGCTGAGGATCGCCGGAAGCTCGGTCAGGGATCGGATGCTGGTGACCCCGTCGGGCGCCCGACCAGTGGCAGGCGATCACCGGCGAACCCATGCCGACCCGGCCGATCAGCCCTGCCGACTACGCCCGGCACGGGATCCCGTGGTCCGACTGCGCCGCCCCCGGACTCAAGGCCCCCGGCTCGGACACCCTCGCCGAGCTGAACACCGTCGCCGGGGTCGAGGCCGACGCCGGTCGCGCGCTGCCCGACGACGGGCCCGTCCCGATCGACCGGATCCGCCGACTACCCACCCGACGAGGGAACACGGTCCGCGAGGACCCCGACCTCGGATAGCGGGTGCGGGTACGGGTTAAGGGGCCGGAACAGCACAGGTGAACTCGGTCCCGCTACCGGCGGCACCGTCGGGGGCAGCAGGTGGTGTTTGAGGCTCTATCCTCGTTGTTCGAAGGACAAGCGCTACTTGACGGGGGATGCACATGAGCGGGCGGCGAACGCCGGCGCCGGATGAACTTCCACGGTCGGACTCCGGGCGGATCCCACAGTGGGTCATCGATGAGGCGGCCGGACGACCGGTGCAGGGCACGGCCTGGCGGTCGGGCTCCACCCCCGTTCTGGCGGACTCACCGCCCCGCCGGCGGCGCTGGATGGCCCGCGTGTTCACCGTGGCCGTGGTGGGGGCGCTGCTCGCGATCGCCTATCTGGGGGGCCCGCGCGGGTGGTTCGGCACCGCGGCGGCCGACGACCCGCAATCGCCGGGCACCGCGGTGGCCGATGACCCGGAGTCGCCCCCGCCGGGGTTGGAGGAAGCCGCGGCACCGCTAGCCACTCCACCCCCAGTGCCCGGCGGCGGCACCGGCAAGTACCGGTTCACCAGCACCACGAACGGGTCGGACCCGGTCACCTTCTCCCCATGCCGGCCGATCCACTACGTGGTCCGCCCGGACAATGCGCCGCCCCGTGGGGCGAAGATGATCGCCGCGGCGGTGAAGCGAGTGGGCAAGGCCACCGGGCTGGTGTTCGTCGACGACGGGGCCACCGACGAGGCCCCGTCCCAGGAACGTGCCGTGTACCAGTCGGACCGGTACGGCGACCGATGGGCACCGGTGCTGATCACCTGGGCCACCCCCGCGGAGGTCCCGGACTTCGGGGTGGACATCGCCGGCGAAGCCGGGCCGTACCGGGTGGCCAGCGGCGACGGCACAGACACCGCCTACGTTTCCGGGACTGTGGCCCTGGACCCGGTCAAGATCGACGAGATCCGCACCACGATGGGCGAACCCGTCGCCCGGGCGGTGATCATGCACGAACTCGGACACCTGGTCGGGCTCGCGCACACCGAACACGACGACCAACTGATGTTCCCCCGCGGCAACGCCGGAGTCACCAAATACGCCAACGGGGACCGCACCGGCCTGGCCCTCCTCGGACAAGGCCCCTGCCAACCCGACCTCTGACCCTCCTTCCGGGAACCTGGCCGCTGGGGGGCCCGCGCTGGACCGGGGGCCAACATCCGGGTCCCCGGGTGAGCGGTGTCCGATGCGCTGCCCGCAGGTATGTCAGTTGTCCTGTTGCTGGGGTCGTCAACGGGCAAAGCGGGGAGCGGGCTCGCCCCGTCTCTCGCTTGGCGGGGTTACCCGACCGGTAGGCGCAGGGGTGCGTAGCCGACCCAGGAGTTCTGGTCGGCAGCCGTGCACGTGGCAGTCAACTGGTACCACGATCCGGAGGGCATCGGGGTCGCGGGCAGGGTGATGCTGACCGGCCCCCAGGCGCCGGTGGGGCCGACTGGAGGCTCGCCGAGGATGGTGGGGTTGATTGACCCGTCGGACGCCGACAGCCACCAGTAGGCGCCTGCGGTCGGCTGGTTGCCGCAGTCCCCGACCTGGGTCACTTGGATGACCTGACCGGGCTGGGCGTGATCGACATCAGCGACCAGCGTCGGCTGGGGGGCGTTGACCGTCACGTCGAACGGGTAGGCGACCACAACGGGGGCCGATCTGGCGGCATCGAGGGCTTGGTCGGCGAGGATGTAGCGGCAGTCCACGGCGACCCGAGCGGGCCCGACGGGTTGGTACGCAGGGACCGTGAACCCTCCGAGTGGTCGGCCCTCGCTGGACCAGTAGATGCTCGCAATCCGCCCATCGGGCCAGATGACCACCCACACGGCCTTCTGCCCTGACGGGGCAGAGGGGCAGTGTAGGCCGAACACGGCGGTCGAGTAGCCGGCGGGGCCGCTGGAGCGGGCTACCGTCGGCGTGGTCGGCAATGGCACCGGGGTGGCGGTGGGCGGCGGTTCGGGGATTGCGGGGACGGCCGGCGGCGCAACGGGGGACGGTAGCGAGACCGACATCCAGGCGCTGGCCCGCAGGCGCGGGGTCGCCTTCCCCCGTGCGCGGATGGACTGTGCACCTCGAGGGAGGGTGAAGCGGGCGGTCCGCCGGGTGAGCCGCTTGGTGACCGTCCGCCGGGTGCCGGACGCGGTGCGGTAGCGAACCTGGGCGTGGCGCGCGTTGCTGGTGACCAGGACATGGACCCGGCCGGTGGTCAGCAGCTTCCCAGTGGCGTTGATCCGCGCGGCCGGCCTCCTGGCCGCCGGTGCCCCGGAGGCGGCTGCTGCCGCACCGGCGCTTGCTGGCGCGGCAACCGCCGGTGCGGAGTGTGCGGGGAAGCCGATGAGGGCGACGACAGCCAAGGCGCTGCTTGCTGCTGCCAGTCCCCGTCGCACCCCAAGCCCCGTTCTCACCGTTGGCAGATTGTACCGAGCCAGCTGAGGTCACAGGTGGGCAGGAGTCGCCGATCGCCCGACTGGCCCGAGAATGAGGTGCGTCGTCAGACGTCGCAGCCCAGGACGTCGCCGTCGCCGTCGCGGTCGAGGGCGTGGTAGTCGGGTCCGGTGATCCTGATGGGCTTGTACTGGGTCGGGATGTCACCACAGTCGAGGTCTGGGTTGATGCTCGACACGGGAAGGTTGGCTCGCTCCTGGTACGTGTTGGCCACCGGTTGCGGTGCCGGGTCCACAGGTCCAGCAATGGGCGTCACAGGTGCTACGACGGGCTGCACTGGCGCCGGGGCGGGCTCAACGCACTGGTAATCGGCGATCGCCTCGTCGAGATTGCGGTACTTGGTCTGCCGGGGGTGCCACTGGTAGCCGTCCAGCCGGTCGTCGCGGGCCTTAGCCCCGTTGCGGATCTGCATCGCGGAGATGTCGACCTTCGTGGACTTCCACCACCTCGCAGTACCAGCCGCTGCCACGCTCCGGGGCGGCCTGCACGTACGGGTTCGGGTCCATTTGGGCGCCGTGCTCCGCGAACACGAACTGCCCTGCCCAGGGGGTCTGACAGAGCGATGACCCTCGGCCGCGGCGCAGCTAGCGCCCTCAACGCTCGAACGTGCCCGGGAGCGGAGCGAGCCGGGTGCCCAGCCTGCTGCGTTCCTACCCCGCATTGTGGGCGTGGGTCTGACATCTCCGGCGACGTGGACCACAAGGGAGCGAAGGCATTTGCTGCGCCCTGCGAAGGCAACGTCATCGGCGGGGTGCTGAGGCAGCGGGGGGGATCCCGGGAACCCGTTACGCCGAACGGTGCTCATAGCTTGCTTGCCCTTCGTGCCCGGCCGACAACTCAGACAAGATGAAGGGCCGTCTGCTGTCTGCCACGCTGGCCCTCGGGCTGTGCGCTGCCTTCATTGCCGCGCCCCCAGTTCCCTCCGATCCTGCCGTCATCTATTCAAGGCCGGCTGTCTTGTTCGGGGCGGGGGACTCCAGCGCCGAAGAGGTCGGAGCGGCAGCCACCGTGCAGGCCGGCACCGTCCGGAGCACGGTCGCTCTTCCGACCGCCTGGAAGCTGAGGTCCAAGAGCCAGTTGAAGGTCCGAACGCCCACGCAGGTCAGGTGCACGAGGTCCGGATGGAAGCGCGCCAAGGCGGCGCGACGTTCGGTGTACGTGGCTGTGAACCTGACCTGCACAGCGCCTGCAGACGGCGCCAAGCGCACCGTGGTGCTGTACAAGGCCAAGCGCAAGTCCCAGCAGCTCACCGTGGAAATCACCAGCCCCGCACCCAGTCCCCCAAGCCCACCCATAACCGCACCCGCGCCTGGAACCGCCCAACCCCCGCCCGAGCCGGCACCCGTGCGGGACCAGGGACTCGCCGACGACTACGCCTACCTGATCACGCAGAAGGACAACCCCGCACTGCCGATCACGTGGGATAAGTGCACTCCGATCGACGTGGCTGTGAATATGAGCTCGGGGCCTGCCGAGGATCTGGACCTGGTCGTGGCCGCGATCAAAAGCGTTGCGGCGACGTCTGGACTGCCGCTGCGTTACGCCGGGCCAACCAGCTACATGCCCACCCTACCCAGCCCTGGGCCGTACCCAGATGGGATCGACATCGTCTTCGCATTTGCGTCGACCCGGGAGTCGTCCTATTTGAACGGCGCTATGGCCGGGTACGGCGGGCTGATCTTCACAGGGGCCGACTTCCACTGGGCTGTGCGGGGGCGGGCCGTTATCGACAGGAGCGTCACCAGCCAGTTGAGCGGTGGGCTCGAAGGCCAGCGCACCGGAGTGTATACGCACGAGCTCGGGCACGCCGTCGGGATGGGCCACGCCGCCGGAAACGTGCAACTGATGTACGGCACGATCGGCCCCTCGAACACCCCCGGATGGGGGGCCGGCGACCGAACCGGCCTGGCCACCCTCGGAGCACAACCATGCAGGACCCCGTGAATGTCTGGCGCGACGGCAGTCAGGACCCCGATGAGACACGCCTCGGCCGACGTCCCGCAGCAATGCTGTGGGTGGGCACGAACCGAGTGATCTGAGGCTGCTCCCGCCGCAGTACGACCGAATCCACCGCACTGCCCAGGTGGCGGTCCAGGTGGTGAACGCAACGTCGCCCCGACTCGTACTTCGCTGCTCGGCCAACACTCGCAGGTCGACGGCCGAGGCCAGCGCAGTCCTAGGCTCCTTCAACTCGGGCATCCGGTCGACAGGTGCACGCTCCCTCTGTCCTCGTCTGGGGCTGCTCAGCCCTTCACCCTCGGGACCGGCGAACGCTTCCCGCACCCCCAGTGTCCCGCTTGACGAGCTGCTCAGGTAGCGGCTGCGATCGGCCGCCCCGCCTATCGACACAACGGGCGCGGTATGGAGTTCACCGCGGGGCGCGGGGCGGGAACGACGATGGGGTGGGCGATCCCGATATCCGGACTGACCTTGTAGCCCAATTTGTAGCCCAAATGTGTGGGGAGTGACCGTCGAGCCCAGGCGGTCTCGCCCCGATGGACGCCGGGACGCATTGGGTCGTCAGCAGATCGTTGCGGCCGGGAACCGGGACCCGTTGGCGATGCCGCGGAACCCGTAGAGCCGGTAGCGCGTGTAGTGGTACTGGCTAACCGACGAGGTGTCGCCGCAAGAGATCCCAACCTTGCGGTCCAGAACGATCTTGACCGGCCGGTACTTTCCGCACGTCTCGTCGCAGAGCCGCGCCTGGCCCTTGCCCACGACCTTGCTGGCCCCCCACCGAGTCCACTGCAAGCGACGCACCTGATACCCCGAGTGTGGTGTAAGGCCCGCGTACAGCCTGCGCTCGGGGCCAGTAAGCGCCGCCGAGTATGGATCTTCCCACCGGGTGCGCGAGGTTGCGAACGGGTAGGGCACCTCCCAGTACACCGCCAGGGACATGGCACCGACGTCGGAGGCCGGCGCGGCGACAGCCGGGGCCATTCCTGGACTCCAAAGTGCGGCGACGACCGCTAGCACCCAGGTCGCGACCCAAGTGCGCCGGTTCATGACTCCCACCCGGTCCTCGAGATCGCGATCCCCGGGTAGAGCGCCACGGCCTTAGCCCGTGAGACCCGCTTCATGAACGACGGGATGACCAAGTTCCCCCTTGCGGAGAACCGCACGATCGGGTTTTCGCAGGCCCAGTCGTCGAAGCCGTTCGTGCAGGTGCCCTTCACCTTGCTGTTCGAGATCCGGGCCCAGCCCTTGGTCCCAACACCGTTCGCCTGACTCTGCAGCAGCAGGTAACGAACCTTCTTGCCCTTGATCTGCACGCGCATCGCCCCGCCGCACTCGGCCGGGTCGTCTCCACCGGGGCAGTAGCCGTTGCGCCAGATCAGGTAGTGGGTGCCGTTCCCGGTCTTCGCCGGCAACGAAGTGCCTGGCGCCGATCCGGGCCCGGCCAGAGTGACCCCCAAGACGAGCAGCACGCCCGTGGTCATGGCCCTCCACCGCACCGGCCGCCGCGATTCCCCCATCGTTCCCCCCATCGCATTCCTGGAGCCTGAGATGCCCGGATAGCCCGACCATCTCGAAGTGTTGCGTCGGGAACGGTAGCAGGGCGGCAGGGCGGGCATGCCCAGGCGCGGTGCCCGGCCACGATCGAGTCCCTTGCCGTGTGCCCCACCAGGTCGAGTACCCCCAACCGCTGTCGAGGCGTACCGGCCTTCGTCGTGCGCGCTGGGTGTGGTGCTGGAGACCAGCGCTCGATGATGGATCCGGAACGAACTCCCACCGCTGACTCGTCACGCTTGCCTCTGGCCGATCCCTCAATGGCGCTCTGTTAATATCCGGCCGTACGAGTCAGTGGGCTGGGCCCGCCGCAGACAGGGGATTCGCGTGGGAGCCGGGGGAACGTCGATGGTCGCCTGTTGGGGGTTGCCTGGGCAAGGCCACGACGTCATTCCTTGCACCGCGAATCCATCCACTGCCCCGACGGGGGCGGGATCATCTATGGGGTGGGCGATCTCAAGATCGGCGCTTCGTCGTAGCCCAGTTTGTAGCCCAGTCGGGGCACCCCGCGGCCCGGCCCGTCGCCAGTGATCGGCCGATGGCCCGAGACCCGGCGGTGGCTTCGACGTGGTGGCGAGGGCGGCGACGATCCCTTCTGCGACCAGTCGACAGCGCTGACCTTGGCATACTCGTGAGTGCCACATTTAGGCTGCAAGACTAACGGCATTAGTAGGGGCACGCTGGCTGCATATGGGTTACGCTAGCGTTCAGGAGGTGATGGCGATGTCGACGACGACTCGTTCCAGTCACGCCGCGGGTGCGCAGGTGGCTCTGACTGATCAGGTTGCGGCGGTCAAGGAGTTGCTGGGTCCCAAGTTGGCGGGGTTCACGTTCGGGGTGTCGTTGACTACGGTCGACCGGTGGGCCAGCGGCAAGGTCGCCCCTGGTCTGGATCGAGAGCGCCGGGTCCGGGCCGCGTATCAGATCCTGGAACTGCTGCGCCCGGTCGAGGCAGCGCCGACGATTCGGGCGTGGTTCATCGGGATGAACCCGCAGCTCGATGATCGGGCACCGGCTGAGGCGATCGCCGAGGGTGACCTGCGCGAGACGCTGGCCGCGGCTCGCGCGTTCGCGGCGGGTGGGTGAGGGTGCCAGGCCTAACCTTGGTGGTCCCACCGGACCGGTTGTGGCGGATCGGCCGACGCGAGGATCCGATGCGGTTCGCCCGGATCAGCCAGACCGACGCCACGTTGGCGCGGGCCGGGAACAGGTTCGACGTGCCCGGGGGAGGGGTGCTCTACGCGGCCACCACCATCCAGGGCTGCTTCGCTGAGACGTTGGCTCGGTTCCGCCCGTCGCCGGCCGTGGCAGCGGCCGTGCGGGAGGACCCCGGCTACATGGACCCGGGCGGCATCCCGGCAGCGTGGCGGGAGGACCGCCGCCTTGTCAGCTTCGCGCTGGCGGCACCGCTTCCCTTCGTCGACATCGATAACACGAGCACCCTGGTGGCCCTCGGGCCCCAGCTCCACGGGGAGTTGGCCCCGCTGGGCGTGGACGAACTCGACCGGGGCTCCGTGTACAGCGCGAACAGGAGGCTCACCCGGGTACTGGCCTCCTGGATCTACTCCCGCACCGATGACGACGGCCAACCCCGTTACGGCGGCATCCGCTACGAATCCCGCCTCGGACGGCAATGGGAGTGCTGGGCCATCTTCGACGGCGCCCTACTCACCACATCCACCGTCACACCGATCGACAACCGGCACCGGGACCTTGTGGTCATCGCTGACCAGTTCGGCCTCACCCCCCACTGAGGCGCTGTCGACCGCCCGCAGGTTGGCGGCCTCGCTTGCCGTCTCGGCGAGGTGCCGAACCCGCGCCCGGGCGCGCCGCGGGTCTTGCTTGGGCGCTGCAACGCTGAGGAGCCCGGTGGCCGCCCACCGTACGTGCTAGCACGGTCGATGGGCGTGGCTGGCCCGGATGTGCGGCCCGGGCGCGGGGTCTGACACTCGAAGTGTCCACCCGCGGGTGGATCCACGTTCCGGAAGACGTCCGGGACTGGCGTCGAAGGAGGAGCGTCATGTATGCATCTGTTGTTGCGGTGGCAGTGGCCGCTGGCACTGTCGTCGGTGGCGCGTTCATGTCGGCCGAGGCACCGTCGGACGCTGTGGACGGCACACATGCGGTGGTCTGCGTCGAGGTCGTTACTTATGCGCCGGGCGGGTTCCAGACGTGCCCGATGGTCAGCCCGTCATCTGGGTACATCGTCGCGTCTGGGCGTTGACTTCTGCGCCGCCGACACCGTGCCGGGCCGAGGGGTTGTTCGCCGGCCCGGCACGGTGCTTGCCGGTACCCTGCGTGGTCATGCGCCGCCGGGCTGTCCCCGAGAGGTTCGGGGTGCTGCTCGCGCGATCGCGGGCGGGGGCGTACGGTGACCGATGGAGCATGGGCGGCACTGGTTAGCATCAGGCAACACCCTGGATTGAGCTTGCCGGCCTCATCGATCGCCGGGAGCCCGTGGGGGCTGGGGCCGCTTTCGGGCGCTGGAGGCAGGGCACCCTGTTGACCGGCTGCTTCGGGTGGGGCATGGCCACCGGATCCACGATCCGGTGGCAGTAGAACCGTTCCATCACCGAGGGCGCGGGACGGCCCGAGGCCTGGGATGTGGTGGGTGTCAGCACCCCAACCGCGGCAATCAGACTCGCGGTGATCAGGCCGGCGAGCATGCGGTTCATTGGATCGCTCCTCAGATTCAGTGGGCCACTCAGGAGCGCCCGTGGAGGGTCGGTGTGCAAGCGTGGCGCCGTTCGCTGGGCGACGGGGTGATCGGGGTTGGTGTGCCGCCGGGCGCCCCTTGTGGTGGGGGCACCCGGCACGCGGTACTGGTCGTGGGACTACTCGAGGCGGATGGTGGTCTTGACGTCGTTGGTCCCGGGGATGAACTCGCCGACGGCTTGGCCGGTGGCTCCGTGGTAGCGCCCGGTGCCTCCGGTGACGGCTGCGGTGAAGCCGACGGGTCCTTGCGAGAAGTCCTCCTCGACGACCCCGTTGAGGGTGATGGTGCCGTTGGTCAGGACGAGGGTGCTGCTGATGGCTGCTTTGAGGCCCTTGTCGGTGACTTCGACCATGACCGCTTCACCGACCTCGTACCCGATCTGCTTCCCGTCGCGCATGGCGGCGTTCTTGAAGACTTGCCGGTCGCCGGGGGACAGCCCGGGTTCACCGAGGTCGAGGTCGGTGTTCTGCGGGTCGGTGCTCAGGTAGCGGATCACGGTTCCGTCCCCGGAGGCCGAGGACGGGACGGCCACGGCGGCGGCGAGCGCGACGGGGACAGCGGCAGCGGCGGCGAGCGCGACGGGGACAGCGGCAGCGGCGGCGAGCGCGGTGAGGGTCCTCATGGTGATCATCCCGTCACGCAGATGAAGAGGGCGCCGGCGGCGATCAGCAGACCGAGGCCGATGGCGATGGCAGCGGTGGGCGGGGTGTGCCCGAGTCGGGTACGGGCGTCCATGCCCAGGAGGGCCGCTGCGGAACCCAGGACGATCGGCAGCCCGGTCCAGAACGCCACGATTGTCAGGACTCCGACGAGGGCGAGGATCATCGCGGTGCGCGCTGCCCGTGCGGGGTCCCCAGCCAGGGCACGGCGCACGACCACCCCGTAGACGACGCCGACTCCCAGGGCGACGAAGCCGGCGATCAGCAGCAGCCCGACGGCGCCTTGGTCGGTGTCGATGCCCCATTCGGTGCCGGGGTCCCGCCAGGGGGTGTTGACGTAGTTGGCCCACAGCAGTGCCACGGTGGTCACGATCGCGGTGGTGATCGCAACCCCGGCGACGGGTCGGGTCGTCCTCGCCGTGGCGGTTGTGGTGGTTGGAGTGCTGGTCATCTCGGTTTCCCCATCTCTGTGCGGGTGGTTGGCTGGCCCATCGTGGGGCGCCCGACCGCTGGGGCACCTGAGGCAGATGTCCCCACTTGGTCGTGATGATCTCCCGGGTCACCCGGGACCTGATGGGTTCCGCCCGGGACATCGACCGGGCCACACTGGGGCCCATGCGGACACGGGTGGTGCTGGCGTGGGTCCTGGCGTCACTGGTGTGCGCGGGTGTCGTTGCGGTGTGGGTGATCCCCCCGGTGCCGGGGGCGATCACCCACCTATTGGTGTCGGCGGCCCTGCTGGCAGCCTGCTGGGCTTTGACCGGGGCCCTGCTGATCACGGTCCGCCCGGGGAACGCGGTGGGATGGTTGGTGCTGGCCTGCGGGGTGTTGCAGGGCTGGTCCAGCATCGGCGTTGCCTACGGTGGGTACGGCGTCGGGGTGGCGAACCCGATGTGGCCGGGCGCTGACTGGGTCGCCCTGAGCGCGTCGATGATCTACCTGCCCTCGCTGCTGCTGCCGCTGACGGTGATCATGGCGGTGTATCCCGAGGGCCGGTTGGCGTCGCGGCGCTGGCGGGTGCCGGTGATCGCCGTGGCCGTCGGCCTGACCGTGGTCACGGTCGGCGCGTCATTGTCCTCCGAGGCCTATGACGACATCGCGCCCGGCCCGCCACCGGTCGAGCTGCCCGGTGGGGTGTGGATGTCGGTGCTGTTCGGGGGGTGCGCTGCGCTGATCTTGGGTGGAACCCTGGCGATCTGGGTGATGACCGGGATGCGCCTGGCCCGGGCAACGTCCCCGCTGCGCGGGCAGTTGGCCTGGTACGTGGCCACCGTGCTGCCCGGGTTCCTGCTGATCCTGATGGCGCCCTTGCCGCAGTTGCTGAACCTGCTCGGTGGGCTGTCGATCCCACTGGCAATCGCGGTCGGGGTGTTGCGCTACCGGATGCTCGACATCGTGCTGCGCCCGATGCTGGTCTACGGGTGTTTGACCGTAGTGGTGGGGGCGGTGTTCGTCGGGGTCAGTGCCCTTGCTGGCTCGGCGATGGATCGCGGGCCGCTGCCCGGGGTGATCGCCGCTGGGCTGGTCGCGGTCGGCCTGACCCCGGCGCGTGACCGGGTGCAGCGCGGGGCCGACCGGTTCGTGTACGGGGAACGCCGGGACCCGATGCGCGCGGTGGTGTCCCTTGGCGGCCGGGTGGAGTCCGCCGATCCGGAGTCACTGCTGGGGGTGGTCCTGGCCTCGGTGGCCGACGCGGTGCGCGCCCCGGGGGCGTCGGTGACCGGGGCGTCCGGTCAGCTGCTCGCGGAGCACGGGGCTGTTCCCGACACCGCGGTGACCTTCCCGCTGGTGGTGGCCGGTGACCCGGTCGGCGCCCTGCGGGTCGCCCCCAGGGTGGCCGGGTCCACCTACTCGGCAGCTGACGGCAGGGTGTTGAGCGCACTGGCACCGCAGGTGGCGGTGGTGGTGCACGCCCTGGACCTGGCTGGGAGCCTGGAAGCCCAACGCGACCGGGTCGTGGCCGCCACCCGGTCCGAGCGGGATCGACTGCGAGCGGAGTTGCACGACGGCCTGGGACCAACTCTGGCCGGGACCGCGCTGGGGCTGCAGGCGGCCCGCGATGCGCTGGCCGCCGAGGACCCCGACACCCTGGCCATGCTGCTCGACCGGATCGGGAGGGAGGTGGATCTCGCGGTGGCTGACGTGCGCCGGGTCATCAACGACCTGCGCCCCGCGGATCTCGACGAGGGCAACCTGGACATCGCGCTGCGCCGGCGGGCGGCGGCGATCGCCCCGGTCGTCAACGTGGACGTTGAGGTCGGGGTCCTGCCGGACCTGCGCCCCGAGGTGGAGACCGCGGCCTACCGGATCACCAGCGAGGCCCTGACCAACGTGGCCCGGCACGCCGGCGCCCACCAGGTTCAGGTCGCGGTCGCGGTGGCCGACGGGTCGCTGATGGTACGTGTTGCCGACGACGGAACCGGGATCCCCGCAACCGCCCCCACCGGCGTCGGACTGGACTCCATGCGACGCCGCGCCCAAGCGGTCGGGGGCACCTTCCAGGTCGAGTCCACCCACGACGGCACCGTGGTCACCGCCAGGCTGCCACTATGACCCGCGAAACCACCGGCCCGGTCAGCGGAGCGGGCGCTGTCCGGGTTCGGGTGGTGGTCGCCGATGACCACCCGATGTTCCGGTTCGGCCTGGTCGCGGCCCTGGCCGGGGCGGAGGACATCGAGGTCGTCGGTGAAGCCGGGGACGGCGCCGAGCTGCTGAGGGTGGTGGCCGGCACCCACCCCGACGTGGTGCTCACCGACCTGGCCATGCCCCGGATGGACGGGGCCACCGCGACCGCCCGGATCCGCGAAGCCCACCCCACGGTCGCCGTGGTGGTCCTCACCATGCACGACGACGACGAAGCCGTCTTCGCGGCCATGCGCGCCGGGGCCAACGGCTACCTGCTCAAAGGCGCCGACCGAGACGACATCGTGCGCGCAGTGCTCTCGGTGGCCCGCGGCGAGGCCGTGTACGGGCCCTCGGTCGCCCGGCGGATCGTGGACTTCTTCACCGGAACCAGCCGAACCTACTCCGCCCAGGTATTCCCCGAACTCACCGACCGCGAACGTGAAATCCTCGACCTCATCGCCGCCGGCCAGGGCAACCACGAAATCGCCCGCCGCCTGGTCCTGTCCGAGAAGACCGTGCGCAACCACGTGTCGGCCATCCTCACCAAGCTGCAGCTCACCGACCGGGCCACCGCCATCGTCAAAGCCCGAGACGCCGGCCTGGGCCGTTCAGACTGATGGTCTCCTGGGGCTGCCTCGGGTGGCCCCAGGACCCGGACGCATGGGAAGCGAGCCTCGTCCAGGATCGATGTCGCCGGGCGCGGTATGGAGTTCACCCTTCTCGTGGAAGCGGGAATGGCTATGGGGTGGGCGATCCCGATGTCCGGTCTGACCCATTAGCCCATTTGGTAGCCCATTTGAGGCTCGACCCAGCGGGTGCCCAGCGGTGGCGGTGGTCACGTGCTGTAGACGTCGGATCGGGGGGTCGACAGCCAGGACGGTGACGACGTGGGTAGTGCCGTCGATGCGTACAGGAGGCGGTAGTGCCCGGGCGTCGTGCGCTGTGGAGGTCGTCCAGCGGTGGCATGAGGCGTTGGCCGACGCGGTGGGGGTTCCGGTGGCGGCGGTGCCATCACCCTGTCATTCTCCGGTCTCGCCGCCGGCAAGAAGTACCTGGGGTCGGTCGCCTACAGCGGCGTGACGGCATTCCAACCCGGCGAGCTTCCGGGTGGACGAGCCGTGACCGCTGTACGTCCGTCAGGTGTCGAACCTGATCCCAAGGATGACGGTCCCGGTGAAGTAGCGACGCCAGTTCAGCTCCTGCACGAGCTCGGCGTGCCGCTGCGAGGCTGCGAAGTCCGGATACTCCTCGACACCCCAACCCTCCAGCTGGTCGGAGGACCACGGTGCAGCGCAGCCGAGGACGGCCTTCCCGCCAACTGCTGCCAGAGCCTCACTGTTCTTGACAGTGAGCTTGTCCTTCTGTTCTTTCGACAACGCGTAGTACGCCTCTGTGGGCTTCGACATCCACAGTTCGTAGACCGGGCTTGCCATGTCTTCCTCCTTCTCAGTCAAGGCCGCAGAGCGCGACCGAGTGATCATCGGAGGCCGGACGCTGTCCGGTCCTCCGGTCGAATGCCGGGTATGCCGTCGGCCACTGCCCCGTCGAGCGCGCTCTGCAGGCCGGCGAGGTCGGCGGGGCTGGTGGCGGCCGTGGTTCGGTGGTCCCGTCAGGCAGCGACCCGGTGGTCATGAGACCGGGTAGGGGTGGGGGGTGCACCGGCGTGGTCCGTGCCGGTCCCGTGAGGGTCACGCAGGCGAGGGTCAGGCGGAGCAGGACGGTGATGGGTCCGGGGATCATGGCGCACTCCTGATCGCGGGTGAGGTGGGCCCCTCTGCGGGGATATGGGCCGCCACAGGGTGCCCCGCAAGCAGGGGCGGGGCGACCTCGCTGGCGGTAGTCGTGTTGGGCTTGGGGGTGACGTCCCGCACACGGGCGGGTGTCCCGGCCGCTCGCGGCATCGCGGCGTACAGGTCGGGTGTCGGAGGACCGGCGGGCCGGGTGCGACCCCGGCCGATTCCGGGCAGGTGGTGCCTGCGGGGGCGCCCGGGGTCGGCCCAGAGGCGCGCGAGGACGGTCAGGAGGAGGACGCCGAGCAGCGCCCAGCGCAGGTGCGCCGATGACCAGGTCGGTGACTCGGGGTCGGCCACCAGGGCCAGCCGCGCCGGGGCCATCGGGGTGAGCAGGAGCAGGGCCATGGGTGCGGCGACGGCCGTGGTGGCCGCCGGCGCGCTGGGTTGGCCGGGCCGTTCCCGCGACATGGCCCCGCCGGCCACCGCGGCGACGGACATCACGCCCGCTTCGAGTGCCAGCCCGCCGACGACACCGAGCCGAGCGTTTGGAAGGCACCAGGCCAGCAGGACGGCCCCGGCCAAGGCGAGGGGGACCACGGCCGGCACCAGGCAGGTGGTGTGCCGCCGCCACCGTGGGCGGGGTGCCGCGTCGGCTATGTCCGACCCGGTGGTGTCCAGTGCCCCAGCGACCCCGATGGCCAGTGCTGCCCCGACGTAGCGGGCCAGTTGCGCGGACCCGCCGGGGTCATCGGTCCAGCCCCGTACCCGGCCGGTGATGGTGAGCCCGGTGGCCGCAGCGATGGCCAGCACGACCCACACCGACCGGGGCGTCATGGCAGTTGCGCGATCCCCGCGACCGCGGTCACGGCAAGGGCGACCACCCCCGCAGCGGCCAGGGCGCGTCGCGGTCCGGGGGTGCGCCACAGGGCGGCGAGGAGGGCCAGGGCACCCAGCCCGAGTAGGTAGACGGCGTGCCAGGCATCCTGGGCGGCCGGGAGCTCGCCGGTGCTCCCGTCGGTGGCGCCGTACCAGAGGTGCCACGGCTTGAACCACGCCAACGGCTGCCCGGAGGCCGTGACCACCATCAGGGTCACCAGGAACACCAACGGCAGGGCACCGGGATAGGGCAGCCACCGGGCGATCAGGATCCCCAGCAGTCCCGCACCCAGCGTGAGCACAGGAAGTTGCACCAGGGCCGCGGCACCACGACCCAAATAGCCGCCGCCCTCACCGGTCGTGGCCGCGTCCGCGTATGGGCTCAGGGTCAGGGCCACGACCGAAGCGACCACCGCGAGGGCCGCCGGACCGAGCGCCACACCAGCGCACAGGGCCACGGTGCGCGCCCGCAGGTCCACCGGTGTGCTGCGCAGCTGGTCGGGCAGCCCGTGGCGCATGGTGCTGCGGGCGACCCGGTTGACCGCCACGATCGTCATCGGCGCATAACAGAAGGTGAACCCGAACTCCAGGATCATGTAGACCGCGGGCGCTGGGCGGTGCAGCCCCGATTCGCGGGCGATCCATTGCCCGACGACGAGGGCCGTGAAGCCCAGGGCCGCCAGATACGCGGGATGGCGCAGCATCCGCCCAGCCTCGCGGCGGGCCAGGGCGAGCACGGCACTTTCCGCCCACGGGGCCGGGGGTGAGTCGAGGACGGCCTGGGCGCTCATGGGGTGGACCCGGCGTCGACGAGCAGCAGGTAGCCGTCCTCCATCGTGGGCGGGGTCAGAGCGGCGCCCTGCGGTGGGTCGCCGACCTGGCGGACGGTGCCGTCCTCACCGCGCCACGCGAGCCGCGCTCCCGGGTCCCGCTCGGGGCCGAGCCAGACCCGGCCCGTCGCGACCTCGGTGAGCCCCCGGGGTGGCCCGACGTAGCGGACCCGCCCCTGGTGGAGCACGGCGACCCGGTGGGCCAGGGCCGCGACGTCCTCGGCCAGGTGCGTCGAGAGCACCACGCAGCGCGATTCGGCGAGGGTGGACAGCAGGTCGCGCACCACTAGACGCTGCTCGGGGTCCAGTCCCGTGGTCGGCTCGTCGAGGATCA
Source organism: uncultured Actinomycetes bacterium (assembly GCA_963774745.1). Classification (GTDB taxonomy): domain Bacteria; phylum Actinomycetota; class Actinomycetes; order S36-B12; family CAIYMF01; genus Prado023. The sequence continues at coordinate 10,953 of CAVZGE010000007.1, read as the reverse complement.
GCAGGGTGGGGTCTCCGAGCAGGGCTTGGGCCAGGGCCAGGCGCCGGCGCATCCCCCCGGAGAGCTTGCGGATCTTCGTGCCGGCCCGGTCCGCCAGCCCCACCGCGTCCAGGACGCGCAGCACCTCGGCGGCCCGGTGCCGGCGGTCGGACATCTCCTTGAGCAGGGCGATGTAGTCCACGTACTCGTAGGCGGTGAACCCCCGGGGGAAACCGGGTTCCTGGGGGACGTACCCGAGCCGGCGGCGGACCGCCAGGCGCTGTCCGGTGTTGGCGACGTCGCGACCCAACAGGGTCAGGGTCCCGCTGTCCGGGGCCGCCACGGTGGCCAGGATCCGCAGCAGGGTGGTCTTGCCGGCCCCGTTCGGGCCCAGAACCCCCAACAGCCCCACCCCCGAGACCAGGTCGACCCCGTCCAGGGCGCGGGTGCCCCGGTAGGAGCGGGTCAGCCCCTGGGCCGTGAACCCAGCAGTGCGGGTGGCTTGGGGTGCAGTGCTCATGGGGTGCTCCTGAGGACGGGCGCGCGCAACCACGAGGCCAACGCGGCGCAGCAGACAAGGACGACGACAGCGAACACGACCTGCGCACCGGCGGAGTAGACGACCGATGCCTCACCCAGTGCGGCGCGGGCCACCGAGAGGCCGAGCAACCAGGCTGCGGCCACCGCACCGCCGTAGGGCAACGGGTCACGCCCGCGGGCCAGGACCAGGGTGAGCAGCGCCAGCCCCAGGGCGGGCAGCAGCCACGTCGGTGCCGGGGCATCGGGAACCAGGGCGCTGGCCAGCAGCATCGCGGCCACTGTCGGCACCAGCAGGGCCACCGCGCGCAGCAGTACGATCCGAAGCCGCGGGTAGGGCAACGGTGCCTCGGTCTCGGCCATCGGATCCACCACCCGGCCGTACGCCATCGCCACCGCGAGGAGTGGAAGCAGCGGCGCGAGCATCAGCGCGAGGGTGGCCGCCCTACCGTCGACGGCGGCCCCCGCCGTCGCGAACCCGGCGAGCATCAGCGTGGCCAGTACCCACGGCCGGCGCGCGGCCGGTGAGGCGATCACGATCCGGGCCGCCGCATCGTCGACCCCGAGCCGTCGCAGCCCTCGCTCCAGGCGCCGCGGTGGGGCCGCGTGTGCCAGCGCCCGCGCGGCAGTGAACGTGCGGCTCAGCCGAACCGAGTCGGCGTGGGTCGCGGCAGCCGCCCGGCATTGGGCGCAGGCCACGAGATGGGTCTCCACCGACGAGGCCTGCGCCAGGCTCAAGGCCCCGGCCCGGTAGGCGCCCAACAGGTGCTCATCTGCGTGCCACGCGGTCGTCATGCCAACGCCTCCCTGAGCAACCCCTTGGCCCGCCGGATGCGGGTCTTCACCGTTCCCTGCGGCACCCCCAGCAGCCGGCCCGTCTCAGCGGCCGTCAGGCCGTCGACCACCATCGCCTGCACCACAACCCTCAGCTCCGGCGACAGCCGATCCAGAGCCGGCTGCAAGTCACCGAACTGGACCGCGAGCAGCACCTCGTCCTCGGCACTGGCAACCCGCCCCTCGGGCACCAGGGCGCAGCCGGGCGCGGGTTGCCGGCGCAGCGTGTCCACCAGGCGTCGCATGGCGATCCCCCACAACCAGGCCGCGACCGGGCCCCGACCATCCCACCGGCCCGCCGACCGCCAGACCGCGGCGAACGCGTCCTGCAACGCCTCATCCACCACCCCCGGATCGGAGCAACGCCGGTCCAACCGCAACTGCAACCACGGCGCGTGCCGGCGATACAACTCCTCAAACGCGGCCTCGTCCCCCACGGCGACCAACCCCATCAGGGTGGCGTCGCTGGGGACCTCATCCACCACCCTCACCTCCCGACCTCGTCATCCACCCTGTTAGTCGTTGGCTGACCCGAAACGGGATTGCCTCACCGACCCACAACCCCGCAGCGGACCTTCCCGGCCGTGCGGTTGGCCCGGAGCCGCGAGAGTGCCTCGGTCGATTGGGTGGGTTGGAACGGTCGTTCGGGACTCCTGGTGCGGATCGGTGGCTACGGCAGGTTCGCCGCCGCCGTGGTGATGATCGTGTCGACGTAGTCCTGGGTGAGCTGTGGCTGGAATCCCTCGTCGGGTGCGTTCTCGGTGATGCTCACGAGCATGAGGACTGGCCCATCGCGCACGATCGCCCCGCGCAGGAACGTGCTGTCCGGGTTCCCGGGCTCGCCCATGAGGTAGGTATCGGACTCGCCGAACCGATCATCGCCGACCGCAGGCACCCCCATCGGGGCAGTCACCACCGCCCGACCGTCCACCGTGTCCGGCCCGTAGCAGGCTTCTGCCCCCTCCCGCAGGGCGGTGAACGTCTGCTCGATCTGTGAAGGCTCATCGGCCAGCAGCCACTCGACGACGGTGACGGTGACTGGGGGATCCTTAGTGGCCGTGGCGCTCGCGACATCTTGTCCTGTAACAAACTGGACCGACGCCTGCCACGTCACGTCGGCCGCGGCCGAGCTGGACTCCGTGCTCGCTTCGGGGCAGAACCAGAGGTCACCCGGACTGCCCAGGGACTTGGTCCAGTCGGCGCCCCCGAGGTCGTCACTGGTGAGCAGCACGGACTCCAACTGGTCGGCCGTGGGGACCACCCCCTGTGACCACGCTGGGGCGGGGCTCGGCGATGGGGTGTCCGAATCGCCTGCTCCGCACCCCGACAGCACCACAAAGCAGGCCCCGATCACAACGGCAAGGGAACGGCTGTGCATCCTCATGGAGCGCCTCCTCCCTACGATCCGCTGCTCCCGAGAACCGGGCCTGCTGAGGCTCACCTAACCGACCATCCGAGCGTCCCACCGCCCCTCGGAAGGCGTCAAGGATCAGGCGCCGACAGAGGCGTGAACGAGGGGCCGGGCGCGCCAGACTCGCTGCGGCGAGGTTCGCCTGAATCCGACCTCATCGCGACGGTGCCACTGGCGACGAGCACAGCCGCGATGGCAACGGCCTGGGAGTCCGGGTTGCCGCGCAGCGGGTGCTACCTACCCGCCGACCGGGGCCACCGACACACCACGACGGTACTCCAGCCGTGAGGGCCGCACTGTTCAGCCCCGACGGGGTCCGTTTGGGAGCGCGGGGCGGGTACTCATGTCTAGGGCCACCGTGGCTGACCTCGCACAGCCGTCCGGGGCAAGGGCAGCGCTCGGGGCACACGATCCGTGGCCGGCACCCGCGGGGGCATCATGGGGCCGTGAGCACCCAAGCCGCGTCCGCCGCCCGACCCCTGCTGCCGGGATCGGTGGATCAGTACGTCACCATGAATGTGCCCACGTGCCGGGCCACCAACCGCGCAGGTGAGGTGCGCGACACGCTGATGCGGCGCTCGTACGACTCGGTGGGCGACGTCGCGGTGTTGGCTGCCGGGCCGCTGGGAGGTCAGCGGCTGCTAGGCCTGATCCCGGTGGAACGCCTCCTGGCCGCCCCGGCCGACCAGGTGGCGGAGGCTCTGATGGACGCCGAACACCCGGTCGTGGCACCCGGGCTCGACCAGGAGAAGGCGGCCTGGCGGGCGGTCCGCGCCGGCGAGTCGAGCCTGGCGGTCGTCGATGAGAACGGGGTGTTCTGCGGGCTCGTGCCACCGACCAGGTTCCTTCGAGTGCTCCTCACCGAGCACGACGAGGACTTGGCCCGGCTCGGCGGGTACCTGAGCTCGACGGCGTCGGCGCGGCACGCCTCGGAGGAGCCCTTGCACAGCCGGCTGTGGCACCGCTTGCCCTGGCTGCTGATCGGACTGGCGGGGGCGGCGTTCGCCGCGTGGCTGATGCGCGGGTTCGAGAGCTACCTGCAGGCCGACGTGCGGCTGGCCTTCTTCGTGCCTGGCGTGGTGTACATGGCCGACGCGGTCGGGACCCAGACCGAGGCGCTGGTCATCCGGGGGCTCTCGGTGGGTGTGCCGATCCGGCGCGTCTTCCGTTTGGAGGCGCTCACCGGCGTCGTGGTGGGGGTGCTGCTGGGTGTGCTGAGCGTGGTGGGCGTGGCGGCGGCGTTCGATGCCCTGGACCTCGCCTGGACGGTCGGGCTCTCCCTGTTCGCGGCGTGTGCCATGGCGACCGTCGTGGCCATGCTCCTACCGTGGATGATGGCCCGCACCGGTCGAGATCCCGCCTTCGGCAGCGGACCGCTGGCTACCGTCGTGCAGGACCTGCTCTCCCTGGCGGTCTACTTCGCGATCGCCGTAACGCTGATCGGCTGACGGCCGCAGTCCGCGCTGGGACTCACTTCCGCTTAGGCCTCAGTCGGCGCAGCACACAAACCACGGGCCGTCTCCCCGGCAGGGAGTCCAACGGAGGAGCGGCCGACCCCGGAGCCCGGCGCGGTATGGAGTTCACCTCCCTGGTGGGGGCGGGAACCGTGACGAGGTGGGCGATCCCGGAATCAATCCCACGGCCGTAGCCTGTTTGGGACTCGGATAGCGGCCGCCTGCCTACGTGGCGAGGGTCACCTCGGTTGACGTCGAGCCGAGGTAGCCGTTCTTAGGCTGGACCCGGACCCGGTAGGTGCCGGCGGGCAGGTCGATGGTGCGGGTCTCGCGGCTGCCCTGTGTCCGGTAGGTCCGCTTGAGCGTGCGCCAGCTGCCGTCGGTGCGCTGGGCCTGCACCCGGAACGTCCAGAACCCGGACCCCTTGTCGGGGTCCACGTCCACGACCAGCTTCGACCTTGCGGCGTTCGTCGTGACGGTTGCCCGGGCGGTCGGTTCCCAGCCGGTGATCGCGACCATCTCGGTGCGCTCCAGATCAGCGGTCATGACGCGCACGAGCAGCACACGACCATCACCGGAGATGATCGGCGGCCCCTCGTATGCGGCGGCACGGTGGCCCCGCTGCCGGAGGATCGCGGCGATGTCGGTCCTCGCACCCGTGCTGCGGTCGATCACCCAGACGCGGACGTCGAGCAGCTCACCGGAGGTTCCCTCGGACAGGACCGGCTGCATCCCGACCACGAACCGTCCGCGGTAGCTCGCCTGGTCGAAGGCAGTGAACCACTCGACCGGGGTTGCCTGGATCGCGTCGCGACCGGACAGCCGCAGGACCTTGCCGGTCTTCACGGTGTAGGCGCCGACCCGGATGCGCGACCTAGGCGTGGCGCCCTTCGGGACACCCAGGCGCATGAACACGGCCCCCCCATTGCGGGTCATGCTCCCCCAGCCGCTGACCTTGCGGGCCTTGCCTGTGCGGGTGAAGTACAACGTGTCCGCGGTCCAGCGCAGGTAGGGTGCGCCGTCGCCAACGACGTCCCCGTTGACGTGGACGACGCGGCCGTCTGCCGAGATCTCGGGAGTCCTGGTGAACGTGCTCTCAGCGGCCATCGCGTCCATGACCGGGCAGCGCAGGCCGGTGCGCGTCAGGCGACCGGTGCTCAGGTCCTTCACGAACAGCAGCGGCACCTTGGGCTGCGCGTAGTTGGTGCAGAACGCCACTGTCCGACCGTTCCGGGACACCGACTGGGTTCCGATGAAGACCTTCGGATAGTCGTAGAAGTTGTCGCACCACTCGTTGCCGCATGACCCCTCGTTGCGCCAGGCCGGCACCAAGGGGGCACCCGAGGAGTCCGAGTCGATGCGCTGCCGGGCCCCCGAGGACGTGTCGATCAGGTACACCCCGAGCAGGGGGGACACGTTCGCCGGCTCGCCGTCCCCGTTCTCGCTGGGGTCGGGCCGGGGCCCGTACTCGAAGGTGAGGACCAGGGAGGGGTTGTCCCGGACGAACCCCGCCGACCAGCAGTGGTCGCCGTTGCAGGTGGGCGCGGCCGAACGCGCGCCGGTCAGCCGATCGACGATCTGGTAGGTGTCGTCACTGGGCCACAGGTAGCGCCCGTCGTGGGAGATCGCCTCGCTGTGGACTACGGGCCTGACCACGGGCTCGGGTGTGGCCGCCGTGGCAACTGGGCCGGCCAGCCCAGCAGCGCAGAGAACGATGCCCACCCCGAGGGCAGCAATGGAACGGATCATCTCGACCCCCACGCCGGAGCGCGTCCAGACGCCGCACCCCCGACCCCTCCACCGTCCCAGCCGGGCTGAGCCCAGGGCAAGGGCACCAAGTCCTGTTCGGGGCGGTCCGCTGAGCAGGCCACTGACTCTGCGGTCCGGCCCTGCGGGTTCGGGTGCCGAACGGCTCTGTGCTGGTGGGGGTGAGGGGCAGAGCATGGAGGTGAGGGGGGGCGCCTCGGGCGCCTTCCTGTGAGAGGTGGGTACGATGACGCGCCCCTGCCGTCGGCTTCCGGTGGTCGCGGCCGTGGCCTTGTTGGCCGGTGTTCTCGGCGGGTGCGCGTCGGGGGGTGAGCAGCCGGCCGAGCCCGGTGTGTCGGCGGTTCCGTTCGAGGTGCACCTGAGTCCGGCTGATGATGGGACGACCCAGCAGGTGCTGCTCGGGGGCAAGGTGGTCCTGGACCTGCCGGGTGGGTCGACGTGGGAGTACGACGAGCCGGCGGACTACCCGGATCCCGCGTTGGCGTCCTACTGCCCGATCCCGACCGGGTCCGGGGGCGGGACCACCGAGGGCGCCCGTGAGGTGTTCGAGGCGGTCCGGATCGGGACGACCACGCTGGCCTACGTGCGTGATGGGGGGCCGGAGCGGTTCGACGTCGCGTTCGAGATCGTCGGCGGGCCGGGAGCCGCGGCGCCGTCGACCCAACTGGCCGGGGTGCTGCTGCGCGCGCAGGACGAGGCCAGCACGGTGCATGTGCCGCGCAACGGGGTGGTGCTGGTCGAGCTGCCCGGGCAGGCGTCGATCACGAATCCCGAAGGGGTCGCCGAGGCCAGCGGCCGGCGCCTGGTGTCGTACTGCGTCCTCGACCCACAGCGGGTCGATGACCAGTGGACGTCGCGGATCAAGGTGACCGCTGTCCGGGAGGGGTCCACCGACCTGGTCGTGGCGCACGACCCCGACGGGTCCGGCTCGCGGGCCACGGAGGTGTTCCGGGCGACGGTGGTGGTCGACCCGGCTCCCAGCCCGAGTGCGAGCGCCCCGGCGCCGACCACCTCGGCGGGTGCCCCGTTCGTGCTGGAGCTGTCGGACCGTGACGCGGGCCGGACCGTCGACGTGCTGCGGGGCGGGAAGGTGATCGTGACCCTGCCTGACCCGGACGGTGCCGACGCGGGGTGGTTCGCTCTGGGTGGCGTCATGGGCCTCGTGGATGAGCAGCAGCAACTGTGGGTGCGCTGCGGGGGCGCCGCTGACTCGTGGGCATGGACGTCACAGACCACCAGGGGGCCCGTCGGCGAGGGACCCGTGGTCCTTGAGGTCGGCCCGATTCTCGGAACGGTCCCCCTGAAGGTGGTCTACGTCGCCTATGACGGGGAGACGTGGTCCGAGCAGGACACCCTCGACACGTTCGACGTTACGCTGCGGATCGTCGACGGGCCCGGCGCGACCCTGCCGTCGCTGCAGGTCGAGGGCGCCCGCGTGGACGCCGAGGACGACGGGGGCAGCGTCGAGGTGGACCGCAACGGCTTCGTCGGCGTCACTCTGGTCGGCCAGCACGCGCTGGGGCGGGACTGGGAGCTGGTGAGCGCCGGGGAGGTGGTCCGGGCGTTCTGCCCGCCCCGGGTGATCAGCGAGGGGCCCGGCTCGCAGGACATGGGGTATCTGAACGAGTTCACGTTCACCGGCATGTCCCCCGGGGTCAGCGAGATCGAGTTGGAGTACCGGGGTGCCGCGGACCCGGGCGTCGTCCTGGACACCTTCCGGCTGACCGTGACGGTCCGGTGAGCAGTGGTGAGGAGGCTGGTCATGGGCAGGCCGTGGATCGGTGTTCTGGCTGCCGGGGTGCTTCTGGCGGCATGCGGGTCGGAACCCGCGGGGACGGATGCGTCTTCGGGTTCACCGACGCCGTCGGCGATCGGTTCGACCGCCGTGGGTTGCCAGCCCGGGTCGGCGCCGGACGAGCCGGGGGATCCAGCCCAAGCTCGTCCGGCGCTGCGGGACTGGTACCTGCTGGCTGCGATGGAGCCGGCCGGGACCGGGATCGTGGTGGGCGAGGCCGGGTTCGTGCCGTCAGGGTCGGGGGCCGCCACCCAGCAGGGCACATGGACGTTCGACCTGTGCACCAACACATGGACCGAGCTGGCAGACGTCACCTGGACCGAGCCGGTCGACGATGCGCTGCCCGCCACCGACCAGCTGGTCACCCACCCGGGTGCCGGGGTGATCCTGGGCATCCCAACCTGGTGGACGCCGGTGTGGAGCTACGACCCGGGCGCCCGGTCGTGGACGTCCATCCCCTCGACCGGTGGTGGTTCCGAGGCGTGGCCGAACGCCGTCTATGACCCGGACGGTGACCGGCTGCTGGCCTTCGACCCGAACGTGCTGGTCTCGGCCGCGGTGGTCGACGACCCGGGTGCCACCGGCGTCCTGGCCTACGACCTCGACCAGCGCGCGTGGACCGAGCTGAAGGCCGTCGAGCCGCAGGAGGACCTGCCGAAGGTGCTGATGGACCCTACGACCTCGCGTTCGACACAGCCGCCCGGCGCCTGATCCTGGTCATCACCCCGGGGTCTGACACGGGGAAGCCGGGCCGAACCTGGCGGTTCGACCCCATCGAGCGGACCTGGTCACGGGGCGCGGACATCCCCGGCACCCTGCCTAATGGCTACCCGTCGACCGGGTGGGCGACAGCGTTCGACCCGGTCACCGAGCGGACCTGGCTGTTCGCCGACACGGCGATGCTCGGCTTCGACGCGAGCGCCGACGACTGGGTGGTGGCCGAGCGGGACGCACGGCTGGCCCGAGACGATTGCCCTGGGCGACGAGGCGGTCGACCCGACGGCCCGGGTGGTCCGCTCACCTCAGTGGCACGCTGGAGTTGCGGGTGGTGCGCCCTCCCTTGGGCGTGATCCGCAGGGGGTGGTCGTGATGAAGGGTCGAGGACTCACGGCGGTAGTCACGATCAGTTGCGCGCTCATGGCTGTCGCTGGATGCGGCACCGGGGACAGCGGGACCGGGCCGACTCCGACGCCGAGCGGGCAGGAGACGATGTCCGCGCCGAAGCGGGCGATCGCCAACCTGCTCCCCGCCGCCGCTGTCCCACCGGCGCCCCCCGGGGACACCCTCGTCGACGCGATGGGGCTGTTCGAGGTCACCGGGGTGATCGGTCCCGGCAGGTGATGACCTGCACCCCCCTGGAGATGCTGATGGATGATCCGGGCCCGGCTGAGCTCGACGCGGCCGGCGCGGCATCCCCGGGATTCGTGACCGGGGTCGCGCAGGTGGACCAGTACGCGGTCGTGTACATCGATGCGGCCGCAGCGCAGCGGGCAGTTGCCCGGTCCCGGGGTCGTGCGCGGGACTGCCAGGAAGCGTTCGCGGTGCACTCACCCGTTGCGCAGGCCGAGGCGATCATCGCCAACGCGCCGGCCGGTGTCGACGGGTTCCGCGTGCATGCCACCTACGCCTACCAGGACACCGGCTACTCCTCAGATGAGGTCAGCGCAGTGCTGCAGTTCGGGTCGACGGTGCTCTACCTGCGGGCCAATGAGGCAGGGGCCCCCGAGGGCATGAACTGGCAGACCGACGGCATCCTCGACCCTGAATGGTCTTACCCACTGGTCACGGTCGCCGCCACGCACCTCACCGAATGAACGATCGATCCTGGAGAACCAACGGGGCGAGTCCGCGCCCACCTCTCAGCCGACCCGGCCACCCAGGGGCGCCGGTCACTTCGGGGACGAACTTCCACGTATCGCGTTGGGAGGCCGCCCTTGGCATGGCGCGACGGCACGCGTCCTTCGACCACACGGCTTCGCAAACGAACTCCGGGTGTGGTTTACCGCGCTGGGGGACCTTGGGCTGTTGTGCGGCGGTCGGTGCGTCGGTAGACAGGAGGTGGGCTGGGGTCTGGCCCAGCCACCGAGCAGCCAGGCGAACCTGGGTGCCCAGGAATGGTGATCGCCGCGGACCTTGCGACGGAGGAGGGGATCCTCCCGGGAGGCAGGATCCCGATTGGAGGGAGCGTCATGATCCTTGTTGGTGGTGCCACCGGGCTGGTCGGTGGGCAGGTGTGCGCGCGGCTGGCCGCGGATGGTGTGGGTGTCCGGGCGTTGGTGCGGGTCGCGTCCAGCCCGGAGAGGGTGGTCGGCCTGCGGGCCCAGAGGGTGGAGGTCGTCGAGGCTGACCTGCGCGACGCGGCGTCCCTGGATGCGGCGTGTGCGGGTGTGGATGCGGTGATCTGCACGGTGTCGTCGATGCCGTTCTCCTACGAGCCGGGGGTCAATGACATCCAGACGACTGACCTGGTGGGGGTGAAGAGTCTGATCGACGCGGCGGCGCGTGCGGGGGTCGGGCATTTCGTCTACACGTCGTTCTCGGCCAATCTGGACCTGGACTTCCCGTTGGGCCGGGCCAAGCGTGCGGTGGAGGCCCACCTGATGAACAGTGGCATGGTGTACACGATCCTTCGCCCAAGCTGCTTCATGGAGGTGTGGCTGAGCCCCGCGGTCGGGTTTGACCCCGCAAACGGCACGGTCACCCTCTACGGCGAGGGCACCCAGCCGGTCAGCTACATCGCGACCGCCGATGTGGCGGCCTTCGCGGTGGCCAGCCTGACCGTGCCCGCGGCCCGGAACGCGGTCCTGGAGCTCGGGGGACCCGAGGCGCTCAGCCAGCTCGAGGCCAAGGACATCTTCGAGGACGTCCTCGGCCGCCCCGTCACGACGCAGTCGGTGCCCGTGGAGGCACTGCAGGGGCAGCTTGCCGCGGCGGCCGACCCGATGCAGCAGTCGTTCACCAGCTTGATGCTGTGCGTGGCCAAGGGCGACCCGATCGACATGAGTTCGCTCCTGCCGCAGTTCCCGGTGCAGTTGACGACCGTCAAGCAGTTCGCAACAGGCTGATCACCGGACCCGGGCCCGGCAGGCAAATCGCCGGGCGCGGTATGGAGTCCACCACCCTGGCGGGGTCGGGAATGGCGATGGGGTGGGCGATCCCGGGAACGGGCTCACGGC